>CAUPRM010000002.1:0-284568 GCA_963513725.1 uncultured Limnohabitans sp. | reverse complement strand
GACCACGGTTTGACGCCACGAATCGCAGATTTGAAAGTGAACAGGAAAGTCAATGAAATCAACGATCTACCAACACCACCTCCGCGCCAGTGCTAGCTTTTCGTACCGTCACTTATTGCACTGAAAACGAGGAGACCCCCATAGCGATCCAAACACCACCGCTCAGCATCAACAGCATCAGCAGTAGCAAAAATGCACCAATTTCAAGCAAGCTCATTACAACTCCTCGGAAAAATCGCCACGTGCATGACGTTCTTCGACACGGACTACGTAGCTAGGCTTGCCGCCACGCAACACGCAGACACATTCATCCACAACAGCTACAAGCAAAATTGCAGCGCCAATCACAAAACTAAGTTGTGGAATCCACAGCGGAATCGCAACCATATTGCCTGCAATATCGTTGAACTCCCAGCTCTGATAGGTGAAACGCGCAGCCCAAAAGCTCAGGTAAAAAATTGCCACGCTAGCCGTTGCCAAAGAAGTCACTTCAAGCCAATGTCTAACGCGTGGGGACACTTTTTCAAGCAACAAGGTCACGCGTACAAAGTCGCCGTTTCTAAAGCTGTAGGCCATGCCAAAAAAGGCGGCCGCGGCACACAACCATGACACCACATCATTGATCCAAGAGACCCGCCAATCGAGGCTACGCCCCAACGAAGCGCCCACCATGAGCAACAAGATGATCAAGACACAGAGAGAAGATACGACTCCTCCAAGTGCATACAGGCCATCCAGACTGCGTCGCAGTCCAGATGGTTTTGCAATATCTGTGTTAGCCATGATCAGTGCTTGTAATTAGCCAGCAATGCCTGACCATCAGCGCCAGATTTTTCCAGCCATTCCGTGAGCATCGTGTCACCCACTTTTTTCATGTCTGATTTGAGTTGAGCAGATGGCTCAAGCACTTGCATGCCGTTCGCCTTGAGCTTGGCTTTAGATTCAGTATCAACACGCTTGCTCGCAGCCAAGCCACGGGTTTCTGCTGCAGCCGCAGCCGTCATCACTGCTGCTTGGGTAGTTTTATCCAAGGCATCAAATGCCTTGCGGTTAACGATCACCATGTTCTTAGGCAACCAAGCTTGAACGTCGTAGTAATACTTGAGATGCTCGTAAAGCTTGCTGTCAACACCAGTCGCACCTGAAGTCATAGTCGCCTCGACCACGCCAGTTGCCAACGCTTGAGAGAGTTCTGCAGCTTGCACTGTCACAGGCTGTGCTTTCACCAAATCCGCGATACGCGCAGTGGCTGGGCTGTACGCACGCCATTTGACGCTCTTGAGATCAGCCACAGATGCGATAGGTTTTTTGGTAAAGATACCTTGAGGCGGCCATGCCACAGAGTAGAGGTAAACCATTCCCTGATCAGCCAATTTCTTTTCAACCATGGGACGCTGTGCAGCCTGCAGCTTGACTGATTCGTCGTAGCTGTCCGCCAAGAAAGGCAGGCCATCTGCACCGTAGATTTGCCATTCATTTTGCAAGCTGGCTTGAATCACCTCACCTGCTTGTGCCTGCCCACCCTGGACTGCACGTTTGATCTCTGTCGCCTTGAACAATGAAGCGTTCGAATGCACAGTGACCTTCAGCTTGCCTGCCGTGGCCTTCTCCACATCGCTCGCAAACTGCATCAAGTTTTCAGAGTGAAAGTTATTGGCAGGATAGGCTGAAGCCAAATCCCATTTGGCTTGGGCCTGAGCCAGTCCAGCAGTAAGACAACTTGCCAAACCGAAAGCGGCAAGAGAAAGATATGTGCGCTTCATGAAACATCTCCAAACAGTAGTTAAGTTATGACGGATTGAATTTACCTTTTTATCAACGATTCATCATAGGTATATTCCCTAATCGTTGACAATTTGTCAACGATTTGATTCTATGATGATTGCAAATGCACGATGCATATACCCACAAGATCAGAGAGCATGTATGGCAAAAAAACCGAATACCGAACAGCACCTGAATGTGCCAATCGTTTCATCGTCACACTTGGTGTCCCCTCGAAGCGCCGAAATGAGTGAATTCGAATTTGGTCTCATCGTTGCAGGAAATGCATTCCACCGATGGATCATTCATTGCATGTCAGCCGCTGGATTGAAAGACCTCACACCGCTTGATGTGCTGGTACTCCACCACGTCTCACACCGTGCGAGAGACAAACGCTTATCTGACATTTGTTTCATCATGAACGTGGAAGACACGCACCTCATTAACTACTCCCTCAAAAAGCTGCAAGGGTTGGGGGTGGTGGCCTCACGCAAGAGCGGGAAAGAAGTGACCTACTCTTCTACTGCGACGGGCAACGAATACGTGCAGCGCTATCGAGAAATTCGCGAGAGTTGCCTCATCAACGCATTGAAAGCTGATGAGTCCCTGAATCGCGACATTGGCGAATTAGCCAGACTGCTACGGGTACTTTCTGGTGTTTATGACCAAGCCGCGCGTTCTGCTGCATCGCTGTGAGAAAAACGAATGCGGCATATGACGACACGACTACTAGCACTTGGAGATAGCGCCTGGACAGTAGAGTTTGGTACGGACATTAGCGTTGACCTGAATGCACAGGTCATGGCCTTAGCAAACCGAATCGCACAAGTGCGCCTAGATAACCCGTTATTTGCAACGATCACAGATGTAGTGCCCACGTTTCGCTCTCTCACTGTGCATTTTGCGCCGCAGGCTACAGATGCAGACGCTCTAGCCAAACAGCTTTTAGCTTTGGCGCAAGGTAGCCAGCAGCAAGCGATCGAAGGTAAACGTTGGCGCTTACCTGCTTGCTTCGACCCAAGCTTTGCCCCCGATCTGTCGGCCTGGGCGCAGGCAAAACACATGAGCGAAACCCAACTCATCCAACGCATGTTGGACACCCAATTTCGCGTTTACATGATTGGTTTTTTGCCTGGGTTCCCTTACATGGGAGGCCTAGCGCCTGAGCTGGCGATGCCACGGCTGGCAACTCCTCGCCAAAGGGTACCCGCGAACTCTATTGCGATTGCAGGCGAGATGTGTTCTGTCTACCCTTGGGAAAGTCCAGGGGGTTGGAACTTGATTGGCAAAACGCCTGTGCAGTTGTTTGATCTACGAAAAGTCGATCAACCCGCCATGCTGGCAGCTGGCGACACCGTCAGTTGGTATGCGATCAACACGACTGAGTACGAACGCCTCTTCGCTCAATGCCGCAACGGTGAGCTTGCGCGTGAAGCGTTTCTTGCCCTGGGAGACGCCGCATGAACCGAACGTCCCAAGGAATGATCGAAATCTTGCAGCCTGGCATGGGTACCACCGTGCAAGATCGAGGGCGTGCAGGGCACCGCCATGAAGGTATTCCGTTGTCGGGCTGGTTAGATGCACCATTGGCAGAAGCTGCCAACGCTTTAGTGGGGAATGCTGGCGGCGAAGCCGTTTTGGAATTACGAGGCATGGGCACTGAACTGCGCATCAAGTCAGGCCCCGTACGCATCGCATTGACAGGTGCCATTGGCGCTAAGTGGTTAACCCAAGACGGAACGGTCACCTCTTTGCCAGCTTGGCAAAGCGCAACCCTACAAACAGGCGACCGATTGACATTGGGCATCGCCGAAACAGGTTGTGCGTATCTGGCCGTGGCCAGTGGTCTGCAACTGCCTACACAACTCGGTAGTCGATCTAGCTATTGGCGCGCAGGGCTAGAAGGATTGCAAGGGCGCGCATTTCGTCCAGGTGATGTGTTGCCTTGCAGCACATGGACGGCATCTGATTTTCGTGAATGGCGTAGCCCTAAGCCATGGACACACATCGCGGGTCCCATACGTGTCATTCTGGGTCCGCAGCAGGATCATTTCCTACCGGAATCGATTGCCGCATTTCAAAATGAGGAATGGGAAGCGACTGTCGAACAAGACCGCATGGGACTGAGACTGCGTGGCACAGCGCTAGCCCACATCAGCGCAGCTGCGACCGACATCGTCTCTGATGCGGTGACACCGGGTGCCATCCAAGTGCCTGCCAATGGACAACCGATTGTGTTGCTGGCTGACGGCCAGACGGTGGGTGGCTATCCAAAAATCGCGACAGTTATCAGTGCAGACCTACCGAAACTTGCTCATTTGAAACCGGGATCACGGCTACGCTTTCAATGCGTGACGGCTGCTCAAGCTCGACAAGCACTGCAAGAACAACGCCAAGCATGGATTCAGTGGCTCGCCACACGTGAAACGTTTTTACCACCCGGGTTCATTGATGAACAAGCGCTCTACAACTGCAACCTTGTGAGCGGCATGTTACGTGCCGAACTGTGATTGGAATCATGACTATGACAACTCATCAAATCAACCTCAATGCGGACTTGGGTGAAAGCTTTGGTGCCTGGAAAATGGGTGACGATTCAGCGCTGTTGCAGATCGTCAAAAGCGCCAATGTCGCTTGCGGATTTCACGCAGGAGACCCAACCATCATGCAAGAAACTGTCCGCCTAGCCATGACGCACGGCGTGAGCATTGGCGCGCATCCTTCATATCCAGATCTTCAAGGCTTTGGAAGACGTGTGATGCAGATGTCAGCCAAAGATTTGGAAGCTACCCTGCTCTATCAGATCGGCGCATTGCAAGCGATCGCTAACGCGGAAGGTGGACGCGTCACCCATGTGAAACCTCACGGGGCTTTGCACAATGTTGCATGTGCTGATGAAGCAGTGGCATCCACCGTAGTGAGGGCCTTGCGCAAGCTAGACCCCGCCATGATCTTGCTGGCACCGGCCTACTCCATCCTCGCAAAAGCGGCTGAAGATGCAGGCCAACCTGTTCGGTATGAAGTGTTCGCTGATCGAACCTACTTAGATGATGGGCAACTCATGCCACGCTCGCGCGAGGGGGCGGTGATTCACGACAGCCAAGCGTGCGTAGAACAGGTGTTGCGAATGATCAACGCGAAAGCGATCGTGACAGCCACCGGCCTTCATCTGCCATGCCGCATCGACAGCATCTGTGTGCATGGTGATGGGCCTCAGGCGGTTGCAACAGCGAAAGCTATACGTCTGGCGCTTGAAGCCACGAACTACACATTGGAACCTCTGTGTAATTTGGAAGGCAGTTGATCCGTATGGCAAATCATCCCTTACCGTCTTACCTTGATCCCCAGCAGCTAGGCCCTTGGGGAATTTACTTGGAGCAGATCGATCGTGTCACGCCATATTTAGGTTCACTGTCGCGATGGGTAGAAACGCTCAAACGCCCTAAACGCATGCTGATCGTTGATGTACCGATCGAGCTAGACAACGGTACGGTGGCACACTTTGAGGGTTACCGCGTGCAGCACAACACCAGCCGTGGCCCCGGCAAAGGAGGCGTGCGCTTTCACCAAGATGTGACATTGTCCGAAGTCATGGCTCTATCGGCTTGGATGTCTGTCAAGAATGCGGCTGTTAATTTACCTTTTGGCGGTGCCAAAGGTGGCGTGCGTGTCGACCCAAAAACGCTATCACGTGGTGAACTCGAACGCGTCACACGTCGCTACACCAGCGAGATCGGCATCATCATCGGACCCACGCGTGACATTCCAGCCCCAGACGTCAATACGAACGAACAAATCATGGCCTGGATGATGGATACCTACTCCATGAACGAAGGTGCCACCGCCACGGGCGTAGTCACGGGCAAACCCATCGCCCTCGGTGGATCGCTGGGGCGCAAAGAAGCCACCGGTCGAGGTGTCTTTACCGTTGGCGAAGAAGCCGCGCGCCGGATTGGTTTGAACTTGCAAGGGGCTCGGGTGGCCGTGCAGGGGTTAGGTAATGTAGGTGGTGTGGCAGCGAAACTCTTTGCAGAAGCGGGTTGCCGCATTGTTGCGGTGCAAGACCATGTCAGCACGCTCTATTGCGAAGAAGGGTTTAATGTCACACAGCTGTTGACCTATGTGGCACAACACGGGTCCGTGAAAGGCTTTGAACAAGCGACGTCTTTAGAAACTGACCAATTCTGGCAAGTGCCATGTGACATCCTCGTGCCAGCAGCGTTAGAGCAACAAATCTCCGCCACCAATGCTCATCAAATACAAGCAAAACTTGTCATTGAAGGAGCCAACGGCCCAACCACACCTGAAGCCGACGACATCCTCTCAGAGCGTGGTGTGTTGGTCGTTCCAGATGTGATTGCCAACGCTGGCGGTGTGACCGTCAGCTACTTTGAATGGGTGCAGGATTTTTCCAGCTTCTTCTGGGACGAAAACGAAATCAATGCACGGCTCGTGCGCATCATGCGTGAAGCTTTTGCAGCGATCTGGCAAACGGCGGACACACACAAAGTCAGCCTGCGCACGGCCACATTCATCATCGCATGCACACGCATGCTGCAAGCACGCGAACTCCGCGGTTTGTATCCGTGAAATGCATTCAAACGCCAAGCTCATCGGGTATCCACACCGTCACTGTTGTCTAAACTCCACCCATGATCCAAGGCCTCGTCCAACTCTTCATCTTCCAAGCCCTCGGCGAACTGGTGTCCAAGTTCGCCCTGCCCTTCATCCCCGGCCCCGTGTTGGGCTTGGTGTTGTTGCTGGCGTATCTCAGCGTGCGCGGCCACGTGCCTGCGGCGATTGATTTGGTGGGCGGCAGCGTTCTGCAGCACTTAGGGCTACTGTTCATTCCTGCGTCGGTGGGCGTGGTGCTTTACTTGCCCGTGTTGCAAGCCAACGCTTGGGCCCTCAGCGCGGCGCTGGTGGTGAGCGTGGTGGCCACGGTGGCGGTGACGGCGGGCTTGCTCAAGGTGTTGGCCAAGAAGGAGCCGACCGATGAGTAACGAGTTTCAAACGCAGTTGCCACCCATCTCTGACATTTGGGTGTACCTCTCGGGCAGCCCGCTGCTGGCTTTGGTGCTGACGCTGAGCGCGTATTTGCTGGGCCTCACGCTGTACGAGCGCAGCCAGCGCAACCCGCTGGCCAACCCTGTGTTGATTGCGGTGGTGGTGGTCACGCTCAGCATCAGCGTGCTCGATATGCCATATGCCAAGTATTTCGAGGGTGCGCAGTTTGTGCACTTCTTGCTGGGCACGGCCACGGTGTCGCTGGCCATTCCGATCTACAAAGGTTTTGCGTCGCTCAAGGGCCGCATGGGCGTGTTGCTGCTGTCACTGATGGCGGGTGGCGTGACCTCGGTGTTCACCGCGGTAGGCGTGGCGCGTTGGTTGGGTGTGGACGAATCGTTGATGCGTGGGCTAGTGGCCAAGTCGGTCACCGCGCCGATTGCAATGGGCATTGCCGAACGCGTGCAAGCCTCGCCCACGTTGACCGCCATCTTTGCGGTGAGCACAGGCATCTTGGGCGCCATTCTTGGCCGCTACGTGCTTGACGCCCTGCGCGTGACCGCGTGGTGGCAACGCGGCTTTGCCCTCGGTGTGGCCGCACACGGCATAGGCACCTCTCGTGCGTTCAGTGTGAACGCCGAGGCTGGGGCTTATGCCAGCCTCGGCATGGGTCTTCATGGCATCGTGGGGGCAGTGGTAATTCCGCAGGCGGTGGCTTGGTGGTTTTAAGGCTTGCAGCCAAGCCGAAGCTTTAGCTAAAATGGCTAAACACTAGGAGCACGCCATGCAAATCACAGCCACAGAAGCCAAAAACCGTTTTGGCAGCATTTGCGCCCTCGCCAAGCGCGAGCCCGTGTTTGTTGAAAAAGCGGGCCAAATTGACACCGTCATCCTGTCGGCCGACCAATACCGCGCCTTGCAGGCCAACCAAAACAACAACAGCTTGGCCGCTCGCAAAAAGCAATTTGAAGACGAGTTTGGCGAATGGATCGCAGCCCAAAACACTTGGGTCGAAAAGCAAGGCATTCCTGGCTCAGATTTGCGCCCCTGGTAAATCGCCATGGCTCAATTTGACGTTTACGCCAATCCCAGCGAAAGCGCGACACACGGCATTCCTTATGTAGTGGTGGTTCAAAGCGACTTGCTAGATGCCCTAGTCACGCGCATGACCATTCCACTCGCCACGATTGAGTTTGCCGCGAAAGCACCTGACAAGCTCTGCCCTCTCGTTACAGTGAACGGCCAGCGCCTGCGCGCACTGGCCCACTACACAGCCCCTTTACCCACCCGCAATTTGCGCAAATTAGTGGGCAATTTATCAGCGCAATCGAGTGCGCTGATTGGAGCCGTGGATGTGGTGTTCTCTGGCGTTTAGCAGTCAGAGGCTTAGGTGTCGCCAAACTTAGCGCGACAAATCTTGCATCACCTTGAACAAGTCCGACTTGCCTTCAAAGCCAATGCCCGGCAGGTCTGGCATGGTGATGAAGCTGTTCTCGACCTTCACGCCATCGGGGAAGCCGCCGAAGGGTTGGAACAAATCTGGGTAGCTTTCGTTGCCGCCTAAGCCCAAACCCGCTGCAATGTTCAGCGACATTTGGTGACCCCCGTGCGGGATGCAGCGACTGGCTGACCAGCCATGTTCTTTGAGCATGTCCAAGGTGCGCAGGTACTCCACCAAGCCGTAGCTCAAGGCGCAATCAAACTGCAACCAATCGCGATCAGGGCGCATGCCGCCGTAGCGAATGAGGTTGCGCGCGTCTTGCATGGAGAACAGGTTTTCACCGGTGGCCATCGGGTTCTTGTAGTAGCTGCGCAGCGTTTGTTGCAGCTCGTAGTCGAGTGGGTCGCCCGCCTCTTCGTACCAAAACAAATCGTATTGAGACAAGGCTTTGGCATAGGCCACAGCGGTGTCGCGGTCAAAACGACCATTGGCATCCACACACAACTTTTGGCCGTCTTGCAGCACGCTCAACACCGAGTCGATGCGGCGCAAATCTTCGTCCAACGAGGCCCCACCAATTTTTTGTTTCACCACCGAGTAGCCACGGTCGATGTAGCTGCGCATTTCGTCTTTGAGTTTTTCGTGGTCTTGACCCGGGTAGTAATAGCCACCTGCCGCATACACAAACACTTGGCGATTGGGCTGACCGTTGCCATAGCGATCTGCCAGCAATTGAAACAGCGGTTTGCCTTCAATTTTGGCCACCGCGTCCCACACCGCCATGTCGATGGTGCCCATGGCGACCGAGCGCTCGCCGTGTCCACCTGGTTTTTCGTTGGTGAACATCGTGGCCCAAATCTTGTGTGGGTCAAGGTTGTTGCCCGTGTCGTCTAGCAAGCTCTCAGGCTTGGCTTCGAGCACGCGAGGGATGAATCGCTCGCGCATCAGCATGCCTTGCCCGTAGCGACCGTTCGAGTTAAAGCCATAGCCCACCACGGGTTTGCCATCGCGTATCACGTCGGTGATGACGGCGACAAGGCTCAAGGTCATTTTGCTAAAGTCGATGTAGGCATTGCGGATCGGCGAGCTGATCGGCAGGGTAATTTCTCTGATTTCTACGATTTTCATTTTCAATTCCTCAGTGACTCAACGTGGACAAGATCGATAGGGCGCATGCTAAGCAGCGCTTTTGATTTGCGCCAATGCTGTTTTTTTCACATCCCATGCTTTGAAAGCATCGCCCCATGACAACCCTGAATCTCTCTTGGCTGGAAGACTTTTTGGCACTCGCTGCCAGTGGTCATTTCTCGCGTGCAGCCGATGAGCGACACATGACGCAGCCTGCGTTCAGCCGCCGCATACGGGCTTTGGAAACGTGGCTGGGGGCTGAGTTGTTTGACCGCCGCAACCAACCCGCGACGTTGACAGACACCGGCCAATGGTTCAACGGCATCGCCACAGACATGCTGGCCAAAGCAGCCAAGATCCCAGGCGAAGCGCGTGCATTCAACGAAGCCAACGCCAACACACTGCGCATCGCCGCCACCCATGCACTGTCGTTCACCTTCATGCCCCATTGGTTGCGCGGCCTCGAATCGCAAATGGCCATCGGTCAAGTGCAACTGATTTCGGATGTGCTGCAGCGCTGCGAAACCATGTTGCTCGAAAGCCAAGTGCAGTTTCTGCTGACCCATACCCATGCAGAAGCCATCAACGCGCTCGACACCCAAGGCTATCCCTCCATCGTGGTGGGCGAGGACTTGCTCGTGCCCGTCTCTGCGCCTAAAAAAGATGGCACGCCGCTGCATGCGTTGAACAAACGCGCCACCAAAAACCCAGCCAAATTACTGAGCTACAGCGCCGAGTCAGGCATTGGGCGCATCGTGGCGCAAACACAAGCTGCGAACGCATCACCTTGGCCCACAGAAACCGTGTTCACCGCGCACTTGGCCTCTGTTTTAAGAACCATGGCGCTGGATGGACGCGGCATGGCTTGGCTGCCCCAATCCTTGATTCACGAAGACTTGGCACGCGGTGTGTTGGTCGAAGCGGCACCCGACATGGCGGGCATCAAGATGGCCATCAAGCTCTACCGCGACAAGACCGCACTCAGCAAAGCGGGTGAAGACTTTTGGTCTGCCAATTTGCGTTAACTATGGCTTGGCAAGTTTTACTTCACCAACGCAACCGACTTCACCTGCGCCCACGCAGGCATGCCCACCTGCAAGCCCAGCTCATGCACCCCACGCGCCGTGACGCGTGCCAGCAGCACGGTGTCGCCACAGCGCAAGCGCAGCAGCGTTTGTGACGGATGTGCCTCCGGCGTGATGGCGTCCACCACACAGGGCACGTGGTTTTGAATGCTGGTGTGTGTGGCCTCATGCAAGGTCACGCTCACATCGCGGGCCAGCACGCGCAGGCGCACGGTTTGGCCAAGCTCTAAGCCGCTGTCGCGCACCCACAGCGCGCCACCGGCAAAGCCGACTTGGGCCAAGTGCCATTGCGTGTCGATGGCCAGCACGATGCCGGTCAGCAACGCGCCTGCATCCTCGCCCACCACCACGGGCAGTTCGGCTTGGGTCAGCACTTCGGCCACAGGGCCGTTGGCTTGCACACGACCTGCGTTCATCACCACGAGCGTGTCGGCCAAGCGGGCCACTTCGTCAACCGCGTGGGTGACGTAGAGCATGGGGATGTTCAAGTCGTCGCGGAGTTTTTCTAACCACGGCAGCACTTCTTGTCGGCGCGCGTGGTCGAGCGCGGCCAACGGTTCGTCGAGCAACAACAAGCGCGGCTGCGTGACCAAGGCGCGGGCAATGGCCACGCGTTGGCGCTCGCCCCCAGACAGCTCGTGGCTGCGGCGCTTGAGCAAGTGGCCAATGCCCAAGAGCTCAATGGTTTGCTGTTGCACGGCTTGGCTCATCGCATTGCGGCTGTTTTTTTCGGCACGTTGGTGGCCGTAGGCCAAGTTGCCTGCCACATCCAAATGGTCAAACAACGACGCCTCTTGAAACACATAACCCAAGGCACGTTGGTGCGTGGGCAGGCGCACATGGTTTGCATCGTCTTGCCACACCTCGTGGCCCAGTTGCACCACGCCACGCGCCGAGGGCTCTAGCCCAGCGACGCAACGCAGCAAGGTGGTTTTGCCACAGCCCGAGGGACCATAAATGACGGTGATGCCATGCGCGGGCAACAGCACATCGACCGACACATCAAAGTCGGCACGCGCGAGGTCTAGCTGCAAGTGGATGTTCATGCGCTCGCCTTTGGATGTCGCGTGGCATGACGATGAGGTCGACGGTTGAACCACGACAGACCCAACAACACCACAAACGAAAAGACCAACATCACACCGGCCAAGCCATGCGCTTGGCTGTATTCCATCGCTTCAACATGACCGTAGATTTGGGTGGACACCACACGCGTTTTGTCGGGGATGTTGCCGCCAATCATCAGCACCACACCAAACTCGCCCACCGTGTGCGCAAAGCTCAGCATGGCGGCCATCACAAAGCCGGGCTTGGCCAAAGGCACGGCCACGGTGAAGAAAGCATCCCACTTGCTGGCTCGCAAGGTGGCGGCCACTTCCATCGGGCGCGGACCCATCGCTTCAAACGCGTTGACCAGTGGCTGCACAGCGAACGGCAGCGAATACACGACCGAGCCCAACACCAAGCCCCAAAAGCTAAACGCCAATGTGCCCCAGCCCGCCCATTGCGTGAACTGGCCAATCGGGCCGTTGGGCCCAAGCGCCACCAACAAATAAAACCCCAGCACCGTGGGCGGCAACACCAAGGGCAGTGCGACGAGCGAGGCTACAGGCGCGCGCCAAGCCGAGTGCGTGTGCGCCAGCCACCACGCCACCGGCGTGGCAAGCAACAGCAGCAGCACGGTGGTGACGCTGGCGAGTTGCAGCGTCAACGCAATGGCTTGGAAATCTTCGGCGCTTAAATTCATGCCCACACTTTACAGGGCGTAGCCGTAGCGGGTGATGATGGCTTTGGCGGTGTCGCCTTTCAGGTATTTCAACAGCGCGTGTGCGGCAGCATTGTCTTTGCCTGCATTGAGCAGCACAGCATCTTGCTTGAGTGGTGTGTGCATGCTTTGCGGCACGACCCACGCGGAGCCTTGGGTGATGCGACCATCAACTGAAATTTGCGACAAGGCGACAAACCCGAGTTGTGCGTTTTCGGTGCTGACGAACTGGTAGGTCTGGCCAATGCTTTCGCCTTGCACCAACTTCGGAATCACGTGGGTTTGCACACCCATTTTGTGGATGACCTCCATCGCCGCTGCGCCGTAGGGGGCGAGCTTGGGGTCGGCCATGGCAATCTTGTGTATGCCGAGTTTTTCAAAGCTGTGGCTGCGCAGCACCTCGGCCTTCTCGTCCACCAAATGGGGCTGCTTGCTCCACAACGCCAAGCGGCCCGTGGCGTAGGTGAAGCGTGTGCCAGCAACGGCAAAGCCTTCTTTTTCTAAACGTACAGGGGTTTCGTCATCAGCGGCCAACAGCACCGCAAACGGCGCAGCATTTTTGATTTGGGCGTAGAACTTGCCGGTGGCACCAAATGCCAATTGGGCTTTGTGCCCCGTGTCTTGCTCAAACGCTTTGGCGATTTTCTGCATGGGGGCGGTGAAGTTGGCGGCGACCGCCACCGTCACTTCACCGGCTTGAGCCGCAACACAAAAAAGAGTGCTGGCGAAAGCCAGCATCAAACGAAATTTCATAGGCGCTGATTATCTCAGCGCGGCTCCTGCTTCGTACCAACGCTTGATCACAGCCCGCTCGTCTTCGGTGATGCCCGTGGCGTTGTTCATCGGCATTTGCTTGGTGACCACCGCTTGTTGGTAAATACCCAAGGCGTGTTGCTTGACGCCGTCAGTCGTGTCAAAGCGCACATTCTTCATTTGCACTTGTTCGCCGTGGCACATGTAGCAACGCTGCGCAAACACTTGGCTCACTTCGGCGTAGGTCACTGGGGCTGCATTCACAGCGGCGGTAGCAGAGGTAGAAGGTGCAGGCCGCATCCACACAATCACGCTGAGCAAAATCACCACGCCCGCAATCGCGAACGGCAGCGGGTTCTTGGCGCGGCCCAAGTGGTAGCCGTGGCGTTGCACAAAGAACTGGCGAATCAAAGCACCCGACAGCATCATCATCACCAAGATGACCCAGTTGTTTTCGTAGGTGTAGAGGAAGCTGTAGTGGTTGCTCAGCATCGCAAAGATAACGGGCAGCGTGAAGTAAGTGTTGTGCACGCTGCGCTGCTTGCCGCGCTTGCCGTGCGTGGCCAACTCTTTGGGGTCCATCGCCACGCCGGATGTCATGGCGGCCACGACTTTGCGTTGGCCTGGAATGATCCAGAAGAACACATTGGCACTCATGGATGTGGCAATCATCGCGCCCACCAACAAAAACGCAGCACGGCCCGCGAACAACTGGCACGACAGCCAAGCTGCGAATGCGACCACCACAATCATGGTGAGGGCCACAATGCGTTCGCCGTTTTCACGGAAGCCAAACACGCGGCACACCGCGTCGTAAATGAACCAAAACGCAACCAAGAAGCTCAGCGCAGCGGTGATGGCCGCAGCAGGCGACCAGTCCATCAACGACTTGTCAATCAAGAAGGTGCCCGCATTCCACAGGTACAGCACGGTGAACAAACCAAAGCCTGTGAGCCATGTGGAATAACTCTCCCAGTAAAACCAATGCAGCTTGGTGTGGATCTTCTTAGGCGCCACCATGTACTTTTGCGGGTTGTAAAAACCGCCGCCGTGCACGGCCCACATGGCACCGTCCACGCCTTTTTCCAGCAGGTCGGGTGAGTTGGGTTTGATGAGGTTGTTGTCTAAGAAGACAAAGTAAAACGAGGAGCCAATCCATGCAATGGCGGTGATGACGTGCACCCAACGCAACAGCAGGTTGGCCCAGTCTAAGAAATATGCGTCCATGTCGAGACCTCAGTCACTTGATTCAAAGTTTGTCATTCACCACTGCGGGCACTGTGAAGACACGAGGGTCGCGAACTAGGGCTTGGTCCAAGCTCTGCTCCGCTGCGACAGGTGACTCGAAGTGTATACAGTTTTTGTCGCCAAGAAAAGCCGTGCATGATGGGGGAAAACCCAAGTCTGCGCACAACGCTGACTCTCAACGACTTTTGAAGACCTGAATGTCAAGCAATAAACACACCCACTTGCACGTGAAGTACCACGCCGCCCTCGACCTGAACCACATCAGCACCGAACCCGCTCCCCACGACATGGCACAAGCGTCCGAGTGGGCACACGCCCTGAAAAAACAAGGTGAGCACTTGGATGCGCTGCAAGGCCTGCTGCATGCGGGCAAAAACAAGGCCGTGCTGCTGGTGCTGCAAGGCATGGACACCTCAGGCAAAGACGGCGTGATTCGCAGCGTGTTCACGCACGTCAGTCCTTTGGGCGTGCGCGCCGAAGCGTTTGGCGCGCCCAGTGAAGAAGAGAAACGGCATGATTTCTTGTGGCGCATCCACCAAAAAGTTCCTGCCTTGGGAGAAATTGCCATCTTCAACCGCAGCCATTACGAGGATGTGTTGGTCACACGGGTGCGTGGTTGGATCGACAAAGAGACGTGGACGCAACGCTTTCAACACATTCGCAACTTCGAAGCCATGCTCCACGACGCGGGTGTGACCGTGCTCAAGTGCTATTTGCACATCTCCAAAAGCGAGCAAAAAAAGCGCCTGCAAGCCCGCATGGACGATCCGAGCAAGCAATGGAAATTACAAGCCTCGGACTTCGAAGACCGCAAGCTCTGGGCCGATTACATGGCGGCCTACCAAGACGCCATGTCCGCGACCAGCACGCCCCTCGCGCCTTGGTACATCATCCCAGCCGACCACAAGCCTTACCGCGATTTGGTCTTGGCCGAGTTGCTGGTGCAAACGTTAGAAGGCATGGCACTGGCCACGCCTGAACCTCAGTTTGATTTATCGACGGTCAAGCTTCGCTGACTCGGCCACCACGTTGCCCAGCATGTCGGCCGTGACTGCCGACAGCGTCCAACCCAAGTGGCCATGGCCGGTGTTGTAAAACACATTGGCAGCTTTGCCTCGACCTACGCGCGGCATCATGTTGGGCATCATCGGACGCAAACCCGCCCATGGCACCACCGAGCGGGTGTTGATGTTGGGGAAGCATTGCTCCACCCACGCGATCAACGGACGAATGCGGTCGGCGCGAATGTCGCGGTCAATGCCGTTGAACTCGGCAGTGCCCGCCACACGGAAACGATTCAAGCCCAAACGGCTGGTGACCAACTTGGTTTCATCATCCAACAAACTCACATTGGGCGCCCCAGCTTGGCTCTTTTCATCGTTCAGATTGACGGTGATGGAATAGCCTTTGACGGGGTAAATGTTCACGCGATCGCCGAGTTGGGCTGCGAAGTCGCGGCTGGCCACGCCTGCGCAAATCACCACGCCATCAAAGGTATGCACACTGGGGGCGGCGGCTTGCTGCGTCACGGTGACCACGGCTTGCTGGCCGCTGGTCTGCACCGATGTCACCTCTTGGCCGTACAAGGTTCGCACACCCAAACGCTCTGCAGCAGCAGCGAGGCCATGGGTGAATTTGTGAATGTCGCCCGTCGAGTCACTTTCGGTGAAGTAGCCGCCGTAATACGTGCCTGCCAAGGTCGGTTCAATCGCTTTCATTTCTTCGGGCGAAACAGCACGACGTGGCAAACCGCCTTTGGCCAGCATTTCAGACACTTTGCCCGCGTGGTCAAACCCCTTTTTGTCGCGGTAAATGTGCAAGATGCCTTCGCGCTTGAGGTCAAAGTCGATGCCCTCCTCTTGCGCCCAAGCAAACAAATGCGCGCGGGCGGCCACGGCCATGCGCGCCGTCTCGACGGTGTTGCGTTCGTAATGGGGCATGGCCGCGATGAACTCGGCAAACCAAGACAGTTTGTGCCAAGTCGGTGCAGGGTTGACCAACAGCGGTGCATCGCTCTTGAGCATCCACTTCAAACCTTTGAGGATGGTGGACCAATGCGTCCACACCTCGGCGTTGGAGGCCGAGAGTTGGCCACCGTTGGCGAACGAGGTTTCCATCGCGGCGTAGCGGTGACGTTCGAACAAGGTCACGGCAAAGCCGCGTTTGGCCAAGGCGTAGGCGGTGGTCACGCCAGTGATGCCGCCACCAATGACTGCGATTGTTTTCATGGGAAATGAGCTTTCAAAAACGTCGAGGGGTGAAGCGCCAAGCACGCAAGCCGCATGCCTAGAGCGCCCCCTCTGTTTCTGGACCTGAGAGATTCACGAACCGCAGGGTGCGGATCGCTTGCTCCTTCGGTGCACTGGCAGACGAATGCGCCAGCAGCTCTTCAGAGATAAATGCGTGTGACCGGTCCCTTTGCCTGAGAGTTTCCGGGGCGGTTGCTCCTTCGGCGCTGCCCAGCACGCGTTGGCGTTGGCAGTCTCTCCCGATCACACGTCGACACGAGGTCGAGTGAATGTCAAATCATTCTAATGAGCGAAAAACTTTTCCGCGAGTGCCACCCAATACGCGGCCCCCGTGGCGATGTTGTCGTCATTGAAGTCGTAGCCGGGGTTGTGCACCATGCACGCGCCCGCAGAGTCGCCGTCACCATTGCCAATGAGCAAGTAGCTGCCGGGTATTTTTTCGAGCATGAAGGCAAAGTCTTCGCTGCCTGTGAGCGCTGGGCCGTGCAAGGTGACGCGCTCTGCGCCCACCAAGTCGAGCGCCACTTGACGCGCAAAGTCGGTCTCAGCCACCGAGTTCACCAGCACGCAGTAGCCGGGTCGCCAATCGATCTCAGCCCTGACACCGAAGCTCTCAGCCTGTGCAGCCACCAAGGCTTTGATGCGGTGCTCTAACAAGCGACGCACCTCGGGGTCCAGCGAACGCACACTGAGCTCCAAGGTCGCCAATGCAGGAATGACGTTGTTGGCTTGGCCCGCGTGCAAAGCGCCTACGGTGACCACCGCCGTGTGCAGCGGATCGACGTTGCGCGACACCACCGTTTGCAGCGCCATCACGATCGAAGCCGCAGCCACCAAAGGATCAGCGGCACGGTGCGGCATGGCGCCATGCCCACCTGTGCCGTGAATGCGCAAGGTGACGTAATCGCTGGACGCCATGGCCGCACCATCGCGAAACACAAAGTGCCCCACGGGCGTGCCCGGCATGTTGTGCATGGCAAACACCGCATCGCACGGGTGCTGCTCAAACAAGCCATCGGCCATCATGCGCACGGCGCCACCGCCACCTTCTTCAGCGGGCTGAAAAATCAAATTCAAAGTGCCATCCCACGTCTGGTCTTGCGCGATGGTCTTAGCCGCCGCCAGCAACATGGCGGTGTGACCGTCGTGACCGCAGGCGTGCATCAGGCCCGGCTTGACGCTGGTCCATTCAGCGCCTGTGGCTTCTTGAATTGGCAAGGCATCCATGTCGGCGCGCAGCCCGAGACGGCGTGCGCTGGTGCCGCGCTTCAAAGTGCCGACCACACCGGTGCCGCCCAAGCCGCGGTGCACGGCATAGCCCCAGCTCTCCAACTTGGCGGCTACCAAATCAGAGGTGCGGTGCTCTTCAAACGCCAACTCGGGGTGGCGATGAATGTCGCGGCGCAGTTGAATGAACTCGCCCACGCGGTCTGTCAAGGCATCACGTAAATACGTCATGTCACTGCGGTTGCAAGTTGATCGACTTGGCAATGGCGCGGAACTGCGCCGTGCCATCGACATACGCTTTGCCCACCGCTTGCAGCGACAAAGGCTTGGCCACCAGTTGGCTGTTCGCCTCTAAGCCCGCACGCACGGCGGGGTCGGTCAACGAATCGGTGATGGCTTTGTGAATGGCTTGCACCACGGGTTCAGGTGTTTCTTTTTTCACAAAGTAGCCCGTCCAAATGGTGAAGGTGAAGTTCTTCAAGGACTTGCTTTCTGTGATGGCAGGGTAGTCTTTGACCGACTCCAAACGCTCGCTGTTGAGCATGGCCAACACTTTGAGCTTGCCTTGCTTTTGCAACTCGTCATACGCCTTGCCAAATGGGGCCAAGAAAATATCCACCTGACCGCCCAGCAAATCTTGGTTGGCGGGTGCCGCGCCTTTGTAGGGCACGTGGGTCATTTCAATGTCGGTCACTTTGGACAAGTGCTCGCCCAACAGGTGGTAGAACGAGCCTGGGCCCACGCTGGCGTAGGTGATGGGGCGGCCTGCTTTGGCTTCTTTGCGGGCGTAGTCTAAAAACTCATCCACGTTGTGAACTGGCAAATCTTTGCGCGCCAAAAAGCCGATTTGCGCGGTGGCAATCATTTGCACCAAACGGAAGTCTTCGCTCTTGAACTTCACCGCTGAGATGGCCAAGGGGGCCAAGATCAACTCATTGGGGGAGCCTTGAAAAATGATCTGACCATCCGCTGGGGCATTCAGCACTTTTTGCGCGGCAATCGAACCACTGGCACCGCCTAGGTTTTCAATGATCACGGGTTGTCCAAAGTTTTTCGACAAGGTGTTGTTGACGGTGCGGGCAATCACATCCGACAAACCACCTGCGGGGTACGGCACCATCAAGGTGACAGGTTTGTTGGGATAGCTCTGCGCGCACACCGCGCCCGCCAAGAACAAACCGCTCAGCAAAGCGGCCCAGCGGTTGAATTGTGTTGACATGTCTCGACTCCAAAGTGGTTGTTATGGCTGCATCGTAAAAAGCCGTTTCTATAATGTCCAATGCATTCTTATGCAAATTAGCATGACTTTTATGCATAGATTGGAACAGCCATGACCTTGGTTCAACTCAAGCATTTGATCGAACTCGCCACCAACGGCTCGTTCAGCCAGTCGGCCAACAAGCTGCATCTCACCCAGCCCGCCTTGAGCCGCAGCATCAAAGCGCTGGAAGATGAATTGGGGCAGCCGTTGTTCGATCGTGTGGGTCGTAAAAATGAACTGACTGCGTTTGGCGCGCACATCGTGCAGCGCGCCCGCGTCTTGGTGGACGAGGCCAATGAGTTACGCCAAACCAGCTTGCAATTGCAAAAGGGCGAGATCGGTCAATTTCGAGTGGGCATGGGCTCTGGCCCCGGTGCCATGCTGATGACGCCCTTGCTCATGCTGATGGCCACGGAGCACCCACAAGCACACATCGAGATTTCGCGTGGCAGCACGACGCTGCTGGTGCAAGCCCTGCGCGAACGCACGCTCGACGCCTTGGTGTTAGACATTCGTTCCCTCAAACCAGCAACCGATTTGAAGATCGAAGCCCTGCAAGAAATGAAAGGCGCGTTCATGTGTCGCCGTAGCCACCCACTGGCCAAGAAACGCAAGGTGGCCTTTGCACAACTGCGTGACTATGCGATTGCCTCCACCCCCTTGAGCGACGAAGTGGCACGACTGCTGATCGAACAATTTGGCGCACAAGCGCATCCCGACACCTTGGTGAATTTGCGCTGCGAAGAAATATCGAGCTTGCTGGATGTGGCGCGCACCAGCGACGCCATCGTGCTGGCCATTCGTGCGTCAGCCCCTGACTTGGTGGAAATCGACCTCTCGCCAGCCCTGAATGCCAACGCACGTTTTGGCCTGATCACCATGGCATCGCGTACCGAGCCGCCCCTGCTGGGCAAAGTGCGTGCGCTGATGCAAGAGGTGATGAAGGACTGATACCGAGACTGATGCTCAGCGCTGCTGCAGCAACTGTGCCGCCACCGACACGGCAATGACTTCGGGCTCTTTGCCGGTGATGCCGCTCACGCCGATGGGGCAAGTGATGAAAGCCAATTCTTCGGCGGTAAAGCCTTTGGCTTCGAGGCGGTGTTGAAACGTGGCCCACTTGGTTTTGCTACCGATGAGACCGACAAACTTCAAATCGCCGTGGATGCGTTGACGCTTGAGGCAAGCGGCCACCACATCTAAATCTTCGGCGTGGCTAAAGCTCATGATGAGCACGCTTGCACCGCTGGGCAAATCGGCCACAGCCGCATGCACGGGGTCGGAGTGCTCGCACACCACATTGGGCGGCAGCTGCGCGGGGAAAATTTCGTCGCGGCTGTCCACCCACTGCACGTTGTAGGGCAAGGTGCTGAGTACGTTCACCAAAGCTCGGCCCACATGGCCACCACCAAAGAGTGCAAGCGGTTGGCCGTTGGCCAACAAGCGTTGTTTGAGTGCGGGTGCGGCGGCAGCGCTGATGCGTTCAAACTTCAAATGCACCACGCCACCGCAGCATTGCCCCAAGGCTGGGCCTAGGGCGTAGCGCGTAGTGAGTGCGTTGTCTTCGCGCATCAACAAAGCACGCGCCTCTGTGATGGCTTGAAACTCCAAGTGCCCGCCGCCGATGGTGTTGACCAAGGTCTGCGGGAACACCGCCATCCACGCCCCCACCTCGCGCGGACCCGAGCCCTGCACGCTGTCGACCGACACCAACACGCCATCGGCATGTTGGAGTTGGCTCAGCAGCTCAGCGGTGTGGCGTGGCACGAAGGGTTTAGCGATGCAGGCAATGACAGCTGAAAGGAACAGCTGTTAAACCGCTGCCGCTTTCGCTGCTTCACACGCCATCAAGATGCGCTCAGGCGTGGCCGGCGCATCCATGTACACCACGGCTTTGTGGTCGGCGCTGGCGGCCACCGCATCGCGCAAGGCGAAGAAGGCGGACAAGCCCAACATCAAAGGTGGTTCGCCCGTGGCTTTGCTGTTGAAAGGCGTGGGCTTCAGGTTGGCGTTGTCGAACAAGGACACCTTGAAGTGCTCTGGAATGTCGCCCGCCACCGGGATCTTGTAAGTGCTGGGGCCGTGTGTGAGCAGCTTGCCCTTCTTATCCCAGATGCACTCTTCCATGGTGAGCCAGCCCATGCCTTGCACATACGCGCCTTCGATCTGGCCTTTGTCGAGTGCAGGGTTGATGCTGCGGCCCACGTCATGCACGATGTCCACGGCCTTGAGCCACCACTCGCCCGTGCGGGTGTCGATCTCCACTTCGCTCACGGCCGCGCCGTAGCAGTAGTAATAGAACGCGCGGCCATTCAGGGTGGTGAAGTCGTATTTGATTTCAGGCGTCATGTAGAAGCCAGTGACGCTCAGGCCCACGCGGTCGAGCCACGCTTGCTTGGTCACGTCGGCCCACTTCACAGCTTTGCCGCCACCGTGAACTTCGTTGTTCGCAAAGGTCACATCGCCTTCAGCACAGCCCAACATGCGGGCAGCCACTGGCTTCAAGCGCTCACGCATTTGCATCGTGGCGTTCATGATGGCCGCGCCGTTGATGTCGGCGCCGCTCGAAGCCGAGGTGGCTGAAGCGTTGGGCACTTTTTGTGAGTCGGTGGCGGTGATGCGCACATGGTCCACGCTGATGCCCAAACCATCGGCACAGACCTGTGCCATCTTGGTGTTCAGGCCCTGGCCCATTTCTGTGCCGCCGTGGTTGCAGCTGACCGAGCCGTCCATGTAAACCACCAGCAGCGCGCCGCCCTGGTTCAGGTGCGTGGCCGTGAAGCTGATGCCGAACTTGAGCGGCACCAAGGCCAATCCGCGCTTGCGGTTTTTGCTCTTGGCGTTGAAGGCTTGCACCGCTGCGCGGCGCTCGGCGTAGTTGGATTCGCGCTCAACCTGGTCGATCACCTTGTCACCCACCCAGTCTTCAATGAGCTGGTTGTATTGGGTGGTCATGGTGTCGGGCGTGCCGCTGATGGCGGGGTCTTTGTACAGGTTGAGCTTGCGCACTTCCAAGGGGTCTTTGCCCAAAGTCATGGCGATCTCGTCCATCACTGTTTCGATACCGAACATGCCTTGTGGGCCGCCGAAACCACGGAAAGCGGTGGCGCTTTGCGTGTTGGTTTTGCAGCGGTGGCTGACCAGCTTGAGCGCTGGCAAGTGGTAAGTGTTGTCGATGTGCAGGCAAGCGCGGTCGTTCACCGGGCCCGAGTAATCGGTGCTGTAACCGCAGCGCGACATGAGCGTGATGTCAGCGCCCAAGACACGGCCGTTGTCGTCAAAGCCCACTTCGTAGTCGATGCGGAAATCGTGGCGCTTGCCGGTGATGGTCATGTCGTCGTCGCGGTTGACGCGCAGCTTGACGGGCTTGCCCAGCTTGTGCGCGGCCAAGGCGGCGCTTTGGCTGAAGATGCTGGCGTTGCCTTCTTTGCCACCAAAACCGCCACCCATGCGGCGGCAGATCACCTCCACATCGTTGGTGTGCAGGTTCAGGGCGTGCGCGGCTTCGCGCTGGTTGCCATCGGGGTGTTGGGTCGACACATACAGCGTGAGCTGGCCGTCTTCCTTGGGCACGGCGTAAGTGATCTGGCCTTCCAGATAGAACTGCTCTTGCTGACCCGTGCGGGTCGTGCCCTTGATCTTGTGGGGTGCCTTGGCAATGGCGGCTGCCGCATCGCCACGCGTGATGCCTTTGGGCGGCATGATGAAGCTGTTCGCTGCCATCGCCTCTTCCACCGTCAAGATGGGCTTGAGTTCTTTCACCAACACCTTGGCTTTGTGGGCGGCCTCGCGTGCATAGAGCATGTCGCGCGCCACGACCACGGCCACAGCTTGGCCGATGAACTCGACCTTGCCTGCAGCGAGGAAGGGGTCGTCATGGACGATGGGGCCGCAGTTGTTCTCGCCAGGAATGTCTTTGGCGGTGTAGACCGCGACGACGCCGTGTTCCTTGAGGATGGCTGCGCGGTCGATGCCGTCGCCAATCAACTCGCCATGCGCCACGGGCGACAAGATGAGCGCGGCATACAAAGTGCCTGCGTGCTCAGGGATGTCATCGATGTAGGTGGCAGTGCCCGTCACATGCAGGTGCGCAGATTCGTGAACGATGTCGGTGCCTTGCTGAACGCCTGAAACAGGCAGCAGGTTTTTGAGTGCGGTCGGAGCGTTCATTCAAGCCACCTCTTTCTGTTCTTCGATGAATTCAAGGGCCAGGTTACGGGCCACCAAAGCGCGGTAAGCCCATGTGGCACGCAAGCCGTCGCGTGCAGTAAAGCTGGATGCAATCGCGGCATCCAAGTCGGCGGCTTTCACATCAGCAGGTACTTTGCCTTCCAGCACAGCTTCGAGTTGGGGCGCACGCGCTGGGAACGGGCTCAGGCCGTTGTAGGCCAGCTTCACGCCGCTCAGCTTGCCACCGTTGAGCGTGTAGCTGATGGCCGCGCAAGTGGCAGAAATGTCTTGCTCAAAACGCTTGCTCACCTTGTGAGCGCGGAACACTTGGCCCGCCACTGGCTTGGGCAACTCAACCGCTTCGATGAACTCACCGGCTTCGAGCACGCTCTTCTTCATGCCGGTGTAGAAATTTTCCAGCAGCACGTTGCGGGTCTTCTCGCCACGGCGCAGCACCAGGTTGGCACCGAGGGCCAGCAAACAAGGCATGGAGTCGCCAATGGGCGAGCCGTTGGCGATGTTGCCCGCCAGGGTGGCGGTGGAACGGATGGGAGGTGAACCAAAGCGGCGCAGCACTTCGGCAAAGTCGGGGTAAGCCTTGGCGATCAGCGCTTCCACTTTGGTCAGCGACACCGCTGCGCCAATGCGCCAAGCTTTGTCGGTCTCAGCCACTTGGCGCAGTTCTTTGACGTTACCCAAGTACATGATGTGGTCTGGGCGTGCGAACTGTTTGTTCACTTGCAAACCGATTTCGGTGCTGCCTGCCAGCAAAGTGGTGGTGGGGTGTTTGACTAAATAATCGGCCACTTCAGCCAAGGTGGCGGGTGACACAAATTCGTTGCCCTTCTTGGTACGTACCACGGGCTGCACGATGATGTCGCCTTCCAAGCTCATGGTCGGTGTGCTGGCACGCTTGATTTCTTTGAGCAGTGGCAAGTCAGCGCTGTCGTCCACTTTCAAAGCCGATTTCTTTTCACAGGCTTTGGCGGTCGCGTCGATGATGGGCGCGTAGCCTGTGCAACGGCACAAGTTGCCGCTCAGGGCGTCGGTGATCTCTTGGCGCACGGGCGAGGTGTTGGTTTGCACCAAGTTCACCAAGCTCATCACGATGCCGGGGGTGCAAAAGCCGCACTGCGAACCGTGGCACTTGACCATTTCGTCTTGCACAGGGTGCAGCGTGCCGTCGGCCTTCTTCAAGCTTTCCACCGTCTTGATGGATTTGCCGTCGAGCGAAGGCAGCAACTGGATACACGCGTTGGTGGCCACATAGTCCACGCCCGTGCCAGCGGCATTGAGTTCACCCACCATCACCACGCAGGCGCCACAGTCGCCCTCGGCGCAACCTTCTTTGGTGCCGGTGCGGTGGAGCTGCTCACGCAGGTAATCAAGAACGGTGGTGGTGCGACGGGCGCCCTGGGCTTCGACGATCTGGCCGTCGAGCACAAAGCGCACGGTGTTGGTGACTTGGGTCATGGTGTGGGGTGTGGAAATCTGGGGGGAAGGCCTAGATTTTAGTGACATGCACCCCAAATTCGCAGCACGTATGCTGCTTGGTATACAAAAAAATTAAGACCCGCGGTAGGTCGAGTAACTCCAAGGACTTACCAACAACGGAACGTGATAGTGCTGATCAACATGCGCCACGCCAAAGTCAAGGCTGACTTGGTCTAGAAAGTTGGGTTCGGGCAATTCGACTTTTTTCGAAGCAAAGTAGCCTTTCACGTCAAACACCAAGCGGTAGGTGCCCTTTTTCAAGCTGTCGTTGTCGTACAGCAAGCCATCGGGGTTGCGGCCATCGTGGTTGAGGGTGAACGACTTCACCAGCGTGGCTTGCCCGTTGTCTGTGGTGAACAACGAAACCTTCATGCCCGCAGCGGGGCCACCGTGCATGGTGTCCAAAACGTGTGTGCTCAATCCCATGAAACGCTCCAAAAAATGATGGTGACCAACTTGGTCGACAGAAAGTGTATACAGTTTTGGTATTTGCGGCTATCATTTCTAAAAATTGACATCGCACGGAGACTCTAAATGGACAGCTCAACCGCCACCCGAACCATTGTGGACGCGATGACCAAAGCGATCGTCGAGCATCGCCTGCATCCCGGCACCAAGCTGGCTGAACAAAAGCTGGCTGATCATTTCAGCGTCTCGCGCACGCTGATTCGACAGGCTTTGTTTCAATTGGCGCAAAAACGCCTCATCCGCATGGAACCTGCGCGCGGCGCCTTTGTGGCAACCCCCTCCTCCGACGAAGCGCGCCAAGTGTTTGCCGTGCGTCGCATGATCGAAGTCGAAATGACCCGCAGTTTCGTGCGCCACGTAACGCCTGCACAAATCAAAGCCCTCAAAGAACACGTTGCACAAGAAAAAGCAGCCGTAGACAGCGGTGATGTGCCCAGTCGTACCGATTTGCTGGGCGACTTCCATGTGCGCATGGCCGAGTTGATGGGCAACCAAGTGCTGGCGCAAATTTTGAGCGAATTGATTTCGCGCTGCGCCCTCATCACCCTGATGTACCAAACCAGCAATGCCGCCGAACACTCGGCCGACGAGCATGCCGAAATCTTAAAAGCCATCGCCGCCAAAGACGAAGACTTGGCCGTCAAGCTGATGGACGAGCACTTGCGCAACGTGGAAGAAGGCTTGGCCCTCGACCGCAAAGTGCCCAGCAATGACATCGCCATGGCGCTGGCCTAAGCGCAAACGCTTTTGGCAAAAACACAAGCGCTTTTCGCGCAAGCGCCAGCACCTCAACCCCTACCGAGTTCATCGCATGTCTAACCCCAACGCCACCTACGACAGCACCGCTGCCTACCCCCGCGACTTGGTGGGCTACGGCCGCCAAGTGCCGCACGCGCAATGGCCCAACCAAGCCCGCATTGCCGTGCAGTTTGTGCTGAACTACGAAGAAGGCGGCGAGAACGCCACGGTGCATGGCGACGCCGGCAGCGAGATGTTTTTGAGCGAGATGTTCAACCCGCCCAGCTTTCCCGACCGTCACCTGAGCATGGAAGGCATTTACGAATACGGCTCACGCGTAGGCGTGTGGCGTATCTTGCGCGAGTTTGAAAAACGCGGCCTGCCTCTCACCGTGTTTGGCGTGAGCATGGCGCTGGAGCGCCACCCTGAGCTCACCGCTGCCTTTGTGGAACTGGGCCACGAAATTGCCTGCCACGGCTACCGCTGGATCAACTACCAAACCACCGACGAAGCCACCGAACGTGAGCACATGCGCAAAGGCGTGGAGATCATCGAACGCCTCACCCACACCACGCATGGCAACAGCATTCACGGCGCTGGCTGGTACACCGGCCGCGACAGCCCCAACACCCGCCGCCTCGTGGCCGACCACGGTGGCTTTGAATACGACAGCGACTACTACGGCGAAGACCTGCCCTTTTGGATGAAGGTCAAAAAAACCAATGGCGACGTCGTGCCCCAACTGGTCGTGCCCTACACGCTGGACTGCAACGACATGCGCTTTGCCCTGCCCCAAGGCTTTAGCCAAGCGGAAGACTTCTTTGTGTATTTGCGCGACAGCTTTGACGCGCTGTACGCGGAGGGTGACCCCAACGGCGACAACGCCCCCAAGATGATGAGCATTGGCATGCACTGCCGCTTACTAGGCAAACCAGGCCGCATCGTGGCATTGCAAAAGTTTTTAGACCACATCGCCCAACACGACCGCGTGTGGGTGGCTCGGCGCATCGACATTGCGCGCCACTGGAAACAAGTGCATCCCTACAGCGGCAACTAAACAGCAGGACACCGACATGAGCACCATCACGCTGAACCAAATCAACACCCTGCCCCGCGCTGAGGCGGCAGCCCTGCTGACCGGTTTGTACGAACACTCCGATTGGATTGCCGAGCAAGCCCTAGACGCCCGCCCTTTTGCATCCGCCGCCGCGCTCAAGCACGCGATGGTGAAGGTGCTGGAGAAAGCTGGCCGCGCTCCCCAGCTCGCCTTGGTCCGCGCCCACCCCGAGTTGGCTGGCAAAGCCATGGTGAGCAAAAGCCTCACCGCTGAATCGACCAACGAGCAAACCAAAGCAGGCCTGACCAACTGCACGCCTGAAGAATTTGCACACATCCAGCAGCTCAACGCCAGCTACAACGCCAAGTTTGGTTTCCCGTTCATCTTGGCCGTGCGCGGCCCGCGTGGCTCTGGCCTCAACAAGCAGCAAATCATCAGCACCTTTGAGCGCCGCCTGCACAACCATCCCGACTACGAACTGGCCGAATGCTTGCGCAACATCCACCGCATCGTGGAGATTCGCCTCAACGACAAACTGGGCTATGAGCCCGCGCTGGGCCACGAAGTGTGGGACTGGCACGAATGGCTGGCCCAGTTCAGCGATGTGGGTGCGATGAGCAAACACGCACCGCACGCTGCGCGCGAAGAGCTCACCGTCACTTACCTGACCGACGCACACCTGAAATGCGCCAGCACGATTGAGCTGGGCATGAAGGCCTGCGGCTTTGACGAGGTGCGCATTGACGCGGTGGGCAACGTGGTGGGTGTTTACAAAGCAGCATCACACAACGCCAAAACTTTGATGACCGGTTCGCACTACGACACCGTGCGCAACGGCGGCAAGTACGACGGTCGCCTTGGCATCTTCGTGCCCATGGCCTGCGTGCGCGAGTTGGCCCGTGCGGGCAAGCGTTTGCCCTTCAACCTAGAAGTGGTGGCCTTTGCAGAAGAAGAAGGCCAACGCTACAAAGCCACCTTCCTCGGCTCTGGTGCTTTGGTGGGCGACTTTAAAAACGAATGGCTAGACCAAAAAGATGCAGACGGCGTCACGATGCGCCAAGCCATGAAGCAAGCGGGCTTAAACATCAACGACATTCCCAAACTCGCGCGCAACGCCGCAGACTACTTGGGCTTTGTCGAAGTCCACATCGAGCAAGGCCCTGTGCTCAATGAGCTGGACATTCCACTGGGCATCGTCACCTCCATCAACGGCAGCGTGCGCTTTGTGGGCGAAGTTGTGGGCATGGCCAGCCATGCAGGCACCACACCGATGGACCGCCGCCGCGATGCCGCCACGGCCGTGGCCGAGCTGGCTTTGTTTGTGGAAAAACGTGCCGCTGAATTGAACGCCGTGCCTGCCAACACGGCGACGAACCCAACATCCGCATGCGTGGGCACGGTGGGCATGCTCACCGTGCCCAATGGTTCGATCAACGTGGTGCCCGGTCGCTGCCAATTCAGCCTTGACCTTCGAGCCACCACCGACGCCATGCGCGATGCGCTGATGAACGATGTGCTCGCTGAGCTCAAAGCCATCTGCGAACGCCGTGGCCTGCACGCCACGCTGGAAGAAACCATGCGCGCCAGCGCCGCGCCGAGCGACGCCAAGCTGCAAGGCTTGTGGGAAAACGCTGTGCAAAGCTTGGGCGTGCCTGTGTTCCACCTGCCCAGCGGCGCGGGCCACGACGCGATGAAGCTGCACGAAGTCATGCCGCAAGCCATGTTGTTTGTGCGTGGCCAAAACGCCGGCATCAGCCACAACCCGCTGGAGAGCACCACCAGCGACGACATGCAACTGACCATCGACGCCTTCATGCACTTGCTGCACAACATGCAAGCTTCACAAAAATAACCGAGACACCCCATGAGCAACACCACCTACACCCAACTCGACGCATGGATCGACGCGCACTTTGACGAGCAAGTGAAGTTCTTGCAAGAACTCATCCGCGTCCCCACCGACACGCCCCCCGGCAACAACGCCCCCCACGCCGAGCGCACCGCCACCCTGCTGAAAGACTTTGGCTTTGACGCCGAAAAACACGCCGTGCCCGAAGCTGACGTGAAGGCCTACGGCCTTGAAACCCTCACCAACCTCATCGTGCGCCGCCACTACGGCGCGGGCAAAACCATCGCCCTCAACGCCCACGGCGACGTGGTGCCCCCCGGTGAAGGCTGGACCCAAAACCCTTACGGTGGCGACATCGTGGACGGCAAAATTTACGGTCGCGCCAGCGCCGTGAGCAAGTGCGATTTCTCCACCTTCACCTTTGCCACCCGCGCTTTGGAAGCGGTCAACCAAGCCGCGAAGCACACGCTCAACGGCAACCTCGAACTGCACTTCACCTACGACGAAGAGTTTGGTGGCCTGCTCGGCCCCGGTTGGCTACTCGACAAAGGCCTCACAAAACCTGACTTGATGATTGCCGCCGGCTTCAGCTACCAAGTCGTCACCGCGCACAACGGTTGCTTGCAAATGGAAGTCACCGTGCACGGCAAGATGGCCCACGCCGCCATTCCCGAAACCGGTGTAGACGCCCTGCAAGGCGCCGTGGCGGTGCTCAACGCGCTGTACCACCAGAACACCTTGTACAAAGCCGTCACCTCCAAGGTCGAGGGCATCAACCACCCTTATGTGAACGTGGGCCTGATCGAAGGCGGCACCAACACCAACGTCATCCCCGGCAAGGTCATGCTCAAGCTCGACCGCCGCATGATCCCCGAAGAAAACCCCGTCGAGGTCGAAGCCAGCATTCGCCAAGTCATTGCCGATGCCGTGGCGGGCTTCAACCAAGGCCGCGCTGCTGACATGCACATCAGCGTCGACATCAAACGCATGTTGATGGCGCACAGCATGCAACCGCTGGCGGGCAACAAGCCCTTGGTCGATGCCATTCAAAAACATGGTGAACAACTCTTTGGCGAACCCATCCCCGCCATGGGCACCCCGCTCTACACCGATGTACGCCTTTATGGCGAACGCGGCATTCCGGGCGTGATCTACGGCGCAGGCCCACGTACTGTGTTGGAGTCACACGCCAAGCGTGCAGATGAGCGTTTGGACTTGGAAGACTTGCGCCGCGCTACCAAAGTGATTGCGCGGACTTTGCAAGATTTGTTGGGGTGAGTCAGAGGCTGATGCGCAGCATCAGCGTTAGGGTTTGCGGACAAGCTCTGACTCCGGATGCACTCGTGCATGCCAAGCGAGATACTCAGAGCGACGCAGCCTATAACGAGCGACGCTACCTTCGTGTAACTGGCGTAACGCATCCGTCAGCATTTGAATGAACGCTTCGTGATCGGCCTCATTGACAGCATCACACGCGACTTGGGCAATCACATCAGACTGCGGTCGCAGCAGCCCTTTGACCACCACTTGAACCGCTTGGATGAGCGCCTCACGGTACTTAATTTTTAGCGGATCGGGCTCGACCATGGTTTGTGTGATGGCTAAGTAACGCTGGCAAGAGCGTTCATACGCCCAAACAAACACGTCACGCAACAAATCAACTTCGTTGAGTTCGTACACGCCCAAGGTTCCCTCGACGTAAGCACGCTCCGGAACATCAACGAAAGACAAGGGGCAAAGGTTGCTTTTGATCAACGGAATGTTGGCACCGATACGTGATACACGCTTATTCACATCCTCAAACGGCTGCAAGTAAGGTAATTGCACCATCAGAAAAAAAGCTTGCTCAAATGGGTCTGGGATTGCCGTCGCCTTGTTCAGCAATTGCTCAAAACAATCTTCGATGACTTGCGGCAAAGCTGCTGGGTGAAACACGGTTCCAGAGATTTCAACAGTTCGCCGACGCAAACGTCCACTTGCTTGCGGGTCTCGCATCAAGTCCTGTGACAGCACGGCGTGGATGTTTTTGAACGTGAAGGCATCAAAGCAAACCTCATCTGCATCCTCGATCAGCATCTCAATGGCAGCTTTGTGGTTCAGGATCATCTGCGTTTCAATGGCATCCTTGCCTTGGGCTATCTGTCCTAACTCAATGAGGTTTTGAGTGTCCAGCCGACTGTAGGTATTACCTTCCAGTTTGGATGATGCCCATGACAAATCAACGAGCAAGCGGCTCAGGATATCTCGGGCGTAGGTGCCAGCTGGGCGTTCGTTGGCCGCTGTGCGCCCCATGTCGTGCAACTGGTTTCGCAATGACTCCGACAGATAGAAAGTTTGGCCGGGCTGATAAGCCTCTAAAAATTTACGCTGATAACCGACAGGGCGGCGATGCATCAGCGGCAAACAAACTTGGTCGCGAATGCGCGCGCCCTCAGGGGAAACAGATACGTACAGTTCTGCCTCACCCCACCCCGCAGAGGCCGAAGCAGCAACGCCTGTGAGCGCAACAACAGCGCCTGCGACAGGCTTGTAAACCAACGCGGTACTTTCACCCTCAACGCTCAAGCGCTTCATTTCAATGAGTTTTTGCAACCGCCGCTGCAGTGTGCGACGGTTGAGCTTGGCGTTTTGAAGGCGGACCATCTCCGCCTCGATGTTCGAGATGCCAATGCCGTTCGGGTGAGCCGCAACGACAGACGCGATCAGCTGGAGCTCTTCACTTGGTGTAGTGCGTGACATTGGCTGACCTTTCATGGATGCCGTCATGTCCGGCAGGCGCGCCATTGCGCGACAGAATTTGGCGCTATTTTGTCGCGCAATCTGTCACACGTCAAGATAATACTGTCGCGCAATAACCTTAACTCACCATCTCCGTAAATGCCTACTCTTCAATAAAACCATCCCATTGACAAATATTTTGGCATCACATACGATACCAAAATGACTGAATTACCCCGCATTATTTTTGACACGAATGTGCTTTTTAGCGCGTTGCGATCAAGACTAGGGGTCTCATTCCGCCTTTTGAGTCTGGTTGGAGAATCACGCTTTTCGCTCCAAGTGTCTGCCCCCTTGATCGCCGAATACGAGGCAGTTCTCAAGCGCGGGCAGTTGGCCTTGAGTGATGCGCAAATTGACGATGTCATCGATTTCATATGTGCGGAAAGCGAACACCATCGGATTTTTTATCTTTGGCGCCCCATCCTCAAAGACCCAGACGATGACTTTTTGCTGGAATTGGCCGTGAAGTCGCAAGCGATTATCGTGACTTGGAATGTGGCAGATTTCAAAAAAGCCAGCCCCTTTGGCATTCAAGTGATGACCCCCCGTCAGTTCATGCAAAAACTGGAGAACACACCATGAGCACCATCAGCATTCGCCTACCCGATTCACTGCACAGCATGGCCAAGGCTATAGCCAGCCAAGACCACATATCTATGAACCAGTTCATTGCCAGTGCTGTGGCAGAGAAAGTCTCGGCCCTAGCAACTGAAACGTACCTGAACGAACGCGCCAACCGATCTAGCCGAACCAAATTCAACGCTGCTCTGGCCACAGTCCCAGCGCAATTGCCCGAACTGGGCGACGAACTCTGATTCCAAACTGAAACCCAGCCAGCGTGGGGCGCAAGGGCTAACTCACCATCCCCTCAAACGCCGCCTCCATCGCCCGGGTGTGCGCCACCACATCCCAGCCACGGCGTGCTTTCAGGCGGTCACGCAAACCGCGCTTGAGGGCCAGCAACGCTTTGCGGTCTTGCGCCATCTGCACCGCCACGCGCACATAACCTTCGTCATCACCGGCCACCCACTCGGGCAGGCCTGCTGCGGTCATGAAGCTCGCGCCCATGCGCGAGACAAAGCCATTCACTGGCTGATCCGCGAGGCATACCGACACACCGCCGGATCAAACCAAGTTTGCGAAAACTCGGCCAAGCTGTTGTTGGCGGTCCACGACAAGCGCTCAATGAAGCCCACGCATGCACCGGCTTTCATCCCCGAGGGTGGTGCGGCCCAGTCCGGCGCAGGGGCTGCGCTGATGCGGTCTTCCACACGGGCAATCCAAACTTGAAACTGGGTTTGGTAGAACAGATACATGGAGTCGCCCAACTCTGAGGCTTGCAAGGTGGAAGCCAGCGCGCCATCAAACCAAATTTCTTCTAATGCCACAGGCACTTGGCTCAAAAAGCGCAAGCGGCGCACCCGCCAAACGGGCGCTTGCGTGTCCGCCCCAAACACAGGCACATGGGCAGGACGGGCACAGCGGCTGACGTCCAAAATATGTGCGGTTGGCAACCCGGGCCCCGTGGTCAACTCCAAGCGAAACAGCTCATAAATGCGCTGCGACCCTTCGGCGCGGCGCACATAGGTGCCCGAGCCTTGAATGCGTTCCAACACGCCCTGCTCCGACAGCAGCGCCAGCGATTTGCGCAAGGTGCCCACCGCCACCGACAAGGAATCGGCCAACTCAGCCTCGGTGGGTAAACGCTCGCCACTTTGCCAATAACCCGCCTTGATCTGGCGCGTCAGCAACTCTGCGATTTGCAGATACACAGGCAAGGGTTTGGCGGGGGTGGGAGCCTTCATAGAGGCCAAGTATCGCAAATGCGTGGAAACACCCATCACACACGTGCCTCAATTCATATACCATTCATTCACTTTTTCCATCAGGAGATTTTGATGAGCGTTGTTCCTGTCCGAGGCGCCGACATTGCGGGCGCCGAAGTCGCGTGGTTTGCGCCTTTGTGTTCTGACGATTTCCGCCATTTGGGCGTGCCCGATGGCGATTTGCGCAGCAACTGGGCCAACACCAGCCGCATCGTCACGCGCGCGGAAGAGCTGGGGTTTCGCAACATTTTGTGCCCGTCCTCCTACCAAGTGGGCCAAGACACGCTGACCTTTGCCGCCGCCGTGGCCCCCCAAACCTCGCGCATGAATTTGCTCGCCGCCATCCGCTGCGGCGAGATGCACCCCGCCATGCTGGCACGCACCGTGGCCACGCTGGACCACATCTTGGAAGGTCGGCTCACGCTCAACGTGATTTCGTCGGACTTTCCGGGCCAGCAAGAAGACAGCGCCTACCGCTACCGCCGTTCGTGGGAAGTGGTGGAGATCTTGAAGCAGGCTTGGACCCAAGACGAGATCAACTACGAAGGCCAGATCTACAACCTCAAAGGTTTGTCCACCGACCCCGTGCGTCCCTACCAAATCAACGGCGGCCCCCTGCTGTACTTCGGTGGCTACAGCCCCGACGCCTTGGCCCTGTGCGGCGCCCATTGCGACACCTATTTGATGTGGCCCGAGCCCAAAGACGTGTTGGCGCAGCGCATGCGAGACGTGCACACCCAAGCCGCCCAACACAACCGCCTGCTCGACTACGGCCTGCGTGTGCACATGATCGTGCGTGACACCGAGGCCGAAGCGCGCGAGTACGCCCGCGAGCTCGTGTCCAAACTCGACGACGGCAAAGGCCACGAAATACGCAACCGCGCTTTGGATGCCAAGAGCTTGGGCGTGGCGTTGCAAAGCCAAAACCGCGACATCGCCGACGAAGAGGGCTACATCGAGCCGCATTTGTGGACCGGCGTAGGCCGTGCACGCAGCGGTTGCGGTGCCGCTTTGGTGGGCAGCGTGGACCAAGTTCTGAGTGAGATCCACGACTATATGAAAATGGGCATACGCGCCTTCATCTTCTCGGGCTATCCGCACTTGAACGAATGCGAAATTTTCGGCACCAAAGTGCTGCCCCACCTCAAAACCGTGTCACTCGCCCAAGAATATGGGCGCGTGCCCACCACCACACCGCCCACACCGCTGGGCACAGGAGTTCGCAAATGAGTCAGTCCCCCGTGAGTCGCCTCACCCTGCCTAACGGCCAATCGCTGAGCCGCATGGCCTATGGCGTGTGGCGCTTGAGTGAAGCCACTGACACCTCGGTGAGTGCCAACTTGGCGCGCATTGAAGGCTGCTTGGCCCAAGGCATCACCACCTTCGACCATGCCGACATTTATGGCGACTACCGCTGTGAATCCTTGTTTGGCGAAACGCTCAAAGCGCACCCCAGTCTGAAAAGCAAGATCGAGATCGTCACCAAAACCGACATCATGTTGCTCTCGCAGCAATGGCCCAGCACCCGCGTGAAGCACTACGACACCTCGCCCGCCCATGTGCGCGCCAGCGTGGACCGCTCGCTGCAACGCATCGGTGTGGACGTGATCGACCTGCTGTTGATTCACCGCCCTGACCCGCTGATGGACGCCCAAGCCTTGGGCGAATGTTTGGACGGCTTGATCAGCAGCGGCAAAGTGCGCGGGGTGGGCGTGTCGAACTTCATGCCTTGGGATGTGGACTTGCTGCAATCGCGCATGACGCACAAGCTGCAAACCAACCAACTCGAAGTGAGTTTGCTCAACACCGCCCCGTTGATCAACGGCCAAATGGCCCACGCGCAACAGCATTTCATGCCCGTAATGGCGTGGTCGCCTTTGGGAGGCGGACGCTTGCACACCCAAGCCCACACCGCTGGCACGGCCGCAGCGCGACTCGCGCCCAAGCTGCAAAGCTTGGCCCAAGCGGCTGGCACCGACACCACCGCCGTGGCCATCGCTTGGTTGCTGCACCACCCCGCCCAAGTGCTGCCTGTGATGGGCACCAACCAGCTGGAGCGCATTGCGCAATTCAGCCAAGCCGAGCGCGTGCCGATGGACCGCCAAACTTGGTTTGAACTCTACGAATTGGCCTGCGGCCACGAAGTGCCTTAAGGACCCCATGCACAACGCAACAGACGCGATGGACTATCGCAAAGCCTTGTCCAGCTTTGGCACGGGGGTGACCGTGGTCACCGCCCACTTCGAGGGCCAAGACTGGGCCATGACGTGTAACTCGTTCAGCTCGGTCTCGCTCAACCCACGCTTGGTGCTGTGGAGCATTCGCCGCGAGGCCAGCAGCCACGCGGCGTTCACCCGCTCAGGCGGCTTCACGGTGAGTGTGCTGGCCGAGCATCAAGCCGCGCTGGCTGGGCAATTTGCCACCGGCAGCATGGCGGAGCGATTTGCCCATGTGCCTGTGGAACGCTTAGACAGCCAACGTCTGCGCTTGAACGGCGCTGTGGCTTGGTTTGATTGCGATGTGCACCAGCTCATCGAAGCGGGTGACCACCACATCGTGCTGGGTGCTGTGCGCGGCTTTGGCACGACAGACGCCGCAGGGCTGGGGTTTTACCGCAGCAAACTGACGCAATTTGCGGCACTGACGGCGTAAAGCGACAAATGAAAAGGCCTGCGACAAGCAGGCCTTTTTTTCAGGGCGACGAGGTCATGCCAACGCTCCGGTCAGCCTTTCAAACCACCTTGCGTTAAGCCGCCGACCACGCGCTCTTGAAAGGCCGCGATCAGCAGCGCAATCGGCACGATGGACACAATCAACGCGGCTGAAATGATGGGCCAAGGAAAGGTGAACTCGCCTTGGTACAGCGCAATGCCGACCGGCAAAGTGCGCACCGCAGGGCTGGAATTGAGCGACAGCGCCAGCAAAAACTCGTCCCACGAATTGACAAATGCCAAGATGCCCGCGGTAAACACGCCAGGCGCAGCCAAGGGCACGACCACACGCACCAAGGCGCCCATGCGGGTGCAGCCGTCGATCATGGCGGCGTTCTCTAAGTCTTTGGGAATGCTCTGAAAAAAGCTCACCAGCACCAAGGTGCACACCGGCATGTTCAACACCACATACGGAAAAATCAAGGCGGCATAGGTGTTGAGCCAACCCAAGGCGCGCATGGTCTCAAAAATCGGCACCAACAGCGTGACCAACGGGAACATGCTCGACGCCACGATGCAGGTCAAGATGAGCTGGCGGTACTTCAAGTTCAAGCGCGCAATGGCATACGCAGCAAACGCCGACACCACCAGCGACAGCAGCGTGGCGCCCGAGGCCACCAAGATGCTGTTCTTCAAATACGTGAGCAAAGGCTGGTCGGCGAACGCGCGGACGTAGTTCTCAAGCGTTGGGCCATGCGGCCACCAGGTGATGGGCTTTTGCACCAGTTCACTCTCTTGTTTGAGGGAGGTGAACAAAATCCAAACGGCAGGAAAAAACCCGTTGATCACCACAATGCCCGCTGCCATCCAGCGCAGCATGGGGGACGACCACAGCCCGTGTTGTTGCGCCATGCTCATGCGGCGTTCTTTCCAATGTGGTTCAAGTAAAAACCGGTGACGAACAACGAGATCACAAACATGAAGACCGCCAGCGTGGAGCCAAAGCCAATGTCGGAATAGTCGATGGTGTATTTGTGAATCAACATGGCCAAGGTTTCGGTGGCTTCACCGGGTCCGCCTTTGGTCATGGTGTACGGAATGTCAAAGGTTTGCAGCGCGGTGATGGTTCTGAAAATCAAGGCCACAACGATGCTGGGCATGAGCATAGGAATGGTGATTTGCCAAAACTGTTGCCACAAATTCGCGCCATCCACCTCGGCGGCTTCGTACAAAGAGCGGGGAATCATCTGCAAACCGGCCAACAAAATCAGCGCCATGAACGACGCCGTTTTCCAAATGATGGTCAGGCAAATAGCGGCAAAGGCCCAGCGCGGTTTGAGCAACCAACTGGTGGGCTCGTCTTGCAGGCCCAAGCGCATCAACACATCGTTGACCACGCCGTACTCGGTGTGAAAAAACCACGCGAAGATCAAGCCCGCGAACGACAGCGGCAGCGCCCAAGGCAGCAACAGCGACAAGCGCACCGGCCATTTGCGCTTGAATGGCAAATTCGCCAACAAGGCCAAGGCCAGCCCCACCAACAAAGCGCCAGGCACGGTGATGAGGGTGATCAGCAAGGTGTTTTGCGTGGCGTTCCAAAACAAGGGGTCTTGCCAAACATCGATGTAGTTTTGCAGCCCCAAGAACGCGCCGTCTTTGTCGATGGCGAACAAGCTGTTGTAAATCAGCTTGCCGATGGGGTAAACCACGATGGCGAGCAGCAACGCAAACGCGGGTGCCAGCAGCAGCACCGCGAGTGTTTTTTCGCTGGGGTCGCGTAACTTGGACAGCATCAACGCATCAGGCGACCGACGCGCGCGGCAATCTCGTCCACACCGGCTTCAGGCGTTTTGGTGCGGGCCAAAATAGCGCTGGTGGTGGTGCGGATGATGTCCGAGACTTGGCCGTAGTCGTTCACCATGGGGCGGCTTTGGGCGGCCAACACCACGGGCAAGGCGTCTTTGAACCAAGGCACCACTTTGTTCACCTCAGGGTCGGCGTAGACGCTTTGGAACACCGGCAAGATGGAGCCTTCTTTGGCCACGAACGCACTGGCTTGTTTGGACGACAAGAACTTGATGAGCTTGCCCGCCTCGTCTTTGTGGGTGCTGTAGGCGTTCATCGCCCACTGCCAGCCGCCCATGCAGGTGGCCGATTTGCCGCCCGCCATGGCAGGCAAGGGCATCACGCCCACTTGGCCTTTGACCTTGGAGTCGGCATCGTCTTTGAAGCGGTCAAACGCAAAGCCCCAGTTGATGGCGAACACCACTTGGCCGGCTTTGAACTCGTTGACCGTGTCCGGTGTTTTCACCTCGGCCACGTTCTTTTTGATCACACCTTGGTCGACCATGCCCAGCCAAGCGTTCAAGCCTTTGACGGCGGCGGGTTTGTCGAGCGTGAGCTTGCCGCCTGCGTCGTTGAACTGCTTGCCTTGGCCCCAGTAGGGCAGCAAGAAGGTACACACCGCACCTTCAATCGGCGCGCCTTGGATGGACAAGCCTTGCAAGTTGGCATTGCCCTCACCGGCCATGATTTTCTTGGCAGCCGCAGCCAGCTCGTCCCAAGTTTTCGGTTCGGCCACGCCGTACTTGGCGAGCAAGTCTTTGCGGTAGTACATGAACATGGCGTCGCCTTGGCTAGGCATGGCGAACACTTTGCCGTCGATCACGTTGGCTTGTTGGTAGACGGGCAAGTAGTCGTTGCGCAAAGCGGCGGGGCCACCCACGTATTTGTCCAAAGGCTCGATCCAGCCTTTAGACGCGTACTGCGCGGGGTTGACGATGTCGATCAAGAACAAATCAATCGCCGAGTCTTTGGCGTTGAGCACGGTGGACAGGTACTGGCGCTGCAACTCAGAGGTGGCGCCGCCGGTCTCGATTTCGACCTTCACACCGGGGTTCGCTTTGTTGTATTCCTGAAAGAGCTTTTGCTGCAAGTCAGGGCGCTGGTTAGGGCCCACAAACACACGCAAGGTGGTTTGCTGCGCCCACACGCTGCCAGCACACAGGCCTGCGGCCAAGGCCAATGCGGTGAATTTCAATGCTTGACGTTTTTTCATGGCGTGTCTCCTTTGGGTAATTGCAAATGTGGGCGCCAGCGTCAAAGCGCTTGCCCCGTGGCGGCGTTGAACAGATGAAGCGCTGAAGCGTCCAAGTAAATCGTTTGTGCACTGCCCGCAGGCGCTTTGAAGTCGGCGGCGCAACGTGCCACCAACTCAGCCTGCCCGACTTGGAAGGTCACCAAGGTCTCAGCCCCCAAGGGTTCGGTGATGACGACCTGTGCATGCATGGCAATTTGGGCCTGCCCATCGCGGGGCGCTAGGGCAATGTTTTCAGGGCGAATGCCAAACACATGGCCGTCGGCCGCAGCGCCACGCGCCCACAGCTCAGCAGGCAAGGCAACGCCTGCGCCGCCGACGTCCGCCAACCCATTGGCCAACGAACAGGGCAGCAAGTTCATGGGCGGGCTGCCGGTGAAGCCCGCCACAAACTGAGCGGCGGGACGGTTGTAAATTTGGTCGGGGCTGGCGTATTGCATCTTGTGCCCACCACTCAACACGGCAATGCGATCGGCCAAGGTCATGGCCTCCACCTGGTCGTGGGTGACGTAGATGATGGTGGCGCCCAAGCGCTGGTGCAGCTTTTTGATCTCGCTGCGCATCTCGCCGCGCAACTGCGCGTCGAGGTTAGACAAGGGCTCGTCAAACAAAAACACTTTGGGCTGACGCACGATGGCGCGACCAATCGCCACGCGCTGGCGTTGACCGCCCGACAAGGCGGCGGGTTTGCGGTCGAGCATGTGGTCAATGCGCAGCAAACGCGCGGCGTCCATGACACGGCGCTTGATCTCGTCTTCGGGCATTTTGCGCAAACGCAGACCAAACGCCATGTTGTCGTAGAGGCTCTTGTGGGGGTACAGCGCGTAGTCTTGAAACACCATGGCGATGTCACGGTGGCGCGGCGCTTGGTCGTTGACGCGCACGCCATCGATCAGCACGTCGCCGCCGGTGATGCTCTCCAGCCCCGCGATCATGCGCAGCAAGGTGGATTTGCCGCAGCCCGAAGGCCCCACAAACACGACGAACTCGCCGTGTTGGATGTCCAAGTCAATGCCGTGGATGACGTTTTGCTTGCCATCGTAGCTTTTGGTGACTTGTTGGAGTTGGACGGATGCCATAAATTGAATCTAAAACCCTGAAAACGATCGCGCTAAATTTGTGAATGAATAATATAGGAATCCATACCCCTGCCCCTCGGGGTTATCGCCAAGTCAGACGCCGTTGAGCAAGCTGCCCAACGCGTATTCGCCACGGGTCAAGTCAATCGCTTGACCAGTACGCGCCGACTCTTGTGCCGCCAAGCCCATCACAACGGCGGCCAAGCCATCACGCAAACTCACCTCAATCGCGCCTTCGCCGCGCACCACCGCGTTGAAGCGCTGGTGTTGGTACAAGGTAGAGCCGTTGTGGTCGCCCGCGGCCAAGGCTACGGCGTCGACCGGCACATCCAACTCGCGCGGGCCTTTGGGCTCACGCGGGCTGATGACGAGTTTGGGCGTGGGTGCCTCGCCCAAGTGTTCGGGCCAAAAACGACCAGGCCCCGGCACAAAGCATTCCACTTTGCCTTGGGGACCGACCACCGAAATCTCTTCTTGGTAACGCGCACCCTCGGCAAACATGCACAACTCCAGCAACGCCCGCTGGCCGGATGCGAAGTCGACCAGCACGTAGGCGTTGTCCAAAATATCAGGCGTGCCCAAGGGGTACTGCTCGTCCAAATGGTTGTGGGCCACCGACGCCGAGGCGTAAATGCGCACAGGCTCGCTTTGGGTGAGGTGGCGCATCAGGTCAAAAAAGTGGCAGCATTTTTCGACCAAAGTGCCGCCCGTGTACTGGTTAAAGCGGTTCCAGTCGCCCACCTTCACCAAGAACGGAAAACGGTGTTCGCGAATGGACAGCATCGTCACAGGACCGGTGTTGAGCTGGCTGTGCACCTCTTGGGCCAACAAGGCCACGGGCGGCATGTAGCGGTATTCCATCGCCACCCAAATCAGGGCGGGATAGTCGCGGGCCAAAGCGGCCAAGGCCTGCACATCGGCCAAAGACGTGCACGCGGGTTTTTCAAGCAACAGGGGCAAAGGGCGCAACGCGGCAATCTCGCGCAGTTGCTCGGCATGGCGAAAGTTGGGGCTGGCAATCAGCAAACAATCCACGTCATCGGCCATCACCACCTCGGCCAAACTGGCCACGCGCTGGGCCTGCGGTACCAAAGCGAGGCTGCGTGCGGCCATCGCGTCATCGGGCTCAAAAATACGGGTCACGCTGGCGCCCGGCAACAAAGCGATGTTGCGCAAATGCTCTTGTCCCATCATGCCGCAGCCGATGATGCCGTAACGGGTGGATTGATTCAAAGCACGGTCTCCTGAAAAATGCAAAGGGTTACAACGACCAACTTTGCCTATTGTTGCGTCAAGGATGCAAGGGTTTCTTCTAGGCATCGCCAACTTAAAAACTGTATACAGTTTTGTATGCGATTAACTTGGAGAAATTCCCATGACCTCATCCACACACCCTGTTGACGAACGCTTGCCCACGGGCAAGCTTGCCGCACTGGGCCTTCAACACGTTTTGGTGATGTACGCCGGTGCCGTGGCTGTGCCGCTCATCGTGGGCCGAGCCCTCAAGCTCAGCCCCGAACAAGTGGCCATGCTGATTTCTGCGGACTTGTTTGTGTGCGGCTTGGTCACTCTCATTCAATCGTGGGGTGCGACCCAATGGTTTGGCATTCGCTTGCCCGTCATGATGGGCGTGACCTTTGCCGCCGTAGCCCCCATGGTGTCGATGGCAGGGGCTAACCCCGGCGACGCAGGTGCGCAACTGATCTTTGGCGCCATCATGGGTGCAGGTGCGATTTCCATCCTCATCGCGCCGCTGGTCAGCCGCTTGTTGCGGTTCTTCCCGCCTGTCGTGACCGGCACCATCATTGCCGTCATCGGTATCAGCTTGATGCGCATTGGCATCAACTGGATTTTCGGCAACCCCTTCGGCCCCACGGCCCCCTCCGTCGTCAACCCTGAGCACGCCAAGTGGTTGGCTGACGCTGCGGCTGCCGCCTCGGCACCTGGCTCCACCTTGTCTGCGGTACCCAAAGATTTGGCCTTAGTTGCCAAAATTCCAAACCCTAAATACGCCGACCTCACGGGCGTGGGCATTGCGGCTTTGGTGTTGGTGTCTATTTTGATGATCGCCAAATTTGCCAAAGGCTTTATCGCCAACATCTCGGTGCTCTTGGGCATCGTCATCGGTGGCGTCGTGGCCACCAGCTTCGGGCTAATGAACTTTGACAAAGTGGGCAAGGCCGAGTGGTTTGGCATCGTCACACCGTTCCAATTCGGCATGCCTGTGTTTGACCCCGTGCTCATCCTCACCATGACCTTGGTGATGATTGTGGTGATGATCGAATCCACCGGCATGTTCTTGGCCTTGGGCGAAATGACCGACCGCCATGTGGACCGCGCCGCGCTGACACGTGGTTTGCGCACCGATGGTTTGGGCACGCTGATTGGCGGCATCTTCAACACCTTCCCCTACACCAGCTTCTCGCAAAACGTGGGCCTCGTGGCCGTCACGGGCGTCAAGAGCCGCTTTGTGTGCGTGGCCGGCGGCATCATCCTCATCATCTTGGGTGTCATTCCTAAGATGGCAGCTTTGGTCGAGTCCTTGCCCACGGTGGTCTTGGGTGGCGCTGGCTTGGTGATGTTTGGCATGGTGGCCGCCACCGGCATTCGCATCTTGGGTGGCGTGGACTTCAAGAACAACCGCTTCAACAGCTTGGTCGTGGCCATCTCCATCGGCATCGGCATGATTCCGCTGATCGCCCCGAACTTCAAGCAATGGATGCCGCACAACCTGCACCCCCTGATTGAGTCGGGCATCTTGCTGGCTTCTATTTCTGCGGTGGTGCTGAACTTGTTCTTTAACGGCGCCGCAACCGATGACTCGGCCGCCGTAGAGGCTGCACGCCAAGCCGACAGTCACTGAACGACACAGCCGTCGCCACAAAAGCCAGCCTTCAAAAGCTGGCTTTTTTCATGCAGGCCAGAAAACCAAGAAATGCACACAAACGGTGCAATTGATCCACCTTGGTGCAAACCCGTTTTGTATACAAACCAAAGTCGCGCACAATTTGCGCCTAAGTAACGGCCTTAGCCCCTCACAAGCGGGCACCGTTATTGCAAGAGTAGTTCATCACATCATTCAATGCTGTCAACAGCTTTAGGAATTTCTATGATCAAACGTACCTTTTTGAAAACCACGCTCGGCTTGGCTTTGGCCGCCAGTTTTGGCAGCGCCTTTGCGCAAGCCACCCCCATCAAATTCCAGCTCGACTGGCGTTTTGAAGGCCCTGCTGCCTTGTTTCTGGTGCCTGCTGCCAAAGGTTATTTCAAAGATGCCAAGCTGGATGTAACGGTCGACGCCGGCAACGGCTCAGGCGGCGCGGTGACCCGCGTGGCCTCGGGCTCGTACGACATGGGCTTTGCCGATTTGGCCGCCTTGATGGAGTTCCACGCCAACAACCCCGACGCGCCCAACAAGCCTGTGGCCGTGATGATGGTCTACAACAACACCCCCGCTTCGGTGATGGCGTTGAAAAAATCTGGCATCAAGACCCCCGCTGATTTGGCCGGTAAAAAACTCGGCGCTCCTGTGTTTGACGCAGGCCGTCGCGCTTTCCCCATTTTTGCCAAGGCCAACGACGTCGCCAACGTCACTTGGACCGCGATGGACCCACCTTTGCGCGAAACCATGTTGGTGCGCGGCGATGTGGACGCCATCACCGGCTTCACCTTCACCTCGCTTCTCAACATTGAAGCCCGTGGCGTGAAAGCCGAAGACGTGGTGGTGTTGCCCTACCCCGATTTCGGTGTGAAGCTGTACGGCAACGCCATCATCGCGTCGCCCAAGATGCTCAAAGAAAACCCAGCCGCCGTGAAAGCTTTCTTGTCCGCATTCGCCAAGGGCATGAAAGACGTGATCGGCAACCCCGCTGCGTCCATCGAAACCGTGAAAGCGCGTGACGGCATCATCAACGTGCCCCTGGAAACACGCCGTTTGCAACTGGCCATCGACACCGTCATCAACAGCGCGGACGCCCGTGCTGAAGGCTTCGGTCAAGTCAAAGGCCCACGCCTGAGCCTGATGGCCTCGCAAGTGTCTGACGCGTTCAACACCAAAACCCGCGTCAAAGCGGACGACATCTGGAACGGTTCTTATCTGCCCACAGCCAAAGAACTCGACGTGCTGCCTGCACCCAAAACTAAAAAGTAAATCGACTGGCTGAGATGACCGCTTCCCCTGAACACTTCGTCGACTTCCAAAACGTCTGGCTCGCCTACAACGACGAGCTGCTGGCGCAAAACCACTTCGCGGTGGAAGACATCAACCTGCAGGTCAAGCAAGGCGAGTTCATCGCCATTGTGGGCCCCTCGGGTTGCGGTAAATCCACCTTCATGAAGCTCACCACGGGTTTGAAAAAGCCCAGCCGTGGCGAGATTTATGTCGATGGCCAGCCCGTCAATGGCCCGCTCAAAATCAGCGGCATGGCGTTTCAATCGCCCTCGCTGCTGCCTTGGCGGACCACGCTGGACAACGTGTTGCTGCCCTTGGAAATCGTGGAGCCTTACCGCACCCAGTTCAAGGCCAAAAAAGCCGAGTACGAAGCACGCGCCCTGAAACTGCTGCAAACCGTGGGTTTGGGCGGCTACGAGCGCAAGTTCCCGTGGGAATTGTCGGGCGGTATGCAGCAGCGCGCCAGCATTTGCCGCGCGCTGATTCATGAGCCCAAGATGCTGTTGCTCGACGAACCGTTTGGCGCACTCGACGCTTTCACCCGCGAAGAGCTGTGGTGCACGCTGCGCGACTTGCACGCCGAACAAAAGTTCAACGTCATCTTGGTCACGCACGACTTGCGCGAGTCGGTCTTTTTGGCAGACACCGTGTACGTGATGAGCAAGAGCCCAGGCCGCTTTGTGGTCAAACGCGACATCGACTTACCCCGCCCGCGTGACTTGGAGGTGACGTACACGCCTGAGTTCACCAACATCGTGCACGAGTTGCGCGGCCACATTGGGGCCATGCGCAAAACGGGCGCCGCCATTCAGCAGTAATTCGAACGCCAGACCATGACTCAAAAACAACTCGAAACTTGGGCGCCTTGGGGCCTGCTCGTGGCCACCTTGCTGATTTGGCAAGCGCTGTGCTCGCTCTTCAATGTGTCTGAATTCATCTTCCCTTCGCCCCTGCGCATTTGGCAGCAAATGGTGGAGTTCCGTGACGTGATTGCCGCACACGCTTGGCGCACCTTCTGGGTGACCATGGTGGGTTTTGGCATTGCCATCGTCGTGGGCGTGCTCTTGGGCTTCGTCATTGGCAGCTCGCGCTTGGCCTATGCCGCCGTTTACCCGCTGATGACCGGTTTCAACGCCCTGCCCAAAGCGGCCTTTGTGCCGATTTTGGTGGTGTGGTTTGGCATTGGCGTGGGCCCAGCCATCTTGACCGCCTTCTTGATCAGCTTTTTCCCCATCATGGTCAACATCGCCACGGGCTTGGCCACCTTGGAGCCCGAGCTCGAAGACGTGTTGCGTGTGCTGGGTGCCAAGCGCTGGGACGTGCTGATCAAAGTCGGCCTGCCCCGCTCCATGCCTTATTTCTACGGCTCGCTCAAAGTGGCCATCACCTTGGCGTTTGTCGGCACCACCGTGTCTGAAATGACGGCCGCCAACGAAGGCATTGGCTATCTGCTGATTTCTGCAGGCTCCGCCATGCAAATGGGCTTGGCCTTTGCAGGCTTGGTCGTGGTGGGCGCCATGGCGATGGTGATGTACGAACTGTTCAGCTACATCGAAAAGCACACCACCGGTTGGGCGCACCGCGGGTCGCAAGATCACTGAGACATCGAGCACTGTTCAATTTGTTTTTGCAAATCAATGAGTCATTCACCCGAAAATGGCTCATTTAGTTCTCACGGATCGCTGTAACCAACCCACAGCGAAGCGCCATGCTCAAGCTTGAAAAGGCATGACTCAGTCCTCAAACTCTCAATATTCCTGAGGTAAATTTAATAAAAACAATAAATTTGCGAATATCATGAATAAAAATTGCTGACGATTTTTTTGACAATTTCATGTCAAGAAAATCGTCTTTTTTTCATCTCAACGGCATTGCCCCATGGACCACCACCACGACCAAACGCCTGATAAAAAAGAACTCGGTCTCCGCATCGCAGACATCTTGTTTTTATTATTTTTGTCAGCTGTTTTGGTCTGCGTGACATGGCTCGGGGTGCTGAATTACCGAGAAGGCAATAAAACCGAAGAGTCCAAACGCAATGGCGAAGCTTGGGCAACTTGGCTCACAGAAGCAGGCACCACGCGTTTTGAGGCAGGTTTCAAGCACCCTGCGTGCCAAGGTGGCGTCAAACCCAAGCAACAAAAAGCTGCCAAATCAAATCAGCCGGCTCCCGGCACTTGGGGTGCTTGCTTGGCCTACGTGCTGGCTGAGACAGAGTTAAAAGATTTGCGCAACCCGTTCTTTGACAAGCCACCTCAATTGGTGACTCAATGCAACCCAACAAACCGCCAAGTCGTAGGCGCCATCGTGTTGGAGGACTTGATGGCCACACCGCTTGGCTCGACCGTGCCATTTGTGGTCACCCCCTTGGTCGCAGCCGATCCAATTGACAACAAGATGCAAATACGCATCACCATCTGTGACAAAGGTGGCTATCCGATCAAGATCACCGAGTTGGAATTCTGAGGTACAGCATGGCCACTAAACCCCACTATTTCCTCAAAGACATCGACATGCAAGCCATTCTTGGCGAAGCAAAAGAACTCGAAGTGTCCAGAGAACTGCCAATGCGCCAATGGCTCTTTGCTTGGCTGCTAGACCCCAATTTGCCTGGTAATTTCCAGAAAAGCATCGACAAGTGGATCAGCATCTTGATCGTGAGCAACTTGTTCAGCTTGATGTTCGAGCATGTGCCAGCGGTGTACGAACCCTACCGACAGTGGTTCGACTTTTTTGATGTTTTTTCTGTGGCGGTGTTCACGATCGAATACCTCTTGCGGTTTTACTTGGCACCGGAAGACCAAGAGTTCAAAACCACCAAACACGCACGTTTCGCTTTTGCCACCAGTCCTTTTGCCATCATCGACTTCTTGGCTGTAGCGCCCTTTTTCTTGAAGGCTTTTATTCCGATTGATTTGCGCGTACTGAGGTTCTTGCGCTTGCTTCGAATTTTGAAACTATTTCGTGTGCTCGTCCCTGCAATTGCCGAATTCAAGCAACTCAACAAGAACCGCACATTTCGTCAAAAGATTCATGCCTTGGTGTTCCCCAGCCCTTATGGCGGCGCCATGCAGAAGATTTTTGAAGTATTCATCGCGTTATGGGTGCTGCTGTCAGTCATTGCCGTGATTTTGGAATCCGTACAAAGCGTGCACTACATCTTGAACTTGCAGTTTGTCATCTTGGATGCAGTGGCCGTTGGCATTTTCACGATGGAATATTGCATGCGCCTTTACTCCTGCGTCGAAGAACCAGGCTTCAAAGGCGCCGTCTTGGGCCGCATGAAGCAAGCCAAATCGCCCTCGACCTTGATTGACTTTTTGGCAATACTGCCCTTTTACCTCGAAGTGTTTTTGCACCATCTCTTTGACTTGCGGTTCTTGCGTGTCTTCCGCCTAGCTCGATTACTCAAACTAACGCGCGGCAGCGATGCCAGCACTGTCTTGGTGAAGGTTGTGGTGCGTGAGTGGCCCATCATGAGTGCATCAGCGTTCATCATGCTGCTGCTAGTCATCTTGACCGCCAGCTTGGGTTATTTGTTCGAACACGATGTTCAGCCAGACAAGTTCGAAAACATACCCACCTCCATTTACTGGGCAGTCATCACCTTGGCCTCGGTGGGATACGGCGATATTTCCCCCGTCACGCCAATTGGCCGAACGTTGACAATCGTGCTCGCGTTGTTAGGCATTGGTTTTTTTGCCATCCCTGCTGCTTTGCTGGCTTCGGCCTTCAGCGACGAATTGGTGAAAAAACGCGACGCGCTCAAAGCCAACTTGTTCAGCATTCTCAAAGACGGACACATTGATGAAAACGAAGCCCTCATCATCCGCGCCGAAGCCAAGCGCTTGCATTTATCGACCGAGGAAATCAATGCGCTGATCGACCAAGTGATTCAGGAGCACGATCTGGAAGATCGTGCTCCATTGCCGATTCACAAGATTGCCGAAACCCCCGAGCTGGCTGTGGAACACTACAAAATGCTGCTAAGCCAAATTCGACAATTGGGCATTCAAACCGACCGCACAAAATTTGATGAAGCTGCAGTGCAAGGGCAACGGCTGTCGGCAGCCGAATTTGCTTTGTGGCAAAAAATTCAAGGTAAAGCAGGATGATGCACACCAAAGGCTGGCACGCCAAACTGGCGCTGGACTACGCACAAGAGGGCTCGCGAACCGTCGCACGTTTTGAGCACGACGGCCCGCTGCGCATCTTGCAAAGCCTCTACCCCGAAGGCGATGCGGTGTGCCACAACGTGTTGGTCCACCCACCGAGTGGCTTGGTGGGCGGCGATGTGTTGGACATCACTGTGACCCTCGCTTCGCAGGCACACGGCCTGGTCACCACACCGGGCGCCACACGGTTTTACCGCAGTGACAAAGACCTATTGGCCACGCAAAAAGTACACGCCACCTTGGGCGAACACACCCGCTTGGAATGGCTGCCACTGGAAACCATCGCCTACAACGGCTGCCACGGCCTCAACCACGCGGTGTTTGACCTTGCACCCACCGCAGAGTTGATGGCATGGGACATCACGGCCTTGGGCCTGCCCAACGCCGACTTGCCGTTTGAACGCGGTCAGCTGCAGCAGCATCTTGAAATTTCTGGCGTTTGGTTGGAACGCGGTTTGATTGACGCACAAGACGAGCGCCTGCTCAACGGCCCACTCGGCCTCGCGGGCGCACGCTGCATGGCCACCTTGGTGTTTGCCTGCGGCGCAGACCTGCCACGCGAGCGTCGCGACTTGGCCTTGGCGTTGGCCCGCGACATCACCGAAAAAGCCCCTGCGGGCCTTCATGCAGGCGTGACCTCACCGCACCCTCGTGTGATCGTGCTGCGCACGCTCTCACCCTTGGTAGAGCCGGCACAAACACTGCTGCGCAGCGTGTGGGCAGCATGGCGCAAGGGCTTGTGGGCCATGGGCGATCAACCCCCACGCATTTGGGCGATGTAACTGCCCGGTTGTTGGACCTCGCCTGCGTTTAAATCGCCACCAACCGCAGGCAGTCAGTGCGCAGAGGTTTCGTGCAGGTGGATGCATAGCGCATGGGCTGCTACCAAGTCCAACGCTCGGCTTGTATAGCCAGCCAATAACAATTCATCCGGCAGCACCCAGTCCCATTTTTCGGTGTTTGGCACATCTTTCCGCGTGAATAATTGGACAGCTGTGGGGCAGGATTGGGTTGCAATTTGCGCAATGGCCAATGTCACCATGGCCAAGCTTACGTGTTTGACTGTGATGCAAATGCCTTCATTGCGCGCTTGCAGCCCTTGGTGTTTCAGCAGTTCGGCCAATGCGTTTTGCACCACGTCGCCTTGCCATACAAAAAGGTAAATCGTGTCGCCTTCCGCCACACAAAATTCACGGTCCAATTGCAAATTCAGGTATTGCTTGCGCGCATCTTGCAGCAGCGAGCTAGCGTTGGCATCCAGCCAAACCGGCATGTGCTGACTGGCCAGCACCGCTTTCATTTCTTCCCTCACCCTGTTGTGCACAGGTTGGCCTTGCCCACCTGTGCGCGGCAGCCTGCCCGTGCTGGACGGATGCAAATCCACCAACTTCTTTTCGTGGTCAATGTGCTCAATAGCCCAGCGCCTTCCAGCAAAGGTGATCACGTCACCACGTTGGTTTGATGCGGACAATGGCAAGGTGCCCAGTTCTTTGCCCCCCTGGCGAAGCCGGTATTCCTGCGAATCGGGGAACGCCGCATAAAACGTGTAGTGGTTCACCAGCCGTTCTCCCAGCTCACCGTGCAGCAACAGACGGTTGGCGTCTTGCATCAGCAGTTTTTTGGCGGCCATGGCCCGCAGCAAAGCAATGAAATCGCTTTGTGTCACGCCTCGGAATGGGCCGGATTGGCACAAACGCTCATAAGCCATCACCGCCGTGATGCCATGGCATTCGCCCACCAGACTCAGCACCTGCTGCACCAGTGTGGAGTAATCCAGCGCCCCCGCTCGGGGCGGCTCGTACCACTTGGACAAAAAGAGCTGAATCACCGCCACCGCCTGCACCAAATCGACTTGCAAGCTCTCGGCGCAATCCATGCCAGGGCCGTGCGCTTTGGCAATGCAGTATTGCCACAGCACAGCAGCTTCGCCTTCGCGCCGCCCAGCCCGCCCGATGCGCTGGCACAGGCTGGCCACCGTTTGTGGCGGGCCAATTTGCACCACGCCCTTGATGGCACCAATGTCTATGCCCATTTCCAGCGTGGTGGTGCAAATAGCGCTCACGGGCAGGTGGCCGCGCTTGAGTTCGGCTTCGGTTTCTTCCCGTTCGCTTTTGGCCAAACGCCCGTGGTGCGGAAAAAACGTGACCGGCAGCCCCGCCGCTTCGCAGCGCTTGCGCAGCGCGTCGGCGTAAAACTCCACCAGCCCCACCCCAGCCGGAAACACCAAGTGGTTGGCTCCGCGAAGCCGCTCAAACAACTCGTCGGCAATCAGCCAATGGGGGTCTTGGTCGGTTTCGGTCACGGTGGCAGGGTGGCAAACCGCCTTCAGTGCCAGCTGAAGGTGCCGCTTTTCGGCAGCAGAAGTCACCACCTGCACCGCTTGGCCTTGCCCTGGGCGCAAAAAGTCTGCCGCCAAGGCCATGTCACCCAGCGTGGCCGACAAGCCAATGCGCTGCACACGGCGCGCCAATTGGCATTCCAGCCGGTGCAACAGGCTTTGCAGCTGCCGCCCACGCACATTGCCAATGAAGGCATGCAGCTCGTCCACCACCACGGCTTCGATTGCTGCAAACAGCCCACGCACTTCGCCGCCCCGGCGAAACATGAGCGCCTCCAGAGACTCGGGCGTGATCAGCACCACACCTCGCGGGTTGGAAAAAAACCGCTTGCGGCTGGTAGGCCACACATCCCCGTGCCAAGGGTAAATGGGAATGTCCATGCCCTCACACAACAGTTGCAGGCGCTCCACTTGGTCATTGATCAGTGCTTTGACCGGTGCGACATAGAGAATCAGGCCGCTTGATGGAACCTTGTCTCGCCACAAACGCGTCAGCAGTGGCAAAAAGGCGGCCTCTGTCTTGCCCGCAGCCGTAGCGGCGGAGATGACCACATCGTCTCTGGTATCAAGAATAAAAGGCATTGCCGCAATCTGGTTTTCTCGCAACCCAGCCCATCCGCGTTCCCACAGTGCGCGTTGCAACGGTTTGGCTAGGCGGCTGAATCCGTCACTTGGCGTTGTGAATGAGCTCATTTAGGCCCCTCGGCTTGGGTCGCAGCTTCTTTGGCATTCTCATGAGCCCATATTTCAATATTTGAATCGAATTGCCACTCCAGTTTCCGGCTAAGTATTTGATCTGCTTTTTTCTTCGAGCCGTTTCCAAATATCAAAAATATGGCATGCGAAAAATATGCCTTTCTGAGCATTACGGTCAATTTTTCCAAATCACTTTTAATTTTATTATTCTGCGCGTTTATTGGCTTTACCTCCATTGCGAGAAGATTTTTATTTGTGCTGCCTGGTGTGTGTATTAAAAAATCTGGCTTCGCACCGTGAACACTGAGGCCTGCAAAGAACTGACTGCCACTTTTATCAAATTCACCATGTAGAACCAACGCTTCATCTTCTTTGTGTGGCCATATGCTTCTAAGTTGGTGGTATAGCTCATAACAATAAATACGCTCTCGATATACTTTCTTCGATTGATTCTTCTTATCCAAAACGTTAGTTTGAAAATAGCAACCCTCAATACATGAGGTCGCACTTTGTAAAATTTCATGAAAATCATTCATTGATTTCAGATTTTAGGCATACGATGATTGGCAATCACATTTTTTGTAGAGTCACGAAAGGTTAAATCTCAAATTTCTCAATGTTGTTAATTATTAGCATCATGATGTCTCTATTGACTTCAAATTTATCTCCCTCTTCCAGCATTGCAAAATCACCTGAAACCCCAAGTGCTTTCTCGTTTACTTCCTCTACAACAGCGCTAACCAATAAGCCAAGTGGTAACAAATTTCTTCGCAAGTCAGCTTTTGATATGGATTCGCAAGATGCGATCCAAGTGTAAATATCTGTTATTGAATTGAAGCTTGCATTGGTATTTTTTGAGTCGACGCTTGACGATATATTATTCTCATCAAATTCATACTTTGCATTCTCAATTCTCGCTTCTTCCCTTTCGCTGTCTATATCAACATCCGGCCAGCTTAGAACAAATTTGCGTGTTTTTTTAACTTCAGCCCGGGCCGCATTTACTGATTCATTGAGATAGGAGCCAAATCCATCCATTTCTAGCATTAAATTCTTGTGCGCAGATATTGACTTTAAGCACTCGTTACCAATTGTTAGGAAAAACGATTTTCTTGGGTCGTTTGCCCCTATCTGTGCAGCATAAAGGTCGATGACATGAAATAGCGCTTTTACTTCAATCCAGTGACACCCTATGTCAAAATATTCGCTTGCATATTTTTTGGCTACGATATTTATCTTTCTTGGATCTCCTGGTGTGCCTATTGGACCAAATGCATCTTGATTTTCATCTGGGAAAAATTTACGGAAGGAGGTCGCGATTTCACCAATATATAGGAGTTGAGATTTTGCAAGATTCACAATTTCTATTAACGCTCCGCTAGGGTCATTTTCCAGATACCCATAATATTTAGAATTTATTCTTTCTCGTATTAGTGCTTCATCTTGTAATGCAAGCCGAATCTCAGGCAATTCATCACTCAGTAGCTCTGCATATAGGAGATGTTCCCAGAAGCGGGGTCTATTCAACGCAATCTCTTGTGCTGCCGGACTCATGTTCAGATTGTTTAAGTTCATAGGGTTTCTATAAAATACATTAAAGCCGAATTGTTACTAGGTTATTAAAATTCAGAGTGTGACTGAGGTCAGTTCATCACAGACAGGTATAGCTACCTCGAGCGAGATATTTTTCTGTATCAATAAGTCTTTCCACTCAACCCCAGGGTTTTGCTCCAGCACCGCCAGCAAACCTATGAATGCAGTGATGGTGGTGCGCGGGGTGCGAAAGGTGGCTTCGCCAATGCGTTGTTCGCAGTGAAGCATGAAAGCAGGTATGGCCTCGGGGGGCAGTTGGGTGTGGTCGGGTTGCCCGTGCTGGTACACCGCCTGCACTTTGCGCAGCAGCGCCATGAAGTGTTCGCGCCCCAGCGTGCCCAGGCGCAGCACGGGACCGGTCATGTCCATCCAGTCGCCACGGGCAAAAGGGTTGTCTGCTAGGCGGGATTGCAGCGCTGGGTAGCTGTACAAGCCCCGCCGCGGGTCCAACAACAGTTCGGGTGTTCCACCCAGCAGCACGCCCAGCCCTTGGGCAGTGCCCTGCTCCAAGTCATTGAGGATGCGCAGTATTTGTTCGTAGTTGTTGTTTCTGGCCTGGCTGTTGGCGAGTTTGTATAGGTTGACCAGCTCATCAATGCACACCAGCAAGCCCTGGTAGCCCGCCAGTCGGGTGAACGCGGCCATGAGCTTGAGCTGGTCGTAAACGGCGGCATCGTCAATGATTTCGCGCACGCCTAGGGCTTTGCGGGCATCGGTCTTGGCGGTGAATTCGCCGCGCAGCCAGCGTATGGCGTTGTCTTTGAGTGTGTCGTTGCCTGTTTCATAGGCACGCCAATAGGCGGCAATGACGGTGGCAAAGTCGTAGCCCATGACCAATTCGCTCAGACGTGCCAGCTTTTCATGAATGACGTCTTCGGGCTTGGCTCCGGTTTGCCGGGCTTGCGCCACGGCGGTGGTGATGAATTTTTCGACCACAGTGGCCAGCGCACCGCCATCGGGCTTGACGCGGGTGGCCAGGTTTTTCATCAGTTCGGCATACAAGCTGCGGGCTTCGCCGCCGGTGGCATACAGGCGGCGGCTGGGGTTGAGGTCGGCGTGGGCCACCACGAGTTGGCGTTCCATGGCGCTGCCGCGCACCACGTTCATAAAAAAGGTTTTACCAGCACCGTATTCACCCACCACCAGTTTGAAAACACTGCCGCCGCTGGCAATGCGGTCTAGGCTGGTTTCCATCGCGGCCAGTTCGGGGTCGCGCCCCACTTGTATGTGTTTGGCGCCCAGCAGCGGCGTGACACCGGCGCGAAGGGATTGGATCAAGGCATCGCGCTCACGCGGGCGCAGGACAGGTGTGCTCATGTTTTTTGCAAGAGGGTGAGCGACAGGAGGCATGATCTGCATTCAAGCCATCCGTCGCTGCACATTAACGGATAGAAAGTAAAACTAAATGATGCAAAAGTATGGCACAGGTTTTGATCATCCAGAGACTCCGCATTGGGGTCTACTTGGAAAGTAGCGCCGGGCTAGTTGGCAGAGATGGGCCGATTTGAGGCCATTTGTGCCGTGGCCGACGCAGCACTTTCCACAACAATGCCGGTCTTGCTGTTTTTCATCTCACCAGATGAGGCGCTAATCGGCCTCGAAGTCTGGTTCGAGTTCGATGAAGCCTCAGTTATCTTTTGAGTTAAATCGCCACCAACTGCCGCACATTCTTGGCTTGCATCTCAGAGCCCGGCCCGCGCGCAATCACCTCGCCACGCTCCATCACCAAGTAGTCGTCGGCCAGTTCTTCGGCAAAGTCGTAGTACTGCTCGCACAACAAAATGGCCATGTCACCGCGATTGGCCAACATCCGAATCACGCGGCCAATGTCTTTGATGATGCTGGGCTGAATGCCCTCGGTCGGCTCATCCAACACCAAGAGTTTGGGGCCAGACGCCAGCGCACGCGCGATGGCCAATTGCTGTTGCTGCCCACCCGACAAATCGCCACCTCGGCGATGCATCATTTGCTTGAGCACCGGGAACAGCTCGTACAACTCTGCGGGTATGTCAGTGCCAGCGGGTTGCGTGGCCAAGCCCATGCGCAGGTTGTCTTCGACCGTCAAGCGTGCAAAGATCTCGCGACCTTGTGGCACATAGCCAATGCCTGCACGCGCCCGCTCGTAAGGCGCATCGCGCTCAATCGCACGGCCATCGAAGGTGATGCTGCCACTGCGAATGGGCACCGCACCCATGAGCGACTTCAGCAGCGAGGTTTTACCCACGCCATTGCGCCCCAAAAGCACGGTGATCTTGCCGAGCTCAGCGGTGAAACTGACGTCACGCAAGATGTGCGAGCCGCCGTAATACTGGTTGATGTTTTGGACTTCTAAAAGGGGCATGGTGTGTGTCTCGTTCTTGGGCTGATGGGCTTTTGGGGTGGCACTTCAGCGGCCCAAATACACCTCAATCACACGCTCGTCGGCTTGCACTTGCGCCAGCGTGCCTTGCGCCAGTACCGAGCCGTCGCAGAGCACGGTGACGATGTCGGAGATCGTGTTGATGAAGCTCATGTCGTGCTCGACCACCATGAGTGAGTGTTTGCCTTTCAGCGTCAAAAACAACTCGGCCGTGCGCTCGGTCTCGTAGTCGGTCATGCCCGCCACGGGTTCGTCCAGCAGCAAGAGCTTGGGGTCTTGCATGAGCAACATGCCGATCTCCAACCATTGCTTTTGACCGTGGCTGAGATTGCCCGCCTGTCGGCTCACGCTGTCTTCTAAGTGAATCGTTTTCAGCACCTCGCTCAGACGGTCACGCTGTGTGCCGTTGAGTTTGAAAAACATCGAGGCCGCTACCCCTTTGTGGGTTTTCAAGGCCAGCTCTAAGTTCTCAAACACGGTCAATTGCTCAAACACCGTGGGCTTTTGGAACTTGCGGCCAATGCCCAGTTGTGCAATCTCGGGTTCGTTGTGGCGCAACAAATCGAGGGTGCTGCCGAAGAACACTTGACCCGAATCGGGTTTGGTTTTGCCGGTGATGATGTCCATCATCGTGGTCTTGCCCGCGCCGTTGGGGCCAATGATGCAACGCAACTCGCCGGGCGCGATGTCCAGCGACAAACCGTTGATGGCCTTGAAACCATCGAAGCTCACATGCACATCTTCCAAGTACAAGATGCGGCCATGGGTCAAGTCCAGCGAGCCGGGCTCGTGAATGCGGCCAAAGCTCGCGCTGCGGTCGCCCGAGGTCACCTCGGCCACCACACGGGCTTGGTGTGTGGCTAAGCGCTCAGTACCTTGTTCAAACAGATCGGGGGTCATGCTTTTTCTCCTGCCTGTTTCTTGGCGCTCAGTTTTTGAACCAAGCCCACCACACCGTGCGGCATGTAAAGCGTCACGCCAATGAACAGGGCACCCAAGAAATACAACCAAAACTCTGGGGCCGTCACGGTCAACCAGCTCTTCATGCCGTTGACCAAGAAGGCGCCCACGATGGGGCCAATCAACGAGGCACGCCCACCGACTGCGGCCCATACGGCGATCTCAATCGAGTTGCCCGTGCTCATTTCACTGGGGTTGATGATGCCCACTTGCGGCACATACAAAGCGCCCGCAATGCCGCACATCACCGCCGAAATGACCCAAATGGTCAGCTTGTAGGGCATGGGTGAGTAGCCCGAAAACATCACGCGGCTTTCGGCGTCGCGAATGGCTTGCAACACGCGGCCAAACTTGCTTTGCACCAACCAGCGGGCAAACACATAGCAGCCCAGCAAGGTGGCACTGGTCATGACAAATAAGGTCATACGCATGGCGGGCGTGGCAATGGGCAAGTCCAAGATACGCTTGAAATCGGTGAAGCCGTTGTTGCCACCAAAACCCGTTTCGTTGCGAAAGAACAGCAGCATGGCGGCAAACGTCAGCGCCTGCGTGATGATGGAGAAGTACACGCCTTTGATGCGTGAGCGAAAGGCAAAGTAGCCAAACACCCAAGCCAGCACGCCAGGCACCAACACGATCAGCAGCAAGGTGGCGATGAAGCTGTCACTGAAGGTCCAATGCCAAGGCAAGGTTTTCCAGTCGAGGAACACCATGAAGTCGGGCAAGTTGCTTTTGTAATTGCCGTCGGTGCCAATCTGGCGCATGAGGTACATGCCCATCACATAGCCACCTAAGGCAAAGAACAAACCGTGGCCCAGCGACAAGATGCCGGTGTAGCCCCAAATCAAGTCCATCGCCAAAGCGCAAATGGCGTAGCACATGATCTTGCCGACCAAGCCCACGGCATAGTCGCTCATGTGGAACAGGCTGCCCTCGGGCACCCACAGGTTGAGCACTGGCACCACCGCGCACAGCGTGATGAGGGCCGCCAAAAAAGCCACCCAAGCACGGCGACTCATCAGAGGGGCAGGTTCGGGGAGTTGCATCGCAGTAGTCATGGTTGTTGTGGTGTTCATATCAAGCCTCAGCACTTCTGCCCTTCATCGCAAACAAACCTTGCGGGCGTTTTTGGATGAACACAATGATGAAAACCAACACGGCAATCTTGGCGAGCACAGCGCCAGCCACGCCTTCGAGCAATTTGTTCATCAGCCCCAAGCCCATCGCCGCATACACCGTGCCTGCCAGTTGACCCACGCCGCCCAGCACGACCACCATGAAGGCGTCGACGATGTAGTTCTGGCCCAAGTCAGGGCCGACGTTGCCAATCTGACTCAAGGCACAACCGGCCAAGCCGGCAATGCCACAACCGAGCGAAAACGCGTAGGTGTCAATGCGGGCTGTATTCACACCCAAAGCAGAAGCCATGGGGCGGTTTTGGGTCACGCCGCGCACGAACAAGCCCAACCGTGTTTTGCTGATCAACAGCGTCATGCCCACCAACACAAACAGCGCAAAGCCAATGATGACCAAGCGGTTGTAGGGCAGCGACAAGTTGGCCAGCAGCTGCACGCCGCCACTCATCCACGATGGGTTTTCAACGCCCACGTTTTGCGCGCCAAACACGCTGCGCACACCTTGCATCAACCCTAAGCTGATGCCCCACGTGGCGAGCAAGGTCTCTAAAGGTCGGCCATACAAATGGCGCAAGACCAACCGTTCCAGCACCGCGCCCACCAAGGCCGCAGCCAAGAACGAGGCAGGCACGGCAACCAACAGATACGCGTCAAACATGCCAGGCAAGTACTGGCGGAACAGGCCTTGCACCACGTAGGTGGCGTAAGCGCCAATCATCATCAATTCGCCGTGCGCCATATTGATCACGCCCATCAACCCGTAGGTGATGGCAAGACCCAAAGCGACCAACAAAAGAATAGACCCCAAGCTGATGCCGGTGAACAAAGCACCCAGCTTTTCGCCCCAGTTGAGCGCAGCTTGGATGGTGCTGAGCGAGGCCTCTAATTGGCTGCGCACTGGCTTGTCTTGCTCTTCGCTCAAACGTTGGTTGAGCAAAAGCTGGGTGTCAGGGGTTTGGCTGTCGGCCAAAGCTTTGGCAGCGGCCAGACGTACTTTGGGGTCGGTGCTGTTGAGCATCACGGCGGCTCGGGCCAGCAGCATTTGGGTTTTCACGCCAGCGTTTTGCTCCGTTGCCAACGCTTTATCGAGCATGGCGAGCTTGGTCGGGTCGGGCTCTTTGAGCATGGCTTTGGTGGCGGCCAGTCGCAAAGCGGCATCGGGGCTGAGCAATTGCAACGCGGCCAAGGCGGCGTCAATTTCGCCGCGCATGCGGTTGTTGTTGATCACGTCTTCGGCAGCTTCGGGCAGGGCTTGCGCTTCGCCGGTCACGGGGTCTGACGCTTTGCCATCGCGCACGATCAGCACGTGAGTGCCGTTGACTTTGACGGCATCGTCCGCCATGGCTTGCATGAAAGCGGCGGTTTTTTCGTCCGGCGACGCCAGCGCTTGTTGCAGCGCCGTGATGCGGGCATCGGTTTCACCGAGCGTCAAGGCACGGGTTTGCTCCGTCGTCAGCGCCATGGCTGAGGAGGCAAACAACGCGGCACAGCTCAAGGTGAGGGCAGCCAAAGAGAAAGAAGAAATTCGGGTCATCTAGGTTCCAAAAAAAAGAGGGAGGGCATCAGCCCTCCCCCAAGTTCATCCCTTGGAGAGGGGTTACTTCTTCACAGGCTCATCAGGCTTCTTGTCGTTGCCTTCGATGAATGGGCTCCATGGCTTGGCTTTCACAGGGCCCGGCGTCTTCCAGACCACATTGAACTGGCCGTCAGCCTTGATCTCGCCAATGAACACCGACTTGTGCAAGTGGTGGTTTTTCTCGTCCATCTTCGAGGTGATGCCGCTTGGCGCCTTGAAGGTTTGGCCCGCCATGGCAGCGATGACCTTGTCGACATCGGTGGACTTGGCTTTCTCAACCGCTTGTTTCCACATGTTCACGCCGATGTAGGTGGCTTCCATCGGGTCGTTGGTCAAAGGCTTGTCTTTGTGGCCAGCGATGTTGTGTGACTTGGCGTAAGCCGACCACTTCTTGATGAACTCATCGTTGGTGGGGTTCTTGATGGACATGAAGTAGTTCCATGCCGCCAAGTGGCCGACCAGCGGCTTGGTGTCTACACCGCGCAACTCTTCTTCACCGACCGAGAAGGCGACCACGGGCACGTCTTTGGCTTTCAAGCCTGCGTTGCCGAGTTCTTTGTAGAAAGGCACGTTGGAGTCACCGTTGATGGTGGACACCACAGCGGTCTTGCCACCGGCAGAGAACTTCTTGATGTCAGCCACGATGGTTTGGTAATCGGAGTGACCAAACGGGGTGTACTTCTCGTCGATGTCGCTGTCTTTGACGCCTTTGCTTTTCAGGTAAGCGCGCAAGATTTTGTTGGTGGTGCGTGGGTACACATAGTCGGTGCCCAACAAGACCCAACGCTTGGCAGCGCCGCCGTCTTTGCTCATCAGGTAGTCCACCGCGGGAATGGCTTGTTGGTTAGGCGCAGCACCGGTGTAGAACACGTTTTTGCTGAGTTCTTCGCCTTCGTATTGCACGGGGTAAAACAGCAAACCGTTGAGCTCTTCAGCCACTGGCAAGACCGACTTGCGTGACACCGATGTCCAGCAACCGAAGATGACCGAGACTTTGTCTTGGGTCAGCAACTGCTTGGTTTTTTCAGCAAACAACGGCCAGTTCGACGCAGGGTCGACCACCACGGGTTCGAGCTTCTTGCCCAACACGCCGCCCTTGGCGTTGATTTCGTCAATGGCCATCAACACAGTGTCTTTCAACACGGTTTCTGAAATAGCCATGGTGCCCGACAGGCTGTGCAGCACGCCAACCTTGATGGTGTCTGCAGCCAGCGCTTGTGGCGCAATCACAAACGATCCGACCGACAGCGCTGCGGCTGCAGCCAGGGCCTTGAGGTTTCCTCGACGATTCATCATGCGGTTCACTCCAAAAAATAAAGGTTGCGGTGTTCAGCGGGCATCTCATTCACTCGCTTGTTAAAGCCTTTGCAAAGCCTGTGCCAACTTGCGTTTCGCCCAGAGGGCATTCACGCTTGCTATAACAAGCAGACACGAAGCAGCACCCGTGCGCAACGCATGCACCAGCATGGGTCAAGCGCACGCGAACGCACCAAAATAAACACGCATTTCGCCTTGTGGTGCATGCACCAAGAAGGCAAATTCGCACCAAAGTTGTCACATCTCTACGGCAACATAGCCACTTCAAGACGGCACACAAGTTGCATAAAGAAAAGCACTATGGAACTCACCCCCCGCGAAAAAGACAAGCTCTTGATCTTCACGGCCGCCTTGTTGGCCGAGCGTCGACAAGCCCGTGGCTTGAAACTCAACTACCCCGAGGCCGTGGCCCTCATCAGCGCCGCGGTCATGGAAGGTGCACGCGACGGTCAAACCGTGGCGCAACTCATGAGCGCCGGACGCCGCGTGCTGACCCGCGCCGACGTGATGGACGGCGTGGCCGAGATGATTCCCGACATCCAAGTCGAAGCCACCTTCCCCGACGGCACCAAACTCGTGACCGTTCACCAGCCCATTCTTTGAGAGACCCCAACCATGTCACGTCTTGCTGCTTGCCTTCGCCTTCTGCCTTTGTTGCTGCCCTCATTCGCTTTCGCCCACGAAGGCCACGGTATTGAAGGGGCCTCGCATTACCACGCCACCGATGTGTGGGGCTTTGTCTCCATGGCGGTCGCCGCTGCCGTCGTGTGGTGGTTCACCGGTCGCGGCAAATAAACACACGAGGCACGTATGACACCCGGTGAACTTTTGATTGACGAGGGCGAACATGTCCTCAACCCCGGCCGACGCACGCACACCCTCGTCGTGCAAAACGCCAGCGACCGCCCCATCCAAGTGGGCTCGCATTACCACTTTGCGGAAACCAACGCGGGTTTGCGCTTTGACCGCGACGCTGCACACGGCATGCGCTTGAACATTGCTTCAGGCACTGCTGTGCGCTTTGAGCCCGGCCAACAACGCACGGTCGAGTTGGTGGACCTGAGCGGGCATCGCCAAGTGTTTGGCTTTCGCGGCTTGGTGAATGGTGCCGTGGACAAAGGCGCAGTCGATGCGCCGCGCAAAGGAAACATCTGATGGCAACGATCGGCAAACGCGCCTACGCAGAAATGTTTGGCCCCACCGTGGGCGACCGCCTGCGCTTGGCAGACACCAACTTGGTCATTGAGGTTGAGAAAGACTTCACACTGCAAGCGGGTGGCTACGGCGAAGAAGTGAAATTCGGTGGCGGCAAAACCATCCGCGATGGCATGGCGCAATCACAACGCACACGCGACGGCACGGGTACAGGCCCGCAAGCGGGCGGTGCGGTAGACACCGTGATGACCAATGCACTCATCATCGATCACTGGGGCATTGTCAAAGCCGACATTGGTTTGAAAGGTGGCCGCATCGTGGCCATTGGCAAAGCAGGCAACCCCGACACACAACCGGGCGTGGACATCGTCATTGGCCCAGGCACTGAGGTGATCAGCTGCGAAGGCAACATCGTCACCGCGGGGGGTGTGGACACGCACATCCACTTCATCGCACCACAGCAAATTGAAGAAGCCTTGACCAGTGGCGTGACCACCATGCTCGGTGGCGGCACAGGCCCCGCCACGGGTACCTTTGCCACCACCTGCACACCCGGCGCTTGGAACATCGAACGCATGTTGCAAGCGGCCGATGCGTTCCCCATGAACCTTGGTTTCTTGGGCAAAGGCAATGCCGCTTTGCCCGATTCGCTGCACGAGCAAATCAACGCCGGTGCGATTGGCCTGAAGCTGCATGAAGACTGGGGCACCACGCCCGCCGCGATTGACAACTGTTTGAACGTGGCAGAAGCCACCGACACGCAAGTGGCCATCCACACCGACACGCTCAACGAGAGTGGCTTTGTGGAAGACACGGTGGCCGCCTTCAAAGGCCGCACCATCCACACCTTCCACACCGAAGGTGCAGGCGGTGGCCACGCGCCCGATATTTTGAAAGTGGTAGGCGAGGCCAATGTGCTGCCCAGCTCCACCAACCCCACGCGCCCGTACACCGTGAACACGCTGGACGAGCATGTGGACATGCTCATGGTGTGTCACCACCTCGACCCCGCGATTGCCGAAGACTTGGCCTTTGCCGAAAGTCGCATCCGTCGCGAGACCATCGCAGCCGAAGACATCTTGCACGACCTCGGTGCCATCAGCATGATGAGCAGCGACAGCCAAGCCATGGGGCGTGTGGGCGAGGTGATCATTCGCACCTGGCAAACCGCGCACAAGATGAAAGCGCAGCGGGGTTTGCTGCGGCCTTCAGGAGTCGACGCCAGCGTCGGGGACACAGACCGCCACGACAACTTCCGCGTGAAGCGCTACATCGCCAAGTACACCATCAACCCTTCCATCGCGCACGGCATCAGCCACGAAGTGGGCAGCGTGGAAGTGGGCAAGTGGGCCGACTTGGTGGTGTGGAAGCCCGCGTTCTTTGGCATCAAGCCCAGCATCATTTTGAAAGGTGGCTTCATCGCCATGGCCGCGATGGGCGACCCGAATGCTTCCATTCCCACACCGCAGCCCGTGCACTACCGCCCCATGTTTGGCGCGTATGGCGGTGCGCTGCACCGTGGCTCGCTCACCTTTGTGTCGCAGGCGGGTTTGGCGGCGGGCATTGGTGGCAGATTTGGTTTGCACAAAACCCTGAGTGCGGTGAAGAACATTCGCAGCATTGGCAAACGTGACATGATTCACAACGACTACGCGCCACGCATGGAGGTGGATGCACAAACCTATGCGGTGCGCGCCGATGGCCATTTGCTCACCTGCGAACCTGCGGTGAGCTTGCCCATGACCCAACGCTACTTTTTGTTCTGAATTTTTCTGATGCTTACCTGTTCTAAATTAATCGCGGGCGGCCAAGGTTTGGCCGCTGCACTCGTCAAACGCGCCGCCACCGTAGAGCTAGATTGGGACGTTCGCCAAAAAAGCCGCTTCGATTCAACCGACTCGACAGGCCGTGCCTTTGGCGTGTTCTTGTCGCGCGGCACCTTGGTACGTGGCGGCGATGTGTTGGTGCTCGAAGACGGTTCGCTCGTGCGCGTGCAAGCCGCCCCACAAGAAGTGTTGCGCATCACCGCGTGTACGCAACATGGCTCGCCGTTTGATTTGACGCGTGCGGCCTATCACTTGGGCAACCGCCACGTGCCCATTGAGTTGAAGCCCGACCATTTGAAGATCGAGCCCGATCATGTGCTGGCCGATATGCTGCGCGCCATGCACATGACCGTGGTCACTGTGCACGAAGCCTTTGAACCAGAAGGTGGCGCGTACAGCAGCCACGGGCACGCGCATAACGCACAGCACGCCTCGCACGAGGGGCATGAACATGGCCATGTGCATGGCCCCGGTTGTTCACATGAGCACTGAGCACCTCACCACCGCCAACGCATCACCCACCACACCGTCGCTGCTGCAACTCATTTGGCTCGCATCGCCTGCTTTACCGATTGGCGGGTTTTCATACTCCGAAGGTTTGGAAGCCGCCATTGACCAAGGCTTTGTGCACGACGAGCACAGCGCCGCGCGGTGGTTGGTCGATCAACTTCACCTCACGCAATCGCGTGGCGACATGGCCGCGCTTGGACAAATGGTGCTGGCTTGGCAAGCGCGGGATATACCGCGCCTTGCCACTTTGAGCCAATGGATACACGCCACCCGCGAAAGCGCTGAACTGCGTTTGCAATCGGAGCAAATGGGACGCTCCATGTTGGAATGGCTGCGCAACCAAGACGCCATCGATGCCGACACCATCGCGCTGTGCAACCGCTGGGTGCCCACCTACCCGCTGATGTTCGCCTTGGCCCTGTCGCGCACCGGTGCACCGCTGGATCAATGTTTGCAAGCCTACGCTTTTGGCTGGGCCGAAAACATGGTGCAAGCGGCCCTCAAATCGGTGCCACTCGGTCAAAACTCGGGGCAACGCATCTTGACGCAACTCGCCCAAGAAATTGCCAGCGCTGTGCAGCATGCGATGCAGACCACAGACGACACACGTCAAGCCTTTTCCCCCATGCTGGCCATCCTGTCCGCCCAGCACGAAACCCAATATTCCAGACTGTTTAGATCATGAAAAACTTGCACAACATCGCACACCGCACCAAGAAGCTGCCACCCCTGCGCGTGGGCATTGGCGGGCCTGTGGGCTCTGGCAAAACCACCTTGCTGGAGATGCTCTGCAAAGCCATGCGAGACAAATACGACCTCGTGGCCATCACCAACGACATCTACACCAAAGAAGACCAACGCTTGCTCACCGTGAGCGGCGCGTTACCTGCCGAGCGCATCATGGGCGTGGAAACAGGCGGTTGCCCACACACCGCCATTCGCGAAGATGCGTCCATCAACCTCGAAGCGATTGACCGCATGTTGGTCGATTTTCCCAACGCCGACGTGGTCTTCATCGAAAGCGGTGGCGACAACTTGGCGGCCACGTTCAGCCCCGAATTGAGCGACTTGACGATCTACGTGATCGACGTCGCAGCAGGCGAAAAAATCCCCCGCAAGGGAGGCCCCGGCATCACCAAGAGCGATTTGTTTGTGATCAACAAAACCGACCTCGCCCCTTACGTGGGCGCTGACTTGTCGGTGATGGAAGCAGACACCATCCGCATGCGCACCAACGCGCAGGGGCTGAAGCCATTTGTGATGACCAACTTGAGAACGTTGGATGGTTTGAATGCAGTGATTGCCTTTATTGAGAAAAAAGGCATGTTGACGTAAATCGAGAGGCTTGCCTCAAGTGCTCACTGCGTCCGCAAAGACGCAGGTTTGAACGTCGAATCAATCGGCGATGCGGCTTGCGCCATCTTGCTGCCGCATTCGCCACGGCGTAACGCCCAACGCTCGCAGACCAAGCCAGAAGGCAGTTTGCAGAACAAGCGGTTGGAATGGCTGCTGCCCCCCATACGCAACGAACCGCCTGCATCTAAACAGCTTTGCGAAGCTGGATTCAGCGACGAATTGGCATGCGCCTCCAACGGCGCACCGAAGAGTCCAAAAGCAACCAAGAACACGTACAGTGATAAAAAGCGTATTGCCATAAACCATCATTAAGAATCAATTCTTTGTGCATTTTAATACTTTGTAACTCTTATTAATTTAAACCTTCCTTATTTTTGTGCGACAGTCAAAAAATCGAATTCGGTTTATCGTTTCTCTATGACGCATTTTTACGAACCTCGCCTTGGCCACGGCCTACCCCACGACCCCTTCAACGCCATCGTGGGTCCACGCCCCATTGGCTGGGTGTCCACGCGCAGCGCCCAAGGCGTGCTGAATTTGGCGCCGTACAGCTTCTTCACCGCGTTCAACTACATCCCACCCATCGTGGGGTTCTCAAGCATTGGTGCCAAAGACTCACTGCGCAACGTGCAAGAAACGGGCAGCTTTGTATGGAACTTGGTCACGCGTCCCTTGGCTGACGCCATGAACCAAACCTGCGCACCCGTCGGGCCCGAGGTGAACGAATTTGAATTAGCAGGCCTCACGCCAGCCCCCTCACGCGTGGTGGATGTACCGCGCGTTGCGGAGAGCCCCGTCTCGTTCGAGTGCCGATGCACGCAGATCGTGCAACTCGAAGGCATCGACAAGCAAAAAATTGAAACTTGGTTGGTACTCGGCGAAGTAGTGGGCATTCACATTGCCCAACACTTGCTCAAAGACGGCGTGTACGACACAGCCAGTGCCAACCATGTGCTGCGAGGCGGCGGACCGGCCGACTATTTCACGGTGGGGCCGGAGCAGTTATTTCGCATGTGGCGACCTAGGGCTTAAGCCTTCACTGGCATGCCGCGTTCAAAAGCGACGCAACGGCGTGAGTAAATCGCTCAGGCCGTTGTGATCGATCTCATGCATCAGCTCTAACAGTCGCCCCACTTCCCCTTTGGGAAACCCCTCACGCGCAAACCAGTTGAGGTAATTGCCGGGCAAGTCGGCCAGCAACGTGCCTTGGTGCTTGCCAAAAGGCATGGTCATGGTGACGAGTTTTTGTAAATCTTCAGGATTCATTTTTACCAACACACATTCAAACAGAGGTTTTAATCAGCGGCATCCACAACTGCACGCGCGCACCACCAGACGGTAAGTTGGTCAAAAGCAATTCGCCCTGCCACGTGCTAAGGATGTATCGCCCCAAGATAAGACCGACCCCCATACCTGTGTCCTTGGTCGATTGAAAATGCATCCACTCCTCGGCCAGTAAGTACTCAGCAAACCCAGGACCGTTGTCGCTGACAGTGACCAGCACATGCGGTTGAGCGTGGCGCATTTGCTGCTGCAGGGTCAACTCGATACGTGGTTGATCTTGTTGATCTGCATGGGCGCTCAAGGCATCGATTGCATTGGCCACCAAATTGAACAAGATACGCTCCAACAGCACTTTGTGCGCCGAAACGATAAAGCCCTGTACAGGCTTGGGGCCTGTGAAGTCAATGGCACGGCTGCGAGATTCATTGTTCAGAATTGGCAGGATTTCTTGAATACAAGCACTCACGTCAAAGGTCTGATGCTCAGGCTTTTGCTCAAGCATGAGGCGACGTAAGCTGTGGGTCATTTGGCTGATTTTCTCGACCAAATTGACGCTTTCACTGAGGGCAACTTGCAGCGAAGGATCGGCGTCTTTGACCAGGTATTGCATTTCATGCAGGGTCAACGTCAGCGCGGTCAGGGGCTGACTCACTTCGTGGACGATGGCCGAGTTAAACATCGCCAAGCTGCCCACGGTCGAAAAACGGGAGTTGATCATGAGCATGTGGTCACGCTCACGCACCAGTTGGTTCAGCTCAGCGTTGGCCAAGTGGGTTGTTTCTTTTTCTTTTTGAATCGCCAAGCTCTGGGTATTCAGGCGCTCGCTGGCATGTGCGAGCATGAAGATCGGGCAGAACAAATGAAGCGCACCCGACATGAAGCGAAACAGAATCAACTGGAGTGGTTCTTGGTACAAGTCGAAAATAGGCAACTCGCTCAGCACCACCGAGATCAGGCGGATGAAATTAATGACCGTCCAACATGCGGTGAACACCATCAGGCCCAAGATATAGAACGATTTTTGAGTTTTGTGGAGACGATAAGTCTCCACGCACGTCCAGGCACCAGACAGCACAATCCACGAAACGATCAACACCACACGCTGCTCAAAAGTGCCAGACACGCGCAAGTATTCAAAAACGATGCCTGTGCTGATCCACAAAACAGTCAAGACGGTCCATAGTTTTTGGCTGCTGGCATTGCGCCAGTGCCGCACCAACAAACCGCCTCCCACCGTGGAGGCGATCAAAAACAAATTGCCGAACGTGATCAAACCATGCCAAGTCAATGGCGCGATCAAAAAAAGAAAATAAGACACCGCCCCTGCCAAGGGAATACCTGCGAGAAGCAGGCTTTGCCGCTCAATCGCATCTTGGCGGTAATAAGGCGCGCTGCTGATGGCCAAAATCAAGAAGATGAAGCCAAAAAGAACAAAGAAAATCTCGTTGTAGTAATTCACATACGCCCGTCACTGAACTAGGCGCACCCGTCACACGGATGCACACCACCGAAATTGGTTGAGAGGCGCAAAGTATGGCAGAGGCTTGGCCGTTCAATCTGAGCTCAAAAGACGCATGGCACACTCACCGTACAGCAGCGTCTTGATTTAAAACTATCCGCCCCAAAGATACTTATTTAGTAGATTTCTTGGAGCTTCCACATGCACACCCACATCGTTTGCCCCCACTGCAACAGCACCAACCGCGTGCCCAAAGACAAGCTCGACGGCAATGCCGAGCTATCGTGCGGCAAATGCCATCAGCCCTTGTTTAACCAACACCCCGCCGCGCTCAACACGGCAGGCCTGAACGCACAAATTGCCAAAAGCGATGTACCGGTGGTGGTGGACTTTTGGGCTCCGTGGTGCGGCCCCTGCCGCATGATGGCGCCCGAATATGAAAAAGCCTGCGCCTTGGTAGAACCCAAAGCTAGACTCGTGAAGGTGGACACCGAAGCCCACCAAGACGCGGGGGCGCAGCACAACATTCGCAGCATCCCAACGCTGGCCATCTTCAAAGGTGGCCGTGAGGTGGCGCGCATTTCAGGCGCGCGCTCAGCGGCTGATTTGGTGAAGTGGGTCAACAGCCAAATCAACTAAGCGGGGTTTAAGCGCCGGTGAAATCTTTCACCATGTTGCCGTACCACTGCAAGTCGGCTTGCCACAGCTCTTGGCGGCGGAAGTTAGGAGCCGTTAAGTACCGCTTACTTAAACGAAACATCGATAAATACTTTTTAACTGCGTGCACACGCACTAGTTCTTTGCGTTCAAAACTTATAGGAGCCTGAAGGTCTGCGGTGATTTGCCTATCTTCTATTTTTTCTTTTTTGTGTTCTATCAAATAGTCCATACAAACTTTCAAATTCAATTTTTAATCTAGGGTCAAGCCGCGAAATAGCTTGTCTTGGTTCACAAACACTCACCCCGAAACAAAGCCCACTCCTCACACACCTTGCCCGAGGGCAATTGGCACATGCCAAATTCGCCTTGCTGCGTTCGCTGGATGGTCAACTTACCGCCTGCGTTGATGCAGTGCACCGATGCGGGGTTGGCCATTTCGGTGGCGGGCTTGGTGGCGGGTTCAGACGGGGTGCAGGCGCTGGTGGCTAGGGCGATGGCGATAGCGGTGGTGAATAGGGTGGGAATTTGCGGCAGATGCATGTCAATTAACCGTCATGCATTCGTTTTAAAAATTAATTGAATTTTATTGTGTCTATTTTTCGACGATTGATAGGATCACAGTTTGCGCCCAGCCATCCAGTATGCTCACTGGCTCACGCACATATTTAGTCTCTTTTTTCGCCTGTTCTGCCCCACATGTCTAGCCCCCACGCCACCGGTTTTATGGTGCTTCATAGCAACCAGCTAGAGGGCCTGCGCGAGTTGGCGGTGCAGTTCATCCGCAACCACCCGCTGCCCGTGCTCGCGCCCGAGGTGTTGCTGGTGCAAAGCAACGGCATGAAGCATTGGCTAGAGCTGGCCTTGGCCAAAGACCTTGGCATTTGCGCGGCCACACAGGTGGAGCTGCCATCTGCCAAGCTGTGGCAGATTTACCGCGCGGTGTTGGGGCCTGACAGCGTTCCCGCGCACATGCCGCTGGACAAGTCGCCACTGGTGTGGCGCATCATGCGTTTGCTCCCCAGTTTGTTGGCCAAGCCCAGCTTTGCGCCGCTGAAAAACTACCTAGGCCAAGCTGAGGCTGACCCGTCGCCCATGAACCGCCGCGCTTATCAGTTGGCCGCGCAACTGGCCGACGTGCTGGATGGCTACCAAAACTACCGCGCCGATTGGCTAGAAGACTGGGCCAATCACAAAGACACACTGCGAACCCAAGCAGGCATGGCCACGCCCCTGCCCGCCGCACAAAGCTGGCAGCCCGAGCTGTGGCGCGATTTGCTAGACGACCTTGCGGCTGATGCCGAGGTGAAGGCCGCTTTAAATACGGATACGCAACACAGCTACAGCTCACGCGCCAAAGTGCACGAGGCCTTCATGGCCAAGATGGCCACATTGCATGAATTGAACGAGGGCAAAGGCCAACGCCCTGCGGGTGTGCCGCACCGCATCATGGTGTTTGGCGTGACGTCGCTGCCCATGCAAACCGTGCAAGCGCTGGCCGCTCTAGGCCGCGTGTGCCAAGTGCTCATGCTGGTGCAAAACCCCTGTCAGCACTACTGGGGCCATGTGGTGGAAAGCCGTGTGCCTTTGGCTAAGTTGTCTAAGCAACGTCAAGCACACAAAGCCGGTTTGCCCGTGCCGCAAGACGATGGCTCGCTGTCCGAGGCCGACCAATACACCCTGCACACCGACACGCACCCCCTGCTGGCCGCATGGGGCAAACATGGCCGCGACTATTTGCACTTACTCGATGGGTTTGACGACGTAGACCAATACAAAGGCCAGTTCAACCGTGTGGATGTGTTTGTCGACCCCGCAGACACAGCCGACTACGAAGGCCGCGAGCCCACGATGCTGGAGCACTTGCAGTCGTCCCTGCTCAACCTTGCGCCACTGCCCGACCACTTAACCGACGTGCCCGCAGACGACATCAGCGTGCGCTTTGTGCAAACGCACTCGGCCCAGCGCGAAGTCGAGGTGTTGCACGACCGCCTGCTGGCGTGGCTGGATGCAGACCCAACTTTGAAGCCCGCCGACATCATGGTGATGGTCCCTGATATGGCCAACTTTGCGCCGCACATCCATGCGGTGTTTGGACGCTTCGCCAGCAATGACGCACGCCACCTGCCCTACACCGTGGCCGACACCACGCCGCGCACCGAGCCACTGGTGCAAGCGCTAGACACCCTGCTGCAACTGCCCCAACTGCGCGTGACACGCGTGGAGTGGCAAAGCCTGTTTGAAGTGGCCGCCGTGCGCGAACGCTTTGGTCTAGAAGAACACGACGTGGCCCAGCTCGACACTTGGCTGGCGGACGCCGACGTGCGTTGGGGCCTAGACGCGCCACACCGCAAACCGTGGGGCATTGCGCCCGACATGGCCGACGCCAACCAAAACAGTTGGCTGTTTGGCATCGAGCGTTTGCTGCTGGGCTACGCCACAGGCGCAAGCGACAACCTCGCCACACCGTGGGCCGACACACTGCCCCAAGCAGGCGTGGGCGGGCTAGATGCACGCGTGGTCGATGGACTGTTGCAGTGGCTGCGCCACACACAAATTGCACTGATCAAACTGCGCCAAGAACACACACCCGCAGAATGGGTAGCGGTGTTGCAGCAGCTCGTGGCTTTGTTCTTTAAGCCCAGCGACGAAGCGGATGAGCGTTTGATAGAACGCGTGATGGCCCCGCTAGAAACATGGCTGGCCGAATGCCAACTGGCCCGACTCGACAGCCCACTGCCATTGGTGGTGGTGCGCGAGCACTGGATGGCCCAACTGCAACAGCCCGCCATGCAACGCCGCTTCTTTGGTGGTGGCGTGCAGTTCGCCACACTCATGCCGATGCGCTCCATCCCCTTCAAGTGCGTGTGCTTGCTGGGCATGAACGATGGCGACTACCCACGCAGCCAAACCCCACGTGACTTTGATTTGATGAGCGATGCCGCACACGCAGGCAGCACCCAATCACATTGGCGCGCAGGCGACCGCTCGCGCCGCGAAGACGACCGCTATTTGTTTTTAGAAGCGTTGCTGTCGGCACGCGACAAGCTCTACATCAGCTGGCAAGGCCGCCGCACGACCGACCACGAAATCAAACCTCCGTCAGTGCTGGTGGCGCAACTGATGGACTACCTCAACGCGGTGTGGACGCGTGGCAAAGACGCAGTCAACGGCCAAGACATACCAGCGTTTGACATCAAAAACCAGCTGCAACCGCTGCAAGCTTTCTCGCCCAAGTACTTCACGCAAGGTACAGGTTTTGAAACCTACGCGGCTGATTGGCAACGCGCACGACCTGCCGCACAAACTGCACAAGCATCTTCGGCAAATACCTCCACAACTTCTGACGTATCCAGCGCAATAACAGCCAACACGCTGGCCAACCACGCCGCCCCCTCCGAACTCACGCTGCAACATTTGCAGCGCCTGCTCAAGCAACCGGTGGAAGTGTTCTTGGTGGACCGCTTGCGTGTGCGCCTCGACAAGCCCGAAGAAGCCGCCGAACAAGAAGAGCCTTTCTCGCTGAACGGTTTGGAGAAATACAAACTCAACCAAAGCATTGCCCAAGCCGACGATGCCGAGCAAGCCATTGCCCAACTGCGACTGAGTGGCCAGCTGGCCTTGGCGGGTTTTGGTGAAGCGCAGCAACACATGTTGCTCAAAGACCGCAGCACCCTGCGTGACCAGCTCGACGTACTGCTGCCCAAATGGCCTCATGTGCTGGGCGTGCAGTCGGCCCATTGGCAATTGGGCCCAACCCGCCTCAACGCTGAATGGGCCAACGGACAAACCTTGTGGCGCAGCAACACCGACATGCCAACCGCCAGCACGCAATGGCTGCAAGTCGCCCTGCGCCCAGGGGCCGTGACCGAAGGCAAAAAAGAAAACCAACAAGCGCGACTCGACACCCTAGGCCACCTGTGGCTGCACCACTTGGCAGCCTGTGCCAGCGGCGTGCCGACCACCAGCGTGCAAATTGGTTTCGATGCCGCTGTCGAACTCAAACCCATCGCAGCCAACGCGGCCCAAGCCCTGCTGCAAGACCTCTGCAACGCCTACCAAGAAGCTTGGGCACAGCCCTTGCCCATCGCCGCCAAAACGGCCTGCGCCTATTGGATGGCGCGCCAAGGCGACGGCAAAGACCCCTTAAGCAAAGCACAAACCACCTTCAACGGCGCCCACCAAAAGCGCGGCGAATACCAAGACTCGCCCGCATTGCAACGCATGTTCAACCGCTTTGACGATGTGGCCGACGCCCTGCCCGCTTGGGCCGAGCGCCTGTACGCCCCCATGCACAGCGCAGCCAAGGTCATTCACCTGAGCGAAGACGGAGACACCCAAGGGGCCCACGCATGAAAGCCCTCAACCCACACACACTGCCGCTGCAAGGCCGTCAAGTCATCGAAGCCAGCGCAGGCACTGGCAAAACCTGGACGCTCGCCGCGCTTTACCTGCGCTTGGTGCTGGGCCACGAACGCACCGAGGCCTTGCTGCCGCCACAAATTTTGGTGATGACCTTCACCGATGCTGCCACCGCAGAACTGCGCGAGCGCATCCGCACACGACTCAGCCAAGCTGCCACTTACTTTGACTTGAGTGCCCAAGGCCGTCCACTGCCCGAGCGCTTGAAGGTGGATGGTTTCTTGGTCGAGCTGCGCGACAGCTTTGATGAAACCCTGTGGCCCCGCTGCGCCCTGCAACTCAACTGCGCCGCCGAGTGGATGGACGATGCGGCCATCTACACCATCCACGGTTGGTCGCGCCGCATGCTCACGCAACACGCGCTAGAGAGCCAAAACTTGTTCGAGCAAACGCGGCTCGAAAACGCCGCCGAACTCAAACTCACGCTGGTGCAAGACTATTGGCGCGCATGGTTTTACCCATTGCCCGCCGACACCCTGCAGCACATTGCCCCGCTCATCGGCCAAGACCCGAGCCAGCTGTTGAAAACCTTGAGCGACATGTGGCGCGAGCAAGAGCGCACGCCACGCGCAGTGGCCGAGCCAGCCACCACGCCTTCCGAAGCCGTCGCCGCACACATGGCATGGCAAGCGCAGGTCGAGGCCACCGCCGAAGCCGCACGCCACGCCTGGAGTGATGCCGTGTTGCAAGCCCTGCAAAACGCAGGCGCTCAGAAAAAAATCAAAGGCTTGCGCGCCGACTACTTTGCCAACTGGCTCAAGGTGTTGCAAGCGTGGGCCACGCAAGACGAAAAAACCAGCATCGAGAAAGCAGATCGCAAAGTGCTGGAGCGCTTCACCACCCAAGCGCTGCAAGACAAAGGCTGGGCCGAGGCCGAAGGCTTTGCCTTCTTCGCCGCCGTGGCCGATCACATCCAAACGCTAGGCGCTGAGCCCAGCACCACCAAGCTCATTGCCCTGCACGCCTCACACGCGGTGGGCGAGGCCTACAAGGCGGCCAAAACGCAACGCGCCGCGTTTGACTTTTCGGACCTGCTGCAAAACCTGCACCACGCCGTCATGGCAGACGACGGCCGCTTGGCCACTGCCATTCGCCAGCAATATCCGGTCGCGTTGGTGGACGAGTTTCAAGACACCGACCCTTGGCAGTACGGCACGCTCAACCGCATCTATGCGCCAGAGGCCTGCACCGACGCCAATGTGCTGGTGATGATTGGCGACCCCAAGCAAGCCATTTACAGCTTTCGTGGCGCAGACTTGGGCACGTACTTGCAAGCGCGCGAAGATGCACAAACCCACACGGACGATGGGCAAAAACGAGACGACACACTGCACACCCTCACGGGCAACCACCGCTCCAGCGAGGGCTTGGTCAAAGCGGTGAACCATGTGTTCATGCAAACCGAGCAACCGTTTGCATCGGCACAAGGCGAGATTGCGTTTGTCGAAGTGTCGGCACAAGGCCAGCAAGCACCGCTTGTGGTCAACGGCACAGAACAACCCCCGTTCACCGTGTGGCAGATGCACCCCGAAGGCGACAACGACACCGTGTCGATCAGCAGCTATTTGCAACACACCGCAGCCGTGTTTGCCGACCAAATGGCGAACTTGCTGAACGCACAAGCAGCCACGCCGGGCGATATGGCCGTGCTGGTGCGCAGCCAAGCGCAAGCCGACGCCGTGCGTGGCGCCCTGCGTGCCCGCCACATCCCCAGTGTGTATTTGTCTGACCACACCAGCGTGTACCAATCGCCCGAGGCCACCGACCTGTGGCGCCTGTTGCGGGCCGTGGCGTCACCCCGTCAAACCGCTTGGGTCCGCGCCGCGGTGGGCAGCCGTTTATGGGCGCTTGATTTGCAAGAGGTGCTGGCCACCACGCAAGACGAAGCGCCATGGGAGCGCTTGCTCGACCAGTTCCACCAATGGCACGTGCTGTGGCAACAACACGGCGTGTTGCCCATGCTGCACCAATGGCTGCACGGCCAGCACGTCGCGCAACGTGTGTTGACACAAGCCGACGGCGAACGGCGCTTGAGCAACCTGCTGCATCTGGGTGAGTTGCTGCAACACGCCGAGCAAAGTTTGCAAGGCGAGCACGCCTTAGTACGTTACTTGGGTGAGCAAATTCAAACGCCACACCACGACAGCGACACCCAACAGGCGCGCTTAGAAACCGACGCCTTGTGCGTCAAAGTCATCACCTATCACAAGAGCAAGGGCTTGCAATACCCGCTGGTGTTTGTGCCCTTCGCGGGCGCTTTTGGTGTGGAGAAAAAAGCCAAAACCAACTACGCCCAAGACGACGAAGCCGATGACGACAGCGACCCCACCGCCTCCTCGGTCGAAGAAGACATGCGTCTGCTGTACGTGGCCCTCACGCGGGCGCAACGCGGCCTGTGTCTGGGCGTGGCAGAAACCAAAAACGATTTGAGTGGCAGCGCCGACAAAGGCACCCTCAAACGCAGCGCACTGTCGCTGTTGCTAGACCGCCAAGCGCGTGGCGACTTAGGCAACCAACTCCACACCTTGTGGGGGCCTTGCCCGCACATCCAAGTGGCTGCGCTGCCCGAGGTGCAACACATCGCTTACCAAGCGCCAGCAGCCACCAGCGCTGCACAAGACGCACGCACCCCCACACGTACCCACCACAGCTTGTGGTGGACGGCGAGCTTCAGCGCCATCACGCGTGGCTTGGTGTCCGAATCCAAACGCGATGAAGCCGTGGCCGATGCGATGACAGATGCCATGAACGACGTGTTGTCCGACGGGCTGACGAATCAAGCCACCACCACACCTGCGCCCGACCCCGACAGCATCAGCCCGTGGCAAAGCTTCCCAGCCGGTGCGCGCTACGGCACGCTGCTGCACGACTTGTTGGAATGGCTGTCGCAAAACGAATGGCCTGTGGCCGAGGGCCACGCACCCGCATGGGCGCAACAAGCTTGGGCTGAGTTACTCACACGCAAAGCCAGCTGGCTGCAAATCGACGACACACACAGCGCGCAACTCACGCCTTGGCTGCAAGCCGTAGTGCAAACACCGCTGCCACTTCATGAACTGAACGCCTCACCACTGACATTGGGCCAACTGACGCGCGAGCACATGTGGCCCGAGATGGAGTTCAACCTAGAGGTGAGCCATGTGCCCGCCACCGTGCTGGACCAACAGATTCAAGCCCATGTGTTTGAAGGCACGCCACGCCCTGCGCTGCAAGCGCGCGTCATGCAAGGCATGCTCACCGGCTCGCTAGATTTGGTGCTGCAACACGACGGCCGCTATTGGGTGGTGGACTACAAGTCCAACAAACTCCCCAGCTACGACCCCGCCACCCTGCAAGACGCCGTGCTGCACAAACGCTACGACGTGCAATACGTGCTCTACACCTTGGCCCTGCACCGCTTGCTCAAAGTGCGTCTGCCCAACTACGACTACGACCAGCACATGGGCGGTGCGGTGTATGTGTTCTTGCGCGGCATCCACGCACAAGGCGCGGGGGTGCATTTGCGCAGACCGCCACAGGGGTTGATTGAAGCTCTGGATGATTTGTTTGCAAATGGCTCGTGAAAAACACAAGCCGCACCTGCACTGAAGTACACAAGCTAGCCAAACAATTCGTTTCATCGGCCACACCACCCAGTACCAAATACTGGTACCATGCAAATGAAGCGAAAACACCAAAAAACTTTAGACGCCGTTTACGCTCGCCCCGTCAGTGCCAACATTCATTGGCGCGACATTGAAGCACTCTTTGCAGAGCTGGGCGCAGACATCAGCGAACGGGAAGGTAGCCGTATTGCGGTGGTGCTGTTTGATGAAGTCCGCGTATTTCATCGGCCACACCCTTCGCCCGATACGGACAAAGGTGCTGTCGCCAGCATTCGCAAATGGTTTGAGCAACACGGAGTCGCACCATGAATTTGATGACCTACAACGGCTACAACGCCAAAATTGAATACGACGCTGAACTGGATATGTTCAGAGGTGAAATCCTAGGCCTCACAGGCGGCGCAGACTTTTACGGCAAGAACCCCAAAGAGCTACGTGCTGAATTTAAAAAATCACTTGAGATTTTTTTAGAGGTGTGTAGAGAAAAAGGCATAGCGCCACGCCGCAATTTTTCGGGCAAGTTCAATTTGCGTATTTCCACCGAGTTGCACGAAAAGCTGGCCATCGTGGCGCAAGCCGAAGGCAAGAGCATCAACACGTTGGCACAAGAAGCTTTGCTTCAGAGAGTGGCTGCATAAAGCCAAACGCGAATGCGATAGTGAAGCCATGATCGCCGTTGGTAGGAGCGTTTATGCCTCAATGCCAAGATCGCGTCAGCAACTCATCCAACGCATCTGCAATGTCTTGGCCATGGTCTGCCAATGAGCCCACACATTCGCCCAACTGATCCAAGGCCACAGACACCATGTCCAGCGGGTGCAACACCAGCACCGCACCACGCACTTTGAAACTCGGGTTCATCCGCGTGCCCGCGATGCCAGCAGGTAAGACATTGCGACGCACCAAGGGCACCACCACGCGGCGGCGATAGCCGTCAAACAAAGAAGACTGAACCACGACCACGTAAGGGATGGTGTCCTTTAAAGGTCCTTTGTTTTTGTGAAGATCGAACTGCGCCATCAGAGTGTGGAGTGTTCGTCGGCAAAAGAGCCAAGGTCTGCATGCAAAGCATTCCAGCCTGCCACAGCTTGATCAGCTTCTTGTTGACGATTGAGCCGCGCAAGCTTTTGCTCAACAACATAGGCGGAGAGCAACTCTTCAGCCGTCGCAGACAAATTCGATGTGTAGCTTTTGAGGTCTGCCACCAAACCTTCGCTCAAAGTCAGATTGACAGGGCGTTTGCGTGATGCAGCGGTGGCTGTGTTGATGCGTGGCATGATAGATCCTTTGTAAGGCTATGCGCATTTTATGCGCATAGAACCAAAGCATATCACCACGAAAACTCAAAGGTTAAGGGTAATTTTTAGAATCGCTTTATGTATCGTTTCATCAATGCCATTGGATTTCAAGCCGCTTGGTGGGCCTGTGTGGCCGGGGTGGCGCATGGCTTTGAAATTCCGGCCTTGATGTTTGGCGCATGCTTGGCGGGTGCGCATCTTGTGTACACCGAACACAAGCGGCAAGACATGCGACTGGCCGCCTGGGCGCTTGGCGTTGGCATCGCCACCGACTCGCTGCTTCAATATTTTTCGGTGATGCAGTTTCACGGTCTGTCCATCTGGGGGCTGAGTCCACTTTGGTTGTGGATGCTGTGGGTGTTGTTCGCCCTGACGCTGAACACCTCACTCGCCTTTTTAAAAACAAAACCTCTGACGTTGTCTGCGCTGGCAGGCTTTGTTTTTGGGCCCCTCACGTATTACGCAGGCGCTGAGCTGGGTGCTGCATCATGGGAGGGTGCGCGTTTTCCATTTCTGACGCTCGCACTCGCTTGGATGGTGGCGCTGCCCGGCTTGGTTTTTCTCGCCAGAAAATGACTCGACAACCCAAGAGGTTTCCCATGATGAATCGACGACTGCTTTTACTCACAGGCATCACCACCACGGTGAGCGCCGCCAGTCTGAGTGGCTGCGCCAGCCCCACAGTGGACGACTATGCGGCTGAGAAGCCCGTGCTTGATTTGAAAACTTACTTCAACGGCATGGTCGACGCGTGGGGCCTCTTCACCGACCGCAACGGCAAAGTTGTCAAACGCTTCACCGTCGAGATGAAGTGCGATTGGCAAGGCAAGCAAGGCACACTCGATGAAGATTTCGTTTACTCAGACGGCACGCGCGAAAAACGCATTTGGCAGCTGACCGATCAGGGCAACGGCGCGTACTCAGGCACCGCAGGCGATGTGGTGGGTGTGGCGCAAGGTCAAACCCGAGGCAACGCCTTCAATTGGCGCTACACCTTGGCCTTGCCCGTGGATGGCACCGTGTTGAATGTGCAAATGGACGACTGGATGTACCTGATGAACGACCGCGTGATGCTCAACAAAGCACGCATGACCAAGCTCGGCATTCATTTGGGCGATGTCACTTTGTCCTTCACACGCAGGGCTTGACGCATGCGTGCCAAAAAACTCAATGCCGCCCAAATTCAGGAGGCTGCGGCCCAGCTAGATGCTTGGAGGCTGGACACGGACACAAACACCATTGAGAAAACTTGGACGTTTGACAGCTTTCCAACCGCCATGGCATTTTTTGCACAAGCCGGGGCGTTGGCTGAACGCCTCGACCATCACCCCGAATTTTTGTCGACCTACACCCGCATGCGGGTGCGCCTTTGGACGCACGACGTGAATGGTTTGACACACCTAGACTTTGAACTCGCAACCGCCATCGACCACTTGGTCGCCACTGAGTTTTCACAACGAGTGCGCAGCACGGAGCCACCATGCGCCTGAAACACCTCACCCTGGCAGCGATGTGCAGCCTCTTTGCCTTGTGGGCGCAGGCCAGCGACTTGTCAGACAAACTTACATCCAACGATTACGTGCTGTTGATGCGGCACACACTGGCACCCGGCGTGGGCGATCCAACTGGTTACACACTGGAAAACTGCAAGAGCCAACGCAACCTCAGTGCAGAGGGCCGCAGCCAAGCGGTGACGGTCGGCAACTGGCTGAAGAAACAAGGCATCACCACGGCCGATGTGCGCAGCAGCGCGTGGTGTCGTTGCAAGGACACCGCTGAACGGCTGACCTTCAAAGGGTTCAAGGTAGAGCCGACCTTGGCCTCCTTTTTTGACGAGATGGACAAAGCCCCAGAAAGAACGCAAGCCCTGCAAAATTTCATCGCCGAGCGGCGTCAAACCAAGGGTGCCCAAGCGCTCATCTTGGTCACGCACCACGTCAACATCCATGCGTACATGGGCGAAAACATCGCCTCAGGCGACATGGTGCTGGCCAAAGTCGATGGCCACGGAAAAATGGTGTCTTACCAACTGATACCAAGACCTGACTGAACTCAGGGGGCGCTTTGTCGCTTAGAAATTAGCAATTAGCAATTAGCAATTAGCAATTAGCAATTAGCCCGGCGATGGTCAGCCACGGCATGGTCGTCAAACTTCATGTCGGGGTTGCGCAGCGCTCGGTGCTTGGTCACACGGCCCCGCATGCGGGTGCGCCACATCTTGAACGAGCGTGGCGTGAGTTCAGCCCGCATCAAGCGAATGACCTCTGGCTCGCCGAGTCCCATGCGCGCTTGGATGGTTTCAAACGCGGTTCTGTCTTCCCAAGCCATTTGAATCACGGCCGAGCGGTCACCCAAACTCAAGCTATCGAGGCGATGACGGAAGGGGTTGGGCATGAATGACCTCCAATGAAACCGCAGCAGTGCTGCACAAAAGGGTATTTTTAGGCACTTAGCTACGCAAAACAAAGTGAACTCTAAAATTGAAAGATATTTCGACCATAAATCTACGCAACCCCTACGCAAAGGTGCCACTTTGGACCCCAAAACTGCCTACTCCACACCGCTGTATCGCATTGGCGCGGTGTCCAAAACCACAGGCATTCCGGTGTCCACCTTGCGCGTGTGGGAGACGCGTTACGGCGCCTTCAGCCCCTTAAAAACACAAGGCAAGCAACGCTTGTTTGAAGAGCTGGATGTGTCCAAGGCGCTGCTGCTCAAGCAGCTGTCGCAAGCTGGGCACGCCATCAGCGCGATTGCCAATTTGGAGCTGGATCAGCTGCGCAGAATGAGCCTTCGGTCCAACGTCACGACACCCAGCTTGGCCGAAGTCAAGCAACCCATGTCATTGGCCATCGTCGGTCTGAGCATGGCCAATCGTCTGGAGTCCAGCAAGTTCGCCCAGAACTGGCAGCACCACACCCTGCCCATCACCCACGTCTGGGTCGATCTGGCCACCGCCAGCGCGGCCAGCGTCGAAGCCTCAAGCACACCACGGGTCTTGCTCATCAAAGTCAACACCCTGCAAATGGCGGTGCATGACGCCATTCAAGCCCTGATTCAAAAGCACAAGTTCGCGCAAACGGTGGTGCTTTACCACTTCGCCACGGATGCGATGGTTCAAGCCATGACCTTGTCTGGCCTGATCGTTCGACGCGAGCCCTTGGCAGACAACGAACTGGCGGAGCTGTTGCAGTCGGTGCTGGGCGCTCCGCAGGCTCGCCAGCCAGACTTCAGCACGGCAGAGCCCGTGATCGCGGCACGCAAATACTCGGACGCAACCCTCAGCCGCGTGGCTGGCATTTCCAGCAACGTGTTGTGCGAATGCCCTAGGCATGTGGCCGAGCTGATTTCTCAACTCGCCAGCTTTGAGCAGTACAGCCAAGAATGCCTGAACAAAAGCACAGACGACGCGCACCTCCACGCGTATTTGCGCACCATCTCTGGCTCAGCCCGCGCTTTGTTTGAAACGGCACTCGAAAAAATAGCCTTGCACGAAGGCATTGATTTGCACGAGTCGGTGCCGTGAAGTCGTCCTTCAAAGGCAACAAGCAAAGCCTGCCCAGCAAGCCCTGCGCCGCGTGTGGGCGTGACATGACATGGCGCAAGGCGTGGGCCAAAAATTGGGAGCAGGTGCTGTACTGCTCCGACGCCTGTCGCAAAAACAAACCCAAGCCAGCCGCCCAGCCATGACGTATAGCTTGGTGTGGTTCAAGCGCGATTTACGCTGGCAAGACCATGCGGCGCTGGCTGAGGCGGCCAAGCAAGGGCCGGTGCGCTGCGTGTATGTGATCGAGCCCGAACTGTGGCTGCAGCCCGATGCGGCGCTGCAACACTTTGAGTTCGTGCGTGAGTCGCTGCAAGCGCTCAACGATGCGCTGCATGCGCAAGGCGGCTGCATAGAGGTGCACACGGGTGAACTGCCCGAGGTGCTGACCCGTATTTGGCAACAAGCCCCCTTTCGTCAGCTGCACGCGCACCAAGAAACAGGCAATGGTTTTACCTATGAGCGCGACCTGAAAGTAGGCGCATGGTGCCGAGCCCACGGCGTGGGTTGGCACGAGTACCCGCAGTTTGGCGTGGTGCGCGTGCTGAAAAATCGCAACCTGTGGCAAGCCGCTTGGGAACGACACATGGCCGCGCCCGTGCATCACGTCGGGGCCTTGCAGTTTTGGCAGCCGTTGGCCAGCACTCAAGCAGGCACAGCAAGCTGCACAAAGTTCGAACCACCAAGCACCTCTTGCCAAACACCCGCTTGGTGCTCGCCCTCGCACATGCAAGCGCCTGAGCATCTGCAGCACAACCCGCCTTTGCGCCAGCGCGGCGGCAGGCCTTTGGCGCTGGCCACCTTGCAAAGTTTTTTGACGGCGCGCAGCTTGGGTTACCGAGGCGGCATTTCATCGCCGCTGTCTGCGCCCGATGCCTGCTCGCGCCTGTCGGCTTATTTGGCGTGGGGCTGTATCAGCATGCGCGAGGTCGTGCAGCTAACGCGGGCGCACATCGCGCAACTGCCACCGCAAGCCACCAGGCACCGCGCGGGGCTGACCGCTTTCATCAGTCGCTTGTACTGGCACTGTCACTTCATTCAAAAACTCGAAAGCGAACCCGCCATTGAGTGGCAAAACATGCACCGTGGCTACGACGGGCTGCGTGAACACGACTTTGACGAAGCGCTCTTTGAAGCCCTCAAAGCCGCCCGCACCGGTTGGCCCATGGTGGACGCGTGCGTCACCATGCTGCGGGAAACCGGTTGGCTGAACTTTCGCATGCGGGCCATGCTGGTGTCGGTCGCGGCCTACCCGCTGTGGTTGCATTGGCGGCCGGTGGGCGAGTGGCTGGCCACGCAATTTCTGGACTACGAGCCGGGCATCCACTGGAGCCAGTTGCAAATGCAATCGGGCACCACCGGCATCAACACCACGCGGGTGTACAACCCCATCAAGCAGGCGCAAGACCAAGACCCGCACGGCCAATTTGTGCGGCGCTGGCTGCCCGCCATGAGGCGCGTGCCCGACACGTGGTTGTTTGAACCCTGGCTGATGCCGCCCATGGTGCAAGTCCATGCTGGCGTGCAGTTGGGCGTGGACTTGCCCGAACCCATCGTGCCGCTGGCCGAAGCCACACGCACGGCCAAGCAGCAATTGCATGGGCGGCGTCAAACGGCAGAGGTCAAAGCGGGCAAAAAAGCAGTGGTCGACAAACACGCCTCACGCAAAACCATGGGCCAACGAAAAACCTCGCGTGCGTCAGCAGCCGCCACCGATGCCAAGCAGCAACTGGGCTTTGATTTTTAATTCTTCCAAGTAAACTGCCTGTGAAAGCCACCCCTGTGGCGCTGCTCGGCATGTCCACCACACCCACACTCTCTCCTCTGCTGCAATCGTCTTGGGCACAGTCCGTGCCTCTGACGGGTTTAGACAAATCGCTGGCCAACCTGCTGCAAAGCAAGCAACCCAGCGACGACCCGCGCCACGTTTGGCTGGCCGCACTCACCAGCCACCAATGGGGCCGAGGCCACGCTTGCCTGGACTTGACCACCTTGCCATCCGAAGCCGCCGCGCTGTTGGGCTGGAGCGACGAGCAAGTCGCCCTGCTCCCCACGGATCTGCACAACGCTGCCGCCACCCTGCCTTGGACGCAGGGCGAGGCCAGCCCCTTGGTGCTCGTGCAAGGCGCAGACAAAGAGCAAGAAAACAACCCAGCCGATAACGCCCATGGAGACCGCTTGTATTTGCGCCGCGCTTGGGCCGCCGAACAAGCCATTCGCCAACACATCACGCAACGGCTGGCCATTCCCTGCGACGTGCCCGCCGATTTGCAGCAACGCCTAGACGCGCTATTCCCGCCCGCCCGCAGCCCCAACACCGTCACAGGCGCTGAACCCGACATGCAACGCTTGGCCTGCGAGGTGGCGGCACAAAACCGCATCACGCTCATCACGGGTGGCCCTGGCACGGGCAAGACCACCACCGTGGTCAAGCTGCTGGCCTTGTTGGTAGGCACAGCGCAAAGCGACTTGCAAATTCACCTCGCCGCGCCCACGGGCAAGGCTGCCGCGCGTTTGACCGAATCCATCCGCAACGCGCTGCGCAAAATGCCTGCCGAGTTGCAAGCCCGCATTCCCACCCAAGCGCAAACCCTGCACCGCTTGTTGCAAACCAACAGCCGCGCCAACCCCGCCCACGCACTGGCCACCGATGTGGTGGTGGTCGACGAAGCGTCCATGATCGACTTGGAGATGATGGCGCGCCTGCTGCAAGCCGTGCCTCCCACGGCCCGCCTCATCTTGCTGGGTGACAAAGACCAACTCGCCTCCGTCGAGGCCGGTGCGGTGATGTCGCAGCTGTGCACCGGCGCTTTGCTGCGCGCGCAAACCGTCACGCTCACGCACAGCCACCGCTTTGGTGCCCAAAGCGGCATTGGTCAATGGGCGCAAGCCGTGAACCACGGAACAGCCAACAACACCCCCGCGCTCAAAGCCTTGTGGAAAACAGCCCCCGACTGGCTGGCCAGCTTGCCCCTGCAACAACGCTTGGACGGCGACACGCCCGAGCCCGATGTGACGCGCTTGCAACTCAGCAGCGCCAGCGACCCCCAGCTGGCGGTCGGCCTGCGTCACGGCTGGCGTCATTGGCTGGCCTTGCTGGACGCACACCGTCCCAGCAAAACACGCGCCGCCGCACCTTGCCGTGATGAGCAGGCCTTGGCACTGCTCAACGCCTTCACCGAGTTTTGCGTGTTGTGCGCCGTGCGCGAAGGCCCGCTGGGCGTGACGCAGCTCAACCCCCACATCGAACGCGCCTTGGGGCTGGGCGACAGCGCTTGGTACGCCGGTCGTCCCGTCATGGTCACCCGCAACGACTACGCGTTGAACCTGATGAACGGCGACATTGGCCTGTGCCTGCCCGATACCAACGGCGTGCTGCGTGTGGCCTTCCCCGCCAGCGCAGAGCCTTCAAACCCACCCAAAACCCAGCCTTCGCCCGTGCGCTGGGTCATGCCCTCGCGCTTAGAAAGCGTGGAAACCGTGTTCGCTATGACCGTGCACAAATCGCAAGGGTCTGAGTTCACGCATGTGCTGCTGGCCCTGCCTGCCCAAGAGTCGCCCGTGCTCACACGGGAGTTGGTCTACACCGGCCTCACCCGCGCCCGCGAACGCCTCACCCTGTGGGCCCCCAACGTGGGCCTGCTTTGGAATGCTTGTGCGCGCCGCGTGATGCGGGCGGGCGGTTTGGATCACCCAGACAGCACGGGGCGATCGGCCCCCTGATCTTTAGACACAATAGCGCTATGCCCATGAATCCTTACCTTGCCCAACTCGAACAGCTGGCTGTGCCACTGGCCATTGCGGCCCTGATTTTTGTCTTTGCGATTTTGAGCTTTCAAAGGTGGACGGCTCGCATTGCCAGCGTGCGCGAACAAGTGCGCGAGCTCAACGACTGGTTGGCCGCCGCCACCGGCAGCAGCCGCGATGCCTTGCTCAAGGCCGAACGCCAAACGCAAGACAACGAATTGAAGTTTTTGCTGCGCGAAACCGAAGCTGGTTTGATCGACTTACCCGCAACAAATGGCACATCCAGCGGGGCCAACGCAGGCCAACGCGCCAGCTACAGCTTTCGCAGCCATGCCGACACTTGGACTGTGCGCAGCGTGTTGGGCGGTCGCCTCAATTTGGCGCTGTTCGAGACCATGCCCAACTTGCTGATTGGTTTTGGCTTGATGTGCACGTTCATCTTTTTGGCGGTGGCCTTGCAACAAGCCGGTTTGGCCTTGAACGCTTTGGACGTGTCGGCACGTCAGCAAGACCAAGCCCTGCAATCGTTGATCGCCACGGCGGGCGGCAAGTTCATCACCTCCATTGCGGGTCTGCTGTGCTCGCTGGTGTGGAACTGGCGCGCCAAGATTTCGCTCGAAAACCTGCAAAACAGCATCGACACGCTGTGCCACACCCTGCGTGCACGCGTGCCCGACAACGCGGCCGAAGCCAGCGTGCGCATGCAACTCGCGTTGTTCCAAGACATCTTGGACGAGAACCGCACCCAAGTGGGCCAACTGCGCCGCTTAGAAGGCGACTTTGCCGATGCCGTGGGTGAGTCCTTGGCGCGCAACATGCAACCCGCGTTCGACAAACTCGCCACCTTGGCCGACAGCATTCAAATCTCGAGCCAAAGCTTTGGCAGCGCGGGCACACAAGCCGCTGGCGAACTCAGCAAAGCCGGTGCTGCTCTCACGCAAGGCATGGAAAGCGGCCTGACCTCGTTCAACGACGCCGTGGGCATGCTGACCCAAGCCGTGCAAGCCACACGCGGCACGGTGACCGAACTCGACACCGCCTTAGAGCGCATCAACCATTCGGGCCACCAAGGTGCCATTCAGCTGGAGTCGTTGCTCAGCAAATTTGGCCAAACCATCACCACCGTGCAAAACGCCATGCGCGGCTTAGAAGGCACCGTGGGGCTGATCCAGCAAACCGCCGAAGCCTTCAAGGGCAGCGCCAGCACCATCGAAAACTCGGTGGCTTTGCAACGGGCCGCCGCCACCGATTTCAAAGACGCCTTGGTGCCCATGAACCAAGCTTTGGGTCGCACCGTGGAAACCCTGCAAACCAGCGCCCAAGCCGCCGACTCGGCCTTGGGCCAAGTGCGCACCCACATGCAAGACGCGCAAGAGGCCTTGCAAAGCACGGTCAGCGCCATCACCCAAGGCGTATCGGGCTACACCAGCCAAGTGGCCGACCTGCACATCAAGATGGACCAACACCTGGCCACCGCGGTGACCCAGCTCGGCGGCAGCATCAGCAACTTGGAAGAAGTGCTCGATGAGTTCATCGACGCGCTGCCCGTCAAGCGCTAAATGCCGAACGTTCACCCATGTTGATTCAACGCCGCCGCCCCTCCGCCGTCAACGAACAGGTCGAAGAGTCGGGCTACATGGCCTCGGCCAGTGACTTGATGATTGGTCTGCTGTTCATCTTCATCGTCATGGTGATGGTGTTGCTGGCCCGCAAGCCTGAGATTCCCACCGACAACCCACCCGACCCACTGGCGGGCGTGGTGCAAGCCATTGGCAGCCGCCTGCAAAAAGCGGGTGTGCCCGTGGCCATTGACCAAGCCTCGGGCGTCATCACCTTGCCCACCGACACCTTGTTTGCACGCGGTCGCCCCGACTTAGAGGCCAACGGCGTGCGCGCCCTGCGCCAATCGGCCGAGCAACTGCAACAGGTGCTGCCTTGCTACATCTATTCACAACGCCGTCAATTGCCCGCCAACTGCCCGCCCAACCCACAGCATGTCGAAATTGAAACCGTGCTGATTGAGGGCCACACCGACTCGGTGCCCTTGCAACGCGGCGACTACAGTAACTGGCACCTCGGACTCGACCGCGCCCGCGCCGTCTACAAAGAACTCAATGCCGGCCCCATGCAACACTTTCGCAACGAGCGCGAACAGCCCGTCTTTGGCATCAGCTCGTACGCCGATGAACGCCCCAGCAACAAAAAAGACGCCGCGCAAAACCGCCGCGTCGAGCTGCGCTTTGTGCTGGCCTTTCAAGCAGGCGACAACGCCGCCACCAAAGGCGCCAGCAGCACCTTGAAAAAGATGCAAGAAGTCGTGCGCTGAAAGCGCAAGCCGCCATGACCGTGTTGTTTGCGCCCCTGCCCCTCGACTTTGACCAGCTTGCGCTTGCAGCCCGCGTCAAGCGAGGCAACGGCATTGGCAACGACCCCGATTTGCGAGGCGTGGGCGAGCGCACCTACGCAGCCTTTGAGGCCGTGAACTTTGCCCCCTTGTTGCCCCATGCGGCGCGGCAAGCGCTGGCCTCAGGCACGGAAGAAACACCCACGCCGCGTCTGCGTGACTGGCGTCACATTCCCTACGCCCTGTGGCTCAGCGGCGGTCGTGGCTTGCACACGCAAATGGCCTTGGTCGATCGTTACCTGGCCCAAACCCTGCACGAGACGGTGCGCAGCCGCCGCCCCATGCGATGGGGTCGCAGCATGCTGCACACCTATTGGCAACATTTCGACCTTGAAAATCCGGTGCTGGTCAAACTGGCCAAAGCCGCCAACACGTTTTTCAAACAGCCCCGGGTGATTCAAGCCTTGGAAGGCGGTCAATCGGCGGGCTTGGTGCGCTTGGTCACCGAGCTCGACATGTTTGACCCCCAGCTTGGCCCCGCCAACATCGCCCGCGACATCTTGAACCTGCCGCCGCACACCAGCTTGGCGCAATGGCAAAGTCAGCATGACGTGAGCGAAGGCTTTTGGCTCAGCCCGTTTTGTCGCCAAGCCTTTGCGCTGGCCTTGACCGCCCCTGAAGATGTGCGCAGCAGCTTGGCCTACGTGCGGCGCATGTGCGAATGGGCGGTGCATGCGCCCAACACCGACGCACGCCGCTTTCGTTACCCGCTGTGCCGCGACGACTTTGCCTACAACTTGCTCTCGCCATGGTTTGAGCGCTCGCCACCACCCGAGTTGCAAAACGCGCTGTTGTCTGAATTGCTGCGCACCTTGGGCGACCCGCGCCACGACCACGCCGGATGGTTAGGCGTACGCCGCGAGGCCATCGCCACCGCCAGCCGCTGGGCCAGCGCGCGCACCTTGAGCGCATTTTTTGACATCCTCGACCACACCCAAGACGACATCGCCCCCTACCGCCGCCGGTTTTGGGAGGCCTATTCGCAGAGGGGCCACATCAGCGAAGCGTGGGTGGCCTTGGGCGAAGACGCCGCCGCACAACTGGCCCGCATCGATCCCGCAGGGGAATTGAGTTACGCCCAAATTCTGGGCAAGATCGCGCCCAACCAAAGCGTGCTCCTGCTACGCATGGGCGACTTGTTGTTTTGCGACTGGAGCCACCAAGGCCGTCTGCGCGCCATCGCGGCCTCCAGCCGGCAAGCGCCCAAGCTTTACCTGCCGCGCTACGAACTGTTCGAACTGCGCTTTGCCACGCCCTTGGACTTCAACCAAGGTCAAGACCAAGACCCCGGACTGCTGCACCACGACGCCAAACTGGGTGGATGGCAAGACAGGGCACGTCAATTCATCGCGCAGCACTTGGACATTCACCTGACCTTGGCTGAGCTGATGCCTGCCCCAAAGACCTGATCGGATTTTTATTTTTTTCCAAGGCAAGTTGGACCGCTCGTTCTTTTGGATACCAAATTGATTGTGATTTTTGAGGGTTTTATCAACCCTCAACTGTTTTTCTCTTATTGATTTAAGAGTTGTCTCAACAGTGCGGGTCATCCCTAGGCCCAACGCGCGGGTCAGGCCTGAATCAGTCAGACCCTTGTAAGAGCGGAGCGCCACAGTCGTGGGGTTTTGAAAGCCAGCCGTCTAATAAAGAGGAGACCGTTTCTATGAGCGACATCACCATTCACCTGCCATCCGCAGAGTTCGTCAAACAAGCCAACGTATCCGGCATGGCCGCCTACGAGGCCTTGTGCAAAAAGGCAGAGACCGACTACGAAGGATTTTGGGCCGAGCAAGCACGTGAACTGCTGAGCTGGAAGACCCCTTTCACCAAAGTGCTCGACGAGAGCAACGCCCCTTTCTTCAAGTGGTTCGAAGACGGCACATTGAACGCCTCTTACAACTGCTTGGACCGCAACATCGAAAAAGGCTTGGGCGACAAGACCGCCATCATCTTCGAAGCCGACGGCGGCGAAGTGACCAAAGCCACTTACAGCCAATTGCTGGCCAAAACTTGCCAATACGCCAACGCCCTGAAATCAGTCGGCGTCAAAAAAGGCGACCGCGTGATGATCTACATCTCCATGTCGATCGAAGGCGTGGCCGCCATGCAAGCGTGTGCCCGTATCGGCGCCACCCACTCGGTGGTGTTTGGCGGCTTCTCCGCCCAATCGCTGCGTGACCGCGTGGAGGACACAGGCGCTGTGGCCATCATCACGGCTGACCAACAAGTGCGCGGTGGCAAGCACCTGCCCCTGAAAGCCATCGTCGACGAAGCCCTGACTTTGGGCGGTTGCGACTCTGTGAAAAACGTGTTGGTGGTCAAGCGCACCGGTGGCGACATCGCCATGACCGCTGGTCGCGACCAATGGATGGCTGACTTGGCTGAAAAACAAGCCACCACCTGCGAACCAGAATGGGTGGGCGCTGAGCACCCCCTGTTCTTGCTCTACACCTCGGGCTCCACTGGCAAGCCAAAAGGCGTGCAACACAGCACCGGTGGCTATCTTCTGCACGCAGCGTTGACCACCAAGTGGACCTTCGACTTGAAAGACAACGACGTGTTCTGGTGTACCGCCGACATCGGTTGGGTCACAGGCCACACCTACATCACCTACGGCCCATTGGCTTTGGGTGGCACTGAAATCGTGTTCGAAGGCGTGCCCACTTACCCAGACGCTGGCCGCTTCTGGAAGATGATCCAAGACCACAAAGTCTCGATCTTCTACACCGCGCCAACCGCCATCCGTTCACTCATCAAAGCGGCTGAAGCCAACGATGCTGTGCATCCCAAGAGCTACGACTTGTCGAGCCTGCGTTTGCTGGGTTCGGTCGGCGAGCCCATCAACCCAGCCGCTTGGGAGTGGTACTACAAACACGTGGGCGGCAGCCGTTGCCCCGTCGTCGACACCTTCTGGCAAACCGAAACCGGTGGCCACATGATCACCCCGCTGCCAGGCGTGACGCCGATGGTTCCCGGTTCTTGCACCTTGCCCTTCCCCGGCATCCAAGCAGCCGTGGTGGACGAAGCAGGTCACGACATGCCCAACGGCCAAGGCGGTATTTTGGTGGTCAAGCGCCCATGGCCTTCGATGATTCGCACCATATGGAATGACCCCGAGCGTTTCATCAAGAGCTACTACCCCGAAGAGTTCAAGGGCAAGTACTACTTGGCTGGCGACGGCGCGATCCGCGACGAGAAAACAGGCTACTTCACCATCACCGGCCGCATTGACGACGTGTTGAACGTGTCGGGTCACCGCATGGGCACGATGGAAATCGAATCGGCCTTGGTGAGCTGCACCGAGTTGGTGGCCGAAGCCGCTGTGGTGGGTCGTCCTGACGACACCACCGGCGAAGCCATCTGCGCGTTCGTGGTGCTGAAGCGCGCGCGTCCCACAGGCGACGAAGCCAAAGCGATTGCCAAAATCTTGCGCGACCACGTGGGCAAAGAAATTGGCCCCATCGCCAAGCCCAAAGACATCCGCTTCGGCGACAACTTGCCCAAGACCCGCTCCGGCAAGATCATGCGCCGCTTGCTACGCAGCTTGGCCAAGAACGAGGCGATCACGCAAGACACCTCGACACTGGAAAACCCAGCCATCTTGGACCAGTTGACCGACAACCACTGATCCGTGTGTTGAACACATCAGGCACTGACGCAGCGCCTGATGCGCCACAAAAAAGCCCGCTGAATATTCAGCGGGCTTTTTGTTTTAGGGGGTGTTGAGGCCCTCTGATGCGTTATGCGTCGTAGCCGGGGTTCAACCGATCCAAGCGTCGCAACAACGCAGGCCAAGCCAGCTGCCCCGCCGAGCCTCGGCCTTGTCCCTGCTGCAAGCGCATGGCCGTTTCCACACCGTCCAACACCGTTTGCGACACCATGTTGAGTTCACCGCCCGCTTGCGCGCTGATTTGAATTTGGCAGGTGGACTCCAAAAAGTACATCGCCAAAAAGGCGTCGGCCACTGTTTTACCGACGGTCAACAAACCGTGGTTGCGCAGCACCATGTAATTGCTGCTGCCCATGTCGGCCTTCAGGCGCGCCCGCTCGTCGTCGTGCACCGCCAAGCCTTCGTAGTCGTGGTAACACAGCGAACTCATCAACAACGTCGCCTGTTGCGAAATGGGCAGCACACCCGCCTTTTGCGCACTCACCGCCACGCCCGCGCGCGAGTGGGTGTGCAGCACACACGCGGCGTCGTGACGCGCTTCGTGGATGGTGCTGTGAATCACAAAGCCCGCGCGGTTGACACTGAACTCGGACGGCGTGATTTGGTTGCCTGCCATGTCGATGCGAATCAACGACGAGGCCGTGATTTCATCGAACATCAAGCCATAAGGGTTGATCAAAAACTGCGGCGAATCACCGGACACACTGTCTGGCAACTTGGCGCTGATGTGCGTGAAGATCAAATCACTCATGCCGTACATGGCCACCAGGCGATAACACGCCGCGAGGTCCACACGCAAGGCCCACTCTTCGGGGCTGACTTCATTTTTGAGGGACGGAATGTGCATGAAAAGTGTCTCCTAAGTTGAATGGCTTGAGGGTAACGGCATTGCCGTCAATCACTTGTCACCAGTACGCCACGCTGAATTTGATCACGCTCAATCGACTCGAACAGCGCTTTGAAATTGCCCTCCCCAAAGCCCTCGTCAGCACGGCGTTCAATGAATTCAAAGAACACCGGCCCCAGCATGGTTTGCGAAAAAATTTGCAGCAGCAACCGTGGCGCACCCTCGCCCGTGACGCCGTCCAGCAAAATGCCGCGAGCTTGTAAGTCCGGCACATGCACCCCATGCCCAGGCAAGCGTTGCTCAAGCATTTGGTAATACACGTCATTGGGTGCCGTCATCAAAGCCACGCCCGCCAGTTGCAGGCGATCCACGGTGTCCACCAAGTTGTCGGTCAACAAGGCAATATGCTGAATGCCTTCGCCATTGAACTGCATCAAAAACTCTTCAATTTGCCCCGTGCCCTTGGAGGCCTCTTCGTTCAAAGGAATGCGGATCATGCCGTCGGGCGCCGTCATGGCTTTGGACGTGAGCCCCGTGTGCGTCCCCTTGATGTCGAAGTAACGGGCTTCTTTGAAGTTGAACAATTTTTCATAAAAATTAGCCCAATACTGCATGCGGCCTCGGTAGACGTTGTGCGTCAAGTGGTCAATCAAACGCAAACCGTGGCCAACAGGGAGGCGCTCTACGCCTTGAAAAAACTCAAAATCAATGTCGTAAATCGACTTGCCCTCTTCAAAGCGGTCAATCAAATACAGCGGCGCACCGCCCAGCCCTTTGATGGCGGGCAAACGTAACTCCATCGGTCCGGTTGGGATGTCCACCGGTTGTGCACCCAGCGCCAAGGCGCGCGCATACGCTTGATGCGCGTCTTTCACACGAAACGCCATGCCGCAAGCAGACGGCCCATGCTCGGCAGCGAAGTAAGCCGCCGCACTGTTGGGTTCCTGATTGACGATGAAATTGATCCCCCCTTGGCGATACAGCCACACGTTTTTAGAACGGTGCTTGGCCACGCAGGTGAAACCCATGCTGTCAAAAAGGGGGCCAAAGATTTCTGGATGGGGCGCAGCGAATTCGACGAATTCAAAACCCATCAAGCCCATAGGATTGTCTAAATTTTCGGTCATGGCATACGCCTCGTTGGTGTGATGAGAAAACCCATTGTGGTGAAAACCCACAGCAAGAGGTGCGCATTTTCAGCACCAGAAAAGCTAATTTATGCATAATTTGTGCATGAAAACACCCATCAACGACGATCTTCTTCTAGACACTTTTGATCTCAAGCTGTTGACTGCGTTGCAAAACAACGCGCTCGCCACCAACCAAGAGCTGGGAGATTTGGTGCATCTGTCGGGCTCACAGGTGAGTCGACGCGTGCAAAGACTGCACGCCAACGGACTGATTCGTCAATACACAGCGCTGCTGGACGCCCAATTGCTGGGGTTGACCGTGCGTGCCATCACCGCCGTCAGTTTGCTCAGACACGGGGGTGATGAAGGACGCGCGTTTGAAGCCGCGATCCAAGACATGCCAGAAGTCTTGGCCTGCGACTCCGTGACTGGCGAGGCCGACTACATTTTGCAAATCGTGGCGGCCAACTTGGCCGATTTGTCGGATTCGGTGCTGCGCCGACTTACCGCGCTCGAAGGGGTGAGCAGCATTCGCTCGAACTTGGTGTTGCAACGCATCAAGTCCAGCACCGAATTGCCACTGCAGCATTTGAGCCGCAACAGCGGTCAAGCGCGCGTGGCCAAGTTGGTCTCCTGATCAGCCTTGGCTGACCTCGTGGGCGGCCATCAACTCCAGCGACTTCACCAAAGCCGAGTGGTCGAGTTGGTCCCAGCCTTGCGCCGCACACACTTGCATGAGTTGCGCCGCCGAAGCGGTTTGCGGCAATGCCACGCCCATGGCTTTGGCGCCACTGAGCGCGAGCCCCAAGTCTTTTTGATGCAACGCGATACGGAAACCGGGGTTGAACGTGCGCTTGATCATGCGCTCGCCATGGACTTCCAAAATGCGGCTTGACGCAAAACCACCCATCAAGGCAGCGCGCACTTTGGCGGGGTCGGCGCCCGCTTTGCTGGCAAACAGCAAGGCCTCACCCACCGCTGCAATGTTGAGCGCTACGATGATTTGGTTGGCCACCTTGGTGGTCTGACCATCGCCATTGCCGCCCACATGGGTGATGTTTTTACCCATCAACTCGAACAGTGGTTTGACACGCGCAAACGTGTCCTCTGTGCCGCCCACCATGATGGTCAAGCTCGCCGCTTTGGCCCCCACTTCGCCGCCCGACACGGGTGCATCAAGGTACTCAGCGCCCTTGGCGTTGATTTGCTGGGCAAAGGCCTTGGTGTCGATGGGCGAGATGGAGCTCATGTCCACCACCACTTTGCCAGCGCTCAAGCCCTCAGCCACGCCGTCTTTGCCAAACAACACGGCCTGCACATCGGGGGTGTCGGGCAACATCAAAAAGATGATGTCTGCCGCACGCGCCACATCGGCGTTGGTGGCGCACACGGTGGCGCCTTGCAAGCCTTCGGGCACTTTGCTGCGGGTGCGTACAAACATCTCGTGGCCAGCAGCCAACAGGTGTTGCGCCATGGGGGCGCCCATGATGCCGAGGCCAATGAATCCGAGTTTCATAGTCATATTTCCTTTTTTATTTCCAAAATCAGCGCACCATGCACGGGCGCTTGTGGTCAAACTTCCAGCCTGGAATCAGGTACTGCATGGCCGTGGCATCGTCACGCGAGCCCAAGCCGTGTTGCAGATACAGCTGATGCGCGGCCTCGACTTTGGCCATGTCAAGCGCAATGCCCAAGCCCGGTTTTTGCGGCACTTGCACATGACCATCCACAATTTGCAGGGGCTCTTGGGTGAGGCCTTGGCCGTCTTGCCAAATCCAATGCGTGTCGATGGCTGTGACTTTGCCCGGTGCCGCCGCCGCCACATGGGTGAACATGGCCAGCGACACATCGAAATGGTTGTTGGAGTGCGAGCCCCAAGTCAGGCCCCAGTCGCGGCAGGTTTGCGCCACGCGCACCGAGCCCGCCATGGTCCAGAAATGCGGATCGGCCAGTGGAATGTCTACGCTTTGTAGCGATAAGGAATGCACCATCTGACGCCAATCGGTGGCGACCATATTGGTGGCGGTGGGCAAGCCGGTTTCGCGTCGGAACTCGGCCATCACTTCGCGGCCGCTGAAGCCTTCTTCGGCACCACAAGGGTCCTCGGCATAGGCCACCACGCCGTGCATGTCGCGCATCAAACGAACGGCCTCTTTGAGCGACCAGCCACCATTGGGGTCGAGCGTGACGCGCGCTTGCGGGAAGCGTGCGTGCAAGGCGCGAACGGCTTCAATTTCAGCCTCGCCCGCCAACACGCCCCCTTTGAGCTTGAAATCGTTGAAGCCATATTTCTCACGCGCGGCTTCGGCCAAACGCACCACCGACTCAGGCGTCATGGCTTTTTCGTTGCGCAGACGGAACCAGGCGTTATCGGCATCGGCCTCTTGGCGATAAGGCAAATCGGTTTGTGTGCGGTCGCCAATGAAAAACAGGTAACCCAGCATCTCCACCGCGCTGCGCTGCTGGCCTTCGCCCAAGAGCGCGGCCACAGGCACGTTGAGGTGCTGGCCCAACAAGTCGAGCAAGGCCGACTCCACCGCCGTGATGGCGTGGATGGTGGTGCGCAAGTCAAAGGTTTGCAAGCCACGGCCGCCCACATCGCGGTCGGCGAAGCGGGTGCGCATGGTGTTGAGCACCGCTTGCACATTGCCAATGCTTTGCCCCACCACCAACTCGGTGGCGTCTTCCAGCGTGGCGCGAATCTTTTCGCCGCCAGGCACTTCGCCGATGCCTGTGCGGCCCGCGTTGTCCGTGAGGATGAGGATGTTTCGGGTGAAAAACGCGCCATGTGCACCCGACAAGTTGAGCAACATGCTGTCATGCCCCGCGACAGGGATGACACGCAATTGAGTGATGACGGGAGCTTGCGTCACAGTGGTGTTGGCCATAAATCGTTCAGTCTGCTTTGATGTTGCGGGTTTCAATCAGCTTCTTCCAACGCGCAAACTCAGTCGCTTGGAACGCGGTGAATTGCTCAGGGGTGTTGGCCACGATCTCAAACCCCAAGTCCAGCAATTTGGGCTTGACTTGCGGGTCGTTCAAGGCAGACACGATGGCCGCATGCAATTTGGCTTTGATCTCAGCTGGCAAACCTTTGGGCGCGGCGATGGCTTGCCAAGAGTTGACGTTGGCGTCTTTGATGCCCAGCTCTTCCAACGAAGGCACATTGGGCAACAAAAGCGAACGCTTGGCACTGGTGATGGAGAGCGCACGCAGCTTACCCGCCAAGATTTGCGGCATGGCGGTGTTGATGTTCATGAAGGACGAATCCACTTGGGCGCCCAGCAAATCGGTCATCACAGGGCCACCACCTTTGTAGGGCACATGGATGCCCGTGGTGCCTGTTTGCAACCAGAACAACTCAGCCGTCAGATGGTCGCTGCTGCCGTTGCCCGAGGAGGCAAAGGTCATTTTGTTGGGATTGGCTTTTTGGAAGGCGATGACATCGGCCATGGATTTGTGAGGCGAGTTCACGGGCACCACCAACACGTTCGGCGCTTGCACAGCGACGGTGATGTAGTCGAAGTCTTTCAAAGCGTCGTAAGGCACTTTAGTCAACAAATGGGGGGCAATCACAAAGGGCCCTAAAGACGACACAAACAAAGTGTGGCCATCGGGGGCAGAACGCGCGACAAAACCCGCGCCAATCGTGCCTGTGGCTCCTGCTTTGTTGTCGGTGATGAAGGTGCCGCCCAGTTTCTCTTGCAGCTTGGGGGCCAACGTGCGTGCGATCAAATCGGTGGACCCACCCGGTGGGAAAGGTACGACCAAAGTGACGTTTTTGTCAGGCCAAGCATAGGCCGCGGTCATACTCAGGAAACCCGCAAGGCATGACATCAAAAAGTTACGTTTTTTCATAGAGGACTCTCTTCTTTCATTGAAATTAACCGAGCGCATTTGCGCCACGGGTGTGGGTGTAAACGGCATACAGCGAGTGGCTGCTGGCCATGAAAAGTCGGTTGTTTTTGGCGCCACCAAAGCAGACGTTGGCGCAACGCTCAGGCAAGTGGATATGGCCAATGGCCGTGCCATCTGACGCAAAGACACGCACACCATCGAGCTGTTCAGGATTGCCGTGTGCCGAGCCATCGCTGCCCCAGCCGCACCAGAGATTGCCTTCCACATCCACCGCTATGCCGTCCAAAGCACCGGGCCCTTGCGCGTCAATCACCACGCGGCGGTTTGACAACTCGCCTTGTGCGTCCACGTCATACGCCCACACCTGACGGTGTGGTTTGGCCCGGCTCGCCACGATGTAGAGCACCGACTCGTCCGGTGAAAACGCCAAGCCATTGGGCCCTGGCACATCGGTCAGCACCTGCTGCAGAGCGCCCGTTTGTGGGTCGATGCGGTACACCGCATGGGGCAATTCGGCAGGCGCAGGGTCGCCCTCCCAATCGCCCGCAATGCCAAAGGGCGGGTCGGTGAACCAGACCGCGCCATTGCTTTGGCAAATGATGTCGTTGGGGGAGTTGAGGCGCTTGCCTTCGAAGTGATCGGCCAACACGGTGATGCGACCGTCGTACTCGGTGCGCGTGATACGCCGTGACTGGTGCTCGCAGGCCAACAAGCGTCCTTGCTGGTCGCGCGCGAGGCCGTTGGCGTTGTGCGAGGGCGTGCGAAATTCACTCACCTGCCCCGATGCCTCGTCCCAACGCAAGATGCGGTTGCCGGGAATGTCCGACACCAACAGGTAGCGACCATCGCCAAACCACACGGGGCCTTCGGCCCAACGCATGCCACTGAAGAGTTGCTCCACGCTGTTGCTGAAAACGCGCAATTTCATAAAGCGCTCATCCAACACCTCGATGCGAGGATCAGGGTAGCGAGGGCTGGTCACAAATGGGATGGATGGGCCTTGGTTCATACAGGTGTATCAGTTCAGGTGTGTGTGCCGTGAGGCTTATTTCAAAATCAAGTTGGGCAGCCACATCGAGAACGAGGGCACGTAAGTCACCAGCATCAAAGCGGCGATCAAGCCACCGTAAAACGGCCAAATGGTTTTCATCACCGTGCCCACCGAAACGCCACCAATGGTGCAACCCACAAACTGGGTGGTGCCCACGGGCGGCGTGTTCAAGCCCAGCGCACAGTTGATGAGCATGACGATGCCAAACTGCTCGGTGCTCATGCCCATTTGCTGGCAAATGGGCAAGAAGATGGGCGTGCAAATCAAAATCGTGGCGGCCATGTCGAGGAAGGTGCCCAACACAAACAAGATGACGTTCACGCACAAAAAGATGACCCACGGTGTGCTGCTGAAGCCCGACAGCAAATTGCCCGTCAACTCAGCCACGCCGTACAAGCCAATCAAGTAGCCAAACATGGAGCTGATGCCGATCAGCAACAACACCGCACCGGTGCTCTTGACCGCTTTAGAAGCCGCCTTCATCAACTGCTCGCGCGTGAGTTTTTTGTAAACCACTGCGGCGAGGAACAAGGCCCACAGCACCGCCACCGAGGCCGACTCGGTCGCTGTGAACGCGCCCGACAAAATGCCCACGATGATGATGACCACCACAAACAGGCCCGGCAGCGATTGCACAAACGAGTGCCCCACCACCGCCCAACCGGGGAAGGTGCCTGCGGGATAACCGCGCTTCACCGCCACTGCATACGCCGCCACCAAGTTGCAAATGGTCAGCACAATGGCTGGCACGATGCCCGCCAAGATCAAGGCGGCAATGCTCACCTTGCCACTGGCCGCCAGCGTGAAGATGATGAGGTTGTGGCTGGTCGGCATCAAGGCGCCCACCAACGAAGCATGGGTGGTGACGTTGACCGCGTAGTCGACGTCGTAGCCCTCTTTTTTCATTTGTGGAATCAACACCGCACCCATCGCCGACACGTCGGCCACGGGAGAGCCCGACACACCGCCAAACAAGGTGCACGCCAACACGTTGCTCATGCCCAAGCCGCCGCGCACATGGCCGGCGAGCGACTTGGCGAAGTCCACAATCTTGTCGGCGATGCCGCCGTACATCATGATCTCGCCTGCGAAGATGAAGAACGGAATCGCGAGGAACGAAAACGGGTTCATGCCCGAAATCATTTGCTGAAAGCCCACCGCCAGCGGCAAGCCTTCGTAAAACAGCGTCGCCAAAGACGACAAGCCAATCGAGAACGCCACGGGCACACCCAAAAGCAGCAACAGCGTGAAGCTCACGCACAAAATAGTCAATGCCATGCGGGTTCTACCTCTTCACCGCGCAACAAGGCGATGATGTGTTCCAACGAAAACAAAGAAATCAAGACACCCGCAAAAGCAGGTGGGGCGTACTTGAAGGCTTCTGACAATCCCAAGGTTGGAATTTTGTAGTCCCACACGCTTTGCGCCAACACCGCGCAGTTGTAGGCCATGATCAGGCCAAACACCAGCACCAAGGCGTGAATGAGCAGCTCCATCTTCAAGCGCACGGCCTCTGGGACCAGCACCAACAAAGACTCCAAGCCAATGTGACCCGCGTCGCGCACCCCCACCGCCATGCCCAGCATGGTCACGTAGAGCACCAACAACACCGCACCACTCTCCGCCCAAGTGGGCGTGTCGTTGAACACGTAACGGCCAATCACTTGGTAGAGCACGGCGGCAATCAGCAACCCAAGGCCGCCGACGCCCACCTTCAAACAAAGCCGCGCTAAGGCGGCACAAAAGCGTGTGTACATGAACGACTCAGTTACTTGACAGCGTTGATGCGCTTGACCATGTCTTGGAGTTTGGGGTCCTTCAAGAACTTGTCATACACGGGCTTCATGGCATTTTGGAAAGCAACCTTGTCAACTTCCACAATCTCAGCACCGCCGGCTTTCACAATCGCCAGCGATTTGGCTTCACGCTCGTCCCACAGCTTGCGCATGTACGTCACCGACTCTTTGGCAGCTGCGCGGATTTGCTTTTGGTCTTCAGCAGACAGGGTGTCCCACACCTTCTTGGAGAACAACAAAATTTCGGGCGCCATCGAGTGCTCGGTCTTGTTGTAGTACTTGGCCACTTCGAAGTGACGTGAGCTCTCATACGAGGGGTAGTTGTTTTCTGCGGCGTCCACCAAACCAGTTTTCAACGCGGTGTACACCTCGCCATACGGCATGGGCGTGGCATTGGCACCCATGGCTTCGAGCACCGACACCCACAAATCGCTTTGCTGCACGCGCACCTTCAAACCCTTGGCATCAGCCAAGACCTTGATGGGCTTTTTGACGGTGTAAATAGAGCGTGCGCCTGAGTCGTAGAAGGCCAAACCCACAAAGCCTTGTGGTTCGCAATCTTTCAAGATTTCTTCACCAATCGCGCCATCCAACACTTTGCGCATGTGCTCGGTCGAACGGAACAAGAACGGCATGGTGGGCACCATGGTGGCCGCACAAATGTTGTTCATGGGTGCCACGTTGACGCGGGTCATGGCGATGGCACCGAGCTTGGTTTGCTCAATCGTGTCTTTTTCTTGACCCAAGGTGGACTTGGAGAACACCTTGATGCTGTGCTTGCCATTGGTGGCCTTGCTCAGCTCTTCGCTCATGTGGCGCACGGCCTGTACGGTGGGGTAGTCGTCAGGGTGCGTGTCTGACGAGCGGAACTCTGTGGCGTTGGCCGCCATGGCGAATAGGGAAGCGGCGGCCGTGGCCACCAAGGTTTGAATCAGGCTGAAGCGTTGTGTCATGGTGTTGTCTCCTGTGAGGTTGTCTAAGAATTAAAAAGGACCCGCTTTGACAAACCCGCCGCCTTGGTAAATCACGGCGGGGTCGTTCAAATCAAGAATGGGCTGACGCGCTTCGGCTGCGGCGCGGAAGGGCTCGGAACTGTCTTGCGGGCGGTAGCCAATGTGTTTGGCAGGCGTGTTGTCCCACCACACATGGTGGTTGTCGGACATGCCGTAAATCACGCTGTAGCCCACCACGGGTGAGCTGAGGCTGGCGACCACCAAACGCTCTAAGTCGTCGTAGCTCATCCAAGTGGCGAGCATGCGGCGGTCTTTGGGCTCGGGGAATGAGGAGCCAATGCGCAGCGCCACGGTCTCGATGCCGTAACGGTCAAAGTAAAAGCGGGCCAAGTTTTCGCCAAAGGCTTTGCTCAAACCGTAGTAACCATCGGGACGCACGGGTTGGTTGGCATCGATCACCTCGACTTGGCGGTAAAAACCGGTGACGTGGTTGGAGCTGGCAAACACAATGCGACGCGTGCCGTGAATACGGGCCGCTTCGTACAGGTTGTAGGCGCCAATGATGTTGGCTTGCACGATGTCGTCAAACGGCTGCTCGGTGGAGATGCCCCCTAGGTGCACCACCGCATCCACCCCTTGCAACAGTTGCATCACGGCGGGACGGTCTTGCAGCGCGGCAGGTCGGAGCTCTTCGCCATCGGCGGCTTCGCCCAAATTCGACAAATCGCTGACGCGCAGCACATCGCAACGGGTTTTCAAGCGTGGGCGCAACACTTGGCCCAGTCCGCCCGCAGCGCCCGTCAAAAGCAAACGCGAATACATGTGTGATGAGGAAGTTATATTCATTTGGTAGCGCTACCAAGTTAAGTTAAAGGGATGGTAACGACGCAAAAACGCAGCGTCAATGCTTTTAGCCTAGGGTTTTCGCTAGGGCTGTACTCTCACGCTCGATGATCGAAAAGCCCACATCCACGATGCGTGGGTCCACGGGTCGATCCTCGGCGCGGTCAATCAAAAAGCGGGCCGCTAGCTCGCCAATTTGCCCACCGTTGATGCGCACGGTGGTGAGCGCAGGCACCATGTCAGCCACAAAAGGCACGTCGCCAAAACCCATCACGGCCACATCGTCGGGCACCGACAGACCGCGTGCGCGCGCCTCGGTCATCACACCCAAAGCCAGCAAGTCGGAACTGCAAAAAACAGCCTGCACGCCTGGCGCTTCGGCCAAGATGCGGACCATCGCGTCGCGCCCACTTTTGAGGGAACGTGAGGCCCCCACGTTCACCACAAACACAGGTGGCAAACGCCGCTGCGCAACGGCCTCTTGAAACGCCACGGTGCGGCGATCGGCGCGCTCATCTTCCGCACGCACGATGGCGAATTTTTGGTAGCCCTTGGCCATCAAGAAATGGGCCACTTCACGCCCAATGTCCGAGTGAGAGAAGCCAATCAGCATGTCGATCGGGGTGGGCGTCAAGTCCCACGTTTCGACCACCGGAATGCCCGATGCCAGCAAACGCGTGCGCGCCCTGCCCGGCGGCAAAATGCCCGTCAAAAAGATGCCGTCAGGACGACGTCCAATGATGGCTTCAAGCAGCAACTCTTCGCGCTCGGCAGAGTACCCCGATTGGCCCAGCATGAGTTGGTAACCCGCGTCAAACAAAGTGCCGTTCAATGACTCGATGGTTTCCATGAACACCGACACCACGGTGCTGGGCACCACGGCGGCAATCAAGCGACTGCGGGACGAGGCCAAACCACCCGCCATGCGGTTGGGCACATAGCCCGTGCGTTGCACCGCCTCTTGCACTTTGCGCAACACCTCGGGCGACACCTGCCCGGGCGTGTTGATGGCACGCGAGGCCGTGATGGGCGCTACACCCGCGAGCATGGCCACGTCACGCAGGGTGATGGCACCGCTGCTGCGGCGTGATCGTTTGGGGGTTTCTTTGTCAGTCATGTCGCTCACTTGCACGTCGGTATTCAACGGGTTCTTGACCGGATAAATGGTACCGCTATCATTATCCACAAACAGGAGACTTTGATGACCACCCCGATCACCATCCGCATGCATGCCCGCGACAACGTGGCCATCGTGGCCAACGCAGGCGGCTTGGCTGCTGGCACCGTGTTGCCCGACGGGCTGACCTTGACCACCCAAGTGCCCCAAGGCCACAAAGTAGCGCTGGTCGATGTGCCTGCTCAAGCCGCGGTCATTCGCTATGGCATTCCCATTGGCTACGCGCTGCAAGACATTCCTGCAGGCAGCTGGGTGCATGAGCGCCTGCTGCAAATGCCCGAAGCCCGCGAGCTGAACAACCTGCCCATCGCCACGATCATGCCCGAGCCGCTTCCTCCGCTGGAGGGCTACACCTTCGAGGGCTACCGCAACGCCGATGGCTCAGTGGGCACGCGCAACATCTTGGCCATCACCACCACCGTGCAATGTGTGTCGGGCGTGGTGGAATTTGCGGTGCAACGCATCAAAGCGGAGTTGCTGCCCAAATATCCCAACGTCGACGACGTGGTGGGCATCGAACACACCTACGGCTGCGGCGTGGCGATTGACGCCGACGGTGCAGAAATCCCAATTCGCACGCTGCGCAACATCAGCCTGAACCCCAACTTTGGCGGCGAAGTGATGGTGGTCAGCTTGGGCTGCGAAAAGCTGCAACCCGAACGCCTGATGCCCCCCGGCGCCATCCCCATCAACGACCAGCGCGGCGAAGCCCTGGATGTGGTGTGTCTGCAAGACGACGCCCATGTGGGCTTCATGTCCATGATTGACGACATCATGCAAACCGCCACACGCCACCTTAAACGTCTGAACTTACGACGCCGCGAAACCGTGCCTGCCAGCGAGCTGGTGGTGGGCGTGCAATGCGGCGGCAGCGATGCGTTCTCAGGCGTCACGGCCAACCCCGCCGTGGGCTTTTGCACCGATTTGCTGGTGCGAGCAGGCGCCAGCGTGATGTTCTCGGAAACCACCGAAGTGCGCGATGGCATTGACCAACTCACCGCACGCGCCACCACTCCGGAAGTGGCCGAGGCCATGATCCGTGAAATGGCTTGGTACGACGCCTATCTGGCCCGCGGCCGTGTGGACCGCAGCGCCAACACCACGCCAGGCAACAAAAAGGGCGGTTTGTCCAACATCGTCGAAAAAGCGATGGGCTCCATCGTCAAGTCAGGCTCGGCCCCCATTTCGGGTGTGCTGTCGCCGGGCAACAAGCTGACCCAAAAAGGCTTGATTTACGCTGCCACCCCCGCCAGCGACTTCATTTGCGGCACGCTGCAACTCGCCGCGGGCATGAACATGCACGTCTTCACCACGGGACGCGGCACGCCGTATGGCTTGGCCGAAGTGCCCGTCATCAAAGTGGCCACCCGCACCGACCTCGCCCGCCGCTGGCACGACCTGATGGACATCAACGCGGGCACCATCGCGGATGGCGACAAAACGATTGAAGACGTTGGCATGGAACTGTTCCAACTCATGCTGGACGTGGCCAGTGGTCGTAAAAAGACATGGGCTGAGCATTGGAAACTGCACAACGCGCTGGTGTTGTTCAACCCAGCCCCCGTGACCTGAAGAGGTCACACGGGCGCCCTAGAATCAGAGCTGATTTTCAGTACCCGCCCCGTGCACACTTCTTCGACCTCTTCATCGCCCTACGCCCAGCGCCAACGCAACCCGCGCAAGCACCTCGTCAGCATCGCGCTAGTGGTGTTGCTGCATGGGCTGCTGCTGTGGGCGCTTCAGTCGGGCTTGGCCCAAAAGGTCGTGAAAATCACCGAGGTCAAAGTGGTCGCCATGTTGCTGAGCGAGAACGTACCGCCGCCGCCCGCCCCACCCCAAACGCCACCACCGCCCCCTAAAGCACCGCCGCCGCCTGCTGCCGCGCCTGTGCCAACCCCCACCAGCACCACACCGACCATCACCGTGCCTGTGGCACCGCCCAGCGCAGCCCCTGCTGTGGTGGCACCACCTGTGCCAGCCGCCTCACCAGCCCCTGCGATACGCACAGGCGCGACCATTCAAGCCGGCGCGAGCTGCGCCAAGCCCGACTACCCCAGCGCCTCACGCCGCCTCGAAGAAGAAGGAACCGTCACGCTGAAGTTTTTGATTGGTGCCGATGGCCGTGTGCTGCAAGCCGAGATTGAAAAGTCTTCTGGCTTCAACCGCTTGGATGAAGCGGCACGCAATGCCCTCTCGAAATGCCAGTTCCGACCTGGCACAGTGGACGGCAAAGCTGAACAAAGTTGGGCCAGTATGAAATACACCTGGCGCTTGGAATAAATAAAAAAGGAGACAACCACATGCGATTTTTAAGCTTCAAAACAGACCACCACACCGGCGTGGGCTGGATCAAAGATGCGTCCTCCGAGACGTTGGTGGACCTGAGTTTGCTGGGCCTCGATTTACCCGCAGATTTGAAAACGCTGATTGCCACCGAAGGTGCCATGGCCGCCGCCCACGCCGCCGCACTCAAAGCCCCCGCCACGGCCATTCGCACGCTGTCGTCGGTTCAATTGCTGCCGCTGATTCCCAACCCCGGCAAGATCGTTTGCATGGGTTTGAACTACGCCGACCACGCCAAAGAAGGCGGCAATGCGCGCCCCGAGTACCCCAGCTTCTTCATGCGCGGCGCCACCTCGATGGTGGGCCACCAAAGCCCCATCGTGCGCCCCAAAGCGTCGACACAGCTCGATTACGAAGCCGAGTTGGCAGTGGTCATCGGCCAGCGTGCACGCCACCTGACAGCGGACAATGCGCTAGCCTGCATTGCCGGTTACGCCTGCTTCAACGACGCGAGCATCCGTAACTACCAACGCAAATCCGCGCAATGGACGATTGGCAAAAACTTTGACGGCACCGGCCCCTTCGGGCCTTGGCTGGTCACGCCCGACGAGCTGCCCGCAGGCGCTGAGGGCTTGCGCATTCAATCGCGCTTGAATGGCAAAGTCATGCAAGACGCCAACACGCGCGACTTTTTGTGGAACGTGGTGGAGTCGTTGCGCATCATCACCGAGTGCATGACCTTGGAGCCTGGCGACGTGGTGATCACCGGCACGCCAGCGGGTGTGGGCTATGCGCGCACACCACCCGTGTGGATGGCGCCTGGCGATGTCTGTGAGATCGAGATTGAGGGCATTGGCACCTTGTCCAACCCCATCGTCGACGAGCAATAAAGCAACAACCGCCCGCGCGTGGCGGTTGTGTTTGCGCGTGACAAGCGCTGACTCAAACGAGTTCTGAAATTTCAATCAAATTCAAATCGGGGTCACGCACGTAAACCGACCTGATTTTTTGGGTCGCACCGGTGCGCATCACAGGGCCTTCCAAGATCGGCCAATCGGCGGCGTTGAGCCGTAAGATCACGTCATCCAAAGGCACAGAGGCGATGAAACACAAATCCAGCGCACCGGGCACGGGCACATGGGCTTTGGGTTCGAACTCTTTGCCACGCACATGCAGGTTGATTTTTTGATGGCCAAATTTGAAAGCTTGACGCGTCACGGGTGGTGTGCCGCCCACAAAAGTCTCCAGCGCCATCCCCATAACACGCGTGTAAAAGTCCACGCACGCCTCTTCGTCGAAGGTGGTGAGCACCAAATGGTCGAGATGGTCAATCATGACGCCTGTCTTTTGAGTTCGTTCACAGACGCGGGGGCAGGATGGAAATCGGTGATGCGACCGGCCTTGGCCACTTGCCCCGGCACCTCGTGGCCCACCATCTGCGGCAACTGCCGCGCCAACTTAATCAGCCGCGCCACGTCCATGCCGGTGTCGTAGCCCATGGCGTCGAGCATGTGAATGGCGTCTTCGCTGCACACATTGCCACTGGCGCCAGGCGCATAAGGGCAACCGCCCAAGCCACCCAGTGAGCCATCAAAACGCGTGATGCCCGACTGCACCGCCGCCAAGATATTGGCCAAGCCCATGCCACGCGTGTTGTGAAAGTGCAGCGTGAGTTGGGTGTTTGGCAATTGCTGTTGCAGCGCTTCGGCCATGCGCGTGACTTGCAGGGGATGCGCCATGCCCGTGGTGTCGCAAAGGGTGAGGCCACGCACCCCGAGGTCGACAAAGCGACGCGCAACACCCAACACGTCAGCCAACGCGACATCGCCCGCCATGGGACAACCAAAGCACGTCGAGAGTGACACGTTGATGGGTGCTTGGCCGTCCACATAGCGCACCACGCCAGCCAATGCGGCGAAGCTTTGAGCGCGGGTCATGCGCAGATTGGCGAGGTTGTGCGCCTCGGAAGTGGACATCACCAAATTCAACTCATCGGCCTTGGCCTCCATGGCACGCTCAGCGCCACGCAGGTTGGGCACAAGCACGGTGTATTCCACGCCGGGCACACGTTGAATGCGGCCCATCACCTCGTCGGCGTCACGCAACATGGGAATCGCTTTGGGCGAGGTGAACGACGTGGCTTCAATCTTGGCGTAGCCACACAAGCTCAAAGCGTCGATCAAGGCCACCTTCGCATCCGTGGAAATAAAGTTGGGTTCAATTTGAAAGCCATCACGCGTGACGACTTCGTTGAAATAAATGCGGGTCATGCCACGATGCCTTTGTCTTTGAGCGTTTGAATCTGTGCTGAGGTTAAACCCATGTCTTGCAGCACCGCATCGGTATCTTGCCCAATGGTGGGGGCATTGCGACGGTGACTACCTGGGGTGCGCGACAACTTCGGCACGATGCCGGGGACAGACAGAGAGGTGCCATCGTCCATCTGCACCTGTTGAATCATGCCGCGCGCTTGGTAATGCGGATCTGCAGCGATGTCGGCCACGGTATAGATACGGCCTGCGGGCACAGCCGCCAGATCGAGCGCGGCCAACACATGGTCCACGGTGTGCTGGGCGGTCCATGCGCCAATGACGGCATCAATTTCTTCCACGCGTTTGACGCGACCGGCGTTGTCCGCGAGGGCTGGGTCTTGCCCCAAATCGTCACGGTCCAAGGTGTGCATGAGGCGTTTGAAAATGCTGTCGCCATTGCCCGCGATCAGCACATAGCCCTCATCTTGACAGCGGTAAGCGTTGCTGGGTGCAATGCCAGGCAACGCGCTGCCTGCAGCTTCGCGCACCACCCCAAAGGCGCTGTACTCGGGCAGCAAACTTTCCATGCAGTTGAACACAGCCTCGTACAAAGCCACATCGATCACTTGGCCTTGGCCACTGTGTTGGCGCTCTTGCAGTGCCAACAAAATGCCAATCACGCCATGCAAGGACGCCAAGGTGTCGCCAATGCTGACGCCCACACGCACGGGCACGCGACCGGGTTCGGCCGTCAAGTGGCGCAAACCACCCATGGCCTCGGCCACCACGCCAAAACCGGGCTTGTCGCGGTAAGGCCCGGTTTGGCCATAGCCGCTGATGCGCAACATGATGAGGCGCGGGTTGATGGCCAACAAGGCATCGGGGCCCAAGCCCCAGCCTTCCATGGCACCAGGGCGGAAGTTCTCGATCAGCACATCGGCGTCTTGCACCAATTGACGCACGATGTCTTGCGCTTCTTTTTCTTTCAGGTCCAGCGCCACCGAACGCTTGTTGCGCGACTGCACTTGCCACCACACCGAGGTGCCGTCTTTGAGCAAACGCCATTTACGCAGAGGGTCGCCCGTTTGCGGCGTTTCAATTTTGACCACGTCGGCACCGAAGTCGGCCAAAGTTTTGGCAGCAAACGGCCCGGCGATGAGTTGTCCGAGTTCAATGACTTTGAGTCCAGTTAATGCGGACATGGTTTTAAGCGGTGTGAATCAAACATGGTGGAGACTGTAAATTATCCAAGCACCGACACTGGGGTGCAGCGGGCAATACCATCTTCGAATGATTCGCCTCAAAGAGGCTTGAGCGCAGCGCCAGTTGGGGTGGCCTTCAACCCCAAACATGAGCTGTCAGCTTCGACCCAACTGCTCTTGTCGGCCTTGCAAAACAGTTAGAACTCAGCATGAAAACGCAGCGCATACACCTTCACAGGCCCACGGTCTGCGTTGTAGGCTGGGTTTTGGATGTGCTGAAAATCTGCGGTTAACCAAGTGCCGCGCGCCACTTGGTAGCTGTAGAAGGTTTCTAAGATTTGCTCAGGACGGTAGTTGAGTTGGCCATCGCCAATGAAATACGAAATACCACCGGCCTTCAAAAACTGCTGACGGTCTGACGACAAGGTGTTACGCATGAAGGCCACGCCCACGGCATCGTCGGCTCGGCCCCACAACCCACCTTTGAACACCAAGCCCGTCGACAAAGAGCCGTCGACTTCGGTGAACGCATGGGTTTCGGTGCGGCCGTCGGCCTTCATGGCGCGCAAGAAGAAGCCCACGTTGGCGTTGATGGATTGCTCCACGTTGACGCCCAAGCCGTATTTGATTTTTTCACCATTGCGCACCGCAATCAAGGCGTCAGGCCCCGTTTGCACCGGTGTGCCAGGGCGTTGCAGCCACTGTGTGGCGTCGTTGAAACTCGCGAGCTCGGCTCGGTTGCGCCATGCCAACACACGCAGTTTTCCGGGCTGGTTGAACAACTGGTGCGAACGCTCCAGCTCCACTTGGTCGCCGTAATGACGGGCCAAGGCAAAGTCGGTAGGCTGGGCATTGGGCGACGTGGGGCCCGTCATGCGGCCAAAACGCAGCACCCAGTCGTCTTGGTACCACTCCGCCGCGAAACCCCAACCAAAGCCGCGTGCGTCTGCCGCGTAGTCGTAGGCGGCGTAGGTCCAATTGCCCCAGTTCATGAATTGGGTGCGGGGGTCTTTGGCATAGGCGTTGTCGTCAAACACGTCCAACGTTGAAAAGTTACCGACCGTCAAGACCCAACGGTTTTTATCGACCAAGCCCGCCATTTGGTTGAAATCAGACCCCACCGCCTCTTGACCACCGCCTTGGTTCCAAGTTTGACGCACGAATAAGCGCTGGCGGTACAACTGAGGATTTGTTCCACCTGCACGAGTGATTTCACCATTGGTGAAACCACCCAAACCCACCAAATTACCTGTAAACGGCACGCCTTGCGTGATTTCAGGGTTGAAATACAACTCGCCACCTTGCCAAGGACGGAAGCCCAAATGCGCCGTTGCACTGAAGGTGTACATGCGGTCGGCTTGAGACGAAATGCTGTTCGGGCTGGCATACGGGGCGTTGAAAGACGCATGCCTTTGCGTGTTGTAAGTGATTTGGTAGCGGGCCGACTCATCTTCCGTCTCGCTCGATTGCGCCCACCCCGTGCAGGCACACAACGCCAGCAGATAGCCAAGAATTTGAAATTGAGAAGAAGGTAAATACATAAAAAATGTCAATCGATCGACAAAAAAGACACACAAGCGAATGCATTGTATGAATCGTGAAATAAAGGCCTAACTTACCCCTCCAAGATGACGGGCCTGTGACAAGGCGACGTGCACGATGCCGATGTTTCACACGATTGACACAAATATGTCACAGGAAAAAGATAATATTGTTTCCATGAACCACGGCACCTTACTTGCAGCGATCGACTTAGGCTCCAACAGCTTCCGACTTGAAATTGGCCGTTACGACCATGGACAAATCCAACGCATTGAGTATTTGAAAGAAACGGTCCGTCAAGGCAACGGTTTGGACGAAGACCGAAACCTCACCCCCGACGCCATGGAGCGAGGTTGGGCTTGTTTGGCGCGCTTTGCCGAGCGCCTATCGGGTTTCAAAAAAGCACAAGTGCGCGCGGTCGCCACGCAAACACTGCGCGAAGCCAAAAACCGCGATGTGTTCATCCAACGTGGCTGCGAGATTTTGGGGTTCCCAATCGAAGTGATTGCAGGCACAGAAGAAGCGCGCTTGATTTACCAAGGCGTCTCGCACATGCTGCCGCACAGCAATGAGCGCCGCTTGGTGATCGATATTGGTGGACGCTCCACAGAATTGGTTCTGGGCTTGGGCACCGAAGCGACCGAAACGGCGTCGTTCAGGGTTGGTAGCGTGACATGGTCTATGGCGTATTTCCCCCAAGGTGAGTTCACCGAACAAAGTTTTTACCGCGCAGAAATTGCGGCACAAGCTGTTTTAGAAGAAGCCCTCAGCAGCTACCCCCGCACGCAATGGGACACGGCTTATGGCGCTTCGGGCACCGTGGGTGCAGTGGCGGACATCTTGGCATTGTCGGGTTGGCCCGCAGGTCAAGTGACGCGCGAAGGGCTGAACTGGTTGGTGAAATGTTTGCTGCGCGCTGGCCACGCCTCACAAGTGCGCCTAGAAGGCTTGAAAGAAGATCGGCGCGCTGTGATTGGCGGCGGCGTGAGCGTGTTGCGCGCCTTGATGGAGCTGCTGGAAATTGACACCTTGCAGGTGGCACAAGGGGCCTTGCGTCATGGGGTGTTGTTCGAGATGGTCGAGCGCGATGACCACAACACCGATGTGCGAGACATCTCGGTGCAGCGCTTGGCGCAAAAATTCTCGGTCGATGCGGCACAAGCCACACGCGTCAGCAGAGCCGCCCTCACCTTGTTTGAGCGCATCGCCCCCAAAGACACCCCACACACCGACAAGCTAGAACGCAAGCTCAGCTGGGCTGCCCATTTGCACGAGGTGGGCATGGCCATCTCGCACAGTGACTATCACAAGCACGGTGCTTATATTTTGGACAACGCCGATCTGCTGGGTTTTGGCATGCAAGAGTTGCACCGCTTGAGCGTGTTGATACTGGGGCAACGGGGCAAACTGAAAAAACTAGAAGCCGAGTTTGATGAGCCGGATTTCGTCAAAATGCTTTTGTCGCTGCGCATCGCCATCATTTTGTGCCACGCACGCAAAGAGCCAGACCACAACGGTCTCTCCCTGCGATGCAACGATCTCCGGCAATTGTTCGTTTTGACAGTTGATGCGGAGTGGACAAGCCGCTACCCACAATCGGCGCACTTACTCAGACAAGAGTGCGCGGCTTGGGAGAGAACACCTTGGACGCTTCATTTTCTAAATCATTAACAAAAAGAGTAAACGGTTTATACTGTTTACTATTTTTAATTGAAGGATTCCTCAATGAATGCACAAGCCACCCCCAGCGTGACCGCCCACGAACCCAAAGCAGCCGCGCCTAAAGCCGTCAAAGCAGCGACGCCTAAAGCTGTCGCGAAGCCCAAAGCGGCTGTCAAAAAAGTTGTCGCCAAAAAATCTGCGGTGAAAACACCTGCGAAGCCAGCCGCCAAAGTGGCCGTCAAGCCTGCAGCAAAACCAGCAGCCCCCAAGGCAGCGCCCGCAAAAGCTGTGAAGAAATCCGTCAAAGTTGCCGCTCCCAAAAAACCAGTGGTAGCTGCCAAGCCCGCAAAAGCTGAGAAACCAGCCAAAGTAAAAAAACCGAAATTGGTCCGCGACAGCTTCACCATCCCTAAAGACGAATACGAAGTCATCGACGCCCTCAAAGTGCGCGGCGGCAAGTTGGGTCAAGCGGTCAAGAAAAGCGAACTCTTGCGCGCAGGCATCAAAGCATTGGCCGCCATGAGCGACATTCAGTTCAAAGCAGCCTTGATCAAAGTGCCCACGATCAAGACCGGTCGTCCCACGAACGCGAAATAAGGTCTGGACAGACCACGGTCAACAGCACCGTTTGCAGTTGACCTTCGCGTACCCGCGTGCGCAGCCACCACACGCTGCCTTTGCGAATGGCGCAGGCTTGCTCAGGCATACCGAGCAAGCGCGCCACCAATTCCCCCAAATAAGGCTGGTGTCCCACCAACAGCACCGGACCTTTGCCTTGAGGCCCCGTCTCTGGGTGCCACTTGATCAAGTCCAGCACGGCATCTGCACTGCTATCGGGCACCAACTCTTCGCGCAATTTGAATTTACGGCCCAAAGCCTTGGCCGTTTGCTCTGTTCGCTTTGCAGGACTGCACAGCACGCGTGTGCCTTCAGGCAAGTGACTGTCTAGCCACGAGGCCATGCGCTGGGCCTGGCGGTCGCCTTTTGACGTCAAGGCCCGCGACAAATCATCATCGCCTTCAGCGGCAACTTCGGCCTCTGCATGGCGCCACAAAATCAAATCCATCGCATCCCCCTCAAACTTTGACGCCGTACAACGCTTTCAACGCGGCCTGAGCGCTTTGTGGTTCTTTCGGCTTGGCTGAGCGACTCTTAGGTGCTTGTACGCGTTTGTAGTTGCCATCGGCATCCAACTCCCATGCGTCCACGTTGTCCTGCAAATACGCCACCAAACATTCGTTGACGATGCGAGTTCGCAAGGCCACATCTTCCACAGGCCATGCCAACTCCACACGGCGCAACATATTGCGATTCATCCAATCAGCACTCGACAAATACAAGGTCTCACTGTCACCGCTGGCAAAGTAAAACACGCGTGAGTGCTCTAAGAACTGACCGATGATGGAACGCACGCGAATGTTGTCTGTGAAGCCAACGCGCTGCGCAGGCAACATGCAAGCGCCACGCACGATCAAATCAATGTGCACGCCCGCCTGCCCTGCCCGCACCAGCGCTTCCATCAACTTCTCATCGGTCAAGGTGTTCATCTTCAACACGATGCGACTGGGAACGCCCGCCACAGCCGACGCAGCGGTTTTGTCGACCCATTCGATGAGGCTGCGTTGCAGGTGAAACGGCGCAATCAACATCTTGTTGAGGCGCGGAATTTTGCTTTGACTGGCCAGCAAATTGAAGACGGTTTCAACGTCTTGCGTCAATTTGGGGTCGCAAGTGAGGTGACTCAAATCGGTATAGAGCTTGGCGGTGCGTGGGTTGTAGTTGCCCGTCGACATGTGCGCGTAACGGCGGATGTTGCGACCTTCGCGGCGCGACACCAGCAGCATCTTGGCGTGCGTTTTCAAACCCACCACCCCATACACCACTTGTGCGCCGATGTACTCCAGCTTTTCGGCCCAGTTGATGTTGGCCTCTTCGTCAAAGCGAGCTTTCAGCTCCACCACGACGGTCACTTCTTTGCCACGCTGCACAGCCTCGCGCAGCAACTCCATCAGCACCGAATCGGCACCTGTGCGGTAAATGGTTTGCTTGATGGCCAACACATCGGGGTCACGCACAGCGTCACGCAAAAAGGCCAGCACGCCATCAAAGCTCTCATAGGGCTGATGAATCAACACATCACCGGCTTGTAGCTGCTCAAAAATGGACGTATTGGGATTGAGCTGATGCGGAAAGCTGCCGACATAGCGCGGGAACAGCCACTTGGGGTTGTCCACCAAATCGATCAACTGGTTCATGCGCACCAAATTGACAGGGCCATGCACGCGGTAAAGCGCAGAAGCAGGCAACTCAAATTGATGCAGCAAAAAATCAGACAAATGTTCAGAGCAACCCGCCGATACTTCCAAACGCACCGCTTGGCCGTAGTTGCGGTGCACCAGCCCCTTGCGCAACGCCGTGCGCAGATTTTTGACGTCCTCTTCATCCACCGCCAAGTCTGAATGGCGGGTCACGCGGAACTGTGAAAACTGCCCCACATCGCGGCCTGGGAACAGGTCTTTCAAATGCGCGCGAATCACGCTGGAAATCGAGACAAACAACTGACGCTTGCCAGACAATTTTTCAGGCACAGGGATGAGACGCGGCAAGCTGCGCGGCACTTTGACAATGGCAATTTCGTTGTCGCGGCCAAAAGCGTCTTTGCCTGAGAGTCGCACAATGAAGTTGAGTGACTTGTTGGCCACTTGGGGGAATGGGTGTGCAGGGTCCAAGCCCACAGGCAAAAGCAACGGGCGAACTTCGCGGTCGAAAAAGGATTTGACCCAACGGTGTTGAGCCAAGTTGCGCTCGCCATGCGACAAAATGCGCACGCCTTCTTTGGCAAATGCGGGCATCAACACATCGTTGTAGAGCGCATATTGCTCGTCGACCAAGGCGTGTGCCACCTCACTCAAATTCAAATGAGCTTTGGCGCTGGCAGCGTCTGGCGCGGCTTTGGGGTTGTCGACGCTTGAATACAGCGCGGCACGCACTTCAAAAAACTCATCGAGGTTCGACGAGACGATGCACAAGTAGCGCACACGCTCTAACAAAGGAACTTCAGGGCGTTTCGCCCAATCCAGCACACGGGCATTGAAAGCAAGCAGACTTAAATCGCGGTCCAACCAATCGGTCGATACCGTCGCTGCGGGTGTCTTTGGGGGCGTTGGCGCAGTTGTCATGTGGATACCTAGTTTCAATACATGCAAGTTTGTCCTGCCATCGTGACAGTCTCGTGACAAATCAACGCATATCGGCAAGCTTGACACATTTCAAACACCACGTCTGCGCGGCAACGCACCGTCCTCAAACGCGCCGAGGCGGCACTTTGACCAAATGCGATTCAAACAAACGCGTGGCCTCATCCCAGCTGAAGCTCAGCGCTTGCAAGCGCGCGTTGTGGCGCGGCACTTTGAGCGCTTCTAAACTGGCCAAAGCCAAGTCTTCGTGCAACACACCGCCCTGCGGAACATTCAGGGCACCCGACGGATCACGCAACACCTCCAAGGGCCCATCCACTGGAAAGGCCGCCACAGGAGTGCCGCATGCCATGGCTTCCAGCATCACCAAACCAAAGGTTTCATTGCGGCTGGGAAAGGTGAACACATCCGCGCTGGCATACACCTTGGCCAGTTCATCACGCGGCAACACGCCTAGCCAGCGGACGTCGTGAAAGCGCTGCTTCAATGACGCCTCCAACGGCCCAACACCACAGACCACTTTGCTACCATGCCAAGGCATTGCTAAAAATTGGTCAATGTTTTTTTCATACGACACGCGCCCCACGTACAACGCAACAGGACGCGGCAAATCATCCAAAGCAGGGTGAGTTTGAACCGATGAACAAAACTCAAACAGCGCCATGTCCACACCATGGGTCCAGCTGCGCAAGTTTTTAAAGCCCTTGCCATCGAGCAAGCGCATCACGCCTTGCGTAGGCACCATCACGCCCGAAGAGGGCTTGTGAAAATGCCGAAACAAGGCGTAGCCCATCCACAACGGCACGCGCAAGGCCGCCTTCAAAATTTCGGGGAACCGCGTGTGAAAGGCTGTCGTGAAAGGCAACTTTCGACGCAAACAATATTTACGCGCGGCCCAACCCAAAGGCCCTTCCGTCGCAAGGTGAATCGCATCAGGCACAAAGCGATCCAGCTGCGCTTTGAGCTGCGCGTAAGGACGCACGGCCAATTCAATGCCCGCATACCCTGGGCAAGGGCGCGTCTGAAACAGACCTGGGTGCACCACCTCGACCTCATGACCTTGGGCCATGAGTTGATCGACCAGCTCGACCAGCGTCGTCACCACACCATTGATTTGTGGACGCCAAGCGTCTGTGATCAAAGCGATTTTCATGCGACCTTGAGTAACTTAGGTTTTTCAACGGTCTTGGCTTCGGCATTCCAAAACAACAACTCTAAGCGGCCATCTTTGTGCTCGACCAATGCGCTTCGGCTTTCGACCCAATCGCCGTCGTTGCAGTACAAAACGCCATTCACATCGCGAATTTCAGCGCGGTGAATGTGGCCGCACACCACACCTTGGTAGCCATGCTTGGCCGCTTCTTGCGCCACTGCATTTTCAAAATCAGTGACGTAGTTCAAGGCCTTCTTCACCTTGTGCTTCAGGTAAGCAGACAAAGACCAGTACGGCAAACCCAAGCGACCACGCATGTTGTTCAAGTAACGATTGAGTTTGAGTGTGAACTCGTACAAATAGTCACCCACGTAGGCCAGCCATTTGGCTTGCTGCACCACGGCGTCAAAGTAGTCGCCATGAATGACCCACAACTTGCGACCATCAGCCGTCAGGTGCGTGGCTTCTTCCACCACCTCAATGCCGCCGAATTGATGGTCTAAAAAACCGCGTGCAAATTCATCGTGGTTGCCGGGCACGTAAATCACACGACAGCCCTTGCGGGCTTTGCGCAACAGCTTTTGCACCACATCGTTGTGCGCTTGTGGCCAATACCATTTGCGACGCAATTGCCAACCATCCACGATGTCGCCCACCAAGTACAAATAGTCACTGGTGTTGAGCTTCAAGAAGTCAAGCAAGGCATCGGCTTGGCATCCAGGCGTTCCCAAATGCAAATCAGAAATGAAGATCGCCCGGTAATGCATCAAGCACCCAAAAAGTGTTTGCGGTAACGCGCTGGCATGTCGTTGATTTTCATCAACATAGGCAAATCTGCGGTGTTGAAGTCGGGGTCCCATGCGGGCGCGCCCAGCACTTTGGCACCCAAGCGCAAGTAGCCTTTGATCAATGCTGGCGGCTCAAAAGCAGGGTTCACCTCCCACTGGTCTACCGGCAACGCCAAACGTGGCGTGACGTGGTCCGACACATCCGCCAAATGCGTTTGCTTGAGTTGGTGCCAAATGCTGGCGGCCACTTCGCCACTGATCACGCCTTGGTGCAGCATCGGGATGCTGGCACAACCGATCATCACGTCTAACTTGTTGCGCACCATGAATTCAGCCAACGCACCCCACAGCGCCATGATCACGCCACCGTGACGGTGCTCAGGATGCACGCAGCTGCGACCTAACTCGACCATGCGCTCGCGGTAAGCACGCAAGCGAATCAGATCAAATTCCAAATCAGAATAAGTGCTGCCAATGCGTTTGGCTTGTGCGGGCGTGAGCACGCGGTAAGTGCCAATGACTTGCTCGGTGGCGTCATCACGAATGATCAAGTGCTCGCAGTAATCGTCGAATAAATCGATGTCATGGCCTGGGATGCTTTCTTTCAAACGCGCACCCATCTCTGTGGCGAACACGTCGTAGCGCAAACGCTGTGCTTCACGCACCTCGTCTTGGTGCTTGGCCCACTCAACGATCAGCGCTGGACGCTCTTGAGCTTTTTGGGGCGCAACAAGATTTTTTTCAGCTTGATGATCGTGTCGATGAAGTGACCCCCGAGGGAAGTCGATCAACGACAACGGCATGGTGGGGTTTGGCAATTCTTTCATGGTCAGTCCTTTTTTTGACGTGATGTATGTCTTGCAATGCCTGCAATTCTCAAAACATCCCGTGACGGGACCAAGACGGAATCATGAAATTTTGATGACAACGATTTAACGGTTTTGTCACATCGCAGACCTAAACTTCTCCGCGCTTATGCTGCTCATCAAATACCTACGCCTGACACAGGCATTCATCCGCGCATTTTGGATTTTGTGGGTGCGATTCCCCAAACTCAACCGCGAAGAAAAACTCTTGGCCATACAAACTTGGTCTGCGCAAACCGTGAAACTCATGGGCGTGACTGTCGAAGTCATCGAGCCCATCCAGCGGCACCCGTTGGCAGACACGCCTCAACTGCTCGTCGCCAACCATGTGTCGTGGTTGGATGTGCTGGTCATTCAAACGATACAGCCCAGCATCTTTGTCGCCAAACAAGAAGTGCGCCATTGGCCCGTGGTCGGCGCCATCGCGCAGGCATGCAGCGTGGTGTTTGTGAACCGAGGCTCCCCGAGTTCGGCGCGGCGCATGGTGGTCGATGTGGCCACCGCCTTGCAGCAAGGCTACAACGTGACGGGCTTTCCCGAAGGCACCAGCACACGCGGTCACACGGTAGAGATGTTTCATGCGAATTTGTTCGAGTCCGCCATTCACCAAAATGTGCCGGTGCAACCTTTGGCGCTTCGCTACACCAGCACCCAAACTGGCGCGCACTGCACACGCGCTGCGTTTGTCGACGATTTGAGCTTTGCCGCCTCACTGCACCAAGTGATGCGCGCGAATGACATGCGCATCAGCCTGCGCGCAGGGCCTTGCTTGGCACCGCAAGGCCACTCCAGAAAAAGTTTGGCACTGCTGGCACGCAGCACCGTGAGCGCACAGCTCGACGCCCTCACCGCCCATTGAGCATCACGAGTTCAGGCAAACCGGTTGCCAAGATGGGCAACCATGAAATCAACACGGTGCCTACAAAAATCGCCACCAAAGCAGGCAAGACAGACAACGCGACCTCACGCAATGACTTCTCAAAAACGGCCGACGCAAAATAAATGTTCATGCCTGCCGGTGGACATAAAAATCCCATCTCCATATTGGCTAAGAAAATGATGCCGAAGTGAATGGGGTCGATGCCATAGCTCACGGCCAACGGCAGCAACAGCGGCACCAACACCACAATGGCTGCATAAATTTCCATCAAAGCACCGGCGAAAAACAAAAAGACGTTCAATGCCAACAAGAACACCCACTTGTTGCTTGTGATGCCTTGCACCCAGTCGATGGCCAAATCGGGCACGCCTGCATCCACCAAAAAATTGGTCAAGCCCAAGGCCATTCCCAAAATCAACATCACGCCGCCAATGATTTGCGCACACGTCGACAAACACTGCGCCAACAAACGGGTGGTCAATTCACCATGCGCAAAAGTCTGTGTGAGCACCGCATAAACGGCCGTCAAAGCCGCACTTTCAGTCGGCGTGGCAAGGCCTGAAATCAACGAGCCAATCGCGACGACCGGCGCCAATATTTCCCACTTGGCTTGCCACACCGCATCTTTCAGAGAAAGAGATGCCGAAGCTGTTTGTGCACTTGTAGCGGCCGTGGGGACGCGCAAATAGCCACCAAACAGCAGCAAGCACCCCACCATCACCACGGCCGGAATCAAGCCCGCCAAGAACATGGTGTTGATCGGCACGCGCGCAATGATGGCGTACATGATCAGCGGCACAGACGGCGCCAACAACACCCCCAATGCGCTGGCACTGGTGACCAAGCTGATGCCCTTTTTCTCGGGATAGCCCGCATTGCGCAACAAGGGCAACAACAAACCACCCAAGGCCAAAATCGTCACCCCGCTACCGCCCGTGAATGCGGTAAAGACGGAGCACAACACCGTAGCGGCCACGACCGACCCCGCAGCGCCGTGGCCAAACATGGCCAAAAAGACAGCCCCTAACCGCTGCGCGGCCCCCGTGCGTGCAAAGACCAAACCTGCCAATGTGAACAAAGGCAAGGCGGGCAGCGACGGATTCACTGTGATTTGATAATGCGACAACGCAATCGACGCCAACGGCAAACCTTCTTGCCAAAACAACGCCAAGGCCAGCCCGCCCAACACCGCAAAAATGGGCGCTCCGCACAACAACATCAAGGCCAAGCCCAACAGCATCGGCCATAACGCAAGCACTTCGCCGTCGCCCATTGCACCCAAGCTGAAACCCAATACGGGCAGCAAGATGCCTAAGAAAAGTTTGCCCCAAAGTTGCGGCACGCAGCGTCCGACCAATTTAAAACCCAACAACGCAAAACCCACAGGCATCGCCAACTGCACCCACCACATGGGCAGGCCATAAGCCAAGGTTTGCGCGCCCTCACGCTCGCTTGCCACCAACTGCCAACTTGCCCAGACCAACACCCCGCACACCAGCGAGGCCGCAGCTTGCGCCCAAGCATTAAACCCTTGGAACACTGCCCCCAAACTCGTCAAATGACCGTGTCGCTCAGCCGCCAAAGCACCCCACATGGCCATCACCAATCCCAAGTGCTGCACCAACACCGGTGCGTTCTCAACGCCCTTGCCCAGCAGAGGGCGAGAAACAATTTCAAGAATAGGGATCAGCGCCATCAAGGCCAGTGCAATCCCTGCCAAAGCCTCGTCTAAGGGCCAGATTTTTTGCATCACTTGGCCTTGCTGGCACGGTAGGCCTTCAAATGACGAAACACTTCGTCAAAGGTATCGGCTGGCACCAAGGTGCCGCGAATACGGGGGTAGAGCTTGTCGGCCAACTCGGTCCATTCACGCATTTGTTCGGGGTTGGGTTTGTTCACCACGAGGCCACGTTTTTTCATCGCATCAACGGCCTCCTCCACCTCTTGGCGCGCTTTGGTACGAATTTGCGCGCCGGCTTTTTCGCCCGCCACACGCACCGCGTCTTGCGTCGCGGGGGACATCTCGTCCCATGCCTTTTTAGTCACAACCAAAGCCCCAACAATCGGGGCCCAATTGATCTCCAACATATGGGGGGCCATGGTGTAGACCTGACTGGCCAAGGCAAAGTAAGGCGTCGAAGGCACCACATTGATCATGCCCGTTTGGATGGAAGGCAAGATGTCGCTGGTCTCAAGAGGCACTGGGGTGTAGCCCAGACTTTTCATGATTTCTTGCTGATCGGCCTCGCCACCCCACGCAAAAAACTTCATCTTTTTGTAGTCGTCGGGCCTGAAGGCCGGCTCTTTGGAGAAAAACCTCACCCAGCCTGCATCCCCCCAAGCGAGCACCACAAAGCCTTTGTCTAAAAACTTCTTCTCCATGGCAGGACGCATTTTTTCGCGGACATAGTCCACCTCGTCCCAACTCTTAAACAGCAGCGGCATGGCTTGCAGCGCGCTGATCGACGGCTCAATTTCATGCAAACCAACCACCGACAACAGGGCGCCTTGAAGCTGCCCAATACGCATGCGGCGCGCCAACTCAGTCTCGCCACCTTGACTGCCATCGGCAAACACCACGTACTTGGCACTGCCACCTTGCGCCGCACGCCAAGCCTCACCCACCTCTAAAAGTTGGCGGTGATAGAGCGAATTTTTCGGGGCCAACGTACCCATACGAAATGGCTTGTCGGCCGCTAAAACAGAACACATGGCGCCCCACGAGACAGCCAACACCACCAAAGCAGACTTCAACATAACAAGGCTTTCAAAATAAATCGTCGGTCATTTCAAGCAGCCACACAGCGCGCTCGCGCATGACTTCGTTTTGTAAATTGCGATGGCGGCTGGCCACATCGACCGCTTGATGCAACAGCTGCTCAAACATCGCGCGATCTTGTGCGACCAGCGCAATGCCTTCGGCTTTCGCCACATAAGGCCCTGCTTGGGCACCTGCACCATCGCGCATGGCTTGGTCGAAATACTGTGCAGCTTGTGTCGCAGAACCGTTGGGTCGTGCCGCCTCAAACGTACCCAGCAAACTGGCCAATGCACCCTGCCCATAACTCGGATTCGCCTGCCAAGCCCAACGCGCTAAGCGAATGGCCTGAGGTAAATCAGCCACCACATCGGGTTGGTCTTTGGACAAAGAAATGAGGCCGCCCCACGATGCAGCAGCCCAATAAGCCAGGGCCACTTGTTGCTCGGATGGGTTCGGCGCAAGCACTTTGGACGGCTGCGACAGCGCCAAGGTCAATCCTGGGTTGCTCAGTTCTAAAGCGGCCATGGCATGGCGGTGCGCACGACCATACAAACGTGCCGCACGCTCGCGCAGCACAAAAGCGGCTTTGGCATTCACAGGTTCTGTTTTCTCGGCCTCGAAGGCCACAAACGCATAGGCGTATTGCGTGAAGCTCGCCGCGACGGTTTGCGCTAACTTGAGGTTGCCAGGCGACTCGCGCAGCAACGACTCCGACACCTTGAGGTAGAACGCGCTGGCTTCGCGCACCAACACCAAGTCATCCTCAGCGGCAAGATCTTGGCCGGCTAGAGCGTTTGCAGCTTGATCGACGGCATAACTGCGAATGGCGCACCCAGACAAGAAGTGCAAGAGACACAGGCAGCACACGGCCTTAAAAATAGGGCGAAAGATAAGGCCACCTTCATGTCAATCGATTGAGAAATTGACATGAACTTTAGCGACCCATTGTGAAAAATCAGTGACAGTGCCGCAAGCTCAACTGGTGCCACCCAAATAACGCTTGCGCCAAAAGAAAACCACCAAGCTCACCGCCAAGACCAGCATGAACAGCGTCGTCCACCACAAACCGTGCTCATCATGAAGGACGGCAAAGGCCTCGAAGTTCATGCCAAAAAATCCGGTGATCAAGTTCAAAGGCAAAAAGATGGCCGTCAACACCGTCAAGGTGCGCATGATGTCGTTGGTCCGATTGCTTTGCGCGTTGAAATGCATTTGCACGGCCGTTTCAGCACTTTGCTCTAAGCGGCGCACATGGTGCACCACGCGCTCAATGTGCTCCAACACATCGCGACTGCGCACCTTGAGCAACTCAAACGAACGCGGGTGCACGGCATGCGGCTCAACCACCGCATCGAGGGCGTCGATCCAGTCTTGAATGGCCGCACGTTGGTCTTCGCAAATCTCATCCAAATGGTGCAAAGACAAACGCGCATCCAACAACGCGCTCCAATTGTTGAAACGCGTTTTGGGGTTGATCAACTCACTTTGCCAGTGGTCGAGTTGGCGCGTCAGTTCACGACGCAAATTGAGATAGCCGTCCACCATTTGACTGATCACACGCAGCATCAAATCCGGTGGACTCACAGGCAAACGGTTGGGTTGCTGAGCCGCTTGTGTGTTGGCAGCCAACGCGCCCAAGCTCAACAGGCGCGCGGCATAGCTCTCGCGAATGGCACAGTCAGTCGGGTGGACCGTCAACACCAAGCGGTCAAACACCACAAAGGCCACAGGGCTGGTGTCGATGCGGTGCAACACGGGCGGGCCGCCTTTGTCGCGGGAGCGATGCAAGATCTCGCCAGGTCGGGACAGGTCTGACTCCGTTTGTCCCGCCGCAAGCCGTCGAAACACCATCAGGTTGTAGTCAGAGGTGTAGTCGTAATGCGAAGGCAACTGGTTGTTCAGCACATCCAGCACATGCAAATCGACAATTTGCGCTCCGCACAAACGTTCTAAGGTGCTCTGAATCTCTTGCTGCAAAACCTCAAATTCACGTCTTGCAAAAGCCATCCAGATGAAGCCTTGTTCGGGCAATTGATCGGGCAGCTTGGCCGACTCAACAACGGCTTGGGGGTTGATTTGAAAAACTCTCATGGCGCGAACTGTACGTGAAAAGCGTGCCTCTAATTTCATGAACGCGACACCAAAACGTCACGCTATCTTCACGAATAAAACGCATCATGCAAGGCGTCACTCCTACTCAAAGTACGTCATGGAATTCACACAAACAATCCCCGCCCCAATTGCCAACGCAGACCGCTCTAAAGAATTATTGAGCAACGCAGTGTTTGGCCACAAACAAAAAGCGACCTTGAAAGAGCGTTTGTTTGCGATGTGGTTCCGTCAATTGGTTTACACGCAAATTTGGGAAGATCCAGTGATGGACATGCAGGCCTTGAATTTGGGTGAAGATGACCATGTGGTCACCATTGCCTCAGGCGGCTGTAATGCCTTGTCGTATTTGACAGCCAATCCAGCCAAGGTGACAGCCGTTGACTTGAACCACGCCCACGTCTCGTTGGTCAAGCTCAAAATGGCGGGGCTACGTGCTTTGCCCAACTACGACGATTTCTTTCAGTTCTTTGGCATTGCGCAAGCGTCGAGCAACGTGCGTGTCTACAAAACACTGATCGCGCCCAAGCTCGATGCCGACAGCCGCCATTACTGGGAAGGTGGCCCCATTGGCTTTCGACGCATTCGCATGTTTGCCAAAGGTTTCTACAAATATGGTTTGCTGGGGCAGCTGATTGGCATCATCCACTGGGGTGCCAAATTGCACGGCGTGAAGCTCAATGAGTTGCTGGAGCAACCCACCCAACAAGCGCAGGAAAAATGGTTTGACGACAAAGTTGCCAAAATTTTCGACTCCAAATTGATGGCGAAAATTTGCAGCAGCCCCTTCGCGCTTTACAACTTGGGCATTCCACCCAGCCAACACAACGCCCTGTGCGATGAGCAACCCGACAACATGGCCCAAGTGTTGAAAGAACGCGCACGTCGCTTGGCCACGGTGGTGCCCATCAAAGACAACTACTTTGCGTGGCAAGCCTTTGGTCGACGCTATGACGCAACAGGTCAAAGTGCGTTGCCACCTTATTTGATGCGCAAACATTACGCGCAAGTCAAAACCAACTTGAACAAACTCTCGGTCGAGCAAAGCAACATCCGCGATGCGATTGCACGCATGGATGTGCTCAGCGTGGATGCCGTGGTGTTGCTGGATGCACAAGACTGGATGTCGAACGAAGAGATCACCGCTTTGTGGCGCGAAATCACCCGCGCAGCCAAGCCTAGTGCACGCGTGATCTTCAGAACAGCGGGCGTCACCTCTCCGGTGGACGTCTGCTTTACGGGCGACTTGCAAGGCAAATGGGCCCGCGACGATGCCACCTCTGACACACTCGGCCCTACCGACCGTTCGGGCATTTACGGCGCGTTCCATTTGTACCGTTTGCAAGCCTGATGCCACCCACATGGCCGCGCCAGCCGCTTGAACGCTGGATGCGCAATGCCTGCGCGGACCTGCAATGGCTGGGCACTGCGCCATGGGCAGTCACGGTCTCGCACCGCCAACGAACGGCCAACACCAGCTACCTCACCTCGCTGCGCAGCGGTTGGTTTGACTACGCCGCAGAAGAGTTGCAAGACAAATGGTGGGCCGCTTGGTTGATACGACGGCTAGGAAGCTGTGCGTCTTGGATGGGTCTGGACCGCATCGCCTTGGTGGGCAATTGGGCCGTTTCTACCAACGTGTGGGATGGCGCAACCGTCGCAGACTTGACGCAGATGTGCACCCGCGTCATGACGGAGAACCCTGACTATTTTGTGGGCGTGCGAAACCTGCAACCCGATAAGCATGAGCACCTCATCGCCGCACTGCGCCAGATAGGTTTTGTGGCACTGCCTGCACGCGTGGTGTATGAGTTTGACTTGCGCCAAGGCTTGGCACGCAAACCTTCGCACCTGATGCGTGACCACACAGCACGCAAACGATCAGGCCTGCGCATGGCCGTGATGGACAGCGTATCGCGTGAATCAGCACGCCGTATGGCCGCGCTTTACACCCGCATTTATTTAGACAAGCACAGCCAACTCAACGCCCAATACACCGCTGATTTTTTTGAAGACATGTTGAATCAACACGTCATGCGCGCGGTGGCACTGACGCACAGCAACGGCGACATCATGGCCTTTGCCATGCTCTACCAAGTCGGCAACACCTTGACTGTGCCAGCGCTGGGCTACGCCACAGACGCAGAGATCGACGGTTTGTACCGCCTGTTGTTTTCGGCCATTCATGAATACACCCAAACCCATGCGTTGCTTTTGAATTACAGCTCAGGCGCGGGGGACTTCAAGCGCAAACGTGGTGGCTTTCCGCAACTGGAATACACGATGGTTTGTGCGCCATCTAGAAAAAGGAACGGCTGGCGAACTTCGTTGTTACGTTGGCTAGAAAAGAAAACACGCGGTATCAACACGACCGCACTTATCGCACTTGGTGCTTGAATTTAGCGGTTTCAAAAAAGTTTCATAAATCCTTCACGGCCTCGTCATACGCGAAGGCAACACTGGCTAGGTTTTTAACCAACCGGAGTTTTACTCGTGAAAAAGAATGTAATTTTGGCTGTGGCCATGGGCGCTACCGCATTGTCAGCCGTTGCTCAATCTAGCCAACTCAAAACCGCAGGCAACTGGGAGTTTTACGGCCGTGCGCACATCTCGTTTGACCAACTCAACGATGGCAACAAATACGACCGCATGAACTTGTCCAGCAACTCATCACGCGTGGGCTTTCGTGGCAACAAGAGCTTTGGCGATCTGAAAGGTATTTGGCAAATCGAATCTGAGGTGTTGTTCACCAAGACTTCGGACTCTTCCAACGCGGTCACCATTCCTGCTTTGCCTGTTACTGGAACAACACCCACAACAACAGCGACATCCATCAACGCGCCTCAAGACGACAAAAACCGTCTAGCCACGCGCGACACATTCGCCGGCATCGAAGGTAGCTTTGGTCAAGTCAAAGTGGGTAAGTTTGACAGCCCGATGAAAGTGGCACGCGAAGCTGCTAACTTGTTTGGCGACCAACTGGGCGACATGCGCAACATCACACGCACAGGCGCCAAGTTTGACGAGCGTCCTAACAACATCATTCAGTACCAATCGCCTGACATGATGGGCATCCGCGTTGCTTTGGCTTACTCGCCTCACGAAGCCGCCACAGCCGTGACCAGCTCTGCTGGCGTGGAAACTAAAAACGCCATGACCAGCGTGTCTGCAACGTACCGCGATAACGATTTCACAGCCGCTTTGGCCCAAGAAAACTACCAAGCCAACGCCAAAGACGGTGACCGTGACGCCACCCGTTTGGCTTTGTCTTACAAAGTGATGAGCGATTTGAAATTGGTCGGCTTCTACCAAAAAGCCAACTACATGAAAACTGCCACAGATGACCAAGGCAGCAAGATCACTGGCTTTGGCGCTGAATACCAAATCATCCCTAACCACACCGTGTTGCGCGCCCATGTGATGGACCGTTCTGCCAACAAAGTGGGCATGGACACCAAACTGACAGCCGTTGGCATCGACCGCATCATCAACAAAGAACTCCGCTTCTACGCCAACTACGCCACCGTGTCTAACGGTACAGCCGCCGCTGTGACACCTTGGACTGAAGGCCGTTCGACCAACGTGGCCGGCAGCGCTGGCAAGGACAGCAAGGGCCTGTCTTTGGGCATGCGTTACGACTTCTAAGAAGTTGTTAATTTGAGTTTGGAGGTGCTGCGTGCAGCAACACCTCCAACTTGGAGGGTTCTCTCTAAGGTCTCCTAGACTTTTTCAAAAGCCGCAGCTTGCGGCTTTTTTTTGATGCCTATTTTGTGAGGTCAAGCGCATGAACGATTACCACCACGACAAAACACAAATCGCCAGCGATGGCTTGCGCTACACAAACAAAAAAAATGGCTCCCCCTTTCAAGGCATGGGTCGCACCGGCGAAACGATGAGCTGCATGAAATGCGGCCAACACAAGATGCGCAACACGGGTTCGTTCAAGCGTTATTTGGGTGCCAATTTGTTTTTTTGTGCAGATTGCAAACCACTCAAATCTGCTGACGCGAAATCTTCATAAATCTTTCATGACCTCGTCTTATTGGGTTGCAAAGATACACATTTTCTTTGCTACTCAACGAGGATCATCATGAAGCGTAAAGTCATTTTGTGGGGTGCACTTGCAGCACTCTCGGTCGCAGGTTTGTCAGCCTGCAGCTCCACCAACGAGGCACCTGTTGCCAAGAACGTGATCTTCTTTTTAGGTGACGGCATGGGTTTAACCACCATGACCGCAGCACGCATCTACAAAGCGGGCGAAGACGGCGAGTTGACGATGGACACACTGCCAGAAACGGCTTTCATCACCACCTACTCAGGTGATTCGCAAGTGACTGACAGCGCTCCTTCTATGGCCGCTTACATGACCGGCGTCAAAATGAACAACGAAGTTGTTTCGATGTCTGCGGACACCAGCGCCTACGACAAAAACACATTTGCCTCTTATGTCAGCGGTGCCAACAGCACTTGCCCAAGCAACAACGGCACGCCTGTTCCTACCTTGCTCGAAAAAGCAAAAACAGCGGGTATGGCAACGGGCATCATTACAACGACGCGCATCACGCACGCCACACCCGCAACAACCTTTGCACACATTTGCCACCGTGACGGCGAAAACGCTATTGCGGCACAACTCGTGCCCAACGGCAGCGGTTACAACAGCGCATTGGGTTCTGGCGTTGATGTGATTTTGGGCGGCGGTTTACGTCACTTCACACCAGCTGGCACCACGGGTACCAGCCGTACCGACAACCGTGATTTGGTGGCTGAGTTCAAAACAGCTGGCTACAAATTCGTTGCCAATAAAACTGAATTCGACGCGGCCTCAACCAGCGAAAAGAAATTGGTGGGCTTGTTTACTGGTAGCCACATGAGCTACGACTTAGATCGTCTCTCGACTCCCGCCACATTGGCCAAGGAGCCTAGCTTGGCAGAAATGACAAGCAAAGCCATTGATATTTTGAAGAGCAACAACCGTGGCATGTTTTTGATGGTCGAAGGTGGCCGTATTGACCATGCTCTGCACGAAACTACGGCGCGCAAAGCCCTGCAAGACACTGTTGCGTTTGACGATGCCATCAAAGTGGCGATCGACAAAATGAAGGTGATCGACCCCGATCTGAAAAACACCTTGATCGTTGTGACTGCTGACCATGACCACACCTTGGTTTTGAATGGCTACGCAAAATTGACTGGTAAAACAACAGACACCAGTCCAGGGGTTTTGGGCTTATTGAAGGATTACATCTCCGGCTCAGAGTCCAAAGACTTAGACGGTAACCCGTTCACCATCATTGGATTTGGCAATGGTGAAAACCGTCTTGCAACGCGCACTGCGTTGACAGACGCCACAGTATTTGGGGCCACGTACCACCAAGAAGCGGTTATTCCTACAGCCTTAGGCAGTGAAACCCACGGTGGCAGTGACGTGTTTTTTGGCGCCATCGGCAAAGGCGCTGACAAGTTCACGGGCGTTCTCAACAACACCGAAATCTTCGGTTTGATTCGCAACATCTTTGGCCTGTAAACCCTGACTATTTTTTGGAATACACACCATGAAACACTCTTTCAAACTCTCGATGGCAACTCTTGCCATGACGTGCGCCGTATCTGCTTTTGCTGATGGCGAAGCTAAAAACGTGATCTTCTTTTTGGGCGATGGCATGGGCCCTGTGACCGTGACTGCTAGCCGCATTTACAAATACGGTGAATCAGGCAAGCTAGCGATGGACACCATGGGCCGCACGGCTCGTGTGAAAACATATTCGCTGGATGCGCAAACCACTGACAGCGCCCCATCAATGGGCGCTTACATGACCGGCGTGAAATCACGTAACGAAGTGGTATCGATGGATGGCAACACCTTCGCGCAAGGTTCATTCAGGCCCACGACTGACACCTCTGTAACGCCCAACGTCAGCAGCGCGATCAACAACTGCCCCGCAACTGGTAACGGCGCTTCTGTACCCACATTGCTTGAGCAAGCCATTGCCAAAAATAAGGCGACTGGCGTGGTCAGTACGGCACGTTTGACACACGCAACCCCGGCTATTACTTACTCACACATTTGCAACCGTAATGCAGAGTACGACATTGCGCGCCAAGCCGTACCCGGCGGTGTGGGCGCCAACCCTGCCTTGGGCACTGGCGTCGATGTTTTGATGGGTGGAGACAGCCGTTACTGGGTGCCTTTCAACACAAGCATTTCTGGCAAGGGCCGCCCTGATGGTCGTAACTTGGTGGCAGAGTTACAAGCCAAGGGTTACACACACGTTACCGATCTGACCACCATGAACGCGGCCCCCACTGCGGCGGGCACCAAGATCATTGGTTTATTTGACCAAGCGATTGCAGAAGGTCAAATGTCTTACGAGCTAGACCGTAACCCGGCCTTAGAGCCTAGCCTCGCACAAATGACCGCAAAGTCGATTGACATCTTGTCTAAAAACGCCAACGGTTACTTTTTGATGGTTGAAGGTGGTCGCATTGACCATGCTTTACACGGCACCAATGCGGCACGCGCCTTGGCTGACACCATTGCTTTTGACGATGCCATCAAAGTGGCGTTGGACAAAGTGGATCTGAAAAACACCTTGATTGTGGTCACGGCTGACCACGACCATGTCATGGCATTTAATGGTTACTCTCATTTGGGCAACAACATTCTCGGTAAGACAACCAACTACCGCACCAAGCAATTGGAAATGGCTGCCGACGGCAAACCTTTTACAACGCTCGTTTTTGGCAATGGCCCTAACCGCAAAGCCGTGCGTGATGATTTGACCAGCGTTGACACTATTTACAACAAAAATTATCAGCAAGAGACAGGTGTTCGCCTGAGTTCTGAAACCCACGGTGGCGGTGACGTGATGTTGTTTGCCAAGGGCGCTGGTTCTGCAGGCTTTAAGGGCACGATTGACAACACCAAGGTCTACACCTTGTTGAAGAAAGCGTTTGGTTTTTAAAGATGAATATGTTTTACAAAGTCAAACCTTGGGGCTTGGCCCTGGGGTTGGCTTGCATGGGCGCCGCGCAAGCGGCACCTGATGTGAGCTTAGAAGTGACCCATCAAAGTAGCGTATTGGGTGCTGATGGCATCAAACGAAGCTCTGTGTTCAGCGAACGTGTGGTTCGCCAAGGTGATACGGTCTGGATTGAGCGTGTGATGCCTGCAGGTGCCCATCAAGAAGACGATCACGCCAAAGCCAAAGTGGGAGCTGCGAAAGACCACAAACACGCCGACTTGAGCGCCGCCACCCGTTGGATTCAACGTTTGCCAGACGGCAAACTGAAATTCCGACTGGTTGCGATGCACGATAAAGTGGTGGTCAATGTACCCCCTGCGGAATACGCCACCGTAGGTTTCGATGGCGCTTGGTTAGCCGCTTATCACTTGATTGATCCTGCCGTTCTTAAAACCATGAAGGCCAGCGAAAGCACCTCTCAAGGACAATGGTATGAGAGTGCCAAAAATGGCAATAAGGTTCGTGTGCTGTGGGATGCCAAGCGCGAAATGCCTTTGCAAGTGGTGAGTCAGGGCCCTAACGGGAGTCGTTCTACCATGGTCAAAGTGTTGGGTTCTGTCGTCAAAAACCCTTGGGACACAGCCAACAAATTTGTCCAAAAAGACTATTCAGACTTTTTGGATTGAGCGCACGTCATCCGCTGATGCATGCAAAAAGGGGGCTTGTTCAGCCCCCTTTTTGTTTGAAAGTGCGGCCATCGGCCGCCCCAACTCAAACCTGCTTCATGTCACCTTGGAAGCGTCCGCCGCGCTCAACTTCAAGTTCGGCATAACTCAAAGCACCTGTCACTTGGCCTGTTCGGCGAATGACCATGTGCTCTTTGCATGTGATGTCTTCGAACAGCGCGCCATGCACGTCGATGACGCGGGCTTGGACTTTGCCTTTCAAACTGCCTTGCGGGCCGACCAACACATCGTCGGCCTTGAGGTCACCGCTGACCTTGCCGTTGATCGACACCTTGCCGGGTGCATGAATCGAACCGATGAACGTCACGCCCTCGCCAATCAACAAGTTATTGGTGGTTGAAACAGGTTCAGTCATACATATCCTTCGTGTTGAGATGTTCGCTTTTAACACTTCACATTGTGCATTTTAATTTTGTTGATTAATTTATAAAGATCACAAATCGACTTTAAAAACCATCCTGACTGCTGAAAAGGCTGGGGTTGGACGCTAGGCATAAAATCGCAGGCTCCACCTAAGGAAGACTCATGGGACGCACCCTTTACGACAAGATTTGGGACGAGCACGTCGTCCACACCGAAGAAGATGGCACGTCCATCCTCTACATCGACCGCCATTTGGTGCACGAAGTCACCAGCCCGCAAGCGTTTGAGGGCATTCGCCAAGCGGGCCGCAAGGTCTGGCGTGTCAGCTCCATCGTGGCCACCGCCGACCACAACACGCCCACCACCGGCTGGGAACTGGGCTACGACGGCATCACCGACCCCATCAGCAAAGAACAAATCACCACGCTGGACAGCAACATGGCCGAGTTCGGCTCTGCCGCGTTCTTCCCGTTCATGTCCAAGCGTCAAGGCATCATCCATGTGATTGGCCCTGAAAACGGCGCTACCCTGCCCGGCATGACCGTGGTGTGCGGCGACAGCCACACCTCCACCCACGGCGCGTTTGCTGCGTTGGCCCACGGCATCGGCACCTCTGAGGTCGAGCACGTCATGGCCACGCAAACCTTGTTGGCCAAAAAAGCCAAGAACATGCTCATCAAAGTCGAAGGCACGCTGGCCAAAGGCGTGACCGGCAAAGACGTGGTGCTGGCCATCATCGGCAAGATCGGCACAGCCGGCGGCACGGGCTACACCATTGAGTTTGCAGGCTCCGCCATTCGCTCACTCAGCATGGAAGGCCGCATGACGGTGTGCAACATGGCCATCGAAGGCGGCGCGCGCGCTGGTCTTGTGGCGGTGGACGATAAAACCATCGAGTACGTCAAAGGCCGTCCTTTGTCCCCCACTGGCGTGGAATGGGACCAAGCCGTGGCTTATTGGAAAACCTTGCACTCTGACCCCGACGCCAAGTTTGACGCGGTGGTGGAGTTACGCGCCGAAGACATCTTGCCGCAAGTCACTTGGGGCACCTCGCCCGAAATGGTGCTGGACATCAACGGCATCGTGCCTGACCCCGACAAAGAAAAAGACGCCAACAAGCGCGGTGCGATTGAACGTGCGTTGACGTACATGGACCTGCAGCCAGGCAAAGCGTTGAACGATTTGTTTGTGGATAAAGTGTTCATTGGCTCTTGCACCAACAGCCGCATTGAAGACATGCGCGAAGCCGCCGCGGTGGTGAAAAAGCTCGGCCAAAAAGTGGCCAAAAACATCAAGCTCGCTTTGGTTGTGCCAGGCTCTGGCTTGGTCAAAGCACAAGCCGAAGCCGAAGGCCTGCACGAGATTTTCAAAGCCGCTGGCTTTGAGTGGCGCGAGCCCGGCTGCTCCATGTGTTTGGCCATGAACGCCGACCGCTTGGAGTCCGGCGAGCGTTGCGCCTCCACCAGCAACCGCAACTTCGAAGGCCGTCAAGGCAACGGCGGCCGCACCCACTTGGTCAGCCCCGCCATGGCCGCTGCGGCCGCCATTCACGGCCACTTTGTGGACGTGCGCAAGTTCGCGTAACTCAGGAGCATCGCTATGAACAAACTTCTGTTGATCGCATTAGCCCTCGTGGCCGTGGTGGGCCTCAGCGCTTGCAACACGATGCGCGGCATTGGCCAAGATGTGCAAAAGGCCGGTACGGCCATTGAAGACGCAGCGAAGAAAAAATAATGCAGAAATTCACTTTACACAAAGGCATCGTGGCCCCCATGGACCGCGAGAACGTCGACACCGACGCCATCATCCCCAAGCAGTTTTTGAAGTCGATTCGCAAGACGGGCTTTGGCCCCAACTTGTTTGACGAATGGCGCTATTTGGACCACGGCGAGCCCGGCCAAGACCCCGCCAGCCGCAAGCCCAACCCCGACTTCGTGCTGAATCAGCCGCGCTACAAAGGCGCATCGGTGTTGTTGGCCCGCAAGAACTTTGGCTGCGGCTCGTCACGCGAACACGCGCCTTGGGCGATTGACCAATACGGTTTCCGTGCCGTGATTGCCCCGAGCTTTGCCGACATCTTCTTTAACAACTGTTTCAAAAACGGCTTGCTGCCCATCGTGTTGCCCGAAGCCGCGATTGACCTGTTGTTCAACGAAGTGCACGCCTTCCCCGGCTATGAGTTGACGATTGACTTGGAAAACCAAGTCATCGTGCGCCCCCAAGGCGAGACCATTCCATTTGACGTACAAGCCTTCCGCAAATACTGCTTGCTCAACGGTTTTGACGACATTGGCCTGACCCTGCGCCAGTCCGACAAGATCAAAGCCTTTGAAGCCGAGCGCTTGGCCACCAAGCCTTGGTTGGCTCACACGATGTAACGCACACGCACGCACAAAACAAGAAAGCACACATGAAAATCGCAGTTCTCCCCGGTGATGGCATCGGTACCGAAATCGTCGCAGAAGCCGTCAAAGTTTTGAATGTCTTGGACTTGAAGTTCGAGATGGAAACCGCCTTGGTCGGTGGCGCAGCGTTTGACGCGCATGGCCACCCCTTGCCCGAATCCACGTTGAAGTTGGCCATGGCCTCTGACGCGGTGTTGTTCGGCGCTGTGGGCGATTGGAAATACGACACCCTCGATCGCCCTCTGCGCCCCGAGCAAGCCATTTTGGGTTTGCGCAAAAACATGGGCCTGTTCGCGAACTTCCGCCCTGCCATTTGCTACGAGCAATTGGTGGGCGCGTCGAGCTTGAAGCCTGAGCTGATTTCTGGCCTCGACATCCTCATCATTCGTGAATTGACCGGCGACATTTACTTTGGCCAACCCCGTGGCCGCCGCGTGGCCACGGACGGCCACTTCCCAGGTGCGGAAGAAGCGTTTGACACCATGCGCTACAGCAAGCCCGAGATCGAGCGCATTGCCCATGTGGCTTTCCAAGCCGCCCGCAAGCGCAAAGCCGCAGGCAAAGAGGGTCGTGTCACCAGCGTGGACAAAGCCAACGTGCTGGAAACCTTCCAGTTCTGGAAAGACGTGGTGAGCGAAGTTGGCAAAGAGTACCCAGACATCGCCCTCGACCACATGTACGTGGACAACGCCGCCATGCAACTGGTCAAAGAGCCCAAGCGCTTTGACGTGGTGGTGACTGGCAACATGTTTGGCGATATCTTGAGCGACGAAGCCTCCATGCTCACTGGCTCGATTGGCATGCTGCCCTCAGCCTCGTTGAACAGCAAAAACCAAGGTTTGTACGAACCCAGCCACGGCAGTGCCCCCGACATCGCTGGCAAAGGCGTGGCCAACCCCTTGGCCACCATCCTCAGCGCCGCCATGATGCTGCGCTTTAGCTTGAACCAAGCGGCAGCCGCTGACCGCATCGAAACTGCTGTGAAAGCGGTGTTGGCCCAAGGCCTGCGTACCCCCGACATTTACAGCGAAGGCACCACCAAAGTGGGTACTTCGCAAATGGGTGATGCGGTGGTGAAGGCTTTGCGTTAACTCGCCTCATGCCTCGCAAAAGAAAAACGCGCCTTCTAAGGCGCGTTTTTTATTGGGGTGTTGCGTGAAGCCGAAACCCCAATGCACGCACCACTTTAATGATGGTCGCCAGCTCTGGGTTGCCTGTGGACGACAAAGCTTTGTAAAGGCTTTCACGGCCAAGCCCCGTATCGCGAGCCACTTGAGACATACCCTTTGCGCGCGCAATATCGCCTAACGCTGCAGCAATCAAAGCGGAATCGCCCTCCTCTAACGCCGCCTCTAAATAGGCCGCCATATCTTCTTCGGTTTTGAGATGCTCTGCAGCATCCCAAGTGCGGGTTGCGTTGTTTGCCATGTTTCTCTCCTAAAGCATCTTCGCCAATTCGCGCTCTCGCCGTTCGGTCACGCAGCGAAGCAAACCAGCGAGCGTAGTGTTCGGTTTGCCTGATTTCAATCGTGGCTTGATTGTACTCCATGGGATACATTTAATCAACATATCAAGGCAGCGGTTGAAGACTTCCTCAAAAATCTGTCAGCCAGCCACAAGAACCCATCCACTACAATCGCAGTCATGTTTCACGCCCGCTCGTTCTCTCTGAACTTCGCTGCCCCCGCACTGGTGGCTGTTCGCGCGCGTGTAATCACCATCAAAACCACGACCATTAAGGGCTAATCAGCTCCGGTTCGTCGTGCGCCCCCCGGCCAGACGAGCCGGGCAAACAGTCAGGTCTGGCACTGTTTTCTACATTTGAAAAGGCGTTGAAAAATGAGCAAGTTAGTAGGTTTAGTCGGTTGGCGTGGCATGGTCGGCTCGGTGCTGATCGACCGCATGGTTCAAGAGAAAGATTTCGATCTGATTGAACCCGTGTTCTTCTCCACGTCGAACTCTGGTGGCAAAGCCCCCGCACAAGCCAAGAACGAAACCACGCTCAAAGACGCCAACGACATCGAAGCTTTGAAGAAGTGCGACATCGTGCTCACTTGCCAAGGCGGCGACTACACCAAAGAGGTGTACCCCAAGTTGCGCGCTGCAGGCTGGAACGGCCACTGGATTGACGCAGCCTCTAGCTTGCGCATGGCCGACGACGCCATCATCGTGCTCGACCCCGTCAACCGCAACGTGATTGACGCGGCCTTGGGCAAAGGCGGCAAAAACTGGATCGGCGGCAACTGCACCGTGAGCTTGATGCTCATGGGCTTGGGCGGCTTGTTCCAACACAACATGGTCGAGTGGGTCAGCGCCATGACCTACCAAGCGGCTTCGGGCGCTGGTGCACAAAACATGCGCGAGTTGCTCAGCCAAATGGGCGCTTTGCACGACGCCGTGAAAGACGACTTGGCCAACCCCTCGTCTGCCATCTTGGACATCGACCGCAAAGTGTCGGCCACCATGCGCAGCGCCGAGTTCCCCACCAAAAACTTCCGCAACACTGCCTTGGCTGGCAGCTTGATCCCTTGGATCGACGTGCCCGTTGAGCACGGCCAAAGCAAGGAAGAGTGGAAAGGCGGCGCCGAGTGCAACAAGATCTTGGGCAACCCAGCGTTCCGCACAGCGGGCTCGATCCCCATCGACGGTTTGTGCGTGCGCATTGGCGCCATGCGCTGCCACTCGCAAGGCTTGACCATCAAGCTGAAAAAAGACGTGCCGATGGACGAGATCGAAAGCATCTTGGCCAGCGCAAATGATTGGGTCAAAGTGGTGCCCAACGTGCGCGAAATCAGCGAACGTGACCTGACACCTGCAGCCGTGACCGGCACGTTGACCGTTCCCGTGGGCCGTTTGCACAAAATGGCGATGGGCAACGACTACTTGGGCGCGTTCACCGTGGGTGACCAATTGCTGTGGGGTGCTGCCGAGCCATTACGCAGAATGTTGCGAATCTTGCTAGAAAGTTAACAAAAAGAGTTAATATAGCAAATATGAAAAGTCCTGCTTACACCCGTTCTTCACTGTTCAAACGTTCCGCAATTTGTGCTGCTTTGGCATTTGGCCTCGCTGGCAGTGCCCATGCCTTAACGTTGAGTCGTCCCAATGTTCAATCCAAGCAAGGCGAAGCTTTGCGGGCTGAAATTGACATCATCGACCTCACGACCAGCGAAGAAGTTGATTTGCAGGCCAGCTTGGCAAGCCCTGAGGCTTACCGCGCTGCGCGCATGGAGCTCCCTCGAAGCAACGGCAACGCCATTGACGTGCAAGTGCAACTGTTGCGCCGTACTGATGGCCGTCCGTTCCTCAAAATCAGCAGTTCACAAGCCCTAGCGGCCAACTTCATAGACGTGCTGTTGGAGCTGCATTGGGCCACGGGTCGCTCGCTGCGCGATGTGAGTTTGTCGCTGGACGATGGCCGTCACACCGCTACAAAATCTCAGCCTCCACTGTTGATGCCTGCCGATGTGCGGCCCACAGCAGCTGCAGGCAGCACAAATACTGCGCCAGCACCACGCCCACAACCCACACCCACGCAAGTCGACAACCGCATTGGCGTGCAACAAGGCGACACGGCAGGGGCTTTGGCTAAAGAGAACTTGGTGTCAGGCGTCTCGTTAGACCAAATGTTGCTGGCCATGATGCGCAGCAACCCATCCGCGTTCATCGAGTCCAACGTCAACCGCCTCAAAACCGGTGCTTTGTTGAAGCTGCCTTCTGCGCAAGAGGCCACCAGCGTGTCTCGTGAAGAGGCTCGCAAAGCCATCAAGATTCAAGCCGAAGACTTCCGCGAATACCGCGCCCGTCTGGCCGCCACCAAGCTCGGTGGCGACGTGCCCAAAGCGGCGCGTGCAGCGGAAGGCAAGTTAGAAGCCCAAGTCAGCAACAAAGCAGCCGTCGAAGAAGACAAGCTGACGCTGACAAAACCCGGCAAAGGCGCCGCTGAAGAAAAAGTTGTCAAGCAACTTGAAGTGCAAGACGTGGCTTCGCGCGCGTCTGAAATCAGCCAAAACATCGCTGACCTGAGCAAACTCGTAGCAGCCGCCACATCGAACGCATCAGGGGCGGGCCCCGTGGGCGCCACAGTGGTGATCGCCCCCCCGCCCGACACAGCCAGCGCCGAAGACTTCAACGAAGACACGCTCAAAGCTTGGATGTCTCACCCCTTGGCACCTTTGGGGGCTGGTGGTTTGGTGTCGATCATGGCCATCATCGGCCTGTGGCTCAGCCGTGGTCGCAAAAACGCCAAGCTTGAAGAAACCGAAGAGCTGCCACCGCTCAATGTCAACTTCGACTTGGATTTGCCACAGTTTGACAACGACGCCAGCCACCGCCAAGACCCCTCGCACGACGAGCCTTCTGGCGCATCGCATGCGCCAAGCGTCGAAGCAGAGGCAGCCGCCCACCAAGCCGCAGCCCCCGCTTCGCCACCGGCACAACCGGCGGCACGCCCCACCATGACCATGCCCAGCGTTTCGTTGGATCTGGACTTGGCGACTGAAACCGACCCCTTCCAAGTCCGTGTCGACTTGGCCGAGGAACTTTGGAAATTGGGCCAACACCACACCAGCCGCGCGCTGATGGAAGAGGTGATGCAAGAGTCCAAAGGCGCCACTCAAGCCAAAGCCAAACAATGGCTGGCTGACCGAGAGTAAAACATGCGCTTGGCCATGGGCTTGAGCTACAACGGCCAAGCCTACGAAGGGTGGCAAAGCCAGTTGTCTGGCAAGACGGTGCAAGACCGTCTTGAAGCCGCCCTTCAAAAATTCACCCAAACACGCGTTCAAACCCTGTGCGCGGGTCGCACAGACTCCGGTGTGCATGGCCTCATGCAAGTGGTTCACTTTGACACCGACCTAGACCGCACAGCTCAGTCGTGGGTGCGTGGCACCAACCGCTATCTGCCCCTCGACATCGCTGTGCAATGGGCGCGTGAAGTGCCCCGTGAATTCCACTGCCGAGGCAGCGCCATTGCGCGACGCTATGCCTATGTGTTGCTCGAATCCGCGGTACGACCCAGCGTCGAGGTGGGCCGCGTGGGCTGGATCTATCGCCCGCTTGACCTAGAAGCCATGCAAAAAGCCGCCCAATATTTGATGGGCGAACATGACTTCACCTCATTCCGAGCCTCCAGCTGCCAAGCCCTGACACCCGTCAAAACCATGACGCACATCGCGATCAGCCGCAAAAGCACCTCGCCCAACACCGCCTATTGGCGCTTTGAGTTTGAAGCCAGCGCGTTTTTGCACCACATGATTCGCAACCTCATGGGCTGCTTTGTGAAGATCGGCACCGGTGACAAACCACCCGAGTGGATGGCAGACGTGCTGGCCGCCCGTGACCGCGATGCGGCGGCCCCCACCTTCAGCCCCGATGGCTTGTACTTCTTAGGCCCCCGCTACGAAGCGCACTGGGACTTGCCCGATCGCACGGCTGCGTATGATTCGCTGCCATGAACCGCACCCGCATCAAAATCTGTGGCCTCACCCGTGAGCAAGACGTCGCCGTGGCCGTGGCCGCTGGCGTCGATGCCATTGGCTTTGTGATCTATGCCAAAAGCGCACGCGCCGTCACGGCGGAACGGGCAGGCGAATTAGCCCGTCTGCTGCCGGCCTTTGTCACGCCGGTGTTGCTGTTTGTGAACGAAACGCCCGAAGTCATCGCCCAAGCCTGCGCCCAAGTACCGGGCGCGTGGCTGCAATTTCATGGTGACGAAACGCCTGAAGAATGCCGCCAAATCGCCCAAAGCTTGGGCCGCCGGTGGCTACGTGCTGCGCGCATTCCCCTAGAACCCGCGCCGGACGAGCCTGCGTTTGACCTCGTAAAATACGCGCAAGATTACTCAGACGCCCAAGCGGTGCTGCTCGACGCCCATGTCGACGGTTACGGCGGCGGCGGCAAAACATTCAATTGGTCACAGCTTCCTCCAAACGTCAACGCTCACCTCGTCTTGTCTGGTGGACTCAACGCTGCCAACGTGACAGACGGCCTGCGTGCGCTGCGTGACCGCGGCTTGTCGCTCGCGGTCGACGTGAGCTCCGGCGTGGAATCGGCCAAAGGCATCAAAGATGCCGCCAAGATTCACGAATTCGTCAGAGCCGTACGCGCAGCCGACGCAGAGCACCCGCTCTAAGCACTCCTCCTCTTTTGTTTGAAGCACTTGGGCGCGTAAGCCCCAAGGCGATTTTTGTAGGCAACCACCATGTCGAATTACCAACAACCCGACGCACGAGGCCACTTTGGCATTTACGGCGGCAGCTTCATCAGCGAAACGCTGACCCACGCGATCGAAGAACTCAAAGACGCGTACGCCAAATACCAACACGACCCCGAGTTCATCGCCGAATTCAAGTCAGAACTCGCTCACTTTGTGGGCCGCCCTTCGCCCATCTACCACGCAGCCCGCATGAGCCGCGAAATGGGTGGCGCGCAAATCTTCTTGAAACGTGAAGATCTGAACCACACCGGCGCCCACAAGATCAACAACACCATCGGCCAAGCCATGCTCGCCAAGCGCATGGGCAAGCCCCGCGTGATTGCCGAAACTGGCGCGGGCCAGCACGGCGTGGCCACCGCCACCATTTGTGCGCGTTACGGATTGGAATGCGTGGTCTACATGGGCGCAGAAGACGTGAAACGTCAGAGCCCCAACGTGTACCGCATGAAGCTCTTAGGCGCGACCGTCGTGCCCGTGGAGAGCGGCAGCCGTACCCTCAAAGACGCGTTGAACGAAGCCATGCGCGACTGGGTGGCCAACGTGGACAACACCTTCTACATCATTGGCACTGTGGCGGGGCCTCACCCCTACCCGATGATGGTGCGCGACTTCCAAAGCGTGATTGGCGAAGAGTGCCTCACGCAAATGCCAGAGATGTTCAAGAGCCTCAAGATGGCCGAAGAACAACCCGATGCCGTGGTTGCCTGCGTGGGCGGCGGCAGCAATGCCATGGGCATCTTCTACCCCTACATCGACCACGCCAACACCCGCCTCATTGGCGTGGAAGCGGCGGGCGAAGGCATGGACACCGACCGTCACTCTTGCTCGTTGCAGCTGGGCGCGCCCGGCGTTTTGCACGGCAACCGCACCTACATCTTGCAAGACGAGAACGGCCAAATCACTGAGACGCACAGCGTGAGCGCTGGCCTCGACTACCCAGGCGTGGGCCCCGAGCACGCGTTCCTCAAAGACATTGGCCGCGCCGAGTACGTGGGCATCACCGACAAAGAAGCGTTAGAAGCCTTCCACTACCTGTGCCGCACCGAAGGCATCATCCCTGCGCTGGAATCCAGCCATGCCATCGCCTACGCCATGAAGCTGGCCAAGACCATGAAGCCCGAGCAGTCCATCTTGGTCAACCTCTCGGGCCGTGGCGACAAAGACATTGGCACGGTGGCCGACCTGAGCAACGCAGACTTCTTCTGCCGCCCCAGCTGCCAAGGCCAATCGGTCAAAGGTGGCCCGACAGAACAAACCATGAAATTTGTGAAGTGAACCGCACCATGAGCCGTATTGACGCCACCCTCGCCGCCCTCAAGGCCCAAGGCCGCAAAGCCCTCATCCCCTACGTGATGGCAGGCTTCCCGCAAGCCAACATCACGCCCGCACTCATGCACGGCATGGTCGACGCAGGCGCTGACATCATCGAGCTGGGCGTGCCTTTCAGCGACCCCATGGCCGACGGCGCTGTGATTCAAAAAGCAGGCGAAGCTGCGCTGCGTTTTGGCATTGGCACAGCCCAAGTGCTGGACATGGTGCGTGAGTTCCGCCAAACCAACAGCACCACCCCTGTGGTGCTGATGGGCTACGCCAACCCCGTGGAGTGCTACAACCTCAAGCACGGCGCAGATTCGTTCGTCAAAGACGCTTCTGCTGCTGGCGTAGACGGCGTGCTCATCGTCGACTACCCACCGGAAGAGTGCGAAGAGTTCGCTGCCACCCTGCGCGCGCACAGCATGGACTTGATCTTCTTGCTCGCGCCCACCAGCACCGACAAACGCATGGAACAAGTGGCACGCATTGCCAGCGGCTATGTGTACTACGTCTCGCTCAAAGGCGTGACGGGCGCTGGCAACCTTGACACTGATGCCGTCGAAGCCATGCTGCCGCGCATTCGCCAGCATGTGCACATCCCAGTGGGTGTGGGCTTTGGCATTCGCGATGCCGCCACCGCCAAAGCCGTGGGCCGCGTGGCCGATGCCGTGGTGATTGGCAGCCGCATCATCCAGCTACTCGAAGCCGCGCCAGCAGGCCAAGAAGTGGCTGCTGCGCATGCATTTTTGACTGGCATTCGCCAGGCTCTGGACGCTTAACGCGCCCCATTCAGCCGCACCGACCCCGCCCGTTAAAATCAATCAATTCCAAAAGAACTGACGAAAGGCTCACCATGAGTTGGCTCGAAAAACTGCTTCCCCCCAAAATTCAACACACCGACCCCGCAGACCGCCGCAGCGTGCCTGAAGGCGTGTGGGTCAAATGCCCCAGCTGCGAAACCGTGCTCTACAAGAGCGACTTGCAGCAAAACAACAACGTTTGCCCCACCTGCAGCCACCACCACCGCATGGGTGCGCGTGAACGCCTCAATATGTTCTTGGACGGCGAAGGTCGCTATGAGATCGGCCAAGAAGTGGTGCCCGTTGACGCCTTGAAATTCAAAGACAGCCGCAAGTACCCCGAGCGCCTCAAAGAAGCCATGAACAACACCGGCGAAACCGACGCCTTGGTGGTCATGGGCGGTGCGGTGCACAACATCAACGTGGTTGTGGCCTGTTTTGAATTCGACTTCATGGGCGGCTCGATGGGCTCGGTCGTGGGCGAGCGCTTTGTGCGCGGCGTGCACACCGCCATCGAACAAAAAGTACCCTTCATCTGCTTCACCGCCACCGGCGGCGCGCGCATGCAAGAGGGCTTGCTCTCGCTCATGCAAATGGCCAAAACCAACGCCTCGCTCACCCGCTTGGCCAAAAAAGGCTTGCCTTACATCAGCGTCTTGACCGACCCCACCATGGGCGGCGTGTCCGCTGGCTTCGCCTTCTTGGGCGACGTGGTCATCGCCGAACCCAAAGCGCTGATCGGTTTTGCTGGCCCCCGCGTGATTGAAAGCACCGTGCGCGTGACCTTGCCAGAAGGCTTCCAACGCGCCGAGTTCTTGCAGCAAAAAGGCGCCATCGACATGATTTGCGACCGCCGCGAACTGCGCAAAACCATCGCCAGCACCTTGGCCATGTTGCAGCGCCAGCCTGCGGATGCCGTGGTCTGATTGAGCGGCCAACAAGCGCGCCCGTCAAAGCCCTCGCCTGAGGGCTTTTTCCTATGAAATCATCCATCCTTGTGGTCGACGTCGATCGCCCAGACACTTGGACCCGCTACCGCAACGGCTTGTGCAACAGCTGCGCGGCCAACTGCTGCACCATGCCCGTCGAAGTCAAGCTGCCCGACTTGGTGCGCCTGCAACTGGTGGACCCCTTTGAGGCCGAGCACGAAGAGCCCAAACACATCGCCAAACGCTTGAGCAAAGCCGGTGTGATTGAGCACTTCAATTTCAAAAACAGCATCTTCACCTTGAGCCGTCGCGCCAGCGGAGACTGCCAATTTCTAGATGCCAAAACACGACGCTGCACGGTCTACGAACAGCGCCCCAACACCTGTCGTCTGCACCCACAAGTGGGGCCACGCCCTAACTACTGCCCTTACGGCGCTGCCAAGAAATCGGCCTGATTAAGTTGGCGCCTCTTGAAGCGCCGTGCTGAAGCCACTGGGTGAAGGGGCCTGCTTAAGTGACAGACGCCCGCTTGCCCCAAATCACCAATGCGATGCCCCCGAGTGCGGCCAGCGAAGCCAACACAAACTGCACCGTCACCACTTCGCCCAACAAAGCGACGCCGCCCAAGGCCGCCAACACCGGCACACTGAGTTGCAACGTGGCCGCTTGGGTGGCTTTGAGCGCGGGCAACACCGAATACCAGAGGGCGTAGCCCAAGCCCGAAGTCAATGCACCAGAGGCTACGGCGCAGGCCACGCCGTCGGCATCCCAACGCGCACCCGCGCGCGTGAGCCCACTCAAAGCCAACGCCAACACCGCCGCCCGCCAAAAGTTGCCCGCAGTGACCAAGGTCGGATCGCCCGCCCCTTTGCCGCGCAATGAATAAACGCTCCAAGCCACGCCCGCCACCACCATCAACAGCGCGCCGTCCCATGCGGGTGCGGACAAGCCCGGCAGCATCAGCGCCACCAAACCGGCCATGGCCAAACCAAGGCCCAGCCATTGCAGGCGCGCCAAGCGCTCTCCCAACCAAAGGCCACAGCCAATCATCGTGGCCTGCACCGCGCCAAACAGCAACAAAGCGCCCGTGGCCGCACTGAGGCTGACATACGCCCACGAAAACCCAGCGGCATACGCAAACAAAGCCAGCGCAGACAACCAATTGCCAGTGCCCGTGCGCCCTTTGCGCAAATACCGAACGATCAGCCCCAGCACCACCGCCCCCGACACCAAGCGGATGGAGGTGAAAGTGGCGGCGTCGATCGTGGTGTGCCTCAACGCCATGCGGCACAGCACCGAATTTCCCGCAAAAGCCATCATCGTGACGACGGTGAGCAAGGCGGTGCGGACAGATGAAACAGGGGACGACATAGACGTGCGATGGTAGACGTGGCTGAAAGGGGGCGTGGTACTGCAGGCGACACATGGGCAGCGGCGTTGGGACACAAGGGCTTCCATTTAAAATAAACGGTTCGCTGCCTCGCATTTGTTGGCAGCCTTTTCCCCACTCACGCCTCTTTAGATGTCTAACAACAACACCCCCGCCACGCCAGAAGCCGCTCCCGTCGACGAAAACCAACTCATGGCCGAGCGCCGCGAAAAGCTCAAGGTCATGCGCGAGCGTCAAGCTGCGGGCCAAGGCGTGGCCTTCCCTAACGATTTCAAACCCGCGCACCACGCCGCCACTTTGCACGAGCTGCATGGCGACAAGACCGCCGAGGTATTGACCGAAGAAGGCCAGTTCGCCAAAGTGGCGGGCCGCATGATGCTCAAGCGCGTGATGGGCAAGGCCAGCTTTGCCACGTTGCAAGACAGCACGGGCCGCATCCAGATTTACGTCACACGCGATGACGTGAGCGAAGCGCTCTACGCCGATTTCAAACACTGGGATTTGGGCGACATCGTGGCCTGCGAAGGCAAGTTGTTCAAAACCCGCACCGGCGAGTTGTCGATTCACGCCACCAGCATCCGCATGCTGACCAAGAGCCTGCGCCCCATGCCCGACAAGTTCCACGGCGTGGCTGACCAAGAGATCAAATACCGCCAACGCTACGTCGATTTGATGACGGACGAAACCGCACGCAAGCGCTTTGTGGCGCGTAGCCGCGCGGTCAGCGGCATTCGTGACTTCATGGTGCAACACAACTTTTTGGAAGTTGAAACGCCCATGCTGCACCCCATCCCCGGTGGCGCAAATGCCAAGCCGTTCACCACGCACCACAACGCGCTGGACCAAGAAATGTTCTTGCGCATCGCGCCTGAGCTGTACTTGAAGCGCTTGATCGTGGGCGGCTTTGAGCGCGTGTTTGAGATCAACCGCAACTTCCGTAACGAAGGTATCTCGGTGCGCCACAACCCCGAGTTCACCATGATGGAGTTCTACGCCGCGTATTGGAACTACCAAGACTTGATGCACTTCACCGAAGAGCTGGTGCGCGACGCTGCCATGAAGGCCGCTGGCACCTTGCTGCTGACCTACGGCGGCAAAGCGGTTGACCTGAGCCAGCCGTTTGAGCGCCTCACGATTCGTGAAGCAATCATCAAGCACACTGAGGCTGGCGAAGCATCTGAAACCGGCGCGGGGCTCCGGGTGGACAACATCACATGGTTGATCAACGCCTTGCAAAAACTCGGTTTCAAAGAAGAGAAAGACAAACTCAGCACACGCAGCTTGGCCAGCTTGCAAGTGATGTACTTTGAAGAGACCGTGGAAGACAAGCTGTGGCAGCCCACTTTCATCTGCGAGCACCCTGTAGAAATTTCTCCCTTGGCCCGCGCCAGCGACAGCAAGCCCGATGTGACCGAGCGCTTTGAGCTCTACATCACAGGCCGCGAGTTTGGCAACGGCTTCAGCGAGTTGAACGACGCCGAAGACCAAGCCGCCCGCTTCCACGCCCAAGTGGCGGCCAAAGACAGCGGCGACGACGAAGCCATGTTCTACGACCACGACTTTGTGCGCGCCCTCGAATACGGCATGCCCCCAACAGGCGGCTGCGGCATTGGCATTGACCGCTTGATGATGTTGCTGACCGACAGCCCCAGCATCCGCGACGTCATTTTGTTCCCTGCTTTGCGCCGCGAAGCCTAAGTATCACGCTTCATCACGCTTGAGCGTCATGCTCAGATGACCAAAAAAATGGGGCCTTGAAGGCCCCATTTTTTATGGCTGGTTGTTAGGCAGCAGGTAATCGTTCGAATGGGCGCTGAGCGGCGCAGCAACCTGCAAGGTGAAAGGCATGGCTTGCGGCGCGTTGTACGCAGCAGCCAAGATCGCGGCTGGGGCATCACCATTCAATGCCGCGGTTTGCAAGGTGTTGGCCACGCTGCGCGCCAAGGTGTGCAACGCGTTGTTGGCCTGCGCCACGTAGTCTTGCGAGAAATTAAGCGCTTGTGCGTCCCCCATCAAGCGGGTGCTGACGGTTTGCTGGGCTTGTGTCCATGTGGCGCCAGAGGCCTTCATTTCATACACCGCCAAAGTCGTCAAGGGCGTGATCAAAGCAGGCGCTTGTGCGGCCGTGCGCATTTGGTAAGCGGTGTACACCGTGTGAGAAGGGCCGTCTTGGTCGATGGCGCCAACCGGAACATTCGCCAAAATTGACAAACCTGACAGAGCCACTGAAGCGTTGTGGTTCAAGGTGTAGGCACCATTGACACCCGACACCGTGCTGGGCTCGTTGGCGTCGCATGTGCCGTTGTCGTTCAGGTCCAAGCACACGGTGGCGCCTTGGATGTAGCCGTCCATCACCTGGCCACTCAACTGTGTTTGGCTTTCAATGCCGCTCAGGTGTTCACCGCCACCGCCGCCGCCACAGGCCGTCAAAGCCAGTGACAACGCCAAAGACAACAGAAGTTGCCATTTAGATTTAAATTCGACGATTTGAGTGTTTTGCTGTTCCATTCCTCAAATTTAACGGAACTGACAAAACTGATATCAACCAACACTCAAATTTTCAGATATTTTTGGCGATTTTGTTGAATTTCTGTAACTTTTCAGCATTTATGCAGGTTTCAAGCGCATCACGGCCCGTTCAAACCATGAAATGCGGCCCAAGAAAACAACAAAATCACCAAAACAAGCACCACCACGATCAACACGCGTTGTTTCGCACGCAACGCACCCACCATCACCACCAAGGCTGCGTTTTGCTCAGCCAAGTCGGTCAAGGTTTGGGCCATTTGTGCTTGGTGGGTGTGCAGTTGATCGATTTGGTTCTGTGCGGCGAGCAGACGATTTTTCAACTCACCCAAGCTGGGCACATCAGACGCAGGCGCGTTGGGCGTTGCCATGCTTGACGCGGCGGCATCGCTGCCACCTCGCTTGCGGTCGATCAGTTCACGGGCTTTTTCCAACACCGTGGGGGCGTGCGAGATCACATCGCCCCACGGGATCACTTTCAACGCAGCTAACCAAGGGATGGCCATGGCTTATTGCGGCTGAAAACCGCTGGCTTTGATCATCTTGGTCCACACCTGCGTGTAGGCGCGCTCGCGCTGTGCGAGTTGCTGGGCGTTCATGTAGCCCACGGTCAGGCCCATTTTGGTGAGGTGCTCATGCACATCGGGCATAGCCAACACTTTGGAGAGCGCTTGACCGACATGGTCGATGGTGGCTTTGGGTGTGCCTGCGGGCGCGAAGATGCCGTAATAAGGCGTGTCTTCCAAGCCACCCAGACCCAGCTCGGTGAATGTGGGCACATCGGGCAACGCCGCTTGGCGCTTGGCACCCAACACAGCAACCACGCGCACTTTGCCTGCTTTGTGGTTTTCAATGAAATCGGGCACCGAACCCACGCCTGCGGCAATTTGGTTGCCCAGCATGTCAGCCATCATCGGGGCGCTGCCGCGATAGGGGGCAGCGACCAAGTCGAGCTTGAACTTCTCACCCACCACTTTGACCAAAAACTCAGGCGTGGAAGCAGGCGCGGGAATGCCCACTGCCCCCTTGCCTGCGCCCTGGGTTTTGACCCAAGTCACGTACTCGGTGAACGACTTGACAGGCGTGCCGCCCGACACCGCCAACGCGTTGACGAAGGTGGCAAAGCCAGCCACGGGCACAAAGTCTGTGGCCGAGTCGTAGCCGGGGTTCTTGACCACCAAGGGCAAGATCGAAATGGTGTGGTCGTGCGAGAGAAACAGCACCGTGCCGTCTGCGGGCGAAGCCTTCAAGGCTTGCGCGGCCAGTTGGCCACCCGCGCTGGGCTTGTTGTCGACCACGACGGGGACGCCAAATTCGTCTTTGAGTTTTTCAGCCAAGGTGCGAGCCACCGCATCGGTCCCGCCGCCGGGTGGAAAACCCACCAACAACTTGATGGGCTTGACGCTTTGCGCTGCGGCCAAGCCACAACTCAGGGCCAAGGCCAAAACGGCTAAGTGACGACGTGAAGGAAACATGGCGGAACTCCTTAAAAACAGAAAAAGATAAAACAGGAAATCAGGCTTGATCGGGGTTGTCTGCGGGGACAACGCCGTCGGGGTTTTGGGTGTGGTCGGGCTCCAAGTCCATGCTGGGGTTTTGGCCGAATTCACCGTCGGGTGAGGTTTTGCGCGCCTCGCGTTCTTGCAGCTTTTCTTCTTTCTTCTTTTTCTTAGCCAGCTCGCGTTGACGTTTCTCGTAGTTGTAATTAGGGGTGGCCATATTTATTTTTTCTCAACAGGTGGTTTGCATTCAAAACAGAAAAAAGCCAATGCGCCTGCAAAACGGCGTTGGCTGCCCAAACGGCGGGGCTTGTGAAGTCCACATTTCATGCAAGACATGGTTTCACCGACTTTGCCCATGCCAATGAAGGGAGAGCCGTTTTCACGGCTGGTGAAGCGCAACCCACTGTCGCTGACTTCGTTTTTTCCATTTTTCGTCGCCATCTGAACTTTCATGAAGTGGCGAACTTGAGCGCGGTTTAAGGCAACAAGTCCAAAGCCCGCACATAGGCGGGGTGGGTCATCAGCGCGTCCCAAGCTAGCGGCGAATTTTGAGGCAACAAGGCGCTGCGACGTTGTTCGCTCGCGTCACTGGCATGCCATTTATTTTTAAGCAATCCTTCGGTCAAGCCGTCAAGCATGGCGTCTACGCCGTGGCCATCGCCTAGGCTTTGGTTGCACAGCAAGACCAAGTCGCAGCCCGCGTTCAAGGCGGCCATGCCAGCCTCGGCAAAGCTGACATCACGGCCTTCGATGCGGCGTGCGCCTTGCATCGACAAGTCGTCACTGAAGATGGCGCCCTTGAAATGCAGCTGACCACGCAAGATGTCTTGCAACCAACGCGGCGAGAAGCCTGCGGGCAAAGCGTCCACCTTGGGGTAAATGACGTGCGCAGGCATGACGCTGGTGAGCGTGGTGCTGAGCCAGGTGTAGGGCAAGGCGCAGTCGTTCAGAATGGCTTTGAGGCTGCGTTTGTCCACGGGGATGTCGACATGCGAATCGGCTTTGACAAAGCCGTGGCCTGGGAAGTGCTTGCCGCAATTGGCCATGCCCGCCAACAGCAAGCCGTGCATGACGCTTTTCGACAAGGCGGTGACCACCCGCGGATCGCGGTGAAAAGCACGGTCGCCAATGACGCCGCTTTCGCCATGGTCAAGGTCGAGCACAGGGGTGAAGCTGAAGTCCACCCCGCACGCGCGCAACTCGCTGGCGAGCACAAAGCCGCTGGCGGTGGCGGCGTCCATCGCAGCCAAGGCGCCGCTGCCGGTTTTAAAGTCGCCGGAGACGCCTTTTTGGTCTTTCATCCACAGCTCGCCCAAGGCGCGCATGGGCGGAATGTGGGTGAAGCCATCGCTGCGAAAGCGCTGCACACGCCCGCCTTCGTGGTCCACACAAATGAGCAAGTCTTGGCGCACGGCCTTGATGTCGGCACACAACTGGGTAAGTTGCTGACGGCTGGTCCAGTTGCGACCAAACAAAATCACGCCGCCAGTGAGCGGGTGCGCCAAGCGCTGGCGGTCGGCGTCGGTGAGCTGGGTGCCAGCAAGGTCCAAGATGAGGGGGGCGTGGTGAGACATCAAACTTATTTCTTTTCAACAATCACGTAACTCGTGGCGTAGTCGGACTCGTCGCTCACACTCACATGCGCGCTGAGGCCACGGGCGTCGCACCAGTCTTTGAGCACGCCATGCAACACGATGACAGGCTGGCCGCTGGGCAGCTTGTCCACCTCGCACAAGCGCCACGTCATGGGCATGCGCATGCCCATGCCAATGGCTTTGCTGAAGGCTTCTTTGGCGGAAAAACGGGTGGCCACATAACGCACACCACGCTCAGGCCAGCGTTCGCTGCGGGCGCGGTAGGTGTTCATCTCGTTGTCGCTCAGCACTTTTTGCGCAAACCGTTCGCCGTGCTTGTCCAAAGACGCACGGATGCGGCGAATGTCGCAAATGTCGGTGCCAATGCCGTAAATCATGTGCGCGATCTCAAGCCTGCGGCATGCAGGCCAAGTAGGCCGACACGGTTTCGGTGTAGCCCAGCTCCAACGCATCGGCAATCAGGGCGTGACCGATGGACACTTCTTGCACGCCGGGCACGGTGGTCAAGAAGGTTTCTAAGTTGTCGCGGTTCAAATCGTGGCCGGCGTTGATGCCCAAACCCACGTCCAACGCGGCTTGGGCGGTGGCTTTGAAAGCGGCGAGCACTTCGGCTTGTTTGGCTGTGCCAAAAGCAGACGCATAGGTTTCGGTGTACAGCTCCACGCGGTCGGCGCCCACAGCTTTGGCAGCCGCCATCGCCTCGGGCACGGGGTCCATGAACAGGCTCACGCGCACGCCCAAGGCTTTGGCCTCGTCGATGAGCGGCTTCAAGCGCTCGGCGTCTTGCGGAAAAGTCCAGCCGTGGTCGCTGGTGAACTGGCCTTCGCTGTCAGGCACAAAGGTCACTTGATGGGGGCGCACTTGGCGCACAAAGTCCATCAAGTTGTGAAATGGGTTGCCCTCGATGTTGAACTCGCGGTCGGGCCAGGCTTTGAGCAATTCAGCCAAATCCGTCACGTCTTCGCTGCGCATGTGGCGCGCATCAGGCCGAGGGTGCACGGTAACGCCCGCAGCGCCCGCTTCTAGACACAGCGTGGCCGCACGCGTGACGCTGGGAATGCCCAAATGGCGCGTGTTGCGCACCAAGGCCACTTTGTTGAGGTTGACCGACAAGGCGGTCTTTGTGTGAGCGTTAGACATGGGGTAAATCAAAGAGATTGCAAGTCAATCATCATCTGCCGTGTGCGCAGCGTGGTGACCCCGCAATGGTAGTGCAGCAAGCCGCGCAGCTGACCTTGCAAGGCGTTGCGTTGGTCGCTCGGTAACTCGGCACACAAGCGCAGGGTGGCGGTGAAGGGCGAGTCGGCCTGAAGGCTGTCGTGCAGCTGCAACCACACGCTGCCGCCTAAGCCGGTGCGGTCTTGGGCATTGTGGGCGCGCAGGCCGCCTTCGGGCACCAGCACATACAAAGCGTCGGGCTGCAAAGGCGTCAGCGTGAGGGTTTGGGCGTTGAGCTCGGGCAAAAACCCGATGTCACGCAGCAGCAGCAACTCGAACGCACGCAGCGCGGGGTTGATGGTGCCCTCGTGGCCGGAAGCCAGCACCTGCACCACTTGGCGGTACAGGTCAAACACTGTGGCGTGTGGGTCGTCACGCGCCAGCAAGCGCAGCAGCAACTCGTTCAAGTAATAGCCAGACAACAAGGCCTCGCCCATGGGCATGATGTGCCCACCCACCCACTCGGCATTCTTGAGCGTGCGCACCTCGGCATCGCCCGTGTAGGTGATGGACAGCGGCTGCAACGGCAGCAACACCGGCCTGAAGTTGGAGCTGGGTTTTTTTGCGCCCTTGGCCACCAAGGTCACCCGACCGTAGTGGCGGGTGAAGGTTTCCAAGATCAGACTGGATTCGCTCCAGTCGTAGTGGTGCACCACGAACGCAGGTTCGTCCTGAATGCGGGTCACACCCCGCGAGGTAAAGCTACGACTCGGGTTACTCGTAGCCAAAGCTACGCACCCGTGCGGCATCGTCGGCCCAGCCGGAGCGCACTTTGACCCACAACTCTAAGAACACCTTGGCGTCGTAGAGTTTTTCGAGTTCGGTGCGGGCTTCCATGCCCATGCGCTTCAAGCGCTCGCCTTTGTCGCCAATGACCATGGCTTTGTGGCCATCGCGTTCGACCACGATGGTGGCAGCAATGCGCACCATGCGTTTGACGCCTTTGGACTTGCCCTTTTCTTCTTCGAACTTGTCGATCACCACGGTCGAGGTGTAAGGCAACTCGTCACCGGTCAAGCGGAACAGTTTTTCGCGCACCATTTCAGCGGCCATGAACTTTTCGCTGCGGTCGGTCAACTCGTCAGCGGCGTACATCCAGCCTTGCTCGGGCAGGTATTTTTCGCAAATGCCCAAGAGGCGCTGCACGTCTTTGTCGTTCTTGGCCGACATGGGCACGATCTCGGCAAAGGGGTGACGGTCTTGCATGGATTGCAACCACAGCATGATGTCGTCACGGTTTTTCATCGAGTCGAGCTTGTTGGCGATCAAGATGGTGGGAATGCCCTTGGCCAACAACGACAGCACTTTTTCATCGGCCGAGGTGAAGCTGCCCGCTTCCACCACCAACAACACCAAATCCACATCGCCCACGGCGCCTTGCACAGCTTTGTTGAGCGACTTGTTCAGGGCGTTGCCATGAATCGTTTGAAAACCGGGGGTGTCCACAAACACGAACTGCGCCGAGCCTTGCGTGTGCATGCCCGTGATGCGATGGCGCGTGGTTTGTGCCTTGCGCGAGGTGATGCTGATTTTTTGCCCCACCAAAGCGTTGAGCAAGGTGGACTTGCCCACGTTGGGCTTGCCCACGATGGCGATCAAGCCACAGCGCTGGTCCGCAGGGGGCACGGCCACGCCGCTGGCCACCACGCGGGCGCCTTTGCTGGCGGCCAACATGGCATCGATGTCTTGCAGACTTTGTTCGGGGTTGGAAGGTGTGGCCGTCATTTGAGCTCTTTGATAACTTGAAGCATGGCTGCTGCGGCGGCCTGCTCTCCTGCGCGGCGTGAGCCGCCAATGCCACGCTCGCAGCGGGCTAATTCGGGGATTTCGCACTCGACATCAAAGGTCTGGCGATGCGCCGCACCCAAGGTGCCAACAACGCGGTAAATAGGCAGCTTGAACTTACGCGCTTGCAGCCATTCTTGCAACTCGGTTTTGGGGTCTTTGCCCACCGCTTGCATCTCAGGGTTGATTTCGACCGCCGAAAAGATGCGTTGCACCAAGGCGTCAGCGGCTTGGTAGCCCGCATCGAGGTAGACCGCGCCCAGCACCGCTTCCAGTGCGTCGGCCAAGATGGAGGGGCGCTTTTGGCCGCCGGAGTTCATCTCGCCCTCGCCCAAACGCAAGATGCCCGACAAACCCAGCTCCACCGCCAAGTGGTGCAGCGTGTCTTGCTTGACCAAGTTGGCACGTACACGCGACAAGTCGCCCTCGGGCAAGGTGTTCAAGCGCTGGTAGAGCAAGTTGGCAATGGCCAAGTTGAGCACGGAGTCGCCCAAAAATTCCAAGCGCTCGTTGTGGTCTGAACTGAAACTGCGGTGCGTGAGCGCCTGCGTGAGCAACGCAGGTTTTTGAAACGTGTATGCCAAGCGCGCTTGGAGCGTCTCAATGATCTGTTGTTGAGACGGGCTGGGACGGGTTGCTGTGCGTGCGCGTGAGGTCATTGAAAGGCGCCAATGCGCTTGAGACTGCCAAAGTTCATCCAGACAAAGAAGGCTTTGCCCACGATGTTTTTCTCTGGCACAAAGCCCCAGTAGCGCGAGTCGAGTGAGTTGTCGCGGTTGTCACCCATCATGAAGTAATGGCCCGCTGGCACTTTGCAGGTCACGCCTTCGATGGTGTAGTGGCAGTTTTCTTTGAACGCAAAGTCATCAGCGCCAGGCACGAAGGCCGGACGGTCGATGTCGTTCAAAAAGCGGTGCGTGCGCACGCCTGTCATTTCAGATGGCTGGCTGCCCAAAGGCAAGTTTTCTTCGAACTGCTTGATGTAGCGCAGGCTGTCTTCTTCAAAGAAGTCCGGCAAGGCCTTTTGAGCCACAGGTTGTCCGTTGATGGTGAGTTGCTTGTTCAAGTACGCCACTGTGTCGCCTGGCACACCCACCACACGCTTGATGTAGTCGAGGCTGGGCTTGGGTGGGTAGCGAAACACCATCACGTCGCCGCGCTGCACGGGGTTGCCGTCGGTGACTTTCAGGTTCAGAACAGGCAAACGCACACCGTAATGGAACTTATTGACCAAAATCAGGTCGCCCACCAGTAAGGTGGGAATCATCGAGCCCGAGGGAATTTTGAAGGGCTCAAACAAAAATGAGCGCAACACAAACACCACAAAGATGACCGGGAACAAACCAGCCGTCCAGTCCAACCACCAGGGCTGCATGATGAGGCGGTCTTTGGCCTCGGTCACGTTGACGTCGGTTTGGGCGATGCCGAGTTGGGTCAACTCTTGACGGCGTTTTTCGGCTTCCGCTTCCAAGCGCGCGGCAGCCGCTTCACGTTGGGGCAAGAAGTAAAAACGCTCAGCCAACCAGTAAATACCAGTGACGAACGTGGCCATGAACATGAGCAGCGCGAAGTTGCCTTCGATCATGCCCACGTACCAAAAACCGGCATAGCCCACAAAGGCAGCCAGCACGAATGCGGTCAAAGTAGCCATCAATCCTCCACCTGCAAAATGGCCAAGAAAGCTTCTTGGGGCACTTCCACCGAGCCAATTTGCTTCATGCGTTTCTTACCTGCTTTTTGTTTCTCAAGCAGCTTGCGTTTACGGCTGATGTCACCGCCGTAGCACTTGGCCAACACGTTTTTGCGCAAGGCTTTGATGCTTTCACGCGCGATGATGGTGGAGCCAATGGCGGCTTGAATCGCCACGTCAAACATTTGGCGGCTGATGATCTCGCGCATCTTGGCGACCACCGCGCGGCCACGGTATTGGGCTTGGGTGCGGTGCACGATGATGGACAAGGCATCGACCTTCTCGCCGTTGAGCAAGATGTCAACTTTCACCACGTCGGAGGGACGGAACTCTTTGAACTCATAGTCCATCGAGGCATAACCGCGAGAGACCGATTTGAGTTTGTCAAAGAAGTCCAACACGATCTCGCCCAGCGGCATGTCGTAGGTGAGCATGACTTGGCGGCCGTGGTAAGCCATGTTGAGTTGCACGCCGCGCTTTTGGTTGGCCAGCGTCATCACGGGGCCCACATAGTCTTGGGGCATGTACAGATGCACGGTGACGATGGGCTCGCGGATTTCGTGGAGCTTGCCTTGTTCGGGCATCTTGGCGGGGTTCTCCACCATGACCACTTCGCCGTCAGGCATCTTGACTTCGTAGACCACGCTGGGCGCGGTGGTGATCAGGTCTTGATCGAACTCACGCTCCAAACGCTCTTGCACAATTTCCATGTGCAACAGGCCCAAGAAGCCGCAACGGAAACCAAAGCCCAGCGCTTGCGACACTTCGGGTTCGTAGTGCAGCGAAGCGTCGTTGAGCTTGAGCTTTTCGAGCGCGTCGCGCAAACCATCGTATTGGTTGGCCTCGGTGGGGTACAGACCCGCAAACACCTGAGGCTGAATTTCTTTAAAGCCGGGCAAGGCTTGCTCGGCAGACCCTAAGTTATTGGGCAGCTTCTTTTCCAAAGTGATGGTGTCGCCCACTTTGGCGGCTTGCAATTCTTTGATGCCCGCAATGATGTAGCCCACTTGACCGGCTTCGAGCGAGTTGCGCGGCTCGTTGCCAGGGGTGAACACGCCCAAGTTGTCGGCGTTGTAGACGGCTTCTGTGGCCATCATTTTGAAGCGCTCGCCTTTGCCCAAACGGCCATCGACCACGCGCACCAGCATCACCACGCCCACGTAGCTGTCAAACCAGCTGTCGATGATCATGGCGCGCAGCGGCGCATTGGGGTTGCCTTTGGGCGGTGGCACTTTGGCCACCACGGCTTCTAAGATCTCGTCAATGCCCAAGCCGGTTTTGGCGGAACAAGGAATGGCGTCGGTGGCATCAATGCCAATCACGTCTTCGATTTCGGCTTTGGCGTTGTCTGGATCGGCGTTGGGCAAATCCATTTTGTTGAGCACTGGCACCACTTCAACACCGAGGTCGAGTGCGGTGTAACAGTTGGCCACCGTTTGTGCTTCCACACCTTGACTGGCATCGACCACCAGCAAGGCGCCTTCGCAAGCCGACAACGAGCGCGACACTTCGTAAGAGAAGTCAACGTGGCCGGGTGTGTCGATCAAATTCAGGTTGTAAATCTGTCCGTCTTTGGCTTTGTATTGCAGCGCGGCGGTCTGCGCCTTGATGGTTATCCCACGCTCTTTTTCGATGTCCATCGAGTCAAGAACTTGCGCTTCCATGTCGCGTTCTTCAAGTCCTCCACAGCGCTGGATCAAACGATCTGCCAGCGTAGATTTGCCATGATCGATGTGGGCAATGATCGAGAAGTTTCTGATGTTATTCATCAACGGGGACACTTAAGTGATTGAATTCAAAGGGACGAACGCCAAGAAAAAAGGGCGCGTCATGTACTGACGCGCCCAGAACCAACAAGCAATGGCAACTGCATAAGTTGGGACTTCATTGTAGGCAAAAACCCCGAAACGCACAGCAGCTTGATCGCCACCATGGCCTCGTTGCGCGTTTGCAACATGAATTTATCCACAACTTATTAACATTTTGACAAAGGGGTTTTGGGACAACTTGTGGGTGATCTGTGGAGCACCTGTGGAGTTTGTTACCCAATCCCATATCGTGGAGTTTGACGCATGCTTTTATATCGCAAAAGCACATTCAGCCTCTCGATTCTATACAAAAAGCGCTTGAACCTCTTTTTGGGACCCCGATGCACCGACTGGGGAACAGGGCTAAAAATATTTAAAAATATTTTTAGCCCCTAAACCCGACTGCGGTTTGTGGATTTAGCGATTGGGGCGGATCACCGTGTACTGGGCCCACTCACCACGACGAATCAGCACACTGACTGTTTTGTTGCGATCGAGTTTGGCCACCATGGCGTCAAAGGCCTGTGCCGTGGGCGTTTCGACATTGGCCAAGGCCAAAATCACGTCACCTTCTTGAATACCCGCGCGTGCCGCTGGCTCAGCCACCGCATCCACACGGACACCGCCACGCAATTTGAGTTCTTTCTTCTGAGCATCGGTCAAATCGCTGACGGTCAAACCCAGCACTTTGGTGGCATTCGCCGTTTGAGGCTTCTCAACGGGCGCTGAGGCTTTCTTTTCAGGCTTGTCGGCCTCAAATTCGCCCACGGTGATCGCCAGATCGCGCAAGCTGCCACGGCGCCAAATTTGCAAATTGGCGCGTGTGCCAGGTTTGGTGTTGCCAACGAGACGAGGCAAGTCGGCCGATTTGTCCAGCGTTTTGCCATCGAACTTCAAGATGATGTCACCCGGCTCCAAGCCCGCCTTCTCTGCGGGTGAGCCCTGCTCCACGCCACGCACCAAAGCCCCTTGCGGCTTGCTCAACCCCAAAGACTCGGCCACCTCTTTGCTGACTTGGTCAATCTGCACCCCCAAGCGTCCGCGCTGCACACGCCCTGTGGCACGCAGTTGCTCGCTCACGCGCACCGCTTCGTCGATGGGGATGGAGAAGGAAATCCCCATGAAGCCGCCGGAACGTGAATAGATTTGGCTGTTGATGCCCACCACCTCACCGCGCATATTGATCAAAGGACCCCCGGAGTTGCCGGGGTTGATGGCGACATCGGTTTGGATGAAGGGCAAATAGTCGCCTGTGTCACGCTGCTTGGCACTGACGATGCCTGCGGTGACTGAGTTTTCCAAACCAAAGGGAGAGCCAATGGCCATGACCCATTCGCCCACTTTCAAGCGGTTGACATCACCAATCTTCACGGCAGGCAAGCCTGTGGCCTCGATCTTGACCACGGCCACATCACTGCGCTTGTCTGAACCCACAATGCGGGCTTTGAACTCGCGTTTGTCGGGCAAAGTGACGAGCACTTGATCGGCGCCATCCACCACATGGGCGTTGGTCATCACAAAACCATCGCTCGACAAGATAAAGCCAGAGCCCACACCGCGTGGCTGCTCTTGCTCCGGCTGTTGCGGGCGATTGGGGCGTTGCTGACGCGGCGCGTTGGGCGAGGGCATGGGAACGCCAAAGAAGCGGCGAAACAGCTCTTGCATCTCTTCGTCAGGACCGTTGCCTTGGGTCTCGCGTACCGCGGCTTTCTCTAGGGTGCGGATGTTGACCACTGAAGGACCAACTTGCTCGACCAACTCCGTGAAGTCTGGCAAGCCACGCACGCTTTGCGCGTTGGCTGGAGGTGTGAATGTCAAACTCACACCGCCCAACAAACTCACGCACATCGCAGCAACAAGCGCCGAGCATGCGAGGGTGAAACGAGGAAAAACCAAACGGGTGAATGAACGTGGTGTGGTCATGGGTTCTCTTTCAACGCAAAGGAATGCGGGCATACACCGCGCAACGTAAATTTTGCCAACGACTCGCTGCACGCTCTCGGCCAAGCCAGAGATAACAACGAGGGGCGATCAGTGTGTCAGATAAGGGCTGCCACTTCAAAAGCAAGGTGTTTTGCACATCAAGCGCCACGGCGATGTGGCCGATTTCATCGTCCAATCGATCACCGCGGCTGTGCCAGCACCACACCTGACCATCCCAATTCAGGGTGCCCGCTGGCGTTTGCCAACTGCGCCAGCCGAGCACGATGCCGACTACGGTGGCTAGACCACTCACACACATAGGCCAACTCAAGGGCTGAAGCATGAACCAAACGAGCATCACGGAGGCGGTGATGCCGCTCAAGGCGACAAAAGTGACACGCTGCAAAGCACAACGCCCCACCGGATATGAAACCGATGGGGCGTTGTGCATGGCAGAAACCTTAGATGCGTTTAAAAACTAACGCGCCGTTGGTGCCGCCAAATCCGAAGTTGTTTTTCAGCGCGACGTCGATCTTCATGTCACGCGCCACGTTGGCGCAGTAGTCCAAGTCGCACTCGGGGTCTTGGTTGAAGATGTTGATGGTGGGTGGGCTCTTTTGGTGGTGGATGGCCAACACCGTGAACACGCTTTCAATACCGCCAGCGCCGCCCAACAAGTGGCCGGTCATCGACTTGGTGGAGTTCACCACGGTCTTCTTGGCATGGCCGCCCAAAGCCGCCTTGATGGCATTGGTTTCGTTGATGTCACCCAGCGGGGTGGACGTGCCATGCGCGTTCAAGTAATCGACTTGATCGGCGTTGACACCTGCGTTGCGCAGCGCACTGAGCATGGCGCGGCGTGGGCCGTCCATGTTGGGTGCCGTCATGTGGCCAGCGTCGGCACTCAAGCCATAGCCACCTAACTCTGCATAAATCTTGGCACCGCGTGCTTTGGCATGTTCGTACTCTTCGAGCACCAACACACCCGCACCTTCGCCCAAAACGAAACCATCGCGGTCACGGTCCCAAGGACGCGAGGCGGTCGCAGGATCGTCGTTGCGTGTCGACAGTGCGCGCATGGAGGCAAAGCCACCCACGCCCAAAGGCGACATGCAGCACTCGGAGCCGCCTGCAATCATCACGTCGGCATCGCCGTACTCAATGTGACGACCCGCTTCACCGATGCTGTGCAAGCCCGTGGTACAGGCTGTGACCACGGCCAGGTTCGGGCCTTTGAAGCCAAAACGCATGGACACGTGACCAGAAATCATGTTGATGATGGACGCTGGCACGAAGAACGGCGAAATGCGACGTGGGCCTTTGGCCAACAGTTCGCTGTGCATATCTTCGATCAGCGGCAAACCGCCAATGCCAGAGCCAATCACGACGCCAATACGCGTCGCTTCTTCTTCGCTCAGGGCATCGCCAGTGGCTAACCCTGAGTCTTGAACGGCTTGCATGGCTGCGGCCACACCGTAGTGGATGAACTTGTCCATCGACCTCGCCTCTTTGGGCGAAATGTATTGGTCCAAATCTAAATCTTTCACTTCACCTGCGAAATGGCAGTTGATATTGGACGCATCAAAACGAGTGATGGTGCCAATGCCGGATTTACCGGCCAAAAGATTGGCCCAGGCGTCAGCTACCGTGTTACCCACGGGGCTGATACAACCTAGACCGGTCACTACAACGCGACGACGGCTCATGCGGAAGTTCCTAGTAATTAGGCTTTTTTGTGGGTCAACGCGTAATCGATCGCGTTTTGCACGGTGTTGATTTTCTCGGCATCTTCATCAGGAATTTCAATCCCGAATTCGTCTTCCAAGGCCATCACCAGTTCCACGGTGTCCAGGGAGTCGGCACCCAAATCAGCCACGAAGGCTTTTTCATTGGTGACTTGTGACTCTTCCACGCCAAGTTGTTCGGCAATGATTTTTTTGACACGTGTTTCGATATCGCTCATGGGTTCCCTCAGAGGGTTGTGAATAAGTCCGCAATTTTAACCGGACGGACCGACCGTATTAATTCTGTTTGATTTTGACGGCTTCAGAGCTCTTAAGCCATGAACATGCCGCCATTGACATGCAATTCTTGGCCAGTCACATAACTGGCGTTCACGCCGGCCAAATAAGCCACGGCATGTGCGATGTCAGAAGGCTTGCCCAGGTGCCCCAAGGGGATTTGACTGAGCAACGCTTTTTGCTGTTCTTCAGGCAATGACGCCGTCATGTCGGTCTCGATGAAACCGGGGGCAATGCAATTAACCGTGATGTTGCGACTGCCCAACTCGCGCGCCAAAGCGCGGGTCATACCGGCCACGCCGGCTTTGGCCGCAGCGTAATTGGCTTGACCGGGGTTACCAGATGCGCCCACCACGCTGGTGATGCTGATGATGCGGCCGTAGCGCTGCTTCATCATGGGGCGAATCACGGCGCGCGACAGACGGAAAACGGCTTTGAGGTTGGTGTCGAGCACGGCATCCCAGTCGTCGTCCTTCATGCGCATGGCCAAGGTGTCGCGGGTGATGCCAGCGTTGTTGACCAACACATGCAAGGCACCGTGTTCTTTGGTGATGCTGTCGATGAGCGCGTCGACGGCAGCAGCGTCGTTCACGTTCAAGTTGGCGCCACGGCAACCGGCATGGGCTGACAGCGCTTGGCTGATTTTGGCGGCACCGTCATCTGACGTCGCCGTGCCAATGACCAAGTAACCTTGGCTGGCCAGTTCTTGCGCAATCGAAGCACCAATGCCGCGTGAGGCACCGGTCACCAAAGCGATGTGTTGTGTGTGTTGGGTCATACGAAAAATAGGTTCAGAGGGTTCAAGCGAGCGCGGCTTTGACATCGGCCAACGAGGCGGGGTCAAACAAAGGCAAGCCGGTCAATTCGGCATCGATGCGCTTGGTCATGCCCGCCAGCACTTTACCTGGGCCGCACTCGACCAAGGTGGTCACGCCACGCGCCTTGATGGCCGCCACGCACTCAACCCAACGAACAGGGCCAAAGGCTTGACGGTACAAGGCATCGCGCATGCGATCCGCATCGGTTTCAATGCTGACATCGATGTTGTTGACCAACGGAATTTGTGCGGGTGCAAAAGTCGTGGCCGCCAATTTTTCTTTCAATCGATCGGCGGCAGGCTTCATCAAGCTGGAGTGAAACGGGGCAGAGACAGGCAAAGGCAACGCGCGCTTGGCGCCGTTGGCTTTGAGCACTTCACACGCTTTCTCCACCGCGGCTTTGCTGCCAGCGATCACGGTTTGACCGGGGTCGTTGAAGTTCACCGCCTCCACCACTTCGGCAGAGCCGACACCGAAAGTGGCTTGCGCTTCAGCACAACCCGCGATCACTTGGTTTGCAGGCATACCCAAAATAGCGGCCATGGCGCCCGTACCCACAGGCACCGCGTCTTGCATGGCTTGCGCACGAAAGCGCACCAACGGCGCAGCTTGCGCCAGCGTCAGCACGCCCGAGGCGACCAACGCAGAATACTCACCCAAAGAATGGCCCGCCACGACGCTGGGCACAGCACCACCTTCGGCCAGCCACGCGCGGTAAGCGGCCACCGCAGACACCAACATCACAGGCTGGGTGTTGGTGGTCAGGCCCAAGGCTTCTTTGGGGCCCTCGTGAATGAGCTTGGCCAGGTCTTCGCCCATGGCGTCAGAGGCCTCGGCCAAAGTTTGCGCCACCACAGGGTTGTCGCCCCAAGCGTCGAGCATGCCGACGGATTGAGAGCCTTGACCTGGAAATACAAAAGCAAATGAAGTCATAACGTGTCTTAAAAGTGTGTCACATCAAGTCTGATGCAGACTTACAACTTGAGCAGCACCGCGCCCCAAGTGAAACCACCACCCACGCCCTCAAGCATGAGTGTCTGCCCTGCTTTGACCTGACCGCTGCGCACGGCCTTGTCCAAAGCCAAAGGAATGGACGCCGCAGAGGTGTTGCCGTGGTCGTGCACGGTCAGCACCACTTTTTCCATGGGTAATTTCAACTTTTTGGCGGTGCTTTGGATGATGCGGATGTTGGCTTGATGCGGGATCAACCAATCGATATCCGTGTCTTTCAGGCCCGCTTTGTCAAGCACGGTACGTGCCGCGCCTTCTAACAAGCCCACAGCGAGTTTGAACACCGCTTGGCCGTCCATCTTGAGCACAGGGTCGCCCAAAATGTTGCCATTGCGCACATGACCCGGCACACACAAGATGCCCACATGCTTGCCGTCGGCGTGGATGTCTGTGGCCAAAATGCCAGGGGTCTCTGACGCTTCGAGCACCACGGCACCCGCACCGTCACCAAACAACACGCACGTCGTGCGGTCTTGGAAATCCAGCAAGCGCGAGAAAATTTCAGAGCCCACCACCAACGCACGTTTGGCAGAGCCCGCACGGATCATGGCGTCGGCCACGGTCAGCGCATAAATAAAGCCGCTGCACACCGCTTGCACATCAAAGGCAGGCGCGCCAGCGATACCCGCCGCCGCCTCGTCCAATTGCGCCAACTTGTGCTGCAAGATACAGGCGGTCGAAGGGAACACCATGTCCGGCGTGGACGTGGCAACGATGATCAAATCAATGTCTTGGGGGCGTCGGCCTGCAGCATCGAGCGCTTGCTTGGCGGCTTCGAACGCCAAATCACTGCTCATGATCTCAGACGCAGCAAAGTGACGTGCACGAATGCCTGTGCGCTCAACGATCCATTCGTCTGAACTTTCAACACCTTGTGTTGCCAGCTCTGCTACCAAATCGGCGTTGGTCAACCGGCGAGGAGGGAGAAAACTTCCGGTGCCAGTGATTCGGGAAAAACGAGTCATCAATCAGTAGGCTCAGGTGGCTACTTGATTCGTTTGTCCTAACAGCAGCAAAGGTGCTGCATGGGCAATTCGAGAGCGCACACGTTCGAGCAAGTTATGGTGGGCTGCATCATACGCGCGGTTCAAAGCGGTCTCAAAGGCCACTTCGTCCGCAGAACCGTGGCTCTTGAACACGATGCCATTGAGGCCCAACAACGCCGCGCCGTTGTAACGGCGGTGGTCCACCTTGTCTTTGAAGTCAGACAAAACGGGATAAGACAAAAAGGCTGCAATTTTCGTGAAGATGCTGCGTGTAAACGAATTTTTGAGCGTTTCACTGATCTTGTGAGCCAAGCCTTCACTCGCTTTCAGGGCCACATTGCCGACAAAGCCATCACAGACGATCAAATCAACGGTGCCTTGGTAAATGTCATTGCCTTCGACATTGCCATAAAAATTCAAGTCGCCGGCGTTCGCAGCCGTTCGCAACAGTTCGGAGGTTTTTTTGATGACTTCGTTGCCTTTGATGGCCTCTTCACCAATATTGAGCAAGCCAACGGAAGGGCTTTCAATGTCATCCAACACCGACACCAAGGCCGAACCCAACACCGCAAACTGCAACAAATGCTCGGGGCTGCAATCCACGTTGGCGCCTAGGTCGAGCATGGTGGTACCGCCACCTTTGAAGTTAGGCATGCGCCCTGCGATGGCTGGGCGGTCAATGCCGTCCATGGTCTTGAGCACGTAACGTGCAATCGCCATTAAGGCGCCCGTGTTACCGGCGGACACCGCAGCTTGTGCGGCACCGTTTTTGACTTGCTCAATCGCCACCCGCATGGACGAGTTTTTCTTGCGACGCAGCGCCACTTCGATTGGGTCATCCATCGCCACGACCTCCGTGGCTGCCACCACCCGCGCACGCGGATGTGCGAATGAAGACAAAGCCTCAGGCAAACCCACCAACAACAGTTGTGCGTCCGCGTGAGTCTCTAAAAAGCGGCGGCATGCCGCAAGTGTGACGCGCGGACCATGGTCGCCGCCCATGCAATCGACAGATACAGTGATCATTTGGGCTCTCGCAAAAAAACAAAAGCCCGAGGCACCCTAAAGGGCCACGGGCCAGTGAGAAGCAGAGAAATTAAGCTTCTGATTTGGTTTTCAACACTTTACGGCCACGGTAGAAGCCTGTAGGGCTGATGTGGTGACGCAAGTGGATTTCGCCGGTGGTTGGCTCAACAGCTGTACCGGGAGCGGTCAAAGCTGTGTGCGAGTTGTGCATACCGCGCTTGGAAGGAGATTTTTTGTTTTGCTGAACAGCCATGATCGGCTCCTGGAACTAAATGTGGTTGATCATTGGGCCACAAACCAACCGGGGTCAGCGTGACACGAAGCCTTAAATTATAGCCCAACTCCTCGGTTTTTAGGACTTGCGCGTTTTCAGCGCCGCGAGAACCGCAAATGGATTGGGTTTTTCTTGCGAAAGAATGGCCTCTTCCTCCTTGGAAATGGGGGTCTGCTCACTCAGACATGCTTGATGCATAGGCACCAGCGGCAAAGACATGAGCAACTCATCCTCAATGAGTTCCATCAAATCAAAGGCATCGGTCATGACCAACACATCCTCTTCGGACTCTTCGTCCTCGGCGATGGCGGTCTCTTCATCGGCCACGAAACGGAAATCTTGGGCAATCTCAAGCGCCACAGACACAGGACTCAAGCAGCGCTGACACGTCAACGGTACGTGGGTATGCGCTTCCACATGCAGCCACACCTCATCTTGACCGCCAGACTGCGGCTCCATCGCGCCCTGCGCTGCCCACGTCACGTTGCCCGTCAACTCGCCCGCGCAGTCTTCGGCCAAACGCGCGAACTGCGCCAAAGGCGTGTCACCTTCTAGGCGAACTTGAGCTTTCGCAAAAGCGGCAACATCTAAATGAGAGGGGTTCATGTCGTTTTTCATGCTTGGCAGTGTAAGAGAATCCATGCCATGTCTGACCTTCACACCTCAACGCCCGCTTTGATTTTGGGCTCCACCTCCCGCTACCGCCACGAACTGCTGAGCCGCTTGCGCGTGCCCTTTGACGTGGTCGCCCCCGATGTGGACGAAACGCCTCTCTCACAGGAAACCCCCTTGGCTTTGGCACGTCGCTTGGCCCTTGCCAAAGCCCATGCCGTGGCGCAACACCATCCCGAAGCGGTGGTGATCGGCTCAGACCAAGTGGCCGACTTGAATGGCGAGCCTTTAGGCAAACCCGGCACCCACGCGCGCGCCGTGCAGCAACTGCAGCGCATGCGCGGCCAAACGGTCATCTTTCAAACTGCCGTGGCGGTGGTCTGCTTGCGCACGCAGTTTGAACAACTCGATGTTGCACAAGTCAAGGTGCGCTTTCGCGACCTGAGCGACGCCGAAATCGAAGCGTATTTAAGAGCCGAAGAACCCTACGACTGCGCTGGCAGCGCCAAAAGCGAAGGCCTCGGCATCGCCCTGCTCGACGCCATTGACAACGACGATCCGACTGCCTTGATTGGCCTCCCCCTCATCCGCACCGCCCGCATGCTGCGCGCGGCAGGCATTGACTTATTGAGAGCCATCCAACCATGAGCACGACCAAAGGCACCCTCTATTTGGTTCCCACGCCGCTGGACTTTGGCTGCGACACCCAAGCCCCCATCACCGACGTGCTGCCGCAAGAAACTTTGCGCATCGCCGCAGGCATCACACATTGGGTGACTGAGAACGCCAAAAGCACACGCGCCTTTTTGAAGCGCGTAGACGCCCATGTGCCGCTGGCCAAAACCATCCAAGACAACACCATCACGGAATTGCCCCGCGAGGTGCACAAAAAAGGCGACCACACCGGTGACTTTGATGCCAAACCCTTGCTCAAAGCCGCATTGACGGGCGCCGATGTGGGCTTGGTCAGCGAAGCCGGCATGCCCGCCGTGGCAGACCCTGGCTCTTCGGTGGTGCGCGCCGCGCATGCGCTGGGCTTACGCGTGGTGCCCTTGGTCGGCCCCGTTTCACTGTTGCTGGCCTTGGCCGCGAGCGGCTTGAATGGGCAAAATTTTGCGTTTGTCGGCTACTTGCCGCAAGACGGCGCAGCCCGCACGCAACGTCTGCGTGAATTAGAAAACTTGGCCCAAAAAACAGGCCAAACCCAACTCTTCATCGAAACGCCTTACCGCAACCAAGCCCTGTGGGACGCCTTGGTCAACGGCCTACAAGGCAACACGCGTTTGGCTCGCGCCAGCGGCTTGACCTTACCCAGCATGCAAGTGCACAGCCAAACCGTGCAAGCTTGGCGCAGCGCTGGGAAATCGCAAATTTCAGGTGAGCCGACCGTGTTTTTGATCGGCAAATGAGCGCGACTTGTGCTCAGCGAACGGCCGGTTGACGCTGCAAAGCGTGCACCGCGCCTTCGCCCATCGCCGCGCCAAAGCGCTTGGCCAGACGCTCGGCCACGTTGTCGTGACGGGTGTAGTCGATGATGTCTTCGGCCTTCACCACCTCGCGCGCCACGAAGTCTAAGTTGCCCAAACCGTCAGCCAAACCCAGTTCGATGGCCTGCTGGCCGCTCCAGAACAGGCCGCTGAACATCTCGGGCGTTTCTTTCAAACGTTGACCGCGACCTTCACGCACCACCTGAATGAACTGCTGGTGAATTTGGTCCAACAACGTTTGGGCGTGTGCGCGTTGGTTTTTGGTTTGAGGGCTGAAAGGGTCTAAAAATCCTTTGTTCTCGCCCGCCGTCATCAAGCGACGTTCGACACCCAACTTGTCCATCAAACCCGTGAAGCCAAAGCCATCCATCAACACGCCAATGCTGCCAACGATGCTGGCCTTGTCCACGTAAATTTGATCCGCGGCCACAGCAATGTAATAAGCGGCGGACGCGCACGACTCTTCCACCACGGCATACACCGGCTTCTTGTGCTTTTCTTTCAAGCGGCGAATTTCATCATTGATGATGCCGGCTTGCACGGGGCTACCGCCAGGTGAATTGATGAGCAACACCACCGCTTGGGCGCCGTCATCTTCAAAAGCGGCACGCAAGGCGGTGACGATCCACTCGGCACTGGCATCGGCGCCATCGGCGATTTCGCCTTTGATAGCCACCACGGCTGTGTGAGGTTGGCTGGGGTTGCTGCCCCCAACACCTGCACGTTGCGCCCCCGTCCACACCAACACAATGGCCAACAGCAGCCATGCCATGCGGAAAAAGATGCGCCAGCGTCGGCTCGCGCGTTGCTCTGCCAGCGTGGCGAAGGCCAAACGCTCTAAGGTGTCGCGCTCCCACACGGTTTTGTGGCTAGGGGTTTCAGGGGGCATTGAAGACTCAGACATGACAGACTCTTAAGAATAAAAAGCAAAAAATCAATCGAGAAACTCAAACGGTTTCAAGTTGTAGGCAGTATGCCAGTGCACCACGCCATCGGCCTCAGAGAGGTCAATTTTGACCAAGCCGCCGCGACACGGACCACCCGCACACGCGCCCGTATCAGGCGCATAAGCGGCGCCGTGGGTGGCACACAGCAACCAACGACCACTGGCATCAAAAAACTGATCGGGCTGGAAATCCATCTCCATTGCCACATGGGTGCAGCGGTTGAGGTAAGCCTGCGGCTGGCCTTCAAAACGAATGGCAAATGCGCGGCACGTTTGACCGGCATACACCACATCAAACGGCACAGCGCGGCCAGCCTCGGCCAGATCGGCACTGTTGCACAGAGGAATGAGGGATGCCGCTTGATCAGGCATGGGCCAACAACCAATCGTGCAACTCCCTCACGTTGTGCGCCACAAAGCGGGGATTCAAAGGCTCAAACTGGCCGTGGTCGTGCGCGCCGTAGCTCACGCCCACACTGGCACAGCCGGCGTTCACCGCCATTTGCAAATCGTGGGTGGTGTCGCCAATCATCAAGGTGCGTTCAGGGTCCACGCCAAACTCGCGCATCAGCTCATGCAACATGCGCGGATGCGGCTTGCCTGCCGTTTCGTCGGCCGTGCGTGAGCCATCGAACACGCCCTTGAGCTCGGAGGTATGGAGCGCATCGTCCAAACCTCGGCGACTTTTGCCCGTGGCCACTGTCAACCAATGGTGGCGTTCACGCAAGGCGGCCAACATGGGCAACACACCTTCGAACAGGCTGATGTCGTCCACATGCTGCATGTAATGAAAGCGGTAACGCTCGCCCAACAACGGGTACTTGTCTTGAGGCACATCGGGCGCAGCATGGGCCAAGGCCTGCATCAGCGCCATGCCAATCACGTAGGAAGCGGCTTCTTGCGTGGGCTTGGCGCCCCCAACATCGACCACCGCAGACTGAATGCAGCGGGTGATGATTTGCGTGGAGTCAAACAGCGTGCCGTCCCAATCGAAGGCAATCAAATCAAACTGGCGTGGGCGCATGGCTTAAACGTCGAGATGGGGTTGGATGATGGGCGGCTGCACCGAGTCCACAAAATTTTGCAACTCGGGCGGTAACGGCGCTTGCAAACTGACCAAACGCCCGCTTTGCGGGTGTTGAAACTTCAGCTGCCAAGCATGCAAAAACATGCGCTTGAGGCCCATTTTTTGCAATTGCTTATTTTTCTCGAACTCACCGTATTTGTCGTCACCCGCAATCGGATGACCTTGGCTGGCCAAATGCACGCGAATTTGATGGGTGCGACCTGTTTTGATGGTCACCTCCAGCAAGGTGAACGGCCCGACCGTGCGCGCCACGCGCACCAAGGTGATGGAACGCATGCCGTTGGGGTCGTCTTTGCCCACCACTTTGACGCGACGTTCGCCCTCGCCCACGCCCGTGTCGACCGTGTATTTCATCAACGGAAGGTCAATCACCTTCTTGTTGGACGGCCACAGCCCCAGCACCAAAGCCATGTAGGTTTTGCCGGTTTCACGGTCGCGGAACTGGTCTTGCAAATGCTTCAGCGCGCTGCGTTTTTTTGCGACCAACAAGACACCCGAGGTTTCGCGGTCTAAGCGGTGCACCAGCTCCAAGTTGGTGGACGCAGGTCGGGCGCGGCGCAGTTGCTCGATCACGCCAAAACTCACGCCGCTGCCACCGTGCACCGCCACGCCTGCGGGCTTGTCGATGGCCATCATGGCCTCGTCTTCCATCAGCACGGGGAATTCACGGGCGGGAGCCGGTGCATCGGCCTTGGCCTGCACCTGAGCCGAGATGCGCACGGGCGGCAAGCGCACCAAGTCGCCCGTCTCCACACGCTGCTCAGCCGACGCACGCCCCTTGTTCACCCGCACTTCGCCGGAACGAATGATGCGGTAGACGTGGGTCTTGGGCACGCCTTTGAGGTGGCGCATGAGGAAGTTGTCCAAGCGCTGACCGGCCGAGTCTTCGTCGACGATCAGGGTTTTTACCGAGGGGGTAGGGGTTGGGGCCGTAGCCCCTATAATGTGATTCACCAGCGTTTTGCTCTAAGTCCTTGATTTAACACAGATTAGATCATGGACTGACAAACGCGGTAAGGTCGATGCCCCTTTTGTGCCCGAGACGCAGACACAGTACCCAAGAGACTGAGTGGCACTCGCCCCAAAAGATGAGCCGATGCTCAGAAAACACCGAAATGGAATACCCCAAGTTGTGGCGGCTCTTTTTAAAAAGCCTTCACAACGGATCACTGCGAGAAGCAAAAACGATGGTTGTGGCAATGTGGATGTTGATAGAACTCTGCACAGAGTGGCTTTTGCCACGAACTGTGTGCAGCGTTGCGCGTCGCATCTTTGCCCGCTGGACCAGCCCTGTCTCCCCTGCACCGGCTCATCAAGCCACGCACTCGACAACAGGACAACCGCGACTTCTTGCCCTTATCCACGCGCCCAACCACCGTCCCCTTCGCTAATCTCACACTTGATTAGCGCAGCGGCGACGGTCTCAGCGGCAATTCCCTTCGTTTTCTGACGTTCGTTCCGGCATCGTTGGCCCGTCATGGGCCTGTGAAGATTTAGAACGTGAAGGACTGCATCATGAAACGGATGCTCATCAATGCCACCCAGTCGGAAGAACGCCGCCTGGCCATCGTCGACGGTCAAAAACTGCTCGACTACGAAATCGAAATTGAAGGCCGCGAACAGCGCAAAGGCAACATTTACAAAGCCGTTGTGACCCGTGTCGAGCCCTCGCTCGAAGCTTGCTTTGTGGACTACGGCGAAGACCGCCACGGCTTCTTGCCCTTCAAAGAAATCTCCAAACAGTACTTCGCCCAAGGCGTGTCGGTGAGCCAAGCGCGCATCCAAGACGTCATCAAAGAAGGCCAAGAACTGTTGGTCCAAGTGGAAAAAGAAGAACGTGGCAACAAGGGCGCAGCCCTCACCACCTTCGTCAGCTTGGCCGGTCGCTACGTGGTGCTCATGCCCAACAACCCACGCGGTGGCGGCGTCAGCCGTCGCATCGAGGGTGACGACCGCGCAGAGCTCAAAGAAGCCATGGACCAGTTGGAATACCCCAACGGCATGTCCATCATCGCGCGCACCGCAGGCATTGGCCGCAGCGCCCCTGAGTTGCAGTGGGACTTGAACTACTTGCTCAAGTTGTGGACCGCCATCGATGGCGCCAAAGGTGCCAAAGGCGCGTTCTTGATTTACCAAGAATCGAGCTTGGTCATCCGCGCCATCCGCGACTACTTCAACCACGACATCGGCGACATCCTGATCGACACCGATGACATTTACGACCAAGCGCAGCAGTTCATGGCCCACGTCATGCCTGAGCATGCCGCCCGCGTGAAACGCTACACGGACGAAACGCCGCTGTTCAGCCGCTTCCAAATCGAACACCAAATCGAGTCGGCCTACGCCCGCACCGTCAACCTGCCCTCCGGCGGCGCGATTGTGATTGACCACACCGAAGCCTTGGTCTCGGTGGACGTCAACTCGGCCCGCGCCATCAAAGGCGGCGACATCGAAGAAACAGCGACCCGCACCAACCTCGAAGCCGCCGACGAAGTGGCCCGCCAAATGCGCTTGCGCGACTTGGGCGGCCTGATCGTCATCGACTTCATTGACATGGACGAAAGCCGCAACCGCCGTGACGTGGAAAACCGCTTGCGCGATGCGCTGCGTCAAGACCGCGCCCGCGTGCAGTTCGGCACCATCAGCAAATTCGGCTTGATGGAAATGAGCCGCCAGCGCTTGCGCCCTGCGCTGAGCGAAGGTGCTTCGATTCCTTGCCCACGCTGCGGTGGCTCTGGCCACGTGCGCGACACCGAGAGCTCGGCGCTGCAAATCTTGCGCATCATCCAAGAAGAGGCCATGAAGGACAACACGGCCGCTGTGTACGCCCAAGTGCCGGTGGAAGTGGCCTCGTTCTTGTTGAACGAAAAGCGCACCGAGATTGCCAAGATCGAAATTCAACAACGCTTGAACGTGCTGCTGGTGCCCAACAAGTCGCTCGAAACCCCCAACTACAAGTTGGAGCGTTTGAAGCACGACGACCCGCGTTTGGACCGCATTGAGCCCAGCTACAAGATGGTCGAAGTGGTGGAAGACCCCACCGCCGTGACCCGTCGTTCGCAAGAACCCACCAACAAGCAAACGCCCATCATCAAAGGCGTCTTGCCTGATGCGCCCGCACCAGTGCATTTGCCCAAGCCTGTGGCCGCGCCCAAGGCCGCTGCACCTGCAGCCGCCAAAGCCGCCGCACCCGTTGCCGCTGCAGAACCAGCCAGCAAAGGCTTGTTCGGTTGGATCAAAGGTTTGTTTGGTAGCGGCAACGCTGAAACGGCCAAGCCTGCTGTGGAAGAGAAAAAGCCCAGCGAGCGCAAAGAAGAACGTCGCGACGGTCGCGGTGCCTCGGCACGCGGTGGTCGCGGTGGCCGTAACGGCGAACGCACCGAGCGTGGTGGCGAACGTGCAGAACGTGGCACCGAGCAACGCGGCGAAGGCCGTCCAGAACGCGGCGGTGATCGTCCTGAGCGCGCAGAGCGTCCAGAGCGCGGCGAACGCAACCTCGAAAACCGCAACGAGCGCGGTGAAGGTGGTCGCAACGAACCCCGCGGTGAAGGCCGTGGCCCACGCCAAGACCGCAACCGTGGCGGCAACCGTCAAACCGGTGACGCACAAAACGGCCGCGCCCCTGAAGGCCAAGCAGCTTTAGACAACGCCAGCCCCGAAGCGCAAGCCGAAGCCCGCAGCAAAGCCCGCAACGAACGCATGGCGCGTGAAGAGCGCGGTGAGCAACGTGCTGACACACGCGGTGAACAACGCAGCGAAGAAGCCCGCACGGACGAGAACGGTGAAACCCGCAATGACGCACCGCGTGGTGAAGGTCGCTCTGAAGGCCGTCGCGAACGCGCTCCCCGCGGTGAAGGCCGTGGTGAAGGACGCCGTGAACGCGCTCCTCGCCAAGACGACGCAGGCCAAACAGAAGCCTTGCCACTCGACGTGAACGCAGCGGCCCAAGACGGTCAAGCCCCGCAAACCGACGAGAACGGTGGCGAGCGTCGTGAACGCCGTTCACGTGACCGCTACGGCCGTGACCGCCGCGAACGCGGTGGCGAGCGTGCCGAACGTAGCCCACGTGAAGAAGGTGACGCACCCGCAGCCGACAACGGCAGCGAAACCAGCCACGAAGCCCCCGTCCAGCATGCGCAAGACGAGCGTCGCGAGCCCGAAGTTCGCCACGAGCAAGAACCTCGTGAACGCGCACCCCGCGAAGCGCGTGCCCCACGTGAAGAGCGCGCACCTCGTGAAGACCGTGCGCCTCGCCGTGAAGCACAAGAAGCTGCACCAGCGCCTGCAACAGCTGTGGCGCAAACTGCACCAGCGGCTGCCAACAGCATGCCTAAAGTGCAAGCGTTTGCGCTGTCTTTGCCTGAGTTACACGCCATTGCCCAAGGCAGTGGTTTGGAATGGGTGAATTCAGATGCAGATCGCGTCGCAGCCGTTCAAGCCGCCATTGCGGCAGAGCCCAAGCCCGTGCATGTGCCCCGCGAGCGCCCACCTGTCGTGGTCGTAGACGAAGGCCCTCTGGTACTGGTTGAGACCCGCAAGGACCTGTAAACCACCCCACCCCGCAAGGGGTGTTGGAAGCACCAAACAAAACGGCCTAGATCACTCTAGGCCGTTTTTGTTTGGGGTCCCCATCCTGACTTTCATGCTTATGTCAGGGCATATTTTTTATGTGCAGCTGCACATCCATGCATCAAGGCATTGAGCGTTTTCAGCCAGCATCACTTTCAAACCAAGGTCACTTCAGCGGCGCGTTTCCAGCACATCTGGGCACGCGCCGTTTCTTCTTTGTGTTCGGCCAACAGGGCCAAGGTGCGCCAAGCTTGACGCTGCATTTCAGGCTCTGACAACTGAGGTGCTGCCTGTTCCAGCATTTGCTGTGCCTTGCCCCACAGTGCGTGGTGCCAGCACACCATGCCGGCCAGATACGACAACTCCACCCAACGCGGGTAGGTTTGGCGTGCGCGCTCGATGCTGGCCAACCATTCGGCATCAACGGGCAACAAGACCAACGCACGCGCCAGCATGTGTGTCACGCGCAGACGCATGTCGGGCGTGCAGCTGTCGGGCTGCTGCACCATGCGGTTCCACAGCGGGGTCAACCAAGGCATCACCAAGTTGGCATCACCGCTCAGGCGCATCATGCGGTCTGCCGCGTGCAACACCACCTCGGGTAAGTCGCGTTCCTGACGCTCCAACCCGTCCCAAGCACGTTGCAGCTGAGCGCTGTCATGGGCGTTGTTGAGGCTGGCAATGGCCAACTCACGCAACAAACTGTGCGCAGCAGCGCCGGTGAACGCGCCGTGCTTAGACAGCAAACGTGCCGTGTCCAACGCCTCTTCAAATTTGTGCTCAATGCGCGAAGCCTTCAGGCGCATGCGCAAGGCCAACGTGCGACGTGCCGTCCCTTGGCGCAAACCATCCAACCAACGCAGCGCAGCAGGTGCATCGCGGTCGCTCAGCGACCAACGGGCGGCACTGAGTTGCGCCGCCTCCACCACTTCCAGCACCGCTTCGCTGGTGCTGCCTTGGGCTTCGTCCAACACGGCTTGCAAATGGGTTTCACGGGCCTCGCGGTCGCGCAAGGCTTGCGCACTTTCGGCAGCCATCAAATGCGACAACACGCGCAACTGCTGCACATGGCGAGGTGCGACATCGTCGGCCGTGCGCGTCTGCGCCAGCAACACCTCCAAGCGCAGCACTTGCTCAGCGGACTTGGCCGAACGCACATATCGCCCGCTCATCAGCTGCGTCAACCCGTCGAGCAGCATGGCGTGCATGGCGCGCTCTTTTTGCTGCAAGCGCCAGCGTCGCGCTTGGTGCGGCAATTCAAACAAAGCCGACAAGGCCCGCAACGCAAAGTGCACCACGGTGAAAAAGACGACCAGCAACAGCAACACCAAATTCATCGACAAATCGACGCGGTACGGTGACCAAAACACGGTCACCGTGCTGTTGTTCCCCCCCGCCAACAACGCCGAGGCCACGGCCACCGCGAACAGCGCAATCAACCACAAAGCGGCTCGCATCTCAACGCCCCGCTGCAGCTGTGGTGAGTGCGGCTAGGGTGTCGTCCACCCGCGGCAACTCCGTTTGCTTGGACTGCGCCTGCACCTCACGCGCCAGCGCCAAAGTGGCAGCGCCGCTGCGGCTGCTGGTGTCAAAGTACTGCACCAAATCGTCGGTGGCTTGCGCCAAGTCGGAACGCACCACCTCAAAGTGACGGGCCAGCAAAGCCAAGCGCGCATTGAGCAAACGCAGCTTCAGGTTTTCGCGCACAAAAAAGCTTTGGTCGGGGGCCAACAGGCTGGCTTCGGGGCGATCGATGCGGCTCACACGCACCAAGCTGCGCGCGTCGTCCCAGACATCGGCCAGCACCTGCTCCCACCAACTCATGCTGATGGCGCGTGCCCAGGTGGTCTGCGCCACAGGCTGTGGCGCTTTGGGTTTGGGCGCCGCTGCACCGACGGCGTTGAGCAAGGGCAAGGTGTCCACCGCGCGCACCAACTCGTCGAGTTTGAACAGCAAGTTGGGCGTGTCTGCCACGGCCGATTGTTTGATGCGCTCAATGTCGCGGGTGACGGCGCGCAGCAGGGGGGCCAAGCGGGGCTGAGCCACTTTGTTCAAACGCTGTTCGGCAGAATTGAGCGCAGCCAGCAAAGGCTGCACGCTGCCGGTGAGTTGCGACTGTTGCTGCGCCAAGCGAATGGCCGACTCGATGTCGACCACCAAGTTTTCATCGCGTGAGCGCGACAGGCTTTGCATCAACTCTTCGAGCTGCGTGCGTTGCAGCGCCACTTCGCTGAGCTTGGCATCGGTCACGGCCAAACGCGCCGCGGTTTCGCGGGCCAGTTCTTCGGCTTGTTTAGACGCGGCTTTGGCTTCCACCGCTTTGCTGCCCGTGTCCGCGCTTTGCAGCGCGAGTTGCTCTTGAATGCCGTTGAGCTTGGACCACATCAGCCCCATGCCCACGGCGCCAATGATGGCCACCACGCCCACGCCACGTAGCAGCCAAGGCGTGTCGCTGGAGGCCGACACGGCGGCTGGCGTCGCCACAGCAACGTCGGGGGCAGCCACAGACGCGGGCCCTGAGTCGGTGACGGGCTCGGTAACGGGCTCGGTAACGGGCTCGGTAACGGGCTCGATGACGGGCTCGTTAGAGGCTGGAATTGGAGGGGGTTCGACGTGCTCTGGCTTCATGCCAGTGATTCTAATGAGGCCACCACGTCGGCCACCAGGGGGCGTGCCGTGTGAACCTCACCAAAACCAAGTGCTTCGGCCGTTTGCGCAATTCGCGCATGCGTGGCAATGCATCGCGCGGTGGCCCAGTTTTGCGCTGGCAACAGCTGCTGCAAATGCGTGACGGCCTGAGAACTGCTGAAACACCACACGCTGCCGTCGGCCGCGGCTTGTGTGGCTTGCTGGCGTTGCGCGGGCGTCCACACCGGCGCGCTGCGCGCATACGCGGCCACCCACGCGACCGTCACACCGCAGGCTTGCAACTGCTGCGTCAACCAATCGCGACCTGAGCCGCCCTTGGCTTGCGCCGCAGACGCGCCTTCGTCGCTGCCGCGCACGATCAAAACAGAGGGTTGCGCACAAGCACCAGCGCTGGCAGCACCTTGCCCAGAAGTTAACCCCTGCCGAGGCTCACCTGAATCCAAAGGGGTGAGCGCTTGCACTTGCGACGCCACCACGCGCCACAGCGCTTCGGAGTCGAACTGGGCCTCATGTTCGGGCGGGCTGTCGATGCACGCAGCAGGAACGCCTGCGCTCAGCAAGGCCTTGCGCGTGCCGGGGCCTGTGGCCCAGCAGCGCGGACCGCTCGCCCCATCCGAATGCATCGCCTGACACGCATCCGCACGCAGGGCCACGGGTTGGCTGTCAAAGAAGTAACGCACGGCTTGTGCGCTGACAAACATCACCGCGTGAAAGTCGGGCCACTGCGCCCACGCCTGCTGCACAGCCTGCGGATTGGCAACGGGCGCAATGTCGATCAAGGGCAACACCCAAGCCTCGTGTCCCGCAGCTTCTAAAGCGCTCACCCATGACGCAGCGTCGCCAGAAGGTCGGGTGATGACCAAACGCATGGTCTGAAACGCCCCGATCAGTGCGCGCCTAGGCTTCGCAATTGCGCCGCCACGGCTTCGCCCAACTGACGGGCCAACTCACGCGAGGCGGGGTCAGCAGCGTTCATGGTTTGCTGCGTTTCGGCGCGCAACAGCACGGGCGCGCCTTCGGGGTCGCCCCAAGCGGCTTGCAAACGCAACACACCATCGGTCAACGTGGCGTGCGCGGCCAAAGGCATGGAGCAACTGCCGCCCATGGCTCGGCTCACGGCGCGCTCAGCCGTCACCGTCAACCAAGTGGCGGCATCGGCCAGCGGGGCCAAGGCTTGGGCCACATCGGCACGGTGGCTGCGCACCTCAATGCCTAACGCACCCTGCCCTGCAGCGGGCAGCATTTCGGTCGTTTCAAAAATGTGGCGAATGCGCTCGCCCAAACCCAAACGTTTGAGGCCAGCAGCGGCCAACACAATGCCGTCGTACTGACCTTCGTCCAGCTTGCGCAAACGGGTGTCGAGGTTGCCGCGCAGGGGCTCGATCTTCAAATCGGGTCGCAGGGCGCGCAGCAGCACGGTACGGCGCAGGCTAGACGTGCCCACCACCGCGCCGTGTGGCAAATCATTCAGGTGCGCGTATTTGGACGACACCCACGCATCACGCGAGTCTTCGCGGGTCATCACGCAGGCGAGGTCAAAGCCTTCTGGCAAATCCATGGGCACGTCTTTGAGCGAATGCACGGCCAAATTGGCGCGGCCTTCTTCCAACGCCACTTCAAGTTCTTTCACAAACAGGCCTTTGCCGCCCACTTTGCTCAAACTGCGGTCCAAAATTTGATCGCCCTGTGTGGTCATGCCCAGCAATGCCACGCTGTGGCCTTGGGCCTGCAGCAAAGCTTGAACATGCTCGGCCTGCCACATGGCCAAGCGGCTTTCGCGGGTGGCGATGGTCAGGGAAACGGGGGTTGTGGGGGCAGTGGACAAAACAAAAACTCGCTGGTGAAAAAGCTTGGCTCAATAGCTGTAAATGTTAGCAGTGCGCCATCCGCCCGATAAAATCCCCCACCTATGACAAACCAACTCGACAAAAAATCCCAAGCCTGGTCCGCGCTCTTTTCAGAACCCATGAGCGAGTTGGTCAAGCGCTACACCGCCAGCGTGTTCTTTGACAAGCGCCTGTGGCAAGCCGACATCACCGGCAGCCTGGCCCATGCCGAGATGCTGGCCGCGCAAAACATCATCGGCGCCAGCGACCTGGCCGACATCCAGCGCGGCATGGCGCAGATCACGCAAGAGATCGAATCTGGCGCGTTTGAATGGAAGTTGGACCTGGAAGACGTGCACCTGAACATCGAAGCGCGCCTGACCCAGCTGGTGGGCGACGCGGGCAAGCGCCTGCACACCGGCCGCAGCCGCAACGACCAAGTGGCCACCGACGTGCGCCTTTGGCTGCGCAGCGAGATGGACCTGATCATCGACCTGCTGGTGGACCTGCAAAAGTCACTGGTCGATGTGGCCGAGCAAAACGTCGAAGTCATCCTGCCCGGCTTCACCCACCTGCAAGTGGCCCAGCCCGTGAGCTTTGCGCACCACCTGCTGGCCTATGTGGAAATGTTCAGTCGGGACGCCGAGCGCATGAGCGACGTGCGCCGCCGTACCAACCGCCTGCCCTTGGGCAGCGCTGCCTTGGCCGGCACCACCTACCCGCTGGACCGCGAGCGCGTGGCCCGCACGCTGGGCATGGTCGATGAGGCGGGCAACGCACAGGTTTGCCAAAACAGCCTGGACGGCGTGAGTGACCGCGACTTTGCCATCGAGTTCACCGCCGCCGCCAGCCTGTGCATGGTGCACATCAGCCGATTCTCTGAAGAGTTGATTTTGTGGATGAGCCAGAACTTCGGCTTTGTGCGCATTGCTGACCGCTTCACCACCGGCTCATCGATCATGCCGCAGAAGAAAAACCCCGACGTGCCAGAACTCGCACGCGGCAAAACCGGTCGTGTGGTCGGCCACCTGATGGGCTTGATCACCTTGATGAAGGGCCAGCCCCTGGCCTACAACAAGGACAACCAGGAAGACAAAGAGCCACTGTTCGACACGGTGGACACGCTCAAAGACACGCTGCGCATCTTCAGCGAAATGGTCGGCGGTCAGGTCAACCCCGCCACGGGCCAAAAAGAAGGCGGCATCACCGTCAACGCCGCCGCCATGGAAGCGGCCGTGAAAAAAGGCTACGCCACCGCCACCGACTTGGCCGACTACTTGGTGAAAAAAGGATTGCCGTTTCGCGATGCCCACGAAGTGGTGGCCCATGCGGTCAAGACCGCCCAAGGCTTGGGTGTGGACCTGTCAGAGCTGCCGCTCGAAACCCTGCAAAAGTTCGACAGCCGCATCGAAGCCGATGTGTTTGGTCCGCTCAGCCTGCAAGGCTCGCTGAATGCCCGCAACACGCTGGGGGGCACCGCACCTGCGCAGGTGCGCTTGCAAATTGCGCGGCATCACAAACGCTTGGGTTAAGTCCACCTAAAGTCCACGCATGAACAGAGTATTCGGGGGCATTTTCGAGAAGAATTTACATTCCCTTCGAGGTGGTGCACTTGATCCATGAACTCTCTTGGGTCAACGCGGGCATCGTGGCATTGAATGGCGCCATCGTGGCCTACTTGGGCCATGCGCTGTGGATGCGTCTTACACAGAAAGTACAGCCATGACCGACATCCTGACCGTCACCCTCAATCCAGCCTTGGATGTGCTGACCACGATTGACCGTGTGTCTGACACCCACAAAATGCGCTGCGGCCCAGCCATCAAACATCCGGGCGGGGGCGGTGTGAATGTGGCGCGTGTGTTGCACCGCTTGGGCGCCAACTGCGTCGCTTTGTACTTGGCGGGCGGCGTGACCGGCGAACGCCATCACCAGTTGATGCGCGCAGAGAAAGTGCACTGTCACTTGGTGCCGATCGCAGAAGAAACACGCGAGAGCTTCTCCGCACACGAACTCAGCAGCGGTCACGATTTTCGTTTTGTGCTCCCCGGCCCCACCGTTTCAATGGCCGAATACGAAGCATGTTTTGGCTATGTGGCGCAGCACATGCCCAAACAGTTTTTGATCATCAGCGGCGGCTTGGCACCCGGTGTGCCCATCGATTTTTATGCGCGCCTTGCAGCCTTGGCCAAGTCGCAGGGGGTGCGGGTCGTTTTAGACACCAATGGGCCTGCCTTGCATGCGGCACTGAAAGAAGGTGTGTACATGTTCAAACCCAGCTTGCGAGAGTTGCGCGAGTTAACGGGGCAAGTGCTGCCCGACGCTGCCTCTTGGAAAGCAGCCGCGCAGCAACTGATTCATAAAGGGCAGGCCGAGGTGGTCGCCGTCTCACTGGGCGAAGAAGGCGCGATGTTGGTAACCGCCACGCAAGCTTGGCGCGCACCCAGCTTGAAAGTCAACGTTCAAACCACCATTGGCGCGGGCGACAGCTTCGTAGGCGGCATGGTGTGGGCATTGAGCGCAGGTCAAGCGCTGGAAAACGCGTTTCAAGTCGGCATGGCCGCAGGTGCCGCAGCGCTGCTGGCCCCCGGCACGTCGCTGTGCCAAGCGGTTGACGTTTTTGAGCTGATGTGCGTGGCTGGCTACGAAACCATTTGAGCGGCGTGATTAAGCCGCCTTAGGGGCCAGCTGCAAAGAAGCCTCAATTTTTTGCAAGGCCGTCAACTCCGCACGGTGCGCACCGGTGGAGGCATCCCAGCTGAACAACTCGGGGTGGCGCTGAATCACTTCGCGGATCAGTTGGCTGGATTCGACTTGGCTCAATCCAAACATCTCACACAAGGCATGTCGGGTGACATGGCCGTGCGCTTTGGCAACCTGAACCACCATGCCAAAGTGCATATCAAAATTTTTAGAGGTCATCATGATGTGCTTACTCACGCAGACGCTGACCCCAAACAAGGTCAAAACAACGTCTACTCAATTGAAGTTATTTTATTTGAGTTTCTTAACTTTATCAATTAAGTTGTATTTAACATTTCAAAGGGTGCATCTCAAATTGGCGAGATGTAAATAATTTCACAAGCGCTGTCGCAGGCATCACAGCCCAAATGACGGTGGGCGGCTAGGATGCACAGCATCAAATTTGGAGACTTGCCCATGCCCGTGATTACCAACATCGAAGACCTGCGCGTTTTGGCGCAAAAACGCGTGCCACGCATGTTTTACGACTACGCCGACTCGGGCAGCTGGACCGAAAGCACGTACAAAGCCAACGAAAGTGACTTTCAAAAGATCAAGCTGCGCCAGCGCGTGGCGGTCAACATGGAAGGCCGCAGCACCGCCACCCAAATGATTGGTCAAGACGTGGCCATGCCTGTGGCGATTGCACCCACCGGTTTGACCGGCATGCAACACGCCGACGGGGAAATCTTGGCGGCACGCGCCGCGCGTAAATTTGGCGTGCCCTTCACGCTGTCGACCATGAGCATTTGCTCCATCGAAGACGTGGCACAACATGCGGGTGAAGGTTTTTGGTTTCAGCTCTACGTGATGAAAGACCGTGGCTTTATTGAGCGCCTGATCGACCGCGCCAAAGCCGCCAACTGCAAAGCCTTGGTGTTGACACTTGATTTGCAAATCTTGGGGCAGCGCCACAAAGACCTGAAAAACGGTCTGTCTGCACCGCCCAAGTTGACCCTCGCCAACATTTTGAACATCGCTACCAAGCCCCGCTGGGCCTTGGGCATGTTGGGTACCCAACGCCGCGAATTCGGCAACATCGTGGGCCATGTCAGCGGCGTGGAAAACATGAGTTCCCTCTCGTCGTGGACCGCCCAACAGTTTGACCCCGCCTTGAGCTGGGACGACGTGGCGTGGATCAAAGAGCGCTGGGGTGGCAAGCTGATTTTGAAAGGCATTCAAGACGCCGAAGACGCCCGTTTGGCCGTCAAATCAGGCGCCGATGCCTTGATCGTCTCCAACCATGGTGGACGCCAGTTGGACGGCGCCCAAAGCAGCATTGAAGCGCTGCCCGCCATCGTGGCCGAAGTGGGCTCACAGATTGAAGTGCACATGGACGGCGGCGTGCGCAGCGGCCAAGACGTGCTCAAAGCCATGGCCTTGGGCGCCAAGGGCACCTACATCGGGCGCTCGTTCTTGTACGGCTTGGGTGCCATGGGCGAAGAAGGCGTGAGCAAAGCGCTGGAAATCATCCACAAAGAGCTGGATCTGTCGATGGCGTTTTGCGGTCGCACGCAAATGGGCCAAGTCGATCAATCGATCTTGTTGCCCGGCACGTTTCCAACGGCTTAAGCGCCAGCATCCACCAGGGCGGCGCCAATCGCCCAAACTTCGCTGAAACAAAAAAAGCTGCATAGCGCCGAGCGCTTGCAGCTTTTTTAATGGCTGGCTGGGAGCTAGCTGGCTGAGCTTTAGCTCGTCTTGTTGCTCCACAAAACCCCGCCCGTCGACCAGTCATGGCGTTTGACGTCAAAGAACAAAATGTCCACCGCTTCGGGGTTGCTTCCCAACGTTTTGCAAGTGGCTTCGGTCAAAGCTTGGGCCAAATCACGTTTTTGCTCAGGCGTGCGGCCTTCCAAAAGTTCGACACGGATGGTGGGCATAAGGGTCTCCTTGGGTTAAAAGTGACAACGATTATGCTTGCAGCCTGTGAGCCTTTCTACACCCGTCACCCCCCTCATGCGTCGCATTGCGCACCTCGACATGGACGCTTTTTACGCCTCCGTCGAGCTCTTGCGCTACCCGCAGCTCAAAGGCTTACCCGTGGTGATTGGTGGCGCGCGTCGACGCGAAGACGACTTGCTGAGCCGCCTGCGTCAGGCCTACCCAGACCAGAGCTGGTCCGCCGAGCATTTAGGTGACATTCCCCTCGATTTCTTCCCTCGCCTGTCGGGCTACACCGGACGCGGCGTGATCACCACCGCCACCTACGCTGCCCGTCAATTCGGCGTGGGCTCGGCGATGGGCGTGATGAAAGCGGCCAAGTTATGCCCAGACGCCATTCTTTTGCCCGTCGACTTTGAGCAATACCGCCATTACTCGCAACGCTTCAAAGCCATCATCACCGACATTGCGCCTGTGATGGAAAACAGAGGCGTGGACGAGGTCTACATCGACTTCACCCACGTACCCGGCGGGCAACGCGAAGGCGGTCGCGTGCTGGCCCGTTTGATTCAAAAAGCCATTTTTGACGACACGGGCCTGACCTGCTCTGTCGGCGTGGCCCCCAACAAATTGCTGGCCAAAATGGCGAGCGAGTTCAACAAACCCAACGGCATTTCCATTGTTCAAGCCGAAGACTTGCAAGCCATGATCTGGCCTTTACCGTGCCGCAAGGTCAATGGCATCGGCCCCAAAGCAGAAGCCAAATTGGCCCAGCACAGCATCCACACGATTGGCGATTTGGCGAGCCATGACCGCCTCTGGCTGATGGAGAACTTCGGCAAAAGCTATGGTGCCTGGCTGCACGATGCCGCCCACGGCAAAGACAACCGCCCCGTAGAAACCAGCAGCGAACCGGTGAGCCTGAGCCGCGAAACCACGTTTGAGCGGGACTTGCACGCCGTGCGCGACCGTGAAGCCCTAGGCGCCATCTTCACCAAACTCTGCGAACAAGTGGCGGCCGACCTGCAACGCAAAGGCTATGTGGGCAAGACGATTGGCATCAAGCTGCGCTACGACAACTTCCAAAGCGTCACGCGTGACCACACCGTTGACACCTATCTGGATTTGGCAACCCCCATTCGACACGCCGCGGGCCTGCTCTTGAAGCGCGTCGACTTGTCGCGACGGTTGCGCTTGCTGGGGGTGCGCGTGGGCTCGTTGATGCGCAAAGACGCGTGGTTGGCACAGGGGCAGCAGGCGCAAGAGGCGCCGCAGCAGCCTTACACCGAGTCGCTGTTTGGGGACAGATAGAGAAAGGTCACTGCCGCGCCGTGCGCACGTTGGATGGTGCAGCTTGCGGATGGCTGGTGCGCCACGGGTTGATGTCCAAACCACCACGTCGGGTGTAACGCGCATACACCTCTAGACGCGAGGGTTTGCACTGCTGCCAAATGTCCATGAAGATGCGCTCCACGCATTGCTCATGAAACTCGTTGTGGTTGCGAAAACTCACGATGTAGCGCAGCAGTCCAGCTTGGTCAATTTGAGGGCCGCTGTATTTGATGCGAACACTGCCCCAATCTGGCTGCCCCGTCACCAAACAATTGCTTTTCAACAAATTGCTGGTGAGGGTTTCGGTGACGGGCGCTTCACCTGATGTGGTGCTCAAGAGCGAAGGCGTGGGCTGGTAAATGTCGCAATCCAAATCGAGGCGGTCGAGGCTGAGGCCATCCAACTCATGAATCGGCTCACGGTCAAATTGATCGGGCAGCACCAATTGCACGCCCACGCTGGCCATCATCGGCCCACCGTGCCAGACGGCCGCGCTCAGGTCTTGGCGCATGCGCGTTTGCAACTCGGTCGCATCCGCGAGACGGGTGTTGTTGAAGCTGTTGAGGTAGAGCTTGAACGACTTGCTCTCCACAATGTGCGTGGACTCCGCAGGCACGGTGATGCGAGCCAAGGCCACTTGAGGCTTGCCGCGCAGGTTGAGCCAACTCAACTCATAGGCCGTCCACAAATCAGCCCCAAAAAATGGCGGTTGGCCTGTGACGCCGATCTCATCGCGCTTGGTTTGGCGCGGGATCGGAAAGAGCAAGGACGCGTCGTATTGGTCCACGTAGGCCGAGGTCTTGCCCAGTTGTGATTGTTCGGGGGCGTTCATGCGGCGAGCTTTCTGCGAAAGACGAGTCGGTCAGGCTCAGAGACGGCGGCGTCAAAGGCGTAGCCCTCTGCGTCAAAGCCCTGCAAGTCTTTTGGCGTGGCGACGCGATGAGTCACCGCATAACGGGCCATCAAACCACGTGCGCGCTTGGCGTTGAAGCTGATGATTTTGTATTTGCCGCCTTTGTAGTCCTCAAACACGCACTCAATCACACGCGCTTGGAGGGCTTTGCGGTCCACCGATTTGAAATACTCTTGCGAGGCCAAGTTGACGATGATGGGCTCTGACGCCTTAGCAGCTGGCACTTTAGAACCTAGCATCTTCAAATGTGCGTTCAAATAATCTGCGATTTGGGTGCCCCAAAATTTGTAGAGGTTGTTGCCCTTGTCGTTCGCCAAGGCGGTGCCCATTTCCAAACGGTAGGGCTGCATCCAATCCAGTGGCCGCAACACGCCATAGAGCCCGCTGAGGATGGCCACGTGGTCTTGCGCCCAAGCCAAATCATCGGGCGCAAGGCTCTTAGCATCCAAGCCTTCGTACACATCGCCATTGAAGGCCAACACCGCTTGCTTGGCATTTTGGGCTGTGAATTTGGGGCGCCATGCTTGGTAACGTGCCACGTTCAAGGTGGACAGCGCATCACTCAAGTGCATCAAGCTGGCGATGTCTTGCGGGGATTTTTCTTTGAGGATGTCGATCAACTCGGCCGACTGCTTCACAAACAAAGGCTGCGTGTGTGGCACATCACCCGCAGGCGTGTCGTAGTCGAGGGCTTTGGCAGGAGAGAGCACAAACAGCATCGTTAATCCACCAACTCGTTGAGCGCTTTTTGGTAGCGGCTGGTGTGTGATCGCTCCGCTTTGGCCAAAATTTCAAACCAATCGGCGACCTCATCAAAGCCTTCATCGCGTGCAATTTGGGCCATCTCGGGATACATCTCCACAGATTCGTGGCTTTCGCTGGCCATGGCCGACAGCAAGTTTTGGCGCGTGGTGCCAATGGGCAAACCCGTCACCGGATCACCCGCTTTGGCCAAAAACTCCAGGTGTCCATGGGCATGCCCCGTCTCGCCGGTGGCCGTTGAGCGAAACAAAGCCGCCACATCGATTTGGCCCTCAATGTCGGCTTGGTTGGCGAAATACAAATAACGGCGATTGGCTTGCGACTCTGCCGCAAACGCCTCTTTCAAACATTGCTCAGTGCGTGAGCCTTTGAGTGCGGCCATGGTGTCCTCCTCGGTGAAACAAGTTGCTTAGCGCTAAAGCAACGTAGTTTATGGCCTGAGGGAAACCCCAAAGAACGTGTGGCGTCCTAGCGGGCTGAGCTGGAAGCCCTCCACTTCGTTACGCAAAACTTTGAACTGCACGGTGTGCGCCAAGGTGAACCAAGGCGCTTGAGCCTTGAAGATGGCTTGGGCGCGTTGGTACAAACGTGTGCGCTCTTCTATTTCCGATGAAATCTTCGCCTTTTTAACCAAGTCGTCATAGGGGGCGTAACAAAACTTGGCCACGTTGTAACCATTGAGCGACGTGCAACCCAGCAAGGTGTTTAAAAAATTGTCTGGGTCTCCGTTGTCACCGGTCCAACCCAATATGCCCATGTCGTGCTCACCCGCCTGCATGCCGCTCACGTAGTGGACCCAGTCCGGACTTTCGATTTTGACGGCCACGCCCACCTCAGCCAAATCTTCTTGGATCAACTTGGCCACACCCATCGCATCTGGCATGTAAGAGCGCTGCACGGGCATGGCCCAGAGGGTGGTCGAAAAACCGGATGGGTAGCCCGCATCTGCCAGCAACTTTTTAGCGGCGGCGGGGTCAAACACATCATCTTCGATCTCTCGGTTGTAGGACCAGACCATGGGCGGTATCGGGTTGATCGCCGGAACTGCTGTGTTTTTGTAGATCACGCGCAAGATGCGTCGCTTGTTGATCGCCATGTTCAAGGCACGGCGCACCCGCACATCGGTGAAGGGTTTTTTGCGCAAGTTGTAGGCCACGTAGCCGACGTTCAAACCCGTTTGGTTCATCACCTCCATGCGCGAATCGTTACGCATGCTGGGCAAATCTGCGGGATTGGGATACGCCATGACGTGACACGCGCCCGCTTGCAATTTGGCCCAGCGCTGCCCCGCGTCGGGCGTGATGTCAAACACCAAATGCTCCACCTTGGCACGACCCGCCCAATGCTTGGCAAAGGCTTGGTATTTCAAGGCCACATTTTTTTCATAGCTCATCAACTGAAATGGCCCCGTGCCCAAAGGCGCTTGGTCTATTTTTTCAGGGGTTCCCGCTTTCAACATGGCTTGTGCGTAATCCGCGGACTCAATGCCTGCCCAACTCATGGCCAAATTCGCCACAAAGGGGGCGACGGGTTGATTCAAGGTGAACTTCACCGTGTAGTCGTCCAGTTTTTGCACCGACACCAAGACCTCGGGCATCCCCACATCATCGAAATAAACGTGCTTGGCGCTGGTCACGGCGTAAAACGGGTGATCACGCTTCCATTGGCGCTCCAACGTGAAGATCACATCGTCCGCATTGAAATCTCGTCGGGGGGTGAACAACGCGTTGGCTTGCCACTTCACACCGCGTCGCAGATGAAAGGTGTACTCCAAGCCATTGGCAGACACGGTCCAGCGGGTCGCCAAGGCTGGAACCACTTGGGTACCACCCGGCTCAAAGTTGACCAATTTGTCAAACATCTGCTCCGTCACATCGAACGAGGTGGTGTTGGAATTCAGACCCGATGTCAAAAACTCCGGATTGCCCTCTGAGCAAAACACCAAGGTCTGTTGACTGGCCCACGCACGGGGTAGAACGCACAGCGCCAACAACAGCCAGAGAAGACGTGAAATGAATGAGTACTTCATAGACCATCCGAATTTATAAATTGAATACCAATGCGCTCATTTTGACTGAACTCATCGAACACAACGACGCGCACGGGACTGAAATTGGTGAACAGTCACCTAGGTAAAATGAAGCATCCCGCTTTTAGCGCCAACGGCACGCTCATCGATGTGCGTGCCGTTCTTCTTTTTGTCAAAGCCCTCCCATGAGCAACGCGCCCGCCACTCCCGTGAACCAACCCGGCCTTGAGAGCCTGTCCAAATCGTTTGAACCTGCCGCCCTGGAAGCCCACTGGGGCCCCGAATGGGAAAAACGCGGTTACGGCGTGGCCGGCTTCCGGGGCACGGGCGCACCGACAGCGGACGCACCCGCCTTTGCCATCCAGCTGCCACCGCCCAACGTGACGGGCACGCTGCACATGGGCCACGCGTTCAACCAGACCATCATGGACTCGTTGACCCGCTACCACCGCATGCTGGGTCACAACACCGCCTGGATTCCGGGCACCGACCACGCGGGCATTGCCACGCAGATCGTGGTGGAGCGCCAGCTGCAAGCCAAGGGCATCAGCCGGCACGACATGGGGCCTACGCCCGCAGAAGCACGCAAGAACTTTGTGAGCAAGGTCTGGGAGTGGAAAGAAGAATCGGGCAACACCATCACCAGCCAAATGCGCCGCATGGGCGACAGCGTGGACTGGAGCCGCGAATACTTCACGATGGACCCCAAACTGTCCAAAACCGTGACCGAGACTTTTGTGCAGCTGTATGAGCAAGGCCTGATCTACCGTGGCAAACGCCTGGTGAACTGGGACCCGGTGCTGATGAGCGCGGTGTCTGACCTCGAAGTTGAGAGCGAGGAAGAAGAAGGCTCGATGTGGCACATCCGCTATGACTTGGCCGATGGAAGTGGCAGCGTGACCGTGGCCACCACCCGCCCCGAAACCCTGCTGGGCGACGTGGCCGTGATGGTGCACCCCGAAGACGAACGCTACAGCGCCCTGATCGGCAAGCAGGTCAACCTGCCTTTGTGCGGCCGCACCATCCCGGTGATTGCGGACGACTACGTGGACAAGGCCTTCGGCACGGGCGTGGTCAAGGTCACGCCCGCGCACGACACCAACGATTACCAAGTCGGCCAGCGCCACAAGCTGGACATGATCTGCGTGCTCAACCTCGACGCCACCATCAACGCCAATGCCCCCGAAAAATACCGGGGCCTCGACCGCTTCGTGGCCCGCAAAGCCGTGGTGGCTGATCTGGAAGCCGCTGGCGCTTTGGTGGAAGTGAAGAAACACAAACTCATGGTGCCCCGCTGTGCCCGCACGGGCCAAGTGATCGAGCCCATGCTGACCGACCAGTGGTTCGTGGCCATGAACCAAGTCGGTCAAGGCGACGCCACCGGCAAGAGCATTGCCCAAAAAGCCATCGACGCCGTTCAATCTGGCCAAGTGAGCTTTGTGCCCGAGAACTGGGTCAACACCTACAACCAGTGGATGAACAACATCCAGGACTGGTGCATCTCGCGCCAACTGTGGTGGGGCCATCAGATTCCGGCCTGGTACGACGAAGACGGCAATGTCTACGTGGCACGCAACGAAGCCGAAGCGCAAGCCAAGGCCCCGGGCAAAACCCTCAAGCGCGACGAAGACGTGCTCGACACTTGGTATTCCAGCGCCTTGGTGCCCTTCTCAACCATGGGCTGGGGCAACGACGACAAAGTTAGCAACGCCGCAGCTGGCGAGCGTGCCGGGCTCGGACGCAGCGACATTGCGAGCGAAGCGAGTGGGAGCAAGGCCGAGTCCGGCACGCTCGCCAGCGGAACCGAAGGCCACACCAGCGACTACGACCTCTACCTCCCCAGCAGCGTATTGGTCACCGGCTACGACATCATCTTCTTCTGGGTCGCCCGGATGATCATGATGACCACCCACTTCACCGGCAAAGTCCCCTTCAAACACGTCTACATCCATGGCCTGGTGCTCGATGCCCAAGGCAAAAAGATGAGCAAATCCGAAGGCAACGTGCTCGACCCGGTCGACCTGATCGACGGCATCACCTTGGAGCCCCTGCTCGACAAACGCACCCAGGGCCTGCGCAAACCCGAAACCGCGCCCAAAGTCAGAAAGCAAACCGAAAAAGAATTCCCCGAAGGCATCCCGGCCTACGGTGCCGACGCGCTGCGCTTCACCTTTGCGGCACTCGCCAGCCTGGGCCGCAGCATCAACTTTGACAGCAAGCGCTGCGAGGGCTACCGCAACTTCTGCAACAAGCTGTGGAACGCCACCCGCTTTGTTCTGATGAACTGCGAAGGCCAGGACTGCGGCCTCAAAGAGCACACCAAAGCAGAATGCGCGCCACCCGGCGTCGATGCCAGTGGCCAAGCCACGGCCGCAGGCCCAGTGCACGGCTACTTGACCTTCAGCCAAGCCGACCGCTGGATCAGCTCGCAACTGCAACGCGTCGAAGCCGACGTGGCCAAAGGCTTTGCCGAGTACCGCCTGGACAACGTGGCCAACACGATTTACGACTTCGTCTGGAACGAGTTCTGCGATTGGTACCTCGAAATCGCCAAAGTACAGATCAACACCGGAGACGACGCGCAAAAACGTGCGACGCGCCGCACCTTGATCCGCACACTCGAAACCATCATGCGTTTGGCGCACCCGATCATCCCTTTCATCACCGAAGAACTTTGGCAAAAAGTGTCGGTGGTCGCAGGCCGTCCGGGCGAGTCGGTCAGCATCGCGGCCTACCCCGTGAGCCAGCCCGAGCGCATCGACGAAAAGGCCGAAGCGCATGTGGCACGCCTCAAGTCTTTGGTCGACGCGTGTCGCAATTTGCGCGGTGAGATGAATGTCTCGCCCGCCAACCGCATGCCCTTGTTTGCGCTGGCAGGCAATGCCGAGGAACTGGCCTTCATGCAAAGCGCAGCGCCCGTACTGCAAGCCTTGGCAAAACTGAGCGAAGTCAAAGTGTTTGACGACGAAGCCGCATGGTCCGCTGCCGCACAAGCAGCCCCCGTGGCGGTGGTGGGTGAATTGCGCGTGTGCTTGTTCATCGAGGTGGACGTCGCAGCGGAGAAGATTCGCTTGAGCAAAGAAGTCGACCGTTTGCAAAACGAGATCACCAAAGCCGGTGCGAAGTTGGGCAATGAAGCCTTCGTGGCCAAGGCCCCCCCCGCGGTGATTGAGGAAGCCAAAAAGCGTGTGGCCGACTTCACGGCAACCTTGGCTAAAGTGCAAGAGCAGCTTGTCAAGTTGGGTAAATAAAGCACCGTTAAACTTGGCAAAACTATCAACTTTTCACGTATGACCAAAGCTCTCACCAAAGCCGTCTTCCCCGTCGCGGGCATGGGCACGCGCTTCTTGCCCGCCACCAAAGCCAGCCCCAAAGAAATGCTGACGGTGGTAGACAAGCCACTCATTCAATACGCGGTCGAAGAGGCTTACGAGGCGGGCATTCGTGAAATGATTTTTGTCACAGGCCGCAGCAAGCGTGCCATCGAAGACCATTTCGACATGGCCTACGAATTAGAGACCGAGCTCGAAGCCGCAGGCAAACAAGCCTTGCTCGACATCGTACGCAGCGTACAACCCGACGACATGCAATGCGTCTACGTGCGCCAAGCCCGTGCACTCGGCTTGGGCCATGCGGTGTTGTGCGCCGAGCACTTGGTGGGCGACGCGCCGTTTGCGGTGTTGTTGGCCGACGATTTGATGCGCGGCAAAGCGGGTGGGCCTGGTGTGCTCAAGCAAATGGCCGAGGTGTTTGCGCGCACCCAATCGTCGGTGTTGGCGGTACAAGAAGTGCCGCTTGAGCACGTTCATCGCTACGGCGTAGTGGCGGGCACAGACTTGGGCAACGGCTTGATCGATATCCAACAAATGGTGGAAAAGCCCAAGGCAGAAGTGGCGCCCTCACGTACCACAGTGGCGGGCCGTTACATCTTGACACCGGCTGTGTTTGACCGCATTCGCGCAGGTGGCCGAGGTGTGCAAGGTGAGATTCAACTCACCGATGGCATTGCCGGTTTGTTGGCGTCTGAAAAGGTGTTGGCTTTCTCGTACGAAGGCAAGCGCTACGACTGCGGCAGCAAGCAAGGCTTTTTGCAAGCGTCTGTCGAGCTGGCTTTGGAACACCCAGAAGTGGGCGCCGAATTTCGCGCTTACTTGAAAGATTTCAAACTCGATTGAGGCTGAACGACTGAGTCGCCGTACTTTGGTCTAAAGCCCACAAAGCACAGGCCTCAGCGCTTGTTGAAGCGGCTCAACGGCGCTTCAACACATGCACAAAGTCGTTGCCTTCGGTGGTTTGAGACAACAACTCATTGCCCGTTTGCTTGGCAAATGCCGCAAAGTCACGAACCGAGCCTGTGTCTGTGGACACCACTTTGAGAATCTGCCCGCTCTCCATCGCCGTGAGCGCTTTTTTGGCTTTCAAAATGGGCAAGGGGCAGTTCAAACCGCGTGTGTCGATTTCTTGGTCAATGTGCATGGTGTCAGTCTAAACCCTTTGCCTCGCGTTGTGCCCATTCCATGAAGCGCGGCTCAATACCTTGGGTGCGCTGCCAATCGGCCATGGCGTAACCCGTGCCGGCTGGCCAACAAATCACATCAGCGGGGTTGTACAGCTTGTACTCAGCGAGCTCAGGCGAGAGCTGAATGTCACCATCGGCCACCGCATGGTAGGCAATGATGACTTGGTTCATGCGTTGAAAATCGTACACACCGATGAGTTTTAAATCGCTCACCTGCAAATTGGTTTCCTCGGCAATTTCACGTTTGATGCCATCTTCCGGCGTCTCGCCCGCCTCCATGAACCCCGTGATCAACGCAAAGCGTCGACCCGGCCAAGCCGCATTGCGCGCCAACAAAATTTGCCCCTGGTACTGCACGATGCCGGCGAGCACGGGTGTGGGGTTGTTCCAATGGGTCCAATCGCAAGCCGTGCAACGCAAGCGCTGCACCAAGCCGCCATCTTCTTCGCGTTCGATCAAAGCCAACGGGGTGGCGCAGCTGGGGCAAAAACGGAATTCACTCATGCGGGAAACACTCCTGTAGACAAGTAACGATCACCACGATCGCACACGATGAAGGCGATGGTGGCGTTTTCAACCTGTTGTGCGATTTGCAAGGCCACCCAACAGGCGCCCGCCGCAGAGATGCCCGCAAAAATGCCTTCTTCGCGTGCCAATCGACGGCACATGTCTTCGGCGTCGTCTTGGCTGACGTAGACCAATTCATCGACATTGTTGGCATCGTAGATTTTGGGCAAATAAGCCTCTGGCCATTTGCGGATGCCAGGAATGCGCGAGCCTTCGCTGGGTTGCGCGCCAATGATGCGCACCGCTGGATTTTTTTCTTTCAGATAACGCGAGACCCCCGTGATCGTGCCCGTGGTGCCCATGGCGCTCACAAAATGGGTGATGCGCCCGTGGGTGTCATTCCAAATCTCAGGCCCCGTGGTTTCGTAATGGATACGCGGGTTGTCTTCGTTGGCAAATTGATCGAGCACGCGACCTTTGCCTTCTTTTTCCATGCGTTCCGCCAAATCTCGGGCGTACTCCATGCCACCGCTTTTGGGTGTCAAGATCAATTCAGCACCAAAAGCCTTCATGGTCTGCGCACGCTCAATGGACAAGTCCTCCGGCATGATCAGCACCATGCGGTATCCCTTGATGGCCGCCGCCATGGCCAAAGCGATGCCTGTGTTGCCAGAGGTGGCTTCAATTAACGTGTCACCGGGCTTGATTTCTCCGCGCTCTTGTGCGCGTTGAATCATCGACAAAGCGGGACGGTCTTTGACCGAGCCAGCGGGGTTGTTGCCCTCCAACTTCCCCAAAATCACGTTGCCACGCTTCGCATTTTCAGAAGCATGAATGCGCTGCAAGGACACCAAAGGTGTTTTTCCGATGGCAGCTTCAATGGTTTGATAAAAAATCTGTTCAGTCATGCCATAAATGTGCCATAATCTTGCCTGTTGATTCCAGTGCCCGGGTGGTGAAATTGGTAGACGCAGGGGACTCAAAATCCCCCGCCGCAAGGCGTGCCGGTTCGATTCCGGCCCCGGGCACCACTGGACAAAAGCCGCAAGCTTCAAACCTTGTGGTTTTTTTTCGCCTGTTCAAAATACACACCGCTTCGACCACGGCACCTCACAGGCAAGTCGCGGACGTGCCTCTTTGTTTTCGGGCTTAGCCCCCCAGAAGCGAAGACCTCATCAAATCAACAAAGTTACTTGATGATGCGCACAAAAAGACACAATCCGCACCGCGGCATTGGCGCTTGAATCATGCAAAAATCACAGCGGAATTGATATTCACAAATATTCGCTCCGAATCAGCAGTTATCCAAAGGGGAATAAAGCAATTGATGTCAGGTGTGATCTGCACGCAAAGCGGCTGCAAATGTGCTCACCCCTTCAACTGACTCATTGACTTCGAATCTATGCAAGACGAAGAATTCACCAACATTGTGAGAAGCGGCGCCAAACACACGGTTCAAGTGTCCGAGCGCACAGGCAATGCCAAGACACCCAAAAATATTGTCAACTCGGCTGCAGATGAAGATCTAGCCAGAAAAAAAGCCTTGCTTGCACAACAAGCCTTGGCGCTGGAATTGGCCAAAGCCAAAGAAAAAGAGCAAGCGATCCAGCTCAACAACGACCAAGCCAAAACAACGACCACCGCGACATCGAGCACGGCCATTGCGCCTGAATCAGTCCAAGTCAAAAATGTGCAAACCTTGGCAGACAGTGGCAATACGCCCCCCAACGTTCAACACGTTGCAGTGGACAAGCTGCAAACCAACGTTCAGCAAGTCACCACTGAAATCGTGGCCACGCCCAACGTCCAAAATGTGCCTGTCGATCAGTTGACGAGCAATGTCCAACACATGGACACCTCAGCCCAAACAGAAAACCGCCAAACCCTGGCAACCGACGGGGCCAAATCGACGAATATTCAAAACATCGCGGTCGACAAACTGGAAGACAACCAGCAAGCCATTGAGACCTCGTCCACATCGCCCCATCGCCAAGGTATTGCGACAGAGCCGGCAGCCGCACCGAATGTGCAAAGCGTCCCGGTTGATCACATCGATGACAACACACAAGCCTTGTCTGAGTCGACCAACAGCCAAAATCGAGCCGCGATTGCAGCAGACGCGGCAACACCGCCCAACGTTCAAACCATTCCGACCGGAACCGTCACGAACAACGTCCAGCAGATCGACTCAACATCGGCTGTCGACAACCGTCAAAGTATTGCCAACGACGAGGTCTCGGCGAATGTGCAAACCATTCCCGCCGACGATGCCGCCAGCTACCGCCAAGCGCTAGAACAAACGCCCAGCACGCCTGCGAACCATGCCACGATCGACACAACCGTCGATTCAGACAACCGTCAAGCCGTTGCATCGCTGAATGTGATCGACAACATCCAAAACATTGGCAATGCGGCCATCACGGATAACGTGCAAGACCTTGGCAAAGAAGGCGTCATCGACAACCGCCAAGCGGCGCCAGAAAACCCACTGCCGGGCTTGAACCAACAAGATGTGCCGATTGATCACATCGAAGACCATCTTGAGGTGCTGCCGTCCACCGTCATTGAGCGTGCCACGGTGTCGTTTCCTTCTGACCCAACGCCACCTGTACAAGCTCCCCCCCCTGCGGCTAAAACACCCGCGGCCATCGCGAGCCAAGCGGCTGATCTCATCAAAATCAAACAGCAACAAGAAGAAGCACGGGCCGCATTTCGCGGTCGCTTGGCGGGCATCAAAAACACGGTCAACAGCCTCAATTCACGCTTAACCGGTATCGAAGAAGATGCCAAACATACCCACAAGCCGCAAGTGAGCAACGAAGACATTCGCGACAACTTCGGCCCGAGCGAAGAAGAAGGTGATGAAAAGTTTCTCTAACCCCCACAACGCCCGTCTTTGTCGCGCAGTTGCCAACTGAAACATCACAAGCAACTTACGATCCGTGCCTGCCTCACCCGCAGGCATTTTTGTTTTTGGAGTTCCCTTGAGCCACCTCTTTTCTGAATTCACCCTCACCTCGCCACGCGGTCCTTTGACCTTAGCGAATCGCGGCGTGGTGGCCCCCATGTGCCAATACTCAGCTGACAACGGTCAGGCCACCGACTGGCATTTGATGCATTGGGGCAACATGCTCAACAGCGGCGCGGCCCTGTTCATCATCGAAGCCACCGCCGTCACCGCACGCGGCCGCATCACGCCCTACTGCTTGGGCCTGTGGGACGACGCCACCGCAGCCGCCTTGAGCGACACCCTGCACCGCGCACGCCGACTCGCACCGCAAGTGCCTGTGTGCATCCAACTCGCCCACGCAGGCCGCAAAGCCTCCAGCGCATCGCCTTGGCAAGGCGGCCAACTGGTCGATGCGGCACAAGGTGGCTGGCACCCCGAGGCGCCCTCTGCTGTGCCGCATTTGGCGCAAGAAACACCGCCAGAAGCCATCGATGCCCAAGGTTTAGAAGACATCAAACAAGCCTTCGTCAAAGCGGCTGAACGCGCTGACGCCATGGGCATTGAGGCCATTGAATTGCACGGCGCGCATGGCTATTTGTTGCACCAGTTTTTGTCGCCCCTGTCTAACGTGCGCACCGATGGTTATGGCGGCAACTTTGACGGCCGCACACGCTTCCCGATGGAAGTTTTTCAAGCCGTACGCGCCGTTTACAAAGGCGCGCTGGGCATGCGCTTATCGGCGACCGATTGGGTCGAAGGCGGCTGGACACCCGAAGAAACCGCCGACTTCTCTTTGCGCTTGAAACTCGCAGGCGCCGACTTTGTGCACATCTCCTCGGGCGGCGTGTCGTCGCAACAAAAGATCGCGATTGGCCCCGAGTACCAAGTGCCTTTCGCCAAGCTGGTGAAACAAAAAGCACAACTGCCCACCATCACCGTGGGACTCATCACCGAGCCCCAACAAGCCGAAGACATCGTGGCGCGGGGTGACGCCGATCTGGTCGCCTTGGCCCGCGCCTTTTTGTACAAACCCCGCTGGATGTGGGAGGCCGCAGCCGCCCTTCAAGGCACCGTGCAAGCCAGCCCGCAATACTGGCGCTGCATGCCGCGCGAAGCCCAAACCATTTTTGGCACGGTGCGCATTGGCCAACGCTAAGACTTACAAAGATCCAAGGAAAACAACATGAACCCCATCAACCGCCGCCAACTACACATCACGCTGGCGGCCGTGGCTGCACTGGCTGGTTTGGCCGCTTCACCGGTGTGGGCACAAGCCGATGCCTACCCCAGCAAGCCCATCACCTTGGTCGTGCCCAACCCGCCGGGTGGTTTGGTCGACACCTCGGCCCGTTTGGTCAGTGAGCCCTTGGCACGCTTGATCGGACAATCCGTGGTGATTGACAACAAACCCGGTGGCAGTGGCAACTTGGCGTACTCCTTGGTAGCGCGCAGCCCCAAAGACGGCCACACAGTGTTGGTGTCTTACTCGGGGTATCACATTGCCAACCCTGTGCTGATGGACAAACTGCCGTGGGAACTCAAAGACCTCACGCCCGTGGGCCTGATCACCGTGGCCACCAACGTGATTGCGGTGCACCCTTCCGTGCCCGCCAACACGCTCAAAGAGTTCATCGCGTGGGCCAAACAAAACCCGGGCAAGCTCAATTACGCCTCGCAAGGCAACGGCTCGGTGTCCCACATTGGCACCGAAATCTTCAAGCAGCAAACTGGCATTGAGATGACGCATGTGCCCTACAAAGGCTCAGGCCAAGCCATTCAAGATGTGCTGGCGGGTCAAGTGCAAGTCTTCATCACCACCCCGCCCTCGGTGATGGGCCATGTGCTCAGCGGCAAGCTCAAGGCCTTGGCCGTCACCGGTAAAACGCGTCATCACCAATTGCCACAAGTGCCAACCGTGGCCGAAGCAGGTTTGAGCGGCTTTGAGTTGGAGTCGTGGGTGGCCTTGTATGTGGCCAGCGGCACGCCCAAAGACGTGGTGCAAAAACTCTCCGCCGAAGTCAAACGCAGCATGGAGTTGCCTGAGATCAAGCAGCGTGCCGAACTCGCCGGCATCGAAGTGCGCTACCTCACGCCCGACAACACCACCAAACTGCTGGAGCGCGACACCGCCAGCTGGAGCAAAGCCATCAAGGCCGGCAACATCAAGTTCGATTGATCGTTGGCGAGCTGGCCAAGCCCGCCTTCGCATCCGCACAGCGCAGCTGCAGGCGCAGCTCGCGCTTCATGCGGGTGTTCAGCATGCGGCGTGACTCGCTCATGAAACTCAGCTGCATCGCAGGCACCTCAATCTGAGCCTGCGCGCGACTGATGCGCGGCGGCTTGGGCAAACCGTACAAACCTGCAGCCATGTCAAAGTAATCGCCCATCAACAGGCTGCTGTCGTCGTTCACGTTGTAAGCACGCTGCGTCTTGCCGCGCCACAAGGCCAGCTGGCACGCACGGGCCAAATCGTCGGCGTGAATGTGATTGGTGAACACATCGTCCGCATGGTTCAACACAGGCGCGCCGCGCAACAATCGCTCGCGGGGTGTGCCGCCTTCGCGGTCAGGTGCATAAATGCCCGGAATACGCAACACGCTCACGCGCACCGCATTGCCTCGCAAACGCGCATAGTGGCGCTGCCGCGCTTCCGCATCCACACGGCGCATGGCACGCGGCGTGGCGGGGTTCACGGGACGGCTGTCGCTCACCCACGCGCCCGCGCAATCGCCAAACACGCCGCTGGTCGAGCCATAGACCCAGCTGCGTGGTGGTGTGCGCACGCTGAGGGCACGGGTCAGCGCTTGGGTGCGCGGATCGGTGCTGCCGCGCAAGGGAGGCGGGGCCAGGTGAATGACACGGGTGGCCAAACCCGCCAAGCGTTTCAAGGTGGCTGGTTGGTCTAAATCACCCAGCAACGGCGTGACGCCCAAGGCTCGCAATTCAGCCACACGCGCGGAGTTGGAGGTCAGCGCCAGCACGCGCACATGGCGCTGCGCACGCACCACGCGCACACCCACATCGCCGCAGCCGATGATCAGCAAACGCTCGCGTCGAAATCGGGCAGGCAAAGCGCCAAGAGGGGGTTGGTTGGAGGGCAAAATACAGCCTATAAAAGTTCAAGGATACCCAAAGATGAGTTTCAACATCACGGTCCAACCCAGTGGCCGCACTTTCACTTCCGCACCTGACGAAACCTTGCTCGCCGCAGGCATGCGCCAAGGCATTGGCCTGCCTTACGGCTGCAAAGACGGCGCCTGCGGCTCCTGCAAATGCAAAAAGATTTCGGGCGAAGTGACCCACGGCAAACACCAAGAAAAAGCCCTGAGTGCTGAAGAAGCCGCCAACGGCTTTGTACTCACCTGCTGCGCCACCGCACACAGCGATGTGGTGCTGGAGTCGCGCCAAGTGGTGGAAGAAGGCGCCTTCCCCATCAAGAAGATGCCAGTGCGCGTGATTTCGCTGGAGAAAGCCTCGCACGACGTGATGGTCGTCAAACTCCAACTGCCCGCCAACGACGTGATGAAGTTTCACGCCGGTCAGTACATCGACTTTTTGTTGCGTGACGGCGACCGCCGCAGCTACTCCATGGCCAACGCACCACACACCTTGGTCGCGGGCAGCCCTGCGATTGAGCTGCACATTCGCCACATGCCCGGCGGCAAGTTCACCGACCATGTGTTTGGTGCCATGAAAGAAAAAGAAATCCAGCGCATCGAAGGCCCGCAAGGCACCTTCTTCTTGCGTGAAGACTCGGACAAACCTTTGGTGTTCTTGGCCTCCGGCACAGGCTTTGCACCCATCAAGGCCATCTTGGAACACATGCAGCACATGGAGATCACCCGTCCCGTCACGCTGTACTGGGGTGGCCGCCGCCCTGAAGACTTGTATTTGAACGACTGGGTGCAAGCCCAATTGGCCGTCATGCCCAACTTGACCTACGTGCCCGTCATCTCCAACGCTTTGCCTGAAGACAACTGGACGGGTCGTACCGGCTTTGTGCACCAAGCCGTGTTGCAAGACACCCCCGACCTCAGCGGCCATCAGGTCTACGCCTGCGGCGCGCCCATCGTGGTGGACTCGGCCCGTGCCGACTACACCTCAGCAGGCTTGCCCACCGATGAGTTTTACGCTGACTCGTTCACCTCTGCCGCCGACAAAACCTAAACCGCGAAAGACCCATATGACTCAAATTCAAGCCCAGTCCACACACACCCTCCACCCATCGGCCCACAACCCTGCACGCGCGGCGTGGCCGTTGATCCGACGCATCAGCGCGGGTCTGGGCGTGGGTCTGAGTTTGGCGGCGGCGTCGATCACGGCACAGGCGCAAAGCTTCCCCACCAAACCCATCCGTTGGGTGGTGGTGGCGCCAGCAGGCTCATCACTCGATGTGATCGCCCGCGCCATGCAAGACCGCCTCAAAGACAATTTGGGGCAAGCCGTGGTGGTCGAAAACAAACCCCAAGCGGGTGGCACTGTGGGCACCAACGAAGTGGCCAAGTCCAACCCCGATGGCTACACCTGGGTCATGTCGTACAACGGTCCCCTGTCGTTTGCACCTCATCTCTACCCCAAGCTGCCCTATCAGCCGTTGAAAGATTTGCAGGCGGTGATGATCACCACCTCGCAGCCCAACGTCATCGCCGCCAACGTGCAACTGCCAGCCAACAACATGCGTGAATTGGTGGGCTTGCTCAAGGCCTCGCCTGGCAAATACAACTTTGCCTCCGTGGGCAACGGCAGCTCGTCACACCTGACGATGGAATACATCAAGGCCGTCACCCACACCTTCACGGTTCACATTCCGTTCAACGGCAGCCCGCCTGCGGTGTTGTCGACCTTGTCGGGCGAGACCCATCTGATGGCGTCCGTACCCACCGTCCTCGCGCCCCAAGTCAAACAAGGCCGCTTGAAATATTTGGCCGTCACCAGCGCCCAGCGTTACCCGCTGTTGCCCGATGTGCCCACCGTGGCCGAAAGCGGCGTGCCCGAACTCAAAGGCTTTGAAGCCTTGGCTTGGAACGGCGTGTTGGTGCCCGCTGGCACCCCGCGTGCCGTGGTGGACCGCATCAACAGCGCGCTCAATGTCGCCTTGCACGACCCCGCTGTCAAAGAGCGCCTGAAATCCGCAGGGCTTGAAGCCATCGGCGGCACACCCGAACAGTTCACCAAATTGATCCACGACGAATCCACCAAATGGGCGCCCATCATCCAACGCTCTGGAGCTCGCATTGACTGATTTCGCGCCACACCCCGATCTGCAGGTCCGAGAAGTGGAGTTGACGCGACCGCTGCATTGGCTGGCCTTGGCTTGGAAAGACATTGAAAAAAGCCCCACCTCTGGCGCCGTACATGGCTTGATCTTGGCTTTGGTAGCTGGAACCTTGTTTTGGTTTGCACGCCATGAGTTTTGGTGGATTGCCGCCATGCTGGCCACCTGCATGATCGTGGCGCCGCTGCTGGCCACGGGGCTGTACGACATCAGCCGTCGGCTAGAGCGCAACGAGCCCGCCACGCTGAGCGATGCCTTTCGCATTTGGACCTGCGGTGACAAACGCCTGATTCAATTCGGCCTGTTGCTCGCCCTCTCCAGCGGTGGCTGGCTGCTGTGCTCGGCCGCCTTGGTGCATTGGATGCTGCCCGCCAGCGTGCACACCCCCATCGACTTTGTGCGCTTGGTGGTCTTGCAACCTCACTTTGGCTTATTTGAGGTTTGGGTGCTGATGAGCACCTTGATTGCCGCGCCCATGTTTGCCTCCACCGTCATCACCATTCCGCTGCTGATGGATCACCCCAGACTCACGCTCTGGCAAGCGGTGTTCACGAGTTGGCGCGTGGTGGCACTCAACCCCTTCGCCATGGCCATGTGGGCGGGGCTGTTGTGCTTGTTCACCGCGCTGGGGGTGGGCTCCATGTTTTTAGGCCTCTTGGGCGTGGTCCCCATGCTTGGCCACGCCAGCTGGCACGCGTACCGCGACTTGGTGGTCTACGAGGCCTCTGCGCATTGAGCCGGCCATGACAGAAGAACAATTTGCCAACTTCGGGCTGACCTTCGGCATCGCGGGGTTCATGCTCTACATGCTGTTCATCATTTTTCAGCTGGCACGCGAATCGAAGGCCGGTAAGTTCGGCACCTTTGTGCTGTTTCTCGTGCTGGCTTTTGGCATGCTGGGCTTTGTGGCCAAGCAAGTCATCATTTGGGTGATGGAAGGCTGAGACTTCAGCCTTTGCAACGGTGCTTTTAACGGTGCCCGACTTGAAAGTCGTTGCGTCCCGTGCGGTCTTCACCGCGTAGCAGCCACAAAGGGCGCGTGCCAAAACTCACGGGCACGCCGGTCTTGCCATCCACAGGGCGCAGGTCGCGGTCAAACAAAGAGCTGCCAGGCATGAAGCGCAAAGCCACGCCGGTTCGACGTTGGGTGGAGGTGTTGGCTTTGGCGCCGTGGATCATGTAGACGTCGTGCATGGACATCTCGCCCGGCTGCAACTCCAAATCCACCGCCTGCGCCTCGTCGAAGGTGCCTTCGGCCATGCGTTGGTTCAAGACCAAATCTTGGCGATCTTCGTGCAGGTGCTCGTGCAACACATGGTCGCGGTGCGAACCAGGAATCACGCGCAAGCACCCGTTCTCACGCGTGCTGGGCTCCAAGGCCACCCACACAGTGCAAGTGGCCAACGGACGAATGGGCCAGTAGTGACCGTCTTGGTGCCACGGTGTTTCAAACCCCTCGCTGGCGGGTTTGCAAAACACATGGCAGCCCCACAAGATGATGTCGGGCCCAATGATTTGCGCCACCATGTCCACAATCGGCGGGTGCATGGCGAGCTCTAAGAAACGCTGGCTGCCGTGCACACCTTCGTCGTTGCGCCCCTCAATGTGGGCACTCACCAGCTTTTCAGGGCGCACACCCGGGTTGTTGGCAATCAAGGTGTTGAGCGCGTCTTGCAAGCCATTCAGCAACTCCGGCTCCAAGCGATAAGGCGGAATCACAAAGCCTTGTGTTTGGTAATGGGCGATGTCGTCGGCACTGAGTCGCTGGGTCATGGTGGTCACGCTCCTAAATAAGCTGCCCGAACTTTGGGGTCATGCAACAAGTCTTGCGCAGGGCCACTGAGGGTGATCACGCCCGACTCCATCACGTAGCCGCGATCGGCAATTTGCAAAGCACGGCTGGCGTTTTGCTCGACCAACAAAATCGTCACGCCTTGGGCCGAAACCTCGCGGATCACTTCAAAAATCTTGTCCACCATGATGGGTGACAAGCCCATGGACGGCTCGTCGAGCAACAGCATCTGAGGACGACTCATCAGGGCACGGCCCATGGCCAGCATTTGCTGCTCGCCACCCGACAAGGTGCCGGCCAGCTGGTCGCGCCGTTCTTTAAGTCGAGGGAAGGTGCTGAACACGCGTTCGATGTCATCGGCAATGGCTGCGTTGTCGTCGCGCAGATAAGCCCCCATTTGCAAGTTCTCAAGGATGGTCATGCGCGTGAACACACCACGGCCTTCGGGCACCATGGCCAAGCCTTGTTGCACCAAGTTCCAAGGGCCTTGACCGGCGATGTTTTGGCCCGCCAACGCAATCTGGCCGCCCCCCAAAGGCAAGAGCCCCGTGATGGCATTCATGGTGGTGGTCTTGCCCGCCCCGTTGGAGCCGATGAGCGACACCAACTCGCCCTGCCTCACCTCAAAGCTCACGCCCTTGACGGCTTGAATGCCGCCGTAGCCGACTTGGAGATCGCTGACCTTCAGCAGCACCTTCGCGTTGTGATGGGTCATGTCAATGCGCTCCTGTGCCGAGATAGGCATCAATCACTTGCGCGTTGCGCTGTACCTCGGCGGGGGTGCCCTGCGCAATCACTTTGCCGTAGTCGAGCACCGTCACACGGTCGCACAGGCCCATGACGAGCTTCACGTCATGTTCAATCAGCAAGACCGTGCGGTGGTCGCGGCGAATTTTGTCGATCAGTTCGCGCAATTGCACTTTCTCGGTGGCGTTCATGCCCGCCGCAGGCTCGTCCAAGGCAATGAGTTGGGGGTCGGTGGCCAAGGCCCGCGCAATTTCTAAGCGCCGCTGGTCGCCGTAGCTGAGGGTGCGCGATTTGTAGTCGGCAAAAGCGCCAATCCCCACGTAGTCCAGCAGCTCACGGGCACGTTGCGCAATGGCTGCTTCTTCGGCCAAGAATTTGCGAGTTCTGAAGATGGCACCGAGTAATCCCGAATGCGTGCGCACATGGCGGCCCACCATCACGTTTTCGAGCGCGGTCATTTCTGCAAACAAACGGATGTTTTGAAAGGTGCGCGCAATGCCGGCTTGGGCCACGCGGTGCACCTCGGTGGGCTGATAAGGCTGACCTGCCAACTCAAACTTCCCGCTGTCGGGCGTGTACAGACCTGTGATGACGTTGAAAAACGTGGTCTTGCCAGCGCCATTGGGACCAATCAAGCCATAGACTTGGCCGCGCTCAATCTGCATGCCCACATCGCTCAAGGCTTGCAAACCGCCAAAGCGTTTGGAGATGCCGGACACGTTCAACACCCAGTCAGCGGGCTTGTTGAGAGGCATGTTCGAAGAAGGGTTGAGCGAGTTGCTCGGGTTGCTGGTGCTGCTCATGCTTGACCTCCGTCGGTCGGCAGCTTTTTACCGTGTTCAGGCGTGGGCCACAAGCCGCGTGGACGCCAAAGCATGATGACGATCATCGCCAGCGCGATCAGCAACTGCCGCAAAATGGCCGCGTCCAAACGCCCACCACTCATCTCTTGCAGCGGCCCAGCGAGGTAGCGCAAAGCCTCGGGCAAAGCCGCCAACAACACAGCGCCCAAAATGACGCCTGGCAAATGCCCCAAGCCGCCCAGCACCACCATCGCCACGATCATCACAGACTCCATCAGGCTGAACGACTCCGGCGACACAAACCCCTGAAACGCAGCAAACATCGCGCCCGACACGCCGCCAAACGACGCGCCCATGCCAAAGGCCATGAGCTTCAAGTTGCGCGTGTTCAAGCCCATGGCTTTGGCGGCGATTTCGTCTTCGCGAATGGCCATCCAAGCGCGGCCAATGCGTGAGTGTTCAAGGCGTGCGCACAGCACCACGCTCACCACCACCAAAGCCAAGAACAGGTAGTAATACAAGGTGACCGAGGGCAGCTCGATGAAGCCCAAATCCAAGCGCCGCGAGAGGGGGTAGCCAAACACCGTCACCGCATCAATCTGCCCCAAGCCCTTGGGGCCGTTGGTGATGTTGACGGGGTGGTCCAAGTTGTTCAAAAACACGCGAATGATTTCGCCAAACCCCAAAGTGACGATGGCCAAGTAATCGCCACGCAGCTTCAAGGTCGGCGCCCCCAACAACAGACCAAACAACCCCGCCAAGCCAGCCGCCAAAGGCAGCACCAGCCACAAGCTCATGTGCAGACCATCGGGAAACAAAGCGGCGATGACCGGAAATGCGTCAGTCAAATGCGGTGAAGCCATCAAGCCAAACAAATAGGCACCTACGGCAAAGAAGGCCACATAACCCAAGTCCAGCAAACCGGCATAACCCACCACGATGTTCAGGCCCAAGGCCAGCAATACATACAACAGCGACATGTCGGCAATGCGTACCCAAGCGTTGCCAAAGCTTTGCAGCAGCAACGGCAACGCCAAGGCGAGGACGAAGATGAGCCAAGGTTTGTCGAGCCCGCGTTTGGAGAGAAAAGTATGTGTCATGTGCGTCACGCCCGATCTGCCACACGCTCGCCCAGCAGGCCCGAAGGCCGCAGCGTCAAGACCACGATGAGCACGATGAAGGCCAAGATGTCGGTGTAGTGGCTGCCCAGCACGCCCCCCGTCAACTCCCCCAAATACCCCGAGCCGATCGATTCAATCAGTCCCAGTAACAGCCCACCCACCACAGCGCCAGCCAAGTTACCAATGCCGCCAAACACAGCAGCTGTGAAGGCTTTCAGGCCTGGCAAAAAGCCCATGGCGTGTTGCACGGTGCCGTAGTTAGAAGCCCACATCACACCGGCAATGGTGGCGAGCACCGCACCGATGATGAAGGTGGCAGAAATGACGGTGTCGGGTTTGACGCCCATCAGGCTGGCCACGCGTGGGTTTTCTGCCGTGGCGCGCATGGCTCGGCCCAGCTTGGTGGCGTTGACCAACCAAGACAGCACCGCCAAAGCCATGGCCGTCACCGCCAAAATCATGATCTGCGTGGGGGTGATGACCGCCTCCCCAATGGCCATGGGTGTGCTGGGCAACAGCGTCGGAAACGATTTGTAATTGGGCTTCCAGACAATCATGGCCAGCGTCTGTAACAAGATCGACATGCCAATGGCCGTGATGAGCGGCGCCAGCTTCGGGGCATTGCGCAAAGGGCGATACGCGATTTTCTCAATCGCGAAGTTCAGCGCCGCGGCAGCGGCCGAGGCCACCACCATGGAGATCAGCAAGATCACCCATCCCGGGGTGGTAGGCAACAACGGCTGCAACCACCCAATGACCGACCAGCTGCACAAGGCCCCAATCATCAACACTTCGCCATGCGCAAAGTTGATGAGGTTGATGATGCCGTAGACCATGGTGTAGCCCAAAGCCACCAGCGCGTACATGCTGCCCAGCACCAAGCCATTGATGACTTGTTGAAGCAAGACGTCCATTTGTTATTTACCTGCTTGTTTGTTCTTGTCGCGCAAGTGGCGCAACTTGTCGGCGATTTTGATCTCTAAACCACGTTCCACAGGGCGGTAGAAGCCCGTAGTTTCTAAGCCTTCAGGCATGTAGTTTTCGCCAGCGGCAAAACCGTCCTCTTCGTCGTGGGCGTAACGGTAACCCTTGCCCCAATCCATGTCTTTCATCATCTTGGTGGGGGCATTGCGCAGGTGCATGGGCACGGGGCGCGTGCCGTCTTTTTTGATGAGGGCTTTGGCTTCGTTGTAAGCCTTGTAAACCGCGTTCGATTTAGGGGCCACCGCCAAATACACCACGCATTCGGCCAAGGCCAACTCGCCCTCGGGCGAGCCCAAGCGCTCATACACCTCGGCCGCATCCAGCGCCAAACGCAAAGCACGCGGGTCAGCCAAGCCGATGTCTTCTGCCGCCATGCGAATCAAACGGCGCGCCATGTATTTGGGCTCAGCGCCGCCGTCGAGCATGCGCACCAGCCAATACAGAGCCGCATCGGGGTCTGAGCCTCGCACCGATTTGTGCAACGCGCTGATGGTGTCGTAAAACTGTTCGCCACCTTTGTCATAGCGGCGCATGCGCTCGCCCAACACACGCATGAGCCATGCGTCGTTAATTTCTTCCAGCTTCTCGCGGTTGGCCGCCACCGATAAGGTCTCAAGCGTGTTGAGCAAACGGCGCGCATCGCCATCGGCATAGGCAATGAGTCTCTCTAGGGCTGCATCTTCTAAAGCCGGCACAGCACCAATGGCTTGTGCTTTGGCAATGATTTGCGTCAGGTCGTCCACACTGAGCGACTGCAGCACATACACCGCCGCACGCGAGAGCAAAGCCGAGTTCACCTCGAACGACGGGTTCTCGGTGGTCGCGCCAATGAAAGTGAACAAGCCCGATTCGACATGCGGCAAGAACGCGTCTTGCTGGCTTTTGTTGAAGCGGTGTACCTCGTCCACAAACATGATGGTGCGTTTAGGGTCGAGCGAGTCACGCGCAGCAATAGCCTGCTCCACCGATTCACGAATTTCTTTCACCCCCCCCAGCACCGCACTGATGGACAAAAACTGAGCATCAAACGCATCGGCCATCAAACGGGCAATAGTGGTCTTGCCCACCCCGGGTGGGCCCCACAAAATGCAGCTGTGCGGCTGGCCTGATTCAAACGCCACGCGCAGCGCCATGCCCTCGCCCAGCAAATGCTGCTGGCCAATGACGTCGCCCAAAGTGCGCGGGCGCAGGCGTTCAGCGAGGGGGATATGGGTGGTATTCACAAAGATGTGGGGTGTCACAAAAATTACGTGAAAGTGTAGCGAGCGAAGCAAGGCCTGCGTCTTGGCGACAGCACGTCCGTCATGCTGACATTTTCCGAATCTATAATTTATTAGTATTAATTCATCGAAAACTAGCAAACAAATGAAACCACTGGAGTCACTTAAGGAAATTAAATTTGGTGTTAGATCCAAATTAATTACTTTATTTGCTTTGATTAAGGTTTTTCCTTTGATTCTCTTGGCGTATTTGGCTTGGCAGGGTGTGCACCATTTGGGCTTGCAGTTGACGCAAGAAACGGATCGACTGGCAGAGGAAGTCAGCACCACCGTCAACGACATGAGCACGCGATTCACCAAAGCGTCGGTTCAAGCGCTGGACGACCGTGCCCGCGAAGAGTTGGAACGTTTGACCACCGACACCGCCCGCTCGGTGGCTGATTTTTTGTATGACCGCGACCGTGATGTGTTGATGGCCGCGACTTTGGACCCCAACAAAACGCAGTACTTTAATTTCTTAGAAACCCGCACGCGCTTGCTCACCCAAACGGGGAAATGGCAACTCGCCGCGCATCAAAAAGGCTGGGCTTCTGCGACGCCAGACCCCGAACCTGCCTTTGAGTTGGCCGCCTCAGGCAACGCAGAAAACGTGCAAGATTTTCATGCGCGCCCACCTGAATCGGTGCGCCGCACACACCCTGCCCCGCTGTATCACGAGATCACTTACGTCGGGCTAGACGGGCAGGAGCTGATCAAAGTCTCAGGCACCGCTGTGCTGCCGCCAACGCTGCGCAATGTGTCTCACAAGGCCAATACGTGGAGCAAGGCTGAAACCTATTTCGCTGCGCTCAAACACCTCAAACCGGGGCAAATCTATGTCTCTGAAGTGGTGGGTCCCTATGTGCCATCGCATGTAATTGGACCTGTCACACCCGAGAGCATGGCGCGAGCCTCTCTGCCCTTTCACCCCGAAAAAGAAGCGTTCGCGGGTCGCGAAAACCCCGTTGGTAAGCCCTTTCAAGGTTTGGTGCGTTGGGCAACGCCGGTGGTGCGCCAAGGCGCCATCGTCGGCTACGTGACCCTTGCTTTGGACCACCGCCATATTCGCAGCTTCACCGACAACCTCACGCCCACGGCGCAGCGTTACACCGCCATCGCTGACGCTGAAAGCGGGAACTACGCCTTCATGTGGGACCACAAAGAACGCAACATTGCACACCCACGCCACCACTCCATCATGGGCTTCGACCCTGCCACGGGCGAGTACGCCACGCCTTGGCTAGAAGAGAGCATTTACAAAAGCTGGAAAGCATCGCAACGCCCCTTGCAAGAGTTTTTGCGCCAAGTACGCCCATTTGACAACCAGAGTCGAGACAAGAAACCGGCGACTGAACTCACCCAAGCTGGGCTGCTCGGCTTGGACTGCCGCTACCTGAACTTTGCGCCCCAATGCCAAGGCTGGCACGATTTGACCCAACAAGGCGGCTCGGGCTCATTCTTGATCCAGTGGTCAGGCCTGTGGAAGCGCACCACGGCCGCCATCATTCCGTATTTCACCGGCCAATATGGCCAATCGCCACGCGGGTTTGGCTACGTCACGATTGGTGCCAGCGTGGAAGACTTTCACGCCCCAGCCGTGGCCAACGCGCAATTGATGAACGAAAAAGTAGCCGAGTTCAGCGAACGCCTCAAACACCGACAAGCCGACCTGCAAAACATGATCGCGAGCTCGGTCAGCCGCACCGCAGCCAGTTTGTCAGGCTCAACGTTTTTGATGCTGGGCTTGGTGTTGGTAGTGGCGGTTTGGTTAGCCTCCGCGCTCACGCAGCGCATCACCAATTTGGTCAAAGGCTTGTCGCGCATTGAAGCGGGCGATTTATCGTTTCGTTTTCAACACAACTCCAACGATGAATTGGGTCATTTGAACAACTCACTCAACACGATGGCCGACAGCGTGCAAGCCTCTTTAGAGCGCAGCGAAGAAGCACGCCGTCAAGCCGAAGAAAACAGCCGTTTGAAGAGCGATTTTGTGGCCAACGTTTCCCATGAGTTGCGCACCCCACTGAACGGCATTTTGGGCTTCTCAGAAATCATCCGCGAAGACGCGAAAGACGAGGCCACCCGCGAATTTGCGCAAACCATTCACCAAAGCGGCCAACACTTGCTGTCTGTGGTGAACGACATGTTGGATATCGCCAAAATTGAAGCAGGCCACATGACCCTAGAGCCCGCTTTGATCAATGTGCGTGCGTTACTGGAAGAAGTTGCCTTGCTGCATGCCACTTGCGCTCAACAAAAGGGCTTGCAGATGCACACAATTTTTGAGCCCAATTTACCGGCGCAACTTTGCACCGACCCCATGCGCTTGCGGCAAATCATCAACAACTTGCTGAACAACGCCGTCAAGTTCACGGAGCAAGGTGACATCACACTGTCAGCACGCTGGTCGGATCAGCAACTGGTCATTGGTGTGCGCGACACAGGCCCTGGCATTGCCCCCGATGTCCAAGAAGCGGTGTTTGAACGCTTCCACCAAGCCACCGCGTTCATCACCCGTGAGCATGGCGGTACGGGCTTGGGCTTGGCTTTGGTGCGCGAGCTGGTTCGATTGATGGGTGGACGACTGCAACTGTCGTCACAAGTGGGCGAAGGCGCTCACTTTGAGGTGTCGGTGCCTGAACTCAATCCGGCAGAACACGCAACAAATCGCTGATGCTGATGGGCTTGATGAGCACATCATCAAACCCAGACGCCATGATCCGCGAGCGCTCCGACTCCAAGGCATGCGCTGTGTAGGCAATCACACGCATGTCCGACCAATTGGTATTCGCGCGAATGTGGCGACACACCTCTTCGCCATCCATCAACGGCATGCTGATGTCAAGCAGCACAGAGTCATAGTGACCATTGGCCAACTTGCTCAATGCCACCAAACCATTTTCAGCCTCTTCGGTCTGCATGCCGCGACGTTGAAGCAAGGCCACAGCCAGTTTGCGGTTCACCAAGTTGTCGTCAACGACCAAAACAGATCTCATAAGTTTTTATAAAAAATCAAACACCAATACGCAGCAGTTTACAAGAACCTGTCATTAAATAGCTATAAATAATTAATATTTCAATTTAATTCAAGAAAATTAAATTTGACGACCAATTCACGCCAAACCGTCAATTTACGCGCGAACGACCATGTCGCATGGGCGGGACTGGTGGACGGCAAGCGGTACACAGGCAGGCCTAAAGTGCGGGTCAGCGGCGCATGTTTGAAACTCTCGCCGCCGTTGTGCGCAATCGCCACCAAAGCAGGGCAGCGCTCGCGCAAACTGAGCAGGTCGTTGGGTTGGGCGTTTTGGATGCGGCTGTCCAAGCTGCCTTCACGCTCGCAAGCCGAATAAACGTCCCACAAACCGATGCCTTGGGCCAGCAACCACTCGGCACGCGCCGCATAGGGAAAGGTCAGCACCTCGGGGTGATCGGGGGCAAACAAAGCCACCATGATTTTCCAAAATTGATTTTGGGGGTGGCCGTAGTACTGCTGCGAGCGCAGCGAAGCCACGCCCGGAAAACTGCCCAACACCACCAAGCGGGTGCGTGTGTCCAACAAAGGCGGCAAGCCTTGCAGCATCACGGGGGCGCTGGTGACGCGGCTCACAAGTGCCTTGGATCAGGGGCGAACGACGTCCACGCCCTGAGGAGGTACGAAATTGAATTGCGCAGCGCCCAAGTTAACGGGGTTGACCTCAAAGCGATCAAAACTCAGCACAGAGCGTTGACCCAAGGCGTCCAAAATTTCAAGCTTGGCCAACAGGGCAAAGGTGCCCTCCAAACGCAGGCCCAAACGCACCGACTGCAAGGCACTGTCTCGGGCTTTCGGCGTGGCCTGCACCCATTGCAGACCCTCGGCATCGGCCTCTGCGTGAAGGGTGAACTCTTTTTGCAATGCACCCAAATCGGCGGCCGTGGCCACCAGCGCAGCTGGCGTACTGCCTAGCGTTTGCGCCTGTTTGCGGGCGGTCACTTGGGCCAGATCGGCGTCGTACAACCACAAGGTTTGACCATCCGCCACGATGGCCATGGGAAACGGTTTTTGGTAATCGAAGCGAAAGCGCAAGGGACGCACAAAGGCAAAGGTACCGGTCGATGTTTTGCCGCGCACGGCCTGCCCTGCTTTGGCAGGCGGCGTGACGACTTGGGTGAAATGGGCTCGACCACTTTTGGTGGCCTTCAAAAAGCTCTCCAACGTGTCAAGGCTGCCAGCAGATGCCAGACCGGCACTCAGGGTCAACGCCAGCAACGCGCAGGCCGCTTGACGCAATGAGCGATGAAAAAAAGCAAGGGCCACATTCATCTCAGGAACGGGTTGCACTGGCAGGTCACACTTGTTCATCACGTTCATTCATCTCGCTTAGGCACCAAAATTTCGCGTTGGCCGTTGTTGCTCATGGCGCTGACCATGCCGGCCTTTTCCATGTCTTCCACCAAACGGGCTGCACGGTTGTAACCAATTTTCAAGTGACGCTGCACCAACGAAATGCTGGCCTTGCGGTTTTTGAGCACCACCTCAACGGCTTGGTCATACATCGGGTCTTTTTCAGCCGGTGCATCACCAAACAAATCGGGACCTGAGGCATTGCCGTCGCCATCGACCGTGCCACCTTCCAGCACGCCGTCGATGTAATCGGGCTCACCTTGGCTCTTCAGGTAGTTCACCACCCGGTGCACCTCTTCGTCGCTCACAAACGCGCCGTGCACACGCACGGGGAAGCCTGTGCCGCTGGCCATGTAGAGCATGTCACCCATGCCCAACAAGGCCTCAGCGCCCATTTGGTCGAGGATGGTGCGGCTGTCAATTTTGGAGCCCACCGAGAACGCGATACGTGTGGGAATGTTGGCTTTGATGAGACCCGTGATGACGTCCACACTCGGGCGCTGCGTGGCCAAAATCAAGTGGATACCGGCTGCACGTGCCTTTTGAGCGAGGCGAGCAATCAGCTCTTCAATCTTCTTGCCCACGACCATCATCAAGTCGGCCAACTCGTCAATCACCACCACGATGTGTGGCAAACGTTGCAAGGGCTCAGGCTGTTCGGGGGTCAAGCTGAAGGGGTTGTAGATGAACTCTTCACGCGCAGCGGCTTCGTCAATCTTGGCGTTGTAACCGGCGAGGTTACGCACGCCCAACTTGCTCATCAGCTTGTAGCGTTTTTCCATTTCGCCCACGCACCAATTGAGGCCGTGTGCGGCTTGGCGCATGTCGGTCACCACAGGGGCCAGCAAGTGCGGAATGCCTTCGTAGACCGACATCTCCAACATCTTGGGGTCAATCATCAGCAAGCGCACATCGCGGGCTTCGGCCTTGTAGAGCAAAGACAAAATCATGGCGTTGATACCCACCGATTTACCCGAGCCCGTGGTACCCGCCACCAAGACGTGGGGCATCTTGGCCAAGTCGGCCACGATGGGATTGCCCACAATGTCTTTGCCCAAGCCCATGGTCAACATCGACTTGGATTCGTTGTACACGTCCGAGCCCAAAATTTCGCTCAAGCGAATCGACTGACGCTTGGCGTTGGGCAATTCCAGCGCCATGTAGTTTTTGCCGGGGATGGTTTCGACCACGCGAATCGATACCAGCGAGAGGGAACGTGCCAAGTCTTTGGCAAGGTTCAACACCTGCGAGCCCTTCACACCAGTGGCCGGCTCAATTTCATAGCGGGTGATCACAGGGCCGGGCGACGCTGCCACCACACGCACTTCGACGCCGAAGTCTTTGAGTTTTTTCTCAATCATGCGGCTGGTCATTTCCAGCGTTTCGGGAGCCACAGTGTCTTGGCGAATCAGCGGATCGTCCAGCAAGTCGACTTGCGGCAAACGCGAGTCGGTGGCCGCGTCGGTAAACAAGGTCTTTTGGCGCTCTTTGGCCACGCGTGCGCTCTTGGGCACTTCGATCATTTCTGGCTCGATGTGCACGGCAATAGGAGGATGCTCTTTGGTTTCCACACGCTCTTCAAACACCACTTCTTCGCGCTCACGGGCAGCCACCAAGCCGTAGGCCACATCTTGTTCGCGCTCACGGCGCTCACGCCATGTCTCAATGGCTCCGTCCAGCCAAGCGCCCAAGTTTTCAGCGGTCTGCGCCCAAGAAAAGCGGAACACCCATGAGGCACCAACCACACCAAACGCGATAAAAATCAACCCCGATCCGTTGAAGCCCAACCATTTCAAGCTCGATGGACCCACCACGTACCCCAACACACCACCGCTCACATGGCCGGGCAAGCGGTCTTCAAAGCGGTACAAGCGCGTCCACTCCAAACCCGCACTGGAGATGAGCAACAAACCTAAGCCCGCCCAAAATGCAAAACGGGTGTAACGCCAGCCCACAGGCTCCTCTTGCGCCTCATCGTCGTCTCGCAAACGGTCGGCCAAAGCGGCCAACCACGCGATGCTGGCGGCTGCAAAACACCACCACACGGAGTAACCCAGCAAGAAAAAGCTCATATCGCCCAGCCACGCGCCAAGACGTCCGCCAAAGTTGCGCACCGTGCCGCCTGCACCGGAGGTGGTCCATGCAGGGTCCAGCGGCGAATGGGTGATCAGCGCCAAAAACCAAAAGGTCATGAACACAAAGCCCGCCGTCAGCGCAATTTCCTGCGCAAAGCGGCGCCAGCCGGTCGGTTCGTGGTCTGTGTCAGCGCCAGAAGCGCGGGGTTCGTTTTTAAGGGTATTGAGCGAGTAAGTCATGTTTCAAGAGAGAGCTTACCCGAGAGGCAGCCTGACGCGGCGTAGGGCAATGGGGGCTTTCTTACAATCTAGGCTTTATTGTCTCTTTGGATGGCGCGCTTCATGTCTAACTCCCAACACGCTCAAGTTTTGATTCTCGGCTCCGGCCCTGCTGGCTACACCGCCGCCGTTTACGCGGCTCGTGCCAATTTGAAGCCCCTGTTGATCACGGGCATGGCCCAAGGCGGCCAATTGATGACCACCACCGAAGTGGACAACTGGCCCGCCGATGTGCACGGCGTGCAGGGCCCAGAGCTGATGCAGCGTTTTCAGCAACACGCCGAGCGTTTCAACACCCAAATCGTGTTTGACCACATCAACAAGGTCGACTTCTCCAAGCGTCCCTTCACCTTGACCGGCGACAGCGGCACTTACACCTGTGACACCCTCATCATCTGCACGGGCGCATCCGCCAAATACTTGGGCCTGCCTTCGGAAGAAGCCTTCATGGGCCGCGGCGTATCGGGCTGCGCGACTTGTGACGGTTTTTTCTACCGCGACCAAGTGGTCAGCGTGGTCGGCGGCGGCAACACGGCTGTGGAAGAAGCCCTGTATTTGTCCAACATCGCGTCTAAAGTTCACTTGGTGCACCGCCGTGAGACCTTCAAAGCCGAGGCGATCATGATCGACAAGCTCATGGAAAAGGTTGCCGCAGGCAAGATCGTCTTGGAAACCAACAGCACCTTGGACGAAGTGCTGGGCGACGCCTCTGGCGTCACGGGCATCCGTTTGAAAAGCACCACCGACGGCAGCACCCGCGACTTGGCCACCCAAGGCTGCTTCATCGCCATTGGCCACCACCCCAATACCGACATCTTTGAAGGCCAACTGGCCATGAAAGGTGGCTATTTGCTGACCAAGAGCGGCTCAGAGGGCTTTGCCACCATGACCAGCGTGCCCGGCGTCTTTGCGGCGGGCGACGTGCAAGACAACATCTACCGCCAAGCCATCACCAGCGCTGGCACGGGCTGTATGGCCGCATTGGATGCGCAGCGTTTCTTGGAACAAGGCGCTCACTGAAAAGGCGCTACAATTTCAGGCTTTGCTGAATTCAGCGAATTTGGGTTACCGCCACCCTTTCTGGCGAGGTGAGGCGCTCGTGTGAACGACCGCCGTTAAATATGGAGTGTCCACATGGCACGCGTATGTGAAGTCACGGGCAAAGGCCCAATGTCTGGGAACAATGTTTCCCACGCTAACAACAAAACAAAACGCCGTTTTTTGCCTAACCTGCAATACCGCCGTTTCTGGGTAGAGACTGAAAACCGTTGGGTGCGCTTGCGCGTTTCTAGCGCAGCTCTGCGTTTGATCGACAAAAACGGCATCGACGCCGTGTTGGCTGACTTGCGTTCGCGCGGTCAAGCTTAATTCCAGTTACTGAAAGGACACGATCATGGCATCCAAAGGCGGACGCGAAAAAATCAAGCTGGAATCGACAGCCGGCACAGGTCACTTCTACACGACCAGCAAAAACAAGAAAACAATGCCCGAGAAAATGTTGATCATGAAATTTGATCCCAAAGCTCGCAAGCACGTTGAATACAAGGAAACCAAACTGAAGTAATTCAGGCTGGCCCCTATCAAGAACCCGCTCATCGTTTGATGGCGGGTTTTTTGTTGTCTGTGCAAATGTAGGCAAAAGAAAAGGCACCCGAGGGTGCCTTTGCATTGCGTCTTGCGCTGTTTACACGCGTGCAGCGCGCATCTGCATCGAGAACTCTTGCAATGCCGCAATGCCACTGGCCTCAGCGCGCTTGCACCAAGCCTGCAGGTCTTGCGCCAGTTGCGCACGGTTGTGGTTGGTGTTGAGCCACAGTTGACGCAGCTCTTCACGCATCTTCACCATGGTGTCCACGTTGGGCAAGGCAGCGCGGGCAAGCGCTAAATGCTCAGTCACGGTGGCAGGCACCTTCTCTGCATCGCGATGCATCCAACGCTTGGCAGCCGCCAACACGGCTTCAGCAGGCAAGGTCGACATGCTGGACAACTCTTGGTTCATCGTCAAACGTAATTGACGTGCGTAATTGGCCATCACTTCGTAGCGATTGGCAATGACAGCCTCTAAGGTCTTTTCGTCAGCCACAGGCTTGATGTCGCCAAAGGCCAACTTTGGCACTGTCTTTTTGACGGTGGCCAAACCACAGATTTCCAAAATGCGGATGTACAACCAGCCCAAGTCGAACTCGTAAGGCTTGACCGATAACTTGGCCGATGTGGGGTACGTGTGGTGGTTGTTGTGCAACTCCTCGCCGCCAATCAGGATGCCCCATGGCGAAATATTGGTGCTGGCGTCGGGTGCCTCAAAGTTGCGATAGCCCCAATAGTGCGCCGCACCGTTGATGATGCCAGCGGCAGTGACCGGAATCCACATCATCTGCACCGCCCACACCGTCAGGCCCAAGGCGCCAAACAAGGCCAAGTCGATGATGAGCATCAACGACACGCCCAGCACCGAGTGCGGGGTGTAGACATGGCGCTCGATCCAGTCATCCGGTGTGCCGTGGCCGAAACGTTGCAATGTTTCGAGGTTCTCCGCTTCTTTGCGGTACAGCTCAGCGCCCGTGAACAACACAGTTTTGATGCCATGGACATGCGGGCTGTGCGGGTCTTCCGCTTGCTCGCACTTGGCGTGGTGCTTGCGGTGAATGGAGGTCCACTCTTTGGTCACTTGGGCCGTGGTGAGCCACAGCCAGAAACGGAAGAAGTGCGCAGGAATCGGATGCAAGTCCAGCGCACGGTGTGCGGAATGACGGTGCAAATAAATGGTCACACTGGCGATGGTGATGTGCGTGAGCACCATCGTGACGAGGAAGACTTGCCAGCCAGAAAAATGCAGCAAGCCGTAGCTCAGCCAGTTCAAGGTGGCATCCAGCCAAGCCCAATTGGGTAACAACATGTAGGAACTTTCAAATAAATTGAATAACCGTCAATTTTAAGTGGAATGGCCTTATTTGGCCACCCAGACTGCGGCGAAGAAGCCGTCTGTGGCATGTATGTGGGGCCAAAGGCGCAAATACAAGCCATCAGGCGTACAAAGGCTGCCTGCGTTAGCAACTTTGAGCTCCGTCAACGTGTCTGCGGCGGACAAAGGCACAAAGTTAGGGTGCGCAACGCTGAAGGCTTGGGCAATGGCCTCGTTCTCTTCGGGCAACACGCTGCAAGTGGCATACACCAGGCGGCCACCCGACTTCACCAAACGTGCAGCGCTGGCCAAGATCGACGTTTGCTTTTCGGTCAACTCTTGCACGGCCTTCGGCGATTGACGCCACTTGAGGTCAGGGTTACGGCGCAAAGTACCCAAGCCCGAACATGGCGCATCGACCAACACGCGGTCGATCTTGCCGCTGAGGCGTTTGATGCGCTCGTCGCGTTCATGGGCAATCGCCGAAGGATGCACGTTCGAGAGCTTGCTGCGCGCCAAACGCGGCTTCAACGACTCCAAGCGGTGTGCCGAGGTGTCAAACGCGTACAAACGGCCCGTGCTGCGCATGGAGGCGCCAATGGCCAAGGTTTTGCCACCCGCACCGGCACAAAAGTCGACCACCATCTCGCCGCGCTTGGCGTCGAGCAACAGGGCCAGCAACTGCGAGCCTTCGTCTTGCACCTCAATGGCACCCCGCGCGAAAGCGTCGAGGTTAGACAGCGCAGGCTTGCCCTGAATGCGCAAACCCCAAGGCGAAAACGGGGTGTTCTCGGCCTTGATGCCCGCCAACTTCAACTCATGCTGCACATCGGCGCGTTTGTCGGTGAAGGTGTTGACGCGCAAATCCAGCGGTGCGCCGCCGTTCAGACGTTCGACCAAAGGCCAAAAACCTTCGCCCACTTGGGCTTTGAGTGGCTCCACCAGCCACTCGGGCATGTTGTGGCGATGGCGATCCATCAATTCAGCGGGATTCACCGATTCGCAAGCCTCCAGCCATGCGGCTTCTTGCTTGTTCAACGCGCTGATCAAAAAGTCCAACGCTTGGCTGCCGGGTTGTTGGTGGCGCTTGGGCTGGGTCGATGCCGCTTGTGGTGCGGCATGCTCTTTCAGGTGCTGGGCAAAGCCCAAAATCGCCAAGCGGCGCTCTTTGGGGCCTGAGCCTGAGGGGGCGAAATGGTCGAAGCGCAATTTGTTGCGCAACACGTTGTAGGTGGTTTCGGCCAAGGCGGCGCGCTCACGCGGGCCGAAGGCGTAGGTCTTACGGTAATCACGGAAAAACTTAGAAACCACAGCGTCAGCTGGGTGGTCAAACTTCAAAGTGAGGCGAACGAGCTCGGTACAAGCTTCAAGAAGGGCTTTTGGATGCATAGGGTGTATTGTCCCATTCCATGAACGACCTTGACTTGACCCCACTCCAAGAAACCCCAATCGGCCTCTACCGCCACTACAAAGGTGGCCTTTACGAGGTGATCGGCACCGCCAGACACAGCGAAACCTTAGAGCCGATGACGGTTTATCGCGCTCTTTACGGAGAACATGGCTTGTGGGTACGCCCCGCCGCCATGTTCACCGAGCAAGTGACGATTGAAGGCGTGTTGCAACCACGCTTTCAAAAAACCGCCACTGCTTGACGTCAATTAAGCAAACACACCAGCGGTGTCTTGCATGTGCGCCGACACTTCGCCCAAGTGGTGCAAGGTGTCGCCAAAGGTCATTTCGAGTTGCGTGAGCTTCTTGAAATAGTGGCTGACGATGTACTCGTCCGTCACCCCAATGCCACCGTGCAACTGCACCGCTTGCTGACCCACAAAACGCATGGACACGCCCAATTGGTACTTGGCGCGGCTCATGGCGCGACGACGCTCGGGCGCGGGGTCGTTGAGCTTTAAGGTGGCGTAGTAGCTCATGGAGCGGGCCAATTCCAGCTGCATCTTCATGTCGGCCAAGCGATGGCGCAAGGCTTGGAAGCTGCTGATCACCACGCCAAACTGCTTGCGCATGTTCATGTACTCGATCGTGATGGCGACGGTTTTGTCCATCACACCCACAGCTTCGGCGCACAAAGCGGCCACGCCAATATCTACGGCGTGCTCCAGCGCGGTTTGGCCATCGGCCGTGACCAGTTGTGCTGCAGCGTTGTCCAAGTGCAACTCAGCCGCACGGCTGCCGTCTTGCGACACATAGCCTTTGGCTGACACGCCCGCAGCGTCGCGCGCCACGATGAACAAAGCCAATTTGCCATTGGCCACCGCTGGCACCAAATACGCATCGGCCACGTCGCCCGCAGGCACCACGCTCTTGGCGCCCGTCAACGTCCAGCCTGTGCCCGCTTGCGTGGCTTGTGTTTTGCAAGCCGCCAAGTTGTAACGGCCTGCGCGCTCTTGCTGCGCCAGTACCACCAAGGCCTCGCCCGATGCCACTTTGCCGCACCACGCCGCTTGCACATCAGCAGGCGCATAACCCGTCAACACCGCGCCCGCAATGAGGGTGTGTGCCAAGGGTTCGAGCACGATGCCGCGCCCCAACTCCTCCATCACCACCATGCCCTCGACAGGGCCCATCCCCAATCCGCCGAGCTCTTCAGACACGTACAAGCCGCCCAAGCCCAGCTCGGTCAACTCGGTATAGGCCTCGCGCGAGAAGCCACCGGCAGCCACGATGCCACGGCGGCGCTCAAAGTCGTAGCCCTTGTCCACCCATTTGCGCACCGCGTCGCGCAGTTGTTCTTGGTCGTCAGAAAAATTGAAATCCATGATGAATCCTTGTGTTTAGCCCAGTACCACTTGCGCCACGATGTTGCGCTGCACCTCGTTGGAGCCGCCGTAAATGGTGGTTTTACGCATGTTGAAATAAGTCGACGCCAAGGGCGCGCTGCGCATGTCGCCGTTGGGCCACAGGCTGCTGAGCGCTTGGTCGCCTTGGTAACCGGCTTGCATGGCCTCTTCAATGAAGGGCACGCTGGCCGGGCCAGCCGCCAACATCATCAACTCGCTGTAACGCTGCTGAATTTCGCTGCCCTTGATTTTGAGCAAGCCCGCAATGTCCAGCGACTGCTTGCCCGACTTCTCGGCCGACAACACGCGCAGCACCAGCATTTCCAGCGCCACCACGTCCACTTCGAGCTTGGCCACTTCGTCGCGGAAGCGTTGCGCTTCGGCGCCGCCCGTGGCGGGGTCGTACACGCCCTCGGCCTTGGCGATGCGCTTCAAACGCTCTAACTCGCGTTTGGCGCGGTTCACGTCAGCAATGTTGGTGCGTTCGTGCGCCAGCAAATGCTTGGCATACGTCCAGCCCTTGTTCTCTTCACCAATCAAGTTTTCGGCAGGCACTTCGACGTTGTCGAACCACACCTCGTTCACCTCGCACTCACCGTCGAGCAACTTGATGGGGCGCACGCTGACACCAGGCGACTTCATGTCGATCAGCAAGAACGAAATACCCGTTTGCGGCTTGCCTTCGTTGCTGGTACGCACCAAGCAAAAAATCCACTCGCCGTATTGGCCCAAGGTGGTCCACGTCTTTTGGCCGTTCACGATGTACTTATCGCCCACGCGCTCGGCACGGGTTTTGACCGACGCCAAATCGGAGCCCGAACCTGGCTCGCTGTAGCCTTGGCTCCACCACACCTCGCCGCTGGCGATGCCGGGCAAGAAGCGCTTTTGTTGTTCGGCATTACCAAACGCCATGATCACAGGCGCCACCATCACGGGGCCAAACGGCACGATGCGCGGCGCGCCTGCCAAAGCGCACTCTTCTTCGAACAAATGCTTTTGCACGGCAGTCCAGCCCGGGCCGGCAAACTGCGTGGGCCAGCCGTAGCCCAGCCAGTTTTTACTGCCCAAAATCTTGGCCCAACGCTGCATGTCTTCACGCGTCAGACGCAGCGCGTTGTGCACCTTGTGCGACAAATCTTTAGGCAAATTGGCGTGCACCCAAGCACGCACCTCTTGACGAAAAGCCTCTTCTTCGGGGGTGAAGGCCAAATCCATGACGGGTTCCTTTAGTTTGACGAATACTAGGTTTTAGCACGACCGTGCTCTTTTTCTTGTCCAGACCACGACAACCGCGGGCAAACCCTGATCGATAATTTGTGCACATGAAAAACATCGTGATCTTGATTTCTGGCGGCGGCTCCAACATGGCCGCCATCGTGCGCACCGCACAGGCACAAGACTGGGCCAAGCACTTGGGCGCCCAAATCAGCGCCGTCATCAGCAACAAAGCCGACGCCCAAGGCCTCGTCTTTGCCAAAGCTCACGGCATGGCCACCGCCGTGGTGGACCACAAAGCCTTTGCCAAACAGCCCAACCCGCGCGAAGCCTTTGACGCCGCCTTGATGGCCGAGATCGACACACACCAACCCGACTTGGTGGTGCTCGCTGGGTTTATGCGCATCTTGACGCCAGGCTTTGTGGCGCACTACGCCGGCCGTTTGATCAACATCCACCCATCCCTGTTGCCCGCCTTCCCCGGCCTGAACACCCACGCCCGCGCCCTAGAGATGGGCTGCAAATTTGCCGGCGCCACCGTGCATCGCGTGACTGCTGAGTTAGACCATGGCGACATCTTGGCCCAAGCCGTCGTGCCCGTGCTGTCCGACGACACCGCAGACACCTTGGCCGCGCGTGTGCTGACGCAGGAGCATTTGATTTATCCAAAGGCGGTGGCGGCGCTGTTGGCCGATTGAGGCCACCTCGCCGGAGCGAACGCAAACCGTCAGGCCAAGAGCCGAGAACTCTTAGGCACATGCGCCATCAAAAACTCCATCTGGTCCGCCAAGATACGGCGGTTGCGCAAAATGAAGTCTTCCCACAGGCTAGGTTCGTAAGGGGTGTAGATCAGCGGCATGCGCGCTTGCTCGGGGGTGCGGTTGCCTTTGCGGTGGTTGCAGGCGCGGCAAGCGGTGACCACATTCATCCACGTGTTGGGGCCGCGTTGGCCCATGGGGCGAATGTGCTCGCGGGTGAGTTCTGATTCGTGAAAATGATCGCCGCAGTACGCGCAAATGTTGCGGTCGCGGGCGAAGAGCTTGTCGTTGGTGAGGCCCGATTTCAAATCAAACGGGTTGATATTGGGCACGCCCTTGGTGCCGATGATGCTGTTGACCACGATGATCGACTGCTGGCCCGTGATGGCATTGGTGCCGCCATGAAACACCGCCACCTCGCCGCCAGATTCCCAGCGCACTTCATCGGCCGCGTAGTGAATGACCGCTTGTTCCAGCGATATCCACGACTGCGGTAGCCCTTGGGCAGACAGTTTCAAGACCTTCACACCTCACCTCCATTCGCTTGCAAAAAACGACCGTTCGGGAATGCACATCTATCGCTGACAATATACCTTTATTGGGTGACAGTTTCATGTTTGTCGCCCCACACTCAAATCATGCAAATTTTTCGAGGTTTTCATCACCCGCAACTGGCCAAAGCCTGCGCTTTGACCATTGGCAACTTTGACGGCGTACACCGTGGCCACCAAGCCATGCTGGCCCTGCTCAACAACGAAGCCCGCCACCGTGGCGTGCCCAGTTGCGTGATGACGTTCGAGCCCCATCCGCGCGACTTTTTTGCGGCGCAACACCGCCAACCCGATCTGGCGCCCGCTCGCATCGCCACGCTGCGCGACAAGTTCAACGAACTCAGCGCCTGCGGTGTCGACCAATGTGTGGTGTTGCCGTTCAACCACGCCTTCGCCTCGCAACAACCGCAGGCCTTCATCGAAGAGGTGTTGGTCAAAGGCCTGGGCGTGAAATACGTGCTGGTGGGTGACGACTTCCGCTTCGGCGCCAAACGCGCCGGCGATTACGCCATGCTTGATGCAGCAGGCACCGCGCAAGGCTTCGATGTGGCCCGCATGAACAGCTACGAAGTACGTGGCCTGCGCGTGTCTAGCTCCGCGGTACGCGACGCCTTAGCGCGTGGTGCCATGCAAGACGTGGCGCAGCTGCTGGGCCGCCCCTACGCCATTTCGGGCCATGTGGTGCATGGCCGCAAACTCGGCCGCGAGCTGAACTGCCGCACGCTCAATTTGCGCTTCAGCCACTGGAAGCCCGCAGCCAGCGGCATCTTCGTGGTGCAAGTGCACGGCTTGACCGACCAGCCCTTGGCGGGCGTGGCCAATCTGGGTATTCGCCCCTCGCTCGACCCGTCGGATGTGAACGGTGGCCGCGTGCTGCTGGAAACCCATTGCCTCGACTGGCCCGCCAGCCTAGGCGCCGAGGGGGGCTACGGTAAAATCATCCGCGTGGAACTGCTGCACAAATTACACGACGAGCTGAAGTACGACGGTCTGGACGCCTTGATGCAAGGCATACACAAAGACTGCGACGACGCACGCGCCTGGCTCGCAGCCCGAATTTGACGGGGCGTGCAGCCCCCTCTTGCTGCACACGGCCCCGCACTTCTTTCTTCTCGTCTGCCTTGAAGCCCGCCCTTTAAACGCGGCTTTCGCAGCCACCGCCCTGATATTTAAGCCTCCGACCTGAGATCGCCATGACCGACAAAGCCACCCCAACGTCCACGGACTACCGTGCCACCCTCAACATGATGGACACCCCGTTCCCCATGCGTGGTGACTTGCCCAAACGCGAACCCGCTTGGGCCAAGCAGTGGAACGAAGAAGGTTTGTACAAAAAACTCCGCGTGGCTCGCCAAGGCGCACCACTGTTTGTGTTGCACGACGGCCCGCCCTACGCCAACGGCAAGCTGCATATCGGCCACGCACTGAACAAAGTGCTGAAAGACATGATCGTCAAGTCCAAACAATTGGGTGGCTTTGACGCGCAATACATTCCCGGCTGGGACTGCCACGGTTTGCCAATCGAGAACGCCATCGAAAAACTGCACGGCCGCAAACTCAGCCGCGACGACATGCAGGCCAAGAGCCGCGCCTTCGCCACCGAGCAAATTGACCAACAACGCGAAGACTTCAAACGCTTGGGCGTCTTGGGCGACTGGGAGCGCCCCTACCGCACCATGGACCCCGCCAACGAAGCAGGCCAACTACGCGCCTTCAAACGCGTGATGGAGCGTGGCTTTGTGTACCGTGGCTTGAAGCCTGTGTACTGGTGCTTTGACTGCGGCTCATCCTTGGCCGAGTTTGAAATTGAATACGCCGACAAAAAGAGCGACACCTTAGACGTGGCCTTCTTGTGCGCCCAGCCCGAGAAGCTCGCTGTTGCGTTTGGTTTACCCAAGCTCGACAAGCCAGCGTTCGCCGTCATCTGGACCACCACCGCGTGGACCATCCCTGCCAACCAAGCGCTCAACATGCACCCCGAGATTGACTACGCCTTGGTGGATACCGAGCGTGGTTTGTTCTTGTGCGCGGCTTCGTTGGTTGAGAAATGTTTAGAGCGTTGGAAGCTCGAAGGCAAGGTCGTTGCGACCGCCAAAGGCGACAAGCTGGGCCTCATTGAGTTCAACCACCCACTGTCACATGTGGACACTGGCTACCAACGCACAGCCCCCGTGTTCTTGGCCGACTACGTGGGCGAGAGCGACGGCACAGGCATCGTGCACAGCGCGCCGGCCTACGGCGTGGATGACTTCAACTCATGCATGGCCAACGGCATGAAGTACACCGACATCTTGAACCCCGTGCAAGGCAACGGCGCCTACGCCGCTGACTTCCCATTGTTCGGTGGCCAACACATCTGGAAAGCTGTGCCCGTCATTCTTGAAGCGCTGCAAAACGCTGGCCGCTTGATGGCCACACAAACCATCACGCACAGCTACCCACATTGCTGGCGTCACAAAACGCCCGTCATCTACCGCGCGGCTGCGCAGTGGTTCATCCGCATGGATGCGTTTGACAGCACGACCGAAAAAACCACGGGCAAGTTCATCACCGACAAGTCGAGCAAGTCGCTGCGTGAACTGGCGTTGAACGCGATTGACCAAACCCACTTCTACCCAGAAAACGGCCGCGCACGTTTGCGCGACATGATTGCCAACCGCCCCGACTGGTGCATCTCGCGCCAACGCAGCTGGGGTGTGCCAGTGCCGTTCTTCTTGCACAAAGACAGCGGCGAGTTGCACCCACGCACCATGGCCATCATGGACCAAGCGGCCGACATCGTTGAAAAAGGCGGCATCGAAGCGTGGAGCCGCGTGACAGTGGAAGACATCCTCAACCAGCCCGGCGACGACGCAGCCAGCTATACCAAGAGCACCGACATTTTGGAAGTGTGGTTTGACTCAGGCTCCACCTTCCAACACGTGCTGCGCGGCAGCCACAAAGATGCCTACAACTTTGGTGTGAACCACCGTGCGCCTTTCCACACATCGCCTGACAACTCCACCCCCGAGGCTGACCTGTACCTCGAAGGCCACGACCAACACCGCGGCTGGTTCCACAGCTCGTTGTTGCTCGGCTGCGCCTTGTACGACCGCGCGCCCTACAAAGGCCTGCTGACCCACGGCTTTGCCACCGACGGCCAAGGCCGCAAGATGAGCAAGAGCTTGGGCAACACCGTGGCGCCACAAGAAGTGAGCGACAAGATGGGCGCCGAAATCGTGCGCTTGTGGGTGGCATCGACCGACTACTCGGGCGACCTCAACATTGACGACAAAATCTTGGCCCGCGTGGTCGATGCGTACCGCCGCATCCGCAACACGCTGCGCTTCTTGCTCGCCAACGTAAGCGACTTTGATCCCGCCAAAGACGCCGTGGCGTTTGACGACTTGTTGGAAATCGACAAGTACGCACTGTCACGCGCAGCGCAAGTGCAAGCCGACATTCGCGCGCACTTCGATGCGTATGAGTTCCACCCCGTGGTGTCGAAGTTGCAGCTGTATTGCTCGGAAGATTTGGGCGCGTTCTATTTGGACGTGCTCAAAGACCGCCTGTACACCACAGCGCCCAAGTCGCTCGCTCGTCGCAGCGCACAAACCGCTTTGCATCAAATCACCCACGCTTTTGTGCGTTGGATGGCCCCGTTCCTCAGCTTCACCGCTGAAGAAGCGTGGACCACGTTTGGTAAGTCTGAGTCGATCTTCTTGGAAACTTTCACCGACCTCGGCGCAAGCAATGCGGCGTTGATGAACAAGTGGCATGCCGTGCAGCAAGTGCGCGAAATCGCCAACAAAGAAATCGAGAACAAGCGCACTGAAGGTTTGGTGGGGGCCTCGCTGCAAGCCGAGTTGGTCATCCACTGCGATGGCGCGGCGTATGACGCGTTGGCCTCGTTGGGCGACGACTTGAAATTTGTGTTCATCACCTCCAAGGTCGCACTCGTCAAAGGCGAAGGCTTGACGGTTGACGTCAAAGCCAGCGCAGCCACCAAGTGCGAACGCTGCTGGCACTACAGCGACGACGTGGGCCACAACCCCGCTCACCCCACCCTGTGCGGCCGTTGCGACAGCAACTTGCACGGCGATGGTGAAGTGCGTCATTTCGCCTAAGTCAGCGCACGTTAACCCTCGCACTCCACACCTAAAAGGCCCACATGGCACGCCCCTCCCTCGTTCGCAAAGGCAACAACCACACGTCTTACTGGCTGTGGTTGGGTTTGGCCTTGGTGGTGTTGCTGGTCGACCAGTTCACCAAGGTCTTGATCGTCAGCACCTACAGCTTGGGTGAAGGGTTTCCGGTCACGGGTTACTTCAACATCGTGCGGGTGCACAACCTAGGCGCTGCCTTCTCGTTCCTCGCGTCGGCGGGGGGCTGGCAGCGTTGGTTCTTCACGGGTATTGGCGTGATTGCCGCGACCGTGATGGTGTGGATGCTCAAAAAGCACCCCAACCAAAAGCTGTTTGGTTTTGCCATTGGCTGTGTGTTGGGTGGCGCCATTGGCAACGTGATCGACCGCTTGATGTACGGCTACGTGGTGGACTTTCTCGACTTCTATTACGCCGGCATCCACTTCCCAGCGTTCAACGTGGCCGACAGTGCCATCACGCTGGGTGCGGCGTGTTTGATCTTGGATGAAATTCTGCGGGTAAGACGCGGACACTGAAGCAGCCACTGAACCACACATGGTGTGTGAAATGAAAAAATCCCTGCTGAAAATTCAGCAGGGATTTTTTTCGTCTGAATCACCGTACGCCACGTCATCCGTGGCGCAGGGTAGAGAAGTCGAAGCTCAAGCTCCGACGCCAACTCACAAAGTGATGATCGTGCAACCCGTGGTCTTGCGAGCTTCCAAATCGCGGTGCGCTTGGGCAATGTCGGCCAAGGGATAAGTTTGGTCGATGTGGATCTTCACCTTGCCACTGGTGACGGCTTCGAACAAATCGTCGGCCATTTCTTGCGTGCTCTCGCGCGTGACGATGTGACTGAACAAAGTTTGGCGGGTGAGGTAAATCGAACCCTTGGGGCCCAAGATGCCAGGAGAGACGGGGGCTGGCGCGCCAGAGGCGTTGCCAAAGCTAGCCATCAAACCAAACGGGGCCAAGCAGTCGAGTGACTTGTCCCAGGTGTCTTTGCCCACCGAGTCGTACACCACTTTCACGCCCTTGCCACCGGTGATTTCTTTCACGCGGGCCAAGAAGTCTTCGGTGTTGTAGTTGATGGCGTGCGATGCGCCGTTGGCCAAGGCCAATTGGCACTTGGCATCGCTGCCGGCCGTGCCAATCAAGTTGTAACCCAAGGCCTTGGCCCATTGGCAAGCGATCAAGCCCACACCGCCCGCGGCAGCGTGGAACAAGATGAAGTCACCGGCTTTCAAGCCGCCTTGAGGCAGGGTGCGCTTGAGCAAGTACTGAGCGGTCAAGCCTTTGAGCATCATGGCGGCGCCCGTTTCAAACGAGATGGCATCGGGCAATTTGCACACGCACTTAGCGGGCATCACGCGCTCTTCGCAGTAGCTGCCGGGGGGCTGGCTGGCGTATGCGGCGCGGTCGCCCACTTTCAAATGGGTCACGCCCTCGCCCACGGCTTCGATGATGCCGGAGGCTTCCATGCCCAAGCGCAAAGGCATGGGCAGTTGGTACACGCCGCTGCGTTGGTACACGTCAATGAAGTTCAAGCCCACGGCCTTGTGGCGGATGCGAATTTCGCCAGGACCGGGTTGCCCGACGGTGACGTCCACGAGCTTGAGCTCTTCAGGGCCGCCGTTTTTTTCGATGATGACTGCTTTGGTCATGGTGTGATGCTCCAGAGTTTGTAAAGGTGGGTTTGATTTTTAAGACGCTGAATCCTGCCATGGATTTGGTCCCCCACATGTCACTTGGGTTATCCGGCCACAGATCGCTCGGGTAGAGTCAAACCCTATGTCTTTTGCCCCTCTTGCCTTGACGCCGCGCACTGCGGCGCTTTTGTTGATCCCGCCACTTTTGTGGGCCGGCAACGCCATCGTCGGTCGCTTGGTGCACGAGCTAATTCCGCCCCTCACCCTCAACTTTTTACGCTGGGCCTTGGCGTTTGTCTTGCTGCTGCCCATCGCCAACCAAGCCCTGCGCGCCAGCAGTCCGCTGTGGACGCATTGGCGGCGTTATGCCTTGCTCGGTCTGTTGGGCGTGGGCTGCTACAACAGCTTGCAGTACTTGGCCTTGCAAACCTCCACGCCCATTAACGTGACCTTGGTGGCATCGAGCACGCCGGTGTTCATGTTGGCGTTTGGCGCTTTGTTTTTCAAACAGGTGGTTCGCAAACGGCAAATGTTGGGTGCGGCGCTGTCCATCGCGGGCGTGCTGCTGGTGCTGTGCCGCGGCGATTGGCAAGCTTTGACCCAAGTGCAGCTGGTGCTGGGTGATGTGTTTGTGTTGATCGCCACCGCTTGCTGGGCCTGGTACAGCTGGCTGCTGGCGCAAACCACCGAACCCGCGCAAGTGCGCGGCAACTGGGCTTATTTTTTGATCGCGCAAATGGCTTTTGGTCTGAGCTGGTCAGGCCTCTTCACTGCCGCCGAGTGGACGGGCTACACAGGCCTCACCGAGGTGCACATCGTGTGGGGATGGCCGCTGGTGGCCGCGCTGGTTTACGTGGCCGTTGGCCCCTCATTGCTGGCCTACCGCTGCTGGGGCTTGGGCGTGCAACGCGTGGGCCCCAACATTGCTGGCTTCTTCGCCAACCTCACCCCCGTGTTTGCCGCCACGATGTCAGCACTGGCCTTGGGTGAGATGCCACAGATCTACCACGCCGCCGCCTTTGTGATGATCATCGGCGGCATTGTGGTGTCCTCGCGGAAGTAACCCGCATCACGGGTTAACTCCTCTGGCTTGATGGTTTAGTAAGTGCCGGCGTAAGCACCACCGTCGGTCAAGATGTTTTGACCCGTGATGTAACTGGCTTGGGCGGAGCACAAAAACGCGCAGGTGTCGCCAAACTCTTGTGGGTTGCCAAAGCGCAGTGCAGGAATGGTTTTCTTGCGGGCTTCGGCAATGGTTTCAATCGGCTGACCCGTTTTCTCAGACGCGCCCTTCATGGTGCCCTTCAAACGATCGGTGTCGAACGCGCCAGGCAACAGGTTGTTGATGGTGACGTTGTTCGAAGCCAGTTTTTGCGTGCGTGCCACGCCCGCCACAAAACCGGTCAAGCCCGAACGTGCGCCGTTGGACAAGCCCAAGATGTCGATCGGCGCTTTCACCGCGCTGGAGGTGATGTTGATCACGCGACCAAACCCGCGTTCGGCCATGCCGTCCACCGTGGCCTTGATGAGTTCAATCGGGGTGAGCATGTTGGCGTCGACCGCTTTGATCCACGCGTCGCGGTCCCAAGTGCGGAAATCGCCGGGGGGCGGGCCGCCTGCGTTGGTCACCACGATGTCGAAGTTTTTACCCGGGCCACCCGCGACCGACCAAATGGCTTCGCGCCCTTCTACCGTGGTGATGTCCACCGCCACCACGAGGATGGTGGTGCCCAGCTTGCGCAGCTCAACCGCCGCTGCCTCTAAAGCTTCTGCGCCACGCGCCACGATGACCACGTTGGCACCTTCACGCGCCAACGAATGCGCGCAACCTAGGCCAAGGCCCTTGCTTGCGCCGCCAACCAATGCCCATTTACCTTTGATACCTAAATCCATCACTTCGCTCCATACTTTGAAACAACAAACACACCGCCCAACACCAGCAGGGTTCCTACCCCGATCCATGCGTTGAGTGGCTCACCCAAGACCAACACGCCAAGCGTGATGGTGGCCATCGGCCCAATCATGCCTGTTTGCGCGGTCAAGGCCGCACCAATGCGCTCAATGGCCATCATGACCATCAACACCGGTGCCACGGTGCACGCCACCGCATTCAACGCCGCCAACCACAACACCTCGTGCGGCACATCGGCGGCAGACAGAGGCCTGAGCAGCAAGAACTGCGCGATGCAACACACGCACGCCACGCTGGTGGCCCAGCCCACCAAACGCGTCGAGCCAATGCGCTGCACCAACTGACCGCTGTAAATCAAATACATGGCATAGGTCAACGCACTGGCCAACACCAGCGACGTGCCCAAAGCCACATCAGTACCCGCCACCGTCAGCTCATGCGAGAACACCAGCAACACGCCGCTGTAACTCAGCGCCATGGCCCACATCCGAATGGGTTGAATGGGCTTCTTGAAAAACAACCACCCCAACACCACCACCATCGTGGGGTTGAGGTAAAGAATGAGCCGCTCTAAGCTGGCCGTGATGTATTGCAAGCCCAAGAAATCCAAAAAGCTCGACAGGTAATAACCCACAAACCCCAAGCCCATGATGCCCAACACATCGCGTCGCGTGAGTGGGTTGACCTTGGCATGCGCTTGGCGTTCCGACCACAGCCCGAGGCCAATGAAAAACGGCAGCGCGATCAACATGCGCAGCATCACCACCGTGACGGCATCCACCCCGTAGCGGTACGACAGCTTGACGATGATGGCCTTGCCACTGAAGGCAATGGCCCCTGCGGCAGCGAGTAACAAACCTGAAAAAACGGGACGCGAAGACGAGCTCATGAAGGACGCAAAGGCCAAGGGTAAATCTGGAGTTTATGTGAGCTAACGCAAGGGCCTTGTCACAAACGCTCGGTACCATTAGACGCATGTCATCACTCGAACTCACCCTGCTCTATTTATGCGCTGCTGTCGTCAGCGTGGTGGGTTGCCGACTGATGCATTTGCCCGCCATGTTGGGCTATTTGTTTGCGGGCGTGGTGATCGGCCCCAACGCCTTGGCGCTGGCCAAAGACTCGGTCGCGGTCGAGCACTTGGCCGAGTTTGGCGTGGTGTTTTTGATGTTCGTCATCGGCTTGGAATTCAACCTGCCCAAGCTCATGCGCATGCGCAAGTTGGTGTTTGGTTTGGGGTTGGGCCAAGTGGTGTTGACGCTGATTGGCGCGCTGGGGCTCAACATCGCGCTGGGCGTGGCGATCAAACAGTTTGGGCACACTTGGCAGGTGAGTTGGCAAACCGCCTTGGCCTTGGGCAGTGCCATGGCCATGTCGAGCACAGCGATTGTGGTCAAGCTCATGTCAGACCGCATCGAGCTGGAGTCGCCGCACGGCCAACGCGTGATGGGCGTGTTGCTGTTTCAAGATTTGGCCGTGGTACCGCTGCTGGTGCTGATTCCGGCCTTGGCCGACATGGCCGACAACAACCTCTGGCGCGTGCTGGGCATTGCCATGCTCAAAGCGGGCGTGTTGGTGGGCTTGCTGTTGTGGGGCGGCCAGCGCGTGATGCGCGAGTGGCTCAACTTGGTGGCAAGGCGCAAGAGCGACGAGCTGTTCATGCTCAACCTTTTGTTCATGACGCTGGGCTTGTCATGGCTGACCGAGCTGGCAGGCTTGTCGCTGGCCATGGGCGCGTTCTTGGCAGGCATGCTGATTGCCGAAACCGATTTCAAACACCAAGTGGAAGCCGACATTCGCCCCTTCCACGATGTGCTGCTGGGCCTGTTCTTCATCACCATTGGCATGAAGCTGGACTGGGAAGTGATTTACGACAGCTGGGGCTGGGTGCTGTTGCTCAGCGTGGTGCCGGTGCTGCTCAAAGCAGGTTTGGTCTTTGGGCTCGCACGTCTGCAAGGTGCCGCGGCTGGCGTGAGTTTGCGCACGGCCATTTATTTGGCACAAGCCGGTGAGTTCGGTTTTGTGCTGCTGTCGCTGGGTTCACAAAACGCGCTGATTCCTGTGTCATGGATGAGCCCCATCTTGGCGTCCATGGTGCTGTCGATGATTGCCACACCGTTTTTGGTGATGAACGCCGACCGCATCGTCAACCGCCTCATCAGCAACGACTGGTTGATGCAGTCGCTCGCGCTCACGGGCATGGCACAGCGCACGTTGAAAACAGAAAACCACGTCATCATTTGCGGCTACGGTCGCTGCGGGCACAGCTTGGCGGACTTGTTCAAATCGGAGGGCATTGCCTACGTGGCCCTCGACTCCGACCCTGACAAAGTGCAGGCGGGTCGCAGCGCGGGCAACCCCGTGGAGTTTGGCGATGCCACCCGCTTGGCCAGCCTCATGTCTGCCGGTTTGGTGCGCGCCTCGGCGGTGGTGGTGACTTACCCCGACACCCCCTCGGCCCTGAAAGTACTCGCATGGGCCACCGAGCATGCGCCCCAAGTGCCCGTGATTGTGCGCACCCACGACGACCACGACTTAGAACGCCTGCGCGCCGCAGGGGCCGCCGAAGTGGTGCCCGAAGTGTTGGAAGGCAGCCTGATGCTTGCCAGCCAAACCTTGGCCCACATTGGCATCCCGCTCAAACGCGTGATTCGCTTGGTGCAAGGCCAGCGTATGACGCGCTACGCCATGATGCGCGACGCCATTCCCCCCAAAGACGACACACCCGCCGCCTGAACACGCCGCGACATGCGCGCCCCGTGATGGCGTAACCCAAGCGACTGCGCCCGCACGAAGGCTGACTTAAAGTGGTCCGCAATGAAGACCTCTCTCGTGCGCCGCGTCTCGTTGGCCAAACATCGCACCCACCGAAAAGCCAAACGTCTGCCCATTGCGTGGCAAGGCATGCTGTGGATGGCCATGGGCGGCTTGATGTTCTCGCTGCTCAACACCATCGCCCGCGCCATTGCCTTGGAAATGGACGCCTTCCAAACCCAGTTTTTGCGCTACCTCTGCGGCTTGGTGGTCATGCTGCCCTTGGTCTGGCGTTCAGGCTTTGGCGCCTATTGGCCCAAAGACATCAAAGGCCAGTTCTGGCGCGGCGGCGTGCACACCGTGGGCCTGATGTTGTGGTTCATCGCACTGCCACGCATTCCGTTGGCCGACATGACGGCCATCAGCTTCACCGGCCCCATCTTCATCATGATCGGCGCGGGTTTGTTTTTGGGCGAGTCCATGCACCGCGACCGCTGGATCGCCTCGCTCATTGGCTTTGCGGGCGTGTTGGTCGTGGTGCTGCCCAAGCTCTCAGGCGGAGGCGGGTGGTTTCACTTGGTCATGCTGGCTTCAGCGCCCGTGTTTGCCGCCTCGTTCTTGATCACCAAAGCCCTGACGCGGTATGAGAACGCGGGCGTGATCGTGTTGTGGCAAGCCTTGACCGTCACGCTGCTGAGCTTTCCGCTCGCGCTGACGCATTGGCAAGACCCCAGCGCGTGGCAATGGGTGGGCTTTTTTGCAGCGGGCATCTTGGGCACCACCGGCCATTACTGCCTGACGCGGGCCTTTGCTTTGTCTGACATTTCAGCCACCCAGTCGCTGCGCTTTCTCGACTTGGTGTGGGCCTCAGCCATGGGCTGGCTGGTGTTTGCCGACGTGCCCAGTCAATCCACTTGGCTAGGCGCGTTGGTGATTTTGATGTCGACGGTTTGGATTGCGCGGCGCGAAGGTCGCCGTCCCGTCAAGCCTCTGAACCCAAAAACGCCTGCCACTTGAGCAGCGCGTCTTTCACCACAGCCAAGCTGAAACGGCCTTCTGGCTGGTCCCACCATTCGGTGTCTTCGGGGCCGACGTTGCTGGCGTTGAACTGAACGCCCTCTGGGGTCAGGTTGACGCACCACGCATCGCCATCGGCAAACCACTGCGGGCAAGTGCCGGCTTCTAGGTCAGCCACTGCTTCCAAGATTTCTTGACAACGTTCGGGGTCATCCACATCGCTGGCGAGCCAGCTGCAGACGAAGCGGTTCATCGGGTGCGCTTCATCGACGAGGGCATCGGGTGCGTCGTCAGGCGTCCATTCACAAAAGGGATAAAACACGCTGGCGGCTGAACTTCCGGGAACGGGCAATTGTTCGGCATCAAAAAAATGAAAAGGCATGGTGTGTCCTGTCGCCTCAATGGCGTTTGCTGTAAACGGGATAGGCCGTGACGCGCGGGGCCAAGTAGCCCTCCACACGCACGCCGCTAGGAGTCAAAGCGCTCCACTTCTCCCCGCGTTTGGTTTTGGTCGGGCTGTTCCAAGCGGCATCCAACTCGGAGGTGATGCGCTCGGCCGTCCAGTCTTTGGGGAACATGGTGTTGAACATGGGCTGGCCGTTGCGGTCGGTTTTGGTGATCCATTGCCCAGGCCTCTGGGGATCGGCCATTTGCACATGGGCGCGGTACACGCCGGTGGCATCAGGCGCCGACTCGCTGCCCGTCACGATGCGCACATCGCCTTTGAGCAGGCTATGGCCACCCGTGGGCTCGCCGGTGCGACGGTTGAAGTCGGCGCCCAAGATGTGCGCCATGTCAATCGGGCTGCTTGGGCTGAATGCCCACGCGAGGTTGCCCCCGCTCAGCAAACCCATGACACCCACCGCGCCCCAGAGCGCCAGCGTGCGAACCCATTTCTGCAGCAATTTCATCGCTTACCTTTTTAGTCGTTCCATATGGAGGCGTGAGTTTAGGCGACGCACGGGTTAGCGGACCGTACCGCTTCACGCTGATCCACGCCGTGCAGGCTAATGTCACTCGCCCAAAGCCACACCTTCACGACGTGGGTCGGCCACGCTGACCCACACCGCGCGGCCATCGCGCTGTTGACGCATGACCGCATGCACCCCGCTGGTGAGGGCTTGCATGCGCACCTCGGTGCCGCGTGCCCGCAAAGCGTCTGCAGTGCTCGCGGGGAATCGCCCTTGCTCCAACACCAAAGGCCCGCCCACTGACCCGAAATGAGGGCCATCGACCGCCGCCTGCAGCGACCAGCCCTGCTGCAACACGCCAAGCAAGGTTTGGGTGGTGAAGTGAATGATCATCGCGCCGCCGGGGCTGCCCACACTCATGAGCAACTGCCCCGTGGCTTTGTCAAACACCAAGGTGGGCGACATGGACGAGCGTGGTCGTTTACCGGCTTGCACGCGGTTGGCCACCACGCGGCCTTGGGCATCGCGTGGCACAAAGCTGAAGTCAGTCAACTCGTTGTTGAGCAAAAAGCCTTTCACCATCTGCCGCGCGCCAAAGGCATCTTCCAAGGTGGTGGTCATGGCCACGGCACGGCCCTGCGCGTCCACGATGCTGAGGTGAGAGGTGCCCATTTCGGGTTGCTCAGCCATGGCCGACAAGTTGTGTGCAGCGCGAGGCACGGGCTCGCCGGGGGCCACTTGCGCAGCAGCACGCGTTTGAATCAATTGGGCGCGCGACTTCAAATAATCAGGCTGCAGCAAACTCTGCCAGTTGCCCCCTGGAGCGCTGACGAAATCGGGGTCGGCCACATACTGCGCGCGGTCTGCAAAGGCCAAACGTGATGCCTCGTTGTAGGTGTAAAGCCACGCGGCATCTGGCCCGCTCGCTGGCCAAGCTTGTCCAGCCACGGCGGTGTGAGGCAGCATGCCCAAGATTTGCGCCATCGCCAGCGTGCCTGAACTGGGAGGCGGCGCGCCGCAGATGCGGTAGGAACTGAAAGAATGGACAGGTGCGGGAAAGTCAAAACACAAGGGCTCGCGCACTTTGGCTTGGTAGTTCGCCAAATCGCTCAGCTGCAAACGCCCAGGGTTGCTGGGGTGCTGCTGCACTTTGTGCACGATGGCCTGAGCCACCTCACCGCTGTAAAACGCGGACACCCCTTCGGTGGCGATGCGTTGCAACACATCGGCCAACTCAGGATTACGCAACACATACCCGACGGGATGAGGCGCAACGGGCGCGGGGACCGAACCTTGCGTTGAGGTTTGCATCGGCGCTTGTGCTTGGTAGAAATAAGCACGCGCCACAGGGTCCAAACGCAAATAGGCATCGGCCTTGAGTTGCGCATGCAAGCGTGGACTGATCGCAAAGCCTTCGCGCGCAAGACGAATGGCGGGCTCAAACAAACGCGACCACGGCAAAACGCCATGCTGCTGATGCGCCTGCGCCAGCATGTGCAACACGCCCGGCGTGCCCACAGCACGCCCGCCCACCACGGCCTTGTGAAAGGCCAAGGGCTGACCTGCGTCATCAAGCAAAGCTTCTTCAGTCACCGTCGATGGCGCAGTCTCTCGGCCATCAAACACTTGAACATTTGAGCCTGCCGCGTGAACCAAAAATGCGCCACCGCCCAAACCGCTGGACTGTGGCTCCACCAAACCCAGCACCATCTGCACGGCCACCGCGGCATCGACGGCGGAGCCGCCGGCTTGCAGCATCTCCACACCCGCTTGGGTGGCCAAAGGGTGCGCAGCGGTCACGGCAAAGCGCTGCGAGAGGACCTCGGTTTTGGGCGTGAAGCCCGTGGCAATTTCAGGCTGCAGCGGCGCCGATAAAGCGTTGGACGACGCTGCATAGGAACCCGTTGATGAAACCGGTGACACGGCATAAACAGCCGTCGACTCAATCTGCAAAGGCCAAACCTGACACCCCGCCAAAACCAACAGCGCCCACACAGAGGCCATGCGCTGCAAGTGCATCAGAACCCTGCGACCAACCCGTCACGACGCGCGTCGCTGGCGGCCACATAGCCTTCTACCTTTGGATCGCCCGCACGCCAGATGAATTGGCCAGCGCCGAAGTCTTGGTAGCTGTCGTTGATGACACCCACTTGGTGACCGCGTGCCTGCAAACCCGCGGCCGTCTCGGCGTTCAAGCTGGCTTCGACGTTGATCTCCATGCCCGCGTTGTAACGCCAGCGCGGCGCATCGCAAGCGGCTTGTGGGTTTTGGCCGTAATCGAGCATGCGCACCAAGGTTTGCATGTGGCCTTGCGGTTGCATGTTGGCGCCCATCACACCGTAGCTCATGACGGGTTGCCCGTCTTTGGTGAGGAAGGCAGGAATGATGGTGTGGAACGGGCGCTTGCCCGGTGCCACCACGTTGGCAGGGTTGAGCCCCTTGGCGTCCAAGCTGAAGCCGTGGCCACGGTTTTGCAAACTCACGCCGAACGTGGGCTCCACGCAACCCGAGCCAAAGCCCATGTAATTGCTTTGGATGAAGCTCACCATCATGCCGTTTTCATCAGCGGTGGTGAGGTAAATGGTGCCGCCTTTGACGGGGTTGCCCGCACCAAAGTCTTGCGCCTTGCGCAGGTCGATCAATTGCGCACGTTGCTTGAGATATGCGGGTTCCAACATTTGCGCGGGCGTGACTTCCATGGCGCTGGGCTCGGCCACGTAACGGTACACGTCGGCAAAGGCGAGCTTCATGGCTTCGATCTGCAGATGCTGGGAGTCCACACCGTCCACCGCCAAACTGGCGAGGTCGAAGTTTTCCAAAATGCCCAGCGCGATCAGCGCCGCGATGCCTTGGCCGTTGGGTGGAATTTCGTGCAGGGTGTAGCCACGGTAGTTTTGCGCAATGGGCGTGACCCACTCAGCCTTGTAATTGGCAAAGTCACGCGCGGTGATGCTGCCGCCGTGTTCGGCGGAAAACTTCTCAATCGCCTGCGCGATCTCGCCGCCGTAAAAAGCTTGCCCCTTGGTTTTGGCAATCGCACGCAAACCACGCGCCGCTCCCGGGAAATTGAACAGCTCACCCACGGCAGGCGCACGCCCCCACGGCAAAAAGCTTTGCGCAAAACCGGGTTGGCTTTGCAGCTCAGGCGTGGCAGCTGCCCACTTTTGCTGCACCACCACGGGCAGCAAATAACCACGCTCGGCAATCTCAATCGCGGGTTGCATCAGGTCTTCAAAAGGCAACTTGCCAAAGCGCTCGCTCAAGGCCACCCAGCTGCCCACGGCGCCGGGCACGGTGACTGAGTCCATGCCGCGCTTGGGTGGCGTCTTGGCGCCTTCACCGTATTTGCTGTGAAAGTAATCGGGCGTCCACGTTTGCGGGGCTTGACCGGAGGCATTCAGGCCATGCAGCGCTTTGCCGTCCCACAAAATGCAAAACGCGTCTGAGCCCAAGCCGTTGCTCACGGGCTCGGTCAGCGTCAAGGCCGCCGCTGCGGCAATGGCCGCATCCACCGCGTTACCGCCCTGCCACAACATGCGCAAACCCGCTTGTGCCGCCAAAGGGTGCGAGGTGGACACCACGTTGCGCGCAAACACGGGCAATCGGGTGGAGGTGTAGGGGTTGGTGAAATTGAAATTCATGTTTTAAACACCTTGTTGTGCAGGCGTCGCATGGACCCCCACACCAAAAAGCCCACAAAGGGCAACGCGCAAGCCGCCGTGATGTCCGCGGCAAAAGGCCAGCCGAACTTTTCGGCACCTTTGGCCAAGTAGCTCACCAAGCCCGTGAAGTAATAGGTGATCGCGGCGACCGACAAACCTTCCACCGTGGACTGCAACTTCAGCTGCACGTCTTGGCGTTGGTTCATGGTGGCGAGCAATTGTTGGCTGCTGAGTTGCTGCTCAAAATCCACGCGCGTGCGCAGCAAGTTGCTCATGCGCGAGACGCGCTCAGACAGCGCGTTTTGACGCCGTGCGGCCCAGTCACAGGTACTGCGCGCTGGCGATAAACGCCGTTCCATGAACTCGCCAATGGTCTGCATACCCGGCATGCGCGACTCAGCAATATCGCGGATGCGGCGATCGACCAATTCAAAGTAAGCCCGCGTGGCCGAAAAGCGCGAATGGGTGGCGGCGTACTGTCCCTCCACCTCACCGGCCAAACGGGTCAAACGGTCCAACAGATCGGCCTCATCGGCACGCGCAGCACTGCGTATGGCCTGCGCCAAGGCGGCCAACTCACGCTCGGCATCGGCCAACGCCTGAGAGGCGTCGCGTGCCGCGGGTAAGCCCAAGGAAGCGGCCATGCGGTAGGTTTCAATTTCGAGCAACTGTTGCACCAAGCGACCTTGGCGACGTGGGGAGAGCGAACCCGTCATCAACAACACGCGCGAGTAACCGTCGGGGTGCAACTGAAAATCGGTGTACACCTCGCCATGGCCCTCGGCCACGGTAGAGGCCACCAAGGTGTCTTCATGCAAGAGTTGGGGCAGCACCGTGTGAACATCCAACGCACTCGGGGCCAGCAACCACACATGCAAGCGCGCCAAACACGCGCCCGGCAATTGCGCCAACCACGCTTGGGGGACAGCTTCAACGGCGGTCATGGGATGGGTCGGGTCAAACGCCGCATCGCTCACGGGTCGCATGAACGTCCACGACACAAACTCGGTGTGCAGCTCCCAACGCAATCGGAATGCGCCCAAGTCCACGCGGATGTGGTTGGTGTGCGCGTCGGCAGCAGAGAGGTGGTGGTCCAACAGCAGGCGCGACACATGCGCGCGACTGGCCTGCGCACTGTCGCGGTCGACCCACATCACCACATGCGAAATGGCCATGGGCGTTTGCATGGGTTCGGGCGGTCGCGCATGCACCTCGTTGTGCAGCGCCTGTCTCTGAGGGTGCTCGATCATCAACAGCCTTTCTGTGTGCTCAGATTGTGGCGCATCCAAAAGGGGGCAACATGCAAAACGGCACCCGAAGGTGCCGTCTTTAAAGTCAAAACTGAATGAACAGAATTAGTCTTCCACGAAGGCCTCTTCGCGTTTGGACTTGATGGACGGCAACAGCACGATCACCAAGAGTAAGGCCGCAGCCGCCAGCAAACCAGCTGACAGGGGACGGGTACCAAACACGGTCCAGTCACCACGCGACAGCAACAAGGCGCGACGCAGGTTCTCTTCCATCATCGGGCCCAGAATGAAGCCGAGCAACAAAGGCGCAGGTTCCACACCCAACTTGACGAACAGGTAGCCCACGAAGCCAAAGGCCGCGACCATCCAGATGTCAAACGTGTTGTTGTTGGTCGAGTACACACCGATCGCGCAGAACAGCACGATGGCGGGGAACAAGAAGCGGTAAGGCACAGACAACAACTTGATCCACATGCCAATCAATGGCAAGTTCAAGATCACGAGCATCAAGTTACCAATCCACATCGAGGCGATCAGACCCCAGAACAACTCAGGGTTGCTGGTCATCACCTGTGGGCCGGGCTGGATGTTGTGAATGGTCATCGCACCCACCATCAAAGCCATCACGGCGTTGGGTGGAATACCCAAGGTGAGCAAGGGAATGAAGGAGGTTTGTGCACCGGCGTTGTTGGCCGATTCAGGCGCAGCCACACCACGGATGTTGCCTTGACCGAATGGCACTTCGCCTGGACGCAGCTTGGTTTTCTTCTCGATGGTGTAAGCCGCAAACGCAGCCAACAACGCACCGCCACCTGGCAACACGCCAAGCAAGGAGCCCAAAGCGGTACCGCGAATGACCGCAGGCAACATGTTCTTGAAGTCTTCCTTGGTGGGAAACAAGCCTTCTACCTTGGCGGTGAACACTTCACGATCTTCTTCAGGTCGCGACAAGTTCGAAATGATCTCGCCGTAACCGAAGACACCCATCGCCACCACCACAAAACCAAGACCGTCTGTCAGTTCAGGAATGTCAAAGCTGAAACGTGCGACACCCGAGTTGACGTCGGTACCGATCAAGCCCATCAAGAGGCCCAACACGATCATGGCAATCGCCTTGAGCAAAGAGCCCGAAGCCAACACCACCGCGCCGACCAAGCCCAAAATCATGAGCGAGAAGTATTCGGCCGGACCGAACTTGAACGCGAGTTCGGTCAAAGGAGGCGCGAAGGCCGCCAAGATCAAAGTACCCACAGAACCGGCGAAGAACGAGCCCAAGCCAGCGGCCGCCAAAGCGGGGCCTGCACGGCCTTTGCGGGCCATTTGGTAACCGTCAATGGTGGTCACCACCGACGACGATTCACCGGGTAAGTTCACCAAAATCGCGGTGGTGGAACCACCGTACTGGGCGCCGTAGTAAATACCGGCCAACATGATCAGCGCCGACACAGGGGGCAGCGCGTACGTAGCGGGCAGCAACATGGCGATGGTGGCCACAGGGCCAATGCCTGGCAACACGCCAATCAGCGTACCCAAGATACAACCGACCAAGGCGTACATGAGGTTGATGGGCGTGAACGCCACACCAAAACCCAATGAGAGGTTTGCAATCAAATCCATTTTTTATTTCTCCCGGCTCAACCAGTGATAAAGGTGGGCCACACGGGCATCTGCAATTTCAGCAGCATGATGAAAGCCAAGTAGCTGCCCACCGACAAAATAGTGGCCAAAATCAGCGCTTCTTTCAGCGAAAAGGTCTCACCAGCTTTGCTGGCAATGACGACCAAGGCATAAATTGCCAAGATCAGACCCATTGCTGGCAAGCCAATGCTTGGCAAGCCGCCTAACAAGATGCCAAAAGCCACGTTCGCACCCAGCACATAGCAAATGGGTTTCCACGCGAATTTGCCTACTTTATCGCCATCTTCTGTGTGCTCGACCAGCGAGTAAAACATGATGAAACCACCCAAAATCGCTAAGAAAATACCCAGCAGCAATGGAAAGTAGCCCGGGCCCATGCGAGCGCCGGTGCCGACGGTGTAATTGGTAGCGCCCCAAGCAAAGGCACCGCCGACCAATGCGAACATCAGGCCGGAGAAAAAGTCTTTTTGACTTTTGATCATTTCGTCTCCTCAAACAAAACTGCGAAAGTGCGCAAATTGTGAAGGGCTAAACCCCGGTGAATGATGTGGGTTACACCTACTTTAGAAACCTGAGCGACAAGGGGTAAACCCTATATTTATGCGGGTTTCAAGGGTTTGAAGACCCGCAACCACTTGGTCGCAGGCAAGGAGGGCCAACGGGCCTGAATCGCCTCCGCACGGGCCATCAATTCGGCGCGCTTGACCGACGTGGGCGTGCGTTGCGCCAACACAATGGTGTTGCCCTCACGCGTGGGCTTGAACGCCCACAGCGCGTCAGCACCAAAAGCCATGGCCATCTTGTCGACGCTTTGGGCAAAACTGGAACTGCGGCCAAACAAGTTGACGGTCATGCAGCCGTCGTCGGTCAAAAGTTGGCGGCAATCCGCGTAAAACTCGGCGCTGTCGAGCACGGGGGACGCAGCTTCGTGGTCGTACAAATCGACTTGCAGCGCATCAATTTGGCCACGCCAATGGTCGTGCTTAGCCACCTCGGCGGCATCGCCCAACACCACTTGCAACTTGGCGCTGTCAGCGGGCAGCTTGAACCACAAACGGCACGCGGCCACGACTTGCGGGTTGATCTCAATCGCCGTGGTTTTCATGCGCAGGTGCTTGAACGAGAACTTGGTCAGCGCCGCCGACCCCAAGCCCAGCTGCATGGCGTGGCGCTTGCCCACCTTGTCGATGTCCACAAACAACAGCCACGCCATCATGCGTTGCACGTACTCTAGGTCGATGTCAAAAGGTTTCTCGATGTTCATCGAGCCTTGCACCCACGGGGTGCCCAAATGCAGGTAGCGGGTGTCGCCGTAATCAGAGAAATTGACTTCGGGGAGTTGGAGTTTTTTCTTGGTCGCCATGCTGTGCTTTCTTTACTCGGCCATGCCTTCAATCACAAAGCGCACGCGCTTGTTGCCTTGCCATTCATCGGCTTCGAGACGGAAGGCCAAATGCGCCACGGCAGGCAGCGGGTCGACACGACCAAACCAAATGCCATCGACGGGCTGACCTTGGTGGCGCAGTTTCAACGCCAAATGTTTCTCGCCCACCAAGCGCTGGCCCAACACCTCGATGTTTTCGCTGAACGTGGGCGGCGCAAAGCCTTGGCCCCACACCTCGCGGGCCAGCGTGTCGGCCAGCTCGGGGCGGCGGTACTCGGCCAGCAAGGGGCCATCGGTTTCTAAGCGGCGTTGCAAGGTGGCGGCGTCCAGCCACTCGGCGGCGACTTGCTGCAGGGCCTCTTCAAAGGTGGCGAGGTTGTCCTCTTCCAAGGTGCAGCCTGCCGCCATGGCGTGACCGCCAAAGCGCAGCAACACGCCGGGGTGACGCTTGGCCACCAAGTCCAATGCATCCCGCAAATGAAAGCCCGGAATGGAGCGGCCCGAGCCTTTGAGCTCATGCCCCTTACCCGCCGCTTGGCTGGGCGCGAACACGAACGTGGGGCGGTGGTGCAAATCTTTGAGCTTGGAGGCGACGATGCCCACCACGCCTTCGTGAAAGTCGGGGTCGAACACGCACAAGGCCGAGGGTGGTTCCTCTTCGGGGTCGAACATTTCTTGGGCGAGTTCGAGTGCTTGTTCGCGCATGTCGCCTTCAATTTCGCGGCGCTCGCGGTTGATGCGGTCGAGCTGGGTGGCCAGCTCGGTGGCGCGCCCCACGTCGTCGGTCACGAGGCACTCAATGCCCAGCGTCATGTCGGACAAACGGCCTGCCGCGTTGATGCGCGGGCCCAAAGCGAAGCCAAAATCTTGCGAGGTGCAGGTGGCGCTTTGGCGGCCCGAAGCCACGAACAAGGCGCTCATGCCCGCCGGCATTTGCCCCTTGCGCACACGCGCCAAACCTTGCGCCACCAAGCGGCGGTTGTTGGCATCGAGCTTGACCACGTCGGCCACCGTCCCCAAGGCCACCAAAGGCAGCAAGGTATCGAGCTTGGGCTGCTGCTCAGCGGTGAACACGCCGCGCTTACGCAGTTCCGCACGCAGTACCAACAGCACATAAAACATCACACCCACACCGGCGAGCGACTTGCTCTCGAACGTGCAGCCGGGCTGGTTGGGGTTGACGATGGCGTCGGCCTCGGGCAGCACAGCGGCTGGCAAATGGTGGTCGGTGACCAACACTTGCAAGCCCAAGGCACGCGCCGTGGCCACGCCGTCCACGCTGGCAATGCCGTTGTCCACCGTGATCAACACGTCGGCACCGCTGGCTTTGACGCGCTCGGCAATTGGGGGCGTGAGGCCATAACCATCCACCACGCGGTCGGGCACGATGTAGCTCACCTGTCGCGCGCCCAGCAAGCGCAGGCCACGCACGGCGACGGCACAGGCGGTGGCGCCATCGCAGTCGTAATCGGCCACGATGCAGAGCTTCTTGTTGGCGGCCATCGCATCGGCCAGCAACACGGCGGCGGCTTCGATGCCCTTCAAATCGGTGGGCGGCAACAAATGCGCCAGCGACACATCGAGGGTGGCGTGCTGGCTGATGCCGCGCGCCGCATACAAACGCGCCAGCAAGGGGTGCACACCCGCTTGCTCTAGCGCCCAAATGCTGCGTGGCGGCAGATCGCGGGGAATGAATTGCATGGGGCTCAGTCTTTCAAAGGCGCAACGGCCAACACGGTGTCTAAAGAAATAGGGGCGAAGCGCTGACGCACGCGCTGCCAAAGGCTGGGCGCGGCGCTGTCGAGCACCTGAAATTCATGCTCGCCGCACAAGACCAAACGCTGGGGCTCACCCGCGGCCACGCGGGCCAGCAAAGGGGCGATGACTTCGGCATCCACCGATTGCCACGCCTCCAGCCAACCGATGAAGTCTTGCTGCAAGGCGCTGCTGCGCAGGGTCTGCACCACGGTGGGCTCAAAGTGCGCCCGCGGCTTTGACAACGCCGATGCAGGGCCGCTGGCACTGACGCGGCTTGCTTCGCTGATAGGGCTTGCTTCGCTTAGGTGGTCTGCCAAAACACCCGTGCCGTGCACCCAAAATGAGTTGATGGTCAAACGGCGGTGGTCGTTGACGGGGTGGGTGTAGAGCAACATTTGCATTTCGTTTTGCAAACGGCGCAGCAGTTGTGCGGCGGGGCTCAAGCGTTCGGCACCCGTTTCACAGCCCACCAGCCACGGGTCGATGTTGCGACCAATCACGCGATCCAAACCCGCTGTGCGCAGCTCGACGAACAAGGGCGAGCGCGCCAGCCATTGGCCCGGTTTGTAGGGGAACAGGTCAATGCCGTCTTCGGCAAAAAAAGGCTGCATCGCGCTGAAAAGAACGGCATCGGTGTCGGCGCCCAGCGCCAAATGCGCGGGGTCGCCCAAGGTCACTTGACCGTTGCTGACGTGCCAATTGCACAGGCTGATGAAGGCCCAACCACAGGGCAAGACTGGGGGCGAAACTGGGAACGCCCCGTGGGTGTGGTTGTCTGTGGCTTGATGTGCAGCACCTGAATTGGCGTGGGTTGCCGCCAAACCCAGCTCTGCCGCTGCACGCGCCGCCCAAGGCAAACCGCCCTCCACCATCGGCCAACCCAAAAGCTGCCCCCAAGCCCGCTCGTGCGGGGGCGTCAAGGTGGCGAGCAGCGGTTCAGCCGGCGCATCAGCCACCACCGCCACGCGTTGGGACTGCATCAGCCATTGCCGCAGGTGGGGCAGCGCTTGCTGGGCCAAGACGCCCGCTTCGGGGCCTTGGGCTGACCAAAGCGAAAACGGCAGCAGCGTGGTGGGGCGCGGGGAATCAAAAATCTCAAGAGGCATGGCCCTGATTGTCCGTGATGGACAGCGCAGCGAGGTTTGTCGCCACGCGCGCATTCGGTGCGGCATGGGGGTAGCCCACCCAATGACACAATGCTGCTCGTCATGAACAGCACTTCCTCCAAACTTCCCTACGAACTTCTCATTGGCTGGCGCTACACGCGCGCGGGCCGGGTGGCTGGGCGCAACGGCTTTATTTCCTTCATCTCCGGCGTGTCCATGCTGGGCATCGCGCTGGGCGTGGCGGCACTCATCATCGTGTTGAGCGTGATGAACGGCTTCCAAAAAGAAGTGCGCGACCGCATGTTGGCCGTGGTCGCCCACATTGAATTGCTCAGCACCGGCGGCGAAGGCTTTGCCGATGTGAACGCGCTCATGGCCCAAGCCAAGCGCAACGCCTCCGTCGTGGCCGCCGCACCGTTTGTGGCGCAGCAAGCCCTGATGGCACGCGGCGACGACATGCGCGGCGCCTTGGTGCGCGGCATTGAGCCCGAACTCGAAACCCAAGTGACCGACTTCACCCTGCAACTCCCCCCCGACGTGCGCGGCGCTTTGACAGCGGGCAGCTTCAACGTGGTGCTAGGCGGCGAACTGGCCCATGCCTTGGGCGTGCGCGTGGGCGACCGCGTGACGCTGGTGGCCCCCGGCGGCCAAGTCACCCCTGCGGGCGTGATGCCCCGCTTGAAACAATTGAATGTCGCCGGTCTGTTTGACTCCGGCCATTACGAATACGACGCCACCTTGGTGCTGATGCACATCGAAGACGCGCAGCGCATCTTTCGCCTCGAATCTCCCAGCGGCGTGCGCTTGAAACTGAAAGACGGCCAACAAGCGCGCAGCGTGGCCAGTGAATTGGCAGCCACACTGGGCCCTGAGGTGATCGTGCGCGACTGGACCCGACAAAACCGCACCTGGTTTGCGGCCGTGCAGGTGGAAAAACGCATGATGTTCATCATCCTCACCCTCATCGTGGCAGTGGCGGCGTTCAACCTCGTCACCACGCTGGTGATGACGGTGACCGACAAACGCGCCGACATCGCCATCTTGCGCACCTTGGGCGCCAGCCCGCGCAGCATCATGGGCATTTTTGTGGTGCAAGGCGCCACCGTGGGCGTGCTGGGCACCTTGGGCGGATTGCTGATGGGGCTGGGCGTGGCCTGCAACATCGACGTCATCGTGCCCGCCATTGAAAACGCGCTGGGTGCGAGCTTTTTGCCACGCGACATTTACCTCATCAGCCGCATGCCCAGCGATCCGCAAGCTGCCGACATTTGGCCCATCACCCTGATCTCGCTGGCGATGGCCTTTGTGGCCACGATCTACCCGAGTTGGCGCGCCAGCCGCATCAACCCCGCACAGGCGCTGCGCTATGAATAACGAGTTACGCGCCATGAACCCCACCTCACCCGTCACCCCCGTCGTGTTGACCGCACGCAACCTGAGCCGCCGTTTCACGGAAGGCCCCTTGGATGTGACGGTGTTGCAAAACATTCACCTCGACATTCACGCAGGCGAAACCGTGGCCATCGTCGGCACTTCGGGCTCGGGCAAAAGCACGCTGCTGCATGTGTTGGGTGGTTTGGACACGCCCAGCACGGGGCGCGTGTCGCTCATGGGCCGCGATTTGCAAGGCCTCAACGCGACCGAACTGGGCGATTTGCGCAACCAACATTTGGGCTTTGTCTACCAGTTTCACCACCTGTTGCCCGAGTTCACCGCGCTCGACAACGTGGCCATGCCGCTGTGGATTCGTCGCATGGACCGCACGGCCGCCAGCGCCCAAGCGCAAGCCATGTTGGAAGCGGTCGGTTTGGGCGCACGCTTGCACCACCGCCCGTCCGAGTTGTCGGGCGGCGAACGCCAGCGCGTGGCCATTGCCCGCGCCTTGGTCGCCCGCCCGGCCTGCGTGTTGGCCGACGAGCCCACGGGCAACCTCGACCGTCACACCGCCGATCAAGTCTTCGCCTTGATGCTGCAATTGGCCCGCGACCAAGGCACAGCCTTTGTACTGGTCACCCACGACGCGAGCTTGGCCGCACGCTGCGACCGACAGTTGCAACTCAGCCTCGGTCAACTGTCGCAATGAAACAACAAAGTTAACAATTTCAAATAAATTTAACACTTAGTATTACTTTGTAGCGTTTTTAGTGTCTAATTCGTTACATGGACGGATTCAAAGACTTTTACGCAGTGCTGGGCGTGGCCCCCGCGGCAGCCCCCGAGGTGATTCGGGCGGCCTACCGTGCGTTGGCATTGCGCCACCACCCCGATCGCCACGCGCACTGCGCGATGGACGGTTCGGTGATGGCGGGTCTGAACAAAGCCTACGAAATCTTGTCGTGCCCCGAACGCCGCCGCGCTTACGACCAATGGCGTCACAGCGTGCACATTCAGTTCGCGGCTGAACGCATCAACGCCTACCAAAGCCAAATCGTGACCGCACGGCGCACCAGCCCCGTGGTGTTGACCACCTACGACCGACGCGGTCGTTTGCACGCTTACGCTTGATTCAGGCACTGAGACGCGACGCCGCATCAGCCGTTGAACAAACGCCCACGCGCGTTGTGCGTGATGGCCGCCACACACGGGTGGCTGATGCGCCGCTCCACCGACACCGCAAAAAACTCCTCCACCAGCTCGTCGCTGCGCCCCAACACCTCCACACCGTAATGCGCCACCGTCTCGTCTTCCAGCACGCTGGGCGACATGAACACGCCACGCCCCTCGCGCCCAAACGCGGTCATCAAGGCGCCGTCGTCAAACTCGCCCACCACCCGCGGTTGCAAGTGGTGCTTGGCCAGCCAACCCTCTAACTGCTGGCGCACAGACGAGGCGGCCCCCTGAATCAACATGGGGGCGCTGTGCAAACACTGTGGAAACTCCCCTTGCAGCGTGGCTTTGAGGGCTGGCGTGCAAAAAAAGCTCATGGGCGTGGTGCCCAAAGCGTGGTTGAACGCTTTGACGCTGATGCGGCGTGACAGCGGCTCGTCGGCAATCACCAAATCAAGACGGTGCAGGGCCAGTTGCGCCAACAAATCGGGGAACTTGCCTTCGCTGCCAATCAAGCGCACAGGTTGCGAAATCGACATAGCAGGCTCCAACAGGCGGTAGGCCACGGACTTGGCCACCGAATCGGCCACGCCGACCCGAAAGTCCAAGGTGTGCGTTTCGTTGCTCGCCTGACGCATGGCGTTTTGAAGCTCGGCACCGAGGTTAAAAATGCCATCGGCGTAGCCCAACGCGGTGCGGCCATCGTCGGTCAACTCCAGCTGACGACCGCTTTTACGAAACAGCTGACGCCCCAAGCTGTCTTCGAGCAACTTGATCTGGCCTGACAAGGTTTGCGGCGTGGTGTGCAGCTGCTCGCCCGCACGCATCACGCCACCGGCACGCGCGGTGACCCAAAAATAGTAAAGATGTTTGAAATTCATATCGAATGCTTTGATTATTCGGTTTTATCGAAGTGATTAAACCAAAAATACGAATTTACACGAAGTGTTTTCGTGTCTAAAGTTCAGACATCGGGCCTTGTTTGCCTGTGATCGAACAAAGGAGTTTGAGATGCGTTTAAGTACCAAAAGCAGATTTGCCGTCACCGCCATGATTGATGTGGCTTTGCGCGAAGCCCAAGGCCCCGTGGCCTTGGCCGCCATCAGCGCACGCCAACACATCTCGCTGTCCTACTTGGAACAGCTGTTCAGCAAATTGCGCAAAGAGGCCCTCGTTGAAAGCACGCGCGGCCCGGGCGGCGGCTACACCTTGGCGCGTGCGGCCCAAGCCATCAGCGTGGCGGACATCATCAGCGCGGTCGATGCCAACGGCGCCAGCACCCCAGAGAGCGAAGACGCGGTGGATGGCAGCAGCTTGCTCACCCACGACCTGTGGAACAACCTGAACCAAAAAATGGTGGATCACCTGTCGTCCATTTCGCTGCGTCAATTGATGGAAGAGTCACGCGCCAAGGGGGCACATATCGACATGCGCCCAGCCTCGAAACGCGGCATCTTTGCGCAACGCGACACCAAGCCGTTCAAAGTGAACGCCCCCAACTCGGTGTTCGCCTTGGGCGCGGCACTGGCGACATCTCGCTGAGACAGCGTTTCAGCGCATTTGGTACGCTGTGCCACATGCCCTCTTGGATCGACACGCACTGCCACCTCGACGCCGCCGAATTTGATGCCGACCGCAGCGCGGTGCGCCAACGTGCGCGCGCCGCTGGGGTCGCGCATTGCGTGATTCCGGCGGTTGCGGCTGCCCATTTTGAAACGGTGCGCCACTTGGCGCACGCCCACGGCGACAGCTACGCTTTGGGTATTCACCCGCTGTACACCCCGCACGCCACGCCAGAACACTTGGTCCAACTAGACGCCGCCCTGCACGCCCACCGCGACGACCCGCAGCTGGTGGCCGTCGGCGAAATTGGTTTGGATGGGTTTGTGTCCAGCCTCAACACCCCAGAAGCCTTGGCGCAGCAACGTTGGTTTTACCAAGCGCAACTCGAACTCGCCCAACGCCATCAACTCCCCGTGATCTTGCATGTGCGCCGCTCGGCAGATGGGCTGCTGCAAGGCTTGCGCAAAACGCGGGTCATCGGCGGCATTGCCCACGCCTTCAACGGCAGCTTGCAGCAAGCCCAGACCTTCATCGCCTTGGGTTTCAAGTTGGGCTTTGGCGGCGCCTTGACCTACGAGCGGGCCTTGCAACTGCGCCGCCTGGCTACGCAACTGCCGCTGTCCGCGCTGGTACTCGAAACCGACGCCCCCGACATTCCCCCGCATTGGCTCTACGCCACCGCCGAGCAACGCGCAGCAGGTGCCGCGCAAGGGCGTAACGCGCCTGCCGAATTGCCACGCATCGCCCAAGTTTTGGCGGATTTACGCGGCATGTCGTTGAGCGAATTGGCCGCTGTCACCACCGCGAATGCCTGCGCCGCCTTGCCGCGCCTACAATTGAAAACGTGAGTACTTCTATCTTGAACGCCGATCTGCACTGTCACTCTGTGATGTCCGACGGCACCCTGACCCCCGAGCAACTTGCCGCACGCGCCAAGGCCAACGGCGTCGAGCTGTGGTCCTTGACCGACCATGACGAAATCAGCGGCCAAGCCCGCGCGATCGCGGCGGCTCAAGCGCAAGGCATGAAGTACCTCACCGGCACCGAAATTTCGGTCACCTTTGCCAACAAAACCGTGCACATCGTGGGTTTGGGCTTTGACCACACCAACACGGCCTTGATCGACGGTTTGCACAAAACACGCGGTGGCCGCAGCGAACGCGCCCAAGAAATGGCCGAAGGCTTGGCCAAAGTCGGTATTCACGGTGCCTTTGAGGGCTCGCTCAAATTTGTGGGTAACCCTGAGCTGATTTCGCGCACCCACTTTGCGCGCTTCTTGGTCGAAAGCGGCGCCTGCCAAGACACCCACGAGGTGTTTCGCAATTACCTGACCGAAGGCAAACCAGGCTTTGTGCCGCACCGCTGGGCGACGCTCAAAAACGCGGTGCAATGGATCACCGAGGCCCAAGGAATCGCAGTGATCGCCCACCCTGGCCGCTATGACTTCACGGCCAACGAGGAGTACGCCTTGTTCACCGAGTTCAAAACACACGGCGGCCAAGGGGTCGAGGTGGTGACAGGCAGTCACACCGTGCCCGAATACGTGGAATACGCCGACATGGCGCGCGAGTTCAACCTCTTCGCCTCACGCGGCAGCGATTTCCACAGTCCGGATGAGAGCCGCATCGACTTGGGCACCTTGCCTTGGTTGCCCGGCCAACTCACCCCCGTCTGGGACGCGCTCGCGCACCGAATCCAGTGATGAAACGCCCTGCACACGGCGCCTTCGCGGGCATGACTTACGCCGTGATCGCCATGGCGTGTTTCGCGGTGCTGGACACCACCAACAAATTTTTGATCGCCAGCGTGCCCTTGCTGATGGTGCTGTGGTTTCGCTACACCTTCCAAGCCGTGGCCACCACCGCCGTGATGTGGCCACGTCGGGGCATGGGCATGTTTCAAACCGGCAGTTTCAAATTGCAAATGCTGCGGGGGTTGTTGCTGCTGATTTGCAGCGTGCTGGGCTTTGCCAGTTTGCAACGCATGCCCGTGGCCGAATTCAGCGCGATTGCCATGCTGACGCCGCTCGCTGTTACGTTTTTGGCGCGTTTTGTGATGAAAGAACACGTCTCACGCTTGCGCTGGCTGTTTGTGATGGGCGGCTTGGGCGGCGCGTTGTTGATCGTGCGCCCCGGCGGCAGCATGGACACCAGCGCCGCTTGGTTACCGCTCACCATGGTGGTGGCCTACGCCAGCTTTCAAACGCTCACCAGCCACATGGCCAAGACCGAAAGCCCCGTCACCATGCACATCTACACCGGCTGGGTGGGCTTCGCCATTGCGTCGGTGTTGGTCTTGAGCGCTTGGACCACCGACCTCACCCACACCCAATGGCTGCTGATGTGCCTGATTGGCTTTGCGGGCACCTTGGGGCATTACCTGTTGATCATTGCCTTCTCTAAAGCCCCCGCCGCCAGCGTGACGCCGTTTTTGTACAGCAGCATCGGCTTTGCCACTTTAGGCGGCTGGTTGGTGTTTGCCTACGTCCCCGACCGCATTGCCGTGCTGGGCATGCTGCTGATCGCCCTGTGCGGCTTGGGCGCAGGCTGGCTCAGCAACCGCGAGCACCAAAACGCGCACCGGATGTGAGTTGACATGGCACAGTTCCTTCAAGTTCACCCCGACAACCCGCAACCCCGCTTGCTCAAACAAGCCGTGGCGCTGCTAGAACGCGGCGGCGTGCTGGCCGTGCCCACCGACTCCAGTTATGCCTTGGTGTGCCACTTGGACGACAAAGCAGCCGTCGAGCACATGCGCCGCATTCGCCAAGTCGATGACAAACATCACCTCACCTTGATGTGCCGCGATTTGTCTGAACTGGCCAACTACGCCAAAGTCGACAACCGCCAATACCGACTGCTCAAAGCCGCCACGCCTGGCGCTTACACCTTCATTTTGGAAGCCACCAAGGAAGTGCCCCGTCGCGTCAGCCACCCGCAGCGCAAAACCATCGGCCTGCGCGTGCCATTGAACCGAACCTTGCTCAATTTGCTGGAACTGCATGGCGCGCCCTTGCTGGCCACCACCTTGATTCCCCCGGGCGAAACCGACCCGATGAACGACGCCGCAGAGATTCGCGACCGCTTTGAGCACGATCTGACCGCCGTCATTGATGCGGGCGCCTGTGCCCTAGAGCCCACCACCGTGGTCGATTTGACGGCCATGGACGGCGGTGGTGACCCCGAAGTGATTCGCCAAGGCCGCGGCGCATTAGACGTTTTAGGCCTCTGAGACCGCATAAACAGGGACTTTGGTCTTTCAATGCGACAATTGTTTTGTGAATTTCCCTGACCTCATTCAAACCATTTTGATTTATGCCTTGCCCGTGGTGTTTGCCATCACGTTGCATGAGGCAGCGCATGGTTACGTCGCGCACCGCTTGGGTGACAACACAGCGTGGATGATGGGTCGCGTCACCCTCAACCCCTTTCCGCACATCGACCCCATGGGCACGTTGGTGATGCCTGTGATTTTGTTTTTAGCCACCGGCGGCCACTTTTTGTTTGGCTACGCCCGCCCTGTGCCCGTGCGCTTTGGCAACTTGAACCACCCCAAACGGGACATGATTTGGGTCGCCTTGGCCGGCCCCGTCTCCAACTTGGTCCAAGCGCTGCTGTGGGGCGTCGTGCTTTATGCCTTGGCTGGTGCGGGTGTGCAAGAGCGCTTCTTTTTAGAAGTGGCCAAAGCGGGCATCAAAGTCAACGCCGTCATGTTTGCTTTCAACCTGTTTCCCTTGCCCCCGCTGGACGGTGGGCGCATTTTGGTTGGGTTGCTGCCTTGGAAACAAGCCGTCTGGCTGTCCAAAGTGGAGCCTTGGGGCTTTTACATCGTCATGGCCTTGGTGGTGATGGGCTTCATCAACACCTTTTGGATGGCGCCTTTGATGACGCTGACCTTTGAACTCTTGAGCCTGTTGCTCAGTCCCCTCGAATTTTTACTGAAGTCCTGATCCATGAAAGAACGCGTTCTCTCCGGCATGCGCCCCACCGGCGCCTTGCACTTGGGCCATTACCACGGCGCTTTGAAAAACTGGGTGCGCCTGCAGTCCGAGATGGATTGCTTCTATTTCGTGGCCGATTGGCACGCCCTCACCACGCATTACGAAAGCCGCGAGGTGATCGAAAAGAACGTGTACGAAATGGTCATCGACTGGTTGGCCGTTGGCTTGGACCCCAACCAATGCACCATCTTTTTGCAGAGCCGCCTGCCTGAACACGCCGAGTTGTTCACCCTTTTGGCCATGGGCACACCGCTCGGTTGGTTAGAACGCGTGCCCACGTACAAAGACCAGCAAGAAAAACTCAAAGACAAAGACTTGGCCACCTACGGCTTCTTGGGCTACCCCCTGCTGCAAGCCGCCGACATCCTGATGTACAAGGCCAAATACGTGCCTGTGGGTGAAGACCAATCGAGCCACGTCGAGCTGACCCGCGAAGCCGCACGTCGTTTCAACCACCTCTATGGCCGCGAAACCAATGCCGAAGCCAAGGTACAGACCAGCTTGGCCAAACTGCCCAAAGACAGCGTCAAACGCTTCGAAAAAGCACGCAAAACTTACCAAGAAACGGGTGACGCCAAGGCCGCAGAAGGTGCTTTGGGCTATTTGGCCTCTGCCCCAGAACTCGACAGCCAAGACCGCGAACGCTTGGAAGGCTATTTCAAAGGCACCGGTAAAGTCATCTTGCCCGAACCCCAAGCCTTGCTGACCGAAGCCAGCAAGTTACCGGGCTTAGACGGCGCCAAAATGAGCAAGAGTTACAACAACTCGATTGCCATTCGCGAAGACCGCGCCACGCTGGAACACAAAGTCAAGCGCATGCCCACCGATCCCGCTCGCGTCAAACGCACAGACGTGGGCAACCCAGACAAATGCCCCGTGTGGCAATTCCACATCGTTTATTCAGATGAAAACCAGCGCCAGTGGGTGACTCAGGGCTGCAAAACCGCAGGCATTGGTTGCTTAGAATGTAAGCAACCCATCATTGATGCCATCCTGCGCGAGCAGCAGCCCATGTTGGAGCGTGCTGAGCCGTTTATCGCGAACCCTAAAATCGTCCGTGATATCGTTGATGCAGGTACAGAAAAAGCTCGCATCACCGCGCGCGAAACCATGCGCGATGTCCGTGACGCCATGGGGCTAAACTACTAAGATATTTGTTGGAGTAATAAAAAATGAGTTTGTACATCATCGACGACCATCCTTTGGTTCGCCAAGCGATCGCCATGCTGCTGCGTCGCATGCGCCCCGCCTCCAAGGTCATTGAATTAGAGAAGTTCAGCGAACTGCAAGCTGCCATCATCAAAAACGGCGAGCCCGAGTTGTTTGTGCTCGATTTGTTGTTGCCTGGCGTCAAAGGCACGAGCGCTGTGCGCGAAGTCAAAACCATGTACGGCGATGTGCCATTGGTGGTGATTTCCTCCATGCCCGCAGGCGAAGCCGAAGAAACCTGTATCGAAGCCGGTGCCGATTTGTACCTCGAAAAATCGACGCCTGCCCCCGAGATTTCGTCTGCCATCCAAGGTTTGTTCGCAGCCGAAGGCGGCGACGAAGAAACGGTGGTGGTCGGTGAGACCAAGTTGTCCAAGCGCCAAAAGCAACTCATCGTCATGCTTGACCGTGGCTTGAGCAACCGCGACATTGCCGCCGAACTCGAAATCAGCGAGCACACCGTCAAAGTTCACCTGTGGCGCCTGTTCCGTCGTTTGGACGTGAAAAGCCGCACCCAAACCCTGCACTTTGCGCGTCAACACGGCCTGCTGTAATCAGCGCCTGTTAGGGCACTGGGGTGGATTCACCTCAGGTCAAAAAAATCCCCGCTGCGGCTCTGGCCTAGCGGGGATTTTTTATGGGCAGCGCAATCAATGCCTAGGGCAAAGGTTTGGTGCTGATAAGACCCACGCCGCATCGCGGCGTGTGCCATCAAGGTTGTACGTCTTTGGCGATCAAAGTCAGGTTGCGACTGCCCAGCTTGACGGGGCTCACACTGCCCATCACATCGCCGGGCTGAGGCATGGCTTGGCCGCTCTTGGAGACCCGAACGCGTACCGTCACCTCGTTCATGCTGGAGAGCTTGGCGCTGGGGTTCATGGCCGTGCTGTCGTCCAACACAAAATCAAACGGCAAGGCGGCCACCGTGGTGCGCACAATCGCCACGGGCATGCGCGAGCCGCTGACGGCGGTGGCATACACAAACACCGTGTCTTGCGGCCCCACTTTGCCCACCCACTCAGGGGCCAAACTAACGCGGCCGCGAATTTGGGCGTCGGGCGAAAGCGCAGCCTTCACCCCAGCATGGGATGCAGGAGGCGCGGCGGGTGCGAGACCCAATTTGTCACGCGCCTCGGAGATGGCACGGTCGAGCTCAGGCGCATCGGGCGAGTCGGCAGCCACCACCTCACGGGCGCGCTCCCAAAAGCGCAAGGCGGCGCTGTAGTTCGACTCGGTGTACGAGGCACTACCCGCCAAAAACAAGCCGTTGAGGTGGCGCGGATCGGCCTTCAGCACGCGTTGGATGATGGCCCAAGGCTCACCCGCAAAATTACCGGCGTTTTGCTGCGCCAGCACTTCGGCCAAATCAATGGCCAAGTTGTCGTCTTGGCTCAACGCCAGCGCTTTGCGCAAGGATTGACCCGAAGGCTCGAACTGCCCCAACGCACGCTGTACGCGCGCCAGCATGACCCAGCCTTCCACATTGTTGGGCTCGTCTTCCAAGCGACGCGTCAAAGCAGCCGCCATGGTGGCGAGTTTTTCTGGCGTGACCTCGGCTTCGTTGCTCACACCTTGCTTCAACGCCAAGGGATCGAGCGCCTCAGGCTGGCCCAATAAGCCATACATCACCAAGGACAGCACCGGCACCAACACAATCAGCGCGGTCAACCAAAACCAAGGCTGACGCGGGCCAGCCACAGCGGTTGCGCGATCTGACGCTTCAGCACTTGCGGCCTCAGTAGCAGCCTCCGCAGGCCCCACATCGTCAAGCAAACGCTGGCTCAACTCATCGCGGGCAACTTGCAACTCTTGGTCATTCAAATTGCCCAAGGCGTGCTCACGCTCCAGATCGAGCAGTTGGTCGCGGTACACGGCCGCATTGGCCAGCGCTGGGTTGTGACGGGCGACATCTTGCGCCTGTAAGGCCAACGCGCCTGCTTGCGCACCACGCCACAACGCCACGCACAGCACCAACAACACAACGGCGATCAGGCCGACGGCCAAGACGATAAAGGTCAAAGCAGGGTTCACATCAAGCCTTCAAAATTTTCTGCGCGCGGGCGCGGTCTGCATCGCTCAAAGGCGCAGGCTGCACCTGCTGGCGACGCTGGCGCAAGTAAATGCCCATCAACACAGCAGCCACCAACAGCAGCAAAAAGGGGCCAAACCACAGCACCCAAGTCAGGGGCTTGACTTCGGGGCGGTACAGCACAAAGTCACCGTAGCGGGCCACCAAAAAGTCTTTCACCTCTTGGTCGGTTTTGCCTTGGCGGATCAAGTCACGCACTTCGCGGCGTAAATCGTCGGCCAACTCGGCGTGCGACGACGCCAACGATTCGTTTTGACACACCAAGCAGCGCAACTCTTGCGAAATGTCGACCAAACGGGCTTCTAACTTGGGGTCGTCCGCCAAAGGCGCGGCTTCGCGCACGGGCGCTGGCACTTGAGGCGAAACCGCCTGCGCCGAGGTCGTGATCGCACACATCGCAACGGCCGCCGAAACCAGCCAAAGCTTCAAAGAAAAAACGTAGGTCATGATTTGTTCAGCGCCTCAATCAGGGGCAAGATTTTGTCGGCCAACAACTGGGGCGTGACCACGCCCACACGCTTGTAGCGAATCACGCCCTGCTTGTCGATGATGTACGTCTCAGGCACGCCGTAAACGCCGTAGTTGATGCCCACGCGTCCGTCCAAATCCATCACCGAGGTGACGTAGGGGTTGCCGTGGCGCTTGAGCCACACCACGCTGCGCTCACGCGCGACTTGCAGCTTCATATCGTCCGACGCTTTGGCGGCGGCATCTTGCGGTTGAATTTCTTTGTAGCTCAAGCCCACGATGGGTACATTGTTTTTCTTGGCAAAGGCGACCAACACCGGATGCTCTTCGCGACACGCCACACACCAAGTGGCCCACACGTTGAACATCCACACCTGCCCCAGCATGTCTTTGGGCGAAAACTTGGCTTCCCCCGCCAGCGTGGGCAAGCTGAATTCAGGTGCAGGTTTGTCGACCAAGGGCGACGGAATTTCGCGGGGGTCCAGCTTCAAGCCCACGGCCAAAAACACCACCAAGCCGAAGAACAAAACCAAAGGAATGAGAAATTTTTTCATAGCAATCCGACGTGACCTCTGCGGCTTATTTGCGGTAACGACGGTCCACCGCCGCCAACACGCCGCCCAACACCATCAGCAACACCCCCGCCCAGAGCCAAGGCACAAAGGGCTTGAAGTACACGCGCACGCTCCACTCGGTGCGCGTGTCGTTCAAAGGCTCACCCAAGGACACATACAGATCGCGCATAAAGCCCGAATCAATGGCGGCCTCGGTCATCGGCATGGCTGACGAAAAGTAGCGGCGTTTTTCAGGCTGCAACACTTCCAGCAACTGGCCATCGCGCAGCACTTCCACATCGGCGCGAGTGGCTTTGTAGTTGGGGCCCATCACCTCGTCGAGCGACTTCAAGCGGAAGGTGTACGGCGCGATGGTGACCACATCGTTCACATGCATGCGCACATCGCGCTCGACCTCGTAAGACTTCACGCCCGTCACGCCCACCACCAACACGGCCATACCAAAGTGCGCGATCTGCTGCCCCCAGAAGGATGCGCCAATGCGGCCAGGCTTGCGCACGCGCACCCACACTTGCTGCAAGGTACCCAAGGCCACCCAAGCACCAAGGAACAGGCCCAAGGCAGAGCCCCAAGTCCAAGCGCCCCAAACAAACGGCAAACCAATACCCAGCAGCAGGGCGCCCAAGGCAGTCCAACGCAAGGTGTAGGCAATCTCGCGCACGTTGGCATCGCGCCAACGCGCCACCGAGCCGGGGATGATCAAAAAGATGGCGGGCACCAACAGCGGCGCAAACACCGCGTTGAAATACGGCGGGCCCACCGACAACTTGCCCAAGTTCAAAGCATCAATGATGAGTGGGTAAATCGTGCCCAGCAACACGGCTGCAGTCGCGACAACCATCAACACGCTGTTGGCCAACAAAAACGACTCCCGCGACACCAACTCCAAGCGGCCACCCAAAGTGACGCGCGGTGCGCGCCACGCAAAGAGGGTGAGCGACGCGCCCACCACCACCGCCAAAAACAGCAACACAAACACACCGCGCTTGGGGTCGGTGGCAAAGGCGTGCACCGACGTCAGCACACCCGAGCGAACCAAGAACGTGCCAAGCAAGGACAAGGAAAAGGCGGCAATCGCCAACAACACCGTCCAAGCCTTGAAGCTGCCGCGTTTCTCCGTCGCCATCAGCGAGTGAATCAAGGCCGTGGCCACCAGCCAAGGCATGAGCGAGGCGTTTTCAACGGGGTCCCAAAACCACCAACCGCCCCAGCCCAACTCGTAATACGCCCACCATGAGCCCAAGCCAATGCCAAAGGTCAAAAAGGCCCAAGCGATCACGGTCCAAGGGCGCGACCAGCGCGCCCAAGCCGCATCCAAGCGACCGCTCAACAAAGCCGCCACCGCGAAAGCAAACGCCACCGACATGCCCACGTAGCCCATGTAGAGCATGGGCGGGTGGATCACCAAACCGGGGTCTTGCAACAAGGGGTTCAAGTCGCGCCCGTCTAGGGCTGCGGGCAACAAACGCTCAAAGGGGTTGGACGTGGTCAAGATGAACAACAAAAAACCCACCGAAATCAGGCCCAGCACGCCCAACACGCGGGCCACCATGTCCAGCGGCAAGCTGCGCGAAAACAGGGCCACCGCCACCGACCACAGGGTGAGCATCAACACCCACAACAGCAGCGAGCCTTCATGGCCACCCCACACCGCCGCAAACTGGTAAGGCTTGGGCAGCAAGGAGTTGGAATGCTGCGAGACGTAAAGCACCGAAAAATCGTTACTCAAAAACGACGTGGCCAATGCACCGAATGCAAAGGCAACCAAGGCAAATTGCAGGGCTGCCGCAGGACGCGCCAACGATTGCAAACTGATTTGGGTTTGCGGATTGGCGACCAAGGTGCCGGCGAGGGGCAGCACACCCTGCACCAAGGCCACCACCGTGGCCAACATCAATGCGAAATTACCTAGCTCTGGAATCATGAAGGGCTCACGGGTTGGTTTTGACCGACTGAGCGGCTTTGGCTGCGGCCGCTTGGTCAAGCGCATGCTTGGCCTCGGGGGGCATGTAGTTTTCATCGTGCTTGGCCAACACTTCGCTGGCCACAAACACGCCGTCATCGCCCAATTTGCCTTGCGACACCACGCCGCGGCCTTCTTTGAACAAATCGGGCAACAGGCCCACGAACGTGACCGACATTTCTTTTTCGGTGTCGGTGATGACAAAACGCACCGTGTTGCCGTCACGCACCAAGCTGCCCTCCTTCACCATGCCGCCCGCACGGAAGGTCCGGCCCTTGGGCGCCTCGCCGTTGCTGACTTGCGTGGGGGTGAAGAAAAACACCAAATTGCTCTGGAACGCATTCAGCACAAAAGCAGCCGCAGCGCACAGCACCACAAGGCCGCCCACGATCAACGCCAAGCGTTTGGTTCTGGGTTTCATCACATCAATTCCTCAACAGGCAACTGGGCCACGGCTTGCTCGGCACGCAATTGCGCCAGCACCGCACGACGTGCCGCACCGGCTTGCCAAACTTCAAAAGCCATCAGCAAGGCGGTCACGCCCACGCTGCCCCACACATACACGGCATAGCCGCCCATGGCCCAAAACTGCGACCAACTGTCCCACCTCATGCTGCGGCTCCGGTTGGGTGCGTCACTTCGGGCAAGGCTTGTACCCAAGCCGTGTGGCTCTCTCGCTGCAAGATCAAAGTGCGCACGCGGTACAGCACCAGCGCCACGGTGTAGGCCCAAAAAGCCAACGCCATCAGCAACATGCTCCACAACATGATTTGGGCCATGCTGGGCGCTTGCGTGACCGACACCGACGCGCCTTGGTGCAAGGTGTTCCACCACTTCACCGAAAAGTAAATGATGGGCACATTGATGGCGCCCACGATGGCAATCAACGCACCCGCACGGTCGCTGCGACGGGTGTCGTCGATGGCCGAGGTCAAGGCGATGTAGCCCAAGTACAAAAAGAAAAGAATCAGCTCCGAGGTGAGACGTGCATCCCACACCCACCAAGCGCCCCACATGGGTTTGCCCCACAGCGCCCCCGTCCACAGCGACAAGAAGGCAAACAAAGCACCCGTGGGCGCCAAAGCGCGGGTCATCATGCCGGCCAAACGGGTGTTGAAGGTCAGGCCCAACACGCTCCAAAACGCCATCGCCAAGTAAATGACCATCGACATCCAAGACGCAGGCACATGCACAAAGATGATGCGATACCCCTCGCCCTGCTGAAAATCGGCAGGCGCCACGGCAAAGCCCAACCACAAGCCGGCCAGACCGAGCAAGGTGCCCAAGGCGGCGCACCACGGCCAAAGCTTCGCCGCCAACCCATAAAAGGTTTGCGGTGCAGCGTAATAAAACCAGTTGATGCTGGTGCGAGAGGTCGTCATGTCAAAAATTATTCCAGCGCAATGCGCAAAGCAGCCGAGCACGCCCAAGGGCTAAAGAACACGGCAGGCAACAACATGGCCATCAAAATCGAAAAATGCGCTTGCGAACCCAAGCCACTGGCTTGCGCCTCCACCGCGCCAGCACCAAACACCAGCACCGGCACAAACAAAGGCAGCACCAACAGCGACAGCAACACGCCGCCACCGCGCACACCCAAGGTCAAAGCAGCACCAATGCCGCCTACCAAAGACAAAATGGGAGTGCCGATCAACAAGGCCAAGGTCAAGGTGAGCAAGGCATCGGCCGAGAGGTCAAATTGCAAGCCCAACACAGGAGCCAATAATACCAACGGCACCCCGGCCACCAGCCAATGGGCCAGCATTTTGGCCCCAACCAGTAAGGGCATTGACGCGGGCGACAAGGCCATTTGCTCCAAAGTGCCGTCGCGGTAGTCGGCCTCAAACAAGCGCTGTAGCGCCAACATGCTCGACAACAAGGCACCGACCCACAACACGCCGGGTGCAACGAGACGCAAGGTGTTCAATTCCGGGCCAATGCCCAGCGGAAACAAAGCGGCCACCACCACAAAGAAAAACACCGCCGTCAGCACCTCGCTCTTGCGGCGTAAGGCCAACAACAAATCGCGGCGCAACACAGCGAGAAAGGCATGGCGGTTCATGGCTGTACTTTCTGAGGCGCTCGTTGAGGCGTTTGTGGCTGCACTGACTGCAAGCGGTAGCTCTGTACCGCCAAAGCTGAACCATCCGCACGCTGCAAAGTGATGGGCTGGTGACTGGTGAACAGCACCATGCCACCTTGCGCCACATGGCTGGCCAACACCGTGCGCAAGCCATCCACCGCTTTGGCGTCGAGGGCCACAAAAGGCTCGTCCAACACCCACAACGGAGCTTGGCTAGCCAGCAAACGGGCCAAGGCCGTGCGGCGTTTTTGACCTTGCGACATCACGCGCAACGGCAGGTGCTCACGCCCCCGCAAACCCATGCGCGCCAAAGCCACCAAGGCTTGCTCTGGCGTCAAGATGCGCCCAGCCACGGCAGCATCGGCTTGCAGGTTTTCGAGGGCGCTGAGTTCTTCTTTGAGGGAGAGGTTGTGCCCTAAATAAAACAAGGCCGAGCGAAACGCGCTGGGGTCAGCCTGCACAGAGCGACCTTGCCAAAGCACTTCCCCCGCGTCAGCGGGTGACAAGCCGCACAGAATGCGCAGCAGACTGGTTTTACCCACGCCGTTGTCGCCTTCTAAATGCAAGGCTTGGCCGGCGTTCAAAGAAAAGCTGACGCCCTCAAACAAAGGTTTGTTGCCACGGCTGCACGCCAAATTCTTCACGTCAAACATGGTGTCGTACGCGTCCATCAAATGAAGGTGCCCGCGCAGGTCAGCACTTGTCCGCCGGTGCTCATTTTGAAGCGTGCAATGCCCGCGCTGCGCGTGGTGTTGACGCCACCCAAATCGAGACGGCGCACACCGCGCTCGCGCAGCGCTTCGATGCCGCGCCACAAAATCAGGTTGTGGGCATGCAAATCGCGCCCCACATCACTGGTCCAGCCCACTTGGTAAGTGGCGGCTTCGCCGTGAATCAAAAACATCATGCCCGCCACACGATCGCGGCCCACGTCAGCGCGCATCGTCAAAATGGTTTGCGATGGCTGCTTGCGGGAGGGCACATACAAATCAAAAAACTGCACAGGCAAACCGTGCAAACCGCGTTGCTCACGCTGTTGCATCTCGGCCTCCAGCAACCAACGGTACTGGCCTGCGTTGGTGCCCACGCGGTGGGTGGTCAAAGCAGATGCCTCGGCACCGCCCAAACGGTGGCGCCAACGCTTGTCGAGCTGGGCTCGCAAATCAGCCATGGAAAGGGTGATGTCAAGCACGACAGTGCTGTGCCCCGTCATGACGCGGCGCAGGCGCGACAAGCCCAGCTCAGGCCCTTGCGGCTCGTCGGGCGTGATGGCAACCAACCGCAGATTTTTGAGGGGAATGCTGCGCTTCAGCGCTTTATAGACCGCCGCTTTGTCGGCCCCCGACAAAGCTTGCAGCCACACGGGACCCACTGAACACAAAGCCACACAAGCCAACTCGCCTAAAAAACGTCGAATGATGAATTGAGCCAAGGCCACCGGCGTGCCGTCTTGTGTCACATAGGCACGCAGCACGCCCACACCCAACGCTTTCATGCAAGCGCCATAGGCCCAGTCCTGCTGCAAAGCCGCAGCGGCGTGGGCATGGTGTGCGTCCCACGACGCAGCGTCTAGCGTGTCCCAACTGACCTTCATCATGCCCCTAAAATCCTTTGACCCTTGCGAACCACACACCCATGTTGAACAAACTCCGACTGCGCCGAAAAACCGAAACCGTGATGGGCCACCGTTTGGAAGAACCGCGCCTGACCCTCATGGTGGTCGTGTGGGTGCTGGTCTATGTGGTTCTGCCTTTGCTGGCCATCGGAGGTTTGCTGGACCTGTTGGTGCAGCAAGTGACCGGTCAATGCACGGGATTTTGGTGCTGGTTCTAAGTTAAAAAGACACCAATGATCGCACACCACCCTGTCAGGGCGTGTATGTGCAAGCCCCGTCCACATGCACACGCGTGATCTTGCCGTGATAACTCACGTCATGGAAAGCGTGCAAAACGATGGGCTCACGCTCTAAACGAATTTCTGCCTCCAAACCTGTCGTACGGTGCTTTTTGTAAGCGCCCATTTCTTTAGCCGTGGTGAGGTTTTTGCCATCGAACTCTTCGGTGGCCAGACTGGTGACCTGCACTTGGTACAGCTTAGGCCCGTTGATTTTCAGAAACACGTTTTTCCCCAAGGACTGAATTTCCACCACCACCTTGGCGGCGTCTAACTTGCGGTCGTTCAGGGAGGGAATGGTGCCTTCCACGTCGCAAGGCATTTTGAACGTTTGCGCCCACGCCGAACCGCACAGCCCTGCCCCTAGACAAACGCCTACCAACGCGGACACCTTAGTCCACCGACGGATCACAGCAACAACTGGGTTCATACACACCTCAACAACAGATCACCCATTCTATAAACGCCAACGCCCGCCGCTTTGGCAAGCGACGGGCGTTGTGATGGGAACGAAAGTCAGGGCTTGCCGAGCGCGTGCTCAGTGGCCACCGCCCAAATAGGCTGCTTTCACGGCTGGGTCGTTCTTCAAGCTGCTGGCTTCACCGTGCACAGAAATACGACCGTTTTCCATCACATAGCCGTAGTCGGCCACGTTCAGGGCTGCGGCGGCAAACTGCTCCACCAGCAACATGGTGACGCCTTGGCTCTTGAGGTTTTCGATGATTTTGAAAACCTCTTCCACAAGAATAGGCGCCAAGCCCATCGACGGCTCGTCCAGCAACACCACTTCGGGGTTGAGCATCACGGCGCGGGCCATGGCCAACATTTGCTGTTCACCACCCGACAAAGTACCGGCCAATTGGTTGCGGCGCTCTTTGAGGCGGGGGAACAAGTCCATCGCACGGTCCAAGTCAGCGGGCACATCGCCTTTGGGGCGGCTGCCTGTCAGACGGGGAAACGCACCCAAGATCAAGTTGTCAGTCACCGTCATGGTGGCAAACACACGGCGACCTTCGGGCGAGTGGGCCAGACCGCGCTTGGCGATCGTGAACGACTCCATGCCGTCAATGCGCTCGCCGTTCAAGGTGATCTCGCCCGCTGTCGGGGAAATCATGCCGCTGATGGCGCGCATGGTGGTGGTTTTACCCGCACCATTGGAGCCAATCAAGGTGACCACTTTGCCTTTGGGCACGTCGATCGAAATGCCATGCAGCACATGGACTTTGCCGTAACCGGCTTCCAGATTTTTAATCTTCAACATCTCTAATTCTCCGTGTGCGCTTAAGTCGCCGTGCCGCCGAGGTAGGCCTCGATGACCTTCTCGTTGGCTTGCACGTCAGCAGGCTGACCTTCCGCAATCTTTTGACCGAAGTCGAGCACCGAGACGGTGTCGCAAATGCTCATCACCATGTCCATGTGATGCTCGATCAAGATGACGGTGATGCCGTGGTCACGAATCTTGCGAATGATCAGCACCAACTCTTTGATGTCAGGTGCGGTCAAGCCAGCAGCGGGCTCGTCCAACAACAACAGCTGTGGGTCCAGCGCCAAAGCACGGGCAATTTCAAGCAAACGCTGTTTGCCATAAGGCAAGTTACGCGCTTGTTCTTCCGCCAAATCGGCCAAGCCCACGAACGCCAACAAGCCTTCAGCACGCGCAGTGGCGGACTTGTCTTCTTGGGCATAACGCGAGGTGTTCAACGCCACGTCCACAAAGTTGCTGTGGAAGGTGTGGTGCAAACCGACCTGCACGTTTTGCAACGCCGTCATTTCGCCAAACAGCTGCACGTTCTGGAAGGTACGCGCAATGCCCGACAACGCGATGTCAGACGAGGTACGTCCCACCACCGAGCGGCCTTCGAACTCAATGCTGCCGGCTGTGGGCACGTAAATGCCTGTCAACACGTTCATCATCGTGCTCTTGCCCGAACCGTTGGGGCCGATCAGACCGTGGATGGTGCCGCGCTTGATGCGCAGATCCACTTGGTTGATCGCTTTCAAGCCGCCAAATTGCATCAGCACCTCTTTGGCCACCAACACATCGTCACCCCCGTTTTTCGCAGCGCGAATGATGGGGTCGACGTGGCTGTCAACAGCATGCGCGACGTGTGCAGTCTTTGCACCGCGAGAACGGTGAGACAACAAGCTGCGCACAAAGCCCACGATACCGTCTTGGAGGTAATACACCACGAACAAAATCATCAAACCGAAGATGGACAAACGCCAATCGGTGATGCTGTCCAACCAGAAGGCAAATACAGCCAAAGCCGCCGTACCCACCACTGGCACAGCCATGGTTTGCGCAGTGGTCATTTTGCGCGCCACACCGATGATGGCGCCGATCAACATCAACACAGCCAACACGCTGGCGACCATGCGGAACATTTCTAAATCGTCCAGCAACTTAGGCAGCAACACAATGATGGTGGCACCCAGCATCGAGCCGATGCGTGATTTGCGACCACCCATGATGACGGCCAACAAGAACATCACGGTCAGTTCGTTGTTGTAGGTATTAGGCGAAATGTATTGCTCAGAGTAGGCATACAAACAACCCGCCAAGCCAGCAAAGCCAGCGCTGATCACAAAGGCATACACCTTGTATTTGTAAACCGACACGCCCATGCAGTCAGACGCCACAGGGCTGCCGCGCAAGGCTTCAAACGCACGGCCCAACTGCGAGCGCAACACGCGGTGCACGACCAACAGCGACAAAGCCAACAGGGCGGTGACCACCCAGTAAAACGATTGCTCGTCAAACTTGTAGCCTGCCACGGCGGGCTTAGGGATTTTCAAGCCCATGGGGCCTTCGGTGAGGAAGGTCATTTCGTTGATCAAGATTTGAATGATGGTGCCAAACGCCATGGTCACCATCGCCAAATACGGGCCCGACACGCGCAAGGCGGGCAATGCCAGCAGCGCGCCAAACACCGCCGTCACGGCAATGCTGGCAGGCACGATCACCCAAAACGGCGCGCCGACTTTGAGGAACAAAACACCGGCGGTATACGCGCCAATGCCAAACAAACCAGCGTGGCCCAAAGACACTTGGCCGGTGTAGCCCACCACGATGTCCAAGCCGAACAACAAGATCGCGTAGATCATGATGGTCTCGACCAAGTGGATGTAGTAAGGGTTGTGCGTGAACACAGGCACCAGCGCCAGCAGCGCGAAGCCAATCACAGAAGCGAAAACGTAGTTGCGATTCATGGTCAAACTTTCTTGATCGCAGATTTACCAAACAGTCCGGCAGGCTTAACCGCCAAGACCAAGAGCAACAAGACCAAACCGGGCACATCTTTGTAGCCCGTGGAAATGTAGAAACCTGTGGTGGTTTCGGCCACACCCAAAATGATGCCGCCCACGATGATGCCCATGCCGCTGGTCAAACCACCAATGATGGCCACCGCAAACGCTTTCAAGCCCAGCACCGCGCCCATGGTGGCGCCGGTTAAGGTCAAAGGTGCGATCAACACACCCGCAAACGAGGCGGTGAGCGAAGACAAGGCATAAGAGAACGTGATGACCAAACCGGTGTTGATGCCCATCAACTTCGCCGCATCGCGGTCGTTGAAAGTGGCGACCACGGCTTTGCCGTAAATGGTTTTGCGGTTGAAAAACTCAACGGCCAACATCATCACCAAGGCGCCAGCGATGACCAACAGTTCCATCGGCAGCACGTTGGCGCCAAAGACTTTCATGGGCGCTTCAGGCAATGGCGAGGGAAAACGCAAATCGTCTCGTCCCCAAATGTTTTCGGCCACGTTCTTGAAAATGATGCCCAGCGCAATGGTGGACATGATCCAACCAAACTCGCTTTTAATTTTGATGGCGGGACGAACGCCAATGCGCTCGACCAAGGCACCTTGCACGAGGCCAAACAAGCCCACAACAGGCAATGCCAACCAGTAATTAACGCCAAGGGTGTCGACCAAGGTCAGCCCCACCAAGGCGCCCAACATCAGGGCCTCACCTTGACCGAAGTTCAGGGTGTCGGAGGTGGCAAAGGTCAACTGGTAGCCAAACGCGATGACCGCGTAAATCATGCCCAGCGCTATGCCACTGTAGATAAGTTGCAGCAGAATTTCCATAAGTGCGCTCTGGTTTAAAAATGTATGAATATAAAAAAAGCACCGTATCGGCCAAACATGAATCAGCAGATACGGCGCTCGCGGAGAGCCTAAGAATTACTTCTTGGCAGGTTGCTGGCTTGCAGCGGGTTTGGCCGCTGACTTGGCGGCTTTCTGACGGATGTCAGAGCCTCTCTTGGCATCTTCTTCGTAGGCGTACACCACTTTGCTGCCCTTGACTTCACCGAACACGGGAATGTTGGCGGTGATGGCTTCGTGGTCGTCGTGTGTGAATGGCTTGTCGTAAGTTGTCACAACGCCTTCCACTTTGGCTTGCAAGTTTTCCAAGGCTTCGCGAACCTTAGGACCTTCGGTGGTGCCAGCTTGCTTGATCGCAGCAGTCAACAAATACACCGAGTCGTAACCTTGTGCAGCAGACACGGGTGAGTCGATGCGGTTGTTCTTCGGCTTGAAGGTCTTCAAGTAGCTATCGATGAAAGCCTTGCGCTTCATGGTGTTGGGCTCTTGAATGAAGGTTTGTGGCATGCGCGCACCTTCACCGCCAGGGCCTGCGTTGTCGATGAAGTTGGCCATGGACAAAGTCCAGCTGCCGATCATCGGGACTTTCCAGCCCAGCTTGGTCATGCCGTTGGCGATTTGAGCTAACTCAGGGCCAATCGCGTAAGTCAGGATAGCTTCAGCGCCGGCTTCTTTGGCCTTGAGCAACTGCGCGGTCATGTCCACGTCCTTCACGTTGAACTTCTCAACGGCCACAGCCTTCACGCCTTTGGCGGTCAATGCTTTCTCCAAATCGTCACGACCCAATTGACCGTAGTTGGTAGAGTCAGCCAAGATGGCCACTTTCTTGAAACCGCGACGACCGATGGCTTCTTCCACGATCATGGGCGCTTGAATGCTGTCGTGTGCCGCGTTGCGGAAAATGTAGTTGTCAGGGAACTCAGGCGCCTTGAATTGCTGCGTCACGATAGAGCCAGTGGCCACGTTGTTGAACACCGGAATCTTGGCTTCTTGGTAGAAGCGCTGCGACGCCAAAGCCACACCCGTGTTGATGAAGCCCATGGTCGCCACGACTTGCTCTTTGTTGATCAGCTCTTGGGCAATCTGCACGCCACGCTCGTTTTTGGCTTCGTCGTCACGCTCGATGAGTTGGAGCTGCTTGCCCAACACGCCACCGGCTTTGTTGATTTCGGCTGTGGCCAAACGCACGCCATCGCGCATGCTCACGCCCATGGACGATGAGCCACCGGTGTAGGGGCCGGTCACGCCAATTTTGATGGTGTCAGCAGCAGTGGCCAAGCCAGCAGCAAACATCAACGATGCCAAGGCTGTCAATTTAAGGGTACGAATCATGGTGTCTCCTCAGACGAAATATGGAATGGATTCGGGAAAAAATACAGGCGCTATTTTGAGCGTCTAAGACAATTGAACCCAGCCACACCACTACGTAGAAATACGCGATCGTCACCTCAGGGACTGGTGTAAACCCTAGTTTTCAAACGGTTTCGCATGACCTTGGTGCTGCGCCCGATAAATACCCGCGTGCCCTGAGCACCAGTAACTCGTTGTGCAAGCAAGTGCCGCAAAAACACCCACCTCGACGCCGAACAACTCCATCGCCATGAGCGTCGATGCCAGCGGCGTGTTGGCAGCACCGGCAAACACGGCCACAAACCCCACCGCGGCCAACAAAGCAAACGGCAGATGCAACACAGGCGCCAGCGCATTGCCCAAGGTGGCCCCGATGTAAAACAAGGGCGTCACCTCACCCCCTTTGAACCCCGTGCCCAAAGACGCGATGGTGAACGCCATCTTGCCCACGAAGTCTGTCGCGGGCAGCGGCTGCGTGAATGCCTCCAGCATCACCGGAATGCCCAAGCCAATGTAACGGTCTGCGCCAAAGAGCAGCACCGCACCCGCCACCACCACGCCACCCAGCATCGGGCGCAAGGGCGCGTAGGCCACACGCTGCTTCATCCAGCCACTGAGGGCATGCGTCGCGACGGCAAAGGTACGTCCAGCCAAGCCAAACGCCACACCCGCGAGCACCATCGCCAGCAACACCCACGGCGTGATCTGGGACACCTGGCCCACAACGTAAGCCGTGTGTTGCACGCCCCACCACAAGCCCACTTGATCGGCCACCACGGCTGCGATGACGCACGACAGCAAAGCTTCGTAGCGCATGCGCCCAGTCGACAACACTTCCAGCGCAAACACCGCGCCCGCCAACGGCGTGCCAAACACCGAGGCAAAGCCCGCGCTGATGCCTGCCATCAACACCAGGCGACGGTCTTCGTGTTTGAGTTTGAACAGGTGTGTGAGCTGGTCCGCCAAGGCGCCGCCCATTTGCACGGCCGTGCCTTCGCGCCCCACGGAGGCGCCGAACAGATGCGAGATCACCGTGCCGGCCAATACCAAGGGGGCCATGCGCAGGGGCACCACTTTTTTCGGGTCGTGAATTTCGTCGATCAACAGGTTGTTGCCCGCCTCCACCTGCCGACCGATCTTGAGGTAGACCCAGCCCACCGCAAAACCAGCGAACGGCAAGCCCCACAGCAACCAACGGTTGGCCTCGCGTGTGCGGGTTGCCCAGTCGAGGGCGAACAAGAAAAAGGCAGACGCTGAGCCTGCCAACACCGCCACCCCCATTGCCAAGACCGTCCACTTGCACAAGTGGGACAGCAAGGCCGCATTGACGAAACGTGAGCGTGGGTTCATTCAGTTATTTTTACCGAAGAACCTAAAGGACCGCCTGCTCCCCCAAAGACACAGGCACAGACACACGCGTGCGCTCAGAGGTCGATCCTAAGAACGGCCGTTTTGCTGCGCGAGCAACAGGGCGTGAACTGGTCGTTCGCGTCTTGCTCTTCGCCGCTCAAATACATGTCGCGGTGATCCGGCACACCGCCCACCACGCGCGTCAAGCACGTACCGCAAATACCTTGACCGCACGACATGGGCACATCCAGCCCTGCGTCTTCCAGCACTTGCAGAGCTGTTTGATCGGCGCCTACTTCCAAGCGTTGACCTGACTTCACCAGTTCGAGGGTGAACACGCCGTCGCTGCCCACGGGCGTATCGATGCCCCCATTCAAGTTGTCGCTCATGCTGCGGCTCCCGTGTTTTCTTTGGCTAACAGACGCTCAATCACGCGGCGCGATTGCACACCGCCTGCGTCGATGTTGAGCATCAACAAATTGCGCTCTGGGTACTTGCTCAAGTTGCGTTGCTGCGACTCCAGCATCTCTAAATCTTCAGAAAAAATCTTGCCTTGGCCTTCACGAATCTTGGCGGTCAGCTCAGCGTTTTCAGGCTGGAACTGGCGAGCCATACCCCAAAAATAAAGAATCGAGGTTTCGGTTTCTGGCGTGATGAAGTCCACCACCACGCTCGACGCTTTGTGTTCTTGTGGCGCGTTGTAGCCGCCCTTGCCCGCATGGGCCACGCCCACTTCAATCATCACGTGGCTAGGTGGCGTGAAGTGGCAAATCTGCCAGCGGTCCACCGGCACGTCATCGGCCAAGTTGTTGCTGCGCAGCGCCATCTGCCAAAACGGTGGGGCTGAGATGTTTTCCATGAAACGGCTGGTAATGACGTGGTCGCCCTCGACCTTGGTGGTGCAAGGCACTTCGTCAATTTCTTTTTGGCCGATGCTGGTCGAGTGCACATAGGTTTCGTGCGTCAAGTCCATCAAGTTGTCGATCATCAGCTGGTAATTACACTGGATGTGATACAGCCCACCGCCATAGGCCCAAGCGGGGTTGTCAAAGAATTCAAACACCGGCATCAAAGCTTCGTCGGCCAACGCCGCGTCGCCTGGCCACACCCAAATGAAGCCATAGCGCTCCACCACCGCAAAGCTGCGAATGGCCGGAAAGCCGCGCACGCGCTGGCCAGGCATGGCCACGGTTTTACCGTCACAGCCCATTTCTAAGCCGTGGTAGCCGCACACCAACTTGCCATTGCACACCTTGCCCAGCGACAGAGGTGCGCCACGGTGCGGGCAAAAGTCTTCCAGTGCCGACACCTTGCCGCCATCGCCACGGTAGAACACCATGGACTCGCCGCAGATGGTTCGCCCCAAGGGTTTGACTTGCACATCCGCCGAAGTAGCGGCTACATACCAAGTGTTTTTCAAAAACATACGTTGCTTCTTTCTCGATGTTCAGTCGACACGGGCCACGCCCAAGAGTCGGTCCAGCAGTTCGGGTTGATCCAACAGTGCTTGCGCGCTGCCGCTGTGCACCACCGTGCCATGGTCAAGCACCACGGCTTGATGGCTGATTTTCAAAATGGCTTGCGGATGTTGCTCGACGATGATGGCGCTTAAGCCCTCTTCGCGGGTGATGCGGGCGATGGCACGCAACAGCTCTTCCACGATGATGGGCGCCAAACCTTCCAATGGCTCGTCGAGCAACAGCAAGCGGGGGTTGAGCACCAAGGCACGCCCTACGGCCAACATTTGTTGCTCACCGCCTGAGAGTTGGGTGCCCAAGTTGTCTTGACGCTCGGCCAAACGGGGGAACAGCTCATACACACGCTCGGGGGTCCAAGCGCGGTGCTGGGTACCGCGCGCACCACGGGCCACCGCCGTGAGGTTTTCATGCACGGTGAGCGACTTGAAAATATTGCGCTCTTGCGGCACCCAACCAATACCCGCTGCAGCACGGTCGTGCGGCGCCATGCGGTGCAATGGCGCGCCCCCTAACTGGATGGTGCCGCCGTGCTGCGTGGTCACGCCGACCAAGGTGTCCATCAAGGTGGTTTTGCCTGTGCCGTTACGACCGAGCAAGGCCAAGGTTTCGCCCTCGTTCAAACGCAGCGCAATGTCGTGCAACACCACGGCTTCGCCATAGCCTGCACGCAAGCCGTCGATGCGCAAAAGTTCGGTGGCTTTAGTCATGGCTGGTCCCCAAATACACGGCTTTGACTTGCGGGTCATGCGCAATCTCTTGCGGCGTGCCCTCGGTCAGCACCGCGCCGTTGACCAACACCGTGATGCGGTCGGCAAAGTTAAACACCAAGTCCATGTCGTGCTCAATCAGCACAATGGACACATCGCTGGGCAAGGCCGCCACGGTTTGCAGCAACTCATCGCGCTCACCCGCAGGCACGCCCGCCACGGGTTCGTCGAGCAACAACACGCGAGGCTCGCAGGCCAAGGCAATCGCCATTTCCAGCAAGCGGCGTTTGCCGTAAGCCAAATGCTCGGTGCGCTGCTGCATCACATCGGTGAGGTGAAACTGTTCAAGCAATGCTTCAGCCCGCTCGGTGATGGCCGCGCTGTGGCCCAACGGCTGCCACCAACGGGCGCCCTCGCCGCGGTGCTGGGTGACCACCATCGCCAGTGTTTCTAAAGGCGTGAGCGAGTTGAACAGCTGGTTGATTTGAAAGGTACGCACCATGCCGCGTGCCACACGCTGGTGTGGGGCCAAACGCGAAATGTCTTCACCTTGCAACACGATGCGGCCTTCGGTCGCGGGCAACACGCCCGTCATCAAGTTGATGAGCGTGGTTTTGCCTGCGCCATTGGGGCCAATGAGCGCGTGACGCGCGCCGTGTGCGATGTTGAGGTTGACGTGGTCCGTGGCAGTGATGCCACCGAAACGCTTGACCAAACCTTGCGTTTGCAAGGCATACCCGCTGGGGTTGGCGTTGGCGTTGGCGGTGTTGTTGCCGCTGCCGTTGTGTTTCATCGATGGCATCGCGCTCATGACTGCCCCTCTTTGCGTGCTGCAGAAAACCAAGTCCATGGGCGAATCAAACGTTCACGCCCGACCAAAACCAGCACCACCAAAAACAGGCCCATCCAAAACGTCCAGTACTGCGGGGTGATGTTGGCAATCACGTCATACATCAGCTTGAACGCCACCGCGCCTGCGATGCCGCCGTACAACCAACCCACGCCACCAATGGCGAGCATGAGCATGACATCGGCCGAGCGGTCCACCGAAAACACATCGAGCGAGGCAAAGCCCGTGGTCTGCGCCATCAAAGCGCCAGCCGCACCCGCAATGCCAGCGGCCACGGTGTAGACCACCGCCAAACGCGCGGTGACCGGAATGCCAATGGCCATGGCACGCAAACGGTTGTCACGCACAGCTTTCAAAGTAGCGCCCAAGGGCGCATGCACCAAGCGACGTGCCAGCACAAACAACACCAGTAACACGGCTAAGGAGTACCAAGCCGAGGTTTGGCCCATCAGGTCAAACTCAAACTGGCCCAGCAACGGCCCCATGATGACGCCTTGCAAACCATCGGCACCGCCCGTCAAGTCGCTGAACTTGTTGGCCAGCTCCAGCAAGATGAGCGCGGTGCCCAAGGTGACCATCAAACGCGTCAAATCGCTGCCACGCATGATGGACAACGAACACACGGCGCCCAGCAAGGTGGCCGCCGCCATGCCCACCAGCAACCCCAGCAACGGATCGGGATGGATGTGCTTGGCAAACAAAGCTGCCGAGTACGCACCAAATCCTAAAAACGCCGCATGCCCCAACGACACAATGCCGGTGTAGCCCAACACCAAGTCCAGCGACACGGCAAACAAGGCCACGATGGCAATCTCGTTGATGATGAGTGCATGTTGCGCCAGCACCCAAGGCGAAGCAAACGCGAACGCCCAAAACACCAACTCCAAAGGCTGCCAACGCGCCGCACGCAACAAAGATGTCTGCGCATTCATGACTTGCCTCCTTGGCGCACGAAGAGGCCTTGCGGTCGCCAAATCAAAATCGCAATCATCAGCGCGTACACAATGAACGCGCCCAATTTAGGGATGTAGTACTTGCCCGCCACATCGGCAATGCCCAACAGCAAGGCTGCCAGCAAAGGTCCGGTGATGGAGGTGGTGCCGCCCACGGCCACCACGATCAAAAAGTACACCATGAATTTCAAAGGAAAGGTCGGGTCCAAGCCCAGCACCTCAGCGCCCAAAGCGCCGCCCAAACCGGCCAAGCCAGAGCCCACGGCAAAGGTGGCGGCAAACACCACGTTCACATTGATGCCCAAGCCGGATGCAGCACGCGGGTCGTCCACACTGGCACGCAAGCGGCTGCCAAAGCGCGTGGCCGACAACACATATTGCAGCGCCACCGTCAAGGCCGCGCACACCGCGATGATGAACAAACGGTAGTGGCCCATGCCCAAGACAAAGGGCGTGTCAGCCAACAACTCGGTGCGGCCACGCAGCCAATCGGGCAGCTGCATGATTTGCTGTTGCGAGCCCATCAAATAATCCGCCGAGGCCACGGCCATGAAGGCCAAGCCAATCGAAAACAGCACTTGGTCCAAGTGCGGTTTCTTGTACATGGGCCGATACAACGTGCGCTCCAGCACAACGCCCACCGCCGCCGAGGCCAAAAAGGCCAACGGCAAACACACCAAAAACGGCACGCCGTGACGCTGCATCAGCGCCACGGTGACGTAGCCCCCCAGCATGGCAAACGCGCCATGCGCAAGGTTGATGAAGTTCATCAACCCCATGGTCACGCACAAGCCCACTGCCAGAATAAACAGCAGCATGCCGTACGCAACTCCGTCAAACAACAGTGTGAGCATTACTTGGTCTTGCCTGGATCTTTGACGTCTGCAAGGGTGCTGAACTCTTGGTTAAAGAGTTGACCACCCACCTTCTCCACCTTGCGGATGTAGATGTTGTGCACCACGTCGCGGGTTTGCGCGTCGATGAACATGGGGCCGCGTGGGCTCTCGAACAACTGGCCTTTCATGGCGTTGAGCAAGGCCTCACCATTGCCCCCTTTGGTGGTCTTGGCAGCTTCGTAAATCACACGCATGCCGTCGTAGCCGCCCACGGCCATGAAGTTGGGGCGCAAGCCCGCGTTGGCTTTTTCAAACGCAGCCACGAATTTTTTGTTCAATGGCGAGTTGTGCGACGCCGAGTAGTGGTGCGAGGTGACCACACCGTTGGCCACATCGCCCATGCTGTTCAAGATGTCGTCGTCGGTGATGTCGCCAGTGCCGATCAGCTTGATGCCGGCTTTGTCCATGCCACGCTCAGCAAATTGCTTCATCAAGGCCGCACCCGCGCCCGAGGGCACGAAGACGAACAACGCGTCGGGCTTCAGGTCACGCACTTTTTGCAAGAATGGCGCGAAGTCAGGGTTGCGCATGGGCACGCGCAAGGTGTCCAACACTTGACCACCGTTGAAGAGCATGCGGTCTTTGAAATACTTTTCAGCGTCAATGCCGGGGCCGTAGTCGGACACCAAGGTCACCACTTTTTTGATGCCGTTGTTGGGCGCCCAATCGGCCATGGCCACCGCGGCTTGCGGCAGCGTGAAGCTGGTGCGCACCACATAAGGCGAGGCTTGCGTGATGCTGGAAGTCGCAGCCGCCATCACGACCATCGGGGTTTTAGATTGCGTGGCGAGCGGGGCGGTGGCCAAGGCCAAAGGCGTCAGGCCAAAACCAGCCAACACGTTGACCTTGTCGTTCACCACCAGTTCTTGGGCAATGCGCTTGGTCACATCAGGGGCGCTGGTGTCGTCTTTGACGATCAGCTCCACTTTCTTGCCGCCCACGGTGTCGCCGTTTTGCGCCATGTACAGGCGGGCTGCGGCTTCAATTTGTTTACCGGTCGAGGCAAAAGGGCCGGTCATCGGCAAGATCAGACCGATTTTGAATTTCTCTTGGGCCAAAGCTGTTCCGGCATGCGCCGCCAACAGGCCAAGCGCCACGGCGCTGAGGAAAAAACGTTTTTGCATCAGGGTCTCCTTTGAATGAATCGGGAATAGAAAAATTTGAAACTCAGTTGGGGCGAATCAAACGCATGCCCACAACGGGGTTGTCTTGCAAATCAGGGCGACGCACCGCATCGCGTAAATTGCGCTGCGCCAAACGCGAGTGCTCGCGCATGATGGCTTCGGCACGGGCGCCTTCGCGTCGCGCCACGGCGTCGAGCACTTGGCGGTGCTGGTCTTGGGCCACGACCAACATGTCGCGCGCTTGGGGCGTGTTGGCCTGCACCACCACAAAGCCCGAAGGCGACGCGAAAGGCAAGCTACCCACGCGCGCCAATTCGCGCTGCAACACCGACGAGCCCGAGAGTTGGCCCAACAGGCCATGAAATTGCGCATTCAAATGCACGTAGCTTGAGAAAGCGTCGTCATCCAGAGTGAGCGCTTGCAACAGCACATCAATGGCATCCAAACATTGGGCCGCTTGCGCCTGCAAGGACTCAGAGACACCCCGCTCTGCCGCCAAGCGCACGGCCAAGCCTTCCACCGTGCCACGCAGCTCAATGGCATCGGCGACATCGTTCTCCGAAAAAGTACGCACCGCAAAACCACCGCTGGACAACTGCTGCAACAAGCCTTCTTGCTCCAAGCGAATCAAGGCCGCACGGATCGGCGTGCGCGACACACCCAGCCGTTCCACCACAGCCAATTCGGTGATGCGCGCGCCTGCTTGCAACTCACCTGCGAAAATCATTTCTCGCAATTTAAGTTGAACTTTGACAGTTTGCGAACCACCCTCTTCTTGGCCTTCGGGCAAAGTGGCGATGGCAGAGATGGCGGTGTTCATGGCGAAAATTGTATACATCAAGCACCGATTTACGCTTGAAAATTGCCATTTATAGGGTTTTCACTAGATTTTTGTATCCAATGACATCCTGATCGACGCGGCAGGCCATTGCCCATTTGGCTGGGTCAAGATCAAAAACTGATCTATCAAATCTGCTAAATTGATAGTTTGAATATCGCCCTTAAACACAGCAAAGCTGCATGACTTTTTACGACATACAAACCATCTACTTGGTGGTCAGCTTTCTCTATGTTTTGCTTCCCGCCACGGCATGGATGGTGCTATCCAGCCAACGCTCTACGGCGGCGGCTTTGTGGTGTAGCGGCGGCTTGATCTTCAGTGTGTCGTGCTTCTTTTTCGCCATACGGGACAGCGGCCCCAGTTGGCTGACCTACTCCGCGGCCAATTACTTGTTGTGGATCGCCAATATCTTGCCGATCATGGCGCTACGGCATCAACTTCAACGTCCTCGGCATATCGGCGCGGTGTTGATGGGGCTTCTGATCGCGATCTTGGGTTTTGAATATTTCCACCTCGTGGCAAAAAATTCAACGCTCAGATTTTTATGGTCTACGGTGATCTTGGTCGGACTGTTTACTTACATCCATCGGCTTGCGCTGGAAATGGCGAGGACACAAGGCATACGCAGCGCCACATGGCTGTCTGCCGTGTATTTCATTGCGGCGTGCATCATCACGCTGCGTTGCTTGCGGGTCGCATTTGGCTTTGCGCCTGCCGGCGCCACGATTTCGGGCTTTGACAGCATGTTGACCGTTTTGATGGGGCTGCTGACCTCTGTGTGGGGGAACTTCGCCTTTGTTGGTACGTTTTTGGAACGCGCATCACAGCAAAGCGCGCAAGCGGCCGCGCTGCGCGCCAAACAAGAAGAAGCGCAACGCTTGGGCGCACAAATTGCGCACCTTGACCGACAGCGCGCACTGGGCGCCATGTCAGCCTCCTTTGCACATGAACTCAGCCAACCTTTGACAGCGATTTTGATGGACGCCCAAAACGCGCAAATGGCGTTGCGCACCGAACAAGTCAACGCCGCCGAATTGACACAAACGTTGGAAGAGATTCAAAACAGTTCGCACCGCGCTGTTGCGTTGATCGAACGCATACGCAACTTCATCAAGCCCACCCGAACGCACCATCAGTGGGTGGATATGCAAAGCCTCGTACGCGACGTGACTGATCTGATGCGCGTTCGCGCCAAAGCTAGCGATGTGCAGCTTAATTTGGACTTGTGCACCACACCCGCCTTGGTCTGGGGAGACCGCATTGAGCTGTCGCAAATTCTGGTGAACGTGCTGCGTAACGCCATTGAAGCCATGCAAAACAGCATCACACGCGTGGTCACCCTGCAACTGAGCACCACCGAAGATGGTTGTGTTTTGCAATTTAGCGACACCGGCCCCGGCATCACCAAGGCCTTGCCGGATCCTGTGGGAACGCCGTTTGTCACGTCCAAGCCCGATGGCCTCGGCGTTGGATTCTCTATCTCGCGCACCATTGCTGAAAAGCATGGCGGCACACTCACCATCGCGAACACCCCCAACGGTGGGGCGTGCGTGAGGTTGGCGCTGCCACTAGGAAGCTGACGCAGCCATGGGCGTCAACCACATGTGGTCAAACGCGAGGGTGACCATTTCTTTTCGACGGCGCAACAACCGCTTGGTATCTATCGTTTTGAAATGCTGCACCATGTCGCGCTTAAAGGCCTCTGGCCCGACCATGTGCAGTTGATAGTCACCGGTATAAGCGTCGTTTTCTTGTTCAAACTCTAGAGTCAACAAGTTTTTTTGCGACAAGGCTGCCAAACCTTTCAGCCATTCAAAAGTCGCCTGTGGCATGCCAGAGCCCGTCGCCACAGCCACGATGACGCCATCACCGAGCCACGTCAAATGGTCAAACATCACAATAGCACCACAGATGTCGGGACGCATCGACTCCGGCAACGGGGTATTTTGCTGACGCCAAGCGCAACCGAAGTCGCGGCATGGATGGGTGGGTCTCGACGCGTAAATACTGCAACCTGCTGTCGAGCAATTTTGACAAGGTGTACCTAAACGCGCGTTGGCCACAGGGCCTTGGACATCCAGCCAGCCTTCACAGCAAGCGGTACAAGGCAAACACGATCGTGTGTTGAGTGAGGTGGTCATCGCATTACCCCAACACGATCCGCACGGACATCACGCCAGTGAAGCAAACGATGGCGACGATTGAACTGATCCAAATCACCGTCCAGTCACGCGCCTCGTTGTGCAAATCCAAGATTCGCTCCGCAGCCTTTTCAACTTGAAGGTGGGACGTGGCCACGGCCCTGGGATGATGGGGCGTGCTGATCTGGGTCAAATCGTCGGAAACGTCGGGTGGATGGGCTATTTTGGCTTGCGTGGCTTCTCGTAACACCGTTTTGTTTTTCCGCTCGAATTGGTCAATCTTGCGCTGCAAGTTGTCAATGATGACGTCCAAGTCTTTGAGGCGTTCTTCTTCGGGAATGAGCGCCCGCTGGTCATCGAAACGATCAACCCCCACAGATTGACGATTGACAACCAAGCCTTGACTGTCTAGCGTTTGACGATTCAATGCGGCCTGCGCTTGACCCACGTTTTGAATATTCGCACCTTGGCTAGCGTTTGGGTTGATGAAGGCCACGTTAGCGTCAGGACCCGAGCCGTTGCCAGTCTCTTGAACGTTGTCCTTCATGGCTCGGTTAAATACGGCGCCTGTGTCACGCGCGGTCAAAGTGTCCAGCAAAGCGCTTGGATTAGCAGCCTGCGAACTGGCCCCAACCAGCGACTTGGTTTTGTCGCCCACATGAACGATGCGGGTCTCAAAGGTCTTGTGTTTTTGAGTGCCTTTGGCGCTCGTAGCGCTTGCGTCAGGAAGATCAACGACAGGTTTGGCGTGTTTGATTTCCATCGTGTGGAAATATGGGCGGAATGATCGTTCGTTGTAGCCAAATGCTGTCAGCATGGCTTGAAATATCTGACGTTCAAGGTCCTCAATGTGGTCGACCAACAGCAACGAGTCGCACGCATGAACCAAGATGTATAACTTTTGCGGCCCCGTCAATCGTGCGCTGGCTTGAGGCAGAAATTGGTTAAATTTGACGCGGCGTATGTAAGCCAAAGCGATGCCTTGCAGGCCATCAAACTCACCAATCAGTGTTTGAAGCTGCGCCATATTCTCATCAGCGATCGCGCCACTGGCTGCCACCGTGTACAACATCGACGTCGCCAAGGCCACATGGGCTGTGAGTTGCTCAGAGGTCGCAGCCTGGCTGTCATAAGCACCCAAGATGGCGTTGTCATTTTTCAAAACAATTGTTTTGTAATAAGGGGCGAATGCATCCGTGCTCAAACCAAACGCCGTCAACATGCGGTCAAACAACGCCAACTTTGCCGCTACAGATGGGCTGTAGGTCATCAGCACTTCACATGCGTTCACCAAAATGCATAATTTTTCTTGCGTGCTCAAGAGGTGTGAGGCAGCTTGTAAAAATTGATCAAAGGGAATGCTTTGAACATATTTAGCGGCAACACGGAGTGCAGCATCGTCACCTCCCAGCGCAGCGAGAAGTTGACGCTTTGGTGCGTCACGCAGCTCGCCGTCAGACACCGCCACATATTGCAGTGCGACGGCCAGTGTCAAGTGGGGCGTCAGTTCAACAGTGGCACTGACCGCCGAGGCTAACTGTGCACCGGTCGGCATCACAAGTGCGCCCCAATTAAACGGGCAAGGAAGTTAGATCTAGAGAATTCGTGTTTCATGGTCGGCGGATGTATTTGCCGATGAAGGTTACGAATTACCTCCCTTGATTCACGCTTGATAACCTGTGAATGCTCTCAATGACTCTCGAAATTAAAGGTTTTTCTGAAAATATTTATGAGAAATTAAAATTAATATAATCAAATACACAGAATAAAATCAATATAAATTAATTTAAAAGACGAATTTAATTTGAATGCACAATTGATAACCGACGCTCCACACCGATTTAACGGCGGCTTCGGCATCTTCTGGCTGTACAGATTTAAGCTTTTTACGCAACCGCGCGACCAACTCTTCCAAGGCGTGCTTGCTCATACCCGCGGCCTCGTCGTCGTCGTCGCCAAATAAGTCACACAGGGCAGTGGACTCCAAGGTGTTCTCTTTCGCTTGCGCCAACGCCACCAGCAATGTTTTTTCTCGGCTGGTGAGTCGTAACTTTTGATCCAAATAGGGGCTGATGAGCGTCCTGTCACGCAAACTCAAAGACCACTCCTCGCCCGTTTTGACTTGCTTCAAACGCCTGCCCAAACTCAACAAAACCATCACCAACTCATCGGGGGCCACAGGTTTGACGAGGTAAATATCTGCGCCCCCTTGCTTGTAACCGGCAATACGATCGATCAACGCCACGCGTGCCGTCATGATGACAATGCCTGCGCTTGGTAGTGAGCGCCGCAACCTGCGGCATAAGCTCAGCCCATCTTCACCGGGTAAATTCAAATCGATGATGAAAAGATCAAAGGCCACGCGTGCAATCAGATCATCCAAAGCCGTCGCACTGTTGACGGCATGCACCTCAAAGTCATGCGCTTTCAAATGAACTTCAATTTCATTGCGCAGCAATGGATCATCTTCTACGAGCGCAACGACCAGCGGCGAATTAGATTCATAGGTCGATAAATTCATCATGCACTTTCATTGGAAATATGAACTTCAAAAATCACACAACCATGCGCATGCCTGTAGCTGACGAGCGCACCAATCTTTTCAGCGGCTGAATGGACCAAGCTGAGTCCAATACCCATACCTGCATGATTTTGGAAATTGGGATGCCTGTAATACCGCTCGAACAACCGCGCTTCATCAGGCTCGCTGTCTGCCGCCACGCGATTGCTGATGGTGAAACGGGTCATATTTGGCATTGAGCGCCCATGCGATGCCGGATCTTCGACCGTCGACTTAGCTTGAGTTTGATGGTCAATCGATATAGATATTTTTTGATCAGCCGTGTATTTATAGGCATTACTTAAAAGATTCTCTAATATAAGCGTCAACATCTGGCGATCAGCTTGGAAGTATGTATTTTCTTCCACATTCATATCAAAGCGTTCCGGATGAGAGAACTCATTGATCAACTCTTCCATCAATTCTGCCGCTGGGATTTTTGCCGTCGATGCCTCAAGCACCGTACGATCGATTTTGTTGGACCTCGCCACATGCTCAATCATCGTATTCATACGTATCACGCTGCTGTCAATGCGTTGCACGCGGCCCATCGATTCGTCATCTGCATTGAATTTGCTTTTTAAGGTCGCCAACGCAAACCGGATCGTGCTCAACGGGGTCTTCAGTTCATGGGTCAGCATATCAATCAGGGCATTGCGCTCATTCACCAGGTTTTGATTGGCATGGGCTTGCGCGGCATTTAATTCGAGTGCTTGTATTTCTTGCATTTTTTCTAGCTTCTGCTGGGACTGCTCCGTGATGACAGCCCAAAAAGTTAAAGCAGCAATCAGCAGTCCATTGAGACGCACATCCGAAACATGCTGAACCAAGTCTGCCGTGGCTAACTGCGAGAAAAACCCAAGCGCGACCAACGATATACAGTAACCCGACACCACATAAACACCATACGTTGCGTACAAAACAATACGCATTTTTTGCGGCATCTTTTTAATTTCATAAATGCCTAATACTTGCACGATCGGATTAATGACAAAAACAGCCAACGCAATTTCCAAGCCCAACTGCACGTGCCCAAGCAGTATCAAACATAAACTGAGCAAACAAATGAGGGCAAATATAATCATGCAATCTTTATAATTTCTGCTCATCTCATAGTTGTATAAGAACCCCCATCCTAAAAGGCCCATCGCACAGACTCTGAATACAAACAGTACGTGCAGCAATAGGTTCAACGTTTCTGGCGCCCACGTACTCGATGGCTCGGACTGTCCACCCGTGCTGAAAAAGATATGCAGCGCAATAACCGCCTGACACCACAAGTAGGTGTACGTCAGCATGGTGCGGGCAAAAAAAACAAAGACGAGAGCAAAGATGCACAAGAGCGTCGCAATGGTCGATCCTGTGGTAATACTTTTGATCCGAGAAAGGACGATGTCCATCAACTCATCGGTCAACTTAACTTCTGTTTGTATTTGCGTCAAACCCTCCGTCTGAACTCTCAAATAAATGGCGTCATCGGGATGTTCTGACGGCCGCAAAGTAAAGCAATGTGTATCGTCTGCACACAGTTGGGTTGTTTTCTTGTGCAGATCACCTGCCGTTTCCTTCGACCAAACACCGCCGTGTAATTGGTACACCTCAATGTGGTCTAAATAATGCGGCCCCACCCTCAAAATCAAAGGATTGGCAGTGCTTGCCGTTTTAGTTGGCGCTTGAGAAGGGTATATTTCTAACCGTATCCCCTGATGGCCAGTCCAAATTCCCCCACCCGTGGCCACCCCAAATTCCCCCAGGCAGCGCAGCTAGATTATGACGTTTCAGGCTGGATGGCCAAGCGTGCCGCCGCCTCCTTGAGCCTGTAGCTCTTACCCTCAAACT
>CAUPRM010000001.1:0-1039897 GCA_963513725.1 uncultured Limnohabitans sp. | reverse complement strand
GGCCTTCCTTCGAGGAAGGCCAGAACATGCGTCCTGCCCACAGGTGCCGACGGTGTCGGCGTTGAGACCCTGTCCCCGATCAATTCAGGTGGGGGAGTTTGAGGTGGCCATAAGTGGGGGAATTTGGGTGGCCATCAGGGGAATAGGGCAATGTACTTTTCGCTGCATTGCTCGTTCATCCACTCCGAGTAGTTCGAGAATTTCTGGAGTGCGACCAATGATCTCTTTGGTGATGTCAAACTTTCTCATCGCAGCAATCCCATTTCTTTGGCGTAGATACACTGAAGTCTGTAGCTCGTTACGTGCAATTCACTCAGCAGCGGCATTACCTTGCGAACCTCTAATTGCCAAAAATTGCTAACTGGCTCAAGTATTCTGTGAGTGCGATAGTCGTCGAACCAGCCAATTGCAGCTGTGAATTGCTCATCTTCACAACGATAAACATCAAGGTAACCAATTCGAGCGCTGGCTCGCGCAGTAAAAAATCGTCTGGTTATTTCGTCTTTCAATGGCATCAAGGCTGCTGATAAATGCTTGGACTCATGTTCGTCTGCTAAAAGTCCAAGGTCCTCTGGGTATATGACTTCGCTATCTCGTGTGTGACGGCTTAAGTCCCACCCATGTGCATACCAGCGCACTGCAACTTGAGCGATTTGCCTAACTGGTACGTGCGTTCCACCGCCGACTTGCCAGCACGAATGTTGCTCATTCCATCCGACGACACCTCGAAAGTCGTCATCGGAAAATTCGTACATGTTTTTGAAAAAATAGTAATTTTCGTTTTGTTGGGTTCGGTTCTGAAATGTCCGAGCAAGTGCTTGTAGTGCGTAAGCGGGCGAGCGCGGATTAGGACTTTCTGCATTCAGCGCCTCGCTGATCGCCATGTTTTCTAAGCCTCGACCAAAGCCCCAGTCGTAATCTTTTATTGTCATATGTTCCCTTTTTGTGAAGGCCTTTCTGCACGATGCGAAAGGTCCTTCTGATGTAATCGCTTGTGGCTAATTTTTTTTAAGGGTGTGTCCGAAAATATTTTTCCATTCAAGTCACCAGGTTGGCTTCGTACCATCTGGTGCGACGGGGCCTGACAAAAGCTCAACAACAACACACTTACGAAGTGTGTTGTTGTTGAGCTTTTGTTTGGGTCTTCGGGAAGAAAGGAGTTAGGCCAGTTGGCATGGATCAGCTGATTTGCTCTCATGCGAAACGCTGGCAGTCAGTAAGTAGCTGTGGTGCACACTTGCTGTGGTTTAGCGTTTGGGCTGATTCGGCTTCCTCTTTAATAAAAGGGGATTTGTTTTTCCGGCAAAGTGCCGTACAATCTTGGTGAAATTAGGAGAAATGTCATGACTGCTAGAGCCGTTGTTGCACCGCGCTCATTCAAACCTCAGTCCGCTCGACTGGAGGCTCGGATCAGCCAAGATTTACATATGACTGTGAAACGTGCAGCTGAGATACAAGGTCGAACCATGACTGACTTTGTCGTACATGCGTTGCAGATAGCCGCTAGTAGCGCAATTGCCCAGTCTGATCAGGTGCGTTTGTCTGTCGTGGATCAAGAGACGTTTGCTAATGCGTTGATAGCGCCTGCAAAGCCAAATGCAGCCCTCAAGCGTGCTTTTGCTAAAGCTAGCAAGCTTTTGGCGGCGTAAGTTTGGCTGAAGTCAGCCACCCAATGGCACATAAATTTTCTGTTGCCGCGCTGGATTCTGCTAGTGACCGGTCAATATTTGACAGTGGTTCTGAACCCTTGGATCGATATTTCCGAACTCAGGTAAGTCAAGATATCAAGCGCCGAGTGACAGCTTGTTTTGTTGCCACTGCTATGCATGGGCAAATCGCTGGTTACTACACACTTGCCTCAGCTAGTGTTGTGTTGGCTGACCTGCCCGAAGCCACCGTTAAAAAACTTCCTCGCTATCCCAGCGTGCCTGCGGTCCGCATGGGGCGGCTGGCCGTAGATAAGTCTTTTAAAGGCCAAGGTCTTGGCGCCGCCTTGTTGGCAGATGCATTGCACAGAGCTGCCACTGCAGAAATTGCAGCATATGCGTTTGTTGTGGATGCCAAAGATGCTACAGCGGCAAATTTTTATGCGCATCACGGGTTCGTAGCGCTGCCTCAACAACCACTATTTATGTTTCTACCGCTCGCTATGGTGAAGAGCTTGATTAAGTAGCAGCTATGCATCCGTAAGTAGGTGATCCGCAACTCGAAAATTACAGAGTGATTTCGCGACAAAAGTTCACCTTACGAAGGCTTACCGCGACAAGTCCAGACATGAGCTGTTCAGTAGATTTGAAAACACGACATTGAGTTTTGTGAGTACTTGTTTTGCTTGTAGAAGACCCTTACGAAAGCAGATATCGCCTGACGACAAACCTCATTGCTACACAAGAGATCAAAGTACTTAGGTGTAAAACTGATTGTAGGTAATAGTCTGCAAAAGGCTGCTAGCGGCCGCTCGGCCTACACCTAGGTAAACGTCCGCTCTCGACCCTTAGCTGTCATCGGGAACTCAGCTAAGCAGACACTCTTGGACTTAGGCAATTGATCAAAGCGGACGTTGACTGTCCTCAAAAACCTAGGCCATCAGACGGTGCATCAATGCGAATGCTGATGATGAATGTCAGGATAGTGCGGATGCTTGTGAGTGAGCGATGAATGTCGATGCAAATGGGCATGTGGCTCTGTCAAATCCAGACTCGCGTTGTGTTGATGTTGATGATGCTCGTCATGTGTATGCGCATGTGAGTGTTCAAGTGGCTCGTGCGTGTGCTCATGCTCGTGAGTCTCGGTCAGATGAAGCCATAAACCCAGGGCCATAAGTGCTGAGGCCAGCCAAAACGAGGCTGTTGCAGTTTCCCCGAGGAACAGCAATGAAACAGCAGAACCAATGAACGGTGAGGTTGAGAAGTAAGCCCCCGTGCGAGCAGTCCCTAATCCTCTCAAGGCCAAGACGAAGAACACCAGGCTGATGCCGTACCCCAGCAAGCCCACAGTCATCGCCAGCAAAGAGGTCTGAACTGCGGGAAAGCTGGCCCCCATCCCCAGGGCGACGGCGCAGTTCACCAATCCGGCCAATAAACCTTTTGAACTGGCAATGAACACCGCGTCAGAGGCCGACACCTTGCGGGTTAGGTTGTTGTCAATGGCCCAACACAGGCATGCGATGGCAATGGCAGCAAGACCAACAAGGGAGGAGCTGCCAGCGCCTCCAGGCTGCGAAGAAAGCACCGCCCCTCCAACCACGATGGCGAGCATGCCTAAGACGATGCGCTTGTCGGCGTTCTCTTTGAACACCACCCATGCCAAGACTGCGGTCAGCACCGACTCCAGATTGAGCATCAAAGAAGCAGCCGATCCTGATACCGTCGTCAGGCCATACATCAAGGCCACGGGACCTAAGACACCCCCAAAGAAGATGGCTCCAAGGAGCCAAGGCCAGTCACCAGCCTGTAGTCCTGATGGGTTCCAAGCCTTGTCACGCAGCATTCGGAATAGCCCCAACCCAACACCACTTCCCAGATAGAGCAGGCCACCGAGTAGGACAGGCGAAACATCGCCCACCAGCAGTTTGGCCAGCGGTGTGCTGGCACCGAACAAAACGGCGGCAGCAATGGCAAAGATAACGCGCTGATTCACGGGAGATTACATTTTGGGAGGCCAGTTGTGGGATTCACCTTGGCAGTGGCAACACCACGCATACAGCGCATCGTACATAACCAAGCCGTGCTTGAGCATTTCGTGGTCGTCTTTGAAGACTTCAGACAGACCCAGTGAGATGGCATACAAGCCTGGAGACTGGGGCGTTAAATCCAGTCGTGAGGTGTCCGCACCGCGCACGATTCCAGCCAACTGCTTGAGCGCGGGTTGCTCCAGTTTGTACGCCAACAAAAAGGCATCGAAGCTGCACCGCTCGCCCACATGAGAAAACGCCACACCCGGAATGTCATAGGGTGTGGCCCCGGTTTCACTGGACAGGCGCAGCACATCCGTGGCGGGAACGTAGAGAAATTCGGCGTCCTTGTCGATGAATCGCGTGATCAGCCATGGGCAGGCAATTCGGTCGATCTTGGGGCGCTCGCGTGTGATCCATTTCATGATCAAACCTCCTGATTACTGACCGACACAGGGTCAATGGATTGGCTGGCTTGGCTCAAGGTCAAGCAGGTTCCCCCGGAACACCAAGCCTCCACGGTCCAACATGTTGATGTCGCGACCATTGGCGTGAACTTCAAAACATTCGGTGAACCGTCGAGGCTTTTCCCGATGGAGGCAGAGCAGTTTCTTTTCGACCGCCCAAGTGCCTCGCACATCCTTGGCCATTTCGACACCGCTGAGAGAGCCATTGGTCTGGAATCGGTAGCTGTAATGGAATCCATCTCCAAGCACTTTGCCCTTGAACAAGTCCTCAATTTCAGACGATCCCAATGCTTTCCAGCCCGGCAATGGCTTGGTGGCCCAAGTCACTGAACAGACCATCAGCAAAAGCACGGCGATCCAGCGCGGGCGATACACGGTCATTCCTTGCGAAACGCCTTATGGCAGGTGTTGCAGGCATCCCGCATTGGACTAACGGCTGCCTTGAATCTTTTGAGATCACCGGACTCGGCGGCAACTGTCACCGCAGCCGATTTGACTTGCAGGTCGTTGGCATACCGCTTGAACTTCTCATCTTCAAACCAGATGTCATCTTTGGCGCGGGTCTCACCCCGTTCACTGCCCTCGACAAACCCCTCCCATGGCAGCTTGCTGAGCAATTCGACCGCTTTGGCATCTTGGGCCATCTGCTTGACATCGAACGGTCGGTTCCCCTCTACGGTCTGCACCATCCGATTCACATAGGTCGCCATCAAGGTGAACGCCGCCTTACGATGCTTAATGGCTTGCTCGATCTTGCGGTCTTGAGCGAAGCTGGTTTGGAGCAATAAAGCACCACTCAAGACCAACAGGTTAATTGCGGTTTTCATCAATGGCTCACCAGAGGATAGATGGCCAATCCGATCAGGGCAGCACCAATAACCAGTACCGGCTCGGGAATCTTCTTGAACTTCCATAGCAGTGCAGTGGCACTGAGGGCAAGCAGTGCGGTTGGGATGTCACTGATGGAGCGCTGCGCGATCACCACCACCGAGCCTGCAATGGCCCCGATGGCAGCTGCTGTGATGCCATCCACAAAGGCGATCACCGAGGGGTTCTTGCCCCACTTCTTGAAATGAGGTGCTGAAACGATGGTGATGAGGTAGCACGGCAGAAAAGTCGCTGCTGCGGCCATGGCCGCGCCGGGCAATCCTGCGACCAGGTAGCCGATGAAGCCCGTTGTGATGACCACCGGACCCGGTGTGATCATGGCCACGGCCACGGCATCGACAAACTGGCGGTCGGTCAACCAATGGTGCTCGGTCACAGTGCCCGCGTAGAGGAAGGGAACAATGGCCAGACCCGAACCAAAGACGAAGGTCCCGGCTTTCGCAAAGAACAGACCGATTTGCGTCAACAAGGCCGGATCAAGCACCACAGGAGCAAGCTGGGCGGCATCGACTGGGGGCACCAGACCCAGCCCCATGGCTTTGTTGCCGAAGGTGGGCTTGCAACGGATCACCCAGACCAGAAGCCCTGCTGCAATGAACAACCAAGCGATTTCAGACTGGGTGATGATGGTCACTGCGGCCAGCACACCAAAGATTGCCCACAGCAGTTTGTCCTTGCCGATGCTCTTGGTGGACAGTTTGTGTGCGCCAATGGCCATGATGCCCAGCACCGCAGCACCTACCCCATAAAACACTGCCTGCATCCAAGGCAAGCCGCCATAAGACACATAGGCCATGCCCAAACCTACAACCATGGCAAAAGATGGCAGCACAAAAGCAAAGCCAGCCACCGTTGCGCCAAGAATTCGGTGGTGCACATAGCCAAGATAGATGGCCAATTGGGCAGCCAGTGGTCCAGGTGCGATCTGTGCCAAGGCCAAGCCTTCCTTGTAGTCCGCCTCGGTGATCCAGTTGCGCTCTTCCACCAGGTCGCGGTGCATGAAACCCACCAGCGCCACTGGCCCACCAAAGCCTAGAGTTCCAAGTCTCAGGAAGTAAAGCGTCAGTTGCCAAAGAGAGTAAGGGGTCAGGTTCTTGGTATCGGTCATGCCTTCACTCCCTTGTTGGTGGGTTTCTGGAAAGTGGTCAGCAGACCATCGAAGATGGCACTGGCCAGCGTGAGCAATTGGTCGTCGTCGGTGATCGTGCTACTCAGGCCTTCAAGCGCGGCTTCCACGCCCACGGCTTCAGGGGGCTGCACGCCGCCCACATCCAGGTAGTGAACCAACAGGCCCAGACGTTGGAGCGCTGGCTCCATCAAGCCAAAGCTGGCAACAACAACCTCGAATGTCACCTTCGATCCGACATGTGAGAAAGTAGCCCCGTCGAAATCAAATCCCAAGGCGTCCTTGGGGCAGTCTTTGGGACTCTTGAGCCAAAGGATGCGTGCCTTGGGGTCAATGAAACGGCGGATCAACCAAGCGGTGGCCAGCCGGTCCATCCAAGGTTTGGCACGAGTGGCCCAAGTACGCCCTTGGTAGTCGGCAATGCTCAGCGAGGCAATGGCACCGACGGCGGCATGCGGCTCATCGGGAGAAATCAAGCGGGCACAGTCGCCTTCCAATTCGAGCAGCGCGGTTTCGGCCTGGGCCCGCTCCTGTCCGGGGAAGAAGTCAATCTGGCTGAGTTGATCGAAAGACTTGCGAAGCTTTCTGACTTGCTTGAGAACGTCTTGCACCGAAACAGGGGTCAGATCGCCTGCGGCTTTGGCAAGCTCAGCCAAAAGGGCGGCGTACTCTTCAGATCGGTTGAACAGGCTTTTGAAATTAGCCCCGGACGGCTCCACGGTGTCCAGCACCATGGCCGTTCCGCCACCCGACAACACATCTTGGGCGATGCCATCCAAAAGAGACCGATTGCCGAGCAAGTCAGGGAGCAAATAGACGCCATCACGCAGCACAGAGGCACCGGATGACTTGAGGGCCCGCCAGGCACGTTGACGCAGGGTGGCGTTTTCTGTGGGTAGGCTGGTGATGAAGCAGAGCCAATTCATAATGTAGATTATTCTACATTATGAATAAAACACTACAAACTTATATCATCCCCATCAGCAGAGAAGGGTTGCCCGGTTGCCTGGGTGGCTTCAGATGACCGCTATGTGGGAGCACATGGGCTGCGAATGACGGCCATCGGCAATCATCACGGCTGACCGCTTATGGCCGGTAGCAGCCAGCAGGTCTGAGCCAACGATAGTTCCCGTTGCGACGCCGATATCCTCAGCTGCCAGCCTGTGGCCTGTCGGTATGCGTTAAGAACCAAGGGACCGCAGAGGTCCCCCGCGTCAGCCCTCCGCTGCGTTCAAGCCATCACTTGCCGAACCACTTGGCCACGTACTGCCATGTGCGCAGCAACAGACCGGCGCGCTCCACATCGGCCTGCGCCACGAGCGGGGTTTCGCCCAGCGGCTTGCCGTTCGAGGTGGCGACCACCTTGCCGACCACGGCGCCCTTGGCCACGGGCGCTTCCAGGCCCGGTTTCAGTTCCACCGTGGCCTGCACCTGCTGGCCGCGTGGCACGGTAAGCATCCATGGCGCGCCCAGGACCGCACCCACGGTGTCGGCCTTGCCAAAGCTCACCTTGGCCGTTGTGACCACTGCACCTGGCTGGATCGGGACAGCTTTTTCGAAGCTGCCAAAGCCCCAGCCGAGCAGCGTGCGCGTGTGGTCGGCTCGTGCCTGTGCGCTGTGGGTGTTGAGGATGACCGAGATCAAGCGCATATCGTTGCGCTTGGACGAAGTGACCAGGCAATAACCGGCCTCAGCGGTGTGGCCGGTCTTGAGGCCGTCCACAGTGGGGTCGGTGTAGAGCAGGGCGTTGCGGTTGCCTTGCTTGATGCCGTTGTATTTGAAATCGTGTTCGGCGTAGATGGGGTAGTACTCGGCGCTGTCGCGAATGATGGCGCGCGCCAGTATGGCGAGGTCACGCGCGGAGGACTTGTGCTCCGGATCGGGCAGACCCGTAGGGTTGACGAACTGGGTGTACGTCATACCAAGGCGCTGGGCCTCGGCGTTCATCAGCTTGGCAAAGCCGGCCTCTGAACCGGCCATGTGTTCGGCAATCGCTTTGGAGGCATCGTTGCCTGACTGGATGACAATGCCGCGCAGGATGTCAATGACGGTGGCCTGGCTATTGAGCGGCAGGTACATGCACGACTCGGTGCCCGAACCGCGGCACCAGGCGTTCTGGCTGACTGTGACCAGATCGGTCTGCTTGAGCTTGCCTGAGCGCAGCGCTTGCTCGACGATGTAGCTGGTCATCATCTTGGTCAGCGATGCGGGGGGCAGCGGCTCGTCGGCGTTGGCCGAAGCCAGCACCTCGCCGGAGTCAAAGTCCATCAGCAGCCAGGCCTTGGCAGGCAGCGCCGGCGGGTTGTCGGCCAGGGCCGTCTGGGCGGCCAGAGGCGGCAGGGCGTTTGCAGAGGCTGCGGCGGCCGCAGCCTTTTTGTGCGCTGCAGGCTTGGCGGCAGCGGGGTGTTTGGCCGCGAAGGACGCCGAGCTGGGCAACAGGGTGCCCACAGCGATGGCCAGGGCGATGGGGAGAAGAGAGAAAGTCTTGGCTTGCAGGGTGTGGTTCGGTAGAGCATCGATTGTCGCGGATTGGGGGCGGGTTTCTTGGGATGGCTGCCGATTGGCAGTCACCGCCGCTTCAGCGCCGCTCTGCCTCGCGCCAGCTGGCCGCGCCCAGCAAGATGATCTGCAACTGCTGCACGAAGTCCTGCACCATCGCCTGCTCGGACTGAGGCTCGTCGGCGGGCAGATCCAGAACCTCGGGGGCGGCGGCCAGCAGGGTGTTGACCATCAGGCCGCAGACCATGTGCAGGCTGGCCTGCGACAGGCCCTGGTAGGCCTCCAGCGGCGCCAGGTCGCGTGCCGTGTCGTCCACAAAACGCTGCACCTCGTGGCGGATCGCCAGCCGCAGCACCCGGCTGCCACCCGCGCGCTCGCTCGAGATGAAGCGGAACAGCACCCGGTTGTCGCGCACGTACTGCAGGTACACCTGCACCGACTGGCGCACCACGCTGGTCTGGGCCGAACTCGGCTGGCGCGCCTGGCGCAGCAGGCCGCGAAGCGTGGCCCCCACCTCGTCCACCAGGCTCAGGCCCAGCTCGTCTGGGCTGCGAAAGTGCCGGTAAAACGCATTGGGCACCATGCCGGCCTCGCGCGCGATCTCGCGGATGCCCAGGCTGGTGAAGCTGCGTCCCTCGCCGATCAACCGCAGCGCGGCCTGCACCAGGCTTTGGCGGGTCAGGTCCTTGCGGTCTTGCCGGCTCAGCGGCGGCTCGGGCGTGGCGGGGGCGGGGGTGTCGGGACGGGCGTTCGGCATGGACGGATTTGGCGGTTTGGGTTTTTCGGTGTACGATCGTACACAAACAAAGGAGCCCTGTCCATGTCCGACGCTTACCTCAACTTTGCCAACTCGGCCTTTGGCGCGCGCCTGGCCGGCATGCTGGGCCTGCCGCGTCCCGTGCCGCTCGAGCGGTTCGAAGCCGGCCAACCGGTGGTTGCTGGCGACGTGCTGGTCGGCGCCGGTGGTACGCCCGAACTGCTGCCCGCGCTGCTGGCTGCCTTCCGCGCCATGCGGGCCGCCACCGTGGCGCACCGCAGCGTGCAGGGCTGGACCGCGATGGCCAACCAGGCCGGCTTGATGAGCGGGCTGTGGAGCACCGGCGAGCAGCCGGGCGGTCCCCTCAAGGCCGTGGTGTTTGACGCCACCGGCCTGGCCACCGTGGCCCAGGCCGAGGCGCTGTACCAGTGCTTCCACGACGCGGTGCGCTCACTGCAAAGCTGCGGCCGCGTGCTGGTGCTGGGCCGCCCGCCCGAAGCCTGCCCGGTTGCCGAGCAGGCCACGGTACAGCGCGCTCTGGAAGGTTTTGTGAAATCGCTGGCCAAGGAGGTCAAGCGCGGCATTGCGGTGCAACTGGTCTATGTGGCGCCGGGAGCCGAGGCGCAACTCGAAGGCACACTGCGCTTCTTTTTGTCGCCGCGCAGCGCCTATGTGTCGGGCCAGGTGGTGCGGCTGGCACCCTTTGAGGCCCCGGCCCCGAGCGACTGGGTGCAGCCGCTGGCGGGCAAAAAGATTTTGGTGACCGGCGCGGCGCGCGGCATTGGCGCGGCCATTGCCGAAACCCTGGCGCGCGATGGCGCCCAGGTGGTCTGTCTGGACGTGCCGCAGGCCCAGGACGCCTTGCAGGCCGTGGCCGAGCGGCTGCAGGGCCGCGCGCTGGCGCTCGACATTGCCGATCCGGCGGCCGCCGGGCAGATCGCCCAGGCGGCCCTGGCTGACGGCGGCTGGGACGGCGTGGTGCACAACGCCGGCATCACCCGCGACAAGACCATCGCCAAGATGCCGCCGCACCTGTGGCAGACGCTGGTGCAGGTCAACCTGGTGGCGCAGCAGGCGATCAACCAGGCCTTGCTGGAGCGGGGCGCGCTCCAACCCCAGGCACGGCTGGTGTGCGTGTCGTCCATCTCGGGCATTGCCGGCAACCTGGGGCAGACCAACTACGCGTTTTCCAAGGCTGGCGTGATCGGCCTGGTGCACAGCCAGGCGCCGCGCCTGCCCCGCGGCATGGCCATCAACGCGGTGGCGCCGGGCTTCATCGAAACGCAAATGACCGCCGCCATCCCGCTGGCCATCCGCGAAGCCGGCCGGCGCATGAATTCCATGGGGCAGGGCGGCCAGCCGGTCGATGTGGCCGAAACCATCGCCTGGCTGCTCAGCCCCGCCTCGCAGGGCGTGAATGGGCAGGTGGTGCGCGTGTGCGGCCAAAGCCTGCTGGGGGCTTAAGGTGCAGCGCCAGAACATCACACCCGCCAGCACGCTGAGCAACTTGGCCCGTGCGCTGGCCAGCAGTTTCAAGCGCCCCGGGCCGGTGCGCGCGCTGGCCCCGGTCACGCTGGTGCTGCCGCGCGTCGTGGTCGACGCCGCGCACCTGGCGCGTTACGCCGAGGTCTGCGGTTTTGCCCCGAGTGCGCAAGCGCCGCTCACCTACCCGCAGATGCTGACTTTCCCCCTGGTCATGACCTACATGACTTCGCCCGCCTGCCCCTGGCCTGCCATGGGCACGGTGCACCTGGCCAACGCCATCACCCAGCATGCGCCGCTGGCCGCAGGCGATGCGGTGCGGGTGGAGCTGAGCAGCGGCGAGCTGCTGGCGCACGACAAGGGGCAGGTGTTCACGCTGCACCTGCGCGTGCTACGCGAGTCAGATGGCGAGGGCGATGGCCAATGCGTCTGGCAGGCCACACAAACCCTGCTGCGCCTGGGCGTGAAGTCGCCCGTGGGCGCACCGTTCAACGGCGCCGTGGGGCCGGAACTCGCCCTGACCCAGGCCGGTGCATTCGACGCCCCCGCCGACACCGGCCGCCGCTACGCCCCGGTGTCGGGCGACTACAACCCCATCCACCTGTCGGCGCTGAGCGCGCGCTTGTTCGGCTTTCCGCGCGCCATCGCGCATGGCCTGTGGACGCAGGCGCGCGCGCTGGCCCTGTTGCAAGCCGCCGCGCCGGCCACTGTGCTGCAAGCCGCTTCGCTCACCACCGTGTTCAAGCGGCCCGTGCTGCTGCCGACACGCGCCTCGCTCTGGCAGGCGCAGGCCAGTACAGGCCAGACCGTGTTCGAGGTGCGCGACGCACGCGGCGAGCAGGTCCATCTGCGTTCCGAACTCCGCGCCGAACCCGCGCATCAACCCACCATTTCCTGAGCCCCACCATGACCCCCAACAGCACCCTCCGTCGCGTCGCCATCGTGGGTGGCAACCGCATCCCGTTTGCGCGCTCCAACACCGCCTACAGCCGCGCCTCCAACCTCGATATGCTCACGGCCACGCTGCAAGGCCTGGTGGACCGCTTCAACCTGCATGGCCAGCGCCTGGGCGACGTGGCCGCAGGCGCGGTGATGAAGCATTCGCGCGACTTCAACCTGGTGCGCGAAGCCGTGCTCTCCACCACGCTCTCGCCCGAGACCCCGGCCTTCGACCTGCAGCAGGCCTGCGGCACCGGGCTGGAGGCCGCCATGCTGGTGGCGCACAAAATTGCGGTGGGCCAGATCGAATGCGGCGTGGCCGGCGGGGTGGACACCACCTCGGACGCGCCCATCGCCGTCAATGACCAACTGCGCCGCACCCTGCTCGATGTTTCGCGCGCGCGCAGCCCCTGGCAGCGCCTGCAGCGGGCGCTGCGCATCCGCCCGGGGCAGTTCTTCCAGCCCGAGCTGCCGCGCAACGGCGAGCCGCGTACCGGCCTGTCGATGGGCGAACACGCCGAACTCATGGCCCGCGAATGGGGCATCACGCGCGAAGCGCAAGATGCCCTGGCCCTGCAAAGCCACCACAACCTGGCGCGCGCCTATGGCGAAGGTTTCTTTGTCGACCTGATGACGCCCTTCCTGGGCGTGAAGCAGGACAACAACCTGCGCCAGGGCCTGAACGCTGAACAGCTGGCCAAGCTCAAGCCGGTTTTCGACCGCAAGGTGGCGCCCGGCCAGGGCACGCTGACGGCAGGCAACGCCACACCGCTGACCGATGGCGCCTCGGCCGTGCTGCTGGCCAGCGAAGCCTGGGCGGCCGAGCGTGGTCTGCCGGTGCTGGCCTACCTCACGTTCAGCGAGGTGGCGGCGGTGGACTTTTTCAACCCCGACCCGGCCAAGAAAGAAGGCCTGCTGATGGCCCCCGCCTACGCCGTGCCGCGCATGCTGGCGCGCGCTGGGTTGACGCTGCAGGACTTCGACTTTTATGAAATCCACGAAGCCTTTGCCGCCCAGGTGCTGTGCACCCTGCAGGCGTGGGAAGACCCGGCGTTTTGCCGCGACAAGCTCGGCCTGGCGCAGCCGCTGGGCGCCATTGACCGCAGCAAACTCAATGTGAACGGCAGCTCGCTCGCCGCCGGTCACCCGTTTGCCGCCACCGGCGGGCGCATTGTGGCCACGCTGGCCAAGCTGCTCGCGCAAAAAGGCAGCGGGCGCGGTTTGATTTCCATCTGCGCCGCTGGCGGCCAGGGCGTCGTGGCCATTCTGGAGAAATGAGCATGTTGAACTACAAAGCCCCGCTGCGCGACATGCGCTTTGTGATGAACGAGGTGTTCGACTACCCGGCGCACTACCGCGCGCTGGGCAGCGGCGAAGACGCCTCGCCCGAGGTGGTGGACGCCATTTTGGAGGCCGCCGCCACCTACTGCGAAGAGGTGCTGGCGCCGCTCTACGTCTCGGGCGGCGAAGAGGGCTGCCACTTTCAGGCGGGCGAGGTCACCACGCCCAAGGGCTTCAAAGCGGCGTATGCGCAGTTCGTCGAGGGCGGCTGGCAGGGCCTGTCGTTCCCCACGGCTTACGGCGGGCAGGGCCTGCCCGTGTCGCTCAACCTGCTCAAGAGCGAGATGATGGGCACGGCCAACTGGGCCTTCAGCATGTACCCCGGTCTGAGCATCGGCTGCATCAACACCATCTTACAGTACGGCACCGAGGCCATGCGCCAGCAGTACCTGCCCAAGCTGGTGGCGGGCGAGTGGGGCGGCACCATGTGCCTGACCGAGCCGCAGTGCGGCTCTGACCTGGCGCAGGTCAAGACCCAGGCCAAACCGCTGGGCGACGGCAGCTACGCCATCACCGGCACCAAGATCTTCATCTCCAGCGGCGAGCACGACTTGACCGACAACATCGTGCACATCGTGCTGGCGCGCCTGCCCGAGGCGCCCGCCGGCACGCGCGGCATTTCGCTGTTCATCGTGCCCAAGTTTCTGGTGGGCGAGGGTGGTGCTTTAGGCACGCGCAACGCGGTGCACTGCGGCTCGATCGAGCACAAGATGGGCATCAGCGCCAGTGCCACGGCGGTGCTCAATTTCGACGGCGCCATCGGCACCCTGATCGGTGAACCGAACAAGGGGCTGGAGGCCATGTTCACCTTCATGAACACCGCGCGCATCGGCACCGCCATCCAGGGCGTGGCCCATGCCGAGCTGGCTTACCAGGGCGCGCTGGCCTATGCCTGCGAGCGCCGTTCCATGCGCGCGCTCTCGGGCAAAAAGGAGCCCGAGCAGGTGGCCGACGCCATCGTCTGGCACCCCGACGTGCGGCGCATGCTGCTCACCCAAAAAGCCATCGCCGAAGGTGGCCGCGCCATGATCTACGGCGCCGCGCAACTGGCCGACAAGATGTTTGCCGCTGCCTGGGCCGGCGACCAGGCCGGCTACAAGCGCCACGACGGCGAACTGGGTTTCTTCACCCCCATCCTCAAGGGCTTTTTGACCGAAATGGGCCTGGAAGCCGCCAACCTGGGCATGCAGGTGTACGGCGGGCACGGTTACATCCGCGAGCATGGCATGGAGCAGATCGCGCGCGATGCCCGCATTGCCACGCTGTACGAAGGCACCACCGGCATCCAGGCGCTGGACCTGCTGGGGCGCAAGGTGCTGCTGCAAACGCGCGGCCAGTGCGTGCGCGACTTCACCGCCCAGATGTGGGTGCTGGCCCGGCCGGGCCTGCTGGCTGGGGGCTTGCGTGGCCGCATGGCCCGCGCCCTGGCGCGCCGCGCCGTGCAATGGAATACGCTCACCCTGCGCCTCATGCTCAAGGCCAAGGCCGACCCGGAGCAAGTGGGCGCGTCGTCGGTGGACTACCTGATGTATTGCGGCTACGTGATGATGGCCTACCACTGGGCGCTGATGGCCCAGCGCGCCGAGCAGGCCCTGCACAGCGGCCAGGGGCCAGAGTCAGCGGCGTTCTACCAGGCCAAGCTGCAAACCGCGCAGTTCTACTTTGAACGCCTGCTGCCCCGCGCCGACGCCCACCACCGCATGGCGCTGGCGCCGGCCAGCACGCTGCTGCAGATGCCGGTGGCGGCGATGGCGGGTTGAACCCGCTTCACCGCTTGGCGGCATGGACAGCAATGTATCTCAATGGATACAGAGCGCCATAAAAACGATCTATGCGCCAACTGAAGGGGTAACCGATGACTGCACTCAAACTGCGGAAATGGGACAGCGCCCAACACCTCAAGACCGAAGAGGACATGGCGCTCTATATGGAGGCCTGCCTGCAAGAGGCAGGGGATGATGCTGCCAAGGCCCTGGGCACCATTGTCCGGGCCAAGGGCATGTCGCAACTTTCGCGCGTACGGGCCTGGGCAGGGACAGCCTCTACAAGGCGTTGTCAGGGGAGGGCAACCCCAGCTTTGCCACGATCCTGAAAGTCACGGCGGCGCTGGGCATCCAGCTCCACGCACAGCCCATGCAGGCGGGGTAAGCGTGATGGGTGTTGGGGTAGGAGCGTTTGTGGCTCATGCCCTGTAAAGGCTGGTTGCTGTCGCTCGTCCCAAGCCGGTCCAATGCCAGCTTCCGACCCATTGCAGCCGGTCACATCTTTTAAGACGTTGACTTGTTTGTAGCGGTTGCTGCCGGTCGTGTCCCGCAGTCATTTGTGGGCTTTCTGCCAGTAGCGGTCGGTCGATCTTTAACCATCAGGCTCGGCAGCCGGTCAGTTCGGTCATAGGCCAATGACCGCTACCACACATCCTATCCAGTGCTGACGGATAGGATCCATTGATGCATGGGCCAATTTGCACAACAGGCTATGACGCCCAATGAACAGGGAGCCCTGCACATTTTCGATGCAGCGACGTTTTCTTACTGAACTAGCTGGATGTCAGTGACGATCATCTTGCCACCTTCATTGATCACCATAAACTTAATTTTTTCGCCTGGCTTGATGCTGGTCAATAAACTCTTATCTTTAGCAGTAAATACCATTGTCATTCCCGGCATATCCATATGTTTGATTTCGCCGTGTTTGATCGTGACCTTGCCAGTTTCGAGATCAATTTTCTTGACCTCTCCGTCGGTTAAAGACGGCGTCATTTGAGACATGTTCATCTTGCTGTGATCCATGACAGCTTGGGAAAAACTGCTTAAGGGAAGAGCCGCACCAATGGTCAATAGTGCAATTGCAATTTTCGTTTGAATATTTTTCATATTTTCCTCATGAGTAAGAGTTAAAAACTTTTGATGATCCGTCTTTTTGGATTAGCAAGACTTGATACGCGTCACGCCTTGCGCCGTAGACAGGACCGTCCATTCCAGGAGATCCGATAGGCATCCCCGGAACGGCAAGACCTAACGCTTGTGGTTTTTCTTTGAGTAAACGTTGAATGTCTTCGGCTGGCACATGCCCCTCAATCACATATCCACCGACCAGAGCTGTATGACATGAAGCGAACTTTTGAGGCATACCCAGTCGAGCCCGCGCTGCGTTATTACCTTGATCGTTTACTTTCAAAGAAAAATTATTCTTTTCTAAATGAATAATCCAGTCTTTGCAACAGCCACAGTTAGGGTCTTTCCAGACTTGTATAGCTATAGCGTTTGGGCTGGCTGCAATAGCAATTGAGGACGAGCACATTGAAGCTATTCCCAACAATAGCAACCGCCTCGTTGAATTTTTTGAACTGTTTTTGTCAGTCATTTCAGCAGCCCTTTCCTGTAATGAAATTACTTCTTGCCAACCTTGATCGCGCCCTTCATCCCAGCTTCGTAGTGGCCTGGCATCAAGCAGGCAAAATTTACGGTTCCAGTCTTCGTGAATTGCCAAACAATTTCGCCTTGCTGTCCTGGAGATAGTGTCACTTTGCCAGGTTCGTCATGTTCCATATCTGGGAATTTTTTCATCTGCTCCAGATGCTCGAGCAATTCCTTCTGGGTGCCCAGACTCAATTCGTGCTTGACCTTTCCTTGATTCTTGACAACAAAGCGGACCGTCTCTCCTTGCTTGACCTGAATAGATGAGGGTGTGTAACGCATGTTATCCGTCATATCGACATTGATGGTCTGCGTTACCTTGGAGGCAACACCTGGTTTGCCAATTGCGGTTTCCTCGTCAGCATGGCCATGCCCACCGGCGTGCTTTCCAGCCGCAAAAGCCGACGCTGACAGGGTCAGAGCAACCAAAACAAAGATTTGGCGAGAAGTGATGTGCTTGGGTTTCATTCGTTAACTCCGGAAAAAAAATTCAGTGATTGCTATGTGATGAGGGCTTGCGCACCTTGACTTCGGTCGTCTTGGCGGGCATCTGGGCGCGAGGCATGGACTGCCCACCCTCCGCCTTGAAGCCGCCGATCCCAGGGCCATGGCCGGCGCGTGGATCGACAACAATGACCGGAGGTTTGTCAGGATCGACGCAGTCGTCCCAGCAATGCCCGTCGATTTCCGTGATGCGCAGCAGTGCATAGTTGACGGACCGTTCGAAGCTGCGCGCGTCCAACAGCGTTTCATACTTGAAGTCCAGAAGCGGCGGCAATCCGGCTCGCTCGTGCTCCAGCATGTTGTTCGCGCGCTGGCGAAGCGTGTCCCAGAACAGAATGGTGCGTTCGAAGAAGTCGCGCTGGTAATCGAAATAGTCCTGCGCCGAAGGTGCTTCAGCTGCTCTTTTCATGCCACTAGACGCATCCTGTGGCGCAGGCCTCAACAACTCCTCGGAATGATCCAAGACGGTCGGTGGTAGATCCTTTGTCTGGCGGTGCGTCCATTGCACCGCTGCTTCCTTACCCACCGCCGTGGTGCGTTGAGAGGTCCGAGGCTTTTGTGGTGACGTGGGGATTTTCATCATTCCTCCGAACTACGGGGTCATTTTTTTCCGCGCCGTAAACGCAGAGCATTGAAAATCACCGAGGCCGAGCTCAGACTCATGGCCAGCGCCGCGATCAGCGGGGACAACAACCACCCAGTGAATGGGTACAGCACGCCTGCCGCAATCGGCACCCCAATGCCGTTGTAAACGAATGCGAACAGGAGGTTCTGGCGCATGTTTCGGACGGTGTCGATAGAGATGTCGCGTGCGGCGGTGATGCCGCGCAAATCGCCTTTGACCAGCGTGATCTGGCCGCTGTTCATGGCCACATCGGTCCCCGTGCCCATGGCCACGCCGACATCGGCCTTTGCCAACGCAGGCGCATCGTTGATGCCATCGCCGGCCATGGCGACAATGTGGCCCTCTTTCTGGAGCCGTTCCACGAGCGCCAGCTTGTCTGCGGGCTTGACTTCGCCATGCACCTCGTCGATGCCCAGTTTTGCACTCACGGCCTTGGCGGTGGTCAGACCATCGCCAGTTGCCATCACGATGCGCAAACCGCTGGCGTGCAAAGTCTTAATGGCTTCCAAGGTGGTGGCCTTGATGGGATCGGTCACGGCCAGGATGCCAGCCAGTTGTCTGTCCACGGCCAGATGCATCACGCTGGCGCCTTCACTGCGCAGACGCTCGCCATCTACCTTGAGCGCATCAGTGGCCACGCCCTCCTGCTGCATCAATGCGGTGTTGCCCAGCACCAGATGCTTCCCATCGACGATGCCGCGCACGCCAATGCCGCTGCCGGATTCGAAATCTAGCGGCTTGATCAGTTCCAGGCCCTTGGCGCGTGCTGCGCTGACGATGGCCTCTGCCAAAGGATGCTCGCTGCCTTGGTCCAAACTGGCCGCAAGGCGCAGTACTTCGTCCGCTGTATAGCCGGGTGCGGCAACTGCGGTGTCGAAAGCGGGCTTACCTTCGGTCAAAGTTCCTGTCTTGTCCACTATCAGCGTGTCCACCTCGCGCATTTTCTCGATGGCGCCAGCATCGCGGAACAGCACCCCCTGTGTCGCGGCACGCCCTGTGGCCACCATCACCGACATCGGCGTGGCCAGCCCCAGCGCACAGGGGCAAGCGATGATCAGCACGGCCACTGCGTTGATCAAGCCAAACACCCAGCTAGGTTCCGGACCGAACCAACCCCAGACAAAGAAGGTGGCAATGGCGATGAGCACCACCACGACCACAAATTTGCCTGCCACCACATCCGCCATGCGCTGCATGGGCGCCTTCGAGCGCTGGGCATTGGCCACCATCTGAACAATCTGCGACAGCATGGTGGCCGCACCGACTTTTTCGGAGCGCATCACCAAGGCGCCACTGGTGTTCATCGTGGCGCCAATCACATTGTCACCAAGCCGTTTGGTCACCGGCACAGGCTCGCCAGTAAGCATGGATTCATCGACCGCACTGCTGCCTTCGGTCACAACGCCGTCGACCGGCACTTTCTCGCCGGGACGAATGCGCAGCAGATCCCCGACGTGAACATGGTTCAGCGGCACGTCCTCTTCGCTGCCATCCGCATTGATGCGGCGAGCGGTCTTGGGTGCCAAACCGAGCAGCGCCTTGATCGCCGCAGAAGTTTGCGAACGGGCCTTCAACTCGATGATCTGGCCCAGCATGGTCAGCGAGATGATGACCACTGCCGCCTCATAGTAAACAGCCACGCGACCCATGGAAATGAATGAATCTGGGAACACGCCCGGCGCCACGGTAGCCACGAGGCTGTAGAGAAAGGCCGCGCCAGTACCCAGGCCAATCAATGTCCACATGTTGGGGCTGCGATGGACAAGAGACTGCCAACCGCGTACGAAGAAGGGCCAACCCGTCCACAACACGACGGGTAAGGACAGCGCCAGTTCGACCCAGGTTTGAACGTTCATGTCAAACCACCCGAGACGATGGCCGAACATTGCAAGAACAGTAACGATGACTGTGAATGGCAGTGTCCACCAGAAGCGATGCTGAAAATCCTTTAACTCATGGTTGTCTTCCTCGTCCAGAGGAATGATTGGCTCCAATGTCATGCCGCACTTGGGACAGATTCCAGGATGATCCTGCCGCACCTCGGGGTGCATAGGGCAGGTGTAGATGGTGCCGGCCGGCTCTGGCGCGGTGTCCTCGGGTGCAGTAGATACAAGGTATTGCAGTGGGTTCGCTGCGAACTTGCCTTGGCACTTGGCGCTACAGAAATAGTAGGGCCGCCCTTCGTGCGTCAATTTGTGTTCAGACTGCTCCGTAACGGTCATGCCGCACACCGGATCCTTTAGATCCTTTGGCGAGGCTGGCTCGGCAGGGGGGTGACTGCCGTGATGGTGGTGTGCATGCATGTCCATTGCTTATTCCTTGTTGTTGTTGTGCGCCGTGGCGGCTGCGCATGGTTGCCGTGCCCACCATGGCCGCCGTGGCCGTGCATCAGGTGCATTAGCGGACAGGCGAGGAGCAGCAGGTAGGGCCAATAACCCAGAACATGGCCCCAGTGCTCTCGCAGCAGATAAAAACCAGCGATCACGGCAGCCGTTGCCAGCGCCATGCCGGCTGGGCGGCGCCAGAACGATGGCGCATGGGAGTCGTTGTCAGGCTGATCCATGGCGTTGCTCCTTCAAAGTTGCCAGCAAAAGGTGCGGGCGCGGACGCGCCCAGCCGGTCGACCCGGAATCAAATACCGTGGCCGTCATCGGCAACCACAGCCCCCCGCACCGCCGCTGTGGCAGCCCGAGGCTTTAGGCTGCGAGGTCGCAGCGGGAATGGGCGCGTCTGTGGCCAGCTTTGCGGGGTAACCCGCATCCGTCAATGCCATCAACAATGGGGCGCTGCCCTGCGCCAGTTCCCCGCTCACCCGGACATGCCCAGACTGGAGATCGACCTCCACCCCACTGACACCCGGCAGCGGTTGCAATGCGTGCGTGACGTGCTTGACGCATGAGCCGCAGCTCATGCCCTCGACTTGCAGATCAATCGTTTTCATATATCAAACTCCTAAAAATTGAAACGTATACCGCCGGGGAAATATTCCAGATCATCTTTTTGACACCGAGTCAGTCGTCGACTGGGCCTTGCCCATGCGAGGGATAAACCGGGGTGTGCGCTGGGCGTATGTGTCGTACGTTGCACCGAACTGTTTGTGCATTTCGTTCTCTTCGGTGATTGCCAGACGTCCGTACATCAGGAGCAAGACAGGGAACATGGCCAAGGTCAGCAAGGTGGGCCACTGCAGCAGGAAGCCCAGCAGAATCATCACAAAAGCCACGTACTGCGGATGGCGAATGCGCGCGTAGGGGCCTGTTGTTGCAAGCGATTGGCCACGCTGAGCGTGGTAGAGCACATTCCACGCTGTGGACAACAGGTAGAAACCAAAGCCCAGAAAAACGTAGCTGGCGATGTGCAGTACGCCGAAATGCGGGTCGCCCTTTTCGCCCAACAGGGTGGACCACAAGTGACCCGAGGTGTGGGAGAGCAGATCCAGATTAGGGAACTTGGTTTGAAGCCAGCCCGATATCAGATAAATCGTCAGCGGGAAGCCATACATCTCTACGAACAAGGCAACTATGAAGGCTGCGAATGCGCCAAACGTCCTCCAGTCACGGGCCGTTGCAGGCTTGAAAAAGCTGAACGCAAACATGATGAAGATCGCTGAATTGATGATGACCAACGACCACAGGCCATAAGCAGATTCGGTGTGGTTCACTGGGGATCTCCTTCTTTGCGCGATTCGGCAGTCTTCGACACATCAGGCTTGCTCTGGCCATGGTGACCATGCCCACCGTGGCTGCCGTGCATGAAAACATGCATCAGCGGGCAGGCGAGGAGCAGGAGAAAAGGTAGCGCCCCGACGACATGCGCGAGGTGTTCTGTCAACAAAAAATACGCCGCCACGGCACCAATCGCCACGTAGCCGATGGCGTATCGAGAACTCCAGAAACTGGGGGGCGACTCGTGTCCGTCGTGTTGATGGCTCATGGTGACTCGCAATCAGGTGGGTGCGTTACTTGGTCGGCGTGGCAGGCAGGCGGTCCATCATCATTTGCATCATGGACTGCATCATTTCCATGCGCTTTTCCATCATCTGATGACGCTCGACCATGTTGGAGAACATGCCCTTTCCACCTTGCATGCCACCCATGCCCTGCATGCCTGCGCCCATCTGCTGCATCATCCCCATGCCGTCCTGCATGAGCTTCATGTGCTCGTCCATGAGTGCCTGCCGCTCCTCCGGCGTTTTGGCCGCCATCATCTTTTCGTGCATCGCTTGCATGGACTTCATATGCTCGTCCATCTTGGCCATTCCAGCCATCGGCCCCGTACCCATTGGCTTTGCGGAAGTCTTCATTTGGGTGGACGCGGGCTGCGTGCTACCTGCAGGGTGATGGGCCTTGTGCTCATCGGCGGCTTGCGCCATCACGCTCAGTGAGGCCGCAGCGACACAGACCCCGATCAGGGTATGGTGAATTTTTGACATAGTGCTCTCCTTCTCCAGATTACAAAACCGTCGCAGTCAGCAATCAATAAATCCATCCGCGACGACACAGCACGCTAAAGCAGCGTGTTCTCACTGAGCGGGCTGAATGTCTGTGACAACCATCTTCCCGCCCTCGTTGACGACCATGAACTTGACCTTGTCGCCAGGCTTCACGTTGGACAACAGGCTCTTGTCCTTCGCGGTGAATACCATGGTCATACCGGGCATGTCCATGTGCTTGATTTCACCGTGCTTGATGGTGACCTTGCCGTTGTCCAGATCAACTTTCTTGATCTCGCCATCGGTCAGGGACGCCGACTGTGCCGCTTCTGTCTTGCCAGGCTCCATGCTTGCCTGGGCAAAGCTGCTCATGGGCAGCGCTATACCCACGGCCACGGCGGAAATGGCAAGAATTTGTTTGATGGTGTTCATGATGACCTTACGAATACATGTTGAAAATTTCTGCTAATCCATCTTTCTGAATCAGCAGCGCTTGAAGGGGGTGCGCCGACCGCTGTAAGCCGGCCCATTCGTGCCCGGTAAGCCCATCGGCATGGCGGGCACTGCCAGTCCCAGCGCTCGGGGCTTTTTCTTGAACATGACGCGGACTTCTTGTTCCAGGCTCTACGGTGGCGTATTACTTCTTGCCAACCTGGACAGTGCCCTTCATGCCGGCCTCGTAGTGGCCAGGCATCAGACAGGCAAAGTTCACGCCTCCGGCCTTGGTGAACTGCCAGACGATTTCGCCTTGCTTGCCAGGCTGCAGCGTCACCTTGCCGGGTTCGTCGTGCTCCATGTCCGGGAACTTCTTCATCTGTTCCAGGTGCTCCAGTAGCTCCTTCTCGGTGCCCAGGCTGAGTTCGTGCTTGACCTGTCCGACGTTCTTGACAACGAAGCGCACGGTTTCGCCCTGTTTGACCTGAATGTTCGACGGCGTGTAGCGCATGTTGTCGCTCATTTCGATGGTGATGGTGCGACGGGCCTTGGCGGCGACGCCGGGTTTGCCAATGGCTGTCTCACCCTCGTCACCGTGGCCACCTGCATGGTTGCCGGCAGCGAAGGCTGCCCCCGATGCGGCCAGTGCAGCCATGGCGAAGAGTTGAGAAATAGTGGAGCGCGTGAATTTCATGGATGGTCTCAGGTTGAAAATTGAAGGAAAAATTCAGTGATTGCTATGTGATGAGGGCTTGCGCACCTTGACTTCGGTCGTTTTGGCGGGCATCTGGGCGCGAGGCATGGACTGCCCACCCTCCGCCTTGAAGCGCGCTGGTTCAGTCAACGGCCCGGTGTACTCATGGGCTACCGTGCCTTCGGGATGCTTGTACCAACCCGGGTCCTTGTAGTCCCCCGGCTTTTGATTACGGCGGACCTTCAGAACGCTGAACATGCCACCCATTTCGACCGATCCGAAGGGGCCTTGGCCAGTCATCATCGCAGCGGTGTTGTCAGGGATGGGCATTTCCATCTCAGTCATGTCGGCCATACCACGCTCACCCATGACCATGTAGTCTGGAATCAGGTTATTGATCTTCTTGGCGATGCCACGGTGATCCACACCAATCAATGTCGGAACGTTATGACCCATGGCGTTCATGGTGTGATGGCTTTTGTGACAGTGGAAGGCCCAGTCCCCTTCCTCATCTGCCAGAAACTCGATCTGTCGCATCTGACCGACGGCCACATCGGTCGTCACTTCATGCCAGCGGGTGCTCTTGGGTGTCGGGCCACCGTCCGTACCAGTGACGAGGAACTCATGGCCGTGCAAATGTATGGGGTGGTTCGTCATCGTCAGATTGCCAATGCGAATACGCACCTTGTCGTTCAGGCGAACATTGAGGCTGTCAATGCCTGGAAATATCCGGCTATTCCAGCTCCACAGGTTGAAGTCCAGCATTGTCATGATCTTGGGGGTGTAGCTGCCCGGATCGATGTCATAGGCGTTGAGTAGGAAGCAGAAGTCTCGCTGGACCTCATCAATCAGATCATTCTTGACCTTAGGATGGGTCACCCAAAAGCCCATCATGCCCATGGCCATCTGTGTCATCTCATCAGCATGCGGGTGGTACATGAAGGTGCCAGGCCGGCGCGCGACGAACTCGTAAACAAACGTCTTGCCGGAGGGAATAGCCGGCTGGTTCAGTCCGGCCACACCGTCCATGCCGTTGGGCAGGCGCTGCCCGTGCCAGTGAATGGAGGTATGCTCTGGCAGCTTGTTGGTCACGAAGATCCGTACGCGATCGCCCTCGACCACTTCAATCGTGGGCCCCGGGCTCTGGCCGTTGTAGCCCCAGAGATGGGCTTTAAAGCCAGGGGCCATTTCCCGCACTACTGGTTCGGCGACCAGGTGAAATTCCTTGACGCCTTGATTCATGCGCCATGGCAAAGTCCATCCATTCAGCGTCACCACCGGGTTGTAGGCGCGTCCGCTGTTGGGGACAAGCGGCGCCATGGTGTTAGGGCTGGTCTGTATTACAGGCTCAGGCAGAGCGGTCATCGCCACGCGGCTGACCGCGCTGGCGGCCACGGCACCACCAGCAATCCCGGCGTACTTAAAAAAGTCTCTTCTGGAAGTCATCGTTGTATCTTTCATTCAATGAGGCGCAGCGCCACCGGCTGGCGCACTGGGCATGGCTGCCAGCGGAGTGTTCATCGGTCGCCCGACCAGTGAGGCTTGTAGCGCGGCATCCGCTAGCCAAAACTGCTGCTCGGCTCCGATCGCAGCCATGACCGTAGAGACCTGATCACGTGAGTCCGCCAGCAACTCGAAGATGCCGATGATCATTCCGTTGTAGCGCAGTTGGTTCTCTTCTGAGATCACCTTACGAAGCGGTATCACCTCGTCCCGGTTGTGCCGTGCAATGTCATAAGCCGTGCGATAGGAGGAGTAGCTTTCTCGCAAGCTTGAACCCGCCGAGCGGACGGTCGCCTCAAGCTGATTGGCTGCGGCCAAGGTGCGTGCGTTCATGGCATCGCGCTGCATGCCCCCCCAATCAAAGATGGGCAGGCGTACCGCGATTTCATACCCTCGCGCTACGCTGCGCTCACCCGCCACACTGTTCGTGCTGGTGTTGCGCATGGCGGTCAGTTCGATGTCGGTGATGCTGGTGACCATGTTCAAACCCTGGGCTCTGGCGGAAGCATCCAGTGTGCTTTGGGCAAGACGGATGTCGAGGCGGTTACGCGTAGCAAACGTCGCAACGCCCTGCGGATCGAGCGCCTGTTTGGGTAGTTCAGGCAAGCGGTCCGGTAGTTTGAGCATCTGTGCCTGTTGGGCATCCAGACCGAGTACGCGTACGAACTCTTCGCGGGCAGCAGTTACTTGGTGAGTTGCTGTTGCCAATCGGGTCCCTGCGTCCGCATAGAAGGCCTGCTCACGAGCCCGTGTGAGGCGATTGAAGTTGCCTATGGCCTGCATCCTGCGAGCCAGTTCGGCACTCGCTGCAGCGCTTTCATACACCTGCTTGGCATACTGAAGCGTCTGTTGGGCAGCCACGGCGCGGACCCATGCCTGGCGCACGCGGGTGACCTGGTCGACCACATCACTCGACAGTCGCAGATGGGCCACTTCGATGCGACGGTTGGCGATTCCCTGGCGACTAGGCAGTGTCAGGATATCGAGCAGGCCGAAGGAAAGCGCACGGCTCAACTCCAACTCATCACCGGCCACCATGCGCTCCAGGGAGAAGAACGGGTTTGCAATTCTGCCCACTTGTGCCGCATCTGCGGACTCCGCCCAACCTTGAGCCAGCAGCGCCTGGAGCGACGGGCTGTTGACGAGCGCCAGCTGGACCGCCTCGCGCTGACCCAGAATGGTTTGAAGCAGCTTGTGGGCCGCCTGCGCACGCTGTTCGCGCTCATCGGCAGTCCGCGCGAGAGAAATCTGCCCTTCGGCAAAACTCTTGGCCTCCTCGTTCACCCGAGCAACGTTTTGTTCGAGGCTAACAGTGGCGCAACCGGCAAGCGTGGCCAAGGCGATCGCGGATAGCGCCAGTTTCCCTAGCGAGGTGCTTGGGAAGCGCTTCATGGCTTGACTCCCCCATGATGACCAGATTGCGTATCAGGCACGTCAGAGGCATCCTTCAGGACCTCACCTGTCGCGACCTCCTTGGCATAGCTGCGCCAGCCACCAATACGACCTACCAAGTCGTTGGCTTTGACCCAGGACTGAATGGCCTGGTCGTTGTAGGGGCGGAAGTCACTAAGTGCAGACTTGTACTCAACTTCCACCACCGAAAGATTTTTCACGGGCTCTTTGTTGGCTTGGGCCGCGGCTACACCAGCTAACATGGCACAACTCAGGGCGAGACATGTCTGTGCGAATAATAGTGAACGTCTGACGAGCATGGTTTCCTCAATGTGATCGGTAACATAGACAGGGGGAATTATTAAAATACCAAGTCGTCAGCACGATGTCGAAAAGATTACATATTTGTCATCTCGCCATCGCAATAAATGGAAGTCGTCATACTCAGGTCTGCCAAAGAGGGTCAGTTGCCAATGAAAATTTTGATTGTGGAAGATGAGCCTAAGACCGGGGCATATCTGCGCCAGGGACTGATCGAGGCCGGTTTCGTTGTGGACTTGGCCAGAAATGGGCCCGACGGCCTTCACCTAGCTCTTGGCGGTAACTACGATCTCGCGATCCTGGATGTGATGATGCCGGGCATGAGCGGTTGGGAGGTCCTGCAGGCGATACGTCATGAAGGCCTACAAGTGCCAGCCATGTTTCTCACCGCCCGCGATCAGGTGGAAGATCGCGTGAAGGGGCTTGAATTAGGCGCCGACGATTACCTCGTCAAGCCGTTTTCCTTTGCCGAGCTCTTGGCCCGAGTTCGCACCATTGTGCGCCGCGGTCGTAGTGGCACCGAATCCACGACCTTGCAGGTGGCAGACCTCCAACTTGATCTGCTACGCCGCCGCGTCACCCGAGACGGCAAGCGCCTTAATCTTACCGCCAAGGAGTTTGGATTGCTGGAACTGCTGATGCGTAGGCAGGGAGAAGTCCTGCCCAGGTCGCTGATCGCCTCTCAGGTTTGGGACATGAACTTCGACAGCGACACTAACGTCATCGAGGTGGCCATGAGGCGTCTGCGCGTCAAGATCGATGATGATCACCAGTTCAAGCTGATCCAAACTGTACGCGGCATGGGCTACGTGCTCGAAGCGCCGGAGGGTCGCTAGATGTTTCGCAGGCTGTCACTGACATCCCGCCTCACCATCTTTTTTATAGCGCTGGCCAGTTCGGTCATCCTGGGCTTGGCGCTTCTTTTCATGGTAGAGGCTGATAGGCACTTCGTCGACCTCGATAGCGCCGCCTTGGATGATAAAAAGCACCTGATCGAGGGCATTCTGGCCAGTTCTCGATCCCATGAAGAAGCTCGCAGTCGCCTGAACGAAGCATTGAGCCATCACCACAGCCTTTACGCTCTGGTCAAAGGACCGCAGGGTGAAAAGTTGTACCAGACCAACGGATACAGCGGCCCGACTACGCAAGCATCATTCATCACGAATGACGACGGCCACGGGCTTCAGTCTTGGAGGAGTGGCGGTCGCGAGTTCCATGAGATGAGCTTTACTGCTGGCATGGTTCAGGGAATGGCCGGGCCGCTCCAAATATCACTCGCCGTCGATACGCAGCACCACCAAGAATTCATGAGGGAGCTCCGGCGCAGCATTGCGATCTATGCTGTGCTGGCCATTCTTCTAAGCGGATTCTTGGCTTGGTTCGCGGCTCATCAAGGCATGTCTCCGCTGCGCGCAATGAAACGTCGCGCCGCTGCAGTGACAGGCCAACAGTTGCAAGAGCGCATGCCCGAGGATGCCGTCCCGATTGAAATGGCAGATTTGGCAAGGGAACTCAATGAGATGTTGGGTCGCCTGCAGAACGACTTCAAACAGCTTGCTGATTTTGCGGCGGATTTGGCACATGAACTTCGCACACCCATCAGCAATCTCCTCACCCAAACACAGGTGACGCTGTCCACCCAACGCGACCTTAAGACATACCAAGATACGCTGGCGTCCAACGCAGAGGAATTGCAGCGTTTGGCTCGGGTGGTATCAGACATGCTATTCCTCGCCAAGACAGAGCGGGGGGTAGACCTGCCCCATAAGGAGTCCTTCTCGGCAGCACAAGGAGCTCGCGAACTCGTTGAATTTTATGAAGCCGTTGCGGACGAAAAACGCATCTTGATGAGCGTGGAAGGTGATGGGCGAATCTATGGCGATCGTTTGATGTTCAGACGTGCCTTGAGCAACCTCCTATCCAATGCGCTCAGGCATGCACCAGTCGGCGGTGTCGTGGGCGTCAGAATCGAAAGTTCGTCGCGTGGAATTGAAGTCACTGTCAAAAACACGGGCAAGGAGATTCCATTGGATGTCCAGCAGAGAGTCTTCGAGCGCTTCTATCGCGCAGACTCAGCACGCAGGCACCCAGCTTCTGACGGGGCAGGCTTGGGGCTGTCGATTACCAAAGCCATCGTCGAGGCCCATGGCGGGGCGATCTCGGTTACTTCAGACCAGGTGTGGACTCGATTCAGGCTTGTTTTTCCAGGGCTTCAAGCAAGGATGAGGCAAGCGACTGAACTACTTAGTCGGCCCTGAATAACGCCTTTTGCGTGAACAAGAGAGGGCCGGATCGCGCTGTACCGATTCATAACAACCGCCGCAGCGGGCGCAAACAAATGAGACTGCCCAATGAGCAATCAAGGCGACCGGGGAAACTGCTGCGGCCGTGGGACGTGGCGGCCACACCGCTGGAACTGGCGCTGGCCAGGGGCCACCGGTGGTTGGCAATGCTGGAGTACGGCAAGTTGAAAAACCTGACTGAAAATGTAGCGCTGGAGGGAGTCGACAACAGCTACGTCAGCCGGATGGTGAATTTGACTACGCTGGCACCGGACATCGTCGAGGCGATTTTGGAGGATACGCTGCCGGATCACCTGACGCTGTTTGATCTTGCGGTGGACCCGCCTGCGCTGTGGGAGGAGCAGCGGTTACGGATTTGGTGAGACGGGACTGTAAAAGATAGTGATGGCGACTGACTCCATGACAGCGGGGTGTCTGTACAGCCAGCACCAGACCGCCCGATCATGTTCGCATAAGCACGGATCGCATACGCGGCATGTCGAGTGACCGGTATTTCAATTACAACGGTCCTCGTAGCTCCTCCCGCTTAAATGACCGGTAGTAATCGCCGCAACTATGACGTCCACTTACCGCGAGTGACTACAACCAGCCTAAATCACAGATTGATACAACAACAGCATCGTCCGCTTTTGGCCGGAAGCTGAAGTTCGTTAAGGCATTCACGACAGGCAGAAACCGCTGCAATCTGGTCGCTCGGCTGAGACGAGCGACCGAATAGTCTGTGCAGCAATTAGAAGAACGTAGGCGAGTCGCTATGTGCCACTTGTTTTTTGACGTTTGATCTTCGCGCCGAGATACTGTGCACTCTGTAGCTTAGGACGTTGTACTTACTAAGTAGAGCTGGTACCGACAAACCTTCAAGCTGCCAAAACGGCTGCGCACCGAACTGTATGCGATGAGTTCTTGTGTCGTCGAAGAAGCCGATTTCGGCAACGTACTTATCAGTGCCATCTGCTTTGTACACGTCGCAATAGCCGAAGCGGCTCGACTCTCTATCAAAAAAGATGCGGCGCGTTAACTCACCATAGAGTGGCATCAATGCGTGAAATAGCTTATCGACGCCTTCACCTGACGGTCCAAATTCTTGATCCTCTGGATATTGAAATTCCGGGTCACGCGTGTGTCTACTGAAGTCCCAAGCGTTGACGTACCAACGCAGCACATCTGCCTGAATCCTCGATGCATCAACAGTTGGACCATCTTGCAAATTCCAGCACGAGCGAGTGCTATCCCAGCTCATTTTTCCCTTGTAAAACGTTCCTTTAAGCCTTGGAAACATGACTAAGAACGCTTCTTTGGTCATGAAAATTTGATCTTCTCCCCCATAGCTTTTTGCAATTCTGAATATTTCTTGAACAGCAAATGCAGGCGAACGAGGATTCGGACTAGGGGCGGAGAGGGCTTCATCGATCGCGATCATCTCAATATTTGCAGAATTGCCCCACTCGGCGGCGTCTAAGGTATCTTTACTTTTAGGCATGTGAACTCCATTTGTTACGGCCATGGCGCAACATGCGCGAGGTCCATGGAGGTGTATTCGCCGACTTTTCCCTGCTTTATAGGGTGTAGCTTGAATTTTTTTAGCAGGTTGCGTCTGCTGACTCAGACGGTCTCTCGGAGCGTGTTGCTTGTGTATTCGCTCTTCGTAGAGTGTTTTGCCAAGATCCAGCTCCCGCAAGCAGAGTCAGCGTATTTCCGTTCCGTTTCATGCCCCGCATCTCCGCTTCCGCTGCAAATCCCACACTTTCGGCTTGGCACGGCCATACCGCAGCTTTGATGTCATGCCATGTGGCTGAAGGGGGGTCGTCTCAGAATTCGGAAAATAAAGCACGTTAAGCATGTCGCCGAAAAACCATGTTTGATAGAATGGATTGATGCGCATCTTCTTGACCTTGTTTCTTTGCTTCATCGTTGCCTTCCAAGGCAGCGTGAGCGCGCATACCTTCCAAACGCCTTGCCCCATGGATCACGCTGGTGGCCAAACGGCTTCCGTCGATGAATCCGCTCGAATCGATGACCGATTGCACGAGGTAAGTGCCGAACTCACCAATGCCAAGGCCCAGTTGCAGCGCTGGATCGGTGATGACGCCGAACAACCGCTAGGCGTCCCCCCGAAAATCGACCGTACCCGTCTCGCCAAACACCAGTTGGGCCATGAGATCGAGCAGCACCCCGACATCGCCGTGATGAATGCACGGGAACGCGTCGCACTGGCTGAAGCTGAAGTGGCAAAACAGGACAAAAGCGCTGACTGGAGCTGGTCGCTGATGTACAGCAAACGGGGCAGCCAGTTCGGCGACATGGTATCGCTGGGCGTTTCCATTCGTAGTAGCGGATGGTCACGACCTCGCACCCAGAGCGCTTGGCGAGGTCGCCAATTCTGATTTCCATGCATCAATCTCCAATTATCACTTGACTCTATAGTGACTATAGAGATTTTAATGGAGGCTGAATAGAAGATTTTCAGGAGTTACTCATGAGCGAATGCGCTTCAAAGGGGTGTGGCTGCACGACTGAGCCGATCATCCAACCCACGGCACCGGCCCCGCTGGCAACCGGATCGGCTCAAGCGGTGTACCGCATCGAGAACATGGATTGCCCGACCGAAGAGGCGCTGATCCGAAGCAAACTGGCCGGTCTGGCGGGGGTGGCGGGTCTTGAATTCAACCTGATGCAACGTACCTTGGCCGTGCGACACGAATTGCCTTCGTTGTCTCCCGTCGAGCAGGCGCTGAAGGCCATCGGCATGCAAGCTGTGCGCATGGATCAGGCGTCGGCCGAGCAGACGACCAAGCTGTCCATTGCCAAGATGGATTGCCCGACCGAAGAGACGTTGATCCGCAACAAGCTCGGCACCGTGGCCGGTGTTGCTGATCTCGATTTCAACCTGATGCAGCGCACGCTGTCAGTACGCCATGCGAACCAGGTTCTGCCAGACGTGCTCGTGGCACTGCAAGCGCTTGGATTCGAGGCGCAGGTCGTGGACACGGCAGAGGGCGCATCTCCATCCGCCGCCCCTGTGACCACGCCGACCAACTGGTGGCCGCTGGGCATCTCCTTGGTCACTGCATCGGCGGCCGAGGCGGTCTACTGGCTCCACAACGGCAATCACTGGTCGGTTGTCGTTCTGGCGCTTGTCGCGGTCTTCACGGGTGGCCTCTCCACCTACAAGAAGGGGTGGATTGCGCTCAAGAACCGTAATCTCAACATGAACGCCCTCATGTCGATTGCGGTCACGGGTGCCATGTTGATCGGCCACTGGCCCGAAGCGGCAATGGTGATGGTACTGTTCGCGCTGGCCGAGGTAATCGAAGCCAAATCGCTGGATCGCGCTCGTAACGCTATCCGTGGCCTGCTCGACCTGACCCCGGAACAGGCCACGGTACAGCAGGCTGACGGCACATGGCGCGAGGTGGGCGCCAAGCAAATCACCATCGGCGCCCGCGTCCGGGTCAAACCAGGTGAGCGCATCGCCCTTGATGGTGAGGTGCTGGAAGGCCGCTCTGCCGTCAACCAAGCCCCGATCACGGGTGAAAGCCTCCCGGTCGAAAAATCCCCCGGTGATTCGGTGTTCGCTGGCACGATCAACGAATCCGGCTCGTTCGAGTACCGCGTCACCGCCTTGGCCAACAACTCCACTTTGGCCCGGATCATTCACGCGGTAGAGGCTGCGCAAGGTAGTCGTGCGCCGACTCAGCGTTTTGTCGATCAGTTCGCCCGCTGGTACACCCCCGTTGTATTCGGCGTTGCCATCGCCGTCGCGTTGTTGCCGCCGCTGTTCATGGGTGCGGCATGGCTCGACTGGATCTACCGTGCATTGGTTCTGTTGGTGGTCGCCTGCCCGTGCGCACTGGTGATCTCTACACCGGTCAGCATCGTCAGCGGCCTGGCCGCCGCCGCCCGCCACGGCATTCTCATCAAAGGTGGCGTCTATCTGGAAGAAGGCCGCAAGCTGCGCTGGCTGGCTCTGGACAAGACCGGCACGATCACGCACGGCAAGCCCGCACAGACCGACTTTGTCACATGGGGCAATGCACTCGCCTCGGACAGCCGCAGCATCGCTGCCAGTCTGGCGGCCCGCTCGGACCATCCTGTATCCAAGGCGGTGGCACAGGCCGCGCAGACGGACGGGGTTGCCTTGCTCGACGTGGCCGAATTCAACGCGCTGCCCGGTCGGGGTGTGCAAGGCCAAATCAACGGTGCGACCTACCATCTGGGCAACCACCGGATGCTCGAAGAGCTGGGGCAGTGCACACCAGAGCTGGAGCAGCGCATCGCTGCGCTGGAAACCGCTGGCAAGACCGTCGTGATGTTGGTAGGCGCAAAGGCGGTACATGCCTTATTCGCCGTAGCGGACACCATCAAGGACAGCAGCAGGACCGCCATCGCCGAGCTGCACGCACTGGGCATCAACACCATGATGCTGACCGGCGACAACCCCCATACGGCACAGGCCATTGCCGCACAAGCCGGAATCGACCGTGCGCAAGGCAACCTACTCCCAGATGACAAATTGCGCGAAGTGGAGCAACTGGCCCGAAGCGGCAAGGTTGGCATGGTCGGTGATGGCATCAACGATGCCCCGGCCTTGGCGCGTGCGGACATCGGCTTTGCAATGGGAGCGGCTGGCACAGATACCGCAATCGAGACCGCCGACGTGGCCCTGATGGACGACAACCTGCGCAAGATTCCGACCTTCGTGCGCCTGTCGCGTGCGACGGCGCAGGTGCTGATGCAAAACATTGTGCTGGCCCTTGGCATCAAGGCAGTATTTCTGGTGCTGACCTTCACGGGTCAAGCGACCATGTGGATGGCGGTGTTTGCTGATATGGGGGCCAGCTTGCTCGTCGTTGGCAATGGCTTGAGGCTGTTGCGCAAATGAGCTGGAAATTCTTTCTCTACGACTGGGGTGGTCTGAACATCGCGTTGTTCCAAGCCATCAACATGAGCACACCTGCAGCGCTGGAACCGCTGGCATCGTTCTTCAACCTTGTGATAGGCAACTACTGGACTGCACCACTGATGCTCTTGGCGATGTGGGGATGGTCAAAGTCGGCACCTGACCCAACGCGGGCCGATGCCATCCGGTACAGACTCAGAGTCTTTAGCGTGGCCTTTGCGTTGGCATTTCTCGTCGCCACCATCTTGAAGCTATGGATCGACTTTCCACGCCCGCCTTTTGGCGACATGGTGCGCGTTATCGGGGGCATCGAACGACACTACAGCCTGCCCAGCGGGCATGCCACCTATGCCGCGCTGGTGGTCGGCGCGCTCTGGCCTTTGATAGGCCGTCGTGGCCGCATCGGCTTGGTGTTGTACGCCGCATTGGTCGGTTGGTCACGCATCGCAGCCGGAATGCACTTTCCTGCCGATGTGCTGGCGGGGTGGGTACTTGGATTGAGTTGCACGGCGCTCGCCGGGTGGCTGATGCCGCTGGCCGTCCCTGTGTGGCAATCGGCTCGCCGCACATCGACTTGGGTCTGGTTCGCAGTGGCCGCCAGTGCTGTCATGACCGATCAGCTCGCAAAGTTCGCCATCACCCGCACGTTTGCCTACGGTGAACAGGTCGAAGTCACGCCCTTCTTCAACTTCGTCCATGTCCTGAATCCCGGCGCGGCATTCAGCTTTCTGGCGAACGCTGGCGGCTGGCAACGTTACTTTTTCATCACGCTGGGCCTGGTCGTTTCTGCTTGGCTGGGACGCATGCTGTGCCAGCAATTGCCCCGTCTCGAAGCGATGGGATACAGCCTGATCCTCGGCGGTGCGCTGGGCAATGTCGCGGATCGTGTGCTGCGTGGACAGGTTGTTGATTTCCTTGACTTCCATTGGCGACTTGCGCACTGGCCCGCCTTCAACCTCGCTGATGTGGCGATAACTATCGGAGCGCTCTGCCTGTTCTTGACGGTTGTACCGAAAAGCAGTAAAGGCACAGAGGCCGAGGTGTCCGGTTAAGCTATACCCTAACCTGGCGTCAGTTCGTCCGGCGCGAAAGCGTCAGAATAGAGCCGCCTCGCGAATTGTTTGACACAGACCGTCGAAGGTCATAGATTTCTTCCTGACACATTTCCCTCAGGAGGATACCTTGCACGGTCAGCGCATCGGTTACGTCCGCGTCAGCAGCTTCGACCAGAACCCGGAACGGCAACTGGAACAGGTTCCGGTGGACAAGGTGTTCACCGACAAGGCGTCGGGCAAGGACACACGGCGGCCCGAACTGGAACGGCTGCTCGCCTTCGTGCGCGAAGGCGACACGGTGGTGGTGCACAGCATGGATCGTCTGGCGCGCAACCTCGACGACCTGCGCCGCCTGGTGCAAAGCCTCACCCATCGCGGCGTGCGCATCGAATTCGTGAAGGAGCATTTGACCTTCATCGGCGAGGACTCGCCGATGGCGAACCTGATGCTCTCGGTGATGGGCGCGTTCGCCGAGTTCGAGCGCGCCCTGATCCGCGAGCGTCAGCGCGAGGGTATTGCGCTCGCCAAGCAACGCGGAGCTTACCGTGGCAGGAAGAAATCCCTGTCGTCTGAGCGTATTGCCGAACTGCGTCAACGTGTCGAGGCTGGCGAGCAAAAGACCAAGCTGGCTCGTGAGTTCGGAATCAGTCGCGAAACCCTGTATCAATACTTGAGAACGGATCAGTAAATATGCCACGTCGTTCAATCCTGTCCGCCGCCGAGCGGGAAAGCCTGCTGGCGTTGCCGGACTCCAAGGATGACCTGATCCGACATTACACATTCAGCGATACCGACCTCTCGATCATCCGACAGCGGCGTGGGCCAGCCAATCGCCTGGGATTTGCCGTGCAGCTTTGCTACCTGCGCTTTCCTGGCGTCATCCTCGGCGTCGATGAACCGCCGTTCCCGCCCTTGTTGAAGCTGGTCGCCGAGCAAATCAAGGTCGGCGTCGAAAGCTGGGACGAGTACGGCCAGCGGGAGCAGACCCGGCGCGAGCACCTGATCGAGCTGCAAACCGTGTTCGGTTTCCGGCCCTTCACCATGAGCCATTACCGGCAGGCCGTCCAGATGCTGACCGAGCTGGCGATGCAAACCGACAAGGGCATCGTGCTGGCCAGCGCCTTGATAGAGCACCTGCGGCGGCAGTCGGTCATTCTGCCCGCCATCAACGCCGTCGAGCGGGCGAGTGCCGAGGCGATCACCCGTGCTAACCGGCGCATCTACGACGCCTTGGCCGAACCACTGTCGGACGCGCATCGCCGTCGCCTTGATGACTTGCTCAAGCGCCGGGACAACGGCAAGACGACCTGGCTGGCTTGGTTGCGCCAGTCACCGGCCAAGCCCAATTCGCGCCACATGTTGGAACACATCGAACGACTCAAGGCGTGACAGGCACTCGACCTGCCTTCCGGCACCGAGCGGTTGGTGCACCAGAACCGGCTGCTCAAGATCGCCCGCGAGGGTGGCCAGATGACGCCTGCCGACCTGGCCAAGTTCGAACCGCAGCGGCGCTACGCCATCCTGGTGGCGCTGGCCATCGAAGGCATGGCCACCGTCACCGACGAAATCATCGACCTGCACGACCGCATTTTGGGCAAGCTGTTCAACGCCGCCAAGAACAAGCATCAGCAGCAGTTCCAGGCATCCGGCAAGGCGATCAACGCCAAGGTGCGGTTGTACGGGCGCATCGGCCAGGCGCTGATCGACGCCAAACAATCAGGCCGCGACCCGTTCGCCGCCATCGAGGCCGTCCTGTCCTGGGATGCTTTCGCCGAGAGCGTTACCGAGGCGCAGAAGCTCGCCCAGCCCGATGACTTCGATTTCCTGCACCGCATCGGCGAGAGCTACGCCACCTTGCGCCGCTACGCGCCGGAGTTCCTTGACGTTCTCAAGCTGCGGGCCGCACCCGCCGCCAAGGACGTGCTGGACGCCATCGAGGTGCTGCGCGGCATGAACACCGACAACGCCCGCAAAGTGCCCGCCGATGCGCCGACCGGCTTCATCAAGCCGCGCTGGCAAAAGCTGGTGATGACCGACGCCGGAATCGACCGACGCTATTACGAGCTGTGCGCGCTGTCGGAACTCAAAAACTCGCTGCGCTCGGGCGACATCTGGGTGCAGGGGTCACGCCAGTTCAAGGACTTCGAGGACTACCTGGTGCCGCCCGCGAAATTCGCCAGCCTCAAGCTGGCCTGCGAATTGCCGCTGGCCGTGGCCACCGACTGCGACCAGTACCTGCATGAGCGGCTGACACTGCTGGAAACGCAACTTGCCACCGTCAACCGCATGGCAGCGGCCAATAACCTGCCGGATGCCATCATCACCGAGTCGGGCCTGAAGATCACGCCACTCGATGCGGCGGTGCCCGACACCGCGCAGGCGTTGATCGACCAGACGGCGATGATCCTGCCGCACGTCAAGATCACCGAACTGCTGCTGGAGGTGGACGAATGGACCGGTTTTACCCGTCACTTCGCACACCTGAAGTCAGGCGACCTGGCTAAGGACAAGAACCTGTTGCTGACCACGATCCTGGCCGACGCGATCAACCTGGGCCTGACCAAGATGGCCGAGTCCTGCCCAGGAACGACCTACGCCAAGCTGGCCTGGCTGCAAGCCTGGCACATCCGCGACGAAACCTACGGGGCTGCACTGGCCGAACTGGTCAACACGCAATTCCGCCACCCCTTCGCCGGGCATTGGGGCGACGGCACCACGTCATCCTCGGACGGTCAGAACTTCCGCACCGGCAGCAAGGCCGAGAGTACCGGCCACATCAACCCAAAATACGGCAGCAGTCCAGGGAGGACGTTCTACACCCACATCTCCGACCAGTACGCGCCATTCCACACCAAGGTCGTAAACGTCGGCGTGCGCGACTCAACCTATGTGCTCGACGGCCTGCTTTACCACGAATCCGACCTGCGCATCGAGGAGCACTACACCGACACGGCAGGCTTCACCGATCACGTCTTCGCGCTGATGCACCTCTTGGGCTTCCGCTTCGCGCCGCGCATCCGCGACCTGGGTGACACCAAGCTCTACATTCCGAAGGGCGATGCCGCCTATGACGCGCTGAAACCGATGATCGGCGGCACGCTCAACATCAAGCACGTCCGCGCCCATTGGGACGAAATCCTGCGGCTGTCTACCTCGATCAAGCAGGGTACAGTGACGGCATCCCTGATGCTCAGGAAGCTCGGCAGCTACCCGCGCCAGAATGGCCTGGCCGTCGCTCTGCGCGAGCTGGGCCGCATCGAACGCACCCTGTTCATCCTGGACTGGCTGCAAAGCGTCGAACTGCGCCGCCGCGTACATGCCGGGCTGAACAAGGGTGAAGCCCGTAACGCACTGGCCCGCGCCGTGTTCTTCAACCGCCTGGGCGAAATCCGCGACCGCAGTTTCGAGCAGCAGCGCTACCGCGCCAGCGGCCTCAACCTGGTGACGGCAGCCATCGTGCTGTGGAACACGGTCTACCTGGAGCGGGCGGCGAACGCGCTGCGTGGCAACGGCAATGCCGTCGATGGTGCCCTGTTGCAGTACCTGTCGCCGCTGGGCTGGGAGCACATCAACCTGACTGGCGATTACCTGTGGCGCAGCATCGCCAAGATCGGCGCGGGCAAGTTCAGGCCATTGCGACCGCTGTCCACGACTTAACCGCAGCACCCACGCTGCTGCTGAATCGGCGGGCATGGTACCGATCCGAACGAACAGAACACGCAGCAATCGCCCGGCTTTGGACGCAGCAGCGTATGGCAGGCCGGGCACTCGTAGTAGAACTGGCAAGCGTCCGTGGGCATGGTTTCCTTCTGTGCGTGGCCGCATTGCGGGCAGGTCAGAACGGATTCGAGGATGACGGTGCTCATCGTGGCGTCACTTCTGCACGGTGGACGGATAGCCTGCGTTTGTCGTGGCCTTGGTCAACGCCTCCGGCTGGGCCTTGTCGGCGTCATAGTTGACGGTGGCCGTTTTCTTGTCGAAATCGACCTTGACGGCGCTCACGCCGGGCACTTTTTCCAGCGACTTCTTGACCGTGATCGGGCATAGCTCGCAGGTCATGTTCTGCACGGCCAACGTGACGGTTTTCGGGGTGGCGGCCAGCACGGCGAGCGGCACGGCAGCCAGCAGAGCAGTCAGCAGTCAGCAGTCAGCAGTCAGCAGTTTGCGCATGGGAAATCTCCTCTCAGTAGAACAGTGGGGCGAACCACGGCACGGCCAACAGGCCAAGCAGCAGCACGGTGACGATCCAGAACGTCAGGCGCTGCCGCTGGCGTGTGCGCGGATCAGCGCACGGCGTGCCGGGCGTGCAGACCTGCGGCACCAGATAGAGCTTGCGGAAAGCCAGTCCAAGAAACAGCAGCGTCATGCCGATGAAAAAGGGCCGGTACGGCTCCATTGCGGTCAAGCTGCCAACCCATGAACCACCAATGACAAGTGTCAGCAGGACAAGTGGTCCGACACAGCACACCGACGCGCCGACGGCAGCAAATACGCCCGCTATCAACGAGCCTTTTTCAGTAAGTCGTTCCATGTTGCTTTCCTTGAACCTGTTTGCCCAAGTGTTACTCTAAAGCCCGTACCCAAGTACGGAGTCAAGGGGGTGTGATGGCAACAGAACTGACCATCGGTAAGCTGGCTGACGCTGCCGGCGTGAATATCGAGACGATTCGCTACTACCAGCGGCGCGGCCTGCTGGATGAGCCGCCCAAGCCGCTAGGTGGGCATCGGCGCTATGCACCTGAGCAGGTCAAGCGTGTGCGATTCATCAAGCGAGCACAGGCGCTCGGCTTCACGCTCAATGAAGTGGCCGCACTGCTGACCTTGGATGCGGCGTGCGCCTGCGGTGAGACTCAGGCGCTGGCCGGGCGCAAGCTGGGTCTGATCGAGCAGAAGATTGCTGACCTCGCGGCCATGCAGCGGGTGCTGGGGGAACTGGTACAGCAGTGCGACGCGACGGACGGCCATACGACTTGTCCGATCATCGACGTGCTGGCCAAGGATTGAGCGGGCAGTTGAGGTGCTGGTAACGACGCGCACGGTCGCTGCAAACTGCTTACCGTGCTTTATTCTCCGAATTCTGAGACGACCCCGAAGGGGAGGGTATGAGGGCTGGATGGACATACAGAGCCAGGCTCAGTGAATGGGCCTGTGCTGGGACAAAATTCACAGAACACAAATTTTGCGTTTTTTGTAATCAATTGTGTAATAGTCTTTTGCGCTTGCGGCAAGCATCATAAAAATTGACTTAATCTGTTGACTGCGCCGCCAAAAATTCCATATCCACTTTGCATAGACGCACGAAGCTGTTCGGCATCAAGTTCTTTTGCGTCTTCGATCAGTTGTTCGCACTCGGTGATGGCATCTACAGCAAAGCTTCTGATTTCTTTGCGAAGGTGACACCATGCGTCGACATACCAGTTATCCCGATAGTGCACCATTTGTTGAGGCGAGATGATTCGTTCAACAGTAATGCCTGTCTGACGGTTGAAATGCTGAATTCTGATTTGTTTGCGTTCTAGAGTTGCTTTTGCTATCAGCTCAAAGCATTTCAGTTTAAGGCGACGTTTAGCCTTGTATTGCGCTGCTTAGGTATCGTCACAATCAAAATTTTGCCTTTTTTGTCTACCAGCCCTATCCTGTAATTAGTGGAGGCGAAAATGTTAAAAGTGAATTTGGGCGAGATAAAAAAAAGAGAAATGGCGACAGCTAAGCTTAGAAAATTGTCGCTTGATGCGGTTAACGCGCACCAGTTGTTCGATGCCAAAAATCTGACGAGTATGAATTGTGGGTTAAATGAAGAGACGCGAAGTCAACTTCTGAAACTCGATGAGAGTGGGCCGCTGAGAAAGCTAATGATCGTTCGGGATGACTATCTTGCTAAGTGCCGCGAGCTAGAAGTGCGTTTCCCGAATTTTTCAGATTACATCAATGATTTTTTGCTGCCATCGCTAGCACTTTCCCATGTCCGAAAAGCAAGTCTTCAGCTACCACCTACGGTTTTTGTAGGTAGTCCCGGTGTCGGAAAAACTTTATTTTTGAGCGCACTTGCTGAGGCTTTTCACCTCGATTTTGAGCGTGTGAATTTGGAAACATCGCAAGCGTCCATGGAATTAGTAGGAACAGCTCGGGGATGGTCCAATGCGCAACCCGGAATGCTACTTCGTTGGCTCGCAAGATCTGACTTTGCTAATGGCATGTTCGCTATGGAAGAGTTGGACAAAGCTGACGATAAAGACTCTAAATATCCTGTTGTCAACTCACTATTGCAGTTGCTCGAGCCTACAACGGCTAGGTCCTTTGGTGATCTTTCGTTGCCAGAGTTGAAGTTGGACCTATCAAAAGTTAACTTCGTGTTTACGGCTAATACGCTAGCTGGAATCCCTGCCCCTGTGCTGAGTAGAGTGGTCGTTTTTGAGGTGCCAGATCTGACACCTCGTCAAGCTAAAGATATTGCGATACGACAGTATGAGGAAATGCTTAAAGATTTGAAGTTGCCTGTTGATGCACCGATCCTTACTCAGGAAGGTCTTACGCTTTTAGCAAGTGAATCTCCACGACGTCAACGATTGCTGCTTCAACTAGCAATAGGAAGCGCTGTTTATAAACAAGCTCAAGAGCTAGTGATTCAAAAAGTGACCAAGCCGAAAAAAGGGATTGGCTTTGTGATCTAAGAAAGATTTTTTCGAAAGATTAGATTTTTTTCTTGCACTCCTCTTCTTCGAGAAATTTTTTAAGTTCCTCACTGCGATTTTTCATTTGCATGTATCCTAAAAATGTTGCCAAAGATTTGTGCCCTGTCATTGCGAGAATGTCCTCAAACTTGATTGATTCGTCCTCGCACATCCTGCTCGTCGCTTCGTGTCGTAAGTCGTGAAAACGAAAATTCTTGACCTTTGCACGCTTGCGTAGGCTTATGAATGCTTCGCATACAGCATCAGCAGATGGAAATTGGTGAAATATGCGATCTTCGCCAGCAGGGCAAGTTTGCTTTTGTGAGGCAATGATTTGGCGAGCTTTTGTAGATAGAAAAATTGTTCGTTTTATTTTGGTTTTTGAGTTCAATTTTGGAATTACCAAATCGAAACCATGATTACGAATGTCGCTGAATTTTGCAAGCGTGATTTCTTGTTCACGCATAGCCGTCTCAAGTGCAAATCCAATGATCGCCTCCCAGTCTTGGCGTGTATAAGCGCCTTTTCGGGTCAAACCCGCTGCGTAAAGGGCTTGTTCTTCTCCTTCTTCAAATCGGCGTTCACGATGCCCCTCCCAAGCCTTTGGCATGATTTTTTTGTTGATTTTGAAAAGGTCAGGCTTTATGTAGTACTCGTGTTTTTCTTGGTGCCATCGCACCGATTGAACCAAGCTAAAAAAGAAGCGCCTCCGCGTTGCTTCAGCATATGGAGTCATTTCCCTTCCATCTTTGTAGTAACCCTTAGGGCTTTTTTTCAGTAGTGTCAGCCACTCTTCAATTGTTTGCTTTTCAAGAGTTGAAACGATTCGATTTCCAAGGTCGGACTTTACTTTGGTGAAGTCTGTTCGCTGGTTGCCCGACATGGGGCTAGTGGTGTCTCGATATGCGAGGTACTCGTCAATCACTGAGTCAATTGTGAATTTTTTGCCGTTTGTGATGGGGGCGCCCCTAGCTAGGGTTTTGAGTTGTTCTTCGCGCCAAGCTATTGCGGTACTTTTTTTCGTGAAGCGTTTTTGAATTGACTTTTCGCCGCTCCGATTGATTCGTGCTTCGAACCGAATCTGACCAGACTTCAGCACGATCTTGCTGACGCCATCTTCTGAGAACTCTCGTGCTGTCATGTGTAAACCTTTAAGAATTTCCACGATTGTGGGTTTTCTGTGGGTTTTTGTCAATTATGAAAGTAAATTATTCTATAAGCCTATGAATTTGTTCGTTTTATGTAGAGTTTTTCCTTTTATACATACTCCCCTGCTAAGGGAGTATGGGGTGTAGAGCCTCATCGAGGGTTCGAATCCCTCCGTTTCCGCCAGCAAACCCTAAAAAGCCGTTGTTAATCAACGGCTTTTTTCATTTCTGTGTTTTAAAGATGTATTTCAAGACACATCGTCAAAGTCACACCGTCGACGGGCATTAGCCAATCTATATCAGGCCTCGTACAGAAGCCAACCGATCGGTACGCCGCTATCTAGACGTAACCACTCGGTCACGACATCGCGTTCGATGCTCACATTGATGGCGCCAGAGGGCAGAGGAATTTGTTGGTGCGTATAAAGTGGCCTGGCTTTGTGCTTGGGCGACGCACGTTGTGAGTGAGATAAAACGCGCCCATCTCTGTCCGTCACCAACACAGACAGCACCTGAATGTCTGCCAGTGTTTGCTTTAAGCGGGTTTCAAGATAATACGAAAAAATTGAGCGAACAAACTCAGATATCCATCAGTGCATGCGCGATCAAACCAGCAATGCTGATGCAATTGCTGCTGTGCACCACCGAGTTGGTGCTCCAGATGCAGTTGACGCCCGCCATCTGGATGAGTTGCACGGCATCGTCAGAAAACAGCGCATGGATCACGGCCACATCCACAGATTGAGCCCCTGCTTGGCGCAGCAATCTCGCCGTTTGAGCGAGGGTGTGCCCACTGCTGGCGATGTCATCCAACAAGACAACCGCACGTCCGGTCACATCGACATCGGGCAAAGCGATGTCAACGTGTCGATCTCCGTGGCGAATTTTTATGCACACTGCATGGTCGAGCCCATGTGGCTTGGACGCCTCGGTGATCCATTGTTCGGACTCTTCGTCAGGCCCCATCAGCAAGATATCGGGGCATTGCTGAAAGGCAAAGTCAGACAGCAAAGACGCTGCGCTTAAGGCCAAGGCTTGTTGGGCTGGCACAGCCTCTTGTAATGTTGCGACGCGGTGCAGGTGCGGATCCACGGTGATCACCGCATCGAACAAATCAGCCAAGTGTTGTCCCACAATTTTTTGGCTGATGGCCTCACCAGGAAAAAAAGCGACATCTTGGCGCATATAGGCCAGATAAGGCGCGACCAACGTGAGGTGCTTGGCGCCGAGTTGGCGCGCTGTTCGCGCGGTCAATAAGAGTTCAAGTAATTTCGCATTAGGGTTGTTGAGTGAGCGCAGCACCACCACGCGAGGTGGCAGATTTGGGGGCAGGCGAAGTTTGATTTCTCCATCCGGAAAAACATGTTGCGCCACTTGACACCGCGACATGCCTGCGGTGTCCGCGATCTGGGTCGCCAATGCCAGTTCATCTTCAAAGTAAAGCAACATGCTTGGCGTCTGCATCAAAACTCCACAAAGGCATGAGGCACATCGTCCGCGTTGCCAACGCTGTAGCCGGTCGATTTTTGACAGGCCTGACGGGCGAATTGCAAATCGGATGGAAATTGCGCGTAGACGCGGTACAGCAAGTCACCGGGCTCAACTTTTTCACCCAATTTTTTGACCAGATCAACACCTGCTTGACGAACCTTGGGCGCTCCGGCAAAGCCTGCGATGCGTGCGAGTTGAAAATTGTCGATGCTGCTGACAACGCCCGCACGCTCGGCGTAGACATCCAAACTTAAAGGCCCCAAGTTCAGATTGTTGTGATCGAACGGGTGGGCGCCTTGGGCTTGGATGATGTCATTCATTTTGCTCAAGGCGCGTCCTGAATCCAGAATATCGCGCGCGATTGCAAACCCATCTCCGCCGCGTACATCGGGGCTGAATTCGATCAGTCGCCCAGCCAGACGCAGAGACTTTTGACGCAAATCGTTGGGTGCACGCGGGTCGTTTTCCAGCACCCGCATGACATCGCGCGCCTCAAGAACTGGGCCAATGCCGTAACCAATCGGTTGACGCCCATCGCTGATGACGACATCCAATGACAACTTCAAACGGTTCGCCACATATTCAAACAAACGCCTCAGTTTTTGGGCCTCTGGCATGGAGCGAACCTTGGCGGTCGGTCCGATGGGGATGTCCAGCACCAAGTGCGTGGAGCCTGCGGAGATCTTTTTTGACAGAATAGACGCGACCATCTGCGCCGGCGAGTCCAGCGACAAAGGTCGCTCGACTGAAATCAGCACATCGTCCGCTGGCGACAGATGCGCGGCACCTCCCCAAGTGAGGCATCCGTGATGCGCTCGCACAATGGCTGCCATTTTTTCAAAAGGCAGTTCGACTTGGGCCAGCACTTCCATGGTGTCTGCTGTGCCGGAGGGTGAGGTGATGGCGCGCGACGATGTTTTGGGGCAGACCATGCCATGCGCCGCCACGATGGGCACGATCAACATCGAGGTGCGATTGCCTGGAATGCCGCCGATGCAATGCTTGTCCACCACCAGTCGTTCTTTCCAGTCTAAGCGTCTTCCGGCTTCGATCATGGCCTGAGTCAGGTAGTAGACCTCTTCTCGGTCCAGTTCATCTCGGTGGGTCGCCACCACAAAGGCGGTCAGTTCAATTTTGGAATAGTGGTGATCGGCTACATCGTGAATGATGGCGCGAAAGTCATTGAGCTCTAGTCGTTCACCCGCCAGTTTGCGATGCAAGGCTTGAATCGATGCCGGTGGGTCGGCTTGTGACACGGTCACCAGTTCACCGTTTGGCAAACCCAGTTGTGCAAAGGCTGCGTTGGAGAGTCCCAGCTCATTGCAAGTCAAGAAATCGCCGTTTTCGACCACATTCAGCGTGGCCAGAATGCTCGCCCCATTGGCGCGCACTTCCACTTTGGACAGCGCCTTGAAACCTTCGGTGCGATAGATCTCGCAATCTTGGTGCATGTACGCCACGTTCTCGTGGTACGTGTCAATCGACATACGCCGCAAGCTCAGGCGCCCACTGACAGGGCATTCGCTTTGGGGCGGCGGCGGCGTCTTTTTGAGTTTGCTCATAGGTCCAAGGTTAACGGACCATTTGGGTCATGTTCCACATGGGCAAGAAAATGCCTAGCAAGAGGGGGCAACCAAGCTGGCCACGAAGCATGTATTTGCATCGATGCGCCAATTTTTCTAAGGCGCCAGCGATTTGTTTTTGTGCGTGTCAGTTGGGAAAGATATGACGATTTATGTAGCAATTGTCGATTTAATGCGTAAAAGTTAAAAAATATCAATTTAAATTAATACTTAACAGTTATCTGTGTAATACTCTTGTTCATGTTTTGAGACCTTGATGACTACCTAGGCATTGAATGCTGCGGGTGAAAGAGGGGCAAGACGCTATACCGAATTGGCAGGAGTTTGAGATGAAAAACATGGAACATGATCAGGTAGGACACAGCACCAAAGCGCGACGTCGCCCTTATATGGTTGTGGTGTTGGTTCTCGTCACGATCCTAGTCTGTGTTTTTGGGTTTCTAAATTTGCGCAGCGCCCTGATCGAAAGCAAAGAGCAGTTAGCGGCGTCTTTTGCCCAGCGCATTCTTTCAGCGTTGATGCTCAATGACGAGCAGCAAGTGGCTTCATTGATGAAGTCTTTAGAGGGGGTTCCTGGTGTGCAAGTCGCTGAACTGGTGGCCAACAACGGCCAAACTTTAGCCAGCTATTCGCGTTCAGGTTTGCCAGTTGATTACGCCCAACAGGCTCAGTTTGAATTGGCGACGCACTTGGATGACAACAAACTTCACATCATGGTTCCGGTGTCGTTTGATACCCAAATCATTGCCAATTTGTATTTGTCGATCGACTTGTGGGCCTCGTGCGCGCCTTATTTTGTCTGGCTTGGTGGTGCCTTGTTTGTGTTCGCCGCGCTGTATCTGCTTGTCAAACAGCGCAATGTCAAGATTCGTATTGAAAAAATCACGCAGCCTCCTTCGTCTGGGGGCGGTGGTACGACGTTTAATGTAGACAGCGCGATGCGCCAAGCACTGGCAGAGGCGGACATCACGTTGAAGTACCTGCCGATCATGCGTTTGGCTGACAAGGGTTTATTTGGTGTTGAAGTGCTGGTGAGTTGGCTGCACCCATCTGGACAGCGATTGAATATTTCTCCAGCAGATTTCATCGCGCTGGCTGAGCAAAGCGGTATGTTTTTACCTTTTGGATCTTGGGTGATGACGACCGCTTGTCAGCAAGCTGCGATTTGGCATCGTCAACACGGTCCTTTGGTTTTGTCTCTGAATTTGTCAGCCAGCCAATTGCAAAATCCGGCGGTGGTTGATCAAATTCATGAGGCGTGTGCTGCTGCTCAATTTCCACATCAATTTATTGAATTTGAAGTGAATGAGTCGCTTCTGTTGCGCCAGCCTGAATTGATGAAGCAAGCGGTTCAAAACTTTGTAGATAAAGGCATGAGTTTGACTTTGGATCGATTTGGTTCAACCCATCAATCTGTCTCGCTGTTACAAAGTTTGCCCATTCGGAAGATCAAGCTAGATCACAAAATGCTGGACATCGCTTCAGAAGACGCCGAACTCAGCAGCACATTGCACATGATGACTGCGTTTGCGATGGCCATGAATGTGAATGTCATGGTCGATGGGGTTAATTCTTCGGCACAACGTCAATCGTTGCACGCGATGGGATGTGTTTTGGGGCAGGGGGCTTATTGCGGTGTTGCCATGTCTGCGGATGAGTTCTCAGAGTTTTTAGCTTACCGTTCTCTGATTGGGCCAGTACCTATGCCTTTTGTTCAAGAGCGGGCCTCAGAGCCGCGTGGGCGTGGGGCTGATTTTGTTCCGCAATCACCCATCACTGCTTAATTAAGAAAGCCCCTCTTCGGGGCTTTTTAACGTGTCGAACAAATTAGTTCGCACAGAGGGTGTGTGCATTATTTGCACATCTTTATGCTTTCAACAGCTTAAAAACAAGGCAACACTTTGTCCGTGTCTATGGGTTTAGACAAATAGCCGACCGCTGGAAAATGTCGGCTGATGCAGGCGCGCATTTGTTGCTCATCCGTGACCAAGTGAAGGTTGCTCTGAACGATGGCGCTTTTACGTGCCAAGGCTTGAATAGCCGAGGGTTGTAATCCGAGTGATTGAAGTGCGGCAAGACTGAGTCTGTCTTGACCCGGCATAAAACAGGCAGAGAGTGGTAGATCGCCTACGCGAACAGGAACACCTGAGTAAATGTCGATCAAGTCACGAATCGATACGCCAATGACATCAGGCGCCGCGCTCATGGATGCCAAAGAAAACTGTTCCGAAGCATCAGCTACGTTTTGAGCCTCTGTGTTGCCTGTTCGCGAGCAATGCCAAATTGGATCAGCCCACAAAGATGTGGCGCATGTGACGAGTGCCAATGTGCTTAGGCAGCGGGCTAGTTTTGTGAGCCGGAGTTTCATGGTTGCAACATGGCGGTGTTAGCCGTCAAACCTTTTGGTGCGCAATCAGGGCATTTGTCACTTTGCTGCACGTTGCGTAAAAACTTAGGTAACTCTTGCCAAAAATCAGCGGGCGATCTGTCAGGGCGTTGTGACAGCCACAAAGACACAAAACCGGAAACAACGGGGGCGGCAAAGCTGGTGCCCACGCCGCGAAATTCTGTCATTGGCCGCTCAGAACCAAAGAAATCTAAATCGTAGGTGGCAATTTTGAGCTTGTTGACACTCCATGGCTCATCGCTGCTGAGCTTCTTGCCGCCACCAGGGGCATACACCACCGTACGTTTGTCTAGTGCTGAATAGACTTCAATTCGATTTTCAGCGTCAACGGCACCAACGGAAATCACACCTTGGCAATTGGCAGGTTCGGGCAACGGTTTTTGAAAGTTGTTGCCAGCGGCGGCCACAATGAATATTTTTCTGTCAATGAGTGTTTGGATGAGCTGCTGGAGGTCTGGGCCGCACACCGGACTGCCGCCTGCTAGGCTCAAATTGATGATGCGCGCAGGATTGGCATTGAGTGGCACGCCTGCTACCGGCAAACCTGCTGACCAAGCAATGGCATCTAGCAAATCTTTACGACTCATGCCGCAGGCTCCAAACAAGCGTACAGGCAACACCCGCGCTGAGGTGTTCACGCCAAATACGCCATCGACTCCATTGCCCGCCACTAGGCTCGCCACCTCAGTGCCATGTGTGCGAAAAGCGGCCGACATTAATTTGTTACCGCAACGTGCTTCGCGCTCATCAGGGCTGAAGTTGGGAGAACGACCACCTCGCAAATTGTTGGGAGGCGACAACATGTCATAGCCTGGCAACAACACGCCTGCCAAACTGGGGTGATCGGCAATCACGCCGCTGTCGATGACTGCCACAACGATCGTGTTCAAGCCAGGCTTGACATGGTTGGTGTTGATGGCTGCGGGAGCGGGTTGCTTTGGGCGAGCCGCCCCTAAATGCCACGGTGCCTCCTGCGCCATAGATGCGCTAATGGCTAGCGTCAATGTCGCAATGAGAAATGAACCGTAACGTCGCATTGAGTTCCCTTGTTGTTGGAATAAGTAAATTAGATAATATTCATTAATTCATGACAATTTTAAACAAAATAGCTACTTAATTTTAATTTGACGTAGCTTTATTCTTGAAAAACTGCAGCTTCACAAGGCAATGTGATGGTGATGGTGGCCAAACCTTGCGTTGGAATGTGGCGCTTGATTTGACCTTGGTGCCTGTTGATCACGGTATCGATGAAATCTAGGCCGAGTCCAAATCCAGCGAGCAGGTGTTCGTCTGTTTTTGTCGCGACGGTATTTTTCAGGCTGATGCAAACTTCTTGCACACAAGGTTGTGAAATTTGGAGTGTGATGCTGCTGTGCTGTGGAGAAAACTTGACAGCGTTCACCAGCAGATTGACCAAAGCCCGGACCATCAGTCGGGTGTTCACTTTCACAAAAAGTGGCAAAGCTTCGCTCTCGTCCACGATGCTAAGTTGTTTGCTGAATGCGAGATCGCGTACTTTCTCAATGGCATCATTCAGCAATTCATCCACCAACACGGTTTGCAGGCTGTAGTGAGGCTGTTGTGCCGTGATGGTGAGGATGAAGTCGTCCATCATTTGCAGCAGCGTTTGTGAATGCTGAACAATCTTTTGTCGTTGCACACGCGCTTGGGGATCTTCGATCACGCCTTTCGGGGGGCGAGTTAATGACATGATGGAGGCGAGAGGCGTTCGCATGTCATGCGACAAAAACTGCAGCGCTCGGTCGCGTTGATTTTGGTATTGCCGCAACTCTGTGATGTCCAGCAAGATCAGCAGATGAAAACTCTCGCCATTGGGTGCGTTGACAGACGTGCTTTTCAAATAAAAGTCTCGCAGACCGAGCGATGTTTCTAATTGAAAGGGGGGCGATGCGGTTGAGTCTGCCAAGGGTTGAGGCAGTTGTAGGGTTTCGAAAAAGATGGACCGCTGACTGCCTGGGGTCAGCTGCGTTTCGTTGAGCAATTGTTTGATGCGCTGGTTGCTCAACAGTAATTCATCGCGTTGGTCAAAGATGACCACGGCGTCGGGCATTTCATCAATGATGGCAGACAAAAAGTTCAGCTCGCTGCGCACCGAGTCGATGGCGTGGTCGAGCAGTTTGGCATGCTGTAAAACCACTTCATGTGAGTTCACGATGTCGTGTTGAATTCGATGCGTGTGTCTGAACTCACGCAGCAAAGTGGCTTTTTCTTGCACGAAATTCACAATTGCATCCAAGCGTCCCCAAGCCCAAAGCGGTTGCAAGATCACGGTGACCAATAAAAATGCGGTTGGATCGAGCCAGTAGTTTTCTTGCGTCAATGCGGCATAGCTGGCGCCAACGCTGATGGCCATCAGCGTCACAGCAAACGCTAAGGCATGGTGAGGCGACAAGATCAACAAGCTCAAAAGCATCAAAATCACAGCGAAGCATGAGATACCAAACACCATAGATGACGGTGCCACATCAATCATGGCTTGGTTCAGCGATGCATTGAGTACGCTGGCCAAAATGGCAACCCCGGGTGTGCTAGCGTTGTGTTGGCCCGAGTAGAGCGTGGGGTAGCGATCGCCAAGACTGGGCGCTGTGACGCCAATCAATACGTATTTGTCTTTGAACAAAGGCAAAAAAGCATTGGATTTCAGGGCGTCAGACAGTGACACCAATGGAAAACCAATGCTTGGATCGACCATGCGAAACCGTTGGTAAGGCTTGGTGTTTGTCCCATCCTGTCCTTGCAATGCGAAAGCAAAGTGAGGCCATTGTTGCTCTCTTGCTTGGAAACCTCGGATCACGCCGTCCAAATCAAACAAGGCGTTGATGTGCCCTAGCGTCACTGCCGCGTCGAGAGGCGCAACGGGTGGGGTGGGGCGAAAGTGATGTCGCGCATCGTCTTGCAGTTCAAACACCAGCGGCAAGACGGTGTTGTGGCGTTTCATTTGTTCGGCAAACGCAGGGTCTTGATCGCTTCGATCCAAAAAAAGCAGATCAAAGCCAATCGCTTTAGGGCGATAGCGGTCGTCATCCAGCCGTTCAAGCAGCTGTGTGTAGCGATTGCGTTTGAGTGGCCACCCTCCAAGCTCTGTGAGCGAGCGATCATCGACGGCCACGATCACGATGTCTTGGGTGGCTTTGAACCCATGCAAGCGCATCAAATGGTCATACAAGACGTTGCCGAATGGTCGCGCTAAATCTGCAAATACCAGCGCGGCGAGAATTCCGAGCACGGAGAGTGACGTGAGCCACCATTCGCGCCTGAGCAAGCTCTTTTGTTCGCGACGGCTATTCACTGCGCAGCCGTGGGGAGTGCGATCAATTCAAAAGCCCCAGACTGATGTACACCCGCTTGGTCTGCCGAGGCTTTTGCCAAGGGGTAGGACAGAGACCAGTTGTAATAACCAGGGCGCAGGTCTTTGACCGCAAATTTTCCATTCAACGCGGTGAGGTTGTGGGTGCGAATGACTTCTTGGTAAAGCGCGCCGTTTTGTCGATTCAGAGTGAATGCAATGGATGAGCCATCGGCCAGTGGCGTGTCAAACACGGCGCTGCATCGCGCTTGTTCTGTGCTGGCGGGGGCGGCACAAAAAGCCATCAGTGCAGGCGAGCCCAAAAGCCCGTTCTTTGAAACGGCCGCCACTTGATAGAACATCGCTTGGTTGATCAAGCGGTCGATTCTGAACTCTGGGGTGGCCCATTGCTGCGTTCGTCGCAGACCACTCAAATTGGCGGTGGTGGCGATGTCGGCTTGAAAGCTGCCTGCGTTGTCCATGTGCTGCAGTTGCACTGACACTTCGGTTGGATGGCTGGCCGATTTGGAGAAGCTGGCATAGCGCGGCGGCGGCAACAAAGCTTCGGGGGCAGAGGCTTTGCCTGAGGGGTCAATGGTGACGCCCATGCCCTGCGTCAAGTCAACGGATTCGAGGTCTGCATTGCCCTGAGTTTTGACAATGCCTTCGGTGACTTCAACCAAACTACTTTGGGTTTCTGGTGAAAAGCCAACGCGAAATTGGGTGCCTCGCACGCCCATGACCGAGCGTGGCGTTCGAATTTCAAAGGGCGTCAGGGGCGAGCGCTCTTTCATGACATCAAGTTCAACACGCCCATTGGCCAGTTCCAAGCGCACTTCTGGCGCTTTTTCTAGTGCGTTCTTGCGCAGGGTGCTGAGTTTCAGAACAGCGCCAGAAGGCAAGCGCATGATGGAACTGTCTTCTAGCAACAGCGCCGTATGGCAACCTGCGGGCACTTTGATCAGGGCGCCTTCATGCAGAGGGGTGCCAACGAGCAGCTTGGTACTGCCTTGCTCTGGGTTGTAGCTGCTCGCGCATGACATGCCCATCACACGCGCGACGGAGGACCAGTGCTTCACGCTTTGACGAGGAATGGACAAAGTTTGCCCGACGGTGATGCGATCGGCATCTTCAAGCAGGTTGATGCGTGCGACTTGACTGATGCCTGCTGAAGACACGAAATACTTGCGTGACAACTCTAGCAAAGTGTCGCCAGATTTGACTTTGTAGGCGATCAAGTCTTGTGCTTCATCGGAGGGCAACACACTCAAGGCGTGAGCATGAGTGACGAAAAGCGCCGTAACACCGAGCCATGAAATACCTAAGCCACGAGAGAGTCTAGTCATCGGGATGTCCTTCATGAACGGTCATCAATCGGTAACCGTAGCCGTGTACGGGGCGCAGGCGTAGGTGCATAGAGGTCGCCGATAAATCGAGCTTTTTGCGAATCCAAGCAATGTGCACGTCGAGTGTGCGCGACAGAGCCTGCATGTCGTTGCCCCACACTTCGTGGGTGAGTCGTTCGCGAGAGATGGCGCGCTCTGCGTTTTCGAACAAAAACAAAGCCAGCTTGAATTCTTTTTCCGACAAGGTTTGCGTTTTGTTTTGAAACGTGACGGTGTTGGCCACTTTGTTGAACTTGTAGTCCAGCAGGGTGCGTAGGCTCTCTTCGTCATTGCGGTCACGGTAGGTGCGACGCAGCAGCGCTGCAACACGGGCCAAAAACTCTTTAGGGCGAACAGGTTTGACACAGTAATCATCGGCGCCCGCGTTCAGTGCATCGGTGATGTCGAGTTCGTCAGAGCGGCTGGTCAAGAACAAAACAGGCTCTTGCAGCGATTTGACTTGGCGAATGTGTTTGAGTACGTCAAAGCCCGATAAGCGCGGCACACGCCAGTCGAGCACAAACAAATCAATGGTGTCTCGGCCAATGGCCTTGACCATGTCTTCTCCATTGCTGAACGTGCTGACGGCATGGCCTGCGCCCTCCAAAATCTCGCGCACGTGTTGGGCGAGATCTGGTTCGTCTTCAAGTAGTCCTATATACATCAATTTATTCTAATTGACGTATGTAGTGAATTACAAAGTGTTGGTTAATGCTTTTACAAGCGTATCGTCGATTTCAGGCATCACGCCAAACCAGGATTTGAAGGCGGGACGTGCTTGGTTGAGCAACATGCCCAAGCCATTGACGGTGGCATTGCCTCGCTGTCGTGCTGCGGCGAGCAAGGGGGTTTCCAGTGGCACATAAATGGCATCAGACACCAAGGCGGAGACCGGCAACTCGTGGAGTTGTAAATCTAGCTCGGGCTGGCCATGCATGCCTTGGTTGGTGGTGTTGACCAACAAAGCCGCACCTGCCAAGGCTGCGTGGCGTTGCGACCAATCGAAAGCTTTCACGGGCGTGCCAAACTCTTCGGCCAGTGCCTGTGCTTTGCCAAACGTGCGGTTGATCAGGCGAATTTCGGTGGCACCTTCGTCCATCAAACTCAACACAATGGCGCGCGCTGCGCCACCTGCGCCCAGTACGACGATAGGGCCCGCATCGGCACGCCAACTGGGTTGGGCATCGCGCAGGCTTTGCAGGTAGCCAAAGCCGTCGTTGTTGAAGCCATGCAAGGCGCCATCGGCTTGCACCACGATGGTGTTGATGGCGCCCATGCGCTGGGCCAGCGGTTGCACCCAATCCATGTAAGCCATGGCGGCAACTTTATGAGGAATGGTGAGGTTGCAACCCGCGAGTCCCAAGGCTTTGAGGCCGCGGATCGCGTCACCCAAGTTGTGGGGCTCGACCGGAAACAGGCCGTAAGCGCCCCGCAGTTGGTACTGACGAATCCAGTGGTTGTGAATCAGGGGCGAGCGCGAGTGGGCCACCGGCCAGCCCATGACGCCCGCCATGATGAATGTGTTGTCCATGTTGTTTTCAGTGTCAAAGAGCCGCAATGGTAGCCAATGAACGGCGCTTTTCGCTGACGAATCGGCGACGCCTCAGCCGGGTGAGCCGGTCGCCTTGCGCCAAGAATGTGTGTGGCTCAGTGCGCAGCGCGCGCGGCTTTGAACCAGTCCAAGCCCGCCGATGTACCGCCGGGTTGACCGCCCAAGCGTGGTCGGTATTCACAGCCCACCCAGCCTTGCCAGCCGCAGGCCTGCGAGACCTCGTCAATGACGGCAAACAAATACGGGTAGTTGAGTTCACCGATGTCGGGTTCGTGGCGCTCCGGCACGCCCGCGATTTGAAAATGTCCGACGCGTCCGGTGGGCAGGTATTGGCGAATCTTGCTCGCCACATCGCCCTCGACGATTTGGCAGTGGTACAGATCCATTTGCACCTTCAGGTTGTCGGCGCCGACCATGCCAATGATGTCGTGGGCGTGATCTTGGCGGTTCAAAAAGAAGCCCGGAATGTCACGGGTGTTGATGGGTTCAATCAACACATCGCGGCCCGCTTTGGCCGCCAAGGCTGTGGCCCATTGGAGGTTCGCCACATAGGTGCTCAAGTTGCTGGCGCGTGTCTGGCCCTCGCCAAGCAAGCCCGCCATGAGGTGAATGCGCGGGCAGTTCAAGGCGTCGGCATAGGTCAGCGCCAATTCGACGCCTTGGCGAAACTCAACCTCTCGCCCAGGGATGCTCGCCGTGCCGCGCGTATTGCTGTTCCATGCGGCATCGATGCTGGCTGCATCTGTGCCGCCGGGTGGGGCGTTGAACAGCACTTGTTGAAGCTGGTGGTCTTTGAGGCGCGCTGCCAATTCTTCTTTGGCAAAAGCGTAGGGAAACAAATATTCCACCGCAGTAAAACCGTCTTGGGCCGCGGCTTCAAAGCGGTCCAGAAACGGCAACTCGGGGTACATCATGGAAAGGTTGGCGGCGAATTGAGGCATGGGGCGTGTCCTTACCAACGCGCGCCAAAGGCGTCGCGCAGTTCTTGAAGTTGGGTCTGTGACAAGGGGGAAATGGGGGCGGGTGTCAGCGTGGCTAAACGCGCGGTTTCTTCCAACTCTTCCAGCGTGGCCATGGCCGCAGCGGGCGAGTCGTGCCACACATTCGGGCCTAAGCGCGATAGCATGACGGCGCGAATTGGTGTGCCTTGTTGGCCGTAGCGCATGATGGCGCGTTCGACCGCGTCTGCTGCGGCTACCGCACCGGGGCGTTGGTAATCTATCACTGGCACATGACCCACTTTCATCACGAAGTAGGGTGTCATCGCGGGCAACAGTTCGCGTGGTTCTGCCGTGGTGTGCGTCACGTCATCGCGCAGTGTCAGCGCGACGCAGTGGGTGCTGTGGGTGTGAATCACGCAGCGAATGTGGGCGTCAAACTGACGCGCTGCCGCGTAAATGCGGGTGTGCAGTGCGATGGTTTTGCTGGCTCGGTCACCGCTGACTTGTTCGCCTTGCAGGTTGAGCTTGGACAAACGCGCGGGGTCTAAAAAACCCAAACAGGCGTCGGTCGGCGTGATCAAAAAGCCATCATCCAAACGCACGCTGATGTTGCCCGCCGTTGCGTGCACATAGCCACGGGCGAACAAACTTTGTCCCACGCGACAGATTTCTTCACGGGCTTGGTTTTCAGTGAGTGCGGTCATGCCTACGCCCGTCACGCCAATTGCGCAAATGCTTTGGTGAAAAAGTCGTCCGTGCCAAAGTTGCCCGACTTCAAGGTCAGATGCACCGCACCATGGGGCGTGTGCGCGTGGCACCAAGGCACGCCCGGGTCAATTTGCGGGCCAATTTGCAGCTGGGTGATGTGCAGGGCTTGCACGCAAGCGCCCGAGGTTTCACCGCCCGCCACCACCAGTTGCCGCACGCCCAGCGCGACCAAGCCGTTGGCAATGGCGGCCATCGTGTGTTCCACCAGCGCACCAGCGGCTTCAACGCCCAACTGTGCTTGCGCTGCTTTCACGGCATCGGGCGCGGCGGAGGAATAAATCAACACGGGGCCTGTGCTCAGGTGCGGTTGCGCCCAAGTCAGTGCGCTGGCCACGACATCGGCGCCGCCTTGTGTGCTGCGCGCTAAGGCCAGTGGGTCTATCGCCAAAGCGGGGCGGCCTGTGGCTTGGAAATGTGCCACTTGGCGCAGGGTGGCTTGCGAGCAACTGCCCGACACCACCGCTTGCAAACCCTGCGCAGCAGTCAAGGTACTGGACTGCGGCGTGGGGCTGAGCCCAAAGTTGGCGGGCAAACCAATCGCTACGCCTGAACCTGCGGTGACCAGCGGCATGCCTTTCAACGCAGGCCCCAGTTTGAGCAAATCGTCGTTGGACACTGCGTCGACCACGGCGATGGCGATGCCTTGCGCCTTCAACTCGCCGATGCGTTGTTGCACGGCGGCAGCACCTTGGGCCACAGTGCGGTGGTCAATCAAACCAACCCGTTTTTGGCATTGCGCTTGCATGACGCGGACCAAGTTGGCGTCGGTCATGGGCGTCAGCGGGTGGTCCTTCATGCTGGACTCATTGAGCAGCACATCGCCCACGAACAAATAGCCTTTGAACACGGTGCGACCGTTGTCAGGAAAAGCGGGCGTGGCGATGGTGAAGTCGGTGTGCAAGGCCTGCATCAAGGCCTCGGTGACGGGGCCAATGTTGCCCGCGGGGGTGCTGTCAAAGGTGGAGCAGTATTTGAAATAAATCTGCTGTGCGCCTTGCGCTTGCAACCACGCCAACGCCGCCAACGATTGGGCGATGGCCTCCGCCGGGGAGATGGTGCGCGACTTCAAGGCGACCACCACGGCATCCACATCGGCCGCCAACGGCTCGGTCGGCACGCCAATGGTTTGCACCACGCGCATGCCTGCACGCACCAAGTTGTTGGCGAGGTCGGTAGCGCCCGTGAAGTCGTCGGCAATGCAGCCAAGGTGAATCTGCTTGGTCATGATTTATTTGAATCCCATCGCGTGCGGCAGCCAGTTGCTCAAAGCGGGCACAAAGGTCAACACCACCAACACCACGCCGTGGGCCCACAAGAAAGGCGTGAGTTCGCGTGTCAAGTCAGACAAGGGCACGCGTGACACGTTGGATGTGACGAACAGCAAGCCGCCGACGGGGGGCGTGATCATGCCCAGCGTCAGGTTGTAGATGACCACCATCGCGAAGTGAATCGGGTCAATGCCCACTTTGGCTGCCACAGGTGCCAAGATAGGCACCAGCACCATCACGCCAGGCAAGGGTTCAATGAAGATGCCAAACAGCAGCAAGAACACGTTGATGACGATCAAGAACATCCAAGGCGAGAGGTGCATGTCGGCAATCCAACCGGCCACGATTTGCGGTACGCCTTCAATCGTCAGTATCCAAGCAAACGAGGCCGACATGCCGATGATCAACAGCACCGAAGCTGTCAACATGGCCGAGCGCGCCAAGATGTCTGGCACCGCTTTCCATTCCAAGGTGCGGTACACATATTTGCCGCAGAGCAGGGCGTAGAACACGGCCACGACGGAGGCTTCAGTGGGGGTGAACCAGCCCGAACGCATGCCACCCAAAATCAGCACAGGCAACAAAATGGCGGGTGTGGCTTTCCAGGTGGTGAGCCACATTTCTTTGCGGCTGGGTTGTTCGTCATCGCCTTTGTAGTTGCGCACTTTCGAGACGTGCCAGTTGACCACGCACATGGCCACTGCAATCAAGATGCCAGGCATGATGCCCGCTACAAACAGCGCACCGACCGAGACGTTTTCGTCTGCTAAGGCATAAATGATCATGATGATCGATGGCGGAATGATGGGGCCGACGATGGCCGTCGACGCGGTCAATGCAGCAGCATAAGCACGGCCATAACCTGCTTTGTCCATCATGCGAATCAGCATGGAGCCAGGGCCTGCGGCATCGGCCAAGGCCGAGCCAGAAATGCCCGAGAAGAAGGTGAGCGACACCACGTTGGTGTAGCCCAAACCACCGCGCTTGTGACCCACAAATTGGCCCGCAAACTTCAGCAGCACTTCGGTGAGTGAGCCGCCACTCATCAGTTCAGCGGCCAAGATGAAAAACGGCACGGCCATGAGCGGGAAGCTGTCCACGCCGGTGAAGGTTTCTTTCAGTATGACGAGCAGTGGAAAGTTGCCCGACACCAATAAGGCGGTGACGGTGGAGAGCCCTAAAGCAAAAGCTACGGGTACGCCCACAGCTAAGTAGATGCAGGCGGAAATAAGGAGAATGACGCTGGCGTTCATAAGTGTGCAATCAAGGTCAGAGCGACGCGCTGGCGGTGGCGTCAAAGTGGGCGTCAGCGGCGAACTTGCGTTCAAGCACGTAGTCGCGCACGATCAACAGCCAGTGAATCAGGGTCATGGCTGCACCAATCGGTAACGCGGCATAAATGTAGGCAAATGAGATTTGCGTGGCCGGTGTTTGTTGGTATTGGGTACGGTCCATGTAGTCGATGCCATACCAAGTCAAGAACACAAACAAAGCTGCGAGCAACACAGCAATGAAGGCGCGTAGCGCGATGGCCATGGGGCGCGGCAAGCTGTCTTGCAAGTTTTCAACGGCAATGTGGCCGCCGTAGCGCAAGACAGGCCCGCAACCAATGAACGTGAGCCAAATCATCAAATGGCGGGCCACTTCTTCGGCCCACTCGATGGACACGTTGGTGGAGTAGCGCAGCACCACGTTGGCAAAGATGATGACCGACATCACGGCAAGCATGATGATGAGCATCCATCGGTTGGTGGCCACAAAGTAGCGTTCAAAGGTTTTCATAGCACGAGCCTTAGAGACTTAAAAAAGGCGGGTGGCCTTGCGCGCCTGAACGCGTTGCCCCCGCCTAGAATTTCCGCCCTTTTGAAAGGGCGGCCGTCTTATTTGACGTCTTGAATTTTGCGAATGTTGTCTGCGCCAAATTCTTTGGAGTAGCTGACATACACATCGCGCAGAGAGTTGCGGAAGGCTTGGCCGTCCACTTTGCGCACCACAGACATGCCGTCTTTTTCAAGTTGGGCGATGCCGTTGTTTTCGTCTTCGTTGACCTTCTTGCGTTGGGCCACCGTGGCACTCTTAGCTGCTGCGTAAAACACTTTCTTATCCGCATCGCTGAGCTTGTTCATCAAACGTGGCGAGGTGATCAGCAGAGCGGGCGAGTAGACGTGGCCGGTCAGCGACAAGTGCTTTTGCACTTGTGAAAACTTAGAAGCCAAGATCACAGGAATCGGGTTTTCTTGACCATCCACAGTGCCTTGTTGCAAAGCGCCAAATACCTCAGGGAAAGCCATGGGCGTGGGCTGAATGCCAAACGCGCGGTAGCCGTCCATGTGCACTTTGTTTTCCATGGTGCGCATTTTCAAACCCGCTGCATCTTCTGGTTTGACGATGGCATGTTTGCTGTTGGTCATGTGGCGGAAACCATTTTCAGTCCACGACAGAGCTACCAAACCTTTGGCTGGGAACTTGGTCAAGATGTCTTGGCCGATGGGGCCGTCCATGACTTTGCGCGCGTGGTCGTAGTCACGGAACAGGAAGGGGATGTCCACGATTTTGACTTCGGGCACAAAGTTGCCAACGGGGCCTGTGGAGGTGTTCACCAAGTCCAAGGTGCCCAGTTGCACGGCTTCGATCATTTCGCGCTCGCCGCCCAAGGCGCTGCTTGGGAATTGTTGGCACTTGTAGCGACCTTGCGTGCCTTTTTCAACCTCGTCGCAAAACGCGGTGCTGCCTACGCCGTAATGCGAGGCTTGGGTGGTGGCGTATCCAATTTTCAGGACGGTTTGCGCTTGGACGCCAGTGATACCGGCAGCCAACAGGCTCAAGGCAATCAGGGAATGTTTCATGGGTTGTCTCCTTTTAAAAGTTTGCTGAATTATGAACAGGGAATGCGACTCAAGCACTCGGGGTTTTCGCGCTCGGCAGTTCGATGCCAGGGAAGATTTTGATCACGGCGCTGTCGTCTTCGCGAGCGAAACCCGCGGTCGACGCTTGCATGAACATTTGGTGTGCGGTGCTAGAGAGTGGCAGCGGAAATTTGCTGACACGCGCCATGTCGAGCACCAGCCCTAAGTCTTTGACAAAAATATCGACCGCAGACAGCGGGGTGTAGTCACCGGCCAGCACATGGGCCATGCGGTTTTCGAACATCCAGCTGTTGCCTGCGCTGTGGGTGATCACTTCGTACAAGGCTTCGGGTGCGACGCCCTCGCGCAGACCCAAGGCCATGGCTTCGGCCGCGGCGGCGATGTGCACGCCGGCCAGCAGTTGGTTGATGATCTTGACTTTGCTGCCCGCCCCCGCGTGGTCGCCCAGTTTGTAGACTTTGGCGGCCATGGCATTGAGCATGGTCTCGCATTGGGCGTAGGCCTCGGGCTTGGCGGCGGTCATCATGGTCATGTCGCCGCTGGCGGCTTTGGCGGCGCCACCAGAAATGGGGGCGTCGACGTAGCGCAAGCCCAGTTTTTCTAGGCGCGCTTCGAGGGCAACCGACCAGTTGGGGTCCACGGTGGAGCACATCACAAACACGCTGCCCGGTTTCATGGTGGCTGCGCAGCCGGTGCCGTCCCCGTTTTTGCCAAACAGCACTTCTTCGGTTTGTGCGGCGTTCACCACGACCGAGATCACCACATCGCAGGCGGCACCCAGTTCGGCCAAGCTGGCGCAGGCATGTCCGCCGTCTTTGGCAAAGTCTTGGGCCGCTTCGACTCGGACGTCAAACACATAGGGGGCAAACCCAGCGCGGCGCAGTGAGCCCGCCATGCCTTTGCCCATAGCGCCTAACCCGATTAATCCGACCTTCAAATGTGTGTGTGGCATAGATTGATTTCAGAAATTGGTGTGATTGTCATACAAATTCTGGAGCCTCTCTGCGGGCTTTTTTCTAGGATTTACCCTTAATTTTTAGGGATCAACACCTGAGCCAAGACGCTGCCTTCTTGTTGCCAGAAGCGGCTATCGGCTTGCTGAATACGTTTGGCGGCGTTGCGCATGTGAAGGGTAGCGAGGCGATGGGCTTGTTTGGCATCACCCTCAACAATGGCTTTGACGATGGCGTGGTGTTCCTGCCGAACCGCTTGTGCGAAGTCTGCGCGACGCGCTTCGTTGGCGCGTGTCACTTGCGTGCCGCCGCGCAAAAACTGACCGAGGAAGTCGAGTGTGCCGATCAGAAATGGGTTGCCTGCGGCTTTGGCAATGGCTTGGTGAAACAGCACGTCTTCTTCGACGCCATCTTTGCCGTTTGCCACGGCGAGGTCCAGTGCAGCAAGTGCGTTTTGCAGATCTGCCACATCGCTGGGGCTGCGGTGACTGGCGGCGAGTTGTGCGCATTCGGCTTCGAGCGCGCGTCTGACTTCAACGATTTGAAGTACAGCTTCGCGTGAGTCTGCCAAGCGCGGGTCAAAGTTGAGTGGCTCAAATGCTGCTTGGTGGTGGACATACACGCCGCTGCCTTGGCGCGACTCCACCAAGCCAATGGATTTCAAACGCGACAAAGCCTCACGCACCACGGTGCGGCTGACTTTGAACAGCTCCACGAGTTTGGCTTCCGTGGGTAGCTTTTCGCCAGGGCTGAGACGCCCTTCGCGAATTTCGTTTTCAAGGCGCTGCGCCACTTGCACCGACAGGCGTTCGGAGGAGACGACGGGCGTGAAAGAAGTTGTCATACAAATACATCCATTCCCACGATCATCGCAGAAATGTTGTGCCAGCTGCGGTTGTGGGGAACTTTGTTCTTGTTGCCTGTGACCAGCGTATTTAGGGGGCCATGCGGCATAGCTGATGTGGGCATTTATCTTCATATGTCGATATATTTGCTAATTTCTTTTTGGTAAGTGCTGGGTGAAGCGTTGCTCTTTGTAAGACGGCTCGCAAAGTGTGGCATGTGACAGTCGAACGGCGTTATCGCAAAATTGCACGATTTTGTAGTTATTTCATTTATTAAGATATACGTTGTATTTAAACTTATAAATATCGCTATAATTGCTTGCTGCCTCCGAGTTTTTTTAACTACAACTCGTCAATAATAAAATTGATAGTATGTAGTTTTTGATGGTTTGTTTGCTAAAATTTTGGCAAGGAGTTCATATGTCTAATCAATCTGATTCGCTTGAGAGTGTTGTTATCGGTGACGGTGTAGTCGTCAGAGGCACATTTACTGTGCCTTCTAAAGCCATTGTTAACGGTGTTATTGAGGGCGATTTAACAGCAGAAGAGGTCTTAATCGGCCCAACTGGAAAAATCACAGGCCGCGTTTCTGCCAAAGTGATCGATGTGCGTGGTCAACTCCACAACACCATCATCAGTGAGAAAAGCCTCATCGTGCGCTCGACCGGTAAGATTGCTGGCAAAGTTCAATATTCTGAAATTGAAATTGAAAAAGGTGGCGAAATCGAAGGTACTTTGAGCCAAGGTGCTGACGGTCCTGCGATTCAAATGGGCGCGACTGCTTCCGCAGCCTAAAACATTTTTCGACGTCTGACATGTTGTTACATCGATTGTTTGTAGGTGTTCGCCTGCTGCCGGGTCTGGTTTCCCAGGGATGGACCCGTCAATATGAGGATGCCCGCATTATCTTGGAGCAAAACGGGGACTTGCATTACCTGAACATCAGTGCGCGTGTGCAGCGTCTGTTTGTTCGCGGTGGCATCGTCTCTGCAGGCGTGTTGCTTTTTATGGTGTTGGCCTTGGCTGTCACCAGCGTGAACCTGATGTGGAGTCGCTCCAAGCTAGAGCGTTCGCATGAAGAGGTATACCGAGCCTTGCTCAGCAGTGCGTCTGAGAGCAACGGTGACTCCGGTGAGAAGCTGTCAATGAACGACGAGCAAATGGTGGCGTTGGCGCAAACCATTCGTGATCGTGACATCAGCATTCGTCGTTTCGTTGATACGTCCATGGTGGCGGTGTCACAAGAAAATTCATCGATGAAGTCGCAGTTGGAGTCTTCGGGACTGACTGAGAAAATCGTCAAAATCATTCAGCAAAATGCGGCCAATGGTGGTTTCAACTTAGACGACGATGTCAAAGGCAACCCATTGCTGCGCGGCAAAGTTGCTGACGAGCTGGCCACCAATCGCTCCTTGCGTGAAGTGCTGTACGCATTGCCCAGTTCAATGCCTGTGCCCAACTTCAGTGTGACCTCTGATTTCGGCATTCGTCGCCATCCTATTTCGGGTCAAACCCATTTCCACACCGGCTTGGACATGTTGAGCCAAACGGGCGATGAAAAAGTACACGCCGTGAAGCCTGGTGTGGTGGTGTTGGCTCAGTTCCATGCGCAATACGGCAATATGGTGGTCGTGCGTCACACCAATGGTGTGGAGTCTTTGTATGCACATTTGGCCAATATCGCGGTCAAGTTAGGCGACAAAGTGACGAATGAATCTGTATTGGGCAATATCGGCAGTACGGGCTCATCTTCGACGGGCAAGCATTTGCATTTGGAAATTTTGATTGGCGGCTATCCTGTCAATCCACAAAAAGTTATCAGAACGGCTCAATATGTTCAGCAAATCCAAAACAAGCAGCTCTAATCTTTCTGCTGATGCCGCTTCGGCGCCAGAAGTTGAAGAGGCTGTTCACGTAGAAATTCCACAGGTGTCAACACCTCCCGCACCCGCAGCAGCCAGTTCTGCACTAACTCAGCGAAATAGCATGATGGACATGATCACAACCACCGCCAGCAAACCTTCCATTTTGAGTGAGGGCTTTTCGTTCCGTGGCGAAATCAGTGCCAAAGGTGCGATCCATGTGGAAGGCGCTTTGAACGGTCAAATTCAAGTGGATGAATTGACAATCGGTGCACGCGGCCAAGTCGAGGGCGTGGTCACTTGCAGCAGTTTGCACATCAAGGGCAAGTTCTCAGGCACCGCGACTTGCAATGAGTTGATCGTGACATCGTCTGCTTCGGTGGATGGTCATGTGGTTTACCAAACGTTGTCGGTGCAAAAAGGTGCCTCCATCAAGGGTGAGTTGCTGCTGGTCAAGTGATCCCAAGTCATGCCGGTTTCTTTAGCTTGACGATGTTTTTATGAGTGATCACGACACGTCCATCGACGGCAGCCTTTTGCGACTGCAGCGGGAAACCCGTGGCTGGACCATGACCGATATGGCCGTGCGTTCGTGTTTGTCCATCAAACAAATTCGCCAGTTGGAAGAGGGCGGCTCAGAGTCCTTCTACAGCGATGCGGTCAAGTTGACAGCCGCGAAGAAAGTGGCGTCTTTGTTGGGTTTGTCCGTTGAGCAAGTGCTCGGTCAGCCGGCTCGCTCTTTGCCTTTAAGTTCGGATACATCGCCGCAGCCGTTGAACTTGGCAGACGACACACCTTCAGAAGCCGAGGCTCGTGCAACAGTCACACCTGCCGAGCATGTACTTGCGCACCCCGAGCCGGAACTGACCGATGCTGCACAGGCCGCTGCACAAGCGTCGTCTGATTTGGACAATGCCCCTCAATCAACCCACACATCGTTGTGGGTGATGGCCGCTTTGTTTGCCGCTGCTTTGCTGGTGGCTGCTTGGATGAACCCAAGCGCAGAGCCTGTCGTGCCAGAGGCCGAGCCTCCTTTGCAGACGTTGCCCACAGAGGCTTCAGAGCCAGCCAGTTCTGTGGCTGATGCGGCGTCTGATGCGGTGAGCACCACGCCTGTTGCTTCTCAAACCCGTGTCACGGGCGCTCAAGCTGCTTCGTCGGCGACTGCATCACCTGCCATTCGCGCGTCAGACGCAGCCGAGACTGCATCTCGCTAAACACGCATTGACGGGTCAGTCTTTCGACCCCAAGGCCAGCGCTGCCGCTCGGGACGCAGCCAATGTTTGGGCATCTGGCGCTCCCAAAGACCAACCCCCCATCTGTTCGACACACAGCGCGTGCATGCCCTGAACCCAAGTGGCCGAGTCATTCAAGCAAGGGATGTAGCGAAACACCTCGCCGCCCGCATGCAAATAGGCCTCTTGCGCTTCTTGCGCGATCTCTTCGAGCGTTTCCAAGCAATCGCTGGTGAAGCCTGGGCAAATCAAATCCACGCGCTTGACGCCTTGTTCTGCCAACGCTACCAAAGTCGGTTCGGTGTAGGGCTCCAACCATTTGGCTTTGCCAAAGCGCGACTGGAAGGTGACCATGTATTGCGCCTTGGTCAGTCCCAGCGCTTCGCCCAGTAAGCGTGCTGTTTTGTAGCACTCGCAGTGGTAGGGGTCGCCCATGTGCAAGGTGCGTTCTGGCACGCCATGAAAGCTCATCACCAAACGCTCGGCTTGGCCGTGCTCGGCCCAATGCGCGCGGACACGGTCGGCCAATGCCGCGATGTAGCCAGGGTGGTCGTGGTAGTGGTTGATGAATCGAAACTCGGGCAACAAACGTGTGCGCAACCCCCACTTGTAGATGGCATCGAACACACTGGCCGTTGTGGTGCCTGAATATTGCGGATAAGCGGGCAGTACCAAAATGCGTGTGAAGCCCTCGGCTTTCAGCGCGTCGAGTTGCGAAGCCATGGAGGGGTTGGCGTAGCGCATGGCATAACGCACGGTGATGTCTTGTCCGGCCGCATCAAACGCAGCTTGCAGAGCCTGCGCTTGTTGCGCGGTATGCACCTTCAGCGGAGAGCCTTCGGCTGTCCAGATCGTGGCGTATTTAGCGGCTGATTTGGCGGGACGTACCCGCAAGATGATCCCGTGAAGAATGGCCATCCAAATCAAACGTGGAATCTCGACCACCCGCGGATCACCCAAAAACTCAGCCAAGTAGCGGCGTACGGCGGCGGCAGTGGGCGCATCGGGTGTGCCCAAATTACACAGGAGCACGGCGGTGCGCGGTGTTTGGCCGTGCGAGAAGGGGGGTTCTTTGGCGAAAGCAGGTTTGATCAGCATGCGTTATTCTCGCCGACCTATGCTTCACCACTCCAAAATTCAGGCCATTACCCTCGACCTTGACGACACCTTGTGGCCCATCATGCCGGTCATTGTTCGCGCTGAGCAGTCCTTGCAAGATTGGTTGCAAGCGCACGCCCCGCAAACCGCGGCCTTGTGTGCACTGCCCGACACCAAACGCGCCATGCGTTTGCAGGTCGAGCAACGTTTTCCTGAGTTCAGCCACGACTTGAGTTTTTTACGCCGCGAATCGATTCGTGCCAGCTTGGTGGCCGCGGGCGATTCGCCTGAATTAGCCGAGACGGCGTTCGAGGTGTTTTTTGCGGCACGCAATGCGGTGTCGCTTTACCCCGGTGTGGCGGATGCCTTGGCCAAGCTGGCGGCGCGCTACCCCTTGGTGGCACTGTCCAATGGCAATGCCGATGTGTTTCGCACGGAGGCGGCCCCACACTTTCACTCAGCCGTCAGCGCGCGGGCTTTTGGTGTGGCCAAACCCGATGTGCGCATTTTTCATGCGGCAGCGGCACAACTCAACTTAGATCCTGAATGTGTGTTGCATGTGGGCGATGACGCGATGGCCGATGCGTTGGGTGCTTTGAATGCGGGCATGCAGGCCGTGTGGATCAATGCCGAGGGGCATGTTTGGGACGAAAAAATCGCTTCGCACGCATCGCTGCCTGCTGGACTCAACGCCTCACCCCACCCCGCATTACCCCACTTAAAGCAACCGCTGACCGTGCGGCATTTGTCCGAGTTGTGCGATCACCTCTTGGCCTGAGCGAACCGCGCCTTCTAAGGTGGAAGGGTAGGGGCCCGCCACGTAATCGCCACAGGCCCACAGATGGGGGGCAATGAAGGCGGCAGGGCGGTGCAACTGCGGCGTGCAGGCCAGCGTAGCCCGTTTTTCCACCACGGTTTGCACCACGCTGAGCTGGGTGAGTCCCAGTTGCTGTTGCACTTGCTGCAGCACTTGGGCTGCCAAGGTTTCGCGTGTGCCCACGCTGGCGCTGACCACGCAGGCCAGCAAGCCAGGTTGTTGGGTCAAGGCGCCACGGTCAAAAATGAATTGCGCAAGCCCTGCAGTGGGCGCTGCATGGGGGGTTGGCGCTTGGGATGCTGCTGTCGTTTCCCCGTCGCTGTGCAGCGCCATCATGGGCCGTGCCAAACCTTCAAAGTTTGGGTCTGCGCAATGCAGGTAGACGGTGGCAATCGCCTCATGCGTTAAGGCCGCAGCACCTTGGGCCCACGTTGGGTTGATCTCCGCCGCCAGCCGCGCAGCCTCCCAAGGTGGGCAGGCCAGCAAGAGGGCGTGGTGCGCCGCGTTGTCCGCACATTCGGCGTATCGTTTTTTCATCGCATCAGCCGTGATGCGATGCCCCATGTGCACCTTGACGTCGCGCGCCTTCAGCCACCGCAGCGCAGGCTCTGGCAGCAGCGCGCCCAAATCAACGCGCGGCACGAGCAAGTCGGAACTGCCCGCACCGCCCAGCAACGCGTCGTGCAGCACACGCAAAAACACGGCGGCACTGGCGCGGCTGATGGGGGTGTTGAGGGCCGACAAACACAGCGGCTCGATCAGCGTTTGCATCACCCGAGTCGGCAATCGCGACTGGGCACACAAGTCTGCCACCGTCCAGTGTGCATCGCAGGTGAATCCCGCCCATTGCCATTGCGCACAGGCTTTCAAGAATTGGACTTTGTCGCCCAGCGTCCAACCGCGTGCGCGGGCGATGCCGGCCAACACATTCAGGGGGGTGGGCCAGTCGGGCAATACCAAGCCACTGCCATCGGCGAAGCGCACATCCAGCGGCATGCGGTGCAGCACGTCCTCGACCGCAACGCCGACTTTTTGCATCAAAGCCAAGGTGTCGCGGTAGGCGCCAATCAGAATGTGCTGGCCGTTGTCCAGCGGCATGGCCTCTGAACCGCGATCGTGCGTGTGACTGGCATCTTCTGTGGGTGGTTCGGGCGCTTGGTTTTTTGAAAGTGCGTTGGGTGTTGGGCCCAAACTGCGGGCCCGTCCGCCTGCGATGGCGGCGGCTTCAAACAGTTCAACCTGCCAGCCTTGCTCGATGGCCGAGACCGCAGCGGCCAGTCCCGCCCAGCCTGCGCCGACGATGGAGAGGTGTTTCACAGCCAAACAGCGCAGCGCCGTGGTTTAAAAACGGCCCAAGGCTTGCATCTTCCAAGCCAGCCAAAGTTTGCGCAACGGGGTGAGCGCCACGCGTTGCTTGAGCACGGGGAATTTTTGGGCTTCGATCTCGCGCAGCAAGGTGCGGTAAATGCTGGCCATCATCAAGCCTGGTTTTTGCGTGCGCCAATCGGCGGCGGGCAACAAGGCCAAGGCTTCGTCGTACAAGGTGTGGGCGCGTTGGGCTTGGAATTGCATCAACGCTTGGAAGCGCTCAGAGTCGATGCGGTTGAGCACTTCGTGCGCTTTCACATCGAACTGTTGCAACTCTGACACGGGCAGGTAAATGCGTCCGCGCAGCGCGTCTTCGCCCACATCGCGAATGATGTTGGTCAGCTGAAACGCTTGGCCCAGCTTGTGGGCATACGCCGTGGTGGCTGGGTCCGTTTGGCCAAAAATTTTGGCCGACACTTCGCCCACCACGCCCGCCACCAAATGGCAATAGCGCGTCAAGTTGGGGTAGTCGAGGTAGCGGGTTTGGGTCAGGTCGAGCTCGCAGCCCTCAATCACCGATTGCAAGGGCGCCTCTTCAATGCCAAACGTGGCGCACCAAGGCATCAGCGCTTGCATGACGGGATGGGTGGGGTGGCCCGCAAACGCTTGGTGCACCTCGTTGTGCCACCACGCCAGCTTGCTGCTGGCCACGCCTGGGTCAGTCACTTCATCGACAACGTCGTCGATTTCGCGGCAGAACGCATAAAACGCGGTGATGGCTGCCCGCCGTGGCTGTGGCAAAAACAAAAAGGCGTAATAAAAGCTGCTGCCAGAGGCGGAGGCTTTTTGCTGAACGTAGTCTTGAGGTGTCATGTCGGGGTGAATTATCGGCGTTGCTGCGCGCACATCTTGGCACTTACATCCGCCAACAGCGCCAAGCGATCCACAGCGTGTCGCTTTTGTGCAGGCGGGGGCGCGGCCACGCCGTGCCATCGCCGCCAAGTTGGTCTTGCAGCGCATCGAGTTTGTCGAGCAGTGCCAAACCGCCTTGCACCACGGCACGCAGCTCCCAGCCCGCACGACCCGGCACGCGGTCCACCAAAGGCGCACCTTGTGCCATCAACGCGCGGGCAAAGACCAATTCTTCGGCGAGGGTGTGGCCTTCGGGCAGGTAGTCGCGTCCGCGCTGCACATCGAGTTGGCGGTCTTGCCAAAAGTTGATCAATTGCAAGGCGCTGCAAATGGCATCGCTTTGTGCCAGAGCTGTGGTGTCGTGCACGCCGTACAAATGCAGCATCAAGCGGCCCACGGGGTTGGCCGAGCGGCGGCAGTAGTCCAGCAGTTCCACGCGGTCGCGGTAGGTGTGCCCTGCGTGGGTGTACGCCACGTCTTGCTCAAAGGCGTCCAGCAGGTCAAACAGCGGCTGGGCGGGCAGGGCGTGTTGCTGCACCGCTTCATGAAGGGCGTTGAAGACCTGGGGCCAGCGGGTGCTGATTGGGGCGCGGGCCGTTAAGTGAACATTTGCGTGACTATTGGAGGGCGCATTTGACTGGGCATCTGAACCCATGCCCGACTCAATGCCCAAGCAAGCTTGCAAATCGGCGCGGTATTGCGCCAAGTCTGCCAAGCGTTGGTTGGCGGGGGCGTCGCCCTCGTCGGCCAAGTCGTCCGCGGTACGGGCAAAGTGGTACAGCGCCACGATGGCAGGGCGCAGGCGGGCAGGGCACAGCCACGACGCGACGGGGAAATTTTCGTAATGCTCGATGGAAGACATGGTTGGGGCGATTGTGGCTTGCCCCAATCGGCTACATTACTAACCAGTTAGTCATTAGCGATCAAACCACCATGTTGCACACCCTCTTTTCTCGGGCCCGCGTGCCTGTCGCGCTCCTGTCCTTGGCTGTTTTGGCGGCCTGTCAAAAGCCACCTGTGGCGCAAGACCCCATTCGTGCCGTCAAAGTCATGACTGTGGGCGCGACGGCGAGCACCTCCGAGCTGGAGTTTTCAGGCGATGTGCGCGCGCGCGTGGAGTCGAGCTTGGGCTTTCGGGTGGGCGGCAAATTGCTCAGCCGTGCTGCTGAAATTGGCCAGCGCGTGCAAGCCGGCCAGCTGCTGGCGCAATTGGACCCACAAGATTACCGCTTGGCTGCCGAGGCTTCTACTGCGCAATTGGTGGCGGCACAAACCAACCGCGATTTGGCGGCGGCCGATTTGAAGCGTTACCAAGATTTGCGTGCGCAAGGCTTCATCAGCGCGGCCGAGTTGCAGCGCCGCGAAGCGACATTCGCTGCGGCACAAGCCCAGTGGCAACAAGCCCAAGCGCAAAACTCGGTGCAGGGCAACCAGTCGAGCTACACCCGCTTGGTGGCGGATGGCGCGGGCGTGATTACCGCCCTTGATGCCAATGCCGGGCAAGTGGTGGCGGCGGGTCAGCCGGTGGTGCGTTTGGCTTTGGACGGCCCGCGTGACGTGGTGTTTGCGGTGCCTGAAGATAAATTGGCCTTGTTCAAAACCGGCCAAACCGTGGCCGTGCGTTTGTGGGGCCGCGACAAAACGCTGCAAGCGCACATTCGCGACGTGGCGGCCAGTGCCGATGCCGTGACGCGCACTTTCTTGGTCAAAGCTGCGCTGCCTCAAGGGGCTGATGTCGTGTTGGGCGCCACCGTGACCGTGGTGAAACCCGCCACATCGAGCACGGCTGCGGCCACCCTGAAGTTGCCTAGCAGCGCTTTGCGTTTAGATGGCAACACCACGGCGGTGTGGGTGTTGGACCCCGCCAGCATGACCGTGAAGTCGCAAGCGATTGAAGTCAAAACCGCTGACGGCAACGATGCGGTGGTGAGCTCGGGCTTGAATGCCGGCGATCAAGTGGTGATGTCGGGCGTGCATGTGCTGACTGCGGGCCAAAAAGTGTCGATTTTCGGCGCTGGGAAGTGAGTTGACGATGGACAAGTTCAACCTCTCCAAATGGGCGCTGGATCATCCAGCGCTGACCCGCTACCTGATGGTGGTGCTGATGCTCTTGGGCGTAGCCGCCTACTTTCAGTTGGGCCAAGACGAAGACCCACCGTTCACCTTCCGCGCCATGGTGGTGCGTACCTATTGGCCGGGCGCGACCGCCCAGCAAGTGGCCGAACAGGTGACCGACAAGCTGGAGCGCACGCTGCAAGAGGTGCCTTACGCCGACAAAATTCGCAGCTACTCCAAGCCTGGTGAGTCGCAAATTATTTTTCAGATCAAAGACTCGTCCAAGCCCGGTGATGTGCCGCAAGTTTGGTACGCGGTGCGCAAAAAGATTGGCGACATTCGCTACACCTTGCCCCAAGGCGTGCAGGGGCCATTCTTCAACGATGATTTTGGCGATGTGTATGGCGTGATCTACGCCATCGACGCACCGGGCTTCAGCCCTGCCGAAGTGAAGAAGTTTTCCGACGATGTGCGTCAGCAATTGCTGTACGTGCCTGATGTGGCCAAAGTCGAGCAGTTTGGCGTGCAAGACGAAAAAATATTCGTCGAAATTCCTCAAAAACGCTTGGCCCAAATGGGCTTGGATTTGAGTGCGGTCTTGGCGCAAATTGGCCAAGAAAATGCCGTCGAAAACGCGGGCATGGTGCAAGCGCCGTTGGACAACATTCAGCTGCGCATTGATGGCCAGTTTGAAACCGATGCGCAGCTGCGCGCCATGCCCATTCGCGGCAGCTCGGGTCAACAGTTCAAGCTCGGTGACATTGCCAACATTCAGCGTGGTTATGCCGAACCCGCATCGGTCAAAGTGCACCACCAAGGCAAACCGGTGATCGCTTTGGGCGTGTCGATGGCCAAGGGCGGCGACATCATTGCGCTGGGTAAGTCTTTAGAGGCAGCCACGGCGCGCATTGAGAAAACCTTGCCCTTGGGCGTGACCTTGGTGCAGGTGCAAGACCAGCCCAAGGCGGTGACCAAATCGGTGGGTGAATTTATCTCGGTGTTGATCGAGGCCGTGCTGATTGTGTTGCTGGTCAGCTTCGTGGCTTTGGGCTTGCACAAAGGCGGCCGCTTCGGTTGGTACGTGGACGTTCGCCCCGGTCTGGTGGTGGCCATCACCATTCCCTTGGTGTTGGCGATGACCTTTTTGGCCATGCAGTATTTGGGCATCGGTTTGCACAAAATTTCGCTGGGCTCGCTCATCATCGCCCTGGGTTTGCTGGTGGATGACGCCATCATTGCGGTGGAGATGATGGTGCGCAAAATGGAAGAGGGCTACGACCGTGTGCGTGCGGCCACCTTTGCGTACGAAGTGACGGCTATGCCCATGCTGACGGGCACGCTGATTACCGCGGCGGGCTTTTTGCCGATTGGCATGGCCAAGTCGACCGTGGGCGAGTACACCTACGCCATCTTTGCGGTGACCGTGGCTGCGCTGGTGTTGAGCTGGTGGGTGTCGGTCTACTTTGTGCCGTATTTGGGCACTTTGCTGCTCAAGGTCAAACCGCACACCGAGAACGCCGCCGAGCACGAACTGTTTGACGGTCCGTTTTACGCCAACTTCCGCCGCGCCGTGACGTGGTGTGTGGCGCACCGCTGGAAAGCGATTGCTGCCACCGTGCTGATGTTTGCGTTGGGCATTGTGGGCATGGGCCGTGTGCAGCAGCAGTTTTTCCCCGATTCGAGCCGTCCCGAAATTTTGGTGGACCTGTGGTTCCCTGAAGGCACGTCGTTCAAAGCCAACGAGGTCGTGACGAAGGCCGTGGAACAGCGCATGCTTGAACAAGAAGGCGTGCAAACCGTGAGCACTTGGATTGGCTCAGGCGTGCCGCGTTTTTACTTGCCTTTGGACCAAGTGTTTCCGCAGACCAACGTGTCGCAGTTGATCGTGGTGCCGCAAGATTTGAAGCGCCGCGAATCCTTGCGTTTGGCTTTGCCCGCTTTGCTGGCGCAAGAGTTCCCTGAAGCGCGAGCTCGCGTGAAGTTGTTGCCCAACGGGCCACCTGTGCCTTATCCCGTGCAGTTTCGCGTGATGGGCGCGGACCCCAAGGTGCTGCGCGAGCGCGCCGATGAGGTGAAAGCGGTCATGCGCGGCAACCCCGCCACCCGTGGCGTGAATGACAACTGGAACGAAGCCATCAAAGTGGTCAAATTGCAGATCGATCAGGCTAAGGCGCGCAGCTTGGGCGTGAGCAGTCAGTCCATCGCGCAAGCCATGCGCACCTTGTTTGTGGGCACCACGGTGGATCAGTTCCGCGAAGACAACAAGCTCATTGATGTGGTGCTTCGCCAGCCATTGAACGAGCGCGATGCCATCAGCGACTTGGCCAGCGCCTATTTGCCCACAGCCTCGGGCCGCATGATTCCGGCCACCGAGATCGTGCAGCCGGTCCTGACGTGGGAGCCGGGCGTGATGTGGCGCGAAAAACGTGAATACGCCATCACCGTGCAGTCCGACATCATTGAGGGCCTGCAAGGCGCTACGGTGACCAGCCAGCTTCATCCCGAATTGAAGAAGCTGGAAGAGGCATGGGCGCAGTCGGCCCAACCCAACTACCGCATTGAGGTGGCAGGTGCGGTGGAGGAAAGCTCCAAGGGCTCTAGCTCCATCTCGGCGGGCATGCCCATCATGTTGTTCATCACGTTCACCTTGTTGATGTTGCAACTGCACAGCTTCAGCCGCGCGCTGCTGGTGTTCATCACTGGACCGCTGGGTTTAATTGGTGTGGCGGGGGCTTTGCTGGTGCTCGATCGCCCCTTTGGCTTCGTCGCTTTGCTCGGCGTGATTGCCTTGATGGGCATGATTCAACGCAATTCGGTGATCTTGATTGACCAGATTGAGCAAGACCGAGCCGCGGGCATTCCGGCTTGGGAGGCGATTGTGGAGTCGGCGGTGCGCCGTTTACGCCCGATTGTGTTGACAGCTGCCGCTGCCGTGTTGGCCATGATCCCGCTCACACGCAGCGTGTTTTGGGGCCCGATGGCCGTGGCGATCATGGGCGGCCTGATCGTGGCGACCGTTTTGACCTTGCTTGCGTTGCCTGCAATGTACGCGGCGTGGTTTAAGGTCGAAAAGCCGTCTAAAATCTCCGGTTGACCGATTTCAAACGGGTGGTCTACCAAGGCCACCCGTTGTTGTTTGAAAGAAACCCGCGCGGGTGGCGAAATTGGTAGACGCACCAGGTTTAGGTCCTGACGTCCGCAAGGATGTGCGGGTTCGAGTCCCGCCCCGCGCACCACTTGATCTTGAAAATTGAAAGCAAGCGGCTCAAAAGCCGCTGCTGACCCTGCCAAATTAGGAGAAACCACATGGCTGTGACCGTCGAAACTCTGGAAAAACTGGAACGCAAAATCACGTTGACGCTGCCTGTCAGCGCCATCGCTGCTGAAGTTGATGTGCGTTTGAAGCGTGTGGCACGCCAAGTCAAGATGGACGGTTTCCGTCCAGGCAAAGTGCCCATGAACGTGGTCGCACAGCGCTACGGTTATTCCACCCAAATGGAAGTGATGAACGACAAAGTGGGCGAGGCTTTCAACTCGGCCATCCAAGAAGCGCAATTGCGCGTCGCTGGCCAGCCCCGCATCAACGAAAAAGAAGGTGCTCCCGAAGGCGAAATGCACTTTGACGCCATTTTCGAGGTGTACCCCGAAGTGAAATTGGGTGAGTTGTCTGCGGTGACCGTTGAAAAAGTGTCTGCCGAAGTGACCGACGCCGCCATCGACAAAACCATCGACATCTTGCGCAAGCAACGCCGCACATTCGCTCAGCGTCCTGCTGACGGTGCTGCACAAGACAGCGACCGCGTCACCATCGACTTCGAAGGCAAGATCGACGGCGAGCCTTTCCAAGGCGGCAAAGCCGAAGACTTCCAGTTCTTGCTCGGCGAAGGCCAGATGCTCAAAGAATTTGAAGACGCTGTGCGCGGCATGAAGTCGGGCGAAAGCAAGACTTTCCCTCTGAGCTTCCCCGCTGACTACCACGGCAAAGATGTGGCCGGCAAGCAATCCGATTTCTTGGTGACTTTGAAGAAAGTTGAAGCCGCCAACATGCCCGACGTGACCGACGAGTTGGCCAAGTCTTTGGGCGTGGCTGACGCCACCGTGGCCGGTTTGCGCGCTGACATCAAAAACAACCTCGAACGCGAAGTGAAATTCCGTTTGTTGGGTCGCAACAAGCAAGCCGCTTTGGACGCTTTGGCCAACCAAGCTGAACTCGACTTGCCCAATGCCAGCGTGCAAGCTGAACTCGAGCGCATGGTGGAAGGCGCTCGCGCTGATTTGAAGGCCCGTGGCATCAAAGACGCCGACAAAGCGCCGATTCCTGATGACGTGTTCCGTCCACAAGCTGAAAAGCGCGTGCGCATGGGCTTGGTGGTGGCCGATTTGGTTCGCACCAACAACTTGCAAGCCACGGCTGAGCAAATCAAAGCGCACATCGAAGAGTTGGCATCGAGCTACGAAAAGCCAGCCGACGTGGTGCGTTGGTACTACAGCGACATGAGCCGTTTGGGCGAAGTTGAAGCGGTCGTCATTGAAAACAACGTGACTGACTTCATCTTGTCTCAAGCGAAGGTGACCGACAAAGCGGTCTCGTTCGACGAATTGATGGGCCAATCCTGATCCGTCTTCGGTCATAAGGAAACAACATGAGCGCACTGGAAACACAAGCCTTGGGCATGATCCCCATGGTCGTCGAGCAGTCGGGCCGCGGCGAGCGGTCTTACGACATCTATTCACGTTTGCTCAAAGAGCGCGTGATTTTCTTGGTGGGCGAGGTGAACGATCAAACCGCCAACTTGGTGGTGGCTCAGTTGTTGTTCCTTGAGAGCGAGAACCCTGATAAGGACATCTCGCTCTACATCAACTCTCCTGGCGGCTCGGTGAGCGCAGGCATGTCGGTGTTCGACACCATGAACTTCATCAAGCCTCATGTGTCTACGCTGTGTATCGGCATGGCCGCCAGCATGGGCGCGTTTTTGTTGGCAGCCGGTGAGAAGGGCAAGCGTTTCTCGCTGCCTAACTCCAAGGTCATGATTCACCAGCCTTTGGGCGGCGCCCGTGGTCAAGCGACCGAAATCGAGATTCACGCCCGTGAAATCTTGAAGACGCGCGACCAATTGAACCGCATCTTGGCTGAACGCACCGGTCAACCGCTTGAGAAAATCGAGCGCGACACCGAGCGCGACTACTACCTGAGCGCTGACGAGTCCAAAGACTACGGCCTGATCGATCAAGTGATCACCAAGCGCGGTTAATCGCGTTTTTCTCTCCATTAAATAGACATCCATGGCTGACAAAAAAGGCGCTTCTGGCGAAAAAACGCTCTACTGCACGTTCTGCGGTAAGAGCCAGCACGAAGTCAAAAAACTCATCGCAGGGCCTTCGGTCTTCATTTGCGACGAGTGCATTGACTTGTGCAACGAAATCATCCGTGACGAGTTGCCCAACGCTGATTTGACCAAGGAAGCGGGCAATGCGTTGCCAACGCCAGCCGAAATCAAAGCCAACCTTGACAACTACGTGATTGGCCAAGAGCCCGCCAAGCGCACCTTGGCGGTGGCTGTGTACAACCACTACAAGCGGTTGAAGCACAAAGAGGGCGCCAAGAAAGACGACGTGGAGCTCTCGAAGAGCAACATTTTGTTGATCGGCCCCACCGGCTCCGGCAAAACCTTGTTGGCCCAAACCCTGGCCCGCATGTTGGATGTGCCTTTTGTGATGGCCGACGCCACCACCTTGACCGAAGCCGGTTATGTGGGTGAAGACGTTGAAAACATCATTCAAAAGTTGCTGCAAAGCTGTAATTACGATGTCGAGCGCGCTCAGCGTGGCATCGTCTACATCGACGAAATTGACAAAATTTCACGCAAATCCGACAACCCTTCCATCACGCGTGATGTGTCGGGTGAGGGTGTGCAACAGGCCTTGCTCAAGCTGATCGAAGGCACCATGGCGAGCATTCCTCCCCAAGGTGGCCGCAAGCACCCGAACCAAGACTTCTTGCAAATCGACACGACCAACATCTTGTTCATTTGCGGCGGTGCGTTCGCGGGCTTGGAAAAAGTGATCGAAGGCCGTACCGAAGCCTCTGGCATTGGTTTTGGCGCCTCCGTCAAGAGCAAAGAAAGCCGTAGCCTGACTGAAGTGTTTGGTGAGGTGGAGCCGCAAGACATCATCAAATTCGGTTTGATTCCCGAATTGGTGGGGCGTATGCCCGTGATCGCGGCCTTGGCTGAGTTGACCGAAGATGCGTTGGTGCAAATCTTGACCGAGCCTAAAAATGCGTTGGTCAAACAGTACGGCAAACTCTTGGCCATGGAAGGCGCTGAGCTGGAGTTCCGTCCTGGCGCTCTGCGTGCGATTGCCAAAAAGGCCTTGATTCGCAAAACAGGTGCACGCGGTTTGCGTTCTATCCTTGAACAATCGCTGATCGACACCATGTTCGAATTGCCGAACTCGTCAAATGTCGAAAAAGTGGTGGTTGAAGAAGCCACCATTGAAGAGAATAAGCCGCCATTGCTGGTGTACCGAGAAGCCGCCAAGAAGGCTTAAAGATTCATCTCGGGGACAGCGCACATCGCCTGTCCCTTTTTAATTGGAAGGCTGACCATGTCTGGACAACCCCCGCTGCCCGCTACCCCTCTTGAACTGCCGTTGCTGCCTCTACGCGACGTGGTGGTTTTCCCACACATGGTGATTCCGCTGTTTGTGGGGCGCCCCAAAAGCATCAAGGCCTTAGAAGCTGCGATGGCGGCCGAGCGCCGCATCATGTTGGTGGCCCAAAAAGCGGCCGCCAAAGACGAGCCTGCTGTGGGCGATATGTTTGAAGTTGGCTGCGTGTCGACCATTTTGCAAATGCTCAAGCTGCCCGATGGCACCGTCAAGGTGTTGGTCGAAGGCCAGCAACGCGCCAAAGTGGACGGCATCGAAGACGGTGAGTCGCATTTCACCGCCCACGTCACACCCATCGAAGTCGCTCCCGCAGAAGCTGGCAGCGAGGTCGAGGCTTTGCGCCGCGCCGTGATGCAGCAGTTCGACCAATACGTCAAACTGAACAAGAAAATCCCGCCTGAAATTTTGACATCCATCGCCAGCATTGACGATGCAGGCCGTTTGGCCGACACCATCGCTGCGCATTTGCCATTGAAGCTGGAAAGCAAACAAGTCGTGCTCGACCTGTCGAATGTGCGCGACCGTTTGACCAATCTGTTTGAGCAGTTGGAGCGCGAGGTTGACATCCTCAACGTCGACAAAAAAATCCGCGGTCGCGTCAAGCGCCAGATGGAAAAGAACCAGCGCGACTTCTACCTGAACGAGCAAGTCAAAGCCATTCAAAAAGAGCTGGGCGAAGGCGAAGAGGGCGCGGACATCGAAGAGATCGAGAAAAAGATTAAAGCGGCCCGCATGCCCCAAGAGGCACGTAAAAAGGCCGATGCTGAGCTGAAGAAACTCAAGCTCATGTCGCCCATGTCTGCCGAAGCGACGGTGGTGCGCAACTACATCGACGTGCTGATTGGCTTGCCTTGGAGCAAGAAAACCAAAATCAAGCACGACTTGGGCAATGCCGAAAGCGTGCTCAACGAAGACCATTACGGCTTAGACAAAGTCAAAGATCGCATCTTGGAATACCTCGCGGTGCAACAACGCGTCGACAAAGTCAAAGCGCCGATTTTGTGTTTGGTCGGGCCTCCTGGCGTGGGTAAAACCTCGTTGGGTCAGTCCATCGCCAAGGCGACGGGGCGCAAGTACGTGCGCATGGCCTTGGGCGGCATGCGCGACGAGGCGGAGATTCGCGGCCACCGTCGCACCTACATTGGCGCCATGCCTGGCAAGGTGCTGCAAAGCTTGACCAAAGTCGGCACGCGCAACCCCTTGTTCTTGCTCGACGAGATTGACAAGTTGGGCACCGATTTTCGTGGCGACCCATCGAGTGCCTTGTTGGAAGTGCTCGACCCCGAGCAAAACAATAAATTCGGCGATCACTACGTGGAAGTCGATTACGACTTGAGCGATGTGATGTTCGTGGCCACCTCGAATTCGATGAACATTCCACCGGCCTTGTTAGACCGCATGGAAGTGATTCGCTTGTCGGGTTACACCGAAGACGAAAAAACGCACATCGCCATGAAGTATTTGCTACCCAAGCAGCTCAAAAACAACGGCGTGAAAGACGAAGAGTTGGCGGTGGATGAAGCGGCCATTCGCGACATCGTGCGCTACTACACCCGCGAAGCGGGCGTTCGTTCGTTGGAGCGTGAACTCTCCAAGATTTGCCGCAAAGTCGTCAAAGCTTTGCTGCTCAAACAAATGACGCCACAGGTCAAAGTGACCGCCGACAACTTGGCTGACTTTTTGGGCGTTCGCAAATACTCTTACGGCCGTGCTGAGGCTGAAAACCAAGTGGGCCAAGTGGTCGGCTTGGCATGGACCGAAGTGGGCGGCGATTTGCTGACCATCGAAGCCGCCATCATGATCGGCAAAGGCACCATCACGCGCACCGGTTCGCTGGGCGATGTGATGAAAGAGTCGGTCGAGGCCGCTCGCACGGTGGTGCGCAGTCGGGCACGCCGTTTGGGCATCTCTGAAGAGCTGCTGGAAAAGCGCGACATTCACATCCACGTCCCCGATGGCGCCACGCCCAAAGACGGGCCCAGTGCCGGTGCGGCGATGGCTACAGCTTTGGTGTCCGCGCTCACGGGCATCCCTGTGCGTGCGGATGTGGCCATGACCGGTGAAATCACCCTGCGTGGTGAAGTGACTGCGATTGGCGGCTTGAAAGAGAAGCTCTTGGCTGCGTTGCGTGGTGGTATCAAGACCGTGATGATTCCTGAAGAGAACGTCAAAGACCTACAAGACATTCCTGAGAACGTCAAAAATGGGTTGGAGATTGTCCCCGTTCGGTGGATCGATAAAGTCTTGGAAGTGGCCTTGGAGCGCATGCCAACGCCCTTGCCCGATGAGGTGCCTGCTGTCGCAGCCGCTGTCACAGATGCGGCCACCAAAGCGACGGCAGTTAAACATTGACATTAAATGCCTGAAGTTTTTGGGTTGCGCTGATTTCTTGGAAAAAGTGCGCTAGAATACAAGGCTTATGCGGGAATAGCTCAGTTGGTAGAGCGCAACCTTGCCAAGGTTGAGGTCGCGAGTTCGAGTCTCGTTTCCCGCTCCAAATTCGATAAGGGAAGCAACAGCTTCCCTTTTTCGTCAAAGTAGATGGCGCGATAGCAAAGCGGTTATGCACCGGATTGCAAATCCGTTTAGCCCAGTTCGACTCTGGGTCGCGCCTCCAAAATCTTGCCGTTACTGTTCACGCAGTAGCGGCATTTTTTTCGTCTGCGCACTTCTGCATGCTTCCGGCACACTTTCAACGCTACAAGGCACTTATCCAAGTGCTTCATTGCGCCTTGTAGCCCATTCGAAATCCGCCCCAATGCTGGCCTGCCACCATGATGGGTACAGACAGGTCATGCATGATTTCACCTGTATCGCGTTTGTAGGTTTGCAGTAATAACTTTTGCGTGTGCGAACCGCAGCGGCTGCCGGTTCTATCACTGAAAATACGTTTACTGCGGCTGCTCACTAAATCTACGTCGTAGCGTCCGGTTAGCGGCTTGGCAAATTTATCGTTGTGCGTGGGCACGTAGCCGCGTTTGTTGGTGCAAATTGCAAACACCAGTTCGGGGCAGCTTTTCAACACGGTTTCCTGAATGGCGGGTAGAACTTGGTCGGTGAACGCATCAAACTTTGAGCTGTACTTTTGGGGGTTGGTGTTCACGATGGCTCCGTGCTCCAGACTCAGCAAATCAGCCTGACTGATCTTGCCCTGCGCCACACCTTCTTCAAACACCGCTTGCACCGCATCGGCTGCAGCACGCGCCACAGCGAACATGCGCCTGTGAATGGTTTCTAAATTCAACTCAACCAGCTTCTCGTAAAAGCCTTCGCTCAGTTCTGTCAGTCCCATGGTCTGGCGTTCTTGAGATTCGATGCGTAGGCCGAAGCTTGCTAATTCGTGTTGAATCTCGCCCAAATAGTTGGAGATGGTGTTCACTTCTTGCGCCGAATGGCTTGATGTTTGCACGATCCCGTCCATCTGTTCAGACAGCTCACTCGACGAATTCAAAATGCCTGAGAGGCGTTGGCCCACCTGCTCGATTTGCGTGACGTTGGCTTTTACATCGCTGAGCAACTCGTTCATGTTGTTCACTGCCAAGCCCGTTTGGCTCGCGATACCTCTCACACTTTCGTCAATTTCTTGAGTGGCTTCAAACGTCTTTTCAGCCAATTTACGCACTTCGTCGGACACGACGGCAAAGCCTTTGCCATGTTCGCCTGCTCGTGCGGCCTCAATGGCTGCATTCAAAGACAGCATATTAATTTTGTTGGCAATGTCTTGAATCAGCCGAACAACATGATCGATTTTTTGCGAGTTGGCTTGCAAATCCGTGATCGATGACGACACCATCTGCGTACGCGCACCCATGTGGCGCATTGATTCGATAGTGTTGTTCAACTCGACTTGGCCAAATTGAGAATTCTCACGGGCTTGTTGTGCCAATTGGGCGACCGACGCCGCATCTTTGCTGACACGGTTGGAGTTATGCGCCAGCGATTGCGAGGAGTCAGAAACTTGCGCACCCTTGTTGGCAAGGGCCTTCATTTCTTGGCTGATGGTGTTGGCTTGCCACGATAAATCTGCCAAGGTGATGGAGCTGTTCTCCACCACCAGTGTCATGTCGTGCACGATTTTGAGCAAATTCAAATGTCCTGCGTCTAGTTTTTCAAGTGCAGGCCCCAGCAAGGCATCGGCGCGCCAAGCAGACGAAACGGATGGTCCAGAAACGGATGTGTTGTGAACGTCGGTGTAGACCTGCTGGATGAAGTGATGGAGCTCTGCGATCAAGGCCTGCAAATGGCCCAATCCAGACTGAACGCTGCTTAGCATTTCAGCACTTTCGCCGTCTGTTGCGGACGGAACTGTGCTTGAGATGGCGAGCTCAAGCTGGCCCTGCTGCAAGGCTGCCATGCCTGCACCGACTTGGTCCATTGCCACTTTCTGACCTTGTAGATGCGTTGCGATAAACCTTGCAAGATCGTTCAACTCTGACGGCAACTGTTGCCACGATTCACCAAGAGATTCACTTTTTTGCAATGTCAGCTTGAGTGACCGAACACCCGCTACCACTGGGTGCAAAACAATCCAGCCTATCAACAACAGCAAGAGAACAGACATCACCAGCAAGCCCCCAAGCCAAGTGCCGGTTGTACTTTGGATCAATTCAATCGGAAGCAGTGACAGGATCAACCCGCCAAAGCATGCGATCAGCAAGGCGCTGATTAGTACAAAAAAGACAAGTCGTCTTTGGATGGAGTGCAGCACAAAAGCTCCGCAATAGGTTCAAATTTCAAGGGGCCTGAATAAACAGGCAATTTACAAATTATCAATCATCGCCATCGAATTCTCGGTTTTACGGCGTCGCTGCATCGATAGAACGGGCAGCCACGCCATCTGACATTTCTACGACGTGTTTGAGATGCCCATTTACAACATTTCGTCGACAAAATGACACGGACCACGGTTGCGCTTGGAGGTTGAGTGCATAGATGAAACTATAAAATTAGGTTCATGCAATTTCCTGATCACGTAAAGCTTTCCCGACATTTTTCGACGCGTCGTGAGGCGTTTGTGCAAGGCTTGAAGGATGCGTTGGGTGCCCCCGTGTTGGTGTTGTTCGCAGGGATGATCGGCTTCGGCGCGATGGGCCAAACGCATGGGTTTGATGCGTGGATGACGGGGCTGACGAGTTTGCTGATGTTCGCATTGCCCGGCCAAGTGGTGCTGCTGGAGATGCTGATTTCGGGGTCGTCGTTGTTGGCGATTGCCTTCGCGGTGACGCTGACATCGGCGCGTTTTGTGACGATGGTGGTAACGCTGTTTCCGCAACTGCACCGGCAAGATCGCAACCGTGGTTTGTACGCGTGGGTGCACTTGTTGGCGATGACGGCGTGGGCGGTGTCGATGCGCGAGTTCCCGAACATGTTGCCCAAGTACCGCTTGAGTTATTTCATTGGTCTTGGGCTGCCGTGCTGGATGGTGGCTTTGCCGGGCACGGTGTTGGGCTATCTGGCTGCAGGCTGGGTGCCTGCGGCGGTGACGCTGGGGCTGGTGTTCATCAACCCTTTGTTTTTCTTGCTGACGTTCACCGAGGTGAAGCCGTGGGCCAACCGCATCGCGATTGTGTTGGGCTGCGTGATAGGCCCAGGTTTTTATGTGCTGGACGCGAACAGCAGTTTGCTCACCACCGGTTTGGTGGCGGGCACGCTGGCTTACGTACTGGACCGCAAGTGGCTGCGGCCTAAGCCGGTGGAGGTGTCGGCATGAGCGCCGTGGTTCAGTCCGCTGTGCAGGGGTGGGCGCCGTGGCTGGCGTTGAGTGCTGCATGCGTGGGCACGTATGCGTGCCGTGCGTTGGGTGTGAAGTTGTCGGGGCACATTCATGCCGAGAGTGAGTTCTTTAAGTGGATTTCTGCGGTGACTTACGCGATGGTGGCCGCCCTGACAATTCGCATGATCGTGATGCCTTTGGGCTTGTTGTCCACCGTGCCGTTGTGGCTGCGCGTGTTGATTTGTGCGCTGAGTTTGGGGGTGATGGTGTCTAGCCCCAAACGCCGCTTGGTGCCCGCGTTGTTGACGGGCACTTTGCTGATGTTGGCGTATGGGGTGACGCGCTGAGCGCCTCTATGTTGTCAATTCACCATGACCAATTTGCCCATCACGCCGCGTGAGCCCATGTCGGCATACGCCTGCTTGAGCTGCGCCATGGGCAGGGTGTTGTGGATGACGGGTTTGATTTTTCCGGCGCCGTACCACTGGGCCAGCTCTTGCATCATGGCGGCGTTGGCAGCGGGTTCGCGGCGCGCAAAGTCGCCCCAGAACACGCCAACGATGGACGCGCCTTTGAGCAAGGCCAAGTTCCAAGGCAGGGCAGGGATGGGGCCTGCGGCAAAGCCGACCACCAAGTAACGGCCGCGCCATGCAATGGAGCGGAAGGCGGGCTCGGCAAACTCGCCGCCAACGGGGTCGTAAATGACGTCGGGGCCTTTGCCGTCGGTGAGGGCTTTGAGGGCGTCGCGCACGTTCTCGGTGCTGTAGTTGATGGTGGCGTCGGCACCGATAGACGTGCAGAGCGCGCATTTTTCAGCGTTGGACGCCGCCGCGATGACGCGTGCGCCTGCGGCTTTGGCAATTTGAATGGCCGCTGTGCCCACGCCGCCCGCAGCGCCGAGCACCAACACGGTTTCGCCCGCTTTGAGTTGCCCACGGTCCATCAGCGCGTGGTGCGAGGTGGCGTAGGTCATGATGAAAGCGGCGGCATCGACCGCAGGGAAGCCCGCGGGCAAAGGCATGCACAGCTTGGCGGGGGCCAAGGTGTGGGTGCCAAAACCACCGGTGCCGCTGAGGCAGGCCACGGCTTGGCCGACTTTGAGGTGGGTCACGCCTTCGCCCACGGCCTCGATGGTGCCCGCGTATTCAGAGCCGGGCACGAAGGGCAGGGGCGGCTTCATTTGGTATTTGTTTTGCACGATCAACAGATCGGGGAAGTTCAAGCTGGCCGCTTCGATGCGAATCAGCACCTCGCCTGCACCGGGTTGGGGCGTGGGCAGTTCTTGCCAAGTCAGGGCGTCGACGCCGATGGGGTTTTCACAAAGCCAAGCATGCACAGGAGTCTCCTTTGAGTGTTTGCGCAATGATAGGGGGCGGCCGCTGCTGGGGTTGTCTCAAACTCTACAATTGAAAAGCAATTAAAGGCTCGCATGAACATTTTGATTTCGAACGACGATGGCTTTCAGGCCCCAGGCATCGTGGCCTTGTACGAGGCGCTGAAAGATTTGGGGCGCGTCGAGGTGGTGGCGCCCGAGCACAACAACAGCGCTAAGTCGAATGCCTTGACCTTGCATTCCCCGCTGTACGTGCAAACCGCCGCCAATGGCTTTCGTTATGTGAACGGCACGCCCGCCGATTGCGTGCACATTGCGCTGACGGGTTTGTTGGACTACAGGCCCGATTTGGTGGTGTCAGGCATCAACAACGGCGCCAACATGGGCGACGACACGATTTATTCAGGCACCGTGGGGGCGGCGATGGAGGGCTATTTGTTTGGCATTCCGGCCATTGCGTTGTCTCAAGTCGAAAAAGGTTGGGGGCACATTGACGATGCCGCTGCTGCCGCCCGCGCCTTGGTGTTGCAGATGCAGCAGCAGGGGCAGATCAAGGGTGAGCCTTGGCTGCTGAATGTGAACATTCCCAACCAGCCACTGGCGCAACTCAAACCCCTGCGGGTAACGCGCTTGGGCCGTCGCCATTCAGCGGAGCGCGTGATCACACAAACCAGCCCACGCGGCGAAACCATGTATTGGATTGGCAGCGCGGGTGCGGCCAAAGACGACAGCGATGGCACCGACTTTCATGCCACGTTTGAAGGCCATGTGTCGGTGACGCCCCTGCATGTGGACCTCACCGAGCACGCCACCTTGCCCCTGTGGACCCAGCGTTTGAGCGAGAGCAAGACGGCATGAAACCCAGGCCAAGTTTTCCGGCGCGTTTAGACACCTCGAACGACTCAGCCAAGCCCAAGGCTTTGCTGGGTGCCACGCGTGTGGTGACACCGCAAACGGCGATGCGCGCTGTGTCAGCCCCTTTGGCCAGTCCGACTGGCATGGGTCTTGATTCTTCGGCGGTGCGCAGGCGCATGGTGCAAAAGTTGGCCGAGCAGGGCGTGCAAGACACCGTGGTGCTGGACGCGATGGGGCGCATTGAGCGCCACCGTTTCGTCGATTCGGCCTTGGTGAACCAAGCCTACGAAGACACGAGTTTGCCGATTGGTTTGGGACAAACGATCTCCAAGCCCAATGTGGTGGCCCGCATGATTGCGCTGCTGCGCGAAGCGCCCGGTTTGCAAGCGACGCCTGGCTCCCAAGCTGCATCTTTAGGGCGGGTGCTCGAAATTGGCACGGGCTGTGGCTATCAAGCGGCGGTGTTGTCGTTGGTGGCGCGTGAGGTGTACAGCATTGAGCGTTTGCGGGGCTTGCACGACAAAGCCAAAGAGAACTTGCGGCCCATGCGTTTGCCCAATGTGCATTTGATGTTTGGCGACGGCATGTTGGGTTATCCCAAGGGCGCGCCTTACAGCGCCATCATTGCCGCCGCAGGGGGCGAGGCGGTGCCGCAAGCGTGGATTGATCAATTGGCGGTGGGTGGGCGCATCGTGGCGCCCATGCAAACCACGGCGGGTCAGCAGGCCTTGGTGGTGATTGACAAAACGCCACAAGGCTTGCAGCAAAGTTTGCTCGAAGCGGTGCACTTCGTACCTCTAAAATCAGGCATTGCTTGACGACGGAGAAAAACGCATGTTACGTGCAGGAAAATGGGGTGCTGTTGCCCTGATGACAGCCTGTGTGCTGTCGGGGTGCGCCAATAAAACACGCCAAGCGCCTGTGGATGAACGCTCTTCCCAGATATCGCGATCGGCGACCAAGCCATTACCTGGCGCTGAAAACACGGGCAAGACGGGTTACTACACCGTCAAACCGGGCGACACCTTGATTCGCATTGGCATGGACAACGGCCAAACTTGGCGCGATTTGGTGCGCTGGAACAATTTAGAAAATCCCAATTTGATTGAAACCGGCCAAGTGCTGCGCATTGCACCGCCTGCGCCAGAAGTGACCGCGGCCAAGCCTGCGACCACGCCAGCCACCGCCAACGCGTCTGCGCCTGCTGCGGGTGTGGCCCCCGCGTTGCCTGCGGCCAGCGCCGCGTCTGCTGCGGCTGGGGTGAAACCTGCCGCGCCTGTGGCTGCCGAGGTTGAAGAGGCGGTGAATTTTCAGTGGCCCACCCGAGGCAATTTGATTGCTGGGTTTGACGAAGCCAAAAACAAAGGCTTGGACATTGCGGGCAAAGCCGGAGACCCCGTGCTCGCCGCTGCCGATGGTCGCGTGGTGTACGCCGGTGCGGGCTTGCGCGGTTACGGCAACTTGATCATTCTGAAACACAACAACACCTACTTGACGGCTTACGCGCACAACCAAACCTTGCTGGTGAAAGAAGACCAAGCCATCAAGCGCGGTCAAAAAATTGCCGAAATGGGCAACAGCGACGCCGACCAAGTGAAACTGCATTTTGAAATTCGCCGTCAAGGCAAACCGGTGGACCCCGCCAAATATTTGCCTGCGAACTGATGACCGATACAACGACAGAAAAGAAATGGCCAGACAACGCGCTGACCATTGAATCGATGGACCTCGAAGCCCAAGGCGTGGCACACCGCGCCGATGGCAAGGTGGTGTTTGTGGAAGGTGCCTTGCCCTTTGAGGTGGTGCGCGCCAACATTCATCGCAAGAAAAACAACTGGGAAATGGGCTCGTTGCTGGAGGTGATGCAAGAGTCGTCACAGCGCGTGACGCCGGGTTGTGAGAACTTCGGCTTGCACGCGGGTGCCTGCGGCGGCTGCAAGATGCAGCATCTCGACGCCACGGCACAAGTTGCCATCAAGCAGCGCGCGATGGAAGACAACCTGTGGCATTTGGGCAAAGTCAAACCCGAGACCATGTTGCGTCCGATTCAAGGCCCTGCGTGGGGCTACCGCTACCGCGCCCGTTTGTCGGTGCGTTATGTGGTGAAGAAGGGCGAGGTGTTGGTGGGTTTTCACGAGCGCAAGAGCCGCTATGTGGCGAACATGCGCAGCTGCCGCATCTTGCCGCCGCATGTAGACGCCATGCTGCTGCCCTTGCGTGCCTTGATTGGCAGCATGGAAGCGCGTGAGACTTTGCCGCAAATTGAATTGGCTTGTGGTGACCACGTCACCGCCTTGGTGTTGCGCCACATGGAGCCGTTGAGTGATGGCGATATGGCGCTGTTGCGCCAGTTTGCTGCCGAGCACGATGTGCAGTGGTGGTTGCAGTCCAAAGGCCCCGACACGGTGAAGTTGATGGACGAAGCCGGGGCTGTGCCGCTGTCTTACGCTTTGCCTGAATTTGGCATCACCATGCCGTTCAAGCCCACCGATTTCACGCAGGTCAACCCCCACATCAACCGCGTGTTGGTGACCCGTGCTTTGCGTTTGTTGGATGTGAAGCCCACCGAGCGCGTGATTGATTGGTTCTGCGGCTTGGGCAACTTCACTTTGCCTTTGGCGACGATGGCGCGTGAGGTGCTGGGCATTGAGGGCAGCGAGGCTTTGGTGGCGCGCTCGCGCGAGAACTTGGTGGTCAATCAAGCAGGGCGTCACACGCCTTTGGCGCCCACGCAGTTTGTGGCGCGCAATTTGTTTGAGATGACGCCTGAGTTGCTGATTCAAGACGGCGCGGCCGACAAGTGGCTGGTGGACCCCCCGCGCGAAGGCGCTTTTGCGTTGGCGCAAACCTTGGCAACGCTGCACGAGCAGCCTGAGTTGCGCCAAGGCTGGACGCCGCCCAAACGCATCGTCTACGTGAGCTGCAACCCCGCCACGCTGGCGCGAGACGCGGGTGTGTTGGTGAACTCGGCGGGTTACCGCATTTCTGCTGCGGGCGCGGTGAACATGTTTCCGCACACGGCGCATGTGGAGAGCATGGCGGTGTTTGATTTGGCTTGAGGCCGATCAGGCAGTGCTCACGCGCTGTTTCAATAGACGCAAAAAAGGCTGCTCATGAGCAGCCTTTTTGGTGGGCGCTGAACGCCTAGGGCGTTCGCGTTGGGTGCAATTTACTCGCGCTCACCGCTCGTCAAGCCCAATAGGGCCAACAAACCTTGGAAAACGTTGATGACGTCCAAGTACAGCGTCAGGGTGGCGCTGATGTAGTTGGTTTCGCCGCCGTCGAGGATTTGCTTCAGGTCATACAGCATGAAGGCGCTGAAGATGCCGATGGTCAACACCGAGATGGCCATCATGCCGGCCGACGAGCCAACGAACACATTGATGATGCTGCCCACCATCAGTACCATGGCACCGATAGTCAGCCATTTGCCCATGCTTGACAGATCACGCTTGATCACGGTGGACAAGCTGGCCATTAAGAAGAACACACCGGCTGTGCCACCAAAGGCGGTCATCACCAACTCAGCGCCGTTTTTGAAGCCCAGCACCATGGCGATCATGCGAGAGAGCATCAGGCCCATGAAGAAGGTGAAGCCCAACAACACATACACGCCTGTGACGCTGTGTTTGGTTTTTTCGATGGCGTAGATGAAGCCAAATGCGCCTGCGAGCATCAAGATCATGCCCAAGCCGCCAGAGAAGACATGGCTCAGACCCGTGGTCACGCCTAGCCAAGCACCCAGCACTGTGGGCAGCATGCTCAGAGCGAGCAAAACGTAAGTGTTGCGCATGACGCGGTTGCGCTGTTGTTCGTCTAAAACGTAATGGTCAGCAGTTTGGAATTGGTTGTACATACCAAGGTCTCCGAAAAACACCTGCACATGCAGATGTGGCGAATTCTAATGTGTCTGTTCCTTTGGGTTTACTTCCTACTTTTCTTGAGGTTTCTTTTGCTTTCAGCGGCTTAATTCGACCCTTCTCAGTCGGTATGCTTGAGCCCTTTTCAACTGACTTCTCGAATTGCCATGAAGACCAAACATTTCCTCGAATCCGCCGACATCAAAGCCATCGCAGCCGCTGCTGAAGCCGAAGCTTTGAAAAACAACTGGGCGGTGACCATTGCCATCGTGGACGACGGCGGTCATTTGCTGTCTTTGCAGCGTTTGGATGGCGCGGCGCCTATTTCTGCGCACATCGCCCCTTCCAAGGCCAACACCGCCGCTTTGGGGCGTCGCGAAAGCAAGATTTACGAAGACGTGGTCAACGGTGGTCGCATGTCTTTCTTGAGCGCCCCCAACCTCAAAGGCTTGCTTGAAGGTGGCGTGCCGATCATGAAAGACGGCCAGTGCATCGGCGCCGTGGGCGTGAGCGGTGTCAAGTCCAACGAAGACGCGCAAATTGCCAAGGCTGGCATTGCGGCCATCGGCCTGTAATCGTTGCTTGACTGGCGCTTGATTTAGTAAATCAAGCGTTCAGGGCTGATTTCTTGCAGGATGGTGGTGGCAATTTCTTCAATGCTCTTGTGCGTGGTGGACAGCCAGCGAATGCCAGCGCGGCGCATCATGGCCTCGGCTTCGGCCACCTCGTGCCTGCAGTTGGGCAAGCTGGCGTAGTTGGAGTTGGGGCGGCGCTCGTTGCGGATTTCACTCAGGCGCTCGGGCTGGATGGTCAGGCCAAAGATTTTCTTTTTGTGCGGCATCAAGGCGGGCGGGAGTTGGCGGCGCTCAAAATCTTCGGGAATCAGCGGGTAGTTGGCGGCTTTGAGGCCGTACTGCATCGCCAAATAGAGACTGGTGGGCGTTTTGCCGCTGCGGCTCACGCCCACCAAAATCACGTCAGAGGACTCTAAATCGCGGTTGAGTTGGCCGTCGTCGTGGGCCAGGCTGAAATTGATGGCTTCAATGCGGTCGTGGTATTCCTTGCTTTTGCTCACGTCCGAGAAGCGCCCAATGCGGTGGTTGGATTTGACGCCCAGCTCTTCTTCCAGCGGATTCACAAACGTGCCAAACATGTCCAACAGTCGGCCTTTGCAGCCTTCTTGAATGACTTTGAGCACGTCCATGTCGACCAAGGTGGTGAACACAATGGGCTTGCGGCCTTCGACTTCGGCGGTGTGGTTGATTTGGCGCACGGCTTGGTGGGCTTTGTCGACCGAGTCGACAAAGGGCAGGCGAATGTGGCGAAATTTGAACTCGAACTGCGCAAGAATGGCGTTACCAAAGGTCTCGGCGGTGATGCCAGTGCCGTCAGAGATGAAGAAAACGGTGGGATTGGGCATGAAAAACTTTCAAGTTCAAGAGCGGATTTGCACACGTTGGGTGCGCCAAAAGGTGAGGGCAGCCACCTACAATTGCCCATTATCTGAATTTCGCCACCGCTTCTCGGCAACCTATTCAAAAAACAACAAAGTTGCGCATTTGCGTGTGGCCGCGCCGGTTTTAACTTTTGGAGCTTATCCATGTCAGCACTGTTCAGCCCTACCGCTTTGGTGGTCCCGTTCGAAAACCTGAGAATGACCGACGTCGAGTCGGTCGGCGGTAAAAACGCCAGCTTGGGCGAGATGATTTCGCAATTGCCCTCGGGCGTGCGTGTCCCCACAGGCTTTGCCACCACGGCCCATGCCTTCCGCAAGTTCTTGGCTTACGACGGTTTGGTCGACAAAATCAATGCCCGTTTGGACAAACTCGACACCGAAGACGTGCGTGCTTTGGCCGAAGTTGGCGCCGAAATTCGCGCCATGGTGGAAGCGCAGCCGTTCCCTGCGGATCTGCAAAAAGCCATTGCAGAAGCTTTTGCAACCTTGTCCGCTGGTAACCCCGCGGCCACGTTTGCGGTGCGCTCCTCGGCGACTGCCGAAGATTTGCCAGACGCTTCGTTTGCAGGCCAGCAAGAAACCTTTTTGAACGTGCACGGCATCGATGAAGTGCTGCACAAGATGAAAGAAGTGTTTGCGTCGCTCTACAACGACCGCGCCATCAGCTACCGCGTGCACAAGGGCTTTGCCCACGCCGATGTGGCCTTGTCTGCGGGCGTGCAACGCATGGTGCGCTCGGACTTGGGCGCTGCCGGTGTGATGTTCACCATCGACACGGAATCGGGTTTTGAAGACGTGGTGTTCATCACCTCAAGCTACGGCTTGGGCGAAACGGTGGTGCAGGGCGCTGTGAACCCTGATGAGTTTTATGTGCACAAGCCCATGCTGCAAGCGGGAAAACGTGCGGTGATTCGCCGCAATTTGGGCTCCAAGCTCTTGCAAATGGAGTTCTCGACCGCCGAAGAGAAAAAAGCCACAGGCAAATTGGTGAAAACCACCGATGTGCCCACCGAGTTGCGCAACCGCTACTCCTTGACCGACGCGGATGTGGAGCAACTGGCTCGCTACGCGGTGGTGATCGAAGCGCATTACGGTCGTCCGATGGACATCGAATGGGGCAAAGACGGTACGGATGGTTTGCTGTACATCTTGCAGGCGCGTCCTGAGACGGTGAAGAGCCAAGCCAAGGGCCAGTCAGAGTTCCGCTACAAACTCAAAGGCCACAGCACCGTGCTGGCCGAAGGTCGCGCGATTGGCCAAAAGATTGGTACGGGCCCTGTGCGCTTGGTGCACAACATCAGCGAGATGGACACGGTCCAGCCTGGCGACGTGTTGGTGACCGACATGACCGACCCCAACTGGGAACCCGTGATGAAGCGCGCCAGCGCCATCGTGACCAACCGGGGTGGTCGTACCTGCCACGCTGCCATCATTGCGCGTGAGTTGGGTATTCCTGCGGTGGTGGGCTGCGGTGATGCCACCGAGCGCTTGAAAGACGGCACCTTGGTGACCGTGAGCTGCTCTGAAGGCGACACCGGCTTCATCTACGACGGTCTGCTGGAAACGGAAGTGACCGAGGTGCAACGCGGCACGATGCCCGAGATCAAAACCAAGATCATGATGAACGTGGGCAACCCACAGTTGGCCTTTGATTTCGCGCAATTGCCCAACCAAGGCGTGGGCTTGGCCCGCTTGGAGTTCATCATCAACAACAACATTGGTGTGCACCCCAAGGCGATTCTGGACTACCCCAATGTGGATGCCGATTTGAAGAAGGCGGTGGAGTCTGTGGCCCGTGGCCATGCGTCACCTCGTGCTTTCTATGTGGACAAAGTGGCTGAAGGCATTGCCACCATCGCTGCCGCGTTTTGGCCAAAGCCCGTGATCGTGCGCATGTCCGACTTCAAGTCGAACGAATACCGCAAACTCATTGGTGGCAGCCGCTACGAGCCCGAGGAAGAGAACCCCATGTTGGGCTTCCGTGGTGCCGCGCGTTACATCAGCGAAGACTTCGGCGAAGCCTTTGCCATGGAGTGCGAGGCTATGCGCCGCGTGCGTACCGAGATGGGCCTGACCAACGTGCAAGTCATGGTGCCGTTTGTGCGTACTTTGGGCCAAGCGGAGCGTGTGACCAACTTGTTGGCCGAGCACGGTTTGAAGCGCGGCGAGAACGACCTGAAGGTCATCATGATGTGCGAAGTGCCAAGCAACGCCATCCTCGCGAACGACTTCTTGAAGTTTTTTGATGGCTTCTCGATTGGCTCCAACGACTTGACCCAACTCACCTTGGGCCTGGACCGTGACTCTGGCTTAGAGCTGCTCGCCGCTGACTTTGACGAGCGCGACCCCGCCGTGAAAGCCTTGCTGACGCAAGCGATCTCTGCGTGTTTGGCGAATGGCAAATACGTGGGCATTTGCGGCCAAGGCCCGAGCGACCACCCTGACTTCGCCCATTGGTTGGCCGATCAAGGCATCAGCTCGATTTCGCTGAACCCAGACAGCGTGATCGAGACCTGGAAATCTCTCGCCAAATAAGCCAACGCGGCGCAGCGTGACCAAGATCTCAGGGACTGTTGCACAACCGTCGTCTCATGGACGTGCGTTTTGGGGTGTGCTGTGCCTGTTTGGGGTCACGTTGCTTGCCATGGCCTGGGCGTGGCATTGGCCCGACCAGTCGTTGTTGCATTTTTGGTTGGTGGCTCAGGCGATGCCCGTGTTTTATGTGATCTTGGCATGGTGGGGGGCGCAAGCGCCAACAGAGGATCGCGATGCCGTTTAAACCTTGGCGCTGGCGTTTGGTTGTGGCGGGCTTGGTCGGGTTGGTCGTCTTGTCCGTTTGCTTGCTGATTGCGGATGTGATGGGCGTGTCCAAATCCGTCATCAATGGTTTCTTTTTGGTGGCTTCCATCATTGGTTACGCCACCATTGGTATGTTTTGTCGCACCACCATGGCCGATGAGTATTACGTGGCGGGGCGTCGCGTCAGCGCCCCGTTCAACGGCATGGCCACCGCGGCGGATTGGATGTCTGCCGCGTCGTTTTTGGGCGTGACCGGTCTGTTGCTGTCCGATGGCTTTGTGGGCGACGGTGTTCATGCCGGTGGTTTGGCTTATGTGTTGGGTTGGACGGGTGGTTTTTGTTTGCTGGGCTTTTTGTTTGCGGCCAAGCTCAATGCGTCGGGTGCGACCACCATTCCTCAGTTTTTAGGCCAACGTTTTGACAGCCCCGTGGTGCGCTGGCTGGCTGCTTTGGGGGCCATTTTGTGCTCCAGCATTTACCTAGTGGCGCAAATTTACGGTGTGGGCTTGGTGGCTTCCATGCTGTCCGGCTTGACCTTTGAGCTGGGTGTTTTCTTGGCCTTGGGTGGCATTTTGTTGTGCTCCTTTTTAGGGGGCATGCGCGCGGTGACGTGGACGCAAGTGGTGCAGTGCGTGGTGATCGTGGCGTCGATGGTGGCGGTGTCGGTGGCCGTGTCATGGCAGACGCAAGGGCATCCTGTGATTGCGGTGGCGGCTGCTCAGTCGTTGCAACAAATGGAGTCGCGCATCAAAGTGATTGAGGCAGACCCCGCCGAGATGGCGACGCGCGAGGTGATGGCCCAGCGCATGTGGGACCTCGACGCCAAGATGGCCGATCCGCTGAATGCCCGCGAGTTGGAGCACCAAGTGTTGGCGAAGCAGATTGCAAAAGCCAAGTTTGACAACGCGCCTTTGCGTGATATTCAGCGCTTGGAGACGAACCCAGCTTGGCGAGAAACGGGGGTTGATCGCTTGGTGCGGGCGTGGCAATCTGAGCGCGACAGTTTGGCGCAGGCCATCAAACATCCCGTGGGGTTTCAAGCGCCTCGACAGGAGGGGTTCACACAGGGGTGGCTCAATTCGATGGCGCTGGTCTTTTGTTTGATGATCGGCACAGCTGCATTGCCGCACATCTTGGTGCGCTCTTACACCGCTGCCAGTCCTGCACAGGCCCAGCAATCGATCGTTTGGGCCTTGGTGTTCATCGTGATTGTGTATTTGTGCGCTTCATCGTTGGCGGTCTTGCTCAAGTCGTTCGTGTTGAACGAGTTGGTGGGCGCTCATTTGAACCAATTGCCCGAATGGGCCGACCGCTTGAAGTTGCGCAAGTTGGCCTTGCTGAGCATCACTGACTACAACAACGACGGGGTGGTGCAGTACGCCGATATTCGGTTGATTGAAGAGTATTTGGTGTTAGCAGTGCCTGAAATTGTGCGGATTTCCCCCGTGTTCACGGGCCTGATCGCCGCTGGCGCGCTGGCGGCCGCGTTGTCGACCGCTGATGGTTTGTTGTTGACCATTTCGAATGCGTTGGCGCAAGACTTGTATTTTGAAACCGTTAATCCACAAGCACCACCGTTACGACGCGTCATGCTGTCCAAAATTTTGTTGATGGTGGTGGCGCTGTTTGCCGCTTGGTTTGCCACCAATCGACCCGTGAACATTTTGTTTTGGGTGACTTGCGCGTTTTCTTTGGCCGCATCGACGTTTTTCCCTGTGTTGCTGTTGGGCTTGTACTGGCCAGCGATGAGCCGCGCGGGTGCGGTGGCAGCGATGGTGTCGGGTCTTGCGGTGTCTTTTTATTACATCGTCGCCAATCACCCATGGGTTCAGTTGTATTTAGACCTTCAGCCTAGCGATACGTTGTGGTGGGGGTTGGAGCCTATTTGCGCCGGTGTTTTTGGCGTGCCGGTGGGTTTATTGATGGGATTCGTCTTCAGCAAGCGCTGGCCACAGAAAAATTGACTATACTAGTGGGCTTTCCCTTGCTGCACTGCGTCTGACGCCGCAAGCAGCTTCAACCCACAAGGAGTGTCCATGCGTCATTACGAAATCATTTTGTTGATCCACCCGGATCAAAGCGAGCAAGTTCCAGCGATGCTGGAGCGTTACAAAGGCATGATCACCGCAGGTGGTGGTGCTATTCACCGTATGGAAGACTGGGGTCGCCGCCAGTTGGCCTACATGATCAACAAGCTCGCCAAAGCTCACTACATTTGCTTGAACATCGAAGCTGACCAAGCTGTGATGTCTGAACTCGAACACGCGTTCAAGTTCAACGATGCTGTGTTGCGTCACCTGACCGTCTTGAAGAAGAAGGCTGATACAGCGCCTTCACTCATGATGAAGACAGTTGAGCGCGAAGAAGCCCGTAAGACTCAGCAAGCTGAGTTCGCAGGCTAATTTTTGCCTTATTGCAAGGTGTGAATCACGTTGTTTTGAACGCTTGCATCGCAGAGGTTTCGGCCATGCGGTACACCCCAGCAGGTTTGCCTGCACTTGATTTGAGGCTCGAACATGAGTCTGAAATCGAAGAAGCGGGGCACAAGCGACAAGTCAAAACAAGTGTCAAAACAGTCGCTTTGGGTGCTTTGGCTGAACGCTTAGTTCGTCATCCCTTAGGTAGCCTTTGGCAGTTCACCGGTTTTTTAGCCAGTCCTCGCAATAGCAAAAACGTCGTTCTTCATATTCAAGATTTTCAGCAAATTTCATAGGAGGCCCAGATCATGGCCACATTCAAGAAATTCAACAAAGACAAGCGCCCTAAGCGCAACACGCAATCTCTGCTCTTCAAACGCAAGCGCTTCTGCCGCTTCACCGTCACGGGCGTTGAAGAAATCGACTACAAAGACGTCGACACATTGCGCGATTTCATTGCCGAAAACGGCAAAATCATCCCCGCACGCCTGACCGGCACACGCGCCATTTACCAACGTCAGCTGAACACAGCCATCAAGCGCGCACGCTTTTTGGCCCTGGTGCCTTACAGCGACCAGCACAAGATCTAAGGAGCCCGACCATGCAAATTATTCTGCTCGACAAGGTCGTGAACCTCGGCAACCTCGGCGAAATCGTCCGAGTGAAAGACGGTTACGCACGTAACTTCTTGATCCCTTCAGGCCGTGCACGTCGTGCTACTGAAACTGCGATCAAAGAATTTGAAGTGCGTCGCGCTGAACTTGAAAAAGCTGCTGCTGAAAAGTTGGCTGCTGCTCAAGCGCAAGGCGAAAAATTGGCCGGTACATCGGTCAAGCTCAGCCAAAAAGCTGGCGTGGACGGCCGTTTGTTCGGTTCGGTCACCAACCACGACATCGCTGAAGCTTTGGCAAAAACCGGTTACGCCGTTGCCAAATCGCAAGTGCGTATGCCTACAGGCCCCATCAAGATTGTTGGCGACAGCACCGTGAGCGTGGCTTTGCACACGGACGTGGTGGTTGAGATCACTGTGTCTGTGTACGGTGAAACTGCTTAAGTTTCTTCCGCTCAGTCAGAAGCCGCTCTTAGGAGCGGCTTTTTTCTTTGTTTTCCCCAAATAGCGCACGGCTTATCCACAGAGTTATCCCAGGGCATCTGTTGCATGGGGCTTAGGATGCGTGTTTTACAGGATGCTTATGTCAGCCGCTTTGTCCAGCCTTGAAGAAGGCTTTTCCGCCGATCAACAAATCGCCCAGTTGCGCATTCCACCGCATTCGGTGGAGGCAGAGTCCAGTGTGCTGGGTGGCTTGCTGTTAGACAACGCGGCGTGGGACCGTGTGGGCGATTTGCTCGTCGATGGCGACTTTTACCGCTACGAACACAAGCAGGTGTATGCCGCCATTGGCGCGTTGGTGAACACCAGTCGCCCAGCTGACGTGATCACCGTGTACGAGCATTTGCAGGCCTTGGGCAAGGCCGAAGAAATTGGCGGCTTGGGCTACTTGAATGCCTTGGCGCAATACGTGCCGAGCGCGAGCAACATTCGCCGCTATGCCGAAATCGTGCGTGAGCGCTCGATTCTGCGCAAGCTGGTGACCGCCAGTGACGAAATTGCCACCAACGCCTTCAACACGCAAGGTCGTGCGGTGGCCCAAATCTTGGACGAGGCCGAGCAAAAGATCTTCAACATTGGTGAAGAAGGCTCGCGCATGAAGCAGGGCTTTCAGGCCATGCCTCAGTTGGTGGTAGATCTGTTGGACCGCGTTCAAGAAATGGCCGACAACCAAAACGACATCACCGGTGTGCCGACGGGCTTTGTTGACTTTGACCGCATGACCTCGGGCTTGCAGCCTGGCGACTTGATTGTGCTGGCGGCCCGTCCGTCCATGGGTAAAACCGCGTTGGCGATCAACATTGCCGAGCATGTGGCTGTCAATGAAGGCTTGCCCGTGGCTGTGTTCTCGATGGAAATGGGTGCGTCGCAGTTGGCGGTTCGTATTGTGGGTTCGATTGGTCGCGTGGACCAAGGTCACTTGCGTACGGGCAAGCTCAGTGACGATGAGTGGCCGCGTTTGACTGAAGCGATTGAGAAGCTGCGCAATGTGTCGCTGCACATTGACGAAACGCCGGGCCTCACGCCCAGTGAGTTGCGCGCCAACGCACGCCGATTGGCGCGTCAGTGTGGCAAGTTGGGCTTGATCGTGGTTGACTATTTGCAGTTGATGAGCGGCTCTAGCAGCAGCGGTGGTGACAACCGTGCCACTGAAATTGGCGAAATTTCAAGGGGCTTGAAGATGCTCGCCAAAGAGCTGCAGTGCCCCGTGATTGCCTTGTCCCAGCTCAACCGAAGCGTGGAACAGCGGACCGACAAACGCCCCATGATGAGTGACTTGCGCGAATCGGGCGCCATTGAGCAAGACGCGGACGTGATCATGTTCATCTACCGCGACGATTACTACAACAAAGAGTCCAAAGAGCCCGGCGTGGCAGAGGTCATCATTGGCAAGCAACGTAACGGCCCCACAGGCACCGTCAAGCTGGCCTTCTTGAAGCCGCTGACCAAGTTCGAGAGCTTGGCCAGTGGCTACAACAACGGAGACTTTTAAGTCTTAGAGCACATCGCTGGCAAAGTCTGCCAGTCGTGAGCGCTCACCGCGAGCGAGGGTGATGTGCCCGCCGTGTGGCCAGCCTTTGAAACGGTCCACGGCGTAGGTCAACCCTGACGAACCTTCGGTCAAGTAGGGCGTGTCGATCTGGGCCAAGTTGCCCATACAGACGATCTTGGTGCCTGGACCCGCACGGGTGATCAGTGTTTTCATTTGCTTGGGCGTCAAGTTTTGCGCCTCGTCAATGATCAAGTACTTGTTCAAGAACGTGCGCCCGCGCATGAAGTTCAGGCTCTTGATTTTGATGCGGCTGCGAATCAACTCATTGGTGGCTGCACGGCCCCATTCGCCTGAGGTGGTTTCGGTTTTGGCCAAGACTTCCAGGTTGTCGTCCAATGCGCCCATCCATGGGCCCATTTTTTCTTCTTCAGTGCCGGGTAAAAAGCCGATGTCTTCACCGACGCTGACCGTGGCGCGGGTCATGATGATTTCTGTGTAGCGGCGATCGTCCAAGACTTGCGTCAAACCCGCGGCCAAAGCCATCAAGGTCTTACCCGTTCCTGCTGTGCCGGTGAGGGTGACGAAGTCAATCTCGGGGTCGGTCAACATGTTCATCGCGAAATTTTGTTCGCGGTTGCGGGTGGTTACGCCCCACACGGCATTTTTGAGATGGTTGAAATCTTTGAGTGTTTTGAGCACCACATTTTTGCCACGAATCTCAGTCACCCGCGCGTACAGACTGGGCTCACCCGCCGCTTCGTAATACACAAATTGGTTGATGTGCAAGTCGGCCACGATGGGGCCGCTCAAGCTGTAAAACGTCTGGTTGCCACTTTGCCAGCTCTCCACCGATTTGGCGTGTTTGATCCAGAAGTCTTGGGGCAAGGCAATGGCGCCCGAGTACAGCAGGTCACCGTCTTCTAAGGTCTTGTCGTTTTGGTAGTCTTCGGCGGCCAATCCCAACGCACGTGCTTTGACGCGCATGTTGATGTCTTTGGAAACCAGCACCACCTCACGCGGTGCGTGAACTTGTCGCAAGGCTTCGACCACGCCCAAGATTTGGTTGTCAGCCTTGCCTTGGGGCAAGCTCGATGGCAACGTGAAATCGAGGACCTGTGTTTGGAAGAACAACCGACCGCCGACTTCGCGGTGGCCTGTGCCGTCTAATTTGATGCCCGTGGTGATGTCTGCGCCATGCGTGGCTACGAGTGCATCGAGCGTGCGACTGGTTTGGCGTGCGTTACGCGCGACTTCGGTCATGCCTTTTTTATGGCCGTCGAGCTCTTCCAGCACGATCATGGGCAAGAACACATCGTGTTCTTCGAAATTGAAGAGGCACATCGGGTCGTGCATCAACACGTTGGTGTCGAGCACAAACAATTTGGTCGGCCCTGTGTGCTTTGGCTTTTTCTGACGGGCAGGGCTGCTGCGTGTTGGGGTGGACTGGCGCTCTTCGTCGCGTTGTTTGGCGGCCGGTGCTTCTGCGTGGCGAGGGCTTTCGTGACGGGTGTCACGAACCTTGGTTGCGGGGGCTTGCGTTTTCGCTACAGGCGCTTTGGTTGGCTGGACTGAAGCCACGGGCTCCATGGGTGCTTCTTTTTCGTCGGTTCTGCGCGCCGATTTGTTTTTGGCAGGGGTATGGAGGGCTTCGGTATTCAGGAAAGCAGCGCGTTTGGCAGGGGCAGGAGGCAATGGCATGGAAGGGCTTTGTGTGAAGTAACGAAAAAGATGGACTCAAAAACGAAAAAGCCGCCTGGAGGCCAAGGCGGCTTGAAGAGAGTGCGTGTTCGCTTTTGTGAACGTCATAGAACCACTATAACCGAGCTCTGTGACGTTTCTAGGACAGGGTTAGGCGCCTGCTTTTTTCAAGGCTTTGACGGCCTTCAAAACATCATCCACGTGACCTGGCACTTTCAAACCGCGCCATTCTTCTTTGAGCAAGCCGTCAGGGCCGACCAAGAAGGTGCTGCGTTCAATGCCTTTGACTTTTTTGCCGTACATGATTTTGTTTTTGACGACGCCAAACATGTGACACATTTTTTCTTCAGTGTCTGCAATCAACTCGAACGGAAGTTCAAGTTTGGTTTTGAATTCGTCGTGCGATTTCATGTTGTCGCGTGACACGCCAAAGACGATGGCACCCGCTTTGACAAAGTCTTTGTACTTGTCGCGGAACTGCATCGCTTCGGTGGTGCAGCCGGGGGTGTTGTCTTTGGGGTAAAAGTACAACACCATCATTTGGCCGTTGTGGGAGTTGTTAGAAACCTTGATGCCACCTGTTGCATTGGCCTCAAATTCGGGAAGGGGTTTATTGACAACAATTGCCATAGCGCTCAATCAGGTGTGACAGTGGAGACGGCCGGATGAAGGGAGCGACTGTCTAGACAGCCCCCTTACGGCAACCCGCTATTTTAACTTAGAAAGATGAGCGGTATGCCCTTCATGCCATGCGCAGTTGCAGACGTACTTATTCATTACCTGCCGCGGGTTCAATCAACAACGCCGCCGCCACTTTGCGGCCTTCGCCCGCCAAAATGTTGTAGGTGCGACATGCTGCTTGCGTGTCCATCGTTTCGAGGCCGATGCGTTTGTTCATCAGCGCAATCAGCCACTCTGGTTTGGCAAAGCGCAGACGTTCGCCGCTGCCAAAAATGACAAGCTCCACATCGAGTTCTGCCAATTGTGTGAAATGTTGTGGGCCTAAATCTTCAAAGCGTGCGCATTGCCAATCCTCGCGAGTGCCCGCAGAGGTGATCAACATGCTGTGTTGTACCTTTTCACCTTGAATGGCCACCCAGCCAGGTCCGTAGCTGGTGACGGACAGGGTGTCGATGCGATCGGGTTGTAATTTCATAAATGCCTTGAGAACTGTGGTCAAATTATAGGTTTTCACCCTGTAAAAGAGCCCTCGGAGGGACTTTGAAGAAGATCCAAAAATCCAACAAGCTGTCCAACGTCTGTTATGACATTCGCGGTCCCATCATGGACCGAGCGCGTCACATGGAGGAGGAAGGCCACAAGATCATCAAACTCAACATCGGTAATTTGGCCGTGTTTGGCTTTGATGCGCCTGAAGAAATTCAGCAAGACATGATCCGCAACTTGCCCACCTCGGCGGGTTACTCCGACAGCAAAGGTATCTTTGGTGCGCGCAAAGCGGTGATGCATGAAACGCAAAAGCAAGGCATCAAAGGTGTCACGCTGGACGACATTTACCTGGGCAACGGTGCCAGTGAGTTGATCGTCATGGCCACCAACGGCTTGCTCAACGATGGCGACGAAATGTTGCTGCCCGCGCCTGACTATCCCTTGTGGACAGCGGCGGTGAGCTTGTCCGGCGGCACGCCCGTTCACTACCTGTGCGACGAAGCCAATGGCTGGATGCCCAGCATTGACGACATTCGCGCCAAGATCACGCCCAACACCAAGGGCATTGTGGTCATCAACCCCAACAATCCCACGGGTGCGTTGTATTCGGATGCGTTGTTGCTTGAGATCGTGGCTTTGGCGCGTGAACATGGCTTGATCATTTTTGCCGACGAGGTGTACGACAAAGTCTTGTATGACGACGTCAAGCACACACCGATTGGCAGCTTGAGCGAAGACGTGTTGACACTCACTTTCAACTCGCTGTCCAAGAGCTACCGCTCGTGCGGTTACCGCGCGGGTTGGTTGGTGGTATCGGGCGATAAGAAGCCTGCAGCCGATTACATCGAGGGCTTGAACATGCTCTCGAACATGCGTTTGTGCGCCAACGTGCCAGGGCAGTGGGCGATTCAAACGGCCTTGGGCGGCTACCAAAGCATCAACGATTTGGTGGGTGAGGGCGGTCGTTTGCGCAAGCAACGTGACTTGGCTTATGAACTCATCACAGCCATTCCCGGCGTGACATGTGTGAAGCCGCAAGCCGCGCTGTACATGTTCCCGCGCTTAGACCCCAAGGTCTACCCGATCAAAGACGACCAACAATTCTTCTTGGAAATGTTGGAAGAAACCAAGGTGATGTTGGTGCAAGGCACCGGCTTCAATTGGCCTGACACCGATCACTTCCGCATCGTGTTCTTGCCTCATGTGGATGACTTGCGTGAGGCCATCTTGCGCATCGCTAAATTCCTCGAAAACTACAGAAATAAAAACGCAGTATGAAACCGATTCAAGTAGGCCTGTTAGGCATTGGGACCGTAGGCAGCGGCACATTTGAAGTGCTGACACGCAACCAAGAAGAAATCCAACGTCGCGCTGGTCGCGGCATTGAAGTCACGATGGTGGCTGACCTCGATGTGGCGCGCGCCAAAAGCATCGTGGGTGCGAATGTGCAAGTGGTGGACGATGCGCGCAAGATCATCGCCAACCCAGACATCGACATCGTGGTCGAACTCATTGGCGGCTACGGCATTGCCAAGCAACTCGTGCTCGAAGCCATCGAGGCAGGTAAGCATGTGGTGACAGCCAACAAAGCTTTGCTGGCTGTGCACGGCACAGAAATCTTTGCAGCCGCCCACAAAAAAGGTGTGATGGTGGCGTTTGAAGCCGCTGTGGCTGGTGGTATTCCGATCATCAAAGCATTGCGCGAAGGTCTGACGGCCAACCGCATTCAGTGGCTGGCCGGCATCATCAATGGCACCACCAACTTCATCTTGTCCGAAATGCGCGACAAAGGCTTGACCTTTGACGACGTGCTCAAGCAAGCACAAGCCTTGGGCTATGCCGAAGCTGACCCGACCTTCGACATCGAAGGTGTGGACGCCGCGCACAAAGCCACGCTCATGTCGGCCATCGCGTTTGGCGTGCCTGTGCAGTTTGATAAGGCCTATATCGAAGGCATCACCAAACTCGAATCACAAGACATCAAATACGCCGAACAACTCGGCTACCGCATCAAGTTGTTGGGTATTTCCAAGCGCACCGCCGCAGGCATTGAGCTGCGCGTGCATCCTTGCTTGGTGCCCGCCAAGCGTTTGATTGCCAACGTCGAAGGCGCGATGAATGCGGTGATGGTGCACGCCGATGCCGTGGGCACCACGCTGTACTACGGCAAAGGCGCGGGCAGCGAGCCCACCGCCAGCGCCGTGATTGCCGACTTGGTGGACATCACACGTTTGCACACGGCAGACCCGTTGAACCGTGTGCCGCATTTGGCCTTCCAGCCTGACGCGATGAGCAGCTTGCCTATTCTGCCGATGGCCCAAGTGGTCACCAGCTATTACCTGCGCTTGCGCGTGGCCGACCAAGCGGGCGTGCTCGCCAAGGTCACAGGCATTTTGGCCAACGCCGACATCAGCATTGATGCTGTGTTGCAGCGCGAAGCCGGTGAGGGCGAGAGCCACACCGACCTCATCATCTTGACCCACGATTGCGTGGAAGCCAAGATGAACCAAGCCATCGCTGAGATGCAACAGCTCAGCACCGTGTTGGCCCCCATCACCCGCATCCGCAAAGAAGAGTTGAACTGATGCTGTATTTGTCCACGCGCGGCCACCCCGAGCGCAAGCGTTTTTGTGAAATCCTCCTCGAGGGCTTGGCCCCCGATGGCGGTTTGTATTTGCCCGAGCACTACCCACAGGTGGACGATGCAGCGCTCACGCGTTTGCGCACCACGTTCAAAACCCAAGGCTACGCAGCCTTGGCGTTTGAACTGCTGTCGCTCTACATCGACGACATTCCTGCCGCTGACCTGAAAGCCTTGTGCGCCAAGACCTACACCCAAGAGGTCTACGGCACTGAGGCCATCGTGCCAGTGCGCAAGTTAGATGATGGCTTGCTGGTGGAGGCTTTGTCCAATGGCCCCACGCTCGCGTTCAAAGACATGGCCATGCAACTGCTGGGCAACTTGTTTGAGTACGAGTTGGCGCGCCGTGGCGAAGAGCTGAATATTTTTGGCGCTACTAGTGGCGACACCGGCAGCGCCGCCGAATACGCCATGCGTGGCAAAAAAGGTGTGCGCGTGTTCATGACCAGCCCGCACGGCCGCATGAGCCCCTTCCAGCAAGCGCAAATGTTCAGCCTGATGGATGAGAACATTCACAACATCGCCATCGAAGGCGTGTTTGACGATTGCCAAGATTTGGTCAAAGCCGTGTCCAACGATTTGGACTTCAAAACCAAATACAAAATTGGCACCGTCAACTCCATCAACTGGGCACGTTTGTTGGCACAGGTGGTGTACTACTTCGCCGGCTATTTCCAAGCGACCACGGCCAACAGCCAAAAGGTGAGCTTCACCGTGCCCAGTGGCAACTTTGGCAACGTCTGTGCCGGCCATGTGGCCCGCATGATGGGCTTGCCTGTGGACACCTTGGTGGCCGCCACCAACGAAAACGATGTGTTGGACGAGTTCTTCCGCACCGGCGTGTACCGTGTGCGCGGCAGTGCCGACACGCACGAAACCTCCAGCCCATCCATGGACATTTCCAAGGCCAGCAACTTCGAGCGCTTTGTGTTTGATTTGCTCGGTCGCGATGCGGCGCTGACCAACGACCTGTTTGGTGCGCAAATCTCGAAGAACGGCAAGTTCGACCTGAGCGGCAACCCACACTTCGCAGAAGCCGCCACACGCTACGGCTTTGCCAGCGGCAAGAGCACACATGCCAACCGGTTGGCCACCATCCAAGACGTGCACAAGCGCTTCGGCGAAATGATTGACACCCACACGGCCGACGGCGTGAAAGTGGCGCGTGAACACCTCAAGGCCGGTGTGCCCATGATTGTTTTGGAAACCGCCTTGCCCATCAAATTTGCCGCCACCATCGTGGAAGCCTTGGGCCAAGAGCCCCATCGCCCTGCTAAGTTTGAAGGCATCGAAGCCTTGCCCAAACGCGTGCAGGTGATGAAGGCGGATGTGGCGCAAATCAAGGCCTACATCGCCAAGCACTGCGACCACGCATGAAAGTCGTCGCCTTTGCCGGTTACTCCGGTTCTGGCAAAACCACACTGGTCGAGCAGTTGATCGTGGAGATGCGCATGCGTGGCTTGCGTGTCTCGGTGGTCAAACACGCGCACCACAACTTTGAGGTCGATCAGCCCGGCAAAGACAGCTGGCGCCACCGCGAAGCGGGGGCGTTTGAGGTGGTGGTCGCGTCAAGCCAGCGCTTGGTGGTGCAACGCACCTTTGCGCAACCCACTCGGTTGTCCGTGCACCACTTGTTGGCTGAGGTGTATGAAGGCGTCGATTGGGTGTTGGTCGAGGGGTTCAAACAAAGCGACTTGCTCAAAATCGAAGTCTGGCGACATGCCTCGGGTCAGCCCGTGCGCTACCCCGATGATGATTTTGTGGTGGCCGTCGCCACCGATTCGCCCCAAGCGCTGCCTGAACCCACGCTTCGTCCCCTTTTGGATTTGAATGACGCCCAAGCCGTGTGCGCATGGCTGATCGATCACGAAGACCGTTTTCACTACAACCCACGCCCGATATGACACGTCCTGCACTGCGGTCTCTTGATGAAGCTTTGCCTCAATTGCTGGCGCAAGCCAAGCCGTTGCACACCAAGCAAACCGTGTCTACGTTTGATGCCGATGGCCGTGTGCTGGCACACGATGTGACCGCAGCCTTGCAAGTGCCACCCCAAGACAACAGCTCAATGGATGGTTATGCCGTGCGCGCAGCAGACTGTGCGCAAGCCGGTGCGGTGCTGCGTGTGACGCAGCGCATTCCGGCGGGCACACATGGCACGCAGCTCCATGCAGGCGAAGCCGCACGCATCTTCACGGGGGCACCTATTCCGCCCGGTGCAGATGCTGTGGTGATGCAAGAAGACTGCGAAGCCCGAGAGGGCGAGCAAGTCCAAGTGACCAAGGCCGTACCCGCAGGGCAGTGGATTCGCCGTTCGGGTGAAGACGTCACACGCGGCGCCACGGTGCTCATCCAAGGCACGCGCTTGTCGCCTGCTGAGTTGGGTTTGGCCGCCAGCATTGGCATGGCGCAGTTGCAGGTGTCTGCACGTCCGCGCGTGGCTTTGTTCTCGACGGGTGATGAGCTGGTCATGCCCGGCGATGTGGCGCCTGAAGCCATGCCTGCTGGTGCTATTTACAACTCCAACCGTTTCTTCTTGCGCGCCATGTTGCAGCGCTTGGGCTGCGAGGTGACCGATCTGGGCATCGTGCCCGACAAGCGCGACGCCACCATTGCCGCCTTGCGCGATGCAGCTTTGCACCACGATTTGATTTTGACCAGCGGCGGTGTGTCGGTGGGTGAAGAAGATCACATCAAACCTGCGGTGGAGAGCTTGGGCGAATTGAACCTCTGGCAACTCGCCATCAAGCCCGGTAAACCGTTTGCCTATGGCAAGGTGAACCGTGAAGCAGAAGGTGACGCTTGCCACTTCATGGGCTTGCCCGGCAACCCCGTGTCCAGCTTTGTGACCTTCTTGTTGTTGGTGCGTCCGTTTGTGTTGGCCTTGCAAGGTGTGACGAAGACCGACATCACACGCACCGACATGACGGCGCACTTCGACTGGCCCCGCGCTGACAAGCGCCGTGAGTTTTTGCGTGTCAAACGCAACGCGCAAGGCGGCCTCGATTTGTTCCCCAATCAAAGCTCTGGCGTGCTCACATCGGCCGTGTGGGGCGATGGCGTGGTGGATAACCCTGCTGGGCAAACCATTTCAAAAGGCGATACCGTTCGCTTTATTTCATTTGCGGAATGGCTGGCATGACTGGAGCGCCTCACGTGACTTTGAATGTCAACCTCAAATACTTTGCATCCATTCGCGAAGCCATCGGGCAGGGCGGTGAAACCCTGCGTACGCAAGCCACCACGCTCAACGCTTTGCGTGATGAGCTGATGGCACGTGGCGGTGCGTATGCGGAGGTTTTGGCGCCTGGCCGCGCTGTGCGCACGGCTTTGAATCAAGATCTGTGTGACGGCGACGCGGTCCTCAGCGAAGGTTGCGAAGTCGCGTTCTTTCCACCCGTGACCGGCGGCTAAACCTTCAGCAATTTCGCGAGGCGATTGATGACTTTCACTGTCAGCATCCAAACCCAAGACTTTGATGTGAGCCAAGAGCTCTCGGCCTTGCGTGCGGGTGATGCGCGCGTTGGGGCCGTCTGCTCTTTTCTAGGTACGGTGCGCGAGCGCAACGAGGGCAGTTCGGTGGCGAGCATGGAACTTGAGCACTACCCCGGCATGACCGAGAAGTCCATCTCGGCCATGATGGACGAAGCGAAGCAGCGCTTTGACATCTTTGCGGCCCGCGTGATTCACCGCGTGGGTTTGTTGCAGCCCGAAGACCAAATTGTGTTTGTGGCGGTGACCTCGGCGCACCGCGGCGAGAGCTTCAAGGCCTGTGAGTTTTTGATGGACTACCTCAAAACGCAGGCACCTTTTTGGAAAAAAGAAGTCACCCCCGAAGGCGCGCGTTGGGTGGATGCGCGTGTGAGTGACGACCAAGCGTTGGCACGCTGGGGCATTCAAGCCAGCAACAGCGCAGCGACCCAATAACGCCCTTGTTGGGGCGACGCTTTGCGCTTTAGCCGCAGATTTTTATCTCGCGGCTAAGGCGTGCCGCAATCTGTCAAGCTGCACAGAGTTTGATGCACATCAAGGGCAAGGTTGGCTTTGTCTCTTGAAATAAGTCGTATCAGCCTCAGCTACGAGGCTATTCAATAGCTTGCTGCGGAGTTCCTATGCGCCTTGACAAACTCACCACTAAATTTCAAGAAGCCCTGTCCGAGGCCCAAAGCTTGGCCTTGGGCGGCGATCACGCCTACATCGAACCGTCTCATGTGTTGGTCGCCATGCTGCGCCAAGACGATGGCCCCAAATCATTGCTGCAACGCGCAGGTGCCAATGTGGTGGGCTTGCTGGCCGCGGCTGAATCGGCCATGAACCGCTTGCCCAAAGTTGAGGGCCAAGAGCAAGTGCAGGTTGGGCGTGACACCGTGTCGTTGGTGCAAGCGGCTGAAAAAGAAGCCATCAAACGCGGTGATCAGTTTGTGGCCAGCGAGTTGTTTTTGCTCGCCATGTGTGACAACAAGGGCAACTGGGGCAAGATGGCCACCGAAAACGGTTTGAGCCGTCGCTCTTTAGAGACGGCCGTGACGGCGGTGCGCGGTGGGCAAAAAGTGGACAACGCCGAGAGCGAAGGGCAACGCGAGTCGCTCAAAAAATACTGTGTTGATCTGACCGAACGTGCGCGCAACGGCAAGCTGGACCCCGTGATTGGCCGTGACGACGAAATCCGCCGTGCCATTCAGGTGCTGCAGCGTCGCACCAAAAATAACCCCGTGTTGATTGGTGAGCCTGGCGTGGGTAAGACCGCGATTGTGGAAGGCTTGGCGCAGCGCATTGTGGCGGGCGAGGTGCCTGACTCGCTCAAAGGCAAACGCGTGCTGTCGCTGGACATGGCCGCTTTGTTGGCCGGTGCCAAGTTCCGTGGTGAGTTTGAAGAGCGCCTGAAAAGCGTGTTGACCGAGTTGGCCAAAGACGAAGGCAAGACCATCGTTTTCATCGACGAGCTGCACACCATGGTGGGCGCAGGCAAAGCCGAAGGTGCGATGGATGCGGGCAACATGCTCAAGCCCGCTTTGGCGCGCGGTGAGTTGCATTGCGTGGGGGCCACCACATTGGACGAGTACCGCAAATACATCGAAAAAGATGCGGCGTTGGAACGCCGTTTCCAAAAGATCATTGTGGGTGAACCCACCGTGGAAGCCACCATCGCTATCTTGCGTGGCTTGCAAGAAAAGTACGAAGTCCACCATGGCGTGGAGATCACCGACCCCGCCATCGTGGCGGCGGCTGAGTTGTCACACCGCTACATCACCGACCGTTTCTTGCCCGACAAAGCGATTGACTTGATCGACGAAGCTGCGGCGAAAGTGAAGATCGAGATTGACTCCAAGCCCGAGGTGATGGACAAGCTCGACCGTCGCTTGATTCAGCTCAAGATTGAGCGCGAAGCTGTGCGCAAAGAAAAAGACGAAGCGTCCCAAAAACGCTTGGCCTTGCTGGAAGAGGAGATCACCCAGCTGGGCAAAGAAGCCGCGGATTTGGATGAAATCTGGAAGTCTGAAAAAGCGTCGGCCCACGGCGGCGCGCAGATCAAAGAAGAGATCGACCGCTTGCGTTTTCAAATTGAAGAGTTCACGCGCAAGGGCGATTTCAACAAGGTCGCTGAGTTGCAGTACGGCAAACTGCCCGAGCTTGAAAAACGCATGAAAGACGCCACTGCCAAAGAAAATGCCAAGCAGGCTAAGACCGGTGGTCATCGTCTGTTGCGCACGCAAGTGGGCGTGGAAGAGATTGCCGAAGTGGTGGCGCGTGCCACAGGCATTCCCGTGTCCAAACTCATGCAGGGCGAGCGTGAAAAGTTGCTGCAAATGGAAGACAAGTTGCACAACCGCGTGGTCGGCCAAGACGAGGCCATCACTGCGGTGGCCAACGCCATTCGCCGTTCACGCGCAGGCTTGGGCGACCCCAACCGTCCGACCGGCTCGTTCTTGTTCTTGGGCCCCACCGGCGTGGGCAAGACCGAGTTGTGCAAAGCCTTGGCGGGCTTCTTGTTTGACAGCGAAGACCACATGATTCGCATCGACATGAGCGAGTTCATGGAGAAGCACTCGGTGAGCCGTTTGATTGGCGCGCCTCCCGGCTACGTGGGTTACGACGAGGGCGGCTACTTGACCGAGGCCGTGCGTCGCAAGCCATACAGCGTGCTGTTGCTCGATGAGGTGGAGAAGGCGCATCCCGATGTGTTCAACATCTTGTTGCAAGTGCTGGACGACGGTCGTTTGACCGATGGCCAAGGCCGCACGGTGGACTTCAAAAATACCGTGATCGTGATGACGTCCAACATCGGCTCACCCATCATCCAAAGCATGGTGGGTGAAGACCCACAAGACATCAAGGACGCGGTGTGGGATGAGTTGAAAAACCATTTCCGTCCCGAGTTTTTGAATCGCATCGACGAGACCGTGGTGTTCCACGCTTTGGATGCTGACCACATCGCGCGCATTGCAGACATTCAGTTGAAGGTGTTGTCGGCGCGTTTGGCCAAGATGGACTTCGCTTTGCAGGTCTCTGCTGCCGCGTTGGCTGAGCTGGCCAAGGTGGGCTTTGATCCGGTGTTTGGTGCACGTCCCTTGAAGCGTGCGATTCAACAGCGGATTGAAAACCCCTTGTCGAAGTTGCTGTTGGAAGGCAAGTTCGGCCCCAAAGACACCATTGCCGTCAGCGTCGATCCGGTGCGTGCGCCGGGTGAGTTCGCGTTCACCAAAATCGCTTCGGTGATTTAAGCATGACCAAGGGCTGAGGCTGGGGGCTTGTCCCCCACTCGACGCGTCTTCAAAAGCGCAACAGGTAGGATCGTTATCCTCGCTTGTTGCGCTTTTTTTATGGCCCCGTCATGACCACACTTGCCCATACAGCCACCCCTTGGCGCGATGACGCTTCTGTCATTGGCTTGGTGGGCTTGGCACACGCCAGTTCTCACTTTTCGCACCTGTTGCTGCCTTTGATGTTCCCCGTGTTCATCAAAACCTTTGGGTTGAGCTATTCGGAACTCGGGTTTTTGATGTCGGTATTTTTTGTGGTGTCGGGGATGGGGCAGGCCTCGGCGGGCTTTGTGGTGGACCGCTTTGGGGCACGGCCCGTGATGTTTGGCTCATTGTTGGTCTTGGCCTTGGCTTGCATCGTGGCTTCTTTTGCACAAAGTTATGCAGGCTTGATGGTGGCGGCTGCCATGCTGGGATTGGGGAACTGTTCGTTTCATCCGGTGGACTTCACCATCTTGAATCAAAAAGTGTCGCCTCCGCGCTTGGGCTATGCCTTCAGCGCGCATGGGCTGACGGGTAATTTGGGCTGGGCTGCTGCGCCCGTGTTCATGGTGGGCTTGAGCACTTGGCTGGATTGGCGTGCTACCTATGTGGGCGCAGGTTTGGTTTTCTTGGGTATTTTCTTGTTGCTGCTTTGGCAACGCGAGGCCATACAGACGCAGGCCACGCACCACCAACAGGCTGCGGGTTCTGAGCACACCTTGGCCTTTTTAAAAATCCCCGTGGTGTGGTGGTGTTTTGGTTTCTTCTTGCTGTCCACCATGACGCTGGCGGTGGTCCAAAGTTTCGCTGTGTCTATTTTGCAAGCCATGCACCATGTGACGTTTGAGGCGGCCACCATGACTTTGACCGCCTACATGTTGTGCGCGGCCTTGGGCATGTTGGTCGGTGGCTTCGTGGCTGCACGCTGGCCCCGTCAAAGCGACAAAGTAGTGGCCAGTTGCATGACGGTGGCTGCACTGTTGATGGCTTTGTGTGGCAGCGGTTGGTTAGACGCCAACGCCACCATGGTGATCTTGGCCGCCACGGGCTTGGCCATCGGCGTGGGCGGGCCGTCACGCGACATGATGATCAAGAAAGCGACACCCAAGGGCGCTACAGGACGGGTCTACGGCATGGTGTATTCCGGCCTTGATGTGGGCTTTGCCATGTCGCCGCTGATTTTTGGCGTGTTCATGGACCACGGCTGGTATGGCGCCACTTTGTTGGGCGCTGCTGTCGTGTTGTTGATGAGCGTGGGTGTGGCATTGGGTGTGGGTCGACGCACCGTGCATGGTTAAAACGAAAAAGAGGCAAACGATGACAAAACAAATTGCAGGCCACTTGCTGGTCGAGTGCTTGATTGAGCAAGGCGTGACGCACGCGTTTGGCGTGCCCGGTGAAAGTTATTTGGCGGTGCTGGATGGTTTTCATGCTTATCGCGATCGGATTCGGTTTGTGACCAACCGCCAAGAGGGCGGGGCGGCATTCATGGCCGATGCCCAAGGGCGTTTAACGGGGCGTCCGGGCGTGTGTTTCGTCACGCGCGGGCCAGGCGCTACCAACGCCTCGATCGGCGTGCACACGGCGTTTCAAGACAGCGCGCCGATGGTGCTGTTTGTAGGCGATGTGGGCAGCGACTTCCGTGACCTCGAAGCCTTTCAAGAGGTGGACTACAACAGCTTCTTTGGCCCCAGCACACGTGGCATGGCCAAGCGGGTTGAACGCATTGACGACCCTGCGCGCATTCCTGAATACGTGGCACGCGCCTTCGCCACCGCGATGAATGGCCGCCCTGGCCCCGTGGTGTTGGTGTTGCCAGAAGATATGCTGGTGCGTGAGGTTAATTCGCGCCCCTTGGCCCGCGTAGAGCCTGCGCAAGCATGGAGCGACCCCGGTGCGTTGCGCCAGTTGCGCGAGATGTTGTTGGCGGCGCAGCGTCCGTTTGTGATTGCGGGCGGCAGTGGGTGGACGCCGCAGTCCGCGCAAGCTTTGCAGCGCTTTGCGGAAAACTGGAAGTTGCCCGTGGGCAATGCCTTTCGTTTTCAAGACACCTTTGACAACCATCATCCGCAGTACGCGGGCGATGTGGGCATTGGCATCAACCCCAAGCTGGCGCAGCGCATTCGTGAGAGCGATTTGGTGTTGGCCATTGGCCCCCGTTTGGGTGAGATGACCACCAGTGGCTACACCCTGTTGCAAGCGCCCAAACCCACGCAAAAGCTGGTGCACATTCACGCCAGCGCTGAGGAGCTCAACCGCGTCTACCAAGCTGACTTGGCCATGCTCTCCACCATGAATGCTGCGGCCCGTTCGCTGGAAGTGTTGACCGCACCGTCCACCTTACCTTGGGAAGCATGGACTGAAGCGGCCCATGCCGACTACGAGGCCAACATGTTGCCGCAAGCGCTGCCGGGTGACATCGATATGCCCGCCATCATTGGTGTGGTCAACCGTTTGTTGCCCGATGACACGGTGTACACCAACGGCGCAGGCAACTTTGCCAGCTGGGTGCATCGCTTTCACAAGCATCACGGTTTGGCGCGGGGTGTGCGAACCCAATTGGCACCTACGGTGGGCTCCATGGGCTATGGCGTGCCAGCAGGCATTGCCGCCAACATCCTCACAGGTCGCACGGTGTTCACCATTGCGGGTGACGGTGATTTTTTGATGAATGGCCAAGAGTTGGCAACGGCCTCGCAGCACGGTGCGAAAACGATCATCGTGCTGCTGAACAACGGCATGTACGGCACGATTCGCATGCATCAAGAACGCGAGTACCCACATCACCAGAGCGGTTCGCATTTGCAAAACCCCGACTTCGCAGCGTTGGCGCAGGCCTATGGTTATGCGGGTGTGCGGATCACGCGCACGGATGAGTTTGAGGCCGCGTTGACCGATGCGCTGGCTCGCGAACAGGGCACATTGATTGAAGTGATGTTGGACCCTGAAGTCATCACCACGCGTGGCACCTTGAGCGCCATTCGTGACGCTGCCGTTCAAAAGCAGGTCAAGCCGGCTGCCCCATAACCCAGTTGTTTGAAGCTTGTGCGCAAGCTTCTCCGTCAAAACAAAAGGGACGCCGAGGCGTCCCTTTTTTTTCAGCGAAGACCGAATTACTTCAGGTGCTTGCCGATCAAGCCAGCCAATTCAAACATGGTGACTTGGGCTTTGCCGAACACGCCCTTGAGCTTGTCGTCAGCATTGATGTTGCGCTTGTTCGCTGCGTCTTGCAGGCCGTGCTTCTTGATGTAGACCCACAGCTTGCTGACCACTTCTGTACGTGGCACAGGTGTGGCGCCGATCACGGCGGCCAATGCGGCGCTAGGCGTCATGGCTTTCATGAACGCTGCATTAGGCGTGCGCTTTTTTGCTGCTACTTTTTTAGCAGGAGCAGCTTTCTTAGCGACGACCTTTTTAGCTGCAGGGGCAGCTTTTTTGGCGGCTGGCTTTGCAGCAGCGACTTTTTTAGCGGGAGCAGCTTTTGCAGCTACGACTTTTTTCGCGGCGGGAGCAGCTTTTGCTGGTGCTTTTTTTGCCGGTGCTTTCTTTGCAGTTGCCATGGTTGATTTCCTTCTAGAAGTGGTTGTCATTGCCTCTGAGAGACGTACTCTTTGAAACAAGTTGCATGCTAATTGAGAAAAATCTTCTTTCCAAGGGAAAAATCACTTTTTTCACATGAGATTGTTGTTTTTGTGACTGCGCTTTTGTGAGGTTTTTGAGGGTGCCGTTGTGCATCGCGTTTCTGTGCGTGAGCCACATCGCCATGGCATGACGGGAGATCGCAGTGCATAGGTTGTTTTTAGGGCTGATGTTTTGTAAAACAAGTTTTCATATTGTGAATATTTTCCGTGCTGCAGCGCGTCATTTTTTCTTGATATGAGAAATTGATTTTTGCTATTCGAAAAATGTTTTTTAAGTTGTTGATTTATATGTGTAAAAATATATTCTTATATAAGACATAAGACAAGATTCAACTCTTATAGAAGACTTATAGTTGAGCCATCGAGAAAGTCTTGCTTTGCAAAGCCCTCGCTAACAGCCATCAACTTAATGGAGTGAACCATGCCTCAATCTCTGAACGAACAACTCAGCCGCGAACAACAAATTGCCGCCCTCGAAAAAGACTGGGCAACCAACCCACGCTGGAAAGGCGTGAAGCGTGGCTACTCGGCTGCAGACGTTGTACGTTTGCGCGGCAGCATGCCCATCGAGCACACACTCGCCAAGCGCGGTGCAGAAAAGCTCTGGGACAAAGTCAACGGCGGCGCCAAAAAGGGTTACGTCAATGCCTTCGGTGCCATCAGTGCTGGTCAAGCCATGCAACAAGCCAAAGCTGGCTTGGAAGCTGTGTACTTGTCAGGCTGGCAAGTTGCTGCTGACGGCAACACATCTGAAACCATGTACCCAGACCAATCGCTCTACGCGTACGACTCTGTGCCCACCATGGTTCGCCGCATCAACAACACGTTCAAGCGTGCTGACGAAATTCAATGGGGCCGCGGCATCAACCCAGGCGACAAAGAATTCATCGACTACTTCTTGCCCATCGTGGCTGACGCTGAAGCCGGTTTCGGTGGCGTGTTGAACGCTTTCGAATTGATGAAGAACATGATTGCCTCTGGCGCAGCTGGCGTTCACTTTGAAGACCAATTGGCTGCCGTGAAAAAATGCGGTCACATGGGTGGCAAAGTGTTGGTGCCAACACAAGAAGCTTGCGAGAAATTGATCTCTGCACGTTTCGCAGCTGACGTCATGGGTACATCCACCATCGTGTTGGCCCGTACCGATGCTGAAGCTGCTAACTTGATCACTTCTGATCACGATGCCAACGACAAGCCTTTCTTGACAGGCGAGCGCACGCCAGAAGGTTTCTACCGCGTCAAAAACGGTTTGGAACAAGCCATCAGCCGCGGCGTTGCTTACGCCCCTTACGCTGACTTGGTGTGGTGCGAAACAGGCGTGCCAGACATTGGCTTCGCTCGCGAATTTGCACAAGCTGTGCACGCGGCATGCCCAGGCAAGCTGTTGTCATACAACTGCTCACCTTCGTTCAACTGGAAGAAAAACTTGGACGACAAGCAAATCGCTTCGTTCCAAGAAGACTTGTCGGCTTTGGGCTACAAGTACCAGTTCATCACCTTGGCCGGTATCCACATCAACTGGTACAACACCTTCCAGTTTGCCCACGCATACGCCAACGGCGAAGGCATGAAGCACTACGTCAACATGGTGCAAGAGCCTGAGTTCGCAGCGCGCGACAAGGGTTATACCTTCGTGTCACACCAACAAGAAGTGGGCGCAGGCTACTTCGACGACGTGACCACCGTGATCCAAGGCGGTTCATCTTCTGTGAAGGCTTTGACAGGTTCTACTGAAGAAGAGCAGTTCCACTAAGCACTTCAATTGAGAGATTGCCTGAGAAGGCTGTCTCTTGGATTGAACAAGGTTTGAGACCATCCAATGCGTGAGCGTTGGGTGGTTTTTTTGTTGGCTGATTGGTGGCTACGTAGAATGAGCCATAGGATATAAATCCCACAGAAAGGGGATCACTTGAAGCACTGGCGAACCATCGGTTTATTTGGACTTGTACTGTTGATCGGTGCGTTTATTGCTGGCTATCTGTTTGGGGCCTACAAGACTGAAAAAGATTTGAGCCTTATCGTTGATAGGTACAAGGTAGTTAGAACTCCAGGTGGAATGCTTGAAGTTAGTACTCTTCAAAAAACAGAGTCCTTCGCGTGGCAAACATCGTGGACTTGCCCCACAAATATTTGCGGCTTCTTGCCTACATCTAGTTCCCAAATATCTGCGGAGGTTCATTACACCTACAGAATTCCTTTGGTTGAGTATTGGGTGCTTGAGAAAACTAGTGATGCCCCGTTGCGATATCGGTTGAAGGTTCCAAAGCTAGAGCCAAAGTTGCCAGTGACGGTTAGTCTGCCAACGATTCGTATCCTAAATAGCGGTTCTGTTTTCTCTCCCTCAGGACCTACGCAACAGAAGATGCAGACTTATATGCAACCTCAGTTGGAAACCAAGGCTATGTCTGCTTCATATATGCAAGTTCAAAACGCGGCAGCAGTCAAAACCGTAGAGGAGTTTGCACGGAAATGGATGCGAGATGGCGAAGTCAAAATTCCTGACAACGCAATCATCGAAGTCGTTTTCTAATTTCTATATCCAGATTGAATGATGCTTGTGAAACACAGCTTTGCTTGGATTTGTTTGGTGGTCATGCTTAGTGCATGTAGCGATGCCCCTGCACCAAGTGCGTCAACAGCGCAGATCACTGTTGCTGAAAGACTGCAAGACCTTCCAGTTGTGGGTATTGAGCTTCAAAATGTTGTGGACACCTATGTGCTGGGTGGTAATCGAACTGATGTGCAGCGTGATGCCATGACTGCCAAACTGGTGGGGTCAAGTGTGTTTTGGCAGTTCAAGGTTTACGACATTGCCAAAGAAGATGGGCGCTATCGTGTCATGTCTGAATTGATGGAAAGCTCAGCGGCAGGATCATTCGGAAAATTTGCGGTGGTGGCTTTCGTGGCACCAAGAGATGAGCAAGATATTCAGATCTTGTTGAAGCTACAGACTGGTAGTGAAGTGGAAATTCGCGGACGTGTCGATGGAGTGTCAGCACGGACTGTTTTGGTACTTAGTCCGGCAGAGCTGGTTCGCTAATCTGAGTTATGTGCCTGCTAGTTGGTCAATCAGTGCACCAACTTTCTGACTACGGTGTTTACTGGGTATGTTGTGTATGGCTGATAAGAGCTCGGTCATTGCTTCATCTTCGCAGTACATGTAGGGATGGCGGCGCTTCTAGTGCATTCGCAAGAAGCTTGACGGTTGCAAATGGTGGTTCATGTACACCCAACTCATACCGACTGATTTTTGCTCTGGCACTTGATTCATCTAGGCCAATGGCCAAACCTACTTTTCCTGTGCAAGATCCAAGGCCTCACGACGCTCGCGTATACGGCGACCGACGATGGAGATTGGGTGTTCTTTGTCATCTTGCACGTCACGAGTTTCGTGACAGATGTGATAATTGTTGTCACGTAATTCGTGACAGCCGACTTGTCAAGGGCTGCGCCTTCATGGTGGTCATGTTCTTTGGAGAAACCTATGCGTAAGAAGCTCAAGCAATTTAGTGAAGCTGCTCAAAAGGGGGTGGGCGCTGCTGCTGCCTTGGTTGGCGACTTGAATGGTGACGGGAAGGTCGATGCACAAGATGCCCAAATTGCTGCGGAATGGGTCAAGAGACAAGCTATAGGGCTGGGTGGGGAAGCTGCGCGGCTTGGGAAGGCAGCGCTTAGGTCTGATCTCGCCAAAGATTCAGCGACAGGTGCAGCGATTGGTGCCGCGATTGCAATTCCAGTTCCATTGATCGGTCCTGCCGCTGGTGCGGCCATTGGCGCAACAGTCGGTGCCTATCGCAATCTGACTGGTAGTAAAGGGCTCTCGAAAATGGATATTGCCAAGCCGTCGGATCTCCATGCTGATCTGCTTAAGTTACAGGATCTTCGTGAAAAAGGTATTTTGAGCGAAGAGGAATTTCAGCGCGAAAAAATTCGGCTGCTTGATTTCTAAATTCAAACACCATTTATGGGAAATAACCAACGAAAGGAGTTTTATGAGAGGACTGTTTGTGCTGATGTTTGCAGCTGCATTGGCAGGGTGTGATAACTCTGATGTGAATGGAATAAAAACAGCGGTAAAAGAGCGTTTAATTGATCCTGATTCTGTGAAATTTGGCAACACAAGAGTAGGAGAAGCAGGAGTTCAAGCCTGTATTGAATACAACGCAAAGAACCGAATGGGCGGATATAACGGTCAGAAAATCGCCTCTCTCTCAAAGTCACCGAACGGGTGGAGGGTTTGGGATATGGATGTCAGTCCCGATAGTTGCCCAATTGGTAAAACGTATTGAATTGATCTGGAAGCTTTTGAGCTTTCGTTCGAGACCCGCCCTGGAGAAATTCTTGGCGGGTTTTTCTTTGTCCAAATGAAAGGAGTTCTATGCATGTACTGCGCTATCCAGATGATGTGTTGGCATTTATTCAAAGCTAGGCGAACTCCATACCAGCGCCACTTGGGTTATCGGTGGGTGTGGTCGAAACGCAGACCCCAAAACACCCAAAAAGCCTTAAAAATTTTCGCACTAGTCGACCCTTTGGTCTGTTCAACACATTCCAGTTTGCCCACGCCTACGCCAACGGCGAAGGCATGAAGCACTACGTCAACATGGTGCAAGAGCCTGAGTTCGCAGCGCGCGACAAGGGTTACACCTTCGTGTCACACCAACAAGAAGTGGGCGCAGGCTACTTCGACGACGTGACCACCGTGATCCAAGGCGGTTCATCTTCTGTGAAGGCTTTGACAGGTTCTACTGAAGAAGAGCAGTTCCACTGATCGACTTCTCGAAGGCAAATGCTGGGCGGCGTAAAATCTGCTTTAGCGTTTAGATACTTCTTCCAAGCGGGGCCTTCGCCGCGCTTTTTTACTTTCAGACACATGGTCCAGATTACTCTCCCCGACGGTTCGCAACGTGAATTTCCAGGCCCCGTGACGGTGGCCGAAGTGGCTGCGTCAATTGGCGCTGGCTTGGCCAAGGCCGCTTTGGCTGGCAAGGTCGATGGCAAGGTGGTGGACACCAGCTTCACGATGGGCAGCAATGCGAACTTGGCCATCATCACGGTCAAAGACGCCGAAGGCTTGGAGGTGATTCGTCACTCCACCGCACACTTGTTGGCCTATGCGGTGAAAGAGCTGTACCCAGAAGCGCAAGTCACCATCGGCCCCGTCATTGACGACGGCTTTTTCTACGACTTCTCGTTCACACGTGGCTTCACGCCCGAAGACTTGGTCGCGATTGAAAAGCGCATGACCGAATTGGCCAACAAAGACGAGGCCGTGGTGCGGCGTGTGCTGCCACGCGACGAAGCGGTGGCGTATTTCAAAGGTTTGGGCGAGCATTACAAAGCCGAAATCATTGCCAGCATTCCGAGCAACGAAGACGTGAGCTTGTACCGCGAAGGCGCTTTTGAAGACCTGTGTCGCGGCCCGCACGTGCCAAGCACCGGCAAGCTCAAGCATTTCAAGCTCATGAAAGTGGCCGGTGCCTACTGGCGCGGCGACAGCAAAAACGAAATGCTGCAACGCATTTACGGGACGGCTTGGGCCAGCAAAGACGATTTGCAGCTGTACCTCAGGCGCCTAGAAGAAGCTGAGAAGCGTGATCACCGCAAGTTGGGCCGTGAGCTGGACTTGTTCCACATTGACGAGCACGCACCTGGCTTGGTGTTTTGGCACCCCAAGGGTTGGACCGTGTGGCAAACCATTGAGCAATACATGCGTCAGGTGTACCGCGACAACGATTATCTCGAAGTCAAAGGCCCGCAAATCATTGACAAATCGCTGTGGGAGAAAACGGGTCACTGGGACAAGTACCGCGACAACATGTTCACCACCGAGTCTGAAAAGCGTGACTACGCCTTGAAGCCCATGAACTGCCCCGGCCACATCTTGATCTTCAAGCAAGGCATCAAGAGCTACCGCGACCTGCCATTGCGCTACGGCGAGTTTGGCCAGTGCCACCGCAACGAGCCATCCGGCGGCTTGCACGGCATCATGCGCGTGCGTGGCTTCACGCAAGACGACGGCCACATCTTCTGTACCGAAGACCAAATCTTGCCCGAGTGCGACACCTTCACCAAGGTGCTCAAGAAGGTGTACGAAGACTTCGGCTTCACCAATATCTTGTATAAAGTTTCTACACGCCCCGAGGCTCGCATTGGCTCGGACGATTTGTGGGACAAGGCCGAAAAGGCCTTGATGGACAGCTTGACTGCGGCCGGTTGCGAGTACGTCATCTCTGAAGGCGATGGTGCCTTCTACGGCCCCAAGATCGAATACACGCTGAAAGACGCGATTGGCCGTGAGTGGCAGTGCGGCACGATTCAGGTTGACTTCAACTTGTCTGAACGCTTGGATGCGGAGTACACGGCTGAAGACGGCTCACGCCAACGCCCCGTCATCTTGCACCGCGCGATCGTGGGCAGCATGGAGCGTTTCATCGGAATTTTGATCGAACAGCACGCCGGTGCCTTGCCCACTTGGCTGGCGCCCACCCAAGTTGCGGTGCTCAATATCACCGATTCACAGGCTGAATATTGCAAAGAAGTTGCGAAAACGCTGCGAAATCAAGGGCTTAGGGTTGATTTAGACCTGCGCAACGAAAAAATCACGTATAAAATACGTGAGCATTCAATGCAAAAGCTTCCCTACATCTTGGTCGTAGGCGACAAAGAGAAGGAAGCTGGCGCCGTCGCAGTGCGCGCCCGAGGCAACCAAGACCTCGGTGTGATGTCCCTCGAAGCCTTCTCTCAAAAGATCGCCTCCGACATCGCGCTCAAAAGCTGATTTCATTGAGAAATTGCCAAGAGTTGTGCGTCGCACACGTGTGTCGGTTTGTTTTTGATTTTTAAGGATAGTCACCATCGCTACAGAATTTCGCGACCGCCGCCAGCGCGAGGAACGCAAACACCGCCTTAACCGGGAAATCATGGCCCCGGAAGTCCGCCTTTCAGGTCCTGACAACGAACCCCTCGGTATCGTGAGCTTGGCTGATGCCTTGCGCATGGCCGGTGAGATCGACGTTGACTTGGTTGAAATTGCCGCCACGGCTGTGCCGCCGGTGTGTCGTTTGATGGACTACGGTAAGTTCAAGTACCAAGAGCAAAAGAAGGCTGCCGAAGCGAAGTCCAAGCAAAAGGTCATTGAGGTCAAGGAAATCAAGTTCCGTCCCGGTACCGATGATGGTGACTACAACATCAAGATGCGCAACATCAAGCGCTTCTTAGATGACGGCGACAAATGCAAGATCACGCTGCGCTTTCGTGGCCGCGAGATCACGCATCAAGAAATCGGTATGGCGCTGTTGCAGCGCATCCGTGATGAGTTGGCGGACCTGATCGTTGTTGAGCAGTTCCCCAAACTCGAAGGGCGTCAAATGATCATGATGATCGCGCCTGGTAAAAGAAAATCGGGTGGCGCCGCCAAACCCGCTGCAGAAGCTGCTCCGTCAGCCTCTGCATAAATTGGCAGCGCGGCGTGCTGCCGCGCTTGAAAGGTAAGCGAATTAGTGTCTCGGGGCTAACAAGACTGCACATCGGTGTGCAGGCGCCTCACGAGCACAAATTAAAGGAGCATCTAAATGCCCAAAATGAAGACCAAAAGCAGCGCTAAAAAGCGCTTCCGCGTTCGTCCAGGTGGTACCGTGAAACGCGGGCAAGCCTTCAAACGTCACATCTTGACCAAGAAGACGACCAAAAACAAGCGTCACCTCCGTGGTTCAGTGGCTGTGCATGAGACCAACATGGGTCACATGGCACAAATGCTGCCCAAGTGCGGCCTGTAATTAACTGACGAACAAGGAGAAAAAATATGCCTCGCGTTAAACGTGGTGTTACGGCCCGTGCCCGTCACAAAAAAGTTCTGGCTTTAGCCAAAGGTTTCCGCGGTCGCCGCGGTAACGTCTTCCGTATCGCTAAACAAGCGGTGATGAAGGCTGGTCAATATGCTTACCGCGACCGCCGCACTAAAAAGCGCGTGTTCCGTCAGCTGTGGATCGCTCGTATCAACGCGGCTGCACGTCAGTGCGGCTTGACATACAGCCAATTTGCCAACGGCCTGAAAAAGGCTGCGATCGAAATCGACCGCAAGATGTTGGCCGACCTGGCCGTTCACGACATGGCTGCCTTCAGCAGCATCGTGGCTCAAGTTAAAGCCAAATTGGCCGCTTGATACCCGCTGAGGTGCGTTACGGTTTGTCATTCGTGTAATCCGTAACTTACCCACGAGCAAAGGGGTTGAGGCTACACAGCTTCAATCCCTTTTTTTGTTTTCTACATCCCCGAATTCTTATGAACGAGTTGGACTCTCTGGTTGCAAGTGCACAAGCGTTGTTTGCACAAAGCACGACCCCGGCTGATCTTGAAAACGCCAAAGCCCAATTCTTGGGTAAGTCAGGCCGCATCACCGAGATGATGAAAGGCATGGCTGCATTGAGCGTCGAAGAAAAGAAATCGACCGGTGCCGCCATCAACGTGGCCAAGCAAGCGATTGAAGCCGCACTCACGGCACGTCGCCAAGCCTTGGCCGATGCCGAACTCGAGACCCAACTCAAAGCCGAAGCCCTCGATGTGACCTTGCCCGGTCGCGCCCGCATGGCTGGCGGTTTACACCCTGTGACCATCACGCTCGAACGCGTCGAAGCCATTTTTGGCTCCATGGGTTTTGAAGTGGCCCAAGGCCCTGAGATTGAAACTGATTGGTTCAACTTCACCGCGCTCAACACGCCTGAAGACCACCCCGCACGCTCCATGCACGACACCTTCTATGTGGAAGGTGGCAGCGCCGAAGCGCCCAACTTGTTGCGCACACATACCAGCCCCATGCAAGTGCGCCACGCCGTGCAACACGTCAAGCGCTACCAAGCGCGTTTGGATGCCGGTCAAGGCATGCCCGAAATTCGCGTCATCGCCCCAGGCCGCACCTACCGTGTGGACAGCGATGCCACGCATTCGCCCATGTTCCACCAATGCGAAGGCTTGTGGATTGGCGAGAACGTGAGTTTCAAAGACCTCAAAGTGGTCATCACCGATTTCTGCCGCACCTATTTTGAGAGCGACGATTTGGTGCTGCGCTTCCGCCCCAGCTTCTTCCCATTCACCGAGCCCAGCGCTGAGATTGACATTCAATTTCAAAGCGGCGCTTTGGCGGGCCGTTGGCTCGAAGTGGGTGGCTCAGGCCAAGTGCATCCGAACGTGGTGCGCAACATGGGCCTCGACCCTGAGCGTTTCATCGGCTTTGCCTTTGGCATGGGCATGGACCGTTTCACCATGCTGCGTTACGGCGTGAACGACTTGCGCTTGTTCTTCGATGGCGACATTCGCTTCTTGAGCCAGTTCCAATAACGTCACGCACACACGAGATTCATCATGCAATTCCCCGAATCCTGGTTGCGCGAATTCTGCAACCCCTCAATCACCACCCAAGAGCTGGCCGACACCTTGACCATGGCCGGTTTGGAAGTGGAAGAACTCCAACCCGTGGCACCGCCTTTCACAGGCATCGTCGTCGGTGAAATCAAAGAAGCCGTGCAGCACCCAGACGCTGACCGCTTGCGCATTTGCCAAGTGGACGTGGGGCAGGGCGCTTTGCTCAACATCGTGTGCGGCGCACCCAATGCACGCGTGGGCATCAAAATTCCATGCGCCACTGTGGGCGCAGAGTTGCCACCTGGCGAAGACGGTAAACCTTTCAAAATCAAAGTGGGCAAGCTGCGTGGCGTGGAAAGCCAAGGCATGTTGTGCTCGGCCAAAGAACTCAAAATTGCCGATGACAACGGCGGTTTGCTTGAGTTGCCAGCCGATGCACCGTTGGGTCAAAACATCCGCGAGTACCTGAACCTCGACGACACCTTGATGACGTTGAAGCTCACGCCTAACTTGGCACATTGCTTGAGTGTGTATGGCATTGCCCGCGAAGTGTCTGCCCTCACAGGCGCGCCTTTGAAGGCCCCCACATTCCCAAGCGTTGCCGCGACAAACCAAGACACCTTGGCTGTGAAAATCAGCGCCCCCGATTTGTGTGGCCGTTTCTCAGGCCGCGTGGTGCGTGGCGTGAACACCCAAGCGCAAACGCCTGCTTGGATGGTGAACCACTTGGCCCGTTGCGGCCAACGCAGCGTGAGCCCCTTGGTCGACATCTCGAACTACGTGATGTTCGAGCTGGGCCGTCCATCGCACATTTTCGACCTCGACAAAATTCAAGGTGGCTTGGATGTGCGTTGGGGCAAATCCGGTGAGCAGCTCAAACTCTTGAATGGCAACACCGTGACCGTGGACGACAAAGTGGGTGTCATTGCTGATGCGCATCAAGTCGAATCACTCGCCGGCATCATGGGTGGCGACGCCACCGCCGTGAGCGACGACACGCAAAACATTTACATCGAAGCTGCTTTCTGGTGGCCCTCAGCCATCGCAGGCCGCTCACGCCGCTTCAACTTCAGCACCGATGCGGGCCACCGCTTTGAGCGTGGTGTCGACCCCGAGTTGACGGTGGAGCACATCGAGCGCATCACGCAATTGGTGATGGACATTTGCGGCACGCCCAACACGACCGTGGGCCCGATTGATGACCAACGCGTGAACATGCCGGTGGCCAAGCCTGTCACGTTGCGCGTGGCGCGTGCTGAAAAAGTCATTGGCATGCCGCTGACCCAGCAACGCGTGGCGGATGCTTTGCGTGGCTTGGGCTTGCCCGTGACAGAAGGCGAGGGTGTCGTCACCGTGCAGCCCCCATCGTTCCGTTTCGATTTGCAAATCGAAGAAGACCTGATCGAAGAAGTGGCGCGCATGGTGGGTTACAACAACCTGCCCACCACACCACCTTTGGCACCCATCACGGCCAGTGTGTGCAAAGAGGCGCAACGCAGCCCGCACGCCTTGCGCCATCACTTGGCCGACTTGGGCTATCAAGAAACCATCAACTACAGCTTTGTGGATGAGCGTTGGGAACACGAGTTGGCAGGCAACGCCAACCCCATCAAGCTGCTCAACCCCATCGCCAGCCAAATGAGCGTGATGCGCTCCACCTTGTTGGGCTCCTTGCTCAACGTGGTGAAGTTCAACGTGGACCGCAAGGCCTCACGTGTGCGCGTGTTTGAAATTGGCCGCGTGTTCCACAAAGATGCATCCGTGCAAAACACAGACACCACCGTGCAAGGCTTTCACCAACCCATGCACGTGGCAGGCATCGCCTTTGGCAGCGCTGCACCTTTGCAATGGGGCACCAAAGAACAAGCCGCAGACTTCTTCGACGTGAAAGCCGATGTGCAAGCCTTGTTGGCCCCCGCTGTGCCGCAGTTTGAAGCGGCAGAGCATCCCGCCATGCATCCCGGTCGTTGTGCCAAGGTGTTGGTTAACGGCCAAGCAGTGGGCCATGTGGGGGAGTTGCACCCACGTTGGCGTCAAAGCTGGGACTTGGCCCAAGCGCCTGTGATGTTTGAACTCTTGCTCGACGCGGTGTTGCAACGTGCTGTGCCCAAGTCCACGGGCGTGGCCAAGTTCTCTAACGTCGAGCGCGACATTGCAGTGATCGTCAAAGACAGCGTCACGCACGCCCAATTGATGGCGGCTGTGCATGCCGCCAAAACACAAGGCTTGCTGCGCAACGCCGTGTTGTTTGACGTGTATCGCCCCAAGGCTGAAAGCACGGCGATGGCCATGGACGAGAAAAGCTTGGCGGTGCGCCTCACGCTCAACAGCGATGAAGCCACTTTGAACGAAGCGCAAATCGAAGGTGTGGTGCAAGCTGTGCTGGATCAACTGACCACGCAAGTGGCGGCGCGTTTACGTGCTTGATGCGCGCACTTTAAAGTCAAGTCCTATGGAAATTTCTTTCGAGAGCTTAGAAACCCCAGCGTTGACCAAAGCGCAGTTGGCTGATTTGTTGTTTGAGCAAATTGGTTTGAACAAGCGCGAGTCCAAGGACATGATTGACGCCTTCTTTGATTTGATCGCGAAGAGCTTGGTCGAAGGCACGGATGTGAAGATTTCCAGTTTTGGGAATTTTCAAATTCGCACCAAAGCACCAAGACCGGGGCGTAATCCGCGTACCGGCGAAGCGATTCCGATTGAGGCGAGAAGGGCTGTCACGTTTCATGCGAGTCACAAGCTCAAAGAGCAAATTCAGGGCGACACACCTTCTAAAGTTGACGCATAAAGACACAAGAGGCCTTGATAGGCCTCTTTTTTGTGACATAAACCCTATGCCCTCTGATTCACGGGCTTATCTTCGTGTAACCTCTACGCTCCCATTTACAAGCTACTGATTTTCATGGAGAAAACCCTTCCACCCATTCCAGCCAAACGCTACTTCACCATTGGTGAAGTGAGCGAGTTGTGTGGCGTCAAGCCGCATGTGCTGCGCTATTGGGAGCAGGAGTTCACGCAGCTGCGCCCCATGAAACGCCGCGGCAACCGCCGTTATTACCAACACCATGAGGTGTTGATGATTCGCCGTATTCGTGACTTGTTGTACGACCAAGGCTTCACCATCAGTGGCGCACGTAACAAGTTGCAAGAGTTGGTGCAGGTCGAACGTGATCGTCGTCGTTTAGGTGGTGATACCTTGATCGATGTTGACTTGACCGATGAAGATGGCTTAGAGATGCATTTGCAAGACGATACGACCTATACCGGCCAACCACCCCTGCTGGCCGTTGGCTTGAGTGACGATACGCTGCAAATTCTTCGCAAAGAACTTGCACAAATTCGCGAAATGCTCGCTGAGTCCCTCTGACTCGCGTTATAATTTTACTCTGATTCGGTGTGTGGCGCAGCCTGGTAGCGCACTTGCATGGGGTGCAAGGGGTCGAAGGTTCGAATCCTTTCACACCGACCATTAGTTAAGACAGAGGCCTCTAAGTAGCGATACTCAGAGGCCTTTTTCATTGGACTTTTCGTCAAGCGATTCCATTCGCTGGAGGCCTCAACACAGCGGCAGTCACTGTAAAGCTGGGTTACCCCGCACAAACCCTAGTGTTTTTTCAAAGGATTCCAAAGGGTTCGTGAGTAAACTGATTATGTTTCATAACAAGGAAGAGACGCTTTATGCACTTCATGGTTTCCTTGGCGCGGGTGTTTGCCATCCTCGCTGGTATTTTATTGACATTCATCACCTTGATGACTTGCTACAGCATTGTCGGACGTGAGTTTCTGGGCTCAGCTTTGCTGGGTGACTTTGAGCTTTCAGGTGCTGCAACGGGTGCAGCTATCGGTATGTTTATGCCTTGGTGTCAAGCTAAACGCGGCAACATTATTGTGGATTTCTTCACAGCTAAATGTTCAGACTCAAGTAACGAGGTCATGGATCGTTTGGGTGCTTTGCTACTTTCACTGTGCTTTGCCCTTTTGGCATGGCGTACAGCGCTTGGTGGCATGAGCGCCTACGCTTCCAATTCAGGCACGATGATTTTGGGCTTTCCTGAGTGGATCGTTTTTGCCGCCATGGTGCCGCCTTTTGTGCTGACTAGCTTGATTGCTTTAGGTCAAGTGTTTGTTGGCTTTGATGATGAGCTGGGAGAGTCAGCATGAGTAGTTTTCAAATCGTAGGTGCTGTCTTCGGCATCATGCTGGTCTTGATGGCTGTGCGCGTTCCTATTGCTGTATCGATGTTTTTTGCAGGTGGCTTTGGTTATGTGTTGCAAACAGGTTGGATGCCTTTTGCGAACTTTTTGAACAACCAAGCTTTTGCGCGCTTTGCCAGTTACGACTTGTCAGTCATTCCTTTGTTCATTTTGATGGGCCACTTTGCGACGCAAGGCGGTATCAGTAAGGCGTTGTTTGACTTCGCGGCAGGCGTTATGGGCCGTTTCAAAGGTGGCTTGGCAATGGCTGCTGTGTTGGCTTGTGCTGCATTTGGTGCTATTTGCGGGTCGTCTGTTGCCACGGCTGCCACCATCACTGGTGTGGCATTGCCAGAGATGAAGCGTCACGGTTACTCAGGGCGCTTGGCTACGGGTACTTTGGCTGCTTCTGGAACCTTGGGTATCTTGATTCCGCCCTCTGTGCCATTGGTCATTTATGCTATTTTGACCGAGCAAAACATTGCTAAATTATTTGCTGCAGCCATGGTGCCCGGCATTATTGCGATGTTAGGTTACATGGCTGCGATTGCCATTTATGTGCGTTTGGTGCCAGGTCACGCGCCAGAAGTGAACGAAGCATCTTCAGGCGTTACGCTGGAGTCCATCAAAGGCGTTGCGCCCATCATGGTGATCTTCTTGATTGTGTTTGGTGGTATTTACAGCGGTATGTTCACGCCAACCGAAGGTGCTGCCGTTGGTGCAGCCAGTACGTTTGTGGCCTCGCTGTTCAAAGGTGAAATCACCTGGGCCAAGTTCAAGCAGTGTTTCTATGCGACGGCAGACAGTTCCGCCATGATCTTTTTGATCTTCATCGGTGCGGACTTGATGAACGGCGCCTTGGCGTTGTCGCAAGCTTCGACGCAGTTGTCTGCCTTGATTCTCAATTTAGGCTGGGCACCCCTGTGGGTGATTGTTGGCATTTTGCTGTTCTATGTGCTGTTGGGGGCGGTGATGGATGAGTTGTCCATGATCTTGCTGACCATTCCAATTTTCTTTCCCATCGTGATGGGCTTGGACTTTGGCATGCCCAAAGAGTCAGTCGCCATTTGGTTCGGTATCTTGGTGTTGATGGTGGTGGAGTTTGGTTTACTGGCGCCGCCCGTTGGCTTGAATGTCTACGTGGTGAACGGCATGGCCAAAGATGTACCAATTGCAGAAAGTTACCGCGGCGTGATGCCTTTCTTGATCAGCGACACCGTGCGCACTTTGCTGATCTTGTTCTTCCCCGGTGTGTGTCTGTGGCTGGTGGCCTTGATCACCTAAGTCATGCCCTGAGGGGCATTGGATAGACGTAAAAAAGGAGGCCAAGGCCTCCTTTTTTTGATGCCTCAAACGGGTTTCGTTTGAGGCATGTCCAAGTCAGATTATTTGGTGTACTTGGCGATCAAAGCTTGCGCTTCATGAACCAGTTCAGTGCCGTTGGCACCTTTTTTGTCCATGTCTGCAATCCATTCGTTGCTCAAACTGGCTGAGGCGCGTTTCCAGTTGTCCAGCTCGGTCTTAGGAATGATGGTGATGGTGTGACCGCCTGCAACCATTTTGGCTTTGCCTGGAGTGTCGTTGTCAGCTTGGGTTTTACCCAGGAAAGCAGACAGTTCGCGGCCAGAATTTTTATCGATAACTTTCTTCAAGTCAGCAGGTAAAGACTCGTATTTGGCCTTGTTCATGGGCACCACAAACACGGTGGTGTAAAGCGCGTTTTCTGAGCGATCTGTCTCCGCGGTGTATCGCGCCAGTTCCTCAATCTTCAGTGTTTGTGCCACTTCGTAAGGAATCACAGCACCGTCGATCACGCCTTTGGACAAAGCATCAGGCACGGCGGGCACAGGCATGCCAACAGGTGTGGCGCCCATGCTGGCCAAAAGCTTGGTGGTCAAGCGGGTTGGGCCGCGCAACTTCAGGCCTTTGATGTCGGCCATGGTTTTGATTTGTTTTTTGGCGGTGAAGATATTGCCTGGGCCGTGAACGTGCATCGCCAACACCTTGACGTCTTTGAATTCGTCTTTGGCAAATTTTTCGTAATAGTCCCAAGCAGCGCGGCTGGTGGCTTCGGCGTTGGTCATCATGAAGGGCAACTCGAACACTTCCATCTTGGGGAAGCGGCCAGCGGTGTAGCCAGGCAGTGTCCAAACCACGTCTGCCACGCCGTCACGGGCTTGGTCAAACAACTGGGGAGGCGTACCGCCCATTTGCATGGCTGGATAAATTTGACATTGCAGGCGATCTTTGGAGTCACGGGCGATGTTGTCGCACCAAGTACGCAGCATTTTTGTGTGCTGAATTGAGGTTGGGCCTAAAAAGTGGTGCACTTTCAAAGTGATGGTTTCAGCGTGGGCTGCAACACCAGCGCTCAAAATGGCGGCAGCAATCGCTGCACGCTTAAATACGTGTGTCATCTCGTGGTCTCCGTTGGAAAATTTACTTGTTCATATTAATCCGACCGAGCGGTCGGTTAATTAGGGGAAAACCCACCGGCAAGTGGGTTCAGCTGATATCGACGTGGTGCACGCCAAATTTGCCGGCCTTGGCATCGGCGAAGTAATGCTGCAAAGTTTCTTTGACGGTGCGAAAGGCAATTTCGTCCCAAGGTATTTCATGTTCAGCAAACAAACGCGCTTCCATGGTTTCGTGACCGGGATCGAACTGATCGCTGGTGAGCTGGGCGCGGTAGAAAAAATGAACTTGGCCCACACGCGTGACGTTCATCAGGGTAAACAAGTCTTGCATCTCGAACTGCGCACCCGCTTCTTCCACGGTTTCACGCGCCGCACCTTGCGCCACGGTTTCGCCTAATTCCATGAAGCCCGCAGGCAAGGTCCATTTGCCCAAGCGCGGCTCGATGTTGCGTTTGCAAAGCAGCACTTTGTCACCCCATACGGGCACGGTGCCCACCACATTGAGTGGGTTTTCGTAATGGATGGTGTGGCACGCGTTGCAAACCGCGCGCTCGCGCGTGTCGCCGTCATCGGGCAAGCGGTAGGTCACTGCGCTGCCGCAGGCCTTGCAATGTTGAATCTGAGGACGATGCAGCATGCGTTGTGCGCTGTTAAGCCACGCGAACGGTGAGCTCGCCCAAGCCTGCCACGGCGCCCACCATGGTGTCGCCCGACACCACGGCATTCACACCTTCGGGCGTACCCGTGTAGATCAAGTCGCCCGGTTGCAGCTCCCACGCGGCAGACAAATGCTCAATGGTTTCTGCGACGTTCCAGATCAGTTGGCTGACGTTGCTGCGCTGGCGGTCTTGGCCGTTGACTTGCACGTAAATCTCAGCGTTCATCACGTCATCGGCTTGTTCAGCGGGCGTGATGGGGCCAATGGGGGCGCTCAGGTCAAAGCCTTTGCCAATGCACCAAGGGCGGCCTTGCTTTTTCATGTCGCCTTGCAAGTCGCGGCGTGTCATGTCCAAGCCCACGGCGTAGCCGTAGATGTGGCTCAGTGCGTCTGCCGCTTTGATGTTTTTGCCACCCTTACCAATTGCCACCACCAACTCAATTTCGTGGTGCAAATTTTTGGTCAGGCTGGGGTAGGGCATGGTGCCGGTTTCGCCCGCGTTGACCACCACCAGCGAGTCGGTGGGCTTCAAAAAGAAGAAGGGCGGTTCACGGCCGGTGAAGCCCATTTCTTTGGCGTGTTCTTCGTAGTTGCGGCCCACGCAGTAAATGCGGTGCACCGGAAAACGTTCGGTTTTGCCAACAACAGGCACAGACGCCACAGGCGGTGGTGTGAACAAATAGCTCATGAATGTGGTCTCGCGGTTTTGTTTTTGGGGTGTTGATCAGTCGGAAGACTTGGCCACCAGCGTGAAGTGCTCAACGACCGGTGCTTGGGCGAAGAAGGGGCCCACGATGGCGCGCCATTCGGCAAACGCGGCGGACTCACGAAAGTCCACAGTGTGGTTTTCGAGCGTGGCCCAGAAAATTTGCAGCACATAGCGCTCGGGCGACTCGACGCCACGGTTGATTTTGTAGCCTTCAAAGCCTTTGGCTTTAGCGATCACGGTCTCCACGCCCCGTTGAATGGCTTCGTCAAAAGCGGCTTGTTGACCAGGCTGGATGCGGATGTCGGCGAGTTCGAGGATCATGGTGGTGCGGCAAGTTAAAACGAGCTTTAAGTCTACCGCTCTCCATCGTGGGTCAGAGTCGTGTTCGCGATATCCTCAACGCCATGTCGCGACTTACCCCTTCTGTTGATGGTTTGACCTCTGATGTGCCGTCTCGGTCTTTGAGCGCATGGTTGCCCGCTGGCGTTCACGCGCTGTGCACCATGCGTGAGGGCGGCGTATCACCCGCACCGTTTGAGAGCTTGAACTTGGGCGATCACGTTCAAGATGATCCTGCGCATGTGGCCGAGAACCGCCGACGCTTGCAAGCGCGCTTGGACGGCGCTGTCCCTATTTTTTTACAACAGGTGCATGGCACGCAGGTGGTTGAGCTTCATGCGGACACCCCACAAGGCACAACTGCGGATGCGTGCCTCACCACCGATGCCGAGGTGGCCTGCACCATCATGGTGGCCGATTGCTTGCCGCTGCTGTTCACGGACGAGGCAGGGCACGTGGTGGCCGCTGCGCATGCGGGCTGGCGGGGTTTAGCCGCGGGCGTGATTGAGGAAACTGTGCAGGCTATGCGCGAGGCAAGCGGCGAGGCCCATGCGCCGCAGATGCTGCAAGCCCATGCACTGCGCGTTTGGTTGGGCCCCTGCATTGGACCCGATGCGTTTGAGGTGGGGCCTGAGGTGCGCGACGCATTCATGGCCCAGCACGCACCATCGGCTGCATTTTTTAAGCCCCATCCCAGCCATGCAAACAAATGGCTGGCTGATTTGGCGGGCTTGGCGCGTTCGCGTTTGCAGGCCTTGGGTGTTCACGTCGTGGCGGGCAATGACAGCACGTCGGCTTGGTGCACGGTCACGCAAGCTTCACAGTTTTTTTCTTACCGACGCGATGGCCAGACTGGGCGTTTTGCGGTCTGTATTTGGCGTCGCGTTGCAGCTTAATCGGGTGTTGACGCCGCCTCGCTGGATTGCGTCTTGGGTGTGACTTGCGTATTTAAGTTTTCATGTCTTTCGCGCTCGGCCATCTCACGGGCCTTGATGGCGCGTTTGCGTGCCGGTGAGCCCATGATGTAACCCACCACACCCATAGGGAGCGCGCCGTACAGCACAAAAGTGACGATGGCACCAAGCACGCTGCCCACAGGGCTGGTGGCCTCGGCCACCGCCATCATCAACGCCACGTACATCCACGCAATCAGAACTAAATACATCTAGGGGTTTTCTCTTGAGTTTGATATCTGTCAGAAATTCGAAGGGTTTTCGCTGACATACTGGAGACAGTTAAAAAAACTGATGTGACTGTATAGGAGACTGGTGATGGATCAGAATTCGGCCCTCAAAAGCTTGGGTGATAGCTGGGCCAAAGCCCTAGCGTCGTTTCAAACGTTAGGTGCAGGTGAGGGGAGCGCTCCGAGTTTGAGCTTTGCACCCGACAAGCTCGAAGCATTGCAAAAGCAATACATCATTGAGGCCACTGAGCTGTGGAACCAGAGCTTGCATGGCAACCCAGCGGTCAAAGACCGACGTTTCTCTGCAGAGGCGTGGCAGCACAACCCGATGGCCTCATTTGCCGCCGCCGCTTATTTGCTCAACACCCGCACGATGATGGCCTTGAGCGAGGCCGCAGACACCGATCCCAAGACCAAGGCACGCATTCAATTCGCCGTCGAGCAATGGGCCGCAGCTTCGGCCCCCAGTAACTTTTTGGCTTTCAATGCCGACGCCCAGCAAAAGGCGATTGAAACCAAAGGCGAAAGCATTTCCAAAGGCATTCAAAACCTGTTGCACGACATGCAGCAAGGCCATGTGTCGATGACGGACGAGAGCCTGTTCGAGGTGGGCAAAAACGTTGCCACCACCGAAGGCAAAGTGGTGTTTGAAAACGAGTTCTTCCAACTCCTCGAATACAAGCCACTCACGCCTAAGGTGTATGAGCGTCCTTTCTTGTTGATCCCACCTTGCATCAACAAGTTTTACATCCTCGATTTGCAGCCTGAAAACTCTTTGATTCGTTACGCTGTGAGCCAAGGCCACCGCACTTTTGTGGTGAGCTGGCGTAATCCGGATGAAGATTTGCAGCACACCACATGGGATGACTATGTGGAAGACGTGGCCATCAAAGCCATCGAAGTGACGCAAGAAATCGGCGGCGCCAAACAGATCAACGCCTTGGGCTTTTGCGTGGGCGGCACCATTTTGTCGAACGCCTTGGCCGTGTTGGCCGCACGCGGCGAAAAGCCCGTGGCCAGCGCCACCTTCCTCACCACCCTGATTGATTTCACCGACACCGGCGTGCTGGATGTCTTCATCGACGAAGCCTTCGTGAAATACCGCGAAGGTCAATTCGCCAACGGCGGCTTGATGAAGGGCAAAGACATGGCGTCGACCTTCAGTTTCTTGCGCCCCAATGATTTGGTGTGGAACTACGTGGTGGGCAACTACCTCAAAGGCGAAACGCCGCCACCGTTTGACTTGCTCTACTGGAACAGCGACGCGACCAACTTACCCGGCCCTATGTACGCCTGGTATTTGCGCAACACCTACTTGGAGAACAACCTCATCAAGCCAGGCGCAGCGAAGGTGTGTGGCACCACCATCGACTACCGCAAAGTGGACATTCCCGTCTATATCTACGGCTCGCGTGAAGACCACATCGTGCCCATCGGCGGTTCGTATGCCAGCACCCAAGTGTTCCCAGGCAAGAAGCGTTTTGTCATGGGGGCGTCGGGTCACATCGCAGGCGTGATCAACCCACCCGCCGCGAAAAAGCGTTGCTACTGGACCGGCAGCGACACCACGTTTCCCAAAGACGCGCAGCAATGGATTGCCAAGGCCAAAGAGCACGCCGGCAGCTGGTGGCCTGATTGGGCCGATTGGCTCAAGGCGCATGCTGGCAAGCAAATTGCTGCGCCTAAAACGTATGGCAACAAGAAATACAAAGCCATCGAAAACGCACCTGGTCGTTACGTCAAAGAACGCGCCAGCAAGTAATTCACTGATTTTTTAAAACAACTGGAGACCTCCATGGAAGACATCGTCATCGTTTCAGCCGCCCGTACGGCTGTGGGTAAATTTGGCGGCTCACTCGCCAAAATTGCGGCCACCGATTTGGGTTCTATCGTCATTCGCGAAGCCTTGGCGCGTGCCAAGCTCGATCCCGCGCTGGTGGGTGAAGTCATCATGGGCCAAGTGCTGGCAGCTGGCGCGGGGCAAAACCCTGCGCGTCAAGCCTTGATGAAGTCAGGCATTCCTAACGCCGTGCCCGCGCTCACCATCAACGCCGTGTGCGGTTCTGGCTTGAAAGCCGTGATGTTGGCTGCACAAGCCGTGGCCTATGGCGACAGCGAGATCGTGGTCGCCGGTGGTCAAGAAAACATGAGCGCTTCAGGCCATGTGTTGTTGGGCTCACGCGATGGCCAACGCATGGGCAACTGGAACATGATCGACACCATGATCGTGGATGGTTTGTGGGACGTGTACAACCAATACCACATGGGCATCACCGCTGAGAACGTGGCCAAAGCCCACGGCATCACCCGCGATATGCAAGACGCTTTGGCGCTGGCCAGCCAGCAAAAAGCGTCCGCTGCGCAAGACGCAGGCAAGTTTGCCGACGAGATCGTCTCTGTTGGCATTCCTCAGCGCAAGGGCGATCCGGTGATGTTTAACACCGACGAATACATCAACAAAAAAACCAACGCCGAAGCGCTGGCCGGTCTGCGTCCCGCATTCGACAAAGCGGGTTCGGTGACGGCCGGTAACGCCTCTGGCATCAACGACGGCGCTGCCGCTGTGGTGGTGATGACCGCCAAAAAAGCAGCCGCCTTGGGCCTGACGCCTTTGGCGCGCATTGCCGCTTTCGGCACCAGCGGTTTGGACCCCGCCTTGATGGGTATGGGCCCTGTGTCGGCCTCACGCAAAGCCTTGCAACGCGCAGGCTGGAAGGCCGCCGATGTGGACCTGTTTGAATTGAACGAAGCCTTCGCCGCACAAGCCTGCGCGGTGAACAAAGAACTCGACATTGACCCCGCCAAGGTCAACGTCAACGGTGGTGCCATCGCGATTGGTCACCCCATTGGTGCATCCGGCTGCCGCATTTTGGTGACCTTGTTGCACGAAATGCAGCGCAGCAATGCCAAGAAGGGCTTGGCCGCGTTGTGCATCGGCGGCGGCATGGGTGTGTCTTTGGCCTTGGAACGCGCTTAAACAACGCGCCTAAGAAACGCGCCTAAGCGTTCATTTTCAGAATAAAAATTTTTCACAGACTCATCACTAAGGAGACAAAAAATGAGCAAAAAAGTAGCGTACGTCACAGGTGGTATGGGCGGTATCGGAACCGCGATTTGCCAGCGCCTGCACAAAGAAGGCTTCAAGGTCATCGCGGGTTGTGGTCCAACGCGTGATTTCAACAAATGGTTGGATGAACAAAAAGCACTGGGCTACGACTTCTATGCGTCAGTCGGTAACGTGGGCGATTGGGACTCCACCGTTGAAGCCTTTGCCAAAGCCAAGGCTGAGCACGGGCCCATCGACGTGTTGGTCAACAACGCCGGCATCACCAAGGACCGCATGTTCTTGAAGATGACCCGCGAAGACTGGAGCGCGGTGATGAGCACCAACCTCGATTCCATGTTCAACGTGACCAAACAGGTTGTGCCCGACATGGTCGAGCGTGGCTGGGGCCGCATCATCAACATCTCGTCGGTGAACGGTGAAAAAGGCCAAGCCGGTCAAACCAACTACTCGGCTGCCAAGGCCGGTATGCACGGTTTTTCCATGGCTTTGGCCCAAGAGCTGGCCACCAAAGGCGTGACGGTCAACACCGTGTCGCCTGGCTACATCGGCACCGACATGGTCAACGCCATCCGTCCTGACGTGTTGGAAAAGATCGTGGCCACCGTGCCGGTTAAGCGCTTGGGCAAGCCCAGCGAAATCGCCTCCATCATTGCGTGGATGGCCAGTGACGATGGTGGCTACACCACCGGCGCTGACTTTGCGGTGAACGGCGGTTTGCACATGGGCTAAGCCTGTGCGGAACCCATGAAAAAGCCCGCTTCAAGCGGGCTTTTTCACGTCGGGTTGAACCGTTTATTTGTCCAGCTTCACCATTTGCATGGCCGAGGCAATCAGGCCCGACACCTCGGTCATATTGCTGGGCACGATGAGCGTGGTTTTGGCGTCGGAGGCCACCTTGCCGTAAGCCTGCACCGCTTGCTCAGCCACTTTGAGCTGCACCGCTTGCTCGCCACCGGGTTGGCGAATAGCGGCTGCAATGCGCTCAATCGCTTGGGCGGTGGCGTCGGCCACAGCCGTGATGGAGGCGGCTTCGCCTTGGGCTTTGTTGATGGCAGCTTGCTTCTCGCCTTCCGAGCGGGCGATGAAAGCCTCGCGCTCACCGGTGGCGATGTTGATTTGCTCTTGGCGACGACCTTCAGAGGCCGCAATCAGTGCGCGTTTTTCACGCTCCGCCGTGATTTGCGATTGCATGGCGTGCAAGATTTCTTTGGGTGGCGTGAGGTCTTTGATCTCGTAGCGCAGCACTTTCACGCCCCAGTTCAGCGCCGCTTCGTCGATGGCCGCCACCACTTGCGCGTTGATGATGTCGCGTTCTTCAAAGGTCTTGTCGAGTTCGAGTTTGCCAATCACGCTGCGCAAACTGGTTTGCGCCAACTGTGTGACCGCCATGATGTAGTTCGACGAGCCGTAGCTGGCCAAGCGCGGGTCGGTCACTTGGAAATACAAAATGCCGTCGACCTGCAGCTGCGTGTTGTCGCGTGTGATGCAAATTTGGCTGGGCACGTCGAGTGGAATTTCTTTGAGGCTGTGCTTTTGAATCACGTTGTCGATGAAGGGCACCACAAAGTTCAAACCGGGGGTGAGGCTGGCGTGGTACTTGCCCAGCCGCTCGACCACCCACGCGTTTTGTTGAGGCACCACTTTGACGGTTTTGACGATGAACAAAACAGCGATGACAAGCAGAAGAAGAGCGATTTCCATGGTCTGACCTTTTTGAAAGAACGAGTTTTAAATTTTTTCGAGGACCAAGCGGCTGCCCTCAATGGCCACAATTTTGTGCAGCCCAGGCGTGTGTGTGCTGCTTTGACAGCTGGCGGCCCACACGGCGCCGCGGTGTTTGACGTGTGTGAGGCCTTGCGCATCCCATGTGTCCACGTCGACGGTGGCCCCAATGTCGAGGTGAATGTGGGTGTCGGCCGCATCGGCACCTGCGGGTAGGTGCTTGCTTTTGAGGTTCCACAGCACCACGCCTGCGCCACCCACCAGCGCTGCGGTGATGACTTGTGCGGTCATGCTAAGCCCTGCATGCGCCGCCAAGGCCGCCGCGGCGGCACCCAGCGAGAGCATCAGCAAATAAAAGGTGCCGGTCAGCAACTCGGCAATCACCAAGGCGCCTGTGGCCATCCACCAAAAGGTTGATGCGTTCATGCTTTCATCCTTGAAATGAGTTGTTTTGGATTCACGCCTCATTGTGCCCAAGTTCACCTGAGCTTGGGGCGGGATAATCAGCCCATGAATTCTCTTGATGCTCAGCGCTGGCGCACGTCAGTGGCGCCGATGATGGACTGGACTGATCGCCATTGCCGCTACCTTCACCGACTCCTCAGTCACCACACCTTGCTCTACACCGAGATGGTCACCACGGGCGCTTTGCGTCATGGCGATACGCAGCGGCATTTGCGCTTCAACGCCGAAGAACACCCTGTGGCTTTGCAGTTGGGTGGCAGCGATGTGGCCGACTTGGCCCACGGTGCCAAGTTGGGGGAGCAGTGGGGTTACGACGAGATCAACCTGAACTGCGGCTGTCCGTCAGACCGTGTGCAGCGTGGCGCGTTTGGCGCGTGCTTGATGAACGAGCCCCAAACCGTGGCCGATGGCGTGAAGGCCATGTTGGATGTGGTGAGCGTGCCGGTGACGGTGAAGCATCGCATTGGTTTGGACCGCATCGAAAGCTACGACTTTGTGCGTGACTTTGTGGGCACAGTCAGCGACGCGGGTTGCCAAGTGTTCATCGTGCATGCGCGCAACGCGTGGCTCGATGGCTTGAGCCCCAAAGAGAACCGCGAAGTTCCGCCGCTGCGTTATGAGCTGGCGTATCAGCTGAAAAAAGACTTTCCCAACTTGGTGATTTCCGTCAACGGCGGCATCACCACCAACGCCCAAATGAGCGAGCACTTGCAGCATGTGGATGGCGTCATGCTGGGCCGCGAAGCCTATTACAACCCGTGGCTGCTGACCACCTGGGACGCAGAGTTTTACAACGACCCCCATGCCATTCCGACCCGCGAAGCGGTGGAGGAGACGATGGTGGCTTACATGGAACGCGCCTTCAAAGAAGACGGCTGCCCTTGGTACCCGATTGCGCGCCACATGCTGGGCCTGTACCACGGCGAACGTGGCTCGCGTTTGTGGCGTCAAGTGTGGAGCAATCACAAACTCAAGCCTTTGCCGCCGCGTGAGGTCTTGCAAATCGCACGCGAGGCACTGGCCCGTGGTGCCGCCGTGCCGCCTGACCGTCACGAGACGCACGACGATTCAGCCGCGACACAAAAGCTGCATGAAGAGCCCCATGCCCACTGAAGCTTTGCGCGCACAAAGCCGCAGCAAATTCGCTTTGATCTTGATCTGGTTCACCCCCGTGTTGTGGACTGTCAATTTGATTTCTGCCCGATTGGCGCCCGGCGTGGTCTCGCCCCATGTGCTGGCGCTGGGGCGTTGGTTTTTAGCGGGTCTGATCTTGACGTGGCTGGCGCGCGCTGAGTTGTGGCGCATGCGTGACGAGGTGCGGGCGACTTGGCGTCAATCGGTGGTGTTGGGAGCTTGCGGCATGTGGATTTGCGGGGCATGGGTCTACATGGCTGGGGAGAGCACAGGTGCGATGAACATCTCGTTGATTTATGCCTCTTCGCCGGTGTTGATCGCCGTGGGCTCGGTGCTTTGGTTGGGCGAGCATTTCTCCAAACGCCAAATGGTGGGCGTGGTGGTGGCCATGTCAGGCGTGGTCCATGTGGTGGTGCGTGGCGACTGGACGCATTTGTCTCAGGTCAACTTGGTGCCTGGTGATTTGTGGATCGTCGCGGCTTCCATGGCTTGGGCGGCTTACGCCTTGCTGCAAAAAAAGTGGCACAGCCCCTTGGGCTCCACGGCGCGTTTGGCCACCATTTGCATGGGCGGTGTGGCGGTGTTGTTGCCGTTTGCATTGTTTGAACTTGCGTCACCCGATACGCCTGTGTTGGGCTGGCACGCCTTAGGTTTGATCGTGGTCACCGCGTTGGTGCCCGGCTTGGCGGCCTATTGGATTTATGGCTGGACCCAAAAACTCTTGGGTGCCAGCCGTGTCGCCGTCACGCTGTACTTGGGGCCTTTGTACTCAGGCATTGCTGCTTGGTGGGTGCTGGGCGAGCCTTTGGGTCTGCACCATGTGGCAGGAGGCGCCTTGATTTTGTCTGGCGTGGCGCTGGTGATGGCCAGAAAACGGTCTGCGTGAATGACGTCAACGGTGTGAAGCAACGCAAACGCCTCGCTTCGCCGTTGGGCATTTAGAAGCTGAACGTGTCCACTGCGCGTCGGTTGTTGTCGGCAATCTTGGCCAACTCGATGGCTGTCGCAGTCAGCTCTTCAGAAGCGTTGGCGTTACTCGCGGCGATGTGACTCAAGTTGGCGACGTTCACATCGATCTCTTGCAAGGCGCTGCTTTGTTCTTCTACGGCGGCCGAGATGCGTTGCAGCATGCCGTCGGTTTTGCCTGCACCGGCTTCGATGCGGTTCATGTCCTCGTTCACGCCCGCCACCGTTTCTACGGCACGTTTGGCTTCCGTCGAGGCTTGCTTCACCAGTAGCGCAATCTCTTTGGTGCTTTCGGCGCTGCTGATGGCGAGTTTGCCCACTTCGTCAGCCACCACCGCAAAGCCTTTGCCTTGCTCGCCAGCGCGCGCGGCTTCGATGGCGGCGTTCAAACTCAAGAGGTTAGTGCGGTAGGCAATGCTTTCAATCACCTCAGAGATCTTGTTGATCTTTTGCGAGTTGGCTGCGATGTTCTGGACCACCTCGGCCATTTGCAACATTTTCTCTTTGCCACTGCGCACCAACGCCACGGACTCTCGCGATTGGTAGCTGGCCGATTCGGTGTTGCTCGACACCTCTGAAATGGAGTCCGCGCTCATGCGCAGCGCGGTGGACACTTGGCGAATGGCCGTGGTTTGTGTGTCCGCGCCGGCCGAGATTTGTTCCACGGCATGGCTGGTTTGGTTGGCTTGCGTGGCCAGCAGTTGGGTGTTGAGGTTGATCTCTTTGAGGGTGCGTGCCAACGTGTCCAACGACAGGTTGATGTTGTTTTTGAGTTGTTCCAGATCACCCCGGCCTTGGGCCTGCACGCGGCTGGTCAAGTCGCCTTGCGAAACGCTGGACATGACATAGCCAATATCGCCCATCATGGTTTGCAGCGCGTCGGTGGCTTGCTTGGCGCGATCGAGCGTGACTTTGAAATCCCCTTGAACTTGGGCCTGTACTTGCACGTTGAAGTGGCCGTTATAAAGCGATTGCATCACCCCGTTCAACGCGCCCATGGTTTCTTTGATGCTTTGGGCGCTGTCGTTCACAGCCGACTTCATGGCGGCCAAATCACCGCGCAGCTCGGTTTGGATGCGTGTGTCGAAGTTGCCTGCGGCGATGGCGGCGACCACTTGGTTCACTTCGCGGATGGCGCGCTGTTGGGCGTCCAGCATTTGGTTGAAGGCCTGGGCGGTGAGGCCCACTTCGTCTCGGCCGTGCTGGGTCATGCGTTTGCTGAAGTCGGAGGTTTTTTCAACGTCGCTCAACAAGGTTTGCAATTGATTCAGCGGTTGCGTGATGGAGCGAGTGGTCGCCACAGCCACAAGGGCAGCCGTCACGATGGCGATGACAGCGAGGGTCAGCATGAAGGTTTTGCCGAGCAATGCTGTTTGTACGGCTTCAGCCGCGAAATAATCAATGGCTTCCTTTTGTGTCTGGGCAAACGCTTCCACGCTTTCTAAATAGTGCGCTTGGGGGCCCAGCATTTCGTTGACCAAGTATTTGCGACCTTCCTCGATACGGTTGGCTTTGATGAGTTCAATCAATTCCAGTTCATGTTCTTTGAACACTTGCCGTGCTTGGGTGATTTGCACCAAGGCGGTTTTGCCTTCGGGGGTTTCAATGGTGGCTTGGAGTTGTTTCAGCGCGTCTGTGATGATGGGGGCAGACAATTCAATTTTTTCAAGTTCAGCTGTCACCACTTTCGCGTCTGTGGCGATCAGTGCTGTCCGAATGGCACGAGACTGGCGGTTGACTTCGTTTTCAATGGTTTGCGCCAAACTAACCTTGGGCAAACGGTTGTGCGCGATCAAATCGGTGTCTGTGACAACTTGGTTGAGTTGATGGATCCCGATCAAGGCCAAAAGGATAAGCAGCGAGACCAAGGCCGCAAAAGCGAGTCCTAGCCGCGTGCCAATGCGCAAATTCTGGAAATTCAACATTTTCAAAGGGCGCAAGTGTTAACTTTGCGAGTTTTCATAAAAATATGATTTTAGTGAAAATAATCGCTGGTTTTGAGCGAAGTGTGCGAGCCCGGTACAGGGGCTAAACCCTAGGTTCTGCGCCTGTTGGCGCCTGCGCCGTGGCGTGCTCGGGCGTCAGCTTGCGGCTTCTAAGCCGTTGGCGAAGTGCGCCTGCATGCGCGTCACGCTGGCTGGCGCGTCACGCGCCAGCAGCGTGTCCATCAAGGCTTGGTGCTCATTCAGCGACTCTTCAATGCGCCCGCTTTTGAGCAGCGAGTTGTGGCGGTTGAGCTTCATCACCTTGCGCAAGTCGGCCACCATTTGGTCGCGCCAACGGTTGTCGGCAATTTCTAACAGGCGCATGTGAAAGCGTTCGTTGATTTCAAAGAACTTTTCCCGGTCGTTCACGGCTTGCGCCAAGGCTAAGTGCAAAGTTTGCAACTCTTGCAGTTGTTCTGGCGTGGCCTGGGTGGCCACCACGCCCGCCGCATCGGCCTCTAACAAAGAGAGCAGGTGGTAGACATCGCGCTGGTCTTTGTCGTTGACTTCGGTCACGTAGGCACCGCGGCGCACCTTCATGGTGACCAAGCCTTCGGCGGCCAGCACCTTCAGGGCTTCGCGCATGGGGGTTCGGCTGATGCCGTATTCCTCGGCCAAGCGCATCTCGTCAATCCAGCTGCCTGGCGCTAATTCACCCGAAAAAATGCGTTCGCGCAGAAGTTCGGCAACTTCTTCGTACAGGGCGCGAGGGGTGAGGGTGAGGGCGGACATGGGACGAGATTGTAAGTTCAGATAATATTTTGCATCAATAATTATGAATGATATGATTTCGCGGATTCCAAAAACCGTGGTTTCAACCCCAATTTTTAGAGTGATTTGACATGAGCCAAAAGCCGACCGAATTCAACGCCGCCAACCTCGAAGCTTGGGCGAAAGCAGCCGCCAAGTCCGCACCTGGAGGCGATGTCAGCGCCTTGAATTGGAAGACGCTCGACGGCATCAGCGTCAAACCGCTCTACACCGCAGAAGACACGCAAGACCTGCCTTACGCCAACACCTTGCCGGGTTTTGAGCCGTACTTGCGCGGTCCTCAAGCCACCATGTACGCGGTGCGCCCTTGGACGATTCGCCAATACGCAGGCTTCTCCACCGCTGAAGAGTCCAATGCTTTCTACCGCAAGGCCTTGGCCGCCGGTGGTCAAGGCGTGTCGGTCGCGTTTGACTTGGCCACCCACCGTGGCTATGACTCAGACCACCCCCGTGTGACGGGCGACGTGGGCAAGGCCGGTGTGGCCATTGACTCGGTGGAAGACATGAAGATCTTGTTCAACGAAATTCCGTTGGACAAAGTGTCGGTCTCCATGACCATGAACGGCGCGGTGTTGCCCGTTTTGGCTGGCTACGTGGTGGCCGCTGAAGAGCAGGGCGTGAGCCAAGAGTTGTTGTCTGGAACGATTCAGAACGACATTCTGAAAGAGTTCATGGTGCGCAACACCTACATCTACCCGCCCGAGCCGTCGATGAAGATCATTGGCGACATCATTGGCTACACCGCCAAGCACATGCCCAAGTTCAACTCGATCTCGATTTCGGGTTACCACATGCAAGAGGCGGGTGCCAACCAAGCTTTGGAATTGGCTTTCACCTTGGCTGACGGCAAAGAGTATGTGAAGACCGCCATTGCCTCCGGTTTGGACGTGGACGCTTTTGCTGGCCGCTTGTCTTTCTTCTGGGCGGTGGGCATGAACTTCTATTTGGAAATCGCCAAAATGCGCGCTGCACGTTTGCTGTGGTGCCGCATCATGAAGGGCTTTGACGCCAAGAATCCCAAGAGCTTGATGCTGCGCACGCACAGCCAAACCTCCGGCTGGTCGCTCACCGAGCAAGACCCGTACAACAACGTGGTGCGCACCACCATCGAAGCCATGGCTGCGGTGTTTGGCGGCACACAGTCGCTGCACACCAACTCGTTTGACGAAGCAATTGCTTTGCCTACCGAGTTCTCTGCACGCATTGCGCGCAACACGCAGCTCATCATTCAAGAAGAGACCCACATCACCAACGTGATCGACCCATGGGCTGGTTCTTACATGATGGAGTCGCTCACCCAAGAGATGGCCGACAAAGCGTGGGCCATCATCGAAGAAGTCGAAGCCATGGGCGGCATGACCAAAGCCGTGGACAGCGGCTGGGCCAAGTTGAAGATCGAAGCTGCCGCCGCTGAAAAGCAAGCGCGCATCGACTCTGGCAAAGACGTCATCGTGGGCGTGAACAAATACAAGCTCGCCAAAGAAGACCCCATCGAAACCTTGTCCATCGACAACGTGCGTGTGCGCGACGGTCAGATCGAACGTTTGCAAAAAATCAAAGCCACACGCGACACAGCGAAAGTGCAAGCCGCGTTGGACGCGTTGACTGCCTCTGCCGAAAGTGGCGAAGGCAACTTGCTCGACTTGTCCATCAAGGCCATTCGCCTGCGCGCCACAGTAGGCGAGGTGAGCGATGCGCTTGAAAAAGTGTTTGGCCGTCACCGCGCTGACACACAAAAGGTCACCGGTGTTTACGCTGCCGCTTACGACGATGGTGAAAACGTGGGAGACACCATGGAATATTGGAACCAGCTCAAAGCCGACATCGCCGCATTCGCTGACCAACAAGGCCGCCGTCCTCGCGTGATGATTTCTAAGCTGGGCCAAGACGGCCACGACCGTGGCGCCAAAGTGGTGGCCACCGCGTTTGCCGACCTCGGCTACGACGTGGACATGGGCCCCTTGTTCCAAACGCCTGAAGAGTGCGCGCGCCAAGCCATCGAAAACGACGTGCACGCCGTGGGTGTGTCCACCCTCGCAGCGGGCCACAAAACCTTGGTGCCCGCCATCATTGCCGAGCTGAAGAAGCAGGGCGCGGACGACATCATTGTGTTCGTGGGCGGCGTGATTCCACGCCAAGACTACGACTTCTTGTACGAAGCGGGCGTCAAAGGCATTTACGGACCAGGCACCCCCATTCCCGTCAGCGCCAAAGACGTTTTGGAACAAATCAAAAAGGCCATCGGGTGACACCTGAGCAGTTGCTCGACGGTTTGCTGCGAGGCAACGCTGCCGTGCAGCGGCGCGCTATGGCCAAAGCCATCACGCTTTTAGAGTCGACGCGCACCGATCACCGGGCCTTGGCCGATGACTTGCTCACGGCCATGCTGCCGCACACGGGCAAGTCGTTTCGCTTAGGGATAAGTGGTGTGCCGGGCGTGGGCAAGTCCACCTTCATTGAGGCGCTCGGCCTTTACTTGATTACTCAGGGCCATCGTGTGGCGGTGCTGACCATTGACCCATCGTCGACCGTGTCTGGCGGCTCTATCTTGGGTGACAAAACCCGCATGGAGTTTTTGAGCGTGCACGATCAAGCCTACATTCGCCCCAGTCCATCGAGTGGCACTCTGGGTGGTGTGGCCGAAAAAACGCGTGAGTCCATGCTGGTCTGTGAAGCCGCTGGTTACGACGTGGTGATTGTCGAAACCGTGGGCGTGGGCCAAAGCGAAACCGCTGTGGCCAACATGACCGATATGTTTGTGTTGCTGCAATTGCCCAATGCGGGCGACGATTTGCAAGCCATCAAAAAAGGCGTGATGGAGATTGCCGATTTGGTAGTCATCAACAAAGCCGACATCGACGCCACCGCAGCCACGCGCGCGCAGCTGCAAATCACCAGTGCCTTGCAACTGTTGGGCATGCATGGTGGCTCGGGCCATGCGCACCGCAACACCGAGGTGTGGCACCCGAAAGTGGTGCAGCTCAGCGCTTTGCTGAACCAAGGGGTGGATGCGTTTTGGGCCGCCGTGTGCGAGTTCAAAGCCTTGCAAACCCAGAACGGCCTCTTTGCCGAGCGCCGCCAACATCAAGCTTTGTCGTGGATGTGGGAGCGCATCGACGCCGGTCTGAAACAAAACTTCCGGGCGCAGCCGCGTGTGCAAACGCTGCTGCCCCAACTCAGCCAGCAAGTCGCTACGGGCCAATTGGCCGCGTCGACGGCTGCCCGTCAACTGCTCGGCGCTTATGAAACGAAAAGTCAAAGCGCTGGGTTAATTTGAAATCTTCCTGGAGAAAAGAGAGCCACCATGCAAGACATCATTGAACAACTGGAAAAAAAGCGCGCTGCGGCCCGCTTGGGCGGCGGGCAAAAGCGCATTGACGCGCAGCACGCCAAAGGCAAGCTCACGGCCCGCGAGCGCATCGAAGTCTTGCTGGACGAAGGCACCTTCGAAGAGTGGGACATGTTCGTCGAACACCGCTGCACCGACTTCGGCATGGAAGACAACAAAATTCCTGGCGACGGCGTGGTCACCGGCTACGGCATGATCAACGGCCGCTTGGTGTTTGTGTTCAGCCAAGACTTCACCGTGTACGGTGGCGCTTTGTCTGAAACGCACGCCGAGAAGATTTGCAAAATCATGGACCAGGCTATGAAAGTCGGCGCGCCCGTGATCGGCTTGAACGACTCTGGCGGTGCCCGAATCCAAGAAGGTGTCGCCTCGCTTGGCGGTTACGCCGATGTGTTCCAGCGCAACGTGATGGCCAGTGGTGTGGTGCCGCAGATCAGCATGATTATGGGCCCATCGGCCGGTGGCGCGGTGTATTCGCCTGCTTTGACCGACTTCATCTTCATGGTCAAGGACACGTCTTACATGTTCGTGACCGGCCCCGAGGTGGTCAAGACCGTGACGCACGAAGAGGTGACGGCCGAAGAGTTGGGCGGTGCTTTGACGCACACCACCAAGAGCGGTGTGGCCGACATGGCGTTTGAGAACGATGTGGAAGCGCTGCTGATGCTGCGCCGCCTGTACAACTACCTGCCGCTGAACAACCGCGAAAAAGCGCCTGTGCGTGCCAGCGGCGACCCGTCCGGCCGCTTGGACATGAGCCTCGACACCTTGGTGCCCGAGAACCCCAATAAAGCGTATGACATGAAGGAACTCATCGTCAAAACCGTGGACGATGGCGACTTCTTTGAGCTGCAACCCGACTACGCCAAGAACATCCTGATCGGCTTTGCCCGCATGGAAGGGCAGACCGTGGGCATCGTGGCCAACCAGCCCTTGGTGCTGGCCGGATGCCTGGACATCAAGAGCTCGATCAAAGCCGCCCGCTTTGTGCGTTTTTGCGATGCGTTCAACATCCCCGTCATCACCTTTGTCGACGTGCCCGGTTTCATGCCTGGCACCAGCCAGGAGTTTGGCGGCATCATCAAGCACGGCGCCAAGCTGCTGTATGCGTACGCCGAGTGCACCGTGCCCAAAATCACCGTCATCACCCGCAAGGCCTATGGCGGTGCATATGACGTGATGGCCTCTAAACACTTGCGCGGCGACGTGAACTTTGCCTGGCCCAATGCCGAGATCGCGGTCATGGGTGCCAAGGGTGCGGTGGAAATCATCTTCCGTGAAGACAAGGGCGACCCCGAAAAGCTGGCGGCCAAAGAAGCCGAATACAAAGCCCGCTTTGCCAACCCCTTTGTGGCGGGCGCACGCGGCTTCATCGACGACGTGATCCAGCCGCACGAAACACGCAAGCGCATCTGCCGCTCGCTGGTCATGCTCAAAGACAAGAAGATTGAAAACCCATGGCGCAAGCACGGGAACATTCCGCTTTAAGCCCGAAGGAGAAGAAGAACATGTTTACCAAAATCCTGATTGCCAACCGTGGCGAAATCGCCTGCCGCGTCATTGCCACCGCCCAAAAAATGGGCATCAAAACCGTGGCCGTTTATTCCGAAGCAGACAAAGAAGCCCGTCATGTGATGCTGGCCGATGAGGCCGTTTTGATTGGCCCAGCGGCCTCGCGCGAGTCGTATCTGGTCGCTGACAAGATCATCGCCGCCGCCAAAGCCACAGGCGCACAAGCCATCCACCCCGGCTATGGTTTCCTGAGTGAGAACGCCGAGTTCTCCAAGCGCTGCGAAGACGAAGGCATCGCCTTCATCGGCCCACGCCACTTCTCGATTGCCGCCATGGGCGACAAGATCGAGTCCAAAAAGTTGGCGGGCGCTGCGGGCGTGAACTGCATTCCCGGCGTGAACGACGCCATCGAAACCGCTGAAAAAGCGGTTGAGATTGCCAAAGGCATCGGTTACCCCGTGATGATCAAGGCTTCGGCAGGCGGCGGCGGTAAAGGTCTGCGCGTCGCTTTCAATGACAAAGAAGCTTTTGAAGGCTTCACCTCCTGCCGCAACGAAGCGCGCAACAGCTTTGGTGACGACCGCGTGTTCATCGAGAAGTTTGTCGAAGAGCCTCGTCACATTGAAATCCAGGTACTGGGCGACAGCCACGGCAACGTGATTTATTTGAACGAGCGCGAGTGCTCGATCCAGCGCCGCCACCAAAAGGTGATCGAAGAGGCCCCATCGCCTTTCATCAGCGAAGCCACCCGCAAAGCCATGGGCGAACAAGCCGTGCAACTGGCCAAGGCGGTGAAATACCAATCGGCCGGTACGGTGGAGTTTGTGGTCGGCAAAGACCAAAGCTTCTACTTCCTGGAGATGAACACCCGCTTGCAGGTGGAGCACCCGGTGACCGAAGCCATCACCGGCCTCGACTTGGTGGAGCAAATGATTCGCGTCGCGGCGGGTGAAAAACTCACGCTGACCCAAGCCGATGTGAAGCGCAACGGCTGGGCCATCGAGTGCCGTATCAACGCCGAAGACCCCTTCCGCAACTTCCTGCCGTCCACGGGTCGTTTGGTGCGCTTCCAAACGCCCAAGCAAACCATGTTCCAAGCCAACACCGCTGATCTGTTGGGCGTGCGCGTGGACACCGGCGTGCAGGACGGCGGCGAGATTCCGATGTTCTACGACTCGATGATCGCCAAGCTGATCGTGCACGGCAAAGACCGCAATGACGCGATTGCCAAAATGCGCGAAGCCCTGAACGGCTTTGTGATTCGCGGCATCAGCTCCAACATCCCCTTCCAAGCCGCTTTGTTGGCGCACCCGCGCTTTGTGTCGGGTGACTTCAACACCGGCTTCATCGCCGAGCAGTACAGCCAAGGCTTCCGCGCCGAAGACGTGCCGCACGACGACCACGACTTTTTGGCTGCGCTGGCTGCCTTTGTGCGTCGCAAGTCACGCCAACGCGCAGCCAACCTCAGCGGTCAGTTGCCGGGCTATGACGTGCAAATTGGTCAAGACTACGCGGTGGTCGAGTTGGGGCAGGGCGGCAACAACCGCTACGTGCAAGTGCATGTGGACGAGTTTGTCGGTAAGCCCGGTGTGGCTCAGATCACCGTGGACGGCAAGTCCTACGCCATCGAAAGCAACTCGCGTTTGAACGACATCCGCATTGAAGGCACTTGCAATGGCAAGCCCTTCACTGCGCAAATCGAACGCGGCACCTTGAAGAACCCGCTGGCCTTGCAAGTGCAGCACAACGGCACCCGCATCGAAGCGTTGGTGATGTCGCCCCGCATGGCCGAGCTACACAAGCTCATGCCGTTCAAGGCACCGCCTGACTTGAGCCGCTTTGTGTTGTCACCTATGCCGGGTTTGCTGGTGGATGTGGCCGTCACCGTGGGCCAAAAAGTGCAAGCGGGTGAGCGCGTGGCCGTGATCGAAGCCATGAAGATGGAAAACGTGCTCTTTGCCGCGCAAGACGGTGTGGTGAAAAAAGTGGTCGCTTCAAAGGGCGAATCGCTGACGGTGGACCAGATGATCGTGGAGTTTGAATAAATGACACGTCCCTTCAAAGTGCTGGGTGTCCAGCAGATCGCCATCGGCGGGCCTGACAAGGGCCGACTGCAAAAACTCTGGGTCGACATGTTCGGCCTCGAAGTGACCGGCACCTTCAAAAGCGAACGTGAGAACGTGGACGAAGACATCTGCGCCATCGGCGTCGGCCCCTTCAAGGTCGAAGTCGATTTGATGCAGCCGCTGGACCCCGAGAAAAAGCCCGCCGTGCACACCACGCCGCTCAACCACATTGGCTTGTGGATCGACGACTTGCCTGTGGCAGTGGAGTGGCTCACGTCCCAAGGCGTGCGCTTTGCCCCAGGCGGCATCCGCAAGGGCGCTGCTGGCTTTGACATCACCTTCATGCACCCCAAGGCGAATGACGAGTTCCCAATCGGGGGCGAAGGCGTGTTGATTGAACTGGTGCAAGCACCATCTGAAGTGGTGAAGGCGTTTGCAGCTTTGGCAGCTTCGCACGCTTAAAGCGCAATCTGTGTGTTCGATCTGGACATGCCTCATTAAAAAGCCGTGACAGCGTCACGGCTTTTTTCATAGCTGGTTGTGCCAATGAGACAACCGATGTCACGCGTACATAGATACCCGTTTGGCCAACGCGTATGCCAACAAAGACGCACACGTCGCGACGACTGCGCACAGCCAATAGTGCGTCACTTGACCGTTGGGTTCGCTTTGCAGCAGTAGGCCACCAACCCATGCCGCCACCCCCATGGAGAACGATTGAACGGCGCCGTTGAGCGACATGAATGTGCCGCGGAATTTCGGATTGGCCGCCGAGGTGAGCAACGCCATACCAGGAATCATGCGGGCGTTCATGGCAAAGAACAGGGCGGTGGTGACCAGCAACACGACGGGCAGTGGCACAGGCTCCAGCAGTGTGATGGCAAACATCGGGATGATGGAGAACAACACGGCGCGTTGAAACGTCTCACGCTTGCCCAAACGGTCCGTCAAGCCCCCCACCCAGCGACCGCTGAACAGCGTGACGAGGCCACCACAAAAGTAGAGCCATGGAATTTCGTGGGGCGCCATCACGTGGTTGTTTTGCAAGTACAGGGTGATGTACGGGATGATGGTGAAAGTCGAAAACATCATGGTGGCTGACAAGAGCAGCGCCATGCGCTGGTTGGACTCGCCAAGCACTTGGCCCATGGCGTGCAGTACGTGTTTGTCTTTGGCGTGGGCCACATGGGCATCGAGTTTGGGCACGCTGTAGTTGGCTAACACACCCACAGCGATGCACATCACGCCAATGGCAAAGAAGGCGGTGTGCCAGCCCCAGAGGTTGGCAAATAGCAAACCCGCAGGCACGCCTGCGACGGTGGCGACAGAGAATGAGGTCATCACAATGCCTGTGGCACGACCACGGCGCTCGAACGGCACCACATCACCAATGATGGTCTGCGTCATGGTGGACAACACGCCACCAAAAAAGCCAGAGGCAATGCGTGCTGCCATGAGCCAGCCATAGGTGGGGGCCAAGCCGCAGGCCACGGTGGTGAGGGCAAACAACACGTACAGCGTTAGCAGCAAGCGTTTGCGGTCAAAGCGGTCCACAAAAGTGGTGGCCAACAAGCCCGACAAGCCTGCCGCCACGGTGTAGGCAGAGACCAGTAAGCCGAATTCCGCAAAGCTGATGCTAAACAGAAGGGTGAGTTGTGGCCCCAGCGGCATCATGATCATGAAGTCCACGATGTGTGTGAACTGAATGCCGGCGAGGGAGAGAAGCAACAAAAGCTCTTTGCGTTCGGATAAGTGTGTGTACATAGGGATGTTGAATGTCGCGCATTGGGAAGAAGGCGCTACCCCTCATCCCACTTTTAAGCTTGGGTGGCTTGTCGGGCTTTTGCTTTGGCAAGCGCCGCTTCGATGATGGCGCGTTTGCGATCCACCTCGGGGGCGTTTTCTGTGCCTCTGGTGTGGGCTGGCAGATCGGCCAATTTGTGCACGGCTTTGGCTTGCAAACGTTCGTCGTTTTCTTGGGCTTCACGCGCTAGGCGCACTTGGCGTGCGTCGTAGCGTTGGCGTGCCAGATCGGCCAAATTTTGCGGCCAAGCGGCCCAACCGGTGCGGGCCATGTCGACGGGTTCTAAGGAGATGCAGTCGACGGGGCAGGCAGGAATGCACAGCTCACAACCCGTGCAATACGGCTCAATGACGGTGTGCATGCGCTTGTTGCTGCCCACGATGGCATCGGTGGGGCACACGCCAATGCACAAGGTGCAACCAATGCACCACGCTTCATCAATGATGGCGATGGTGCGTGGGCCCTCAAACCCGTTCTCTGGGTTCAGCGCTGTGATAGCTTGACCGGTGATGGCGGCCAAGCGTGCCACCCCCTCGGTGCCCCCTGGCGGGCATTGGTTGATGCCCGCTTCGCCGCTGGCAATGGCCTCGGCGTAGCGCTGACAGTCTGGATAGCCGCAACGCGTGCATTGCGTTTGCGGCAGGGCGTCGTTGATGCGAAGCGCGAGACTCACTTTTTAGCAGCAGGCGCAGCCTTCTTAGCTGCAGGCGCCGTTTTTTTGGCAGGTGCCTTGGCTACGGCTTTTTGAGGCGCGATGTCGTTGTGGGCCAAGATGAAGGCTTTGACGTGTGGGTAAACAATGTCACGCCAGCGACGGCCACTGAAAATGCCGTAGTGGCCTGCGCCTTTGGCTTCTAAATGGTCGTGGGCTTTACGTTCAATGCCGCTGCACAGGGTGTGTGCTGCCAAGGTTTGGCCTGAGCCAGAAATGTCATCCAATTCGCCTTCTACGGTCAGCAAGGCGGTGTTTTTGATGTCTTGCGGGCGCACCAGTTCGGCTTTGCCAGCCTCGTTTTTGACTTCCCATGTGCCGCGTACCAATTTGAACTCTTGGAACACCGTGTTGATGGTTTCCAAGTAGTAATCGGCATCCATGTCGAGCACGGCGTTGTATTCGTCGTAGAACTCGCGGTGCGATTCGACGCTGGAGTTGTCGCCCTTGATCAGGTCTTTGAAGTAGTCGTAATGGCTCTTCAGGTGACGGTCGGGGTTCATGGCCACAAAGCCGGTGTGCTGCAAGAAGCCAGGGTAGACGCGACGGCCTGCGCCAGGGAAGCTGTCAGGCACGCGGTAGATCACGTTGTTTTCAAACCAGCTGAAGCTCTTGTTGGTGGCCAAGTTGTTCACTGAGGTGGGCGACTTGGTGGCGTCAATGGGGCCACCCATCATGGTCATGCTCAAGGGTGTGGCTTCACCGCGGCTGGCCATCAACGAAACAGCAGCCAATACAGGCACCGTCGGTTGGCACACGCTCATGACGTGGCAGTTGCCGTAGTGGGCTTGCAGGTGGCGAATGAACTCTTGCACGTAGTTCACATAGTCATCGAGATGGAACTCACCATCGCTCAAAGGCACCAAACGGGCATTTTTCCAGTCGGTGATGTAGACCTTGTGGTCTTTGAGCATGGTTTTGACGGTGTCACGCAGCAGCGTGGCGTAGTGGCCGGAGAGTGGCGCCACGATCAAAACAGCGGGTTGGCCTTTGAGTTTGCCCAATGTGTTGGCATCGTCGGTGAAGCGCTTGAAGCGGCGCAGTTCACAAAATGGTTTGTCTATTTCAATGCGTTCATGGATGGCCACGCTGGTGCCGTCCACATCGACCGATTGAATGCCAAAGACTGGTTTTTCATAGTCTTTACCCAAGCGATACAGCAAGTCGTAACCGGCTGAAACACGCTGTGCCATGGGGTTATGCCCCAGCGCCGAGGTGTTGTGGCTGTACATCTTGGCGGCGGCCTGCGCAAAGTCTGCGAACGGCTCCATCAGGCTGCGTTGGGTTTCGAAGATTTGGTAAAGCATGGGATTTGTCTCAAAAATGTTGCAATGCAATATAGCAGCAGAGACAGGGTTGAAAATGGAGTCTGTCCCCCAATTTACTTATTAACCATCACTGTCTAAGACCAACAATGACTCTGTCTACAAGCGCCCAACGCATGCCTGTCCTCTTTGTGGGGCACGGCAGTCCCATGAACGTCATTGACAACACGCCTTACCGAGATGCTTGGGTCCATGTTGGGCAAATGTTTGGCACGCGCTGGCCCAAACCGAAGCTGATTTTGTGCATTTCGGCCCATTGGCTCACGCAAGGTTGGTGGTTGACGGGCATGGACAAGCCTAAAACCATCCACGACTTCGGTGGTTTTCCGCAGGCCTTGTTCGAGCAGCAGTACCCCGCATCAGGCGCGCCGGCTTGGGTGTCTCAGACGGCGCGCTTGCTTCGCCAGCCCAACACAGGCGCACCGGTCGGCATTGATTTGCGGGAATGGGGCTTGGACCATGGTTGCTGGGGCGTGCTCAAACCCATGTTTCCAGAGGCGGACATTCCGGTGGTGCAGCTCAGCATGGATGACAGTCGTCCGCCTGCTGAACATTTTGCGTTGGGACAACAGCTCAAGGCTTTGCGTGAGCAGGGCGTCTTGATCGTGGCCAGTGGCAACACGGTGCACAACTTGCGCACCATGAACCGCTCAGCCTCTGATGACCAAGCGTATGACTGGGTGGTTCAGTTTGACCAATGGGTGGCCGCACAAATCAAAGACGGGCACTTGGCATCGTTGGTGAACTTTCAGCAACAAGGAGATATGGCGCAGATGTCGCACCCCAGCTATGACCACTTTTTACCCTTGCTGTACGCGGCAGGTGCGGTTGATGCGCAGGAGCCCGTAGAGTTCTTCAACGAGGGTTACCAGTTGGCATCGATTGCCATGCGCTCAGTGATTTGGGGCTGAATGACTGATGGGCGACGTCACCACCATACGCAAAGCTTCAGCCCATTGAAAAAGGGCCTTTGAAGGCCCTTTTTCGTGATTGCACGTCAAGCGTGCAAACGGTGTGCAGTTACATCACTTTCGCGATGGCTTGGCACACGTAGTCGATGTTCTTGCTGTTCAATGCAGCCACGCACATGCGACCTGTGTCGGTGCCGTACACACCAAACTCAGAGCGCAAACGCACCATTTGGTCTTTGTTCAAACCGGAGTAGCTGAACATGCCGATTTGGGTGGTGATGAAACTCATGTCTTGCTTCACGCCAGCGGCTTTGAGGCCATCGACCAGCTTTTGACGCATGGCTTTGATGCGCACGCGCATTTCGCCCAGTTCTTTTTCCCACAAAGCGCGCAGCTCGGGGTTGTTCAACACCGCAGCCACCACAGCGCCGCCGTGGATGGGTGGGTTGGAGTAGTTGGTGCGAATCACGATTTTGAGTTGAGACAACACGCGGCTGCACTCTTCTTTGTCGGCGCACAAGACACTCAAAGCACCCACGCGCTCACCGTACAAGCTGAAGCTCTTAGAGAACGAGGTGGACACAAAGAAGCATAGGCCAGCGGCCACGAATTTTTGAATCACAGCGCCGTCTTCGGCAATGCCGTGACCAAAGCCTTGGTAGGCCATGTCCAAGAAGGCAGTCAGGTTTTTGGCCTTGACCACAGCCACCACTTCGTCCCACTGCGCAGCAGTGATGTCATAGCCAGTTGGGTTGTGGCAGCAAGCGTGCAGCACTACAACAGTGCCTGCAGCAGCAGCGTTCAACGAAGCCAACATGCCTTCAAAGTTCACGCCGCGTTTTTCGGCGTCGTAGTAAGCGTAGGTGTCGACCTTGAAACCGGCGTTGGTGAACAAAGCGCGGTGGTTTTCCCAGCTTGGGTCAGAGATCAACACGGTGGCGTTGGGGCTCAAGCGCTTCAAAAAGTCAGCACCGATTTTCAAGCCGCCTGTGCCGCCAATGCCTTGCACGGTGGCCACGCGGCCAGAGGTGACGGGCTCAGAGTCAGCACCGAAGACCAAGCCTTTGACAGCGGCGTCATACGCCACGATGCCGTCGATGGGCAAGTAGCCGCGCGCTGTAGGCGTGGCCATCATGGTTGTTTCTGCGGCTTGGACGCATTGCAGCAGGGGCAGTTTGCCGTTGTCGTCGAAGTACACACCCACGCCGAGGTTGACCTTGTTGGGGTTGGTGTCGGCGTTGTATTGCTCGTTGAGGCCCAAGATGGGGTCGCGGGGTGCCATTTCGACGGCGGTAAACATTGACATCGTCAGTCCTTGATCACGGATAAAGAAAGGAGGTTGGGTGAACAAGTGCAGTCTGCGGTAGGCTTGCACGTTCGGCCTGAATTTTAAGGGTCAACCCGTACGGTTTTTTGAATTGCACGTTTTTTCGAGCTATACAGTTTTTACCCATCATGTCTGACACCGCAGAAACACGCCCTGACACATTGCCAGCCGCCGAGGTCCCCGCCTCTGAAGCCCCCAAGGGCACAATGGTCAGCTACCCCGGCTCGCCGTTTGAGCTGTTTCAGCCTTACCCGCCTGCAGGCGACCAGCCCACGGCCATTGCCCAGTTGATAGAGGGCGTCAACGACGGTGAGGTGTTTCAAACCCTGTTGGGTGTGACGGGCTCGGGCAAAACCTTCACCATGGCCAACGTGATTGCCCAATTGGGACGGCCCGCCATCATTTTTGCGCCCAACAAAACCTTGGCGGCGCAGCTCTACAGCGAGTTCCGTGAGTTTTTCCCGAACAACGCGGTGGAGTACTTCGTCAGTTACTACGACTACTACCAGCCCGAGGCCTATGTGCCGCAGCGCGATTTGTTCATCGAGAAAGACAGCGCCATCAACGAGCACATCGAGCAAATGCGACTCTCGTGTACCAAGAGCATCTTGGAGCGCCGTGATGTGATCGTGGTGGCGACGGTGTCGGCCATTTACGGTATCGGTGAGCCCGAGAGCTACCACCAAATGATCATGACCCTGCGTACTGGCGACAAAGTGGGCCAGCGCGACGCCATTGCCCAGCTGGTGCGCATGCAGTACGAGCGTAACGACCAAGATTTTTCACGCGGCAAATTTCGCGTGCGTGGCGACACGATTGATGTGTTCCCCGCCGAGCACTCTGAGCTGGCCATTCGCATTGAGTTGTTCGATGACGAGATTGAAAGCCTGCAACTGTTTGACCCCCTCACGGGCCGCATCCGCCAAAAGATTCCGCGCTTCACCATTTACCCATCCAGCCACTACGTCACACCGCGTGACCGCGTGTTGGCGGCGGTGGAGACCATCAAGGTGGAATTGGCCGAACGCTTGAAAGAGCTGGTGGGCATGAACAAGCTGGTCGAAGCCCAGCGCCTAGAGCAGCGCACACGCTTTGATTTGGAAATGCTCAGCGAAGTGGGCCACTGCAAAGGCATTGAGAACTACACCCGCCATTTGTCGGGCGCGCCAGTGGGGGCGCCACCCAGCACCTTGACCGACTACATGCCCAAAGACTCCATCATGTTTTTGGATGAGAGCCACGTCATGATTGGCCAGCTCGGTGGCATGTACAACGGCGACCGGGCGCGTAAAACCACACTGGTGGAGTACGGCTTTCGTCTGCCCAGCGCCCTCGATAACCGACCCTTGAAGCTCGACGAGTTTGAAAAACGCATGCGCCAAGTTGTGTTTGTCTCCGCCACGCCCGCTGACTATGAAAAGACCCACGCCAGCAAAGTGGTGGAGCAGTTGGTGCGCCCCACAGGTTTGGTTGACCCGCTGGTTGAAGTGCGCCCAGCGACGCACCAAGTGGACGATGTGTTGCAAGAAATTCGCATCCGTGTGGAGCTGAACGAACGCGTGCTCATCACCACGCTGACCAAGCGCATGGCCGAGCAGCTGACCGATTACCTCACCGACAACGGCGTGAAAGTGCGCTACATCCACAGCGATGTCGACACCGTGGAGCGCGTCGAAATTTTGCGCGACTTGCGCTTGGGTACGTTTGATGTGCTGGTGGGCATCAACTTGTTGCGCGAGGGTATTGACTTGCCCGAGGTGTCGTTGGTGGCCATTTTGGATGCTGACAAAGAAGGCTTCTTGCGCTCTGAGCGCAGCTTGATTCAAACCATTGGCCGTGCGGCGCGTAACCTGAGTGGCAAAGCCATTTTGTACGCCGACCGCATGACCGAGTCGATGAAAAAAGCGATTGGCGAAACCGAGCGTCGACGCACCAAGCAAATCGCGCACAACTTAGAAATGGGCATCACGCCGCGCGGTGTGGTCAAGGGCATTCGCGATTTGATCGATGGCGTTTACAGCGAGAAGGCGGGCAAAGAAGCGCAAGAGCGCGAGCTGCAACGCGCCGCCATCGAAGACATGAGCGAACGCGATGTGGCCAAAGAAATCAAACGCTTAGAAAAGCTGATGATGGAACACGCCCGCAACCTCGAATTCGAAAACGCCGCCCGTGTGCGCGATCAACTGGCCGTTTTGCGCGAACAAGCCTTCGGTGGGGCAGGCCATGACAACGTGACGGTCTTGGCGCAAAAGGCGTGATGCGCAAGGCAATGGGCACCTTAAACCGTTTTGTCTTTGACAAAGGTGGTTTTTCATGGAGTACCCGAGCAATTCAATGGGGATTAGGCTATACTTGACTCAATTAGTCGACAAAGCCCAACCACAGATAGGAGCTTGCCATGCGTCTCACCACCAAAGGTCGTTTTGCGGTCACCGCCATGATTGACTTGGCCTTGCGCCAAGCCAACGGTCCCGTCACTTTGGCTGCGATCAGCCAACGTCAGCAAATTTCATTGTCTTACTTGGAGCAGTTGTTCGGTAAGCTGCGCCGCCATGACTTGGTGGAGTCCACCCGCGGCCCAGGTGGTGGCTATTCGTTGGGCCGCAAAGCTGCAGACATCACGGTCGCCGACATCATTGTGTCGGTGGATGAACCCATTGATGCCACCCACTGCGGCGGCAAAGAAAACTGTTTGGGCGAAACCGGCCGCTGCATGACGCATGAGTTGTGGGCGTCGCTGAACCAGCGGATGGTGGAGTTTTTAGACTCCGTCACTTTGCAAAAGCTGGTCGACGACCAAATTGCCAAAGGCATCGAAATCGAAGACAAACCCATGGTTCGTCGTGCCATTTCACCTATGCCGGTGGCCAAGCCCATTCATGTGAATGCCCCTAATTCTGTTTTTGCACTGGGCAACGCATTTGCCAAAAGCTAAGCCCTGACAGTGATCAGCACCTCTCCCATTTTGTTCAAACCTCATTGAGTACGGCCATGACACCTCATTTCCCTATTTATCTCGACTACGGCGCCACCAACCCGTGCGACCCACGCGTTGTGGATGCCATGATTCCTTGGTTGCGCGAGCACTTTGGCAATCCCGCTTCTCGCAGCCACGCATGGGGCTGGGAAGCCGAGGCCGCCGTTGAAAAAGCCCGTGAAGATGTGGCCTCTCTCATTGGTGCTGACCCCCGCGAAATCGTGTGGACCTCGGGTGCCACAGAGTCGAACAACCTCGCGCTCAAAGGCGCGGCGCACTTCTACAAGTCCAAGGGCAAGCACCTCATCACCGTGAAGACCGAGCACAAAGCCGTGCTTGACACCATGCGTGAGTTGGAGCGCCAAGGGTTCGATGTGACCTACCTCGACGTTCAAGAAGACGGCATGCTCAGCATGGACGCGCTCAAAGCCGCCATTCGCCCCGACACCATTTTGATCAGCGTGATGTTCGTGAACAACGAAATCGGCGTGATTCAAGACATCGCTGGCATTGGTGCGATGTGTCGTGAAAAAGGCATCATCTTCCACGTCGACGCTGCACAAGCCACCGGCAAAGTTGAGATTGACCTGACCACCTTGCCTGTTGACTTGATGAGCTTGGCCTCTCACAAAACCTACGGCCCCAAAGGCATTGGTGCTTTGTATGTGCGCCGCAAACCTCGCGTGCGTCTGGAAGCGCAAATGCACGGTGGCGGCCACGAGCGCGGCATGCGCAGCGGTACTTTGCCAACACACCAGTGCGTGGGCATGGGCGAAGCTTTCCGCATTGCCAAAGAAGACATGGCCAAAGACTTGGCCAAAGCCAAAGCTTTGCAAAAGCGTTTGCTCGATGGTTTCAAAGACATGGAGCAAGTCTTCATCAACGGCAACATGGAGCACCGTGTGCCGCACAACTTGAACATCAGCTTCAACTATGTGGAAGGTGAGTCGCTCATCATGGGCATCAAGGGCTTGGCGGTGTCGTCGGGTTCGGCCTGTACCTCGGCCAGCTTGGAGCCCAGCTATGTGTTGCGCGCCTTGGGCCGCAGCGACGAGTTGGCGCACAGCAGCTTGCGCATGACGATTGGCCGCTTCAGCACCGAAGAAGAAATCGACTACGCGATTGAAACCATTCGCCTCAACGTGGCCAAGCTGCGTGACTTGAGCCCCTTGTGGGACATGTACAAAGAAGGCATTGACATCAGCACCATCCAATGGGCTGCGCATTAATTTAGGAGATTCATCATGGCTTATTCTGAAAAAGTGGTTGACCACTACGAAAACCCCCGCAATGTGGGCTCTTTTGACAAGGGCGACGACTCAGTGGGCACCGGCATGGTGGGCGCACCCGCTTGCGGCGACGTGATGAAGTTGCAAATCAAGGTCAACCCAACAACGGGTGTGATTGAAGACGCACGTTTCAAAACCTACGGCTGCGGCTCTGCCATCGCTTCTAGCTCACTCGTGACCGAGTGGGTCAAGGGTAAAACTTTGGACGAAGCAGCAGCTTTGAAAAACAGCGAAATCGCTGAAGAGCTGGCGCTGCCACCTGTGAAAATTCACTGCTCCATCTTGGCTGAAGACGCCATCAAGGCCGCAGTGGATGATTACAAAAAGAAACACGCTGCGGCTTAACCCAAGAAGAACACCATGGCGATCACATTGACTGAAGCCGCGGCACGACACGTGACCCGCTACCTTGCCAAGCGTGGCAAGGGTGTGGGCGTGCGTTTGGGTGTCAAAACCACGGGTTGTTCGGGCTTGGCCTACAAACTCGAATATGTGGACGAACAAGAACCGGAAGACGTGATCTTTGAAGACCACGGGGTGAAGGTGTTGATCGACCCCAAGAGCTTGGCCTACATCGACGGCACGCAGTTGGACTTCGTGCGCGAAGGCCTGAACGAGGGCTTCAAGTTTTTGAACCCGAACGAACGTGACCGTTGCGGTTGCGGCGAATCGTTCCGTATTTAAATTTCGACAGATCAAAGCGAGGCGTGACGTGAACGAACCGGCCCTGCCGTTGTCGGCGCAACTCGCGGTCAGCGACTTTGAACTCTTTGGCGTTCCCACGCAGTTTGCACAAGACCGCGCCCAGCTTAATGCTCGCTGGAAAGACTTGCAGCGCGAAGCCCACCCCGACAAATTTGCCTCTCAAGGCACGGCTGCACAACGCGTGGCCATGCAATGGTCGGTACGCATCAACGAGGCGTACCAACGCCTCAAAGATCCGATGCGCCGCGCCGCCTATTTGTGCGAGCTGGGCGGTGCACCCATTCAAGCCGAGAACAACACCGCCATGCCCGCCGCATTTTTGATGCAGCACATGGAATGGCGCGAGGCCATGGATGACTCAGCAGATGTGGCCGCGCTCGAAGCCTTGTTTGACGAAGTGCAGCAAGCCCACAAAACTGCTTTGCAGCAATGCGCCCAGCTCATCGACACCGCACACGACTTGCCCGCAGCCGCGCAGCAGGTGAGGGGGCTGATGTTCATCGAGAAGTTTTTGCGCGACATCGAAGCCCGAATTGACCAACTAGACGCCTCCTGAAAGCGACAATACACACCTATGGCGTTGTTACAAATTTCCGAACCTGGCCAAGCGCCGGACCCACATCAGCGACGCATCGCGGTGGGCATTGACTTGGGCACCACCCACTCGCTCGTGGCCGCCATGCGCAACGGCGTGGCTGAGTGTCTGCCCGATGCTGAAGGGCATGTCATCTTGCCGTCTGCGGTGCGCTACCTTGAGAACGATGGCCGCCAAATTGGCCGCGCTGCGTTGGCCGCGCAAGCCCAAGACCCACAAAACACCTTGGTGTCTGTGAAGCGCTTCATGGGCCGTGGTGTGGCTGACATTGCCAACCGCGACCAGCTGCCCTATGTGTTGATCGACAAGCCCGGCATGCTGGCCATTCAAACCCGTGTGGGCGAGAAGTCACCCGTTGAGGTGAGCGCCGAGATTTTGGCCACCTTGCGTTTCCGTGCCGAAGACACCTTCAACGACGATTTGTACGGTGCGGTCATCACCGTGCCTGCGTACTTTGACGATGCCCAACGCCAAGCCACCAAAGACGCTGCGCAACTCGCAGGCATCAACGTGCTGCGCCTCATCAACGAACCCACCGCTGCGGCCATTGCCTATGGCTTAGACCAAGCCAGCGAAGGTGTGTACGCCGTGTACGACTTGGGCGGCGGCACGTTTGATATTTCTATTTTGCGTTTGACACGCGGTGTGTTCGAAGTGCTGGCCACCGGTGGCGATTCCGCTTTGGGCGGCGACGATTACGACCGCGCTTTGGTCGATTGGGTGCAAACCCAAACCGGCTGCGTCATTGCCACACCCGCTGATAAATCGAACGTGTTGGTGGCAGCGCGTGCCTGCAAAGAAGCGTTGTCTGCGGCGGACAGCGCCACGTTTGAAGTGGCCTTGTCGAGTGGCTCACTGAGCCACACCGTCACACGCACCGAGTTTGAAGCCGCCACGGCCGCGTTGACTCAACGCACCTTGTCTGCCGTGCGCAAAGCCTTGCGTGATGCCAAGCTCAGCAAAGACGACATCCAAGGCGTGGTCATGGTGGGCGGCTCCACCCGCATGCCACAAGTGCAGCAAGCCGTGGCTGACTTGTTGGGCTGCGCACCCCTGAACAACCTCAACCCTGACGAAGTGGTGGCGCTTGGTGCTGCCATTCAAGCCAACCAGTTGGCCGGCAACAACCCCGATGGCGAGTTGCTGTTGCTGGATGTGATTCCGTTGTCGCTGGGCATTGAAACCATGGGCGGTTTGGTGGAGCGCATCGTGCCGCGCAACCAAACCATTCCCACCGCGATGGCGCAAGACTTCACCACCTACCAAGACGGCCAAACCGCCTTGGCCTTGCACGTGGTGCAGGGTGAGCGTGACATGGTGGCCGATTGCCGCAGCCTGGCCCGCTTTGAGTTGCGTGGCATTCCGCCCATGGCCGCAGGCGCTGCGCGCATTCGCGTGACCTTCACGGTCGATGCCGATGGCATGGTGAGCGTGGGCGCGTTAGAGCAGCTCAGCGGCGTCACCGCCAACATCACCGTCAAGCCCTCGTATGGTTTGTCGGACGACCAAATTGCCGCCATGCTGCAAGACAGCTTCAAGACCGCCGAGCAAGACATCAAAGCCCGTGCTTTGGTCGAGGCCCGTGTGGACGCCGATCGCATGTGGCTGGCCACGCAAAGTGCCTTGCAAGCCGATGGCGATTTGCTGTCTGCCGAAGACCGTGCGCGCATTGACGCGTTGATGGTGGCCACACTTGACGCCAAAAAGCTAGAAGACGCAGCCGCCATCGAAGCCATCACGGAAGCGCTAGCCAAAGGCACAGAAGCCTTCGCGGCACAGCGCATGAACCGAGGCATTCAACATGCCTTGGCCGGACAAAACATCGAGAACATATAAATGCCCGTCATCAAAATCTTGCCCCATGCCGAACTCTGCCCACAGGGCGCAGAGCTGCAAGCTGCCGCCGGTAGCACCATCTGCGAAGTGCTGTTGGAAAACCACATCAACATCGAACACGCCTGCGACATGAGCTGCGCCTGCACCACCTGCCACGTCATCGTGCGCGAGGGGTTCAAGTCGCTCAACGAAGCCGATGAAAACGAAGACGATTTGCTCGACCGTGCTTGGGGCTTGGAGCCCAACTCCCGCCTGAGTTGCCAAGCCATCGTGGCTCAGCAAAACTTGGTGGTGGAAATCCCCAAATACACCATCAACCACGCCAAAGAAAACCACTGACCATGCGCCAGATTTTTCTAGACACTGAAACCACGGGTCTCTCGGCCGAGAACGGTGACCGCATCATTGAAATCGGTTGTGTCGAGATGTTCAACCGCAAGTTGACCGGTCACAACTTGCATATTTATTTGAACCCCGAGCGTGATAGCCATGAAGATGCGCTGCGTGTCCACGGCATCACCAATGAGTTTTTGAAAGACAAGCCCAAGTTCGCACAAGTGGTGGACCAGTTTTTGGCATACATCGCTGGCGCAGAAATCATCATTCACAACGCGCCGTTTGACATTGGCTTTTTGAACAAAGAGCTTGAGCTGCAAGGGCGCCCGCGTTTCACCACGTTCATCGATGGCGTCACCGACACCTTGGTGATGGCCAAAGAAATGTTCCCCGGCAAGCGCAACTCGCTCGACTCCTTGTGCGACCGCTTAGAGGTAGACAACTCAGGCCGCACCTTGCATGGCGCGTTGCTCGATGCCGAGCTGTTGGCCGATGTGTACATCAACATGACGCGCGGCCAAGACGCGTTGTTGATGGAGGTGGAGAGCGAAGACTCACAAACCCGTACGTTGGAAGTCGTGGACTTGAGTTTGTTCAAGTTGCCTGTGATTGCCGCATCCGAGCAAGAGTTGGTGCAGCACGATGATCTTTTGGTCCAACTCGATAAATCGAGCGGTGGGAAAACCGTTTGGCGAAACTTGGTAATTTCTGTGGCATAATATTGTTCTTTCCAGCGATGGATAAGGGCGATTAGCTCAGGGGTAGAGCACTGCATTCACACTGCAGGGGTCGCAAGTTCGAAACTTGCATCGCCCACCACAAATCCCCAAAAAGCACTTGCGAAGTTCGCAAGTGCTTTTTTTTCGTCCCATCAACGCCATGCGCAATGCTTCAGGCGCGATGAGAGGTGTGCGAGTAAGCGTGGATTTGTTCAAAGTCGATGAAGCCTTGCTCGACATTGGCCCCAGCCAGCTTGACGCGCAATAAATCGCCAACTTCTATGTTCCGGACCCAAGACACCAGCATGCCTTCTGCTGGGGGTGAAAAAATGCGCACCCATGTCCCGCTCGGCGTTTTTCCTGTGACCACCGCATCAAACACATGGCCGATTTGGTTCACCAACATCAAGGCAGCTTCCGACTTGCGCAAGCGCCGTTCTACTTTGCGCGCCGCATCTTCTTGTTGTGTGCAATGTGAGGCCAGCGCTTGAAGTTCTGCGCTGGTGTAGGGCGATTTCCCATGTATCAGCCAGCCTTTGATCATGCGCTGCGTGATCAGGTCAGGGTAGCGCCGGTTGGGGGCTGTGGAGTGTGTGTAATCTCGAACGGACAAGCCAAAGTGACCGATGGCCATGTCTGGCGTGTTTTCGACCACGTATTCTCCCGAGCCCATCAGTTTGATGATGACCAAGGACAAATCGGGGAAACGCAAAGGATCGGTGGCACGTTGCTTGGCCAAAAACGTTTCCAGCGCTTTGGCGTCTGGCTCTTGTGGCAATCGGTATTTGTAGCGGTGGGCCACTTCGACAATGCGTTGCCAACGCTCGGGCGAACGCACCACGCGGCGCAACGATGCGCCACCTCTTGCGGTCAGAAAATGGGCCGTACAGGTATTGGCCGCAATCATGAATTCTTCAATCAGCTGCCGCGCACGGTTGTGCATTTGTTGCTCAATGGCCACCACATGCTCGCCTTCAAAGACGGCTTTGGGTTGAAAGGTTTCAAACTCCAGAGCGCCTTGTGCATGTCTTTTTTGTCGCAGCAACTGCGCTGTGGCGTCTTGCAAATGCAACTGTGCATCCATGCCCTCCAACGCTTGCGCGGCCATGGGCAAAGGACCTTGCCCATTCAACCAGCTTGACACGGCGTCATAAGCCAATTTCGCTTTGTTACAAACTTTGGCGCGGTAGACCTCACTGTGGCAAATTTCGGCTTCGGGGTTGATGTGCATTTCAATCACCACGGCCAAACGATCTTGATGAGGGTTGAGCGAGGTGAGGTCGGTGCTGAGTCGCTCGGGCAACATCGGAAAGATGCGTGTGGAGGTGTAGACCGAGGTGGTGTTTTGTTTGGCATGCGCATCGAGTGCCGATCCTTGCGGCACCAAAACATCGACATCAGCCACGGCCACCCAAATTTTGACGATGCCATTGGGCAGCAATTCACCGACGGTGAGTTGATCGAGATCTAAGGAGTCGTCGTTGTCAATGGAGCACCAAGCGTATGGCGTCATATCGACGATGTGTGGGTCGTTGTCATGTCCCGCTTGCGTGATGGCGTTGAGCTCTTGGCGTACCGCGGCAGGAAATTCGGGTGCCAGACCCCGCTCAAGCATGGCTTGCGCGGCAATCAGCGACAGTTCAGAGCGACCCATGGTGTGTTGTTTGTGCATAGATCTTGAATGTAGCGCTTCGATCTGGCTCTGCCGGGCGGCGCCTGATGGCATGGGTGATCTATGCGACCATCATGACTTGCGAAATCCAACTATGGGTCAACCACAAAGGGGCATGCATGCATCACCAACAACGACGCGTTTTCGTCACAGGCGCCACCAGTGGCATTGGCGAGGCGATCGCTCAAGCTTTTGCGGCGCAGGGCGCGTGGGTCATGGCGACGGGGGCGACGCAAGCCAAGTTTGTGACGGGCGTGGTGTTGCCTGTGGACGGCGGGTATTTGATTTCGTGAACGATGGCGCAAGTTGCGCTATATAGAGGAGTGTTTCTATGACGATGGCATTTGTGGCGGTGTTGGTGGCTGGGGTTTTGCCCTTGGTGTGCGCGGGCATCGCCAAGGCGGGTTGGAAAGACTATGACAACCGCGACCCACGGGCTTGGTTGGCCAAGCAAACGGGATTCAGAGCCCGCGCCAATGCGGCACAAGCGAACAGTTTTGAGGCGTTTCCATTTTTTGCAGCGGCTGTCGTGCTGGCCACCTTTACCCAAGCAGATGCTACTTCGGTCAACCTCTTGGCCTTTATTTTTGTGGCGTCCCGCATGGCTTATATCGCCTGCTATTTGGCAGACAAGGCGTCGGCCCGCTCTGTGTTTTGGGCGGTGGGCTACGGTGCCACGATTTGGCTCTACGTTTTGGCGATTTGGTCTTGATTTTGGACTGCACGCCTCGATATGAGGGTTTATCTGAGTTGCTTTACCGTGCAGTCACATCTAGCAAGCACAATGGCGACTTGCTTTTTACTTGGCACCTTTCAATTGGGGCTCTTTCATGAAAACTTCTTCGTTTTTTAAGCCATTTTTAGCGGGGCTGATGGCCTTGGCCGCAGCGGCGGCGCTGGCGTTACCGACGCCCAAAGACATTGAGTCTGCCGTCAACGCGGGCCATCTCACGCAAGCGGAGTCCATGCTGCGCGAGGTGATTCAAGAAAAGCCGCAAAGTGCCAAAGCGCATTACGAGTTGGGCCAAGTGCTCGCCCGTGAAACACGCTATGCCGATGCACACACGGAATTGAAAAAAGCCAAAGAGTTGGACCCCACCTTGAAGTTCGCGGCCAACCCCGAGAAGTTCAATGAAACCTACGACAAAGTGAACCGTTTGGCGCAAAACGCCGCTTCGGGCCATGTGTCGTCTCCTGCTTTGAACACGCCTGCACCGGCCATGGCCGCGCCTGCAGCGCCAGAGTCTGGGTTTTCGTTGAGCTACGTTTGGTTGGGCATTGCCGGTTTGGTGGTGCTCGCTTTGGTGTTGCGTCGCAACAAGCCTGAGCCTGCAGCCCCTGTGCACGCGCCTGCTGCACCTGCTGGTGCAGCCATGGCCCCGCGTGGTTTTGGCGCTCAGTTCACGCCCAATGCGCCCATGAACAACCCCAGCTATCCACCTGGCTACGGCCCGAACGTGCAGCCCACAGGTGGCATGGGCTCGGGCATTGGCGGTGCAGTGGTGGGTGGCTTGGCAGGTGTGGCCGCAGGTTACGCCTTGTCCAAGGCTTTAGAGGGCGACCATCGCACGGATCACGGCAACAACACGGCAGCTAATGCATCGGCTGCCAATAACGGCGGTTACGTGCCTTTTGACACGCCCGCACAACCCGACTTAGGCAGCTTCGATACAGGCTCTGGAAGCGACTGGGATGACGCGTCATCGGGCGGCGGTAGCGACGACAGTTGGTAATACGTCCTCACACCAGCGCTTGGGCGACCACCTGTTGTGTGACGGCCATGGCGGCCTTGTGGGTAGCGGTCATGGGTCTGCGTGCTGACCACACCAACATGAGCTGGCTGGTGAGCTTGGGTTTTTCAATGCGGTGGGTCGTGAAGTCGTGGGTGGTGCCGAAGTTGCGCAGCGTGTAGGGCGGCAGCACGGCGTAGCCCAACCCTTCTTTGACCAATTCCAAAATCGCGTTCAACCCGTCAATTTCCAGCACGATCTTGGGTTTGCAGTTGATGCGCAGCATTTCGGTTTCGATCAACAAGCGAAACGCGTTGGGGCGGCTGGGCACGATCAAGGGCAGCTCGGCCAAATGCGCCAGTGGCATCACGGCTTTGAGCGCGGGTTCTTGGGGCTCGGCTTGGCGTTTTTTGCTGGCAATCAAAATCAGCGCATCGTCGTGCAGCACGGTCATGTCCAAATCGGGGGAGGGGGGCGGGTTGTACAACACAGCCATGTCCAAACGACCGGCACGCAAACTCTCCACCATCAGCACCGAAAAACCCTCGGTCAATGACAGTTGGGCGTGCGGCAGGGCCGCTCTGAATGACAAGGTCAAAGGCACCGTCACCAGCTTGGACAAGCTAGGCGGCAAGCCAATCGACACCCGCCCCGCCAAGGCGCCGCGCACGGAAGCCAGTTCTTCTTGCGCCACCGTCACTTGGTGCAAGATGCCTCGGCCATGCTCCAGCATCACCAAACCCGCCTCGGTCACGGTGACGCCACGGCCATTGCGCATCAGCAAGTTTTGGTGCAACTCCACTTCGAGTTGGCGTACATGCCGACTCAGCAAGGGTTGCGGAATGCCCAGCGCAGCCGCTGCCTTGGTGAAGCTGCCCAGTTCGGCCACGCGCACAAAAGATTCGATTTGTTTGAGTTCCATGAGCTTGCCTGTTTTGAATAACCGATTGTGCGTTATTTAATAACGTTATAGCAGCTAGTTCGCAATGGACTGCCTTTTGAGAAGGCAAATCTCTAGAATCGGCGCCATGCAAACCTCTACACCCTCACTCGTGCTACGCGGTATTTCATCCATGGCGACCAAAGCGTTGCTTGGCGATTTGGTGCAGGCTTACCAAGCGCAAACCGGCGTGGTGGTGCAGGTGATATCGGTGGGCGGTGTCGACGCCGCCAAGCGCGTGCAAGCGGGGGAGGCCTTTGACATGGTGCTGCTGGCCTCAGACGCGATTCAGCGTTTGATTGCCTCGGGCCATGTGATGCCCGACAGCCGCAGTGACTGGGTGCGCTCTCCCGTGGCCGTGGCTGTGCCAGCCGGCGCCGCACGCCCAGACCTGAGCCATGAAGCGGCGGTGAAAGCCGCGGTTTTGGCCAGCCCCACACTGAGCTACTCCACAGGCCCAAGCGGCGTGTACCTAGAAAAACTGTTTGAGCGCTGGGGCATTGCCGACGAGGTGAAAGCTCGCATCGTGGTGGCGCCACCCGGCACGCCTGTGGGCGCACTGGTGGCCAGCGGCCAAGCCGCTTTGGGCTTTCAACAGTTGAGCGAACTCATGGCGTTGCCTGGCATTGAGGTGCTGAGCACTTTGCCTGCCGATGTGGCGTTCATCACCACGTTTTCGTCAGGCATTCCCAGCGTCATTGCCAGCGATGCAGCCCGTGTTGCCGCCGTGCAATCGTTCTTGAAATTTTTGGCCTCTGCTGAGGTGGAAGCCGTCAAACGCCAACAAGGCATGGATTGGGCGACGGCTTAAACGCCACGCTCGTTCAACACGTCACAGATTCACCTATCCGTTTTCTTTTCACCTCCAACTTAAATCTGAAGGTTCCCCATGTCACTCATCATCGACGTCCACGGTCACTACACCACCGCGCCCAAGGCGCTTGAAGAGTGGCGCAACCGCCAAATCGCCGGCATCAAAGACCCAGCGTCTATGCCTAAAGTGTCCGAGCTGAAAATCAGCGACGACGAGCTGCGTGAAACCATCGAGACCAACCAACTCGCCAAGATGAAAGAGCGCGGCTCCGACATCACCATCTTCAGCCCACGTGCCAGCTTCATGGCCCATCACATTGGCGATTTCCAAGTGTCATCCACTTGGGCCGCCATCTGTAACGAGCTGTGCTTCCGCGTGTCTGAGCTGTTCCCCAACAACTTCGTGCCTGCGGCCATGTTGCCCCAGTCACCCGGTGTGGACCCCGCTACTTGCATTCCTGAACTGGTCAAGTGTGTGGAGCAATACGGCAACGTCGGCATCAACTTGAACCCTGATCCATCAGGTGGTCACTGGACATCGCCCTCGCTGGCCGATAAGTCGTGGTACCCCATTTACGAAAAAATGGTGGAGTACGACATCCCCGCCATGATTCACGTGTCGACCAGCTGCAACGGCTGCTTCCACACCACCGGCGCGCATTACTTGAACGCAGACACCACCGCCTTCATGCAGTGCTTGACCTCAGATTTGTTCAAAGACTTCCCCACCTTGAAGTTCTTGATTCCGCATGGCGGCGGCGCTGTGCCTTACCACTGGGGCCGTTTCCGTGGTTTGGCGCAAGAGCTGAAAAAGCCTTTGCTGTCAGAGCACTTGATGAACAACATTTACTTCGACACCTGCGTGTACCACCAGCCTGGCATCGACTTGCTGACCAAAGTGATTCCGGTCAAGAACATCATGTTCGCGTCCGAGATGATTGGCGCGGTGCGCGGCATTGACCCAGAAACCGGTCACTACTACGACGACACCAAGCGCTACATCGAATCTACGCTCAACCTCAATGCCGACGAGCGCCACCAGGTGTACGAAGGCAACGCACGTCGCGTGTTCTCGCGCTTGGACACCAAGCTCAAGTCGCAAGGCCGTTAATTCATTCTCAGGAGATTTTTTATGTACGAACTCGGCGTTGTTTACCGCAACATCACCCGCGCGGATCGCGCAACGGCTGACGCTTTGGCGTCTTTGGGTTCCGCCACCGTGCACGAAGCCATGGGCCGTGTCGGTTTGATGAAACCCTATATGCGCCCCATCTATGCGGGCGCGCAAGTGTCGGGCACTGCGGTGACCGTGCTGTTGCACCCCGGCGACAACTGGATGATGCACGTCGCTGCTGAGCAAATTCAGCCCGGCGACATCGTGGTGGCAGCCATCACGGCGGAATGCACCGATGGCTACTTTGGCGACTTGTTGGCGACCTCGTTCATGGCCCGTGGCGCGCGCGCCTTGGTCATCGACGCCGGTGTGCGTGATGTGAAAGAGCTGACCAAGATGGGCTTCCCCGTGTGGAGCAAAGCCATCAGCAGCAAAGGCACGATCAAAGCCACCGTGGGTTCGGTGAACATTCCTGTCGTGTGTGCAGGCATGCTCATCACGCCCGGCGACGTGATCGTGGCCGACGACGACGGCGTGGTCTGCGTGCCCGCCGCCATGGCTGCGAAAACCTTGGCCACGGCACAAGCCCGCGAAGCCAACGAAGGCGAGAAGCGCGCCAAGTTGGCCTCTGGCGTGTTGGGTCTGGACATGTACAAGATGCGCGAGCCTTTGGCCGCTGCAGGCCTGAAGTACATCGACTGACGCTTACAACAAGGTTCGGCATGTACACACTTTGTCGCGTTTTGAAGGCTGGTATCGCAGCTGCAGTCTGCTCTGTCACCTTGTCTGCGATGGCGCAGACTTATCCCAGCAAGCCCATCAAAGTGGTGGTGGGCTATGCCGCTGGCGGCGCGGTGGACGTGGTGGCACGCACCATCGGCCAAAGCCTCTCCACCAGCATGGGCCAGCCTGTGATCGTGGAAAACAAACCGGGTGCAGGCACCAACATCGCCGTCAAGTCGGTGATCACGGCCGAGCCCGATGGCTACACGATGATGATGGCCGCCAACGCTTTGGCGGCCAACATGTCGCTGTACCAACCCGCCCCGTTTGATGCCGAGCGTGATTTGGTGGCCGTGTCACTCATTGGTCGCGTGCCTGTGGTGATTGCCGCCAACCCCAATGCGCCTTACACCAACATCAAGCAGCTGATTGATGCGGCCAAAGGCAAGCCCAACAGCATTGCGTTTGGCACACCTGGCAATGGCTCTACGCCGCACATGGCGATTGAGTTGTTTGCACGCGCTGCAGGAATCGACTTGCAACACATTCCCTACCGTGGCGGCTCGCCAGCCATCACCGATGTGATCGGTGGCCAGTTGCCACTGGTGGCGGTCAACGCGTTGGAGGTGCTGCCTCATGTCAAGAGCGGCAAGCTCAAAGTGTTGGCCGTGCTCAGCCCCAACCGCAGCGCCATCTTTCCCGATGTGCCCACCATTGCCGAGTCTGGTTTTCCTGGCTTTGAAGCCTCTGTGTGGTACGGCTTGGTGGCGCCAGCGGCTACGCCCAAACCCATCGTGAACAAGCTGCATGACGAAGTGCAAAAAGCGTTGCAAACCAAAGAAGTGCGCGAGCGCATGAGCGCCGTGGGCGGCGAAGTCGTGCCCGGCAGCGCCGAGATGTTCACCAACCTGATTCGCTCTGAACGCCAGCGTTACGCCAAGCTGGTGCGCGAAGCCAACATTCAACCTGATTGAGACTAAGAGGAGCACCGTGGAATTTCAAAAAACCCCCGGCTGGATGGACTGGTACACCGGCCCCAGCAAACCCACATTCAAATTGCCCGCAGGTGCCGTCGATGCCCACTGCCACGTGTTTGGCCCTGGCAACGAGTTCCCTTACGCACCCGAGCGCAAGTACACACCGTGCGACGCCTCCAAGGCGCAGCTCTATGCTTTGCGCGACCACCTCGGCTTTGCGCGTAACGTGGTGGTGCAAGCCACCTGCCACGGCGCAGACAATCGCGCCATGGTCGATGCGCTGGTTAGCTCAGGCGGTAAAGCGCGTGGCGTGGCCACCGTCAAGCGCAGCGTGACCGAAGACGAATTGCAAGCCATGCATGACGCAGGCGTGCGCGGTGTACGTTTTAACTTTGTGAAACGCTTGGTCGACTTCACACCCAAAGACGAATTGCTTGAAATTGCCAAACGCGTACAGATGTATGGCTGGCATGTGGTGATTTATTTTGAAGCGGTGGACTTGCCCGAGTTGTGGGACTTCTTCACCGCCTTGCCCACCAACATCGTGGTCGACCACATGGGCCGCCCCGATGTGACCAAGCCTGTGGATGGCCCCGAGTTTGAGCTGTTTGTGAAGTTCATGCGCGAGCACAAAAACGTGTGGAGCAAAGTGACTTGCCCTGAGCGTTTGTCGGTGGCTGGTCCCAAGGCTTTGAACGGGGAGCAAAACGCTTACCAAGACGTGATTCCCTTTGCCAAGCGCATCGTGGACGAGTTCCCCGACCGCGTGATTTGGGGCACCGATTGGCCACACCCCAACCTCAAAGACCACATGCCTGATGACGGCTTGCTGGTGGACTTCATCCCGCACATCGCCACCACCGAAGAACAGCAACGCAAGTTGTTGGTGGACAACCCGATGCGCTTGTACTGGCCTGAGGAGACTTTTTAATGGCACTCGACAAACCCTACACAGACGTTCCCGGCACCATCATTTTTGATGCCGAGCAATCGCGCAAAGGCTACTGGCTCAACCAGTTCTGCATGTCGCTCATGAAGGCTGAGAACCGCACGCGTTTCAAAGCCAACGAGCGTGCTTACCTCGACGAATGGGCCATGACCGAAGAGCAAAAGCAGGCCGTGTTGGCCCGCGATTTGAACTGGTGCATGCGCACCGGCGGCAACATTTACTTCCTCGCCAAAATCGGCGCGACCGACGGTTTGAGCTTCCAACAAATGGCGGGCTCGATGACCGGCATGACCGAAGAGGAATACCGCAACATGATGATTCACGGCGGGCGCTCGGTCGAAGGCAATCGCGTGATTGGTGAAAACGGCGATGCCCAAGCGCAGAACCAACCCCAAGGTGCCGCAGGAAAAAGCGCCGCCACAAACAAGGCTTGAACATGGCAAAAATCACCGCATCCGTTTACACCTCCCACGTGCCCGCCATTGGCGCGGCCTTGGACCTCGGCAAGACGCAAGAAGACTATTGGAAACCCGTCTTCGCTGGCTATGACTTCTCCAAACAATGGATGAAAGACAACAAGCCAGACGTGATCTTCTTGGTCTACAACGACCACGCCACTGCGTTTAGCTTGGACATGATTCCCACCTTTGCCATCGGCACAGCCGCTGAATACACGCCTGCTGACGAAGGCTACGGCGCACGTCCTGTGCCCAAAGTCAAAGGCTATCCCGAGTTGGCCTCGCACATCGCGCAGTCTGTGATTCAACAAGACTTCGACTTGACCATCGTCAACAAGATGGATGTGGACCACGGTTTGACCGTGCCGCTGTCCTTGATGTGCGGCGAGCAAGACCCCGTCAAAGGCGCTTGGCCTTGTCCCGTCATCCCATTCGCCGTGAACGTGGTGCAGTACCCCGTGCCCAGCGGTCAGCGTTGCTTCAACCTCGGTCAAGCGATTCGCAAAGCCATTGAGAGCTACGACGAAGACATCAACGTGCACATCTGGGGCACAGGCGGCATGAGCCACCAGTTGCAAGGCGCGCGTGCGGGCCTGATCAACCGCGAGTGGGACAACAACTGGCTCGACCTGATGATCAACGACCCCGTGGCTTGCGCCGCCGTGCCGCACATCGACTACGTGCGCGAAGCGGGTAGCGAAGGCATTGAGTTGGTGATGTGGCTCATCGCACGTGGTGCGATGTCTGACATTCAAGACGGCAAAGCCACAGGCCCTGCGCCTAAATTGACGCACCGTTTCTACCATGTGCCTGCATCGAACACCGCTGTGGGTCACGCTATTCTTGAGAACGCATAAGAGGAAAAGAACATGAGCAAAACCATCAAAGTCGCCTTGGCGGGCGCAGGTGCTTTCGGCATCAAACACTTGGACGGCATCAAAAACATCGACGGCGTGGAAGTCGTGTCATTGATCAGCCGTGATTTGGAAAAAACCAAAGAAGTCGCTGACAAATACGGCATCCAACACGTCACCACCGACTTGGCCGACAGCTTGGCCTTGCCCGAAGTGGATGCTGTGATTTTGTGCACACCCACCCAAATGCACGCCGCACAAAGCTTGGCTTGCTTGAAAGCAGGCAAACACGTGCAAGTGGAAATTCCTTTGGCCGACAGCTGGAAAGACGCAGAAGAGGTCGCGCGCGTGGCCAAAGAAAAAGGCTTGGTTGCGATGTGCGGTCACACCCGTCGCTTCAACCCCAGCCACCAGTGGGTGCACAACAAAATCAAAGCAGGCGAATTCAACATCCAACAAATGGATGTGCAAACCTACTTCTTCCGCCGCACCAACATGAACGCCTTGGGTCAAGCGCGTAGCTGGACCGACCACTTGCTGTGGCACCACGCTGCCCACACCGTGGACTTGTTTGCTTACCAAGCCGGCAGCCCCATCGTCAAAGCCAATGCCGTGCAAGGCCCCATCCACCCCACACTGGGCATCGCGATGGACATGAGCATTCAGTTGCAAGCGGCCAACGGTGCAATTTGTACCTTGAGCTTGTCGTTCAACAACGATGGCCCATTGGGCACGTACTTCCGTTACATCGGCGACACGGGCACTTACTTGGCGCGTTACGACGATCTGTACACTGGCAAAGAAGAACAAATCGACGTGTCCAAAGTGGCGGTGTCCATGAACGGCATCGAGTTGCAAGACCGTGAGTTCTTCGCTGCCATCAAAGAAGGCCGCGAGCCGAATTCCAGCGTGGCTCAAGTGCTGCCTTGCTACAAGGTGCTGCACGAGTTGGAGTTGCAGCTCAACGCTTAAAACACCGAACGACGCGGTGTTGAGACCTCAAAAAGGGAGACTGTTGGGTCTCCCTTTTTTACATCACAGGAGACGCCCATGACATTGCAGCACGGTATCAAACCGAATTTGACGCAGTTTATGCATCAACTGGCACAGGTGTTTTTGGTCGGGCTGACCATTGGCATGATGCGAACCGTCATTCCTGCTTTGGCTGAGTCTGATTTTGGGGTTCCCAAAAATTCTTTTTTGCTCTTGAGTGCTTTTGTGGTGGCATTCGGTTTGGTCAAGGGCGTGATGAATTTTGTGGCCGGACGCTTGTCAGAGCGAATGGGCCGCAAACACGTCTTGTTGTTGGGCTGGCTTTTTGCGCTGCCAATTCCCGTCATGATCTGGTGGGCGCCAAGCTGGAACTGGATCGTTGCCGCCACAGTTTTTCTGGGCATCAATCAGGGCATGACTTGGTCGATGACCCAAACCGCCAAGCTCGACATCACGCATTTGAATGAGCGTGGGCTCACGCTTGGGTTGAACGAGTTTGCGGGCTATTTGGGCGTAGCCTTGGCGGGCATCGCCACGGCCTACCTCGCTGCGCAATTCGGTGCGCGCCAAGCCTTGTTGGTGTTTGGCTTGGGCGTCATTGTGTTGGCGCTTGTGTTGACGCAATATTGGATCAAAGACACCTTGCCTTGGGCCAATTTAGAAGCGGCGCGCTCTGCCACAAATCTAGCGCCGACCCCGCGCACTTTGGACATCTTCATGCGCATGAGTTGGCGAGACAAGCGTTTGATGGCCTTGAGTCAAGCAGGATTGGTTGAAAAGTTTGTCGATGCTTTGGTCTGGGTGCTTTACCCCGTTTACCTTTATCAGCGAGGGGTGAGCTTGCCCCATGTGGGTTGGATCATTGGTGTTTACGGCATCGTTTGGGGGTGTTCGCAACTGTTCACGGGGCGACTGTCTGATCGTTTTGGACGCCATCGTTTCAATGTGTGGGGCATGTGGATTTGTGGTGCAGGTGTAGCCTTGATGGTCATGGGTGAAGGCGTGACATGGTGGGTCGCCTCCGCTGCTATTTCAGGTTTTGGCATGGCCTTGCTGTACCCCAATCTGTCAGCGGCGGTGGCTGACATTGCACCCCCTGCGTGGCGAGGAACGGCCATCGGTATTTATCGATTTTGGCGTGACCTCGGTTATGGCATTGGGGCTTTGGGCTTGGCGTTGACGGCGCATCTGACGGGGCAGATCGAAGCTGCATTCTGGTTTGTGGCCATCTCCATGTTTGCTTCTGGGGCCTTGCTGTTTGTATGGGGTGAAGAAACACATCCCCGAAGTGCTTGATCATTCTCGTCAATCAAAGTGAGCAATTCGGCCATTGCGGCACAAACAGCCGCTGCTTAGACTGAATTTGAACTTCTGGAATTTCTATGCTTCCCCACTCATCCCATTCACCGTCTGCTGACGTGACGCAGCAAGCACCTTTGCACGGCGTGCGCGTGCTCGACCTGACCCGCTTGCTACCCGGCCCCATGTGCGCGCTGCATCTGGCCGATCTCGGTGCAGAGGTGATCAAGGTCGAAGACACGGGGGCTGGCGACTATGCCGCCGAGGCCGTGCGTCAGTTGGTGAACCGCAACAAACGCTCGATCTGCATCAACCTCAAGCAAGCCAGTGGCGTGGCCTTGTTGTTGCGCCTGTGCGCGCAAGCGGATGTGTTGATTGAGGGCTTTCGTCCTGGTGTGATGGCGCGACTCGGTGTGGGTTACTCGGTCATGCAAGCCGTCAACCCAAAGCTGGTGTATTGCAGCATCAGTGGCTATGGACAAACGGGGCCTGAGAAAGACGCGCCAGGGCACGATGTGAACTACAGCGCATTGGCAGGCGTGGCCGATCAAATGGGCACCGCCCAAGATTTGGCACTCTCCAATGTGCCCGTCGCCGATTTGTTGGGCGGCACCATGACCGCTGTGATGGGCATTTTGGCTGCCTTGTTCGACGCGTCGCGCACAGGCAAGGGGCGCCATGTCGACGTGGCTATTGCCGACGGTGTGTTGGCGCATGCGGTGGTGCCTTTGGCGGGTGTCAACACGCGTGGCACAGCCCAGCCTGCGGGGGCAGACAAACTCACCGGTGCGTTGCCGTGCTACGCCATGTACCGAACCAGTGACGCGCGTTTTGTGGCGCTCGGCGCGCTAGAGAAAAAGTTTTGGGACACCTTTTGCGATCTGATTGAACGTGCAGACCTCAAGCCCTTGCACCATCCCCTCACACCCGAGCAGTCGCAGTGGGTGCGCCAAGAGTTGACCGCGCTCATCGGTGCGCAAACGTGGGCTGATTGGCATGACAAATTAGCAGGCTCAGACTGCTGCGTCACGCCCGTGCTGAAGTTGGAAGAAAGTCTGTTGCATCCGCAGTTTGTGGCGCGCGGCATGGTGTTGCCAGGACAGACCGCAGCGGGCCAACCCTTCGTGCAATTTGGCAGCCCCGTTCAGATGACGGGCTTTGACTTTGAAATTCGTTACCCCGCCCCCGCACAGGGGCAGCACACGAAAGAAATTTTGTTGCAAGCGGGTTATGCGGGTGATGAAGTCGAGGCCTTGATCGCACAAGGCACGGTCGCTTGACGCCTTTAAACTGAGCGCACCATGGCTGCCACCACTCACCACACCGTCGCGATTGCCCAAGTGACGCAAATTTTGCAAGGGGCCATGCAACGCGGGTTAGACGTCAACGCCTTGTTGTTGCGTGCCGGCATTTCGCCCAGCTTGTTAGATTCCCCCTTGTCACGCGTGACACAAGGCCAATATGCGGCCCTGATGCTGGTGTTGCGTCGCGTCATGCGCGATGAGTTGTGGGGCCTGTGCAGCCGCCCGTTGAAGCTCGGCAGCTTTGTGCAATCGTGTCGCATGCTGGTGCATTGCCGGACCTTGGGTGAGGTTTTGACAGAAGGCTTTCAGTTCTATCACCTCATGCTCGACGACTTTGTGCCACGCCTAGAAGTGTCACGAGGCGTGGCCTCCGTACGCCTGACGCATCGCGTCGCGCACACGCCCCAACTGGCCTATGCCAAACGCACGTTTGGTTTTTACAGTTACGGTTTGGCCTGTTGGTTGGTGGCCAGACGCATTCCATTGCTCGAAGTGATTTATCCAGAAACTGACGCGCTGTACAAGTCAGATGCAGGCCGCTTGTTTCAAGCGCCCCTGCGTTTTGAGCGCGAGTCGATGGGCTTTCGTTTTGATGCCTCTTGGCTGGATTTGCCGGTGGTGCAAACCCCGCAAAGCTTGGCTGAATTTTTGCGACAAGCCCCCGCGAGTTTGATCGTCAAGTACCGCGATCAAACCAGTTTGACCGAGCGCATTCGCCGTTTGCTGCGTCGCAGCTTGGCGCAAGAATTACCCTCCTTGGACGACGTGGGGAGCGCCTTGGCCATGACCCCGCAAACCTTGCGCCGTCGCCTGCGTGATGAAGGGCAGGGCTACCAAAGCATCAAAGATGATTTGCGTCGTGACGTGGCCATTGAGTACTTGGGGCAACCCGATTTGACCTTGCTCGATATTGCCAATCGCCTTGGGTTTTCAGAGGCCAGCACCTTCCATCGCGCCTTCAAAGGCTGGACCGGCGTCTCGCCTGGCGCCTATCGCCAAACGCATTTGGCGTCGACGTTCAGCGACTAACGTCGCTTGTTTTTTCGCGTGCTGTGCACGCTCCGTGAAAACCCTTAACTGATCTTTTTTGCCAATCATTTTGGTGTGATCGGTGATTGAGTTTGCGTCGGTTCAGTTTCAAACTGAGCGTCAACGCAACACAATTTTCAGGAGCACAAATGACCCGCATGCAAAGAGCCGTTCACGTGGTGGGCGTCGGAATGATCCCGTTCACCAAGCCCGGGGCCAGTGAGCCCTACACCGTCATGGGCGCTCGCGCCGCCAAGTTGGCGCTCGACGATGCAGGCGTTGGCTACGAACACGTTCAGCAAGCCTACGTGGGCTATGTGTATGGCGACTCCACCTCTGGTCAAGCGGCGATCTATGGCGTGGGCTTGAGCGGTATTCCCGTCTTCAACGTCAACAACAACTGCTCCAGTGGCTCTAGCGCTTTGTTCTTGGCTCGACAAGCGGTGGAGAGCGGCATGGTCGAATGCGCCATTGCCTTGGGCTTTGACCAAATGGTGCCCGGTGCCTTGAAGGGCGCGTACGACGACCGTCCATCGCCTATGCAGCGCTTCGCCGATGTCATGAACACGCATCAGGGCTACCAAAGCGATGTGCCGCGTGCTGCGCAATTCTTTGGTGGTGCAGGCCGCGATTACATGGGGCAATACGGCATTCGCCGTGACACCTTTGGCCGCATCTCCGTCAAGGCGCGTCAACATGCCGCGCGCAACCCCTTGGCCGTGTTCCGTCAAACCTTGACCTTGGATGAAGTCATGGCGTCGCCCAGCGTGTTTGACCCCTTGACCCGTTACCAGTGCTGCCCCCCCACCTGCGGTGCGGCGGCGGCCATTGTGTGCTCGGCAGACTTCGCCAAGAAGCACAAGCTCGACATGCGTGTGGTCATTGCCGCGCAAGCCATGACCACCGACACCCCCAGCACCTTCGAGACCAACGACATGCGCCGCGTGGTGGGCTACGACATGACCGCCGCCGCCGCTAAGCAAGTCTACGAAGCTGCAGGCATTGGTCCCGACGCGTTAGACGTGGTGGAGCTGCACGATTGCTTCACCGCCAACGAACTCATCACCTATGAGGCCTTGGGTCTGACGCCTGAAGGCACGGCTGAAAAATTTATCCTGGAAGGCGACAACACGTATGGCGGGCGCGTGGTCACCAACCCCTCCGGCGGCTTGTTGTCCAAAGGCCATCCTTTGGGGGCGACGGGGTTGGCGCAATGTGCCGAGTTGGTGTGGCAACTGCGTGGGCAAGCCGACCAGCGCCAAGTCGAAGGGGCGCGATTGGCGCTGCAGCACAACCTCGGTTTAGGCGGTGCATGCGTGGTGACTTTGTACCAAGCCGTTTGAGAGGCTGCCCATGATTGACAAGAAATTCATCGGGCACACCATGCCCGCTTTTGAGGTACTGGTGGAGACCGGTCGCTTGCGGTTTTTTGCCAAGGCCACCGGTCAGACCGATCCGGTCTACAGCGACGAAGCCGCAGCGCGTGCCGCCGGACATCCGGCCTTGCCTGTGCCGCCCACTTTTTTGTTTTGCTTGGAGATGGAGTCGCCCGACCCCGCGGCGATCCGCAATCTGTTGGGCATGGACTACCGCAAGCTGCTGCACGGCGAGCAGGGCTTCACCTTCCACCGCATGGCCTATGCGGGCGATGTGCTGCGCTTTGAGCAGCGCATTGAAGATATCTACGACAAAAAAGCTGGCGCACTTGAGTTTGTTGTGCGCAAAACCCGCGTGACCAACCCGCGTGGCGAGCCTGTGGCCGATCTGCGTACCGTGAGCGTTCTGCGCCATGGATAAGGAAACCCCAATGACCCTACCTAGCTTTGACACCCTTCAAGTCGGCGACGCCATTCCCGTGCTGGCGCTGCCGCCCGTGTCGCGCCTGACGCTGGCGCTGTATTGCGGCGCATCTGGTGACCACAACCCGATCCACGTCGATACCGACTTTGCGCACAGCGCAGGCATGCCCGACGTGATCGCCCACGGCATGCTGTCCATGGCTTGGTTGGCGCGCTTGCTGACCAACTGGGTGCCGCAAGCCGCCATTCGTGACTACAGCGTGCGCTTTGCCGCCATGACCCAAGTGCACGAAAAGATCACTTGCACCGGCGAGGTGACCGAGAAATTCGAAGCGAACGGCGAGCGTCGCGTGCGCTTGGCGCTGACCACGGTCAACGCCGATGGCCAGATCAAGCTGGCGGGCGACGCGGTTGTTGCGTTGGCCTGAACCCATTTTTAAAAACACATCTCCAAGGATTTTTTATGACTCGCAAACTCGAAGGCAAAGTGGCCCTGGTGTCTGGTTCCGGTCGCGGCATTGGCCGTGAAATCGCGCTCAAGCTCGCCAGCGAAGGCGCACGCGTCGTCATCAACGACCTCGACCAAGCGCCTGCCGAAGAGACGGTGGCCGACATCATCGCCAGCGGTGGCCAGGCCGTGGCTTGTATCGGTAGCGTGACCGAGGCCGACTTTGGCGAGCGTTTCGTCAAGACCGCGCTCGACGCCTTTGGTGGCATCGACATCATCGTCAACAACGCGGGCTACACCTGGGACAATGTGTTGCAAAAGATGAGCGACGAGCAGTGGGAAGCCATGCTGGCCGTGCACCTGACGGCGCCGTTTCGCATCTTGCGTGCTGCCTCGGGCTTCATTCGCGAAGCCGCCAAACGCGAGGCCGAAGCGGGGACACCCGTGCACCGCAAGGTGGTCAACATTTCGTCCACGTCGGGCGTCTACGGCAACGCAGGGCAGGCCAACTACGCGGCGGCCAAGGCGGGTATCAATGGCTTGACCAAGGCCATGGCCAAAGAGTGGGGCCGCTACAAGGTCAACGTCAACAGCGTGGCCTTTGGCCTGATCATGACGCGCCTGACACAGCCACTGACAGCTGGCGAGGCGAGCGTGGACATTGGTGGACGCACCATTGCGGTGGGTGTGCAGCCCGACCGCCTGAAGGCTGCCGAGTCCACCATCCCGCTGGGCCGGGGCGGCACACCCGAAGAGGCGGCGGGCGCGGTTTACATGTTCTGCATCCCCGAGTCCAACTACGTCAGCGGCCAGGTGCTGGTTTGCGGCGGCGGCCGTCCTTAAGAAGCGTATGGACAGCATCCTCACCTTCCCCCGCAGTGTGTTTCGTGATGACCATGAAATGCTGCGCACGACCGTGCGCCGTTTTCTGGAGCGCGAATGCAAACCCCGTCAGGCTCAGTGGGACAAGGACGGCCGGGTCGACCGCGAAACCTGGCTCAAGGCCGGTCGCGAAGGCCTGTTGTGTGCCACCATGGACCCCGAGTGGGGCGGTGGCGGCGGTGACTTTGGCCACGCGGCCGTGATCGTCGAAGAGATCGGACGCTCCGGCGTGGGCGGCTTGGGCTTTGGCTTGCACTCGGACGTGGTGGCGCCCTACATCGAGCGCCTAGGCACACCAGAACAAAAAGCGCATTGGCTGCCCAAGTGCGCCACCGGTGAAGTCATCTTGGCGATTGCCATGAGCGAGCCCGGCGCGGGCAGCGACCTCAAGGCGATCCGCACCACGGCGCGACGCGAAGGCGACGAGTACGTCATCAATGGCGCCAAGACCTTCATCTCGAATGGCTTGAACTGCGACCTGGTCGTGGTGGTGGCCAAGACCGAGCCCGAGTTGGGTGCCAAAGGTGTGTCGCTCATTTTGGTGGAGGCCGACCGCGCCGGTTTTCGCAAAGGCCGCAAGCTCGAAAAAATGGGCCAAGAGGCTGCCGACACTGCTGAGATGTTTTTTGAAGACGTGCGCGTGCCCGTGACCAACATCTTGGGCGAAGAGAACAAGGGCTTTGCCTACCTGATGCAAGAATTGGCGCAAGAGCGCTTTGTGATCGCGCTGGGCGCAGCCGCCAAGATGGAAGCCATGTTTGACGAGACCGTGCGCTACACCAAGGAGCGTGTGGTCTTTGGCAAGCCGCTGTTTGACTTTCAGAACACCCGCTTCAAGCTGGCCGAGATCAAGGTGCGAACCACGGCTGTGCGCATGATGGTGGACCAGTACCTCGCCGAGCACCTGCGCCGCAAGCTCACCGTGCAAGAAGGGGCGATGGCCAAACTCTTTGCAACTGAAGAGCTGGGCAAGGCGTTGGACGAGTTGCTGCAGCTGTATGGCGGCTACGGTTACATGATGGAGTACCCCATCACCCGCGCTTTTGTGGACTCGCGTGTGACCCGCATCTACGGCGGCACCAGCGAGGTCATGAAAGAGCTGATCTCGCGCAGCCTGTGAGCCCATTGCCTTTGTGTACCCCTACACCTCACCAGCCGGGAGACCCAGCCATGCAACGATCGCCTTTACCCCATTGGCCTAAAGGGGTCCCGCGCGCGCTGTGCCTGCCGCAGGTGCCGCTCACGCATTACCTGCAAGTCGCGGCTGAGCGCTACCCCAACAAGCCCGCCGTGATTTTTTGCGGTAGCACGTTGAGCTATGCGGCGTTGCTCGCGCGTGTCGAGGCGCTGGCTGGGTACCTCACCCAGCGGCTGGGCGTGCAGCGTGGTGACAGGGTCTTGCTGCTGAGTCAGAACTGCCCGCAATACATGGTGGCCTACTACGGCATCATGCGCGCTGGGGCGGTGGTGGTGCCGGTCAACGCGATGTGCACACGAGACGAAATCCGTTATTACATGCAAGACAGTGGCGCTCGCATGGCGATGGTGGCACAGGAGTTGTTGCCCCAAGTCATGCCCTTGCTGCAACCCGGCGAGGCCGATGCCCTGCAGGCTGTGTTGGTACACGCGTATTCAGAAGGACTGCCTGAGCAAGCGGTCAGCGACGAAGTGCCCGACGTGGTGTTGGCGCCACGCCAATGGACCGAGGCCTCAGGTCTGCACGGGCTCGAAGAGGCCATCGCACAGGCGTTGTCCGCGCCCCCACAACATCCCGACAGTCAGGACCTGTGTGTGTTGCCCTACACCTCGGGCACCACCGGCCATCCCAAGGGATGCATGCACACCCATGCCACGGTGCTGGCGTCGAACATGGCCTCGCAGGTTTGGCGCGGGCTGCACATGGACTCGGTGTTTCTGGCCGTCGCGCCGCTGTTCCACATGCTGGGCATGCAGGGCGGCTTGAACGTGCCGGTCACGCTGGGCGCCACGGTTGTCATGTTGCCGCGTTGGCACGCCGCGGCAGCCGCGCGTCTGATCGAGCATCACCGTGTCAGCGCCTGGGCTGCGCCACCGGCCATGCTGATCGATTTCTTTTCCAACCCAGCCGCAGCGCAGCGCGACCTGAGCAGCTTGGCCGTGTTGTCGGGCGGCGGCGCGGCCATGCCAGAGTCGGTGGCTAATTTGTTGCAAGAGCGTTTTGGCATCGCCTACAACGAAGCCTACGGCATGACCGAGACCGCGTCCTTTTTGCTCGGCAATCCGCTGGCCCGCGGCAAGCGTCAGTGTTTGGGTGTGATCACACCGGGCGTGGACGCGCGCATCGTGGACCCCGAAACCCTGCGCGAATTGCCGGTGGGCGAGGTGGGTGAATTGGTGGCTTGCGGCGCACAGCTGATGCGCGGCTACTGGCAAAACGAGCCCGCCAACCAGACCTCATTTTTCGAGCTCGATGGCCAAACGTTTTTCCGCACAGGCGACTTGGCCAGTGTCGATGAAGAAGGCTATTTCTTCATGCGTGACCGCCTCAAACGCATGGTCAATGTCTCGGGTTTCAAGGTTTGGCCAGCTGAAGTGGAAAACACCATGTACGAACACCCAGCCGTGCACGAGGCCTGCGTGATTGCCGTGCCCGATGCCAAGCGCGGCGAGAACGTCATGGCCCTGCTGGTGCTCAAGCCAGCATTCAAAGGCCAACTCACCGAGCAAGCCGTCATCGACTGGGGGCGTGAACGCATGGCCGTTTACAAAGCCCCGCGCATCGTGCGCTTCGTCAGCAGCTTGCCCAAGTCGAGCACCGGAAAAATTCTGTGGCGTCAGTTGCAAGAGGCGGAGCGTGACAGCACGACCACTGCAAGCGCTGAAACGTCAACTTCTCATCCTTTGTGAAAGACGCTTGTCATGACTGATTTCAAAACCATCCAATTCAAAGTCAGCAACCAGGTCGCCACGCTGACGCTGGACAACCCCAGCAAGCGCAACGCGTTAGACCCGGCCATGCGTGTGGAGGTGTCGGAGGTGGTGATGCAAATTCGCCGAGACCCGAGCATTCGTGCCTTGATTTTGACGGGGGCGAATGGCCATTTTTGCGCAGGGGGTGATTTGAAAAACATCGCCACCGTGGGGCTGGACAACCAGGGCTGGCGTCAACGCTTGCAAGATTTGCATACGTGGTTGCAAGAGTTGCTCACGCTGGATCGTCCCGTCATCGCCGCGGTCGATGGTGCGGCGGCAGGCGCAGGTTTCAGCTTGGCGTTGGCGGCTGACTTTGTGTTGGCCACACCGCGTGCGCGGTTTTGCATGTCGTTTTTGAAGGTGGGCTTGGTGCCCGACTGCGGGGCTTTTTACACCTTGCCCCGCATCGTGGGCGTGCAACGTGCCAAAGAACTGATGCTGTCGGCCCGCGACGTGGAAGGCCCCGAAGCCTTGCAGCTGGGCTTGGTGATGGAGCTGCATGAACCCGACGCCTTGATGGCGCGCGCCCAAGCCTTGGCCGATAGCTTTGTGCACGCCTCGCCCATGGCGGTGAGTTTGATCAAGCGCACGTTTGCTGGCTGGGGTGGCGAGTTGTCAACCTCGCTGGAAAACGAAGCCAATGCCCAAGCCTTGGCCATGGGCACCCAAGAACACAAGACCGCGGTGAACCGCTTTTTGAACAAAGAACCACTGCCGTTTCAGTGGCCTGTCAACGAATAAACACATCACGCAATCAAAAAAGGAAATGAAGATGAGCAGCACACAAACAAACAACGCACGCATGGTCGAAGGCAAAGTGGTGGTGGTCACCGGTGCCGGTGGCGGCATTGGCCGTGATATTGCCTTGGCCATGGCCCGCGAAGGTGCCAAAGTGGTGGTCAACGACATTGGCGCTTCGGTGTCCGGTGAAGGCAACGACGCAGGCCCCGCGCAAGCTGTGGTGAACGAACTCAAAGCCTTGGGTGCAGAGGCCGTGGCCAATACCGACAGCGTGTCTGAAGCGGCGAGTGCAGGTCGCATCATCCAAACCGCGCTGGACACCTTTGGCCGCGTGGATGTGGTGATTAACAACGCCGGCATTTTGCGTGACCGTTTCTTCCACAAAATGAGCGTGGACGAGTGGGACGCCGTCATCAAGGTTCACCTCTACGGCGCCTTCCACGTCAGCCGCGCTGCCGCCACGCATTTCAAAGAACAGGGCAGTGGCAACTACATCCACATGACGTCCACCTCGGGCTTGGTCGGCAACTTTGGCCAAGCCAACTATTCCGCAGCCAAGTTGGGCGTGGCGGCTTTGTCGAAGTCCATCGCGTTGGACATGCAAAAGTTCAACGTGCGCTCCAACTGCATTTCGCCTTTTGCTTGGAGCCGCATGATTGGTTCCATCCCCACCGAAACGCCCGAAGAGCAAGCCCGTGTGGAGCGCATCAAGCAAATGACGCCTGCCAAGATTGCGCCATTGGCCGTTGCGCTCGCCAGCGACAGTTCGGCGCATGTGAATGGGCAGATCTTCGCGGTGCGTAACAACGAGATTTTTCTGATGAGCCAGCCGCGTCCGGTGCGCTCAGTGCATCGCAGCGAAGGCTGGACGCCGCAAACCGTGCTCAACCACGCCATGCCCGCCCTCCAGTCCAGCTTCTTCGACCTGGAGCGTTCGGGTGACGTTTTCAGCTGGGACCCCATCTAAGGAGATGACGATGAGCGACAAAAACACAGGCGTTCTTGTGCAGCATCAAGCCGCACTGGCCGACGGCCGGTTCCTGATTCAAAAGTGCGGTGACTGCGGTCAGCACATTTACTTTCCGCGTGAAATCTGCCCGCATTGCGGCAGCGATGCGGTGCAATTTGTCAGTCCCAGCGGGCAAGGCACGGTCTACGCCGTGACCACGGTGCGCCGCAAGCCAGCCGATGGGGGTGACTACAACGTCAGCCTGATTGACCTCGACGAAGGCCCACGCCTGATGAGCCGCGTGGATAACCTGAAACCGGATGACGTGAAGATTGGCCAGCGCGTGACAGCGCGTGTGGTGGTGGCCGATGACAAAGGTGTGGTGGTCTTCGACGCCGTAGGAGGTGCAGCATGAGTGACGGATTGAAAGCCTTGCGCGGCAGCGCTGCGATTGCCGGTGTGGCCACCTTTGGGTGTGGCGAAGCCCATGGTTTTTCCGAGATGGAGTTGTTGGCACGCTCGGCGCACGCTGCGGTGGCCGATGCGGGCTTGAAGATGAGCGACATCGACGGTCTGTGCACCGCCAGCGTGGGCTCGACCATGTGGCCCATGCCGGTCATCGAGTACTTGGGCATTCGCCCGAGCTTCATCGACGGCACCATGGTGGGGGGCTCAAGTTTCATTGCGCACCTGTTGCCGGCCATGCACGCCTTGCAATCGGGCCAGTGCAATGCCGTGTTGGTTTGCTATGGCAGCACGCAACGCACCGCCACTTTTGGGCGACGCGAGATCGCGCAGGCTCGCCGTTGGATGGACCCGCAGCCTTATGAAACGCCTTACGAACCTTTCAACCCGCCCAGTGCTTATGCCCTGGCTGCTTCGCGCCACATGCACTTGTACGGCACCACACGACGCGACTTGGCCGAAGTGGCTGTGGCCGCACGCAAGTGGGCGCAGCTCAACCCGGAAGCCTTCATGCGCGATCCGCTGTCCATCGACGATGTGCTCAACGCGCGCATGGTGAGCGATCCCCTGTCGGTGCGCGATTGTTGTTTGGTCACCGATGGCGGCGGCGCTTATGTGCTGGTGCGCGCCGACCGTGCCAAGCACTTGGCCAAGAAGCCGGTGTATGTGCTGGGCAACGGCACCGCCTGCTGGAACCGTCAGATCTCGGCCATGCCTGACATCACGGTCACCGCAGCCAGCGAGTCAGGTCGCCAAGCCTATGCCATGGCAGGCCTGAGCGCCAAAGACATGGACGTGGTGGAGCTGTACGACGCCTTCACCATCAACACCTTGTTGTTCTTGGAAGACCTGGGCTTTTGCGCCAAAGGCGAGGCGGGTGCGTTTGTGCAAAACGGCGGCATTGCACCGGGCGGACATTTGCCGGTCAACACCAACGGCGGTGGCTTGTCGTGCGTGCATCCGGGCATGTATGGCATTTTCACGCTCATCGAAGCTGTGCGCCAGTTGCGCGGCGAGGGCGGTGAACGCCAAGTGTCGGGCGCGCACATCGCGCTGGCCCATGGCAACGGCGGCACCTTGTCGAGCCAATCAACGGCCATTTTGGGAACGGCGGATGCGCTGTGACGCACCTCGCTTTTTTGACGCATTCACTTTGGAAGACACCCCATGATTCGTGACCCAGAAACCCTGAACGCCTTGCTTGACACGGTGAACCGATTTGTCCGTGAACGCCTCGTGCCTGCCGAAGCCTTGGTGGCCGAGACCGACGAAATTCCAGACGACATCGTGCAAGAGATGAAAGACATGGGTCTGTTCGGCCTGACCGTGCCTGAGTCTTATGGCGGCCTAGAGCTGACCATGGAAGAAGAAGTCATGGTCATGTTGGCGATGGGGCAAACCTCGCCGTGCTTTCGCTCGTTGTTTGGGACTACCGTTGGCATTGGTTCACAAGGCATTTTGTTCGATGGCACGCCCGAGCAAAAAGCCAAATACCTGCCCAAACTTGCGACGGGGGAGTTGATCGCCTCGTTCGCCTTGACTGAGCCCGATGCGGGTTCTGACGCAGCCTCGCTGCGCACCACGGCCATTCGTGGCACCGATGCCGAGGGCGACCATTACATCGTCAACGGCACCAAGCGCTACATCACCAACTCGCCCCATGCCGGCATCTTCACTTTGATGGCGCGCACCAACCCAGCCGACAAAGGTGCAGGCGGTGTGTCGGCTTTCATCGTCGAGGCCAATACGCCCGGCATCACGATTGGCAAGGTCGATAAAAAAATGGGCCAACGCGGCGCGCATACCGCCGATGTGATTTTTGAAAACTGCCGCGTGCCAGCCAGCCAACTCATTGGCAACAAGGAAGGCCAAGGCTTCAAAACCGCGATGAAGGTGTTGGAGAAAGGGCGCATCCACATTGCCGCCATTTGTGTGGGCGTGGCCGAGCGCATGCAACGCGATGCGCTGAACTACGCCATAGACCGCAAGCAATTCGGCCAATCGATTGCCGAGTTTCAGTTGGTGCAAGCTATGTTGGCCGACAGCCAAGCCGAAATTTACGCATCACGTTGCATGGTGATTGATGCAGCCCGCAAACGCGACGAAGGCCTGCCTGTGGCCACCGAAGCCTCGTGCTGCAAATTGTTCGCATCCGAAATGTGCGGTCGCGTGGCGGACCGTGCGGTGCAAATTTTTGGTGGTGCAGGCTACTTGAGCGAATACGGCATTGAGCGTTTCTACCGCGACGTGCGTCTGTTCCGTTTGTACGAAGGCACCAGTCAGATTCAACAAATTGTGATTGCGCGCAACTTGGTGCGCGAAGCCACACGCTGAAGTTCGTTCACTATAAAAAGGAGACAACCATGAAGACTTTCCTCACGCGCCGCGCTTGCATGACGGCTGTGGCCCTTGGTGCTTTGACGGCGGCCATACCTGCCATGGCGCAAAGCCCATTTCCGAGTCAGCCCATCAAAATGATCGTGCCTTACCCTGCGGGTGGAGCCACCGATGCTTTGGGGCGCATGATGGCGCAAAAGTTGGGTGAGGCATGGAACACCTCTGTGGTGGTGGAAAACAAACCCGGTGCAGGCGGCACGATTGGCAACAACGCCGTGGCCAAAGCGCCCGCAGATGGCTACACGATTTTGATGACCATCACCGCCATCATTCAGCAACCTTTGTTGATGACGTTGCCGTACGACCCCTTGAAAGACTTCGCGCCTGTGGTGCAAGTGGCGAAAAGCCCCAGCATGTTTGCGGTGCCCTTGAACTCACCCGCCAACACGCTGAAAGACTTCATCACCTTGGTCAAAGCCAACCCTGGCAAGTACAACTACGGCACGTATGGCGCGGGTACCTCGTCCCACATCCAAGGCGCATTGCTCAACTTGCAAGGCAAGCTCGACATGGTGCATGTGCCGTTTCAAGGCGCGGCACCTTTGGTCAACAACATGGTGGGTGGTCAGTTGACCTCGGCCTTCATTGACTCGGCCTCTGCGCGCGCGCATCTCAAATCATTCAAGCCCTTGGCCGTGACGGGTACCCAGCGCATGGCCGCGTTGCCCGATGTGCCGACGTTCAAAGAGTTGGGTTTTCACTCGTACGAACCCTTGGGTTGGTTTGGCATGCTCTTGCCCGCCAATACGCCTACGGCCATCGTGACCAAGTATTCCGAGGAGTTCAACCGCATCTTGCGCATGCCCGATGTGGTGGCGCGCATCGAAGGCTTTGGCTTGGGCGTGGGCGGTGGCAAACCCGAAGAGTTTGCGCAAGTGATGAAGTCCGATGCGCAGGTCTACGCCACCATCATCAAAGACGCTGGCATCAAGCTCAGCCAATGATCAGGAGACAAAACACATGAGTCACTTTCAATTTTTGGGCATGCAAGGTTTGCAGCAATCTGCACGTCGCTGGATGGCGCTGCTGCTCTTTTTCCCGCTCGCCGTGTTGGCACAAACGTCGGGTCAAACGGTGCGCTTGGTGGTCGGCTATGCCGCAGGCGGACCGGTCGATGCGGCAGCTCGCCTGTTTGCACCTGCGCTGTCGCGTGAGTTGGGTCAACCCGTGGTGGTTGAAAACAGAGCGGGTGCTGGCGGTGCCATGGGCGGCGATGCTGTGGCCAAGGCTGCACCGAATGGTTTGCTGTTGTTTTTTGCAGCAAGCCCCACGATGACGATCAGCCCGCACATTTTGAAATCCATGCCGTTTGACCCAGCCAAAGATGTGACGCCCATCGCGCCCATCTTGAGCTATGCCAACGTGTTGGTGGTCAACAAAGACCAGCCGTTCAAAACCGTGCCTGAGCTCATCAGCTATGCCAAAGCCCATCCCAACAAGTTGGCTTATGGCTCGGCAGGCATGGGGGCGTCTAACCATTTGAGCGGTGAGTTGTTCGCCTTGCGCACCGGCACCACCTTGACGCATGTTCCCTACAAAGGCAACGCGCCCGCCATGACCGATGTGATCGGTGGGCAAATCAACATGATGTTTGACATCATTGGCAGCGCCCGCAATTACGTGTCGTCAGGGCGTGTGTTGGCCGTGGCCGTCACCTCGCGTGAACGCAATGTGTCGATGCCCGATGTGCCCACCATGCGTGAAGCCGGTTTGGCCGATTACGAAGTGGGTGGTTGGTATGGCTTGTACGGTCCTGCCAAGTTACCCGCTGACATGGTGCAACGGTTGAACGAAGCTACGCGCAAAGCCTTGGCAGGCGACGAGTTGAAAGCCAAATGGGCTGAGCAAGGCTATGACTTGTGGGTGGGGTCTCCCCAACTGCTGGCCGACCGTGCTGCGCGTGAGTTGGCGCTGTGGGCCACGGTGACCAAAGGCATTCAGGTTCAGTGATCGCCATGAACTTCCAATTCATTCATCAACTGTTTGATGCGCGCGTAGCGCAAGCGCCATCGCAAGTGTTTCTTTCCACACCAACGGCTGATTTCACTTTGGCAGAGTTGTCCGTTTTGGTCGACCGTTTGGTGCTGGAGTTGCAGTCTGACGGCGTGCGTGCGGGCGACCGCGTGCTCATCGTGGCTGAAAACTGTCCTGAGCATGTGGCCTTGATTTTGGCGTGCAGCAAAGTCGGGGCGTGGTCTTGCGGGGTGAATGCCCGCATGTCGCGCGGCGAAGTGAGTTTGTTCGTGCAGAAGGCGGACCCACGCGTGATGTATTTCACCAGCGAGGTGTCGAGCGCCGCCCGGGCTCATGCGCAAGAGGCAGATGCCCGTGGCAGCGTGCTGACGGGGTTGCAGCGCAGTGCTGTGCGCGAGGCGGCTGTGGCAGAGGTGGGTGAGTTGGCGCAGCGTGTGGCGGCCATCATTTTCACGTCTGGCACCACGGGCACACCCAAAGGTGTGTTGGTGTCGCACCAAGGTTTGTTGCAGTTTGGGCGTGTGTCGACCGAGTCGCGCCAACTCACACAAGCGGACCGCTCGTATGCCTATTTGCCCATGACGCACATCTTTGGCTTGGGCACTGTGTTGATGGCTTCTTTGTATGCGCGCGCGGGTTTGGTCATGCGCAGCGCGTTTGATCCTGCCGATGTGTTCAAGGCCTTGGCACAAGGCGGCGTCACGCAGCTGCAAGGGCCGCCTGCGATGTTCACGCGTTTGTTGGCTTGGCTGGACGAGCAAGGCATTCAGCATCCTGTTTGTCCTGATTTGCGCTACGTCTACACCGGCGCAGCACCGTTGGATTTGAAGCTCAAGCGCGCGGTGGAGGAACGTTTCTCTAAGCCTTTGCACCACGGCTATGGCTTGTCTGAATACGCCGGTGCTTTGTGCCTAGGTCGTTTGAATGTGGCTCGGGACGACACCTCGGCCGGTTATTTGGTTGACGGCGCTGAACTGCGCATCGTCAACGAACAAGGCCAAGCTGCGGCAGCGGGCGAGCGCGGCGAGATTTGGATGCGCGGTGTTGGCTTGATGCCCGGTTACTTTCGCGATGCCGACGCGACCGCGCAAGTGATGCGTGAAGGCGGCTGGTACGCCAGTGGCGACACAGGTTATTTGGATGACGCCGGTGCTTTGTTTGTGGTGGGTCGCTTGAAAGAAATGATCATTCGCTCAGGCTTCAATGTGTACCCCGGCGAGGTGGAGTCGGTGTTGGCCCAATTCCCAGGTGTGCAGCGCGCAGCGGTGGTGGGGCGTGCCGTGTCGGGCGGGAATGAAGAAATCATGGCCTTCCTAGAAATGCAGCCCAACGCCAAACTGGACCGCGCGGCTTTGGATGTGTTTGTCGCCGATCACTTGGCCCCCTACAAACGCCCGGCACATACGGTGGTGAGCGATGTGTTCCCCATGACCTTGAGCGGCAAAGTGCTCAAGCGCGAGCTTTTGGCTTCCTTTGAAGCGTCACCTCAATAAGGACCGTTCTGTGTATTTGACCCAAGGTTTACATCGCGCCGTACAACGGCACCCAGACACCATCGCCTTGACGCATGTGAGCGACGCAGGCGAACGGCACTGGACTTTTGCCGAAGTCTTGGATGCAGTGGGGCGTCAAGCGGCTTATTTGCAGGCCCGTGGCATTCGTGCCAACGACCGTGTGGCGCTGTTGTCGCCCAACTCCGACCAGCTGATTCAAGCCATTCTGGCGTGCTGGTGGTTGGGGGCGGTGGCGTGTCCCATGAACACGCGTTGGAGCGAAGCGGAACTTGCGTATGCGTTGCACGACAGCGATGCCGTGCTCTTGTTGCACGACCTCAGTTTGCCTGTGCCTCAAGGTTTTTCGCCTTGCTTGAGTTTGAATGATTTGGCGAACGCTTGCGCAACCATGCAACCCGTGCCCGATACGCGCACCGGTGGATCTGCGCTGGCCGCGCTGCTCTACACCGGCGGCACCACGGGGCGGTCAAAAGGCGTGATGTTGACGCACGCCAACTTCTGGTCTGCCTCTATGACGCGAGGCGCTGAACTCAACAATCCGCCAGATTCGGTGTCGTTGTTGGTGGCTCCCTTGTTCCATGTGGCGGGCTTGGGGCGCATGATTGGCCAGATGATTGTGGGTGGCCGATGGCTGACGATGGCGCAGTTCCGCACACCCGCCGTGCTGGCCGCGATTGCGCGTTTTGGCATCAACGACACCATCATGGTGCCCAGCATGTTGCAAGCGTTGTTGGACGACGAAAATTTTGATGCCGCCAAGTTGCAGTGTTTGGATCGTATTGCGTTTGGCGCAGCGCCCATGCCGCCTGATTTGTTGAACCGTGCGTTGGCCACTTGGCCTCAGGCGGAGTTCTTTCAAGCCTATGGACTGACCGAAACCGCAGGCGCCGTGTGCATCAACTTGCCCATCAACCACCGCGCGCAGGGCGAAGCGCTTGCGCTGCTGAACTCCGTCGGGCGAGCGGGCTTGGGCGCTGAAATTCAGGTGGTCAATGACGCGGGCGAAGAAGCGCCACGCGGTCAAGTGGGGGAGATTTGGGTGCGCGGCCCCATGATCATGCAAGGCTATTGGAAGCAGCCCGATGCCACCACAGCCGCATTTGTGGACGGCTGGTTTCGGACTGGCGATTTAGGGCGCATGCGTGAAGACGGGTATTTGTTCATCGTGGATCGCCTCAAAGACATGATCATCACCGGTGGCGAAAACGTGTACTGCGCCGAGGTGGAGGCCGTGTTGCGCCAACACGCGGATGTGGCCCAGGCGGCTGTGATCGGTGTGCCCGATGTGAAGTGGGGCGAGGCGGTGCATGCGGTCATCGTTTTGACGAGCACGGCGAGTTTGTCAGCCGATGACATGGTGGCCGCTTTGCGCGCGGATTGTCACCAACAACTTGCGGGTTACAAATGCCCACGCAGCTTCAGCTTCGTGACGGAGTTGCCGATGTCGGCTGCCGGAAAAATTCTCAAAAACGCATTGCGTGAACGTGTGCGTGCATGAAACCCGTCACGATCACCAACCCCTTGGACGTGTTTTCGCAAACACCCTTCATGCGTTTGCTCGACATGAAGCGGGCGTTCTCACAAAACGGGCAGGCCCGCATCACGTTGGACCCGTCTGCGGATGTGGGCAATGTCATCGGGGCGGTGCACGGCGGCGTCGTGTCGACCATGCTCGATGTGGCGATGGCCAGCGCGGCGGTGTCTTGCGTGAACTTCACCCGCACGGTGGTGACGCTCAATCTGACCACCAATTTTTTAGCGCCAGGGCGTGGCTTGCTGACCGCAGATGGTCAGGTGCTGCACCACGACAACGCGGTGGTCTGGTGCAGCGCCAAGGTCACCGATGCCGATGGCCAAACCATTGCGCAGGCTCAAGGTTCCTTTCGATTTTTAGAGCTTCCCAAACCCGCTGTCTCGATTCACCCATAAGGAAATAACGATGAAGTCATCTCTTTTGAACCGCATGCGTCGTCACGCATTGCTTGCTGTGTGCGGCTTAGGCCTTTGTGGCGTTGGCATGGCCGCGTGGGCCGCTGACCCTTTCCCCTCCAAACCCATTTCCTTGGTGCTGCCGTTCCCACCGGGTGGCTCGGTCGATCCCGTGTTTCGTTCCTTGGCCGAAGCCGCGTCGCGTGAGCTGGGTCAGCCGGTGGTGTTGATGCACCGCCCCGGCGCGGGCGGCATCATGGGCACGGCTTCTGTGGGCGCGATGCATGAGGCCGATGGCTACACCTTGGCGGTCATGCACAACTCGGTGATCCGTGCGCCGCTGGTGCAAAAGGTGAACTTTGATCCTTTGCGTGACTTCACCTACATCGCGGGTTTGTTTGGGTTGAGCACGGGTGTATCGGTCGCCATGGATGCCCCTTGGAAGAATTTGGGAGAGCTTTTGGCCGATGCGAAAAAGCAGCCCGGTGTGCTGAGTTGGGGCAATGTGGGGGCGATCAGTATCAACCGCATTTATGCCGAACGACTTGGCAAACTCGCCGGCACAAGCTTCAACATGGTGCCATTCAAAGGCGGCTCAGAAGCGTTCACCACGCTCATTGGTCGGCATTTGGATGTGTATGGCGACCCGGGCTTTGGCGCTCAGGTGCAAGGAGGCAAAGTTCGCTTGTTGGCGACCTTCACAGCGGAACGTCTCAAACGTTACCCCAACGTGCCCACGGTCAAAGAGCTGGGCTATGACTTGGTGATTGAATCGCCCATGGGGCTGGTGACGCCCAAAAATCTAGACCCCAAGATTGCCGCGCGTTTGGCGAGTGCGTTCAAAAAAGCGGCCTCTGACCCAGTCTATTTGAACCAACTGGAACAGTTTGACTTTCAAGCGAATTGGACGTCTGGCGACGAATACGCGGCGTATGCACGTTCGCAATTTGAGCGCGATGCCAAGATGCTGAAAGAAATTGGCTTTAAACCTGAGTGAACTTTATGACGACTTTGAACTTTGATTTTTCTGGCAAACATGTGTTTGTCGCCGGTGGCTCCAGTGGCATCAACTTTGGCATTGCGCAGGCGTTTTCGAAAGCCGGTGCGCGCGTGTCGTTGATCAGTCGCTCGGCAGACAAGGTGGCTGCTGCGGTGGCGCAACTGACCTCGACCGGCGCGCAAGCGTGGGGCACCTCCGCGGATGTGCGACAGCCTGCGGCCTTGGAGTCGGCGTTTGCACAGGCGGCAGAAAAATTTGGACCGATTGATGTGTTGATTTCCGGCGCTGCGGGCAACTTCTTAGCCAGCGTGCTGGACATGTCGCCCAACGCCTTCAAGACGGTGATCGACATTGATTTGCTGGGCAGCTTTCATGTGGTGCGCTTGGCGCATGCGTATTTGCAAAAGCCAGGCGCTTGCGTGATTCAAATTTCTGCAGGCCAAGCTTTTATTCCCACGCCTTACCAAGCGCATGTGTGCGCGGCCAAGGCGGGGATTGACATGCTCACGCAAGTGCTGGCGTTGGAGTGGGGTGCGCAAGGCATTCGCATCAACTCCATCGTGCCAGGGCCGATTGCCGACACAGAAGGGCTCAAGCGCCTGGCGCCCACCGATGACACCCTGTCTGCCATGACCCAACGGGTGCCCCTCAAACGCTTGGGCGCGATCAAAGACATTGCGAACATGTCCATGGTGCTGGCCAGTGATTTGGGCGCGTTCATCACCGGCACCATCATTCCTGTGGATGGTGGTTTGGCGTTGACCGGGCCACGCGATTTCAGCGCCGCTGCAGCCGCATCGCGTCAGGAGAAGACATGAGTCACCCAGACAAAGCGGCTCAGACCGATAAGCCGCGCAGTGGCCCAGAGCGCCATGTGCCCTTCACCGATCATTTGGGGCTGTGCCGCGAAAAAGCGCACGACGGCGAGGCGGTGATTTCGGTCGAATTACGCGACGAACTTTTGAACAACCATGGCGGCGGACACGGCGGTGTGGTCATGACGTTGTTGGACAGCGCCATGGCACACGCCGCGTTGTCGCGCGTTGACTACGCCCGCGAAGTGGTGACCGTGGACATGAGCATTTCCTTCATGCGTCCCGCTGCGGGACGCCTCGTCGCCACGGGCCGTGCGATAGGCGGTGGCCGCTCGGTGTGTTTTTGTGAAGCCCGCGTGGTGGATGCCACAGGCCAAGTGGCGGCACAAGCCATGGGCACGTTTCGTTACCGCGATCCGCGGTAACGGGTGAGGTGCTGTGTCAGGTGCTGCGTTAGGTGTGTGACGCACGACTCCGTGCCACCGCATGTTTGGCAGCCAAGTAGCCAAACGTTACCCCAGGCCCAATGGTGATGCCCGGCGCTGGATACACGCCACCCATGACGGAGTGCATGTCGTTGCCCGCCGCATACAAGCCGTCAATCGCCATGCCTTGCGCGTTGAGCACACGCGCATCGCCATCGGTGAGTAAGCCTGTGGCCGCACCAATGTCGCCGGGGTAGAGCGCCACCGCGTAGAACGGGCCATCGCGTAACGCGCCCAAACACGGGTTGGGGCCGTGCCATGTGGCGTCGCCGTTGGCGCGTTGGTAGTCGGTGGTGCCGCGTTGGAAATCTTCGTCCACGCCGTTGTCGGCGAATGTGTTGAAACGATCGACGGTGGCTTTGAGTTTTTCAGTGGGCACTTTCAGTTGCTGTGCGAGCTCAGCCAAGGTCTTGCCTTGCTTCAAATAACCATCGGCCAAGAACGGTTCAAGGCCTTTACCGCCGGGGCGAACCATGCCAATGCCATAGCGCTTCAAGGCGCCTGCATCACACACCAACCACGACGGCACGCTGGGCGTGGTGGCGTTGCGCGCTTGCATGGCAATGCCAAACAAATGGTACGAGGTGGATTCGTTCACATAGCGCTGGCCTTGGCTGTCCACGGTGAGCATGCCGGGCTTGCCGCGGTCCATCACAAAGTGTGGAAACACGGCGATGCTGCCATCGGCGCGTTGGCGTGTGGAGACGGGCGCCCAAAACGCGTGGCTCAAACCACCGCTGCCGAGTTGACCACCCGCTTGCAGGGCCAAGTCTTGCGCTTTGCCGGTGTGGCCGGGGCCTGCGGGGCACCACGCTTCTTTGGCGCCGGGCAACATGTCTGCACGGCGTGTGGGGTGGCGGTTGAAACCACCGCTGGCCATGACCACGCCACCTTTGCTGCGCACCGTGCGTTTGACCACGCTGCCATCGGGCAAGGTTTGTTGCAGGGCCACGCCTTGAATGGTGTTGCCGTCTTGCAAGAGTTGCGTGGCTTCGGTGTTGGTCACCAGCATGCCTTGGCGTTGGATGTAGCTGTAGAGCATGCGCGCAATCATGGCGTTGCCCATGACCAAGCGCGTGCTGCGTGGGTGCAGCAGCTTGTCGAGGAAGTGGCGCACGATGATGCGTACGCTGTAGCTGAACGATTTCCACGTCTCTGTCAAACGCAGCAAATGGAAGATATCGTCGCGGTCCACCATCATGCCGCCGAGCACGGTGAACTCGGGGATGGGGTTGCGCACGAGGGGCAGGTTGGGGCCGAGCAATTTGCCATCGAAAGGTTGCGGCTCAATCGCACGGCCACGCAACACCGAGCCTTCGAGTTCAGACAAATAGTCGGGGTGCAACATGCGCACTTGGAATTGCAGTGCGCTGTTGGCTTCGAGTTTGGCGATGGCGTGAGGGCCGTTGTCGATGAACGCTTGACGCAACTTGGCATCCGAGCGTTCGCCCACGGCGAGGTTCAAAAATGTGGCCACACGCTCGGGCGTGTCGTCTGGGTTGACTGCTAAACCGCGTTGGGTGCCGGGCACCCAGGTGGTGGCGGCCGACAAAGCGGTGGTGCCACCCACATGGGCCATGCGTTCGACCAACAACACGCGTGCGCCATCAATCGCAGCATTGAGTGCGGCTGAAAAACCTGCGCCACCAGAACCAATCACCACCAAATCTACGGTGTCGTGGTCTTTGAGTTGCGAGAGGTCGGTGTTGATGCGATGAGAAATGCGCTGGTCAAGGGAATGCAAAGCGTCGCTCATGGCTCACACCTCCAACAAAAAATTGACCATCAACTCGCGCACTTGCGCAAACATGTCGGCGCCCGTGACGGTCTTGCAACCTTTGGCACGCGCGGCCGCAATCAAAGGCGTGATGGCGGGGGCGGTGATGACGCAGCCCACAAACATGTCGCCATGAATCTTGGTGGTGTCAATCGGTGTGGGGTCGGCTTCTTTCATGCCGATGGGCGTGGCGTTGACGGCGACATCAAAGCCTGTGGGGTCGGGGCTGCCAAGTGTGAACTTTTCAAGATGGGTGACTTTGCCCAGCTTCAAGGTGTTGAGGCGGTCGATCAGCGATTTGCGGCGTTGGTCGTCGGGGTCGTGAATGGCCAATTCGCTCACGCCGGCTAACACCAAGCTGTGTGCAATGGCAGAGCCCGCGCCGCCTGCGCCCACCAGCAAAGCGCGTTTGTTTTTTAACACGCAACCGTTTTTTTCCATGGCGCGCACATAACCCAAGCCGTCGAACATGTCGCCATGCCAGCGGCCTTGTGCGTCGCGGCGCACGGTGTTGACGGTGCCCAAAAAGGCGGCGCGCTCAGACAGCACATCGCAAAACGCAGTGCACGCAAATTTGTGCGGCACAGTGACGATGAGGCCGTCGATGTTTTGCGCGCGTTGGGTGCCGGCCCACCAGTCGGTCAAGTCAGCGGGGGCAACGTGGGCGGGGATGCAGATGGCGTCGCGGCCATGCGATTCAAAAGCTTGGGTCACGCCAAAAGGCGATTTCACTTGGGCAATGGGGTCGCCCACAATGACGTGAACGCGTGTGGCGCCGCTGAAGTTTTCAAGCATGGTGATTCAAAGTGAAGTGGATGAATGTGGCGCAGTTTATCCAAAAATGGAATTGCGTTCAACTTTTGAATCAAATTCATTTTTCGTGATAAAGTGCCGTCCAATATCCATTTCCACACATCATCATGAGCGGCGTACTTGAAAGAACTTTGGGCATCTTGGAGCTCTTGTCTGAACAAGGGCAGGGCGTCGAGCTGGCTGTGTTGGCTGACAAGCTCAACATGCCCAAGAGCGCCGCGCACCGCCTGTTGGCCGACTTGGTGCGCTTTGGCTATGTGCGCCAAACCCGCGACATGGGCGATTACATGTTGACCACCAAGTTGGTGTCGTTGGGTTTGAGCTACCTCAGCAAAACAGGCGTCATCGATGTGGCCCAACCGCTGCTCGACCGCTTGGCCGAACAAACCGGTGAGCTGGTGCGTTTGTCGGTGGTGGATGGCGACCGCCTGACGTGGGTGGCCCGCGCGCAAGGCGCTCGCCAAGGCCTGCGCTACGACCCCGATATGGGCAGCATTGCCCGCTTGAGCTGCTCGTCGTCGGGCTTGGCTTGGTTGTCCACTATGAAGGATGATGATGCGTTGGCCTTGGTGTCGCAACAAGGTTTGGGCTCGCCAAAAGACTTTGGCCCGAATGCGCCCAAGAGTTTGAAAGCCTTTTTGAAGGTCTTGCAAGACACGCGCAAACAAGGCTTCAGCTTGACCGAAGAAACCTACACCGCAGGCCTCAACGCCATCGCCGCGCCTGTGGGTTTGGTGGGTCAGTTGCCCATGGGCACCATCAGTGTGGCGGGCCCGTCGGCACGTTTGACGCGTGAACGCATGTTGGCGTTGGCGCCTGATTTGTTGTCATGCGCGGCGCAATTGGCAGCGGCCAGCGGCGCATCGCCCATGTTGGCGCGTGGCACCAGCCATGTGCGTTTGCAACCTATTTATGCCGCTTGATTGAGCGGGGCACGTCACGATGAGCATCTCTTCAATCAACGCCGCAGAAGCCAAAGCTTGGGATTGCGATTTACTCGTGGTGGGCTCGGGCGCAGGCGCGCTGTCCACCGCGGTGACGGCTGCACACCTTGGGCTCCAAGTCATCGTGGTGGAGAAAGACCCGCACTATGGCGGCACCACCGCTTGGTCGGGTGGTTGGATGTGGATTCCACGCAACCCATTTGCCATCCAAGCGGGCATCACCGAACCGATAGAAAAACCGCTTTCGTACTTGCGCCACGAATTGGGCGAACAGTTTGACGAAACACGCGCGCGCACCTTCCTCACGCACGGCCCACGCATGGTGCGCTTCTTTCAAGAACACACCGCCTTGCAGTTCATCGATGGCAACTTGATTCCAGATTTCCACGGCAAGACCGACGATGCCGCATTGGGTGGCCGCTCGGTGTGTGCTGCACCGTTCAATGGCCGCTTGTTGGGTCAGCATGTGAAACAGCTCAAAACGCCGTTGTACGAGATGACCTTCCTCGGCATGGGCATTGCCTCGGGGGCTGACATCCGTCACTTCTTTAACGCCTTGCGTTCATGGGGTTCGTTCTTTCATGTGGCTAAGCGTGTCACGCGTCATTTGTTGGATTTGGCGATGCATGGTCGTGGCATGCAGTTGGTCAACGGCAATGCCTTGGTCGCTGGTTTGGCCAAATCTGCCTTTGATGCGGGTGTGGACATTCGCGTGAACAGCCCTGTGGTGCGTTTGGTCACAGAAGCCGGTGCTGACGGTGTGCAAAAAGTGCGTGGCGCTGTGGTGATGCACAACGGCGTTGAGCAAACCATCCGCGCCAAGCGCGGTGTGATGTTGGCCACCGGCGGTTTCCCGCATGACCCTGAGCGCAAGAGTCAACTACTGCCACACGACCCCACGGGCCAACAACATTTCTCAGCCGCCTCGCGCGGCAACACTGGCGATGGTTTGCGCTTGGGCGAGTCGGTGGGCGCTGTGGTTGCCACCGATTTGAAGCACGCGGCTGCGATGGCACCCGTGTCTTTGGTGCCACGCAGGAACAAGACGGAGGAGGGAACCACAGCCCACTTCCCGCACTTGATTGAGCGCGGCAAACCCGGCCTGATTGCCGTGACACGCTTTGGCAAACGCTTTGTGAACGAGGCCGACTCGTACCACGACTTCATGCAAGGGTTGATTCAAGCCTTATCTGAAGGTGAGCCCGTGCAAGCCTGGTTAGTGGTAGACCACCGCTTCATCCGTCGCTGGGGTTTGGGTGCGGTCAAACCTGCACCCGTGCCCATGCACGGCATGTTGGCCAATGGTTACTTGAAACGTGGCAACACCTTGGCGGAGTTGGCAGATGCGTGTGGCATCGACGCCGCGGCTTTGCAACACACCGTGGCGCGCTACAACACCCAAGCAGACATCGGTTACGACGGTGAATTTGCCAAAGGCCAAACCGCTTACAACCGTATGCAAGGCGACGCCACGCACGCAGGCCGCAACCCCAACATGGCGCCCATTCAAGACGGCCCGTTTTACGCGGTACGCATCGTGGCTGGCAGCTTGGGCACGTTTGCCGGTTTGCGCTGCAACGAACACGCGCAAGTGCTCAACGCGCAAGGCCAGCCCATCGACGGTTTGTACGCGGGTGGCAACGACCTATCGAGTGTGATGGGCGGCAACTACCCGAGTGGCGGCATCACCCTAGGCCCCGCCATGACCTTTGGTTATTTGGCTGCGCATCATGCGGCCCGCTTGTCACCTGACTTCGCATCTTCCGAACATCCATTTTTGAAAAGGACTTCTCCCATGTATTACGAACTCGCCACCATGACGCTGCCTTTTGGCACCGCTGCCCAAGCCGCTGCCAACGTGCAAACTTTTGCCGCGCAAGGTCAAGGTGAATTGCTGGGCTGCTGGTTCACCGACATCGGTGTGCTCAACCAAATGATTGTGTTGCGCGGCTTTGACGACTTGGCTACTTTGCAAGCCGAACGCAACCGCACGCAACACAACGCCAGCCCCTTTGGCTGTGGCGACATCTTCCAAAGCTTGGAGCAACACAGCTACCAAGGCTTCCCTTGGATGAAGCCCGTGCGCCCCAGCGCGGAGAGCGGCATCAACGGTCCTGTGTACGAAATCCGCACCTACGGCATCAAACCCGGTGGCGTGCAACCCACGATTGATTTGTGGGAGCAAGCCATTCCTGCGCGCGACAAAATTTCGCCCTGCGTGGTGGCCATGGTCGCTTTGGATGGCCCGCTGCGCTTCACCAACATCTGGGCTTACCCAACGATTGATGCACGCAGCAAAGCACGCGCCGATGCCGTGGCTCAAGGCATTTGGCCACCCAAAGGCGGCCCTGCCAACTTAACCACCAACATGGTGTCCACCATCGCGTTGCCCACTGCGGTGTCGCCATTGAAATAAATCTCCAAGGCTGCACATCATGCGTACCTATTCGCTCGCGTACTTAACGGCCAATGCCTCGACGGTTCCTGAAGCCATCAGCATTGCCGCTCAGTTGGGCTATGGTTTTGTGGGCTTGCGTTTGCAACCCAATGGGCCTGGCGCACCGTTTCAAAGTTTCATCACCGATGCGGCCGTGCAACGCGAAACCTTGGCACGCATGGCCGACACGGGTGTGCAGGTGTTTGACCTTGAAATCATCCGCATCGGCGAGCAGTTTGACCCCGTGGTGCACCGCCCCTTGTTAGAGGCAGGGGCCGCACTCAAAGCCCGTGCGGTGTTGATTGCTGCCGACGACAGCAACGAGCAACGCTTGGCTCAAAACTACGCGCAACTGTGTGAGTTCATGCAACCCTACGGCCTCACCGCAGATTTAGAGTTCATGCCCTGGACGGGCGTGAAAGATGCACAAGCCGCGATGCGTGTGGTCAAACAAGCCGGCACGCCGAAGAACGCTGGCATCTTGGTGGACGCTTTGCACTTTGGTCGCTCCACCACCAGCTTGGCAGACATCGCTGCCATCCCGCGCGAGCTGTTGCACTATGCACAAATGTGCGATGCGCAAGCAGGCTTGAGTTTCACGACTGAAGAATTAATTCACAGCGCACGCCAAGAACGTTTGTTGCCAGGTGAAGGCAATATCGACGTCAAAGGGTTGTTTGCCGCCTTGCCGCAATACTTGCCAGTGAGCGTAGAAATCGTGAACCTTGAGCGTTCGAAGCCGATTGGTGACAAGGCTTGGGCTGAACTGTGTCTCAGCGCCACTCAGAAAGTTTTAGGCGATGCCTAATTGCGTTTGCCACGCTGCCTCACATCAACGGCCGCAAACTTTGCGCGACTTCGCGCAACACGGGCAGCACGCGGTTCACGGCTTCCTTCGACGTTTCATGCTGAATGGGCATGCTCACGGTCAGCGCGCCTTGCACATTCCCTTTGTGGTCTCGCAAGGGCACCGCCACGCCGCGGTACGCCAAGTCGAGCTGTTGCTCGGACAACGCCCAATCTTGCGTGCGAATGCGGGCCAGCTCGGTGCGCATGCGCTTGGGGTCGGTGATGGTGTGCGAGGTGAAGGCTTTGAGTTCGTGGTTCGCCAACCACGCGTCGGACTCTTCCTCACCCAAGAGTGCAAGCAACAACACGCCCGCACTGGTGAGGTGACAGGGCACACGCGCACCCAGCGCGAAACTGGTGTTCATGCTGCGGTTTTGCCCGTTGCGCGCGATGTAGACCAAGTCGTAGCCATCGAGCACGGCGACAAACGAAATTTCTTGTGTGCCCATCGCCAAGCGTTGCAACGAGGGTTGCACGATGCGCGGCAGGCGTGCCGATTCCAAGTACGACTGGCCCAGTCGCATGACCTTGGGCGTGAGCCAAAACAGCTTGCCGTCGGTGGACACAAAACCCAAATGCAACAGCGTCAACAAGTAGCGCCGCGCGGCGGTGCGCGTGAGGCCGCAGCGTTGACCCGCTTGTGTGGCCGTCAAGCGCGGGTTGTGTTCGTCAAAGGTTTGCAACATGGCGAGGCCTTTGTCCAAGCCCGCGATCCAGTCTTTCTTGTCCATGCCCGTGGGGTGCGTCAAAAGTGTGTTCATAACGTGTGCAGGGGGAAACCCGTGATGCGTTCGATGATCGCACAATATCGTTCGCTAATCGCGCAAATTAACGCGAATATTACGATAAGTCAAAATTTTCCAACTAAATTGCATACATCCAATTCTTTTGAATGGTGCGCCACAGATTTCATCACCCCGAGCCACCAAACAAAGGCTCAATTTCAAACCCAAAGAGGAGACATCCATGAATAAACGTTCCACCTTAAAAGCTGTTGCAGCTGCCGCTATTTTTACGTTGGCTGGCATCGCGCATGCTCAGCAAACCATCAAGATTGCCAACATCGTTGAACTTTCGGGACCTGGCACCACAGCCGGTACGGTGTTTAAGAACGGCGTGGAGTTGGCGGTCAAAGAGATCAACGAAGCCGGCGGCATCTTGGGCAAGAAAATCGAGAACTACACCGTAGACACACAAACCAACCCTGGCGTTGCCAAGGGCCTGACACAAAAAGCAGTGGATGACGGCGTGTTCGCCATTTTTGGCCCTGTGTACTCGGGCTCCATCATGGTGTCCATGGCTGAATCTAAGCGCGGCGAAGTGCCTAACTTCACAGGTGGCGAAGCCGCTGCCATCACGGCCCAAGGCAACCCTTATGTGTTCCGTACGGCTTTTGGTCAAAGTACTTCGTTTCCTAAGCTTGCCAAGTTCATCAACACCAAAGCCAAAACCTTGGCTGTGATTTATGTGAACAACGACTTCGGTAAAGGTGGTCGCGACACATTGACCAAGCTGTTGGCTGATGGTCCAACCAAAATCGTGGCAGATATTTCGACAGATGCCGGCCAAGTTGACTTTTCAGCCGCCGTGTTGAAAGCCAAGCAAAGTAACGCCGACGCGATCTTTGCGTACACCAACGAAGAAGAGTCCGCACGTTTGTTGCGTGAATTGAAAAAGCAAGGTTGGAACAAGCCTGTGATCGGTGAGACCACATTGACTGGTCAAAAAGTGATCGAACTGGCGGGTGATGCGGCCAACGGTGCCATGGCCCACGTTGGCTTGACAGTAGACGCGCCTAATCCAGAAATGTTGAAGTTCAAGGCCAAGTACTACCAAGCCTACGGCAGCATTTCTGACCACAACGGCATCAAGGGTTACACCGGCATGTATGTGCTCAAAGCCGCCATCGAAAAAGTGGGCAAGCTCGACCGCAAGGCCGTCGCTCAAGCTTTGCACGGCATCAGCATCAGTGCCAAGAAAAATCCAGGCGTCATCATGGACGTGAGCTTTGATGCCAATGGTGACCTCGACCGTGAGAGCTTCTTGATCGAAGTGAAAAACGGTCGCCAAGTGGTGACGGCTACTTTGCCCGCTTTGAACGCGAAGAAGTAACCAAGAAAACAAGGCACGCCTATTTCGGGCGTGCCTTTCTTTTTTCAAGCGAAACGACATGACCGACTTCTTACAACTCTTTTTCAGTGGCCTTGCCACCGGCAGCATTTATGCGCTGGCGGCTTTGGGCTTTACCTTGCTATGGCAAGCTTCGGGCACCATCAACTTCGCGCAAGGCGAGTTTGTGATGTTGCCTGCTTTCATGATGCTGGGCTTCATGGCTGCAGGCTTTCCTTTGATGTTGAGCTTTGCCGCGAGTTGTGTGTTGTCGGTCTTTGTGTTGGGCTGGTTGTTCAAACGCGGCGTGGTGGACCCACTCTTTAAGTTCGGCATGATGCCCATCGTGGTGGCGACCATCGGGCTGTCCATTGCCATGCGCAATGCCGTGCGTGCGGGTTACAGCGCTGAGCCACATCCTTTCCCCAATTTGTTTCCAGATGAGGTGTACAACATTGCGGGTGTGACCATTTCGGCTACCGACATTGGCACCTTTGTCTTTGCGATTGCGCTGGTGTTAGTCACACAAGCCTTCTTGGCCAAGACCGTTACCGGTCGCGCCATGCAGGCGGTGGCACAAAACACCGAGAGTGCTTCGGTGTTGGGCATCAACGTGCCGCGCATGATTTTCTATACCTTCGCCATCAACGCTGTGCTGGCTGCTGCTGCAGCGATTTTGGTGACGCCGACGTATCTGGCCAAGTTCGACATGGGCGCGGCTTTGGGTACGAAGGCTTTCTTCGCCGCCATCATTGGTGGCTTCAATAACTCACGCGGTGCGTTGTTGGGCGGTGTGATTGTGGGCGTGTGTGAAAACTTGGCTGCGGCCTACATTTCGCCTGCCTACAAAGATGCGGTGGCGTTGGTGATTTTCATGGTCGTGATTTTGTTCAAGCCACAAGGCTTGCTCGGTAAAAAAGTGGAGCGCAAAGTATGAAGAAGCTCGCAATTCTTGCCGGCCTCTTGGGGCTGTTGGCCTGTATTTTTGTGCCCACGCTGCTCAAAAACCACGGCATTTATTTGTTCACCTACTGGCTGATTTACGTCATCGCCACCATGGGTTTGAACCTCACCATCGGTTACGCCGGTCAAAAGTCATTGGGTCACGCCGCGTTCTTTGGCATCGGGGCCTACACCGTGGCCATCATGATGCAAGCGGGTTACAGCTTTTGGCTGGGCATGCCACTGGCAGCTTTGGGCTGCTTTGTGGTGGGCTTGGCGCTGGGCTTTCCTGCGCTGCGCGTGCAAACCATTTACTTGGCATTTGCCACGCTCGGCTTCAACACCGCGGTGTGGTTGGTGATGCGCAACGAAGAGTGGCTCACCGGCGGCACGTTTGGCATCAACAACATCGCACGTCCTGAAGCGTTTGGCATCAGCTTTGATGGCAACTTGGCTTACTACTACTTGGTCTTGGCCTTCACGGTGGTGCTCGGTTTGCTCTTGTGGGGCTTGCTCAATTCACCTTGGGGCAAAGCGTTCACCGCCTTGCGTGACAACCCCATCCGCGCGGAAAGCTTGGGCGTGGACATCCGTGGCTACACCCTGTTGAGCTTTGCGATTGGTGCGGCCTATGCCGGTATCGCCGGTGGCTTGTTTGGCTCAATGGTGCAGTTCATCGACCCCGCACCGTTCACAGTGGAAGCATCCATCATGATGTACCTCATGGTGGTAGTGGGCGGCCCTGGTTATTTCTTGGGTCCCTTGCTGGGCGCTGCGGTGGGTGTGATCTTGCCGGAGTGGCTGCGCTTTGCGCAGGCTTGGTATTTGTTTGTGTTCGGCACTGCCGTGGTGATGTTGATGATTTGGCTGCCCGATGGTTTGTTGAGCATTCCAGACCGCATCCGTGCGAAACGCCAGTCGCGTGAGGCCTCTGCTGCGCGTGCGGCGGCTGGTCAATCAGGAGTGAAAGCATGACCATGTCAACCAACCAACCCGTTCTCAAAGTCACCGACTTGAAGAAGGCCTATGGCGCGATTCAGGCCGTGGGTGGCGTGTCGTTTGAAGTGCGCCCCGGTGAAATCTTTGGCGTGATTGGCCCCAACGGTTCGGGCAAGACCACCTTGTTCAACAGCATGTTGGGTCAGATCACACCGGACACCGGCAAGATTGAACTCAATGGCCAAGACGTCACAAAACTGGGTCCCTTGGAACTCAACCGCTTGGGCGTAGGCCGCACCTTCCAAACCCTGCAGGTGTTCGGCAAGATGACCGTGCGCGACAACTTGATCGTGGCCGCGCAAGAGCACCAAGGCACCATGTTCAGCCGCATGTTTGCCCCCAGTGATTCCAACTTGGGTGCCAAGGCCGATGCCTTGATTGACCAGTTCCACATCCGACATGTGGCCGACAAAAAGGCGGGCGAGTTGAGCTACGGCCAACAAAAGCTGGTGGACATTGCCATGGCCTTCATGAGCGAACCTGCTCTGGTGTTGCTTGACGAACCTTGCGCGGGTGTGAACCCATCGCTGGTGGGCGGCATCAGCACCTTGCTGAAAGACTTGAACAAAACCCGCAAGGGCAGTTTTGTGGTGATCGAACACAACATGGATTTTGTGATGGACCTGTGCCACCGCATCATGGTGATGGTCGAAGGCAAGGTGATGGCCATTGGCACACCCGAAGAAATTCGCGCCAACAAACAAGTGCTCGACGCTTACTTGGGAAGCTGATCATGACCACACACAACAACATAACACCGTGCATCGAATTTGACGATGTCGTGGCGGGTTACAAAGATTTCATGATCTTGAACAACTTGTCGTTCACTGTGCCCAAGGGCTCCATCACGCTGTTGATTGGCCCTAATGGCGCTGGCAAATCGACCGTGCTCAAAACCTTGTTTGGCTTGCTCACACCGCGCCAAGGCAAGATTCGTTTGAATGGCGACGACATCACGGGTGCCACACAAAAAGACTTGCTCGCACGCGGCATTGCCTTTGTGCCGCAAGGCCGCAATTTGTTTGGCCAACTCTCGGTGTATGAAAACCTAGAGCTGGGCGGCATCACGCTGGGTATGAAGACCACGCATGAACGTATTCCTGAAGTGTTGGAGTTTTTCCCACGCGTGAAAGAGCGCATGAACTCCTTGGCGTCTTCGTTGTCAGGCGGTGAACAAAAGCAACTCGAAATTGGCCGCGCTTTGCTGCTGCGTCCCAAGGTCTTGTTGATTGACGAGCCCTCGATTGGTTTGTCACCCATGGTGGTGCAAGACGTGTTCAAGCTCTTGCGCAAGCTGGCTGACCAAGGCACCACGGTGCTGATGGTGGAGCAAAACGTGAAGAGTGCGCTCAAGTACTCAGACAACGCGATTGCTTTGGAGTCTGGCCGTTTGGTGCTCTACAAATCAGCCGCTGAAATTTTGGCTGACCCCCAAATGGAGCGCTTGTTCTTGGGTGGTGCACACACCACCACGGCGGCTGCAACCACCGTTTAAACATGACCTCGGTGAACATCGCGGTCGCTGGTGCTGGCGTGATTGGTCGCGCCCACATGGCTGTTATGGCGCAATCTTCGCAGTGCCGATTGAGCGCCATTGCCGATCCGTCTGAAGCCGCGCAGGCCTTGGCTCAAACGCATGGCGTGCCTTGGTTTGCCACCTTGGACGAACTGTTGGCTACGGCCTCGCCAGATGGTGTGATTTTGGCGACCCCCAATGCCTTGCATGTGCCGCAAGCCTTGCAATGCATCGCAGCCGGTGTGCCGGTGTTGGTGGAGAAGCCGATCGCGCACACCGTGGCCGATGCCCAAAAGCTGGTGCAAGCCACGCAAACGCATTCAGCCAAAGTACTGATCGGTCATCACCGTGCGCACAGCCCCATCATGCGTGAAGCCAAAGCTGTGATTGACGAGGGGCGCTTGGGCCAGTTGGTCAGCGTCATGGGTAGCGCCATGTTTTACAAACCCGATGACTACTTCACGCAGGCGCCTTGGCGGCGTGAGCTGGGCGGCGGACCGGTTCTGATCAACCTCATCCACGAGATTCACAACTTGCGCATGCTGTGTGGCGAAATCATTGAGGTGCAGGCCATGACCTCTGATGCGGTGCGCGGTTTTGCGGTGGAAGACACGGCGTCCATCACGTTTCGTTTTGCATCGGGTGTGTTGGCGTCTTTCATGCTGTCAGATACATCGGCGTCGGCGCGGAGTTGGGAACAAACCAGTCAAGAGAACAAGGCCTACGCCAGCTATGACGATGAAGACTGTTATGTCATTGCGGGCACGATGGGCAGCTTGGCCGTGCCCACCATGCGCTTGAAAACCTACGTCAAAGCAGAAGACCGTTCGTGGTTCAAGCCTTACCAAAGTAGCACTGTGGCGTTAGAGCGAGAAGATCCCTTGCGTTTGCAGATGGATCACTTCATCCGTGTGATTCAAGGCGTGGAAAAACCTCTGGTGAGTGCACACGATGGGTTGCAAAACCTGTTGGTGGTCGAGGCCATCGCGCAAGCAGCAGCCAGTCAACAGACCGTGCGCTTGGCTTAGGTTCTCTAGGCCGCTGTTGTCGATACGACTGACCTGGCGTTACTGGCGCAGGGTCACGAGCTGCCCTGTCTTGGCACTTTCCTGAATGGCATCGAGGGTGGCTGCAACGTCGTAGCTGGCCGCTGCTGCGCGTTCAATGGCGGGTAAGTCGCCATTGCGCATCACTTGGGCAAAGGCTTCAGCAGCAAACCGAAAACCACTGCCTGACGCTGAATGCACGTCTTCAAACGGAATGCTGTTGGCTATGCCTTGACGCACGCGCAGTTGGCTGGGCAAGTAGCCCCAAGCATGCGTGTGAGAATCGCTGGTGTGGTTGAGGTATTCGGTCTCGACTGTGCCGTGTGAGCCCACGACGGTGGCGCGGCGGTGGTTGGCGGTGTCCATGGCGCACGACATCTGCGCACGTCGGCCATCGGCGTAAAACAACGTTGCCATCATGCTGATGTCCACGCCCGTGTCGGCCCAGTTGGCATGCGCCATCACACGCTCAGGCGCGCAGCCCATCACCAAACGAATCAAGCTCAGTGGATAGCTGCCCGCGTCTAGTAAGGCGCCGCCACCGAGGTCGGGCTTCATGCGGATGTTGGTGCCGATGTTGCCGACGGTGAAACCAAAGCTGGCTTGCACACTGCGCACTTCGCCAATCTTCTCGTGGCTCAAACATGCCAACAAGTCGCGGGTTTGGGGTTGGAACCAATACGGATACGACTCCAACAACATCACGCCCTGTTGGCGCGCCACCTCAAACATGCGCGTCACTTCGCCCAAGTTGAGTGCCAAAGGTTTTTCGCACAGCACGTGCTTGCCCGCTCGCATGGCGCGAATCGCCCACTCGGCGTGCATGCTGTTGGGCAAGGGGATGTAAATAGCGTCTATTGCGGCATCGCTCAACAAGGCTTCGTAACTGCCATACGCGCGAGGGATGTGAAAAATCTTTGCAAATTCTTGTGCTTTAGACAAATCGCGACTGGCCACGGCTTGAACTGCAATTTGCTGGCTACCAGATACATCGCGTACAAATTGCTTGGCAATGTTGGCGCAGCCCAAGATGCCTAGGCGCAAGGGCGGGTGTGAAGGGGAGGACATTTTTAAGATTTAAAAGTTAAAGGTCGAAACAACATTTGCAATCAGTTTGCCACGACAGTTGACGCGCGCATTAGGGTTCTTCTGAGTATGGTGTGGCGTTATTCGCGTTCTATACTTTGCAAATGAACGAATCGGTACATTCCACCCGCAAGGCGCCCAAGCGCACCAACGATCCCGAGCGGACGATGGCGGGCATCATGATCGTTGCCACGGCAGAGTTTGCGGCCAAGGGATTGGCGGGCGCACGCATCGATGCGATTGCAGCGGCTACGCACACTAGTAAGCGGATGATCTATTACTACTACGGCAGCAAAGAGGCCTTGTACCTTGCCGTGCTGGAAGACGCGTATCGCCGTATTCGTGCCACCGAGGCTGAGCTGCACTTGGCCGACTTGTCCCCTGAGGAGGCGCTCAAGGCGCTGGTCGGCTTCACCTTCGATCACCATCACAGCAACCAAGACTTCATCCGTTTGGTCATGAACGAAAACATCCAGCGCGGCAGCTTTTTGGCCCAGAGCAAGTTGATTCAAGATCTCAACGTCTCAGCCATTCAGTCTATCGAAGCGCTTTACCAGCGTGGCGTTAAGGCTGGGGCGTTTCGCAAAGGGCTAGACCCTATCGACATTCATGCGTCTATTTCTGCGCTGACGTTTTTCAACGTGTCCAACCGTTACACCTTCGATTTGATCTTCAAACGCAATGGCCAAACTGCCAAAGCTTTGGCTGCACGACGCCAAAGCGTGGTGGACATGGTCCTTCGTTTCGTGAGTTATTCAAATTTGGCATAGCAGGTAGTTGGCTATGCGAGTTTCAAATGCGGGTTTCCACTAACATGGTGCAAAGTAACTGTTTTGTACATTTTGTTTCAGCCCATATTTTTCAAGGATCTTCCTGATGTTTAACCTTATTTTGGATCGCTGCTGCAAAGTACTTGAAGCAGCGATCGCCTTTTGCCTCGCTCTCATGGTGGTGTTGGTATTCGGTAACGTGTTTCTGCGTTACGCCATGAACTCTGGCATCACCTTGTCTGAAGAGCTGTCACGTTGGGCGTTCGTGTGGATGACTTTCTTGGGGGCCATCGTGGCACTGAAAGAACATGGACATTTGGGTACGGACATGTTGGTGAGCCGTCTGGGCCCATTCGGCAAAAAAGTCTGCTTGGGTGCTTCTTACATCTTGATGTTGTTTGCTTGCTGGCTTTTGTTCAAAGGTGCTTATGAGCAAGCCATCATTAACTTGGACAGCACCAGTGCCGTGATGGAAGCTTCGATGGCTTGGGTTTACTTGCCCGGCATTTTGTTTGCTGTGATGGGTGGGTTGATTTTGAGTGCAGAGTTCATTCGCTTGTTAACCGGGCACGTGCGCGACGAAGATTTGGTGATGATTCAAGAGTCTGAAGAAGCCCCTCACGGCGACAACCACTAAGCCCATTCAAGGAACAAGACCATGACAATCACAGTATTTCTCTTTTCCCTGATGGGTTCCATGGCGTTGGGTATCCCCATCGCTTTCTCTTTGCTGTTGTGCGGTGCTGCCTTGATGTGGCACATGAACATGTTTGATGCGCAAATCTTGGCGCAAAACTTGATCGAAGGCTCCAACAGTTTCCCGTTGTTGGCTGTGCCATTCTTCATGTTGGCTGGCGAAATCATGAATGCGGGGGGTTTGTCGCGTCGCATCGTGAATTTCGCAATGGCTTGTGTGGGCCACATCAAAGGTGGCTTGGGCTATGTGACCATCATGGCTGCTGTGATCATGGCGGCTTTGTCTGGCTCTGCTGTGGCCGATGCGGCTGCTTTGGCCTCTTTGCTCTTGCCCATGATGGTGGCAGCTGGTCATGACCGCGCACGCTCTGCAGGTTTGATCGCTTCTGCCGGCATCATTGCCCCCGTGATTCCACCCAGCATTGGCTTCGTGATTTTTGGTGTGGCTGGCAACGTGTCCATTTCCAAATTGTTCATGGCTGGTATCGTGCCTGGCATTTTGTTGGGTGCTTCGTTGTGGATCACTTGGTGGTGGTTAGCACGCCAAGAAGTAGTGACAGTACCACCACGTAAATCGTTTGGCGAAATTCGTGAAGCGCTGCGCGAGGCTACTTGGGCGTTGGTATTGCCTGTGATCGTGGTGTTTGGTTTGAAGTTTGGTGTGTTCACACCGACTGAAGCTGCAGTGGTTGCTGCCGTGTACGCCTTGCTCATCTCGACTTTTGTGTACAAAGAACTCAATTTGAAGAGCTTGTATCCCTTGTTTGTGGCCTCTGCCAAGACCAGTGCGATTGTGATGTTCTTGGTGGCAGCTGCGATGGTGTCTGCTTGGTTGATCACGGTGGCTAATTTGCCAGCTGAATTGGTGGCTTTGCTACAGCCTTTGTTAGATAGTCCGCGTCTATTGATGCTGACCATCATGGTCATCACCATGCTGGTGGGTACTGCGTTGGACATGACGCCCACCATTTTGTTGCTCACACCCGTGTTGATGCCTGTGGTGAAAGCCGCTGGCATTGACCCTGTGTACTTCGGCGTCTTGTTCATCATCAACAATGCCATCGGTTTGATCACACCGCCCGTGGGTACCGTGCTCAATGCGGTGGCCGGTGTGGGTAAAGTGAGCATGGACGAAGTCACGCGCGGTGTGATGCCGTTCATGGTTGCGCAGTTCATCATCATGTTTGCGATGGTCGCCTTCCCGCAATTGGTGATGGTGCCCGCACGCTGGTTCTATTGATTTTCTTTTCCACTGTCTGTCCGGGTACGCCAGGCAGTGGAACCTTCATTTGGCGTACGACCGCAAAGTTCATCAGGAGACACTGACATGAAACGTGTATTTATCAAGACCGTGATCGCGACTGTGGCCATGGCCGCTATGGGCATCGCTTCGGCACAAGTGAAAACCATCAAGTTCGCCAACCAGAACAATGCGGGTCACCCCATCGTTCAGGGTATGGAGAAATTCAAAGAGATCGTCGAGAAGAACTCTGGCGGCAAGCTCAAAGTTAACCTGTTCCCAGGTGGTACTTTGGGTAGTGACCAAGCCAACGTGTCGGCCATTCAAGGCGGTTCCCTTGAAATGGCTTCCATGAACTCTGGCATCTTCGCCAGCCAAGTCAAAGAATTTGGTGTGTTCGATTTCCCTTTCATGTTCGCTAGCACCAAAGAAGCTGACGCTGTGGTGGACGGTGCCTTCGGTAAGAAGATGCATGCCAAGTTGGAAGAAAAGGGGTTGATCGGTTTGGCTTACTACGAGCTGGGCTTCCGTCACATCACCAACGGCAAGCGCGCCATCAACAAAGTGTCTGACCTCGAAGGTCTGAAGTTGCGCGTCATTCCTAACCCCATCAACGTGGATTGGGTGAAAGCCTTGGGTGCCAACCCCACACCGCTGCCATTCCCAGAGTTGTATGCCGCGTTGGAGCAAGGTGCTGTGGACGGTCAAGAAAACCCCATCCCCACCATCAACAGCGCTAAGTTGTACGAAGTGCAAAAGCACATGGTGCTGACCGCTCACCAATACAACCCACAGTCTGTGGTGATCAGCAAAAAGTTCTGGGAAACTTTGAGCGCTGCTGAGAAAAAGGTTGTGGCAGATGCCGCCACTGAGTCTGCCAAGTTCCAACGCGAAACAGCACGTAACTTGGAAGCCGGTTTATTGGCCAACTTGAAGAAAAATGGCATGCAAGTGACGCAGTTGCCTGAGTCTGAAATGTCTATCTTGCGTGACAAGATGCGCCCTGTGACGGCCAAGCACGGCGTGACAGTTGGCCAAGACTTGGTCAAAGAGTTACAAGCTGAAATCGAAAAAGTTCGTACAGCTGTGCCTGCCAAAAAAGCCAAGTAATTGGTGTGTGATGCTTCGCCGCTTGGATGCGGCGAAGCATTTTTTATTGAACGAATAAAGATTCTTAAGGGAAGTTGCGTATGAAAGTTTTGATGCTGCACGGCGTGAACCACAACATGTTTGGTAAACGCGACCCTAAGCAATATGGCACCATCACACTCGATGAAATTAATGCCAATTTGCACAAGTTGGGCAAGGCCTTGGGTGCTGAAGTGGAGTGCTATCAGACCAACCATGAAGGTGACATGTGCGAGCGCATTCATCAATGCTACTTTGACAACGTGGACGCTGTGCTCATCAACGCCGGCGCCTGGACCCATTACAGCTACGCCATTCGCGATGCCTTGGCTGTGTTGACTTGCCCCGTGGTGGAGTTGCACATGTCCAACATTCACGCGCGTGAAGAATTTCGCCACACATCCGTGTTCGCTGAAATTGTGAAAGGCCAAATTTGCGGCTTTGGTGCCGACAGCTACGAGCTGGCTTTGCGCGCTGCAGTGTCAGCCGTTCAATCTTCTAAATAAAACATCATGAGCAAGCACGGTATTTCTATCAATGGCAACACGCAGTTGATTGCCCACATTGGTTATCCCACGCACTCTTTCAAGTCCCCCATGATTTACAACCCGTACTTTTCTAGTGCGGGCATCAATGCGGTGGTGGTGCCCATGGGCTGCCAAACGCCAGACTATCCGGTGTTCTTGAAGTCGGTGTTCAATCTCACCAACATTTGTGGTGCGCTCATCACCATGCCACACAAAGTGGTGACCGTGGGCTTGCTCGACGAAGTGACCGCCACCGTGCGCGTGGCCGGTGCTTGCAATGCCGTGAAAAAACTGGCCGATGGCCGTTTGGTTGGCGACATGTTTGACGGCGCAGGCTTCGTGCGCGGCGTGCAACGCAAGGGCTTCGACCTCACGGGAAAACGCGTGTTGGTGGTCGGCTCAGGCGGCGTGGGCTGTGCCATTGCTGCGTCGCTCGCTGGGGCTGGCATTGCGGCCATCAGCTTGTTTGATGTGAACACCGCCTCTGCCGAGGCCTTGGGCCAACGCTTGAAACAAAACTACCCCCAGATCGATGTGCGCACGGGCTCGAACGACCCTGCTGACCACGACTTGGTGGTCAACGCCACACCCATGGGCATGAACGAAGGCGATGCCTTGCCGATGGACGTGTCGCGCATTTCGCCTGACGCCTTTGTGGGCGAGGTGGTGATGAAAACCGAAATGACCGCGTTCTTGCAAGCCGCCAAAAACCGTGGCTGCCGCGTGCAGGTGGGCTCGGACATGTTGTTTGAACAAATCCCTGCCTACTTGGAATACTTCGGCTTGCCCACCACCACGGCTGACGTGTTGCGCGATGTCGCACAGCTGAGTTATTAATTTTTCTTGGAGTATTTGATGACCTTGCCATCTCAACACCGCGAGTCCGTGCCCGACATGCCTAACCGTTTGGGCTTAGACGGGATCGAGTTCATCGAATACGCCACCAGCCGGCCACAGGCGCTAGGCCAAGTGCTAGAGAACATGGGCTTTCGCCCCGTGGCACGCCACCGCTCGCGTGAGGTGACCTTGTACCGCCAAGGCGGTATGAACTTGGTGGTCAACGCCAGCCCCGATGATGCGCGTGTGAGCGCCACCACCGATGGCCAACCCGTCATTTCTGCTGTTGCCTTTCGCGTGCGTGATGCCCTGCAAGCGCACACCCGCTGCATGGAGTTGGGCGCATGGAACGTGACCAGCCAAGCGCAAGCGATGGAGCTGCACATCCCAGCCATTCATGGCCCAGGCGGCAGCCGCTTTTACTTTGTGGACCGTTGGCAAGAATTCTCGATTTACGACATCGACTTCAAACCCATTCCTACGGTGGACCAACACCCAGAAGCCACAGCTGGCATGAGCTACTTTGGCGTGGTGCAGTACATCGGTGCCGGTCGCAGTGCCGATTGGTTGGCCTACTTTGAACACATGTTCGATTTCAGCTTTGTGCCCGACGAGCAACGTTTTGGCATCTTGCCCAAAGGCAAATTGATGAAAAGCCCGTGTGGCAACTTCTTGTGGCAACTGATCGAACCCGATCCTTGGATGGACACCGATGAATCGCCCGAATGCTTGCAACGCATTGGTTTGGGCGCGGTCGATGTGGGCGCTGCGGTGACGGCACTCAAAGCGCGTGGCGTGGAGTTTGTCGAGTCCACCCAGTTGCACCCCGAAGACCGTGGCGCGCTCACACGCAGCGCCTTGGGCTCGGTGTCGTTTGAGCTGGTTCATAAAGACTAATAAAAAGGCCACGCCATGAACTTACTCGACGGCTTCGGCATGGACACCATCACGATGGCGGGCTCTTTAGAAGCCAAGTTGTCGGCGATGAAAGACGCAGGCTTCTCGCAAGTCATGCTCATGGCGCGTGACTTGGTCACACACCCCGGCGGCGTACCCGCAGCGGTGGCCGCAGTGCAGGCCAGTGGCTTGCGCCCCACAGGTTTTCAGGTGCTGCGCGACTTTGAAGGTTTGTCGGGTCACTTGCACGGCTACAAGGTCGACATCGCCAAATCGATGCTCGAGATGTGCGCGGCCACGGGCAGCAAAGTGTTGTTGGCGTGTTCGTCTACGTCACGCCACGCCACCGATGACCTCGACCACATTGCCCGCGATTTGAAAAAGCTCGCCATGATGGCTTTGCCCTTGGGGATCAAAGTGGCTTACGAAGGTTTGTCATGGGGCCGCACCGTCAACGAGTTCACCACGTCTTGGGATGTGGTGTGCCGTGCCGATTGCCCCAACCTGGGCATTGGCATTGACTCGTTTCACATCTTTGCCGCCAACACACCGTTGGATGCGATTGAAGACCTCGACCCCGAGAAAATTTTCTTGGTGCAACTGTCTGACTTCATGTGGCACGAAACCCCCACCTTTGAAGACCGCATGACCACCGCTCGCACCTTCCGCGTGTTCCCAGGCGAGGGCGTGCACAGCGAAGCCTTGGCTGATTTGGTGTTGCGCTTGGACCGCATTGGTTATCGCGGTGACTACAGCTTTGAAGTCTTCAACGACGACTACCAACAACTGCCCTTGGCCACTGTGGCTAAGCGTGCGCGCAAGAGCGCCACATGGCTGCACGACAATGTGCTGCACCGCTCAGCCCCATTGCCTGCTTGGACCCGCACGCACACCAACACACACGCATGAAACAACGTCAACTCGGCCCTTACACCGTTTCAGCCATTGGCCTAGGCTGCATGAACCTCAGCCACGCTTACGGCGCGCCACCCGCGCCTGAAGTGGGCGAGGCCTTGATTCACCGCGCCTTAGACCTCGGCGTGACGATGTTTGACACGGCGGCTTTGTATGGCTTTGGCACCAACGAGTTGTTGGTGGGCAAGGCGCTCAAAGCGCACCGCAGCGAAATCACCTTGTGCAGCAAAGGTGGCATGGCGGGGGTGTCGTTCCCTGATGGCGTGAAGCGCGTCATCAATGGCCGTCCTGAAGCCATTCGCCAAAACTGCGAAGACAGCTTGGCCCGTTTGGGCACCGATGTGATTGACCTGTACTATCTGCACCGCTGGGACAAACAAGTGCCCATCGAAGACAGCGTGGGCGCTTTGAGCGACCTCGTGCGTGCGGGCAAGATTCGCGAGATTGGTTTGAGCGAAGTCTCGGCCACCACGCTGCGCAAAGCGCATGCCGTGCACCCCATTGCAGCCGTGCAAACCGAATACTCGCTGTGGACACGCAACCCCGAAATCGCCGTGCTCAAAGCCTGCGAAGAACTGGGCACCACCTTTGTGGCTTTCAGCCCCGTGGCGCGTGGCTTCTTGTGTGGTGATTTGCGTGATGTGAATACCTTGGCGGCGAACGACATTCGCCGCGCCATGCCACGCTTTGCTGCGGACACCTATGCCGCCAACTTGCCTTTGCTCGATGCCTACCAAGACATTGCACGCGAAGCGGGTTGCACACCTGCGCAACTGGCCTTGGCTTGGTTGCTGCACAAAGACAGCAAGCTCATTCCGATTCCTGGCACGCAAAACATTCGCCACCTCGAAGACAACATCGCCGCCGCTGATGTGATGCTGTCACCCGAGCAGATGCAGCGTTTAGAAGCGCTCATCAATCAGCAAACGGTGAAGGGGCCGCGTTACAACGCGGTGAATGCTTCTGAGGTGGATACCGAAGAGTTTGCTTAAGCGTATCAACTAGCAAACAAGTGTTCGCGCAGCCAAATATGCACAGGGTCTTGCTGGTGCCGCACATGCCAGATGGCGTACATGGGCATGTCTGGCGTGTCAAAGGGCACGGGCGCATCTGCCAAACCGCGCAGCAAACCTTGACGCAGCAAGCCGGGCAGGGTGGCCAAGCGCTCCGTGCCAGCCACGAACGCCGCCACGCCTGCAAAGCTGCTCAGGGTGGCCGCAAAACGGCGTTGCACGCCTTTTTTAAGCAGTAATTCGTCAATGTCTAAGCTGCGACGCGGTTGGTGCACCACGGTGATGTGCTCAGCCGCTTCATACGCTTTCAGCGAGCGCGGGGCTTTGCGCATCTGCGGGTCATAAAACACACGGTAGTTGTCGGCAAACAGGCGCTTGTGTTTGATGTCGGTGGCATCTGGCGGGCGCGGGCTGATGACCAGCTGGCAGTCTTGTGCGCGCAGCATGTCGGCGCTGGGCACATCGGATGGCACCACGCGCAGCGTGACACCTGGCGCTTGGGCTTGCAAGCGGTTCAACAAGCCCGGCAGCAGCAAGTCGCGCTGCAAATCGTTGGCGGCGATGGTGAAACATTGGGTCAGGCGCGCAGGCTCAAACGCACCACTGTGTACAAAACCTTGCAGCTGAGTCAGCAGCCCTTGCGCTTGCAAGGCCAAAGCTTCAGCTCGCGCTGTGGGCACAATGCCGCGCCCTGATTTGACAAACAAGGCATCGCCCACGATGGCGCGCAAGCGGTCGAGTTGGTGGCTCACGGCGGACTGCGTGATGCCCAGTGCATTGGCCGCTGCCGTGACCGAGCCTTGCTCAATGACCGTGCTGAGCAAATGCAGCAGGTGGCCATCCAAATCCAAATGATCAAATTTTTTCATGGAATAAATGAGTATTGCGTGGTTTATTTTATGAGTTGAAGCGCCCACACTCCGTCTCATTGAAAAACTTCAATCACGGAGACGCCCATGAGCCACAAACCTGAACCGATTTTTGGAACCACTTTGTTTGACGGTGACCAAGCCCAAAAAGGCTACGCCCTCAACAAGATGTGCTACTCGTTCAACACCGCTGACAACCGCAACACCTTCAAAGCCGATGAAGAGGCGTACATGCTGCAGTACGGCCTGAATGCCCAGCAAGCCGACGCCATTCGCACACGCAATGTGTTGGGGTTGATTGCCGCCGGTGGCAATGTGTACTACCTTGCCAAGTTCGCTGGCATTTTGGGTTTGGACGTGCAAGACCTAGGCGCAGCCCAAACCGGCATGACCAAAGAAGAATTCAAAGCCAAGCTGCGCGCTGCAGCCCACCAATAAACATCAAGGAGACACACCATGGCACACATCGTTGGCGGCCTCGCCTCATCACACATCCCATCCATCGGTGGCGCGATTGCCAAAGGCATTCAGCAAGACCCGTACTGGAAACCATTTTTTGATGGCTTCCCACCCATTCACGCGTGGTTGGGCAAGGTCAAGCCCGATGTGGCCGTGGTGTTCTACAACGACCACGGTTTGAACTTCTTCCTCGACAAAATGCCCACCTTTGCTGTGGGTGCCGCAGCGCAATACAACAACGCCGACGAAGGCTGGGGCATCCCCACTTTGCCACCGTTCAAAGGCGCACCTGATTTGTCGTGGCACATCATCAACGAGTTGGTGGAAAAAGAATTTGACGTGGTGACCTGCCAAGAGATGCTGGTGGACCATGCGTTCACCTTGCCGCTCAAACTGTTCTGGCCTGGCGATGCGTGCCCCGTTCTGACCGTGCCGATTTGTATCAACACTGTGCAGTTCCCATTGCCATCGGCCAAGCGTTGTTACAACTTGGGCAAAGCTGTGGGTGATGCCATTCGCAGCTGGGACAGCGATCTGAACGTGGTCATTTTGGGCACCGGTGGTTTGAGCCATCAGCTCGACGGCGAGCGTGCAGGCCACATCAACAAGGCGTTTGATTTGGAATTCATGGACAGCCTGCAAAAGAACCCCGAGTGGGCCACGCAGTTCAGCATCCACGAGTTGGTCGAAAAGACCGGCACGCAAGGTGTGGAGTTGGTGATGTGGTTGGCCATGCGCGGGGCCTTGGGTGAGCACGTCAAGCCTGTGCATCAAAACTATCACATTCCAATTTCCAACACCGCCACGGGTGTGATGGCGTTGGCAACGGTTTAGAGCGGAGTCACGGGTTTTAAAAAGGCCCAAAAGAAAACCCCGCCAGCTTGGTGCTCGCGGGGTTTTTTATTGCCCTATCGACGTAGGGCAAAAAGACGCTTAAATCGTGTCGATGAAGCTGCGCAGTTTGTCGCTGCGGCTTGGGTGCTTCAACTTGCGCAAAGCCTTGGCTTCGATTTGACGAATGCGCTCGCGCGTGACGTCGAACTGTTTGCCCACTTCTTCCAAGGTGTGGTCGCTGGCCATTTCGATGCCAAAGCGCATGCGCAGCACTTTGGCTTCACGTGGGGTGAGACCATCCAAGATGTCTTTCACCACATCGCGCAAGCCCGCTTGCATGGCGGCTTCGATAGGCGCTGTGTTGACGCCGTCTTCGATGAAGTCGCCCAAGTGGCTGTCGTCATCGTCACCGATCGGTGTTTCCATCGAGATCGGCTCTTTGGCGATCTTCATGATCTTGCGGATCTTGTCTTCTGGAATTTCCATCTTCTCGGCCAAGACGCTGGCATCGGGCTCGAAACCAAACTCTTGCAAGTGTTGGCGGCTGATGCGGTTCATCTTGTTGATGGTTTCGATCATGTGCACAGGGATACGGATGGTGCGGGCCTGATCCGCGATGGAGCGCGTGATGGCTTGGCGAATCCACCATGTGGCGTAGGTCGAGAATTTGTAGCCGCGACGGTATTCAAACTTGTCCACGGCCTTCATCAAACCAATGTTGCCTTCTTGGATCAAGTCCAAGAATTGCAAACCACGGTTGGTGTATTTTTTGGCGATCGAGATGACCAAGCGCAAGTTGGCTTCGATCATTTCTTTCTTGGCATTGCGCGAGTTGCGCTCGCCGGCGTTCATGCGCTTGTTGATGTCTTTGAGTTGGTCCAAAGGCACCACCACGGTGGCTTGCAAGTCCATCAATTTTTGTTGCAAGTCTTGCACGGGCGGAATGAAACGGCCCATGGTGGTCGACCAAGGCTTGCCCGCAGCGGCTTGCTTTTCCACCCACTTGAGGTTGAGCAAGTTAGGTGGGAAGTCTTTGATGAAGGTGGCTTGAGGCATGCCGCACTTGTCAACGATGATGCGGCGCAGTTCGCGCTCTTTTTTGCGCACTTCGTCGACTTGGCCGCGCACCGATTCGCACAGCTTTTCAATGGTCTTGGCGGTGAAGCGGATGTTCATCAACTCAGCTGTCAAAGCCGCTTGTGCTTTGATGTAAGTGGGGGTGCCGTAGCCTTCTTTGTCGTAAGTTTTGCGCAGCTTGTCGAACAAAGTGGTCATGCGGTCGAAGCGTTCCAAGGCCTGGTTCTTCAACTCTTCCAGTTTCTTGGTGAGTGCTTTGGAGCCGCCTTTGCCGTCGTCATCGTCGGCTTCGTCGAACTCGTCAAAGTCTTCTTCGGCCACATAGTCGTCGGCTTCGTTGAGGTTGCTGAAACCGTCCACGATGGTGGAGATGACCACTTTGCCTTCGCGAATTTCTTCGCCCATTTTCAAGATGGCAGCGATGGTGGCGGGCGAGCCACTGATGGCCGCCATCATGTCCATCAAGCCGCCTTCGATGCGCTTGGCAATCTCGATTTCGCCTTCGCGGGTCAACAGCTCAACCGTACCCATTTCGCGCATGTACATGCGAACGGGGTCGGTGGTGCGGCCAAATTCGCTGTCCACGGTGGACAGGGCGGCTTCGGCTTCTTCTTCGGCTTCTTCTTCGGTCGCGGCCGTGGGGGTGTTGTTGTTGAGCAGCAGAGTTTCTGCGTCAGGGGTGTGCTCGTACACGGCCACGCCCATGTCGTTCAACATGGTGATCACGACTTCCAAGGTCTCGGCATCGACCAACTTGTCAGGCAAGTGGTCCGAGATTTCGCCGTGTGTCAGGTAGCCGCGTGTCTTGCCCAGTTTGATCAAGGTTTTCAGACGTGAACGGCGTTTTTGCATGTCTTCTTCAGACAACACGGTCTCGTCCAGACCAAATTCTTTCATCAAGGCGCGTTCTTTGGCCTTGCTGATCTTCATGCGAAGCGGTTTGACTTTTTCAGTCGTCGCCTCGGTCGCAACAGGCTCTTCACCCACCAAGTCGGCTTCGATGTCGCTCAGGTCTTCGTCATCTTCGGACGCTTTTTTGGCTTTTGCTTTGGGCTTGGCTTTGGCCTTCGCCGCTGGTTTGGCTTTTTCTACCTTGGGGGCGTGTGCTTCAACGGCTGCAGGCTTTTTAGGAATGAGTCGGACGACAGGCTTGGCGTCAGCGGGCTTGGGGGTTTTGGATGCGGGCACGGAAGAAGCTTTCTGGGCAGACTTGGCGGCGACAGGCGCTGCCGATTTGGCCGTCTTTGTGGAGAGCTTTGTATCTGCCTTGGCTGCAGGCTTCTTGGACTTTGGGTCGACGGGCATGAAAACTCCTAGACAACAAAAAAGAAATCACAAAAAAGAGATAAATACGCAGCGCCACAAATGCGACGTGGGGGAAAACAAAGGGGGAGGTTGGGCCTCAAAAGCAAGCGTGTGAGGGCGAACATTTGGAATGCAGTCCTTGCGATAAATTGGCGAGTCGTGCGCTTGTGTCACGGTTAGCCGGGCTCGGAGGTGCTGCTGTCGCACTTGCTAAGTTTGGATTATACCAAAAATGCGAAGTCGGGCTTATGCAAAAGCCCGCCATTGCTACGTTTCTGCGGTGTTGGGGTTGACCGATTCAAGTTGACGACGGCGTGCTTGCAAGGCTCGGTAGCGCTGCAAGGCGGTAGGGTCTTCTTTGGCCGATTCGATGGCTTCGGTCTCTTGCATCTTGATGCTTTCGATCAACATGCGATTGAGCATGCCGCGCAATTCAGCGCGGGCTTCCAACGCCAGCGCTTCAGGTGTCGCGTCATCTGGCCGCGGGTTGCCGTCGTCGTCAAGGATGGGTGTGAAGGCCGAGGCCATCACGCGCAGCGCCAAGTCTTCGATCTCTTCGCCACGCAAGCCTTCACGCAAAACGCCCCAAGCTTGGTTGCCGTGTTCGTGGTGGTGGTGGTCTAGCCAAACGAACAAGGGGCCGTGCGGCGCTGCCAAGTCGCACAAGAGGTTGTGGTCTTCGGTGGAGAGTTGCTCCCAAATCGACATGTCTGACAGCAGCACGCGGGCGGCATGGTCTGCGCGGCCTTGGGGCATGTGGCGGGTGCGGCGTGGGCCGAAGCTTTGCGTCCGTTCGCGTGGTTTGAACTTGGACGATTTTTTGTACTCACCGGAACGTCCCGAGCTGTTCGCTGGGGCAGGCGCCGGAGGTATCCACAAGTCTTGCAGCTCGTGGTTGCCTAAGTCGGCCAAGTTGGCCACTTCGGTGAGCAGTTGGCGTTTCAGGGCGCCGTCAGGCAGGGCCATCCACATGGGCTTGGCGTTGCTGGCCATGTGCGCGCGGCCTTCGGCTGTGTGTAAGTCGCAGCCTTCACGCGCCACTTCGATCAAGAAGCGGCTGAGCGGCATGGCCTCGGTCACGCAATGGGCAAAGCCTTCTTTGCCAAATTCTCGGATGTAGCTGTCTGGGTCGTGCTCGGCGGGCAAGAACAAAAATTTCACGCTGCGCACATCGGTGGCGTAGGGCAAGGCGCCTTCGAGTGCCTTGCGTGCGGCGCGTCGGCCTGCGCTGTCGCCGTCAAAGCTGAACACCACGTTGTCGGTGAAGCGGAACAGCTTTTGCACATGGTCGGCGGTACAGGCCGTGCCTAAAGTGGCCACGGCGTTGGGGAAGCCGAGCTGCGCCAGCGCCACCACGTCCATGTAGCCCTCGGTGACCAGCACGTAGCCCACGTCGCGCAGGGCGTTGCGGGCCTCGTACAAACCGTACAGTTCGCGGCCTTTGCTGAAGACGGGGGTTTCGGGTGAGTTCAAGTACTTGGGCGTGCCCTCAAACAGCACGCGCCCGCCAAAGCCAATGCATTCGCCTTTGACGTTGCGAATCGGGAACATCACACGGTCGCGGAAACGGTCGTAGCGTTTTTCGTCTTGGCCGTCTTCTTGGTTGACGATGACCAAGCCGCTCTCGGCCAGCATGGGGTCTTGGTAGTCGGGAAACACGCTGGCCAAACTGCGCCAGCCTTCGGGGGCGTAGCCCAAGCCGAATTGGCGCGCAATCTCGCCACTCAAGCCTCGGCCTTTGAGGTACTCAATGGCTTTGGGGGACGACTTGAGGTGTTTGCGGTACGCCTCGCCCGCCTTTTCCAACACATCGGTGAGGGTGGCTTGCTTTTGGCGTTGTTGTGCGGCGCGCTCGCGGTCTTGGGGAGATATGTCTTCTTCGGGCACCTGCAGACCCACGTTTTGGGCCAAGTCTTTGACGGCCTCCACGAAGGTCATGCCCGCGTGCTCCATCAAGAAGCCAATCGCGTTGCCGTTTTTGCCGCAGCCAAAGCAGTGAAAAAACTGTTTGGCGGGGCTGACTGAAAACGAGGGAGACTTTTCGCCGTGAAACGGGCACAGGCCCATGAAGTTGGCACCGCCCTTTTTCAGCTGCACATAGCGACCCACCACCTCGACCACGTCAACGCGGGCAAGGAGCTCTTGGATGAAAGATTGGGGGATGGCCATGGTGGGGGAAAACGTGGAGGGTCGATTCTAGGCAGACCCTCCCGCCTTTCCCGCTGTGCCTTGTTTATTTTGGTGCCAAACGAATCGCACCGTCCAAGCGAATCACTTCGCCGTTGAGCATATCGTTTTCAAAAATGTGCAGAGCCAGCTTGGCGTAGTCTTGTGGCGTGCCCAAGCGTGAAGGGAAGGGCACGCTGGCGGCCAGTGCGTCTTGCACGTCTTGCGGCATGCCAAACATCATGGGCGTGCCAAAGATGCCGGGGGCGATGGTCATGTTGCGAATGCCGTTGCGGGCCAAGTCGCGTGCGATGGGCAAGGTCATGCCGACCACGCCGCCTTTGGACGCGCTGTAGGCTGCTTGGCCAATTTGACCGTCATAAGCCGCGACCGACGCGGTTGAGATCATCACGCCGCGTTCGCCGGTGGCTTCTGGCGCGTTGTTGCTCATGGCTTCAGAGGCCAAGCGGATCATGTTGAAGCTGCCCACCAAGTTGACCATGATGGTTTTGCTGAACGTGTTGAGGCTGTGCGCGCCATTCTTGCCCACGGTTTTCTCAGCCGGTGCAATGCCTGCGCAATTGACCAAGCCCATCAACTTGCCCAGCGACACGGCTTTAGCGACCACGGCTTGGCCGTCAGCCTCGTTGCTCACGTCGCATTTGACAAACGCGCCGCCGATGTCTTTGGCCACGGCTTCGCCTTTGTCGGCCTGCATGTCCGCGATGACCACGATGCCGCCTTGTGCGGCCAAAGCCCGTGCCGTGCCTTCACCCAAGCCTGATGCGCCGCCGGTGACGATGAAAACTTTGCCCTTGATCTCCATGAATTTCTCCAATAGTTGCGTAGATTGAAATAGTTGACGTTTACGTAAACGTCAACTGAACCCTTGCATTATGGAGGATGAGGCGGCGCCTTTGTCCATCGCGTGCGCACCCTATCTAGGACAATGGATGCTTTTGCGCTCATGGGGCTAGGAATTTTCAAAATGTCAGTTGTTCTCTCTCCGGCTTCGCTGCTCGGTCTAGATTGGCGCAGGTTGGTGCTGGTGGCTTGTGTTGCTGTGTTGAGCGCGTGTCAATCGCCTGGTCCTTTGGCGCCGGTGGCTGAAAAACCGACGGCACCCATCGCACCGCCAGTTGGCGGCGAGATACCCGTTGTGAAAAAGGCACCGCGTCTAGGCTTGGCATTGGGCGGTGGTGCGGCACGCGGATTTGCGCATGTTGGCGTGCTTCAAGTGTTGGAAGAGGCCGGTATCAAGGCCGATTTGGTGGTGGGCACGTCTGCTGGCAGTTTGGTGGCGGCGTTTTATGCGAGTGGCAAAACCGGTGCGCAATTGCAAAGGGTGGCGGAGACCATGGAGGAGGCCACCATCACCGACTGGACCGTGCCCTTGCTGGGGCGCGGCATGATGCGCGGTGATGCTTTGAGTCGCTACGTCAGTCAACAGACATCAGGACGGCGCATCGAAGAGCTAAAAATGCCGCTGGGCATTGTGGCAACCGATTTGCGCACGGGTGAGGGCGTGCTGTTTCAGCGCGGTGATTTGGGCACGGCGGTGCGCGCGTCTAGCTCAGTGCCTTCGGTGTTTGAGCCGGTTCGCATCGGTAACCGTGAGTTTGTGGATGGTGGCTTGGTCTCGCCTGTGCCCGTGCGTTATGCGCGACAAATGGGGGCGGAATATGTGCTGGCCGTGGACATTTCCAGTGCGCCAGAGGCTGCGAAGACGGATGACATGTTTCAAATCTTGATGCAAACCTTCACCATCATGGGCAAGAGCATCAACGCGTTTGAATTGAAAGAGGCCGATTTGGTGGTCCGTCCCGCCTTGAACCATGTGGGGAGCGCGGACTTCGGGGCGCGTCGTCGCTCGATTGAAGCGGGTCGCGCTGCCATGCTTCAGGCCTTGCCTAAATTGCGCGCAGCTTTGGTGCCACGCTGATAAAAAAAGGGCTCATCTTGCGACGAGCCCTTGAAGGGATCTTTGCACCCAAGGTGACGAAAAGACCCGAGGAGACAACTGGGACCAATTAACGCTTTTTAGCAGCGGTCGTTTTGGTGGCTTTCACAGCGGTGTCGGCTGCAGCTTGGAGGTTGGTTTCAGCCATGTCAGTGGCTTGTTTGACCGCTTTTTGCACAGTTTCCACGGCGGTGTTGCTGGCGCTCACGGCTTGCTTGAAGAAGGCGACAGCTTGCTCAGAGCCAGCAGGCGCGTTTTTCAGAGCTGTTTCGATGTAAGCAGTCACGGCTTGTTGGCCTTCAGCTGCTTTGCCTTCGAAGGCTTTGCTCAATTCAGCGGTCGTGCCCGACGCGATGTCATAGATGTGACGGCTGTAAGCGGCAGATTTTTCAGCCAAAGGTTGCAAGAAGCTGGTTTGCAAGTTGATGAATTCTTGTGGGTCTTTGGCGGCCAACACGGCTTGGGCGTGCTCAGCAGACTCAGTCAATGCAGCACGTGCGGCAGTCAGATTGAGTTCAACCAGTTTTTCCACGCCAGCGAAGGCTTGGTTCGACAAACCAAACAGGTTGTTCAGGTTGGCTTTGTTCGAGGCGATGATTTGTTCGGCGTTCAGCATGGGGTTACTCCAAAAGTTAAGACAGTTTGCAAAAAATGTTGCGTTGCAGCATTGGGATGAAGTTTAGGGTTATCCCGTAAATCCGCAAGGCCTTGGCGGCGGTTTAGAGGCATGGTTCTAAATCGGGATGTTTTCGTGTGTTGGTCACAATGTGGCTCATTGCCGCTTTTACCTGATAGCCCATGCGCGCCTTTTATTCCGATCAATTTGTCTTGCCGTTGCCTGAAGGCCATCGTTTTCCAATGGCCAAGTACCGTTTGTTGCGTGAGCGTTTGGCGCATGACTTGCCCGAGGTGACGATGCACGTGGCACAGCCCGCCAGCGATGGCGAGTTGGCGTTGGTGCACACGCCAAGTTACATCCAGTCGGTGGTGCAGGGTAGTTTGAGTGCGGCAGCGCAAAAGGACATTGGTTTTCCGTGGTCTGAGGCCATGGTGGAGCGGTCCCGCCGTTCCGCAGGCGCCACGGTGATGGCCGCACGCACGGCTTTGTTTGACGCAGAAGGCATCTCGGCGAATATGGCCGGTGGCACACACCATGCCTACGCAGATCGAGGCAGTGGTTTTTGTGTGTTCAACGATGCGGCTGTCGCCGCACGTTTGATGCAAGCAGAGTGGGCGCGCACCCACGTACACCCGTTGAATGTGGCCATCATTGACTTGGATGTGCACCAAGGCAATGGCTCGGCGCACATCTTTGCCAACGATGCGCACGTGTTTACCTTATCGCTACACGGCGCGCGCAATTTCCCCTTCGCCAAAGAAATCAGCGATTTGGATGTCGAATTGCCCGATGGTTGTGATGACGATGCCTATCTGCACGCCTTAGACCTCGCGCTTGCGGAGCTGACGTCGCGGTTTAGCCCAGGCTTGGTGATTTACCTCGCGGGCGCTGATCCGCATGAGGGCGATCGATTGGGGCGACTCAAGCTCAGTTTTGATGGCCTAGAAGCCCGTGATCGACGGGTGCTGGATTGGGCGTGGTCACATCGCGTCCCGTTGGCGTTTTGCATGGCAGGTGGATACGGCCATCAAATCGAGGACACAGTTCGCGTGCAAGTCAACACCTACCGTGTCGCCCAAGCGTATTGGCGACGCTGGCAAAATCTACATGTATGACGACTTCCACTTCTGCACGCCCTCAAGCGCAGCCGCGTAGCGCCTTCAAGGTCTTTCGCACCATCACCACGCGTTGGATGGACAACGACGCCTACGGCCATGTCAACAACGTTGTGTACTACAGCTGGTTTGACACGGCGGTGAACGCGCATTTGATTGAGCATGGCGCATTGGACATCCACCACGGCGACACGATCGGCTTGGTGATTGAAACCCAATGCAACTACTTCTCACCTTTGGCTTTTCCGCAAACCATTGAAGCGGGCATTCGCGTGGCCAAGCTCGGCTCGTCCAGCGTGCGCTACGAGGTGGGGTTGTTTGCGCAAGGCGCTGAGTTGTGCGCTGCACACGGGCACTTTGTGCATGTGTATGTGGACAAAGAAAACCGCAGGCCTGTCAAGGCACTGCCTTTGAATTTAAAAACCGTTTTGGAGACTTTGGTATGAGCACCCCATCTGAGAACATCGCCGCCGTTGACCACGCCATCACCTCGCGCATGTCGGCTCGCGCATTCACGCAGCAGCCTGTGCCGCGCGAATTGATCACCGAGATTTTGCAAGTGGCCAGCCGCGCGCCATCGGGTACCAACACCCAACCTTGGAAGGTGTATGTGTTGCAAGGTGCGAGTCGCGACAGCCTCGTCGACAAAGTGTGTGCGGCGCATGAAGCCATGCGTACCAACCCGGAAGTCGCTCAGCAATACCAAGAGCAATATGACTATTACCCCAAGCAATGGATCAGCCCGTTCATCGACCGTCGTCGTGAAAACGGTTGGGGTTTGTATGGTTTGCTGGGCATTGGCAAGGCCGACAAAGAGCAGATGCATTTGCAGCACCAGCGCAATTTCAAATTCTTTGATGCACCCGTGGGCTTGATGTTCACCCTCAACCCAGTGATGGGCCGAGGCTCGATGTTTGACTACGGTATGTTTGTGCAAAACATCATGCTGGCGGCGCGCGCGCGCGGGCTGCACACCTGTCCACAAGCGGCTTGGAACAGTTTTCACAGCATCATCTTGCCGCACATCGGTGCGGGTGAGGACGAGATGTTGGTGTGTGGCTTGGCTTTGGGTTGGGCGGATGAAAGCGACAAGGTCAACACCTTTGTCACGCCGCGTGTGCCTGCGGCTGAGTTCACCCATTGGGTGGACTGAACTTTTCAGAATTAGAGCCAGATGATCATCACCAGCCTGCTTGACACCGACCTGTATAAATTCACCATGATGCAGGCGGTGCTGCATCAGTTTCCCAGTGCGCAGGTTTCCTACAAATTCAAGTGTCGTAACCCGGGTGTGAATCTGGCGCCGTATGCACAAGAAATTCGCGACGAAATTCGCTCTTTATGCAGCCTGCATTTTCAAGATGCTGAACTGGCTTGGCTGCGCAGTTTGCGGTTTATCAAAAGCGATTTTGTCGATTTCTTGGGCTTGTTTCATCTCAATGAAAAGTACATCGAGGTCACGGCGCTGCCCAGCGGCGAGTTGGACATCAGCATTCACGGACCTTGGCTGCACACCATTTTGTTTGAGATTCCTGTGCTGGCCATCGTCAACGAGGTGTACTTTCGCAACACCCAAAAAGTGCCTGATTTCATCGAAGGTCGCAAACGCTTAGATCAAAAAATTGAAGCACTGCATGCCGAGCGTTTGAGCGATTTGAAAATTGCCGACTACGGCACGCGACGCCGCTTTTCTCGCGCTTGGCACGAGGAGTTGCTGCGCGTGTTGACTGCCAAATTGGGCACGGGCGCGCAAGGCCAATTGGCGGGCACCAGCAATGCGTTGTTTGCGATGAAGCTGGGCCTCACGCCTTTGGGCACGATGGCGCACGAATACTTGCAAGCCTGCCAAGCGCTGGGGCCGCGTTTGCGCGATAGCCAAGTGTTTGGCTTTGAAACGTGGGCGCGCGAATACCGCGGAGATTTGGGTATTGCGCTGAGCGACGTTTACGGCATCGAGCCGTTCTTGCGTGACTTTGACATGTACTTTTGCAAGCTCTTCGATGGTGCCCGTCACGACAGCGGCGACCCGTTCACATGGGGCGAGCGCATGATTGCGCACTACCGTAACAACCGCGTGGACCCCATGACCAAGACCTTGATTTTTTCTGACGGTCTGACGGTTGAAAAAATCATTGCTTTGTATCAGCAGTTCAGAGGGCGCTGCCAACTCGCTTTCGGTATTGGCACCAACTTGACCAATGATTTGGGCTACGAGCCGTTGCAAATTGTGATCAAGATGACGCAATGCAATGGCCAGCCGGTGGCGAAGTTGTCAGACACCCCTGGCAAAGGCATGTGCGACGATGAAAAATATTTGGCTTACTTGCGCCAAGTGTTCGGCATCGTGCAGCCCGTTTGAGGCTTGAAGGACACATGATGTTGACTGCGTTGGTTCTGATTTTTGTCGCCGCTTATGCGGCCATTGCCTTTGAGCATCCGCTGAAAATTAACAAATCAGCCTCCGCTTTGGTGGGCGCAGGATTGTTGTGGACGATCTATGCCGTCAACACAGGTGATGCGCAGCTTGTGGGTGAGCATTTGAATGCGTCGCTCATCAGCACCGCTCAAATTGTGTTCTTTCTGATGGGCGCTATGGCCATTGTTGAAGTGGTGGATGCGCACAATGGGTTTGAGGTCATCACATCGCGCATTCAAACGACACAGCTTTCCAGTTTGATGTGGCTGGTTGGCTTTGTGACGTTTTTCTTAAGTGCAATTTTGGACAACTTGACCACCACCATCGTGATGGTGTCGTTGATGAAAAAATTGCTCGACAAACGCGATGACCGCTTGTTCTTCGCAGGCATCATCGTCATTGCAGCGAATGCCGGTGGCGCTTGGTCACCCATCGGTGACGTCACGACCACGATGTTGTGGATTGGTGGTCAGATCACGGCGGTGGAAATTATCAAAGGCTTGTTTTTGCCTTCGTTGGTGAATTTGATGGTGCCTTTGATCGTCACCAGCTTTTGGCTGAAAGGCCAGCAGGTGGTGTCACCCATGGCTCAGAACGCGCTAGGGCAATCCAGTCAAACCACGGCATTCGAGCGTCATTTGATGTTCTTCCTAGGCCTAGGCATTTTGGTTGCTGTGCCTGCCTTCAAAACGTGGACGCATTTGCCGCCTTTCATGGGTGTTTTGTTTGGCTTGGGTGTGTTGTGGTTTGTGGGCGATTTGGTGCATCGTGAAAAATTGGATGAGCAAAAGCAGCACCTTTCTTTGACCCATGCGTTGACGAAAATTGACATGCCTTCGATCGTCTTTTTTGTGGGCATCTTGTTGTCCGTGGCGACTCTAGAGCACACCCATGTGTTGTCGAATGTGGCCGCTTGGCTAGACCAAGCTGTCGGGCGGCAAGATGTGATCGTGATGATCATCGGTCTTGTTAGCGCGATTGTGGACAACGTACCGTTGGTGGCTGCATCGATGGGCATGTACAGCTTGGCCCAATATCCCGCGGACAGTTTCTTGTGGGAATTTCTGGTTTACTGCGCTGGGACGGGAGGCTCGATTCTCATCATCGGTTCCGCCGCAGGGGTTGCTGCCATGGGCTTGGAGCGCATTGACTTTATTTGGTATGTCAAAAAAATCAGTGGCTTGGCGCTCATCGGTTACTTTGCTGGCGCGTTTTTCTACATCGCTGAATATGCATTGACACATTGAAGATATTTTTATGAAACCCAAAATCATCATTGCCCGCCCCATTTTTGAAGACGTGTTGACCCGCTTGCGCGAACACTTTGACGTGACCGACAACCAAGCTGACAAAGCGTGGACCCAACCCGATTGGACGCAAGCGCTGTCACAGCATGCAGGTGCACTCACCACGGGTTCTGACCCTGTGAATGCGGAGGTGCTCAAGGCTTGCCCCAACTTGAAAGCTGTGGCGAACATGGCCGTGGGTTACAACAACTTTGACGTGCCGGCCATGACGGCGCACGGTGTGCAAGCCAGCAACACGCCAGATGTGTTGACTGAAACCACGGCCGACTTTGGCTTTGCGTTGCTGATGGCCACAGCCCGCCGCTTGACCGAGAGCGAGCACTATTTACGTCGCGGTGAATGGACGCAATGGCGTTACGACATGTTTGCTGGCGCTGAAGTGCATGGCAGCACTTTGGGCATTTTGGGCATGGGCCGCATCGGTCAAGGCATTGCCAAGCGTGGTGCGCATGGGTTTGGCATGAAGGTGATTTATCACAACCGCTCGCGCCTGAGTCCTGAACTTGAGGCTGAATGTGGTGCAACTTACGTGAGCAAAGAAGAGTTGTTGCGCAGCGCAGACCATGTGATGTTGGTTGTGCCTTACAGCGCAGCCTCGCACCACACCATTGGTGCAGCAGAGCTGGCGCAGATGAAACCCACAGCCACCTTGGTCAACATTGCGCGCGGCGGCATTGTGGATGACGCGGCGTTGGCTGTTGCCTTGCGCGAACGTCGCATTGCGGCGGCAGGTTTGGATGTGTTCGAAGGTGAACCCAAAGTTCATCCAGACTTGTTGACCGTGCCCAACATCGTGTTGACCCCTCACATTGCCAGTGCGTCGATCGCCACACGCATGGCCATGGCCAATTTGGCCGCCGACAACTTGATCAGCTATTTCACCCAAGGCAAATCGCTGACGCCACTCAACACCATAGGCGCGTGATGGAAATTTGGATTGCCGTTGGGATTGGGTTCATCAACGCACTGCTGTTGGTGGTGGTGCTGCGCCGCTCGGGTTCAAACAACCGAGAAGAAGCGCAATTGCAAGCGCAGGCGCAAGCTTTAGCGTTGCAACAAAGCATGTTGAATGTGCAAGAAAAGTTGGAGCGTGTGGAGCGAGAGTTGCGTTTCGAGATCACCGAGTCGTCGCGCGGCGGGCGGCAAGAGTTGACGCAAACCTTGGCGAGTTTTCAGCAAAGCCAAGTGCAACAACTGAGCTTGATGCAAACCACCATCAGCGACACCTTGAACCAACAGCTGCAGCAATTGCAAAAGAGCAACGCCGACAAGCTCGACGAAATGCGCCGCACAGTTGATGAAAAACTGCAGACCACCTTGGAGAAGCGCTTGTCTGAGAGCTTCAAACAAGTGGCCGAGCGGTTGGAGCAAGTCCACAACGGTTTGGGGCAAATGCAAAAACTCGCCGATGGTGTGGGCAGTTTGCAGCGCGTGCTCACCAACGTGAAAACCCGCGGCATGTTTGGCGAGGTGCAACTCGAAGCCTTGTTGGAGCAGGTGTTGACCGTGGAGCAATACGCCAAGCAGGTCGAAACCAAACCACGCAGCAACCAGCGCGTGGACTTCGCCATTCGCTTTCCCGGCCGAGGCGGTGCAGATGGTGAACCCGTGTGGTTGCCCATTGACGCCAAGTTCCCGCGTGAAGACTACGAGCGTTTGCTCGATGCCCATGACCGCGCCGATGCCGTGGCGGCAGAGCTGTCGGCCAAAGCCTTGGAGACGCGCATTCGCACCGAAGCCAAGAGCATTGCCGAGAGTTACTTGGCGCCGCCGCACACCACTGACTTCGCCATTTTGTTTTTGCCCATTGAAGGTTTGTATGCCGAGGTGCTGCGCCGCCCCGGGTTGATGGACAGCTTGCAACGCGATTACCGCGTCACCTTGGCGGGGCCGACCACCTTGTTGGCCATGCTCAACAGTTTGCACATGGGTTTTCGAACCTTGGCGCTGGAGCAGCAAGCCTCCGAAGTGTGGAAGGTGTTGGGCGCGGTCAAAACGGAGTTTGAACGTTATGGCGACTGGGTTGAAAAAGTGCGTGAGCAAGTGCAAAAGGCCGCAGACACCTTGGACCGCGCCGACACGCGCAGCCGTCAAATGCGCCGTGCGTTGAAAAATGTGGAGGCTTTGCCAGAAGCGGAAGCCCAAGCGCTGCTGCCAAAGTTTGACGAGGCCTTGGATGACTCGGACGCCAAAGTGTGAAGCGTGAACTGACGCGACTGATCACAGGGCAAATTTGCCTGCACGCCTGCATGGCGGGCATGCGCATGGCGGCACCTTTGATGGCTTTGCGCAGTGGTCAAAGCGAGGCCGCGGTGGGCGTGTTGTTGGCGCTGTTTGCCTTGACCCAAGTTTTCTTGGCTTTGCCAGCTGGGCGATATGCCGATGCGCACGGCCTCAAGCGCCCCGTCATGTGGAGCGTGCTGATGGCCTTTGTCGGGGCTGGCTTGGCTGCGTTGTGGCCTATTTTTCCGGTTTTGTGTGTCAGCGCTTTGTTGACCGGCGGGGCGACAGGTGGGGCCATCATTGCGCTGCAGCGTCATGTGGGGCGCGCGGTGAAAGACACCGCGCAGATGAAGCAGGCCTTCAGTTGGTTGTCGATTGGGCCTGCGTTTTCTAACTTCATCGGGCCCTTCACGGCAGGACTATTGATTGACCATGCGGGTTTTCAATGGGCGTATGCGGCGATGGCGGTGTTGCCACTTTTGGGCTGGTTGTGCATTCGTCACACGCGAGAGTTGCCGCCCGTCATCAAGCCTGAGGGGCATGAGAAAAATCGTGCATGGGATTTGCTCAACGACCCCATGTTTCGCCGTTTGTTGATGGTGAATTGGTTTTTATCAGCTTGCTGGGATGTGCACACCTTTGTCGTGCCCATCTTGGGTCACGAGCGCGGCTTGAGTGCTTCAGCCATTGGTTCTATCTTGGGAGGCTTTGCGATTGCGGCTGCATTGATTCGCATGCTGTTGCCCATCTTGGCTGCGCGCTTGCAAGAGTGGCAAGTGATCACGGGTGCCATGCTGATCACCTCGGCGTTGCTGGGCATTTATCCTTTGATGCACACAGCGTGGACCATGGGTATTTGCTCTGTTTTGCTGGGTTTGTCGTTGGGCTCGGTACAGCCAATGGTGATGAGCACCTTGCATCAAATCACGCCCGAGCACCGCCATGGTGAGGCGTTGGGCTTGCGTCTGATGGGCATCAACGCATCGAGTGTTTTGATGCCGATTTTGTTTGGCGCCGCCGGCACGGTGATTGGCATTGGCGGCGTATTTTGGTGTGTCTCAGCCGTGGTGGGCTTGGGCTCGCGCAGCGCTTACCAACTCAGAGTGCATAAAACTCACGAATAAAGTTCCACGCGTCATCGACGCTGTCGACATACTTGAACAGGTTCAAATCTTCTTCTGAAATCACGCCTTCTTCAACCATCACTTCGGGGTTGAACAAACGTTTCCAGTAGGCACTGCCAAACAGCACGATGGGCACAGGTTTCGCTTTTTTACACTGCACCAGTGTGAGTGTTTCAAACAACTCGTCCAAGGTGCCAAAGCCGCCAGGAAAGGCGACCAATGCTTTGGCGCGCATCATGAAGTGCATCTTGCGCAGCGCAAAGTAATGGAACTTAAAGCTCAGACCTGGGGTGATGTAGGGGTTGGGGCTTTGTTCGCGGGGCAGTGCAATGTTGAGGCCGACGCTGATGCCACCAGCCTCTGCAGCGCCGCGATTGGCTGCCTCCATGATGCCTGGGCCACCCCCTGTGCAAATGAAGAGCTTGCGGCCATTGGTTCTGTCCGCGCTGAATTTGGTGATGACGCTGGCCAAGGCCCGTGCTTGTTCGTAAAAACTGGCATTGCGCAGCGAAGTTTCTGCGCGTTTGATGGCTAACAGATCACCACTTTCGCGCGCACGCACGAGTTCGAGGTGTGCCGCTTCTTCGCTGAGAAAACGTGCGCTGCCAAACACCACCACGGTGTGCTCAATGCCTTGTTCTTGCTGTGCAAGATCAGGTTTGAGCATTTCCAATTGAAATCGTAAGCCGCGTGTTTCTCTGCGTAGCAAAAATTCGGGGTCAGCAAATGCAAGTCGATTGGACTCTGGCGCCAACAAATCGCCGGTCGCGTGTTGTGCTTTCAGAGTTTCCCAAGCTTCTGCAATTCTTCGGTCGTGAGGGTCGAGCATTCCATCCATGCGTCAATGGTAACGGCAAGTGGTGCGCACTTCGCCAATGAAAAAGGCTCCCGAAGGAGCCTTGATGGGTCAAACCTACGAAGGCTTAGACGCGCTTGCGGTATTCGCCAGTGCGTGTGTCCACTTCGATTTTGTCGCCTTGAGCCACAAACAAAGGCACGGCCACTTCGAAGCCAGTTGCGATTTTGGCGGGCTTCAACACTTTGCCTGAGGTGTCGCCTTTGACAGCGGGCTCAGTCCAAGTGATTTCGCGCACAACGTTGGTGGGCAATTCGACAGAGATGGCTTTCTCGTCGTAGAACACCACTTCGAGTTCCATGCCGTCTTCGAGGTAGTTCAGGGCGTCGCCCATGTTGCTGGCTTCGACTTCGTATTGGTTGAAATCGGCATCCATACACACGTACATCGGGTCAGCGAAGTAAGAGTAGGTGCAATCTTTTTTGTCCAAGATGACTTGGTCCATCTTGTCGTCGGCCTTGAACACCACTTCGGTGCCGAAGTTAGCGATCAAGCTTTTGAGCTTCATGCGAACGGTGGACGAGCCACGACCGCCACGTTGGTATTCGGTGCGCAGGACGACCATAGGGTCTTTGCCGTGCATGATGACGTTACCGACGCGGATTTCTTGAGCGGTTTTCATAGTGTGTTGGTGTCTTGTGTTTGTGAAAGTGGCCCGTACAGCTCAAGCTGCACTGGGTTCGCATAGCCTGCTATTTTAGCGTTTTTGTTCGACAAACCCGATCAGCGCTGTGCTTAAGTCGGTTTGGTGCTGTAAAACCTGTCGTGTTTGCAAGCTCCAAACCTGCCAAATGGCCAAATCTGAGGGGGTCCAAGCTGGCAGTGCCGCAGTCGAGCGCCCATTCCAGACGTCGTGGACATGTTGCAAAGTCTGGGGCATTTGTAAGGCTTGGTAAAAGGCCTGCAATTTGTCGTGGTGCGCTAGGTCGTCTTGTGGGTAGATGTGCCAAACAAAAGGTTGACCAGCCCACAGGGCGCGTACCAAAGAATCTTCGCCACGCACAAAGTTCAGGTCGCAGGCCCACAGCAAATGGTCAAAGTCGATTTGGCTGAGGTAGGGCAGGTGGCTGATGTGCAGTTGCTTGGCGCCGGCGGCAGGCATGTTCAAGGCTTGCGTGGCATGGGCTACTGCGGCGCTAGGACGGCCTTGGGCCACCAGAAGGCGTGTGGGTGCGTCGGTTTGGCTGAGTTGCTGGAGTAGTTCAGGTAGAGCCGCTGGCTCGTAGCAAAACAGGCTGATCACGCGCTCGTTGGTGCCCATGGGCTTGTCTAACGGCAGAGCACACAACCATGCAGCACGGTCAAATTTGGGTTGTCGCGCTTGGCGTGTGGTGATGGTGCTTGTTGCGCTGTCCATGTGTGTGGGCGCGTCAAGTAAGTCCAGCTCTCGAAGCAAACCGCCCGTGTCTGGCGTGAAGCCTGGAAAGAAAAACCATTTGGTTAAGCCGCGTGCAGGTCCGCTCATCACAGGCGAGGCCAAACCGTGCGATCGGGCCACATAGTCTTCGGCGCTCAGGTATTCGAGGTTGATCCACACAGGCGGTGTACTGCGTGTCATCAAGATTTGAAAAGATTCGGGAAGTTCGCAACCGAAAGCTTCCACCACGACATCGCCCACTTGACATGTGTTGTTGTCGGCCAAGGCTTGCAGAGTGGCATCGTCGGGCCAGGCATGCACTTGCACGCCTGCACAGCCAAGTGGCGCCATCCAAGCCAAGGCTGATGCATCGTCGACCCACAAGCGCACGGTGTGGCCGCGCTGCGCCAAGTCAGCGCACAGTCGCCAGCACACGCCGAGGTCGCCGTGGTTGTCGATGACGCGACAAAAAATATCCCAGTGCAGGACGGGGAATGAAGAGGTGTCTGGTTTCACGCTGCAGATTGTCCACAATACGGGGATGGAAGAAAAAGCTGCCCCACGCCACCCGCCCGAGTTGTTAGAACTGGTGGCGAGCTTGCCTGCGCTGCCCGGCGTATACCGCTACTTTGATGCGCAAGACCAAGTGTTGTACGTGGGCAAGGCCATCAGCCTGAAGAAGCGGGTGTCGAGCTATTTCCAGAAAGACCACGGCGGCACACGCATTGGCCACATGGTGAGCAAGATCGTGCGCATGGAAACCACGGTGGTGCGCTCAGAGGCTGAGGCGCTGCTGCTGGAAAACAACCTCATCAAAACGCTGAAACCCAAGTACAACATCTTGTTCCGCGATGACAAGAGCTACCCGTATTTGAAGATGACGCGTGGTGTGCCAATGAAGGGCGATGACCCTGCAAAGCAGGCTGCATCGTCAGTTGACTTGGCAAATCCCAGCACTGCCACCCCCCTGAGCGTGAACCCCCAGCAAGTGCCGCGCGTGGTGTATTACCGTGGCGCGGTAGACAAACGCCACGACTACTTTGGCCCATACCCCAGCGTGTGGGCGGTGCGCGAAGCCATTCAGCTGCTGCAAAAAGTGTTTCGCTTGCGCACCTGTGAAGACACCGTGTTCAACAACCGCACGCGCCCGTGTTTGCTGTTTCAAATCAAGCGTTGTTCGGGGCCGTGTGTGGGACTGATTTCTGTACCCGATTACCAGCGCGATGTGGACAGCGCCATGCGCTTGCTGCGCGGCGAAACCCAAGAGGTGATGGGCAGCATCGAAGCGCGCATGATGGCGCACGCCGAAAAACTGGAGTTTGAACAAGCCGCCGAGCTGCGCAACCAAATGAGCGCGCTCTCGAAGGTGCTGCACCAGCAAGCCGTGGACACCGTGGGCGACCAAGACGTGGACATCCTCGCCGTCAAAGTGCAGGGCGGCAAAGCCTGCGTCAACTTGGCCATGGTGCGCGGTGGCCGCCATTTGGGTGATCGCCCTTACTTTCCCGTGCATGTGGACGATGCCGAGCCTACCGAAGTCTTGGAAGCATTTTTGAGTCAGCACTATCTGGATGTGCCTGTGCCGCCTGCGCTCATCACCAGCCATGCGGTGGACAAAGAACTGCTGCAAGCGTTGACCGAGCAAACCGGCGTGAAGATTACTGCCGTGCACAACCCGCGCGAGCAACGCCGCGTGTGGCTAGAAATGGCGCAACAAAACGCGGACATTCAACTGGCCCGCTTGTTGGCCGAAGAAGGCTCGCAACAAGCACGGACGCGTGCTTTGGTGGATGCGCTCGATTTAGCGCCTGAAGATTTAGAGCAATTCCGCGTGGAGTGCTTTGACATTTCGCACACCTCGGGCGAGTCCACACAGGCCTCGTGTGTGGTGTTCCATCACCACAAGATGCAAAGCGCGGAATACCGCCGCTACAACATCGACGGCATCACGGGTGGCGACGACTACGCCGCCATGCGCCAAGTGCTGGTGCGCCGCTACAGCAAGCTGGCCGAGGCTGTGCGTGCCGGCGAGGGCAAGCTGCCCGATCTGGTGCTGATTGACGGCGGCAAAGGCCAAGTGTCGATGGCGCGTGAAGTGTTTGAATCGCTTGGGCTCGACCTGTCGCGCATCGTGGGCGTAGAAAAAGGCGAGGGCCGCAAAGTGGGCCTAGAAGAGCTGGTGTTTGCCGATGGCCGCGAGAAGGTGTACCTCGGTCGTGATTCAGCTGCGTTGATGCTGGTTGCGCAAATCCGCGACGAGGCCCATCGCTTTGCCATCACCGGCATGCGTGCCGCACGCGCCAAAGTGCGCGTGGGGGGCAGCAAGCTCGAAGAGATTCCGGGTGTGGGCCCCAAGAAACGCGCCAAGTTACTTCAGCGCTTTGGCGGTGCACGCGGCGTGGGCGATGCCAGTGTGGCAGACCTGTGTACCGTGGAAGGTATTTCAGAAGACTTGGCACAAACAATTTACAACGCCTTGCGTTAGCTCACAGCTCAACGATGCACGTGTTTTGGTTATTCAGCAGTTTTTCTTGCTGCTGTGCGCGCAGCTTGAACGCTTAAACCTTGACCACTTCCAATAAGCGGTCCAAGCCACCTTCGTTGATCGCCACCATGGCTTGCTCGCGCACCTTGGGCTTGGCGTGGTAGGCCACTGACAAGCCCGCTTCGCCCATCATGGGCAAGTCGTTGGCGCCGTCGCCCATGGCAATGGCTTGTTTGGGGCTGATGCCCATTTGGGTGCAAATGTGCAGCAGCATTTTGCGTTTTTCTGCACCGTCGCAAATGTCGCCCCAGTCTTGCATGGCCACTTGACCCGTGAGTTTGCCATTGGCAATGTCCAGCACGTTGCTGCGTGAAAAATCGATGTTCAGCATCTCGCACACGCGGTCGGCAAAGAAGGTGAACCCACCGCTGACCAACAACACTTTCATCCCGTGGGCTTTGCAGATGTCTACCAAATTTTTGGCACCGGGGTTCAAACGCAAACGGTGTTCAAACACCTCTTGCAAGGCCGACTCAGGTGCGCCTTTGAGCAGCGCCAAGCGGCGGCGCAAGCTGTCTTTGAAATCGGTGATCTCGCCGCGCATGGCCGCTTCGGTGATGGCTGCTACTTCGGCCTTGCGACCTGTGGCGTCAGCAATTTCGTCAATGCACTCGATGTTGATGAGTGTCGAGTCCATGTCAAACGCGATGAGTTTAAAGTCTTGCAGTTTCAGGGGGGCGGTGAAGCCTTGGATGGCAAGGCCGGGGGCGAATTCGGTGGCAGTGGTCATACTAAAAATTATCGTCGGAGTCTGTTGGGTTACGACTGGGCTTCGGCCGCTTTGGCCACGGGCGCGGTGGGGGTGCCGAGCGAGCGCAACACATCGCGCACCATTTGCGCGCGGGCTTGCGGCTCGGGCAGTTCGCGCTCGATCCGCAGTCGGTCGTTGCCAGCCAGTTTGATGTGTTTGTTTTTTTGCACCAGTTCGATGATGCGCATGGCGTCAAACGGTGGGTTGGGTTTGAAGCTGATGTGGGTCACACCGGGTGCCGCGTCTACCTTGGTCACGCCATAGCTGCGGGCTTGCACGCGCAGGCGGTGCACGTCGATCAAGGTTTGCGCTTGTGCGGGCAGTTTGCCAAAACGGTCCACAATTTCTTCCAGCAGCGCGTCAATTTGGTCGCCTGTTTTGGCAGTCGCCAATTTCTTGTAGAACGACAAACGCAGGTGCACGTCACCGCAGTAGTCGTCCGGCAGCAGGGCGGGGGCGTGCAGGTTGATTTCGGTGGTGGCACTCAAAGGGCTGAGCAAATCGGGTTCTTCGCCATTTTTCAAGGCGCGCACGGCCTCGTTGAGCATCTCGTTGTAGAGCTGAAAGCCCACTTCGAGCATATTGCCGCTTTGGTTTTCGCCCAGCACTTCGCCCGCCCCGCGAATTTCCAAGTCGTGCATGGCGAGGTAAAAGCCAGAGCCCAGCTCTTCCATTTGCTGAATCGCGTCCAAGCGTTGCGAGGCATGCTTGGTCAAGCCCTCGATGTCGGGCACCATGAGGTAGGCATAGGCTTGGTGATGGCTGCGTCCGACGCGGCCACGCAGCTGGTGCAACTGGGCCAAGCCAAACTTGTCGGCACGGCTCATGATGATGGTGTTGGCGCTGGGCACGTCAATGCCCGTCTCGATGATGGTGGAGCACAGCAAGACGTTGAAGCGCTGGGCCACAAAGTCGCGCATCACGCGTTCGAGTTCGCGCTCGGGCATTTGGCCATGCGCGATGGCAATGCGGGCCTCGGGCAGCAGCTCTTCCAAGCGGGCTTTGCGGTTCTCAATGGTGTCGACTTCGTTGTGCAAAAAGTAGCACTGACCGCCACGTTTGAGCTCGCGCAGCACGGCTTCACGGATGACGCCATTGCCTTCGGTGCGCACAAAGGTTTTGATGGCGAGGCGGCGTTGTGGGGCTGTGGCGATCACGCTCAAGTCACGCAGCCCTTCAAGGGCCATGCCCAAGGTGCGTGGGATGGGGGTGGCCGTGAGCGTGAGCACATCCACCTCGGCGCGCATGGCTTTCATGGCTTCTTTGTGGCGCACACCAAAGCGGTGTTCTTCGTCGATGATGAGCAGACCGAGGTCTTTGAATTTGACCGAGGCGCTCAGTAATTTATGGGTGCCGACCACGATGTCGACTTGACCTTCGGCCAAGCCCTTAGCGGCAGCGGTGATTTCTTTGGCCGATCGGAATCGGCTCATTTCTGCAATCTTGACCGGCCACTTGCTGAATCGGTCGGTCAGGGTTTGAAAGTGTTGCTCGGCCAACAAGGTGGTGGGCGCCAAGAAGGCGACTTGTTTGCCGCCGGTCACAGCCATGAAGGCGGCACGCAGGGCCACTTCGGTTTTGCCAAAACCCACGTCGCCACAGACCAAGCGGTCCATGGGGCGAGGGCTGATCATGTCTTGCATGACGGCGTGGATGGCGGCACGTTGGTCGGCGGTTTCTTCGAAGCCAAAGTCGTTGGCGAAGGTTTCGTAGTCTTGCGGCGAGAAGCGGAAGGGGTGGCCTTCGCGTGCGGCGCGGCGCGCGTAGATGTTGAGCAACTCGGCGGCTGCATCGCGCACTTGCTCGGCAGCGCGGCGCTTGGCTTTGTCCCACTGGGCTGAGCCGAGTTTGTGCAGGGGGGCTTCGTCGGCGCTGACGCCGGTGTAGCGGCCAATCAAGTGCAGTTGGCTCACAGGCACATAGAGCACGGCTTTGTCGGCGTATTCGAGGTGCAAGAATTCTTGCAGTGCAGGGGAACCGTCGGCATTTTTCTCGCCGAGGTCCATGTTGATCAGGCCTCGGTAGCGGCCAATGCCGTGGGCGTTGTGCACCACGGGGTCGCCCAAGTTGAGCTCAGACAAGTCTTTGATGAGCGCTTCGACGTCGCTGACTTGTTCTTGTTTTTTGCGGCGACGCGTGGTTGTGCCAACGGCAAACAACTCGGTTTCTGTAATGAGGTCGAGGCCCGCTTCGGTCCAGCTGAAGCCGACTTGCAAGCGCGAGGTGGCGATGCCAATTTTTTCGTCGCTGGCTTGAAATTCGGCCAATGAGTCAAACCCTGGTGGGCTGACTTGGCTGGAGCGCAAGAAGTCGAGCAGGCTTTCGCGGCGGCCATCGCTTTCCGCCAAGATCAGCAAGCGGTTGCTGGTTTGCTTGGCGTGGTTTTGCAGTTTTTGCAGCGGGTCGGTGGCGCCACGCACCACGGTCAAGTCGGGCAGGGTTTGCGCAAAGGCGTTGTCGGGCACGTCGGTGACTTGCGGGCGCAGCACAAATTGGGCGTAGCTGCTGGCCGCTGCGTAGAACTGTTCCGCACTCAAAAACAAGCTGGCAGGTGGCAGGGCGGGACGCTCTGGATCGCCTTGGACCAAGCGGTAACGGTCTTGCGTGTCTTGCCAAAAGCGTTGGAAGACGGGCTCTAAGTCGCCATGCAACACCACGGTGGCGGATGCGCCTAAGTAGTCAAAGACGGTGGCTGTTTCTTCGAAGAACAGGGGCAGGTAGTACTCGATGCCTGCGGTGGCCACGCCGTTGCCAATGTCTTTGTAGATGCGGCTTTTGGTGGGGTCACCGTCGAGCAGTTCGCGCCAACGGTTGCGAAATTGTCCGCGCGCCGCGTCGTCCATGGGGAACTCGCGACCAGGCAGCAAGCGCACTTCCGGCACGGGGTAGAGGCTGCGTTGGGTGTCGGGGTCGAAGGTGCGTATGGAGTCGATTTCGTTGTCAAACAAATCGACGCGGTAAGGCACCAAAGAGCCCATGGGGAACAGGTCAATCAAGCCACCGCGCACGGCGTATTCGCCGGGGCTGACGACTTGGGTGACGTGGTTGTAGCCCGCGAGGGTGAGCTGCGATTTCAGCTTGGCTTCATCCAAAGCCTGCTTGACTTTGAAATGAAAGGTGTAGCCCGCTAAAAAGGCAGGCGGTGCCAAGCGATAGAGCGCGGTGGTGGCGGGAATGAGCACCACATCAGCATCGCCTTGCGAAATGCGCCAGAGGGTGGCCAAGCGCTCGCTGATCAGGTCTTGGTGGGGCGAGAAGCTGTCGTAAGGCAGCGTTTCCCAATCGGGAAAAAGCACGCAGCGCACATCGGGCGCGAAGAACGCCATTTCGTCTTGCAGTCGTTGTGCGTCGACGGCGTCTGCGGTGACGATGGCCACGCGTTGGTGTTTGGATTTTTCGCGCGCGCTGAGTTGCGCGAGCAGCAAAGCATCGGCGGAACCAACGGGGCGGGGGAGGGCAAATCGTTTGCCAGAACTCAAAGAGGGCAGATGCATTGGCGCAATTCTAGAATGGGGGCCCGGTTTCATCCGTCTGTCTGGCCTATGTCCCTTATTGCCCCGCTCTCCGCTCGTTTTCATGTGCTGATTCCTTGTGCAGGTTCAGGCAGTCGCGCGGGCACGCCTCAGCCTAAGCAATACCAAATCGTTGCGGGTTTGCCGATGGTGGTGCACACCTTGCGTGCCTTTGGTGCCGTGACGCGTGTGGCGGGCGGCTTGGTGGTGGTGGCGCCTGACGATCAACGCATGTCCAGCACCTTGGCGGTGCATCCGCAGCTTGCGTTTGAGGTGGTGGGTGTGGGTGGCGCCACGCGCGCGCAGAGTGTGTTGGCTGGATTGCATGCGTTGCGTGAGCGGGGGGCTCAATCGCATGATTGGGTGTTGGTCCATGATGCCGCCCGTTGCTTGGTGACGCCCGCGCAAATCAATGCCTTGATCGATGCCTGCCAAGATGATGCTGTGGGTGGTTTGCTGGCGCATCGATTGGCCGACACCCTGAAGGCTGAGCAAGCCGGACGCGTGGCGTCTACGGTGGATCGGTCTGACAAATGGCTGGCTCAGACACCGCAGATGTTTCGACTCGGGTTGTTGACCCAAGCGCTAGAGCAAGCCAGTGATGCTGTGACCGACGAGTCCAGCGCATTAGAGGCGATGGGCTTGCAACCTCGTTTGGTCCAAGCCAGTGCGCAAAATTTCAAAGTCACGTACGCGGAAGACTTTGCGCTGGCCGAGGCGATTTTGAAAACACGATCCGAGGAATAAAGAATGACAGTGCCTAAATTTCGAATTGGTGAAGGCTGGGATGTCCACGCCTTGGTGGAGGGGCGTCCTTTGATGCTGGGCGGTGTGCATGTGCCGCATCCTTTTGGATTGCTGGGTCATTCTGATGCGGACGTTTTGCTGCACGCGATCACCGATGCCTTATTGGGCGCAGCAGCTTTGGGAGACATTGGCCGTCATTTTCCAGATACCGATGGCAAATTTAAAGGCGCAGACTCGTGGGTGTTGTTGCAACAGGCCGCAAGAGCTGTGCGTGAGGCCGGCTTCACGATTGGCAACATAGATAGCACGGTGATTGCTCAGGCCCCTAAGTTAGCTACTTACATCCCGCACATGTGTGAACGGATTGCACAAGCTTTGGAGGTTGACATCGGCCAAGTGAATGTGAAGGCAAAGACGGCCGAAAAAATAGGCCCAGTGGGCCTTGGGCAAAGCATGGAGGCCAGAGCCTCCGCTTTGATTTATTGATTTTTGGGGTTCAGGGCCGCAAGGCCTTCAACGACTTCACGCACCACACGCCGTTGCTCGGGCTGTAACGCGAAGTAACGTGAAATCAGTTGTTGGTCCACCAAATTCATGTGCTCATCTTTGGCTGCTTCATCTGCGGGCCGTGGCGGTGGTGTGCCAAACAAAAGCCCTTCGGGGGAAATTTTGAGCCACTTTGACAAGACCAAGAGTTTGTCTTGTTTGGGGATAGAAACCCCCATGAGCCAATTGCGAGCTGCATGCGAAGAAATACCTTCGCCCCAGTATCGCAAGTTGAATTCGTTCGCCACGACGGTGGCGGAGACACGAACGCCAGCATCTTTCAATGCTGCGCGGAAGCGGTCTGCAAACTTTCCAGTTTCTTTAGGGTAGCTTTGTGTCATACCTCTAAGGTAAGGGAGAAATAGATATTTGTTGTAATTGTAAGTAGGAATTTGCTTTCTTTTAAATAAATAGTTTTACTTTATTGAGGTGTAAATTTTTGAATTTACATCACTGAGCAGTCCAGCCGCCATCCATATTCCATGCCACGCCACGAATGTTATTGCCGGCGTTAGAGCAGAAGAACGTGGCCAATTCACCCAATTCTTCGGGTGTTGTGAATTGCATGGAGGGTTCTTTTTCGCCCAGCAAAAGTTTGACGGCTTCAGCGTTGCTGATGCCCAATGCCGCCGCTTTTGCGTCGATTTGTTTTTGAACCAATGGCGTCAGCACCCAACCTGGGCAAATTGCATTGCAAGTCACCCCAGTGGTGGCGTTTTCGAGTGCGGTGACTTTGGTCAAACCGACGATGCCATGTTTCGCAGCCACGTAAGCTGATTTTTGGGCTGATCCCACCAAACCGTGCACCGAGGCAATGTTGATGATGCGTCCCCAGTTGGTTTTTTGCATGTGCGGCAAAGCCAAACGGGTGGTGTGAAATGCGCTAGTCAAGTTGATGGCGATGATGGCGTCCCAGCGCTCAACGGGGAAGTCTTCTACCGATGCGACGTGTTGGATACCGGCGTTGTTGACCAAAATGTCGACGCCTCCGAACGTGGTGGCTGTAAATGTCATCATGGCTTCGATGTCAGACGCTTTGCTCATGTCAGCGCCGTGATAAGCCACTTGCACGCCCAAGGCTGTGATCTCTGCTTTGGGGCCCTCTACATCACCAAAGCCGTTGAGAACAATGTTGGCACCTTGTTTGGCCAAGACCTTCGCGATGCCCAAACCAATGCCGCTGGTGGAGCCGGTGACCAATGCTGTTTTACCGACGAGTGTGCGATCTGACATTTGAAAACTCCATTTGAATTACGATGAGAAACTTCTGACATTATGAAGTTTTCAGTTGTCGTTTCGCTGAATGAATGTGAGCCTTTTATGAAATACAACACAGACCAGCCGCAGACGCCTGTGTTGCCGGCAATGTTGCAAGATTTGCCTGATCAACCCCAGGCCTTGGTGCGGGCGAGGGCGTTTGCTGAGCCCTTGTTGATTGGCGCTCAGTTAGACACCGGTGAGGGCGCTTTGGCGCATGCCGATGCCGTGGCCGAGATTTTGTCCAGCATTGGTGGTTCTGAAGCCATGCAGGCTGCCAGTTATTTGGTGTATGCCAGCGATTACCTGAACAAGCCTGAAGAAGTGATCGCGAAAGCTTTTGGCAAAACGTACGCCAATTTGGCGTTGGAAACGACACGCTTGATTCGTGTGCAACGCCAAGCTCGCGTGACAGCCTCCGAGACGTTGCCGCTTGAGTTTCAAACGGAAAACGTGCGAAAAATGCTGCTCGCGTTTTCTCGGGATTTGCGGGTGGTGCTGTTGCGTCTGGCATCGCGCTTGCAAACTTTGCGTCATTTCGCCGCAACCAAAATACCTGTGCCTCATGCCTTGGCGCACGAATCGCTCCATGTGTTTGCACCGTTGGCCAATCGGCTTGGAATTTGGCAAATCAAGTGGGAAATGGAGGACTTGTCTTTTCGTTTTCTAGAGCCAGAAACCTACCGCCAAGTGGCCCGTTGGTTGGACGAAAAGCGGTTGGTGCGCGAGCAATACATGACGCAGCTTCGTCAACAACTCGAAACGGAGTTGCACGCGCAAGGTATTGAGGCCAATGTGCAAGGGCGGCCCAAACACATCTACAGCATTGTGAAAAAAATGCGTGGCAAGTCGTTGGATTTTGCCAAAGTGTTTGACATTCGCGCCTTGCGCGTTGTGGTGCCATCCATCCCCGATTGCTATGCCGCTTTGAGTTGGGTGCATACCCATTTCTCGCCCATCGTGGAAGAGTTTGACGACTACATCGCGCGTCCTAAGCCTAATGGCTATCGGTCATTGCACACCGTGGTGCGGGATGAGCAAGGCAAAGCCATCGAAATCCAGATTCGCACCCAAGACATGCACGCGCATGCCGAGCATGGGGTCGCTGCACATTGGGCCTACAAAGAAGCGGGCACCAAAGGCTACGCGGGTGTTTCTGCATCGGGTGATTACGATGCCAAGATTGCCGTGTTGCGTCAGTTGTTGGCCTGGGAGCGTGAGCTGGCCAGCGGTGGCGCGCAGGGGGAAGACGGTGCGGCCACGGTGGCGAGTACCGATGCGTTGACTGACCGCATTTATGTGCTCACCCCTGATGCCGCCGTTGTTGAATTGCCGCAAGGTGCTACGCCAGTTGATTTCGCATACAGCTTGCACACCAACTTGGGCCACCGCTGTCGTGGTGCTCGTGTGGACGGCTCGATGGTGCCGCTCAACACGCCTTTGAAAAACGGTCAGACGGTGGAGGTGACCGCGATCAAAGAGGGCGGACCATCGCGCGATTGGTTGAATGCTGAATTGGGGTATTTGGTCAGTTCTCGTGCGAAGTCGAAAGTCCGCGCTTGGTTCAATGCTTTGGCTGTCAATGAAACGGTGGCAAGGGGACGCGAAGCAGTCGAAAAGCTGTTGCAGCGAGAAGGTAAAACAGCAATCAAGTTAGAAGATTTGGCTTCTCAGCTGGGATTTAAAACGGCGGACGCTTTGTTTGAAGTGGTGGGCAAAGATGTGTTTTCTTTGCGCAACATTGAAACGTTGTTGCATCCGCCCGAGCCAGCGCTGGGTGCAGATGATTATGTGTTGCTCAAAAAAGCAAGACATCCAGACAAGACGCCGGGCGGTGGTGTGCTGGTGGTGGGCGTTGATTCCTTGCTCACGCAATTGGCACGATGCTGCAAACCCGCACCGCCAGATGACATTCGTGGCTTTGTGACGCGCGGTAAGGGGGTGAGTATTCACCGCGGCGATTGCGCCAACTTCAGGCAAATGGCAGCCCGAGATGCGGGGCGTGTGATTGAGGTGACTTGGGGGCAATCGCAATCGGCGCAAGCTTTGGTCTATCCGGTAGACGTCTACATAGAAGCTTTTGATCGCCAAGGTTTGTTGCGAGATATTTCAGAAGTTTTTGCCAAAGAAAAAATGAATGTGATTGGCGTGCAAACCCAATCGATCAAAGACTTGGCGTGGATGACGTTCACCATTGAGGTCGGAGATTCACGGCGCTTGGACAAAGTTTTAACCAATGTTCGTGAAGTTAAGGGGGTTCGTTCGGCGAGAAGGCGATAAATTGGGTTATACTTTCTGAATCGAACAAGTAGGCGCGTAGCTCAGTTGGTTAGAGCACCACCTTGACATGGTGGGGGTCGTTGGTTCGATTCCAATCGCGCCTACCATTTGTTCCCCGTGCGGCCCGGCACTGAAGTTTCAGTGGCGGGCTTTTGTTTTACTACGGGAGCTGACTCATGAGCAGCAAAATGAACGCCACGTCGACACATGACGGCGAGCGAGTGATCAAAAAATACCCCAATCGTCGGCTGTATGACACAGCAACCTCTAGCTATGTGGCGCTTGCTGATATCAAGCAATTGGTCATGGATGGCGAGGCTTTGGTGGTGCGTGATGCCAAAACCGGCGAAGATTTAACGCGCAGCATTTTGTTGCAAATTATTTTGGAGCAAGAGGCTGAGGGCGCACCTATTTTGACCGAGCGTATGCTCGCCAATGTCATTCGTTTTTATGGCAACGCCATGCAAGGCTTCATGGGGCCTTATCTTGAAAAGAATGTTCAAGCCTTCATGGATATTCAGTCGCAACTGGCTGATCGATCCAAAGATTGGACGGCGTTACCCTTGATGCCCAACGTCATGGGCAATTACGCCGAGCAATCCAAAAATGTATTCATAGATTTGCAGGAACAAATGCAAAAACACATGCAAAAGCAAACTGAACAAATGTTAGAAGTGATGGGAGTCAAGCGTCGATGAGTGAAATAACTTCTCCAAAAGTAGGGTTCGTGAGCTTGGGCTGTCCCAAAGCGTTGACCGATTCTGAATTGATCTTGACGCAACTCAGCGCCGAGGGCTACCAAACTTCCAAAACCTTTGCCGGTGCTGATTTGGTGATCGTCAATACCTGCGGCTTCATCGATGATGCGGTGAAAGAAAGCTTGGACACCATTGGCGAAGCGTTGGCTGAAAACGGCAAAGTGATCGTCACCGGTTGCTTAGGTGCTCGCGCGGGTGACGGCGGTAGCAATTTGGTCAAGCAAATGCACCCCAGTGTTTTGGCGGTCACAGGTCCGCATGCCACCCAAGAGGTGATGGATGCGGTGCACTTGCATTTGCCCAAACCACATGATCCGTTCATTGATTTGGTGCCTCAAGCTTTCGGTGAGGCAGGTATCAAACTCACGCCACGGCACTACGCGTATTTGAAAATCAGCGAAGGTTGCAACCATCGCTGTACGTTTTGCATCATCCCGTCGATGCGTGGTGACCTCGTCAGTCGTCCTATCGGCGATGTGTTGAAAGAGGCGAAGGCCTTGTTTGAAGGTGGTGTGAAAGAGCTCTTGGTGATCAGCCAAGATACGTCTGCTTATGGCGTGGATGTCAAATACGTCACGGGTTTCTTTGACGGTCAACCCATCAAGACCCGTACCTTAGAGTTGGCACAAGCCTTGGCCAAGCTGGCTCAAACTTATGGCGCTTGGGTGCGATTGCACTACGTGTACCCCTATCCGAGCGTGGATGACATCATTCCCTTGATGGCAACCGGTCACGTCTTACCGTATTTGGATGTGCCGTTCCAGCACAGCCATCCTGATGTGTTGAAGCGCATGAAGCGCCCAGCCAGTGGCGAAAAAAACTTAGAGCGCATTGCGCGTTGGCGCGAACTGTGTCCACAAATCGTGATCCGCAGCACGTTCATTGCAGGTTTTCCGGGAGAAACGGAAGAAGAATTTGAGCATTTGCTCAACTTTGTGCGTGAAGCTGAAATTGACCGTGCGGGTTGTTTTGCGTACAGCCCTGTTGACGGCGCTGCGGCGAACGACATTCCAGGCATGTTGCCTAAAGAGGTGCGTGAAGAGCGTCAAGCCCGCTTCATGGCGGTGGCCGAAGAGGTGTCCATTGCTAAGCTCAAGCGCCGTATCGGCTCGACCATCCAAGTGTTGGTTGATTCCGCGCCTGCAGGTGGCCGCAAAGGCGGCGTGGGCCGCAGTTACGCCGATGCGCCTGAGATTGATGGCGTCGTGAAGTTGTTGCCATCTGAAAAACTCAGCAAAGTGTTGAAAGTAGGTGAGTTCACACGCGCGAAAGTCGTGGCGACCGATGGTCATGATCTTGTCGCACAACCTATCTAACATCAGAAAAAACAAAAGCCACCGAAAAGGTGGCTTTCATTTAACTTATATTGGTGCCCAGGAAGGGACTCGAACCCCCACGATGTTACTCGCTAGTACCTGAAACTAGTGCGTCTACCAATTCCGCCACCTGGGCATCTCAGGAAAGAGAGTATTGTATCAAAAATTCCGCAGTCGCCAGTTCTTTACTGGAAGAGTTTGAAGGAACCGTGTCGGGTCACCGAGATGGTCATGGGTTTGTGCAGCGTGATGACGGTGCACCAGACATTTATTTGCCCCCGAACGAGATGCGTGCCGTTTTGCACCGTGATCGCGTCAAAGCACGCGTGGTGCGCTTCGATCGCAAAGGTCGACCCGAAGGGCGTGTCGTTGAAATCTTAGAGCGCTCCAAGCAACCCATCATTGGTCGATTGCTGCAAGAGAGCGGTGTTTGGTTGGTGGCGCCCGAAGACAAGCGCTACGGCCAAGATGTTTTGATCCACAAAGGTGCGACAGGCAAAGCTATTTCAGGGCAAGTGGTAGTGGTCGAGTTGACCGAGCCGCCGAGTTTGTACGGACAACCCGTGGGCCGGATCAAAGAGGTGCTGGGGGAGGTGGATGACCCCGGCATGGAAATCGAAATTGCTGTGCGTAAATATGGCGTGCCCCATGAGTTTTCCGAAGGCTGTTTGGCTTTGGCGCGTGGCTTGCCAGATAAAGTTCGCGCGCAAGACAAGAAGGGCCGCGTTGATTTGACCGACGTTGCGTTGGTCACCATTGATGGCGAAGACGCACGCGATTTTGATGATGCTGTTTATTGCGAGCCGGCCAAAGTGGGCAAAACCAAAGGCTGGCGTTTGCTCGTGGCGATTGCCGATGTGAGTCACTACGTGGAGACTGGCAGCGCCATCGACATCGATGCCTACGACCGCGCGACCAGCGTGTACTTTCCGCGTCGTGTGATACCCATGCTGCCCGAGAAATTGTCGAACGGTTTGTGTTCACTCAACCCGGATGTCGAACGTTTGTGCATGGTGTGCGACATGATGATCACCTCCACGGGTGACGTGTATGCCTACCAGTTTTATCCTGCCGTCATGCACAGCCATGCACGATTTACCTACACCGAAGTCGCCGCGATTTTGTCGAACACGCGTGGCCCAGAGGCGGCGAAGCGCAAAGAACGCATTCCCGACTTGTTGAATTTGCATGATGTGTACGGCGCTTTGCTCAAAGCCCGCCACGCGCGTGGTGCGGTTGATTTTGAAACGACGGAAACGCAAATCGTGTGTGACGAAAGTGGACGCATTGAAAAAATCATTCCTCGTACACGCAATGATGCGCACAAGTTGATTGAAGAGGCCATGTTGGCGGCCAACGTGTGCAGTGCAGACTTTATTTTGCAAAGCAAACATCCTGGCTTGTTCCGCGTGCATGAAGGCCCTACGCCTGAAAAAATCGAAATTTTGCGAGGCTTTCTGAAGGCTTCGAGCGTGAACATGTCGGTGGGCAATGACCCTAAGCCAAGTGAATTTCAAGCCATTGCCGACGCCACCAAAGAGCGGCCCGATGCGCAACAAATTCATGCCATGTTGCTGCGCTCCATGCAGCAAGCCATTTACACGCCTATGAACAATGGCCATTTCGGCTTGGCATTTGAGGCCTACACGCATTTCACCAGTCCGATTCGTCGCTACCCAGATTTGCTGGTGCACCGCGTCATCAAAGCCATTTTGTTGCAACGTCGTTACCAATTGCCGGCCTTGCCCACGCCGGGTGAAGCGCACGCTAAGTTGGCGCGCCGCTTAGCGTCTCGCGTGCGCGAACCTTCGCAAAAGTTGGAGCAAAAACCCAAAGCCACGATTGATCAACAAGCGTGGGAAGCTGCGGGCTTGCATTGCAGCGCCAATGAGCGACGTGCGGACGAGGCCAGTCGCGATGTTGAGGCATGGCTGAAATGCAAATACATGCGCGAGCATTTGGGCGAAGAGTACGGCGGTGTGGTGACCACGGCGACCAGCTTTGGCTTGTTTGTCACGCTAGACGCCATGTATGTCGAGGGCTTGGTGCACATCACTGAGTTGGGCGGCGAATATTTCCGTTTCGACGAGGCGCGCCAAGAGCTGCGCGGCGAGCGTTCGGGGATTCGTTATGCCATTGGCTCGCGGGTGCGTGTGCAAGTCAGTCGCGTGGATTTGGATGGCCGAAAAATTGACTTCCGCTTGGTGCGCGAAGGCGACGATGTTGCGCCCCTTCGTTCAGGCAAAGATCGCGGTGCTTCGCGAAATGGTGGTGGTTTTGAGGGCGGCGCATCGCCCATTCAGAACTTTAAATCTGCCGTGAAGAAAGCATTCACCAAGGTCAGCGGCAAAGCGCGCAAGGGGGACTCAAAACCTGGCGCCAAAAAAAGCGCAGGCGCGCCAACGCGTCGACCTAAAAAATAACTCAGCGTACTGACGCAGCCAACCAAGCTGCGTCAAACGCTGGGCCTTTTGCATCATCCCAACGGTCGGCCACCCAACCGTGCGTGCGTACTGCCTCGCAACTGGCCAAGAATGCTTCATCGCCTTGGGCTAATTTGGCGCCGATCAAGCCTGCCAATACGTCACCAGTGCCTGCTGTCGCCAAACGCGGGTTACCGGTTGGGTTGATGACCGAAGTACGCCCCGTCTGCGCCATGATGCTGCCTGAGCCTTTGAGCACGACCACCGATTGCGTTTGTTGGGCCAGTGTTTCTGCGGCCTCAAGTCGATTCATTTGCACCTCAGCCGTCGTGCGGCCCAACATCCTCGCGGCTTCGAGCGGATGAGGTGTCAAGACAGTCGGTTGGCCTTTGGCGTGACGTGTTTTTAATAAACGTTGCAGCGATGGGTCTTGCGCCATGGCATTCAAAGCATCGGCATCTAACACCAACTGTGCGGCTGTGGAGAGCACGCGTGGCAACACCGTGCGCACGGCTTCTCCGCCGCCGCATCCGCAGACGATCGTCGCGTGTTTGAAGTCGAGGTCTGCCACGTTGCGCACCATCAAGGCTGGGTGCTGCGCTGCGACTGCGGTGTGGTCTGCGTCATCCAAAAAACCAATCAATACGCGACCTGCTCCGCCATGCAATGCGGCGGTGCTCGCCAAGACGGCCGCGCCCGTCATGCCAGTGGCTCCGCCAATCACCATCACATCGCCATAACTGCCTTTGTGGGTGTTGTGCGGGCGCGGTATGGATAAGGCCGTGCCTGCTTGGAGCCATGCAGTGGGTTGAGAGGCGCTTTCAATGCCTAAGTCAGAGAACCAGACTTGGCCTGCCGCATCGCGCCCATCGGCGGTGAAAAGTCCAGGTTTGAGTGTGAGCAGGCTCAAGGTGTGGCGCTGGGCCGTAGGCGCAATTGGCGCTTTGGGTTTGAGCAACCACTGCCCAGTGTCGCTCATCAAACCGGACGGGGTGTCTACGCACAAGATGGGCGATCCGCTTGCGTGCATCACATCCAACCATTGCGCGATGTTTCCCTCGGGCATGCGCTGGCAGCCAAGGCCGAGCAGGGCGTCGATGGCCAAATCAAATTGTGCGGGTGGCGTGGTTTCAAACGTCACGCCAGCGGCTGTGGCGCGTTGCCAAGCTTGTTGCGCATCGGGCGGCGTTAATTCGGGGGTGCCGAGCCATGTCACGACGGGGTGCTTTCCCCATTGCTTCAGATGCATGGCGGCTTCCAGCCCATCCCCGCCGTTGTTGCCGGGGCCGCAGGCGATCCAGATGGTGTGCGCGTGCGGCGTCAAGGCCAGGGCCAATTGCGCGGTGGCTAAACCGGCCCGCTGCATGAGTGTGTGGCTGGGTAATTCGCCTTGTGCTTCGCGTTCGATGGCCCGTGTTTCGCGGGTGTTGAACAGCGGCCACGCTTGATCAAGGTGGATGCGTTGCACAAGGGGTTGATGGTTCATTGGGTTCGTCCTAGGCGTTCAACACCTAAGCCTGTGAGATCTATGTCGGGTTTGCGTCCGCTGATGCTGTCGGCGACCACGCGCGCGCTGCCGCAGGACAGCGCCCAGCCGCTGGATCCATGTCCTAAGTTCAGCCAAATATTGGGGACGCCACTGGCGCCCACGATGGGCGGGCCATCGGGCAGCATGGGGCGTGCGCCTTTCCAAATTTGGACATTGTCTTGTGTGCGTGCGGCGCCTGGAAACCAATCGTCCAGCACTTTGTACAAGGTTTTGATGCTGCCCGCATGATGCTGGTTAGCGTCCCCACCCATTTCCGCGCCGCCAGACACGCGCACGCGTTGGCCTAAGCGAGAGATGGCCACTTTGTAGCGCTCATCCATCACGCCGCTGCGGGGGGCGTCGAGGTGTTCACGGACAGCCGCGCTCACCGAGTAGCCGTGTACGGCTGCCAGTGGAATGCGCAAGCCGAGCGGGGCCAGCAATGAGGCACTTGCCAAGCCCGCGCACATCACCACGGCATCAAAACTGCGTCCTGCATCGTCGGGAGCAAGCCGGATGGTGGTGGGTTGTGAGCGTAAAAGAGGCTGAACCTGTGCGTTTAAGTGCAGTTTCACGCCGATGGCTTCGGCTTCTTGTTTGAGCATCAACGTGAACTGGCGCGAGTTGCTGACTTCGTCGTCGGCAAAATGAAGCGCTTCCAAAAACGGCGTTTCTGGGTTGAGGGCGGGTTCGACCAACCGTGCTTGCTCAGGACTGAGTGTTTGAACGCTCAAGCCGGCGTCGCGCATGACCTGCAAAGAGGCTTGCGTTAATTTGCGCTCTCGCTCGCCGCGCAGCAAAACCAAAAGACCTTGCGCGCGCTCGTAATCCAAGTTCAGGCGATGGGTGAGTTCTTGCAAGCGTTGTTTGCTGTAGCTGGCAAGACGAAGCATGTTGCCGCGATTGCGTGCAAAGGTGGCGCTATCGCAGGCTTGTTGCCACTGCCAAAGCCAGCGCAATTCTCGCCAGCCAAGGTGGCCAATCCGTGCGGGGGTGTGGCGTTGCCACAGGTGCGTGAGTACATGCAGGGCCATACCTGGCTTGGCCCACGGCGTTGTGTAACCCGGCGACACCACGCCCGCGTTCGCAAAGCTGCACAGTTCTGCGGCAGAACCGTTGCATTCAAAAATACTAACTTGGTGGTTTTGATGTGCGAGCTCGTAGGCGGTCGTCACACCGATCACGCCTGCACCGATCACTGCAATCTTCATGAGTTTGTAGGGCCTGCGTGCTCTTGGCGTGGGGTGTTGTACATGTTTGGCTGTGCTAGAATCTTTGGGTTTTTCCGGATAACACCTCTCAGGGTTTGTTCGGAGTAAACATCACTCGCAAACCAGCCCATTCAAGGTGTTGCCGCATGTCTCAAAGTGTTGACCTGCGGCGATGAAGGGCTGGATTTTAGACCCAACCTTTGGAGTAAATCTATGTCAGTCACAATGCGCGAAATGCTGGAAGCCGGCGTCCACTTTGGTCACCAAACTCGCTTCTGGAACCCCAAGATGTCCCCGTTCATCTTCGGTCACCGCAACAAAATTCACATCATCAACTTGGAAAAATCGTTGCCGATGTTCCAAGACGCCATCAAGTTCGTGAAGCAGTTGTCTGCGAACCGTGGCACCGTGTTGATGGTTGGTACAAAGCGTCAATCCCGCGAAATCGTGTCCGCTGAAGCGCAACGCGCTGGCGTGCCTTTCGTTGACCAACGTTGGTTGGGTGGCATGTTGACCAACTTCAAGACGGTCAAGACATCGATCAAGCGTTTGAAAGACATGAAAATCCAGCAAGAAGCTGGTTTGGACGCTTTGTCTAAAAAAGAACAACTGATGTTCAAGCGCGAAATGGAAAAGCTTGAGAAAGACATCGGCGGCATTCAAGATATGGCTGTGTTGCCTGATGCCATCTTCGTGATCGACGTCGGCTACCACAAAATCGCCATCGCTGAAGCCAAGAAATTGGGCATCCCATTGATCGGCGTGGTGGACTCTAACCACTCACCAGAAGGCATCGACTACATCATCCCAGGTAACGATGACTCTTCTAAGGCTGTGACTTTGTACGCACGCGGCATCGCTGACGCCATCATCGAAGGCCGTGCCAACGCTGTCAACGACGTGGTCAAGGCTGTGGCCGAAGGCGCTGACGAGTTCGTTGAAGTCGCTGCTTAATCGCTAGGCCCAACGTCGAAAAGGGGCTTGTGTAGCCCCTTTTTCACACCTGAAATTTTTGAACTGATACGGAGAATTTAAATGGCTGCTATTACCGCAAGCATGGTCGCTGAATTGCGCGCTAAAACTGACGCTCCCATGATGGAGTGCAAAAAAGCTTTGACTGAAGCCGAAGGCGACATGGCCAAAGCAGAAGAGTTGTTGCGCGTCAAGCTCGGCAGCAAAGCTGGCAAAGCATCAAGCCGCGTCACCGCCGAAGGCGTTGTCGCTAGCTTCATCAATGGCAGCACAGGTGCCTTGTTGGAAGTGAACTGCGAAACTGACTTCGTCACTAAAAACGACAGCTTCTTGGCTCTGGCACAAGCTGCCGTTGAGTTGATCGTCAAGCACAACCCCGCTTCTGTGGAAGAAATGGGTGCCTTGCCTTACAGCCAAGAAGGTTTCGGCCCTACATTGGAAGATGCGCGTAAAGGCCTGATCGGCAAGATCGGCGAGAACATGAGCTTCCGCCGCTTCAAGCGTTTTGACGGCGCACACAAGTTAGCTTCTTACTTGCACGGCACACGCATTGGTGTGTTGGTCGAGTTCGAAGGCGACGAAACAGCTGCCAAAGATGTGGCCATGCACGTTGCTGCGATGAAGCCAGTGGCTTTGACCAGCGCCGATGTGCCTGCTGAATTGATCGAAAAAGAGCGCTCAGTCGCTGCTGCAAAAGCTGCTGAGTCTGGCAAGCCTGCTGACATCGTCACCAAGATGGTCGAAGGTTCTGTGCAAAAGTACCTCAAAGAGGTGTCTTTGTTTGACCAAACTTTCGTCAAGAACGACAAGCAAACGGTTGAGCAAATGCTCAAGGCCGCCAACACCAAAGTGGCTTCTTTCACCCTGTATGTGGTGGGCGAAGGCATTGAGAAGAAGGTTGACGACTTCGCGGCCGAAGTGGCCGCACAAGTGGCTGCTGCCAAGCAGTCAGCTTAATCAGACAGGGGGGCGCAGGCTCCCCTTCTGTTATTTATTCCATACATTCATTTCACCCCATACATCCAGGAGCTTTTCATGACCACACCCCAGCCAGCCCACAAGCGTATTTTGCTCAAGCTGTCAGGGGAGGCCTTGATGGGCGACGATGCATTTGGTATCAACCGCGCCACCATCGTTCGCATCGTGGGCGAAGTGGCTGAGGTGATCAATTTGGGGGTGGAAGTGGCCATCGTGATTGGTGGCGGCAACATTTTCCGCGGTGTCGCGGGCGGTGCGGTCGGTATGGACCGAGCCACAGCCGATTACATGGGCATGCTGGCCACGGTGATGAATTCGTTGGCATTGGCTGACACCATGAACAAAGCCGGTTTGACGGCTCGTGTGATGTCGGCCATCGCGATTGACCAAGTGGTTGAGCCCTACGTTCGCCCCAAAGCTTTGCAATACCTCGAAGAGGGCAAAGTTGTGATTTTTGCCGCTGGCACTGGCAATCCCTTCTTCACCACCGACACCGCTGCAGCCTTGCGCGGCGCTGAGATTGGTGCAGAGATGGTACTCAAAGCCACCAAAGTTGACGGTGTTTACACCGCCGATCCCAAAAAAGACCCCAACGCGACCCGTTACGACAAAATCAGCTTTGACGACGCGATTGGCCAAAACCTCGGCATCATGGACGCCACCGCCTTTGCGCTGTGTCGCGATCAAAAATTGCCCATCAAAGTGTTCTCGATTTTCAAGAATGGCGCCCTCAAACGTGTGGTGATGGGCGAAGACGAAGGCACTTTGGTATACGCCTAATTCACTGTACGTTTCGACCTCTTTAATGCGTTGCCTCCGGAGCACAACATGACCATCGCTGACATCAAGAAAACCACCGAAACCAAAATGGGCCAATCCATTGCGGCTTTCAGCCACAGTTTGACCAAAATCCGCACAGGCCGCCCCAGCCCAGCCTTGCTCGACAACGTGCAAGTGGACTACTACGGCTCCATGGTGCCGATCAGCCAAGTGGCCAACGTGTCTTTGTTGGATGCCCGCACCTTGAGCGTGCAACCTTGGGAAAAGCCCATGGGCGCCAAAATCGAAAAAGCCATTCGTGACAGCGATTTGGGGTTGAACCCCTCATCGATGGGCGAGTTGATTCGCGTCCCAATGCCCCCGATGTCGGAAGAACGTCGCAAAGAACTCACCAAGGTGGTTCGCACCGAAGGCGAGAACGCCAAAATCGCCGTCCGTAATTTGCGCCGCGATGCCAACGAATCGGTCAAAAAACTGGTCAAAGACAAACTCGCTTCTGAAGACGATCAAAAACGTGCAGAAGCCGATATCCAGAAAACCACCGACAGTCACATTGCTGAGATTGACAAGCTCATCGCCAGCAAAGAACACGAAATCATGGCGGTCTAAGACCTCATGTTGAAACAACGCGTCATCACCGCCCTTGTGTTGCTGGCGCTTTTGTTGCCAGCCTTGTTTGCATCGACGCCTGAGCCTTTGGCGGGCCTCACCTTGGTTTTGATTGCGGCAGGCGCTTGGGAGTGGGGCCGTTTGAATGGACTGGCCATGCGTGGTGCCTTGAGAACAGGTGCTGTGTGCGTCACACTGTGTTTGCTGGCATGGTCTGCGCGTTGGGCCTACCAAGCACCCATTTTGATGTGGCCCGTTGCCGGCGCGGCTTGGGTGTTGGTGGGCGCCTGGCTTCTGCGCGGCGGGGTGACGGCATGGCCTGGCATTTCTCGTGCGGTGCGTTGGGTGATGGGCGTATTGGCGCTGAGTTTGACTTGGCTTGCCATGTACCAAGCCAAAGTGATGGGCGTCAACTTTTTGCTCTCTTTGCTGCTTTTGGTTTGGATGGCAGACATCGCCGCTTATTTTTCAGGTCGTGCCTTCGGTCGCCGCAAATTGGCTGTAGCCATCAGCCCCGGCAAAAGCTGGGAAGGTGTGTGGGGTGGCATGGTCGGTGTTTTAGTCATGGCCTTCTTTTGGGTCTGGGCGGATACCCAATGGGCCGTCGATAGTCCCAGCTTGTTCACACGCCTGCACAGCCGAGGCTGGCCCTTCATGGTGCTGGCCACCTTGTTTTTGGTGGCCATGAGTGTGGTGGGTGATTTGGTGGAGTCTTTGGTCAAACGCAGTGCGGGCTTCAAAGACAGCAGTCAGTTGTTGCCGGGTCACGGCGGTGTGCTGGACCGTGTGGATGCCTTGTTGCCCACGCTGCCACTTGCACTCATGTTGGTGCAATCGGTTTGACCTCACATCACGGAGGCGCTATGCCGCAACGCATCACGGTGCTGGGATCGACCGGTTCGATTGGCACCAATACGCTCGATGTGATCGCACGTCATCCCGATCGATTTGAAGTTTTTGCGCTCAGTGGCGCCACCCAAGTTGACTTGATGTTGCGCCAATGCGCGCAATTCAAACCCCGCTTTGCGGTGATGGTGCAGCCAGAAGCCGCGAAGCAGTTGCAAGACAAAGTGCGTGCAGAGGGCTTGAGTGTGCAAGTGCTCAGCGGTGCTGCAGCGCTGGATGAGGTGTCTGCCCACGCGCAAGTCGATGCGGTGATGGCCGCCATCGTGGGGGCTGCAGGTTTATCGCCTTGCTTGGCCGCGGCCCGCAGCGGTAAGCGCTTGTTGCTGGCCAACAAAGAGGCTTTGGTGGTTGGTGCTGAGGTTTTTTTAGACGCGGTGAAAGACGGCGGCGCCACGCTGCTACCGATCGACAGCGAGCACTCTGCCATTTTTCAATCCTTGCCCGAAGATCCAGCCACTTGGGACGCACGGGTGGCAAAAGTCATTCTCACCGCTTCGGGAGGGCCGTTTCGCACCCGTGATTTGGCCACGTTGAAAGACGTCACGCCCGAGCAAGCCTGTGCTCACCCGAATTGGGTGATGGGGCGAAAAATCTCGGTCGATTCGGCCACCATGATGAACAAGGCCCTAGAGGTGATCGAGGCGCGCTATTTGTTTGGCTTGTCGCCTGAGCGTTTGGAGGTGGTGATTCATCCTCAAAGCATCATTCACTCCATGGTGCAGTACCGCGACAACTCCGTGGTGGCGCAGCTGGGCACGCCTGACATGCGTGTGCCCATTGCCTATGGTTTGAGTTGGCCTGAGCGCATGGTGTCTGGCGCAGAGGCACTCGACTTTCACGCTTTGTCGGCGATGACCTTTGAAGCTTTGGACGACCATGGCCATCCCGAGCGTTTTGCGGGCATTCATTTGGCTTGGCATGCGTTGCGTGGACCGCGCGGCACCACGGCGGTGTTGAACGCAGCCAATGAGGTCGCCGTGGCCGCGTTTCTTGATCGTCAAATTCGCTTTGACCAAATTCATCACCTGAATTTGAATTGTTTGTCTCGCATGACGTTTGATGCTCCCCACCATTTAGAGGATTTGTTGGCGTTGGATGCACAAGCTCGCGCTGTTGCGCAAGACGAAATTCATCGCTTGGCTTTGCCATGACCGTGCTCGCCTTTTTGCTTGGTTTGGGGCTACTCATCACCGTGCATGAGTGGGGCCACTATCGGGTGGCTGTGGCATGTGGCGTGAAGGTGGTGACGTTTTCGATTGGTTTTGGCAAGCCTTTGCTGCGCTGGAAATCCAGTCGTCCTTATCCAGGTCAAGACACCGAATTTGTCATCAGCCTCATTCCCTTGGGTGGCTTCGTCAAGATGTTGGATGCCTCTGAAGAGGCGTTGACGCCTGCCGATGCCGCGATGGCTTTGGATCGCCAGCCTTTGTGGGCCCGTGCGGCCATTGTCTCGGCCGGTCCTCTGGCGAATTTCTTGTTAGCACTGGCTTTGTATGCCGCCACCTTTTGGCTTGGGCAATATGAAACCCGAGCGTTGTTGGCCACGCCTGTGGCGGGCTCTTCTGCTGAGTTAGCGGGCTTGAAAAGTGGCGATTTGGTGTTGCGTGCTGGCGCAGACGGTGCGTCTATGCAAGACATCGGCTCCATGGAGCAACTGCGCTGGTGGTTGATGCAGCAAGATCACACGGCGACAGGGCTTGTGCTGGATGTACAACCCATGGCTCGTACAAGCTCTCACACGGTGGCCTTGATGCCACCTCCTGCCCCAGAGGGCACGAGCAACGCTGCCGCAGGTTTGCAAGATTTGGGTTTGGTGGGCGCGTGGAGTCGGGCGGTTTTGGGTGACTTGCAGCCCAACGGTGCAGCCAAACAAGCCGGCTTGCAACGTGGCGATGAGGTGTTGCGCATCAACGGGCGCGTGGTCGACGATGCGGTCGCTTTGCGCGCGACAGTTCGTGCGAGTGCGCGTGCACAAGACGCTGACGCGATGGTTGAGCAAATTTGGGACATTCAACGCGCAGGGCAGGGCGTTTTACACATCGCGGTGACGCCCGATCGCGTGGCCGAAGGCGCTGAATTTGTGGGGCGTATTGGTGCCCAGGTGGGCGAGGCGCCACAGAAAATTTGGATGCAATACGGGCTGATGGACGGCTTGCTTCGGGCTGTACACCGAACGTGGGAAGTTTCGCACCTGACCTTAGACATGATTGGGCGCTTGATCACGGGGCGCGCCTCACTCGACAACCTCAGCGGCCCGCTGAGCATGGCTGACTATGCGGGGCGTTCTGCCAGTGTCGGTTTGGCACCGTATTTGGCGTATTTGGCTTTGCTCAGTGTGAGCCTCGGCGTGTTCAATCTCTTGCCGTTGCCGGTCTTGGATGGCGGGCACCTGTTGTATTATCTTTATGAGGCTTTCACGGGGCATCCCCCCTCGCCACGATGGTTAGAGATCCTGCAAAGTGCAGGCATGGCGGTGCTGATGGCACTGATGGCTTTTTCTCTTTTTAACGACGTGGTTCGCTTGGGCTGGCTGAGTTAAGTCCCCCTACACAACAACCCCAAGGCCTTTGAGTTTTCAGTTCATGACCCATCCACTTCCTCGATTCCGTCGCTCCCCCTTGTCCTGCGCTGCAGCGCTTGTATTGGGTTCTGCATTGGCCTTCAATGCGTGGGCGGTTGATCCTTTCAAGGTGCGTGACATCCGTGTCGAAGGCTTGCAGCGCATTGAGCCAGGCACCGTTTTTGCCTCAATTCCGTTTCGCGTGGGCGATGACTACACCGACGAAAAAGGCGCGGCTGCCATTCGCAGTTTGTTTGCTTTGGGTTTGTTCAAAGACGTGCGCATTGAAGTCAATGGCGATGAGTTGGTGTTGATCGTTGAAGAGCGCCCCAACATTGCGACCGTTGAGTTCATCGGCACCAAAGAGTTTGACAAAGATGTGTTGCGCAAAGCCTTGCGTGATATCGGACTGGCTGAGGGCCGTCCGTTTGACAAAGCCTTGGCGGACCGTGCCGAGCAAGAACTCAAGCGCCAGTATGTGAATCGCAGTTTGTACGGCGCGGAAATCATCACCACCATCACACCGGTTGACCGCAACCGTGTGAACTTGTCATTCACGGTGGTCGAGGGTGATTTGGCCAAAATCAAGGAAATGCGCATCGTCGGTGCGCAAGCCTTTGGTGAATCCAAATTGTTGGATCAATTCGACCAAGGCACAGGCAACTGGCTGAGTTGGTACACCAAGTCAGACCGTTACTCGCGCACCAAACTCAATGCAGATCTTGAAACTTTGCGCGCTTGGTACTTGTCGCGTGGTTACTTGGAGTTCCGTGTGGACTCCACGCAAGTGGCGATTTCACCGAACAAACAAGACATTTCTATCACCATCAACGTCACCGAGGGTGACCGCTTTGTGGTGTCAGAGGTGGCTTTGGATGGCTACTATTTGGGCAAAGACGACGAGTTCAAGTCTTTGATCGAGATCAAGCCCGGCAAGCCTTACAACGCTGACGATGTGGCCAAGACCACCAAAGCATTCAACGAGTATTTTGGTAATTTTGGTTTTGCATTTGCACGTACCGAGGTGCGTCCCGACATCGACCGCAGCACCAATCGCGTGAAGTTGGTGTTGGTGGCAGATCCGTCGCGTCGTGCCTATGTACGCCGCATCAACATCGTGGGCAACAACCGCACGCGCGACCAGATCGTGCGTCGTGAGTTCCGTCAAATGGAGTCTTCGTGGTACGACGGCGAGCGCATTCGTCTGTCGCGTGACCGTGTGAACCGTTTGGGTTATTTCAAAGATGTGGAAGTCGATACCCAAGAGGTGGCGGCGTCTCAAGATCAAGTGGATTTGAATGTGAACGTGGTTGAAAAACCCACGGGCATGTTGACCTTGGGTGCTGGTTTTTCAAGTGCAGAAAAAGTCACGTTCTCATTTGGTATTCAGCAAGACAACGTGTTTGGCAGTGGACAAAACTTGGGGCTGCAAGTCAGTACCAGCAAGTTCAACCAGTACTACGTGATCAACACGACCGACCCGTATTTCACCGAAGACGGTGTGTCACGCACCTTTGAGTACTACCACCGTTCCAGCCGACCTTACGTGGAGCAGGGCGGTGACTATCGCTTGGTCACGTCAGGTACGGGGATTCGTTTTGGCGTCCCGTTCAGTGAGTTAGATCGCATTTTTGTAGGCGCCTCTTTGGAGCAAACGCAAATTGTTGAGGGTACAAATTTACCTGATGCTTACAGGGGCTATGCCTACCAATTTGGCTACACCACACGAACTGTTCCTTTAACAATTGGGTGGGCACGTGACAGCCGGGACAGTTATTTGAACCCGACCAGCGGTAAATTCATTCGCCTTAACAGCGAAACAGGCTTGGCGGGCGATACCCGTTATGCCAAGTTTGGTGCCCAATACCAGCAATATTTCCCGCTGAGCAAGCAGTACACCTTTGCGTTCAATGCCGACTTTGGTTTAGGCAAGGGACTTCAAGGACAGCCCTTCCCCGTATTTAAAAACTACTACTCAGGGGGGTTGGGCTCAGTGCGGGGCTTTGAACAAGGCACGATAGGTCCTCGTAAGACTGATGGTTTAGTGACCGGTGGCGCCAAAAAAGTCACGCTCAATAGCGAATTTTTGCTGCCATTTCCAGGCGCGGGCAATGACCGCAGCCTCCGTTTGTATGGCTTTTATGACATGGGTAACGTGTTTGGCGAATACGACAAAATTCAGCTCAGCGAACTGCGCAGCTCTTATGGCGTTGGCTTGAGCTGGGTCTCACCGATGGGCCCTTTGCGTTTTGCTTGGGCACGTCCTGCACGCTCCTTTACAGGCGATAGAATCCAAAGATTGCAATTCCAGATCGGGACATCCTTCTGATGAACACGTTTTTTCGCCACCTTTCTTTGACCCTCGCCTTGGGCTTGGCCGCATTCAGCGTGCAAGCTGAAGAAATTCGCATCGGATTTATCAATACCGACAGAATCTTCAAAGAGGCCAATACTGCCAAGCAAGCGCAAGCCAAGTTGGAGCAGGAATTCGCCAAGCGCGACAAAGACCTGATTGAGTTTGGTAACAACCTGAAATCGTCTGCTGAAAAATTCGAGCGTGAAGCGCCGACTTTGTCGGAGTCGCAACGCTTGTCTCGCCAGAAACAATTGGGCGAGCAAGACCGCGAGTTGCAACGCAAGCGTCGTGAGTTCCAAGAAGAACTGAATGCGCGTAAAAACGAAGAGTTTCAACAAGTGCTTGAGCGTGCCAATCGCGTGATCAAGCAAGTGGCTGAGACAGAGAAATACGACCTCGTCTTGCAAGAGGCCGTGTATATCAACCCCAAGCACGACATCACTGACAAAGTGCTCAAGGTCATCAACGCTGGCAAATAAGCTGCCGTGGCACTGAGTCTCGGCCAAATTGTTGAACGTCTCGGGGGGCGCTTGCATGGCAACCCCGAACATCTGATTGAAAAGCTCAGCCCGTTAGACACGGCGCAATCCAACGCTTTCAGTTTTCTCAGCAACCCCCAATACCAATCGCAACTCGCCACATCCCAAGCGGGCTGCGTGGTGGTGTCTGCTGCCATGGAGACGGTTGCTAGGGCACGCGGTGCTTGCATCGTGGCAGACAACCCGTATCACTACTTCGCACGCTTGACCCAACTCTGGCGTCAGCACTTGCCCAAAGACGATACGCCACGGGTGCACCCCAGCGCAGTCATTCACCCCAGCGCTTCTGTGCACGCGACGGCACGCATTGGTCCTTTGTGCGTGGTGGAGCGGGGTGCCAGTATCGGCGCCGATACATGGTTGAAATCGGGCATCACCGTGGGTGAAGATTGCCACATTGGCGAACGCTGCATCATCCACGCGGGCGTGGTGATTGGTGCCGATGGTTTTGGTTTCGCCATGTTTGAAGGACGCTGGGAAAAAATTGAACAACTGGGTGCCGTTCGCATCGGCAACGATGTAGAAATTGGCGCCAATACCTGCATTGATCGAGGTGCTTTGGACGACACGGTGCTGGAAGACGGCGTCAAGCTCGACAACTTGGTGCAAATCGGTCACAACGTGCATGTGGGCGCGAACACCGCGATGGCCGGGTGTGCTGGCGTCGCAGGCAGCGCACGCATTGGTGCGAATTGCACCGTGGGCGGCGGTGCGGTGGTGCTGGGGCATTTGCAATTGGCGGACGGGGTGCACATTTCTGCAGCCTCGGTGGTCATGCGCTCTATCCGTCAGCCTGGTCAATACAGTGGCGTGTTTCCCATCGACGACAATGCGTCGTGGGAGAAAAATGCCGCGACTTTGCGTCAGTTGCACCGTTTGCGTGACCGCATCAAATCTCTTGAATCAGCTTTAGAAAGTCAAAAAAAATGAGCATGGACATCCATCAAATCTTGAAGCAGTTGCCTCACCGTTACCCGTTCTTGTTGGTCGACCGCGTGTTGGAGTTGGAAAAAGGCAAAAGCATCAAGGCGCTCAAAAACGTGACCATGAACGAGCCATTTTTCAGTGGCCATTTCCCGCACCATCCGGTCATGCCCGGTGTGTTGATTTTGGAAGCTTTGGCACAAGCCGCCGCTTTGTTGGCGTTCGACACGTTAGGTGCCGCCCCCGACGACAAAACCGTGTATTACTTCGCAGGCATTGACGGTGCACGCTTCAAGCGCCCCGTTGAACCCGGTGATCAGTTGACCTTGGAAGTCGAGTTGGACCGCATGAAAGCTGGCATCTTCAAATTCAAAGCACGCGCCAAAGTGGGTGATGTGATCGCCACCGAAGCCGAGCTGATGTGCACCATGCGCGCCATTGCCTAATCTGACAAGCCCTACACAGACGATGAGCAACATCCACGCGACCGCACTGGTCGATCCCAAAGCCGAGCTGGACAGCTCGGTGCAGGTGGGGCCGTACACCATCATTGGCCCGCATGTGCGCATTGGTGCTGGCACGACGGTCGGGCCGCACTGCGTGATCGAAGGTCACACCACCATTGGTCAAGACAACCGTATTTTTCAGTTCAACTCTTTAGGTGCTATTCCGCAAGACAAAAAGTATGCGGGCGAGCCTTGTGAGTTGATCATTGGCGACCGCAACACGATCCGCGAGTTTTGTACCTTCAACATTGGCTCACCGGGTGATGCCGGTGTGACCCAAGTCGGCAACGACAACTGGATCATGGCCTACGTTCATTTGGCGCACGACTGCGTGGTGGGCAACCACACCATCTTCGCCAACAGTGCGCAGCTGGCAGGTCATGTGCATGTGGGCGACTGGGTGATCTTGGGCGGCTTCACGGTGGTGCACCAGTTTGTTCGCATTGGCGCGCACAGCTTCTCCGCCATGCATTCGCTGCTCTTTGCGGACGTGCCGCCTTTCGTCATGTGCCAAGGTCAACCCGCCGAGCCACGTTCGATGAACTTTGAGGGCTTGCGCCGTCGTGGTTTTTCAGCTGAACGCATCAGTGCCGTGAAGGCCATGCACAAGGCCTTGTACCGCGACGATTTGACGCTGGACAAAGCCAAAGAGCGCATTGCTGCGCTTACCCAAGAAAAACCAGAAGCTGCCGCCGATGTGGCCATGATGCTGGATTTCTTAGACCACACATCGCCGCAACGCGGCATCATTCGCTAAATTTCATGGCTGGGGCTTTGTCTTTCTCGCTGGTCGCAGGCGAGGCTTCGGGTGATTTGTTGGCGGGTTTGCTCTTGGGCGGCATGCGTCAAAAATGGCCAGACATGCAAAGCGCGGGCATTGGTGGTCCCCGCATGGAGGCCCAAGGTTTTGAAGCTTGGTGGCCTTACGAAAAATTAGCGGTGCGTGGCTACGTCGAGGTGCTGCGTCATTACCGCGAAATTGTGGGCATTCGTCGCCAGTTGCGTGATCGCCTACTGGCCAACCCACCGAGCGCTTTCATCGGTGTGGATGCGCCTGATTTCAACCTTGATTTAGAGCGTGACCTCAAAGGCGCAGGTATTCCTGCTGTGCACTTTGTGTGTCCTTCCATTTGGGCGTGGCGTGCAGATCGGGTCGAAAAAATCCGTCAAAGCGTTGACCATGTGTTGTGCATTTTCCCGTTTGAGGAAGCCTTGTTGGCCCAACATGGCATTGCTGCGACTTACGTCGGCCATCCTTTGGCTCAAACCATTCCAGATGTTGTCGACCGCGTGGCTGCGCGAACCGCATTAGGGCTTCCTCAAGAGGCGACGGTGGTGGCCTTGTTGCCAGGCAGCCGCAGCTCAGAAATTGAGTATTTGGCGCGTCGCTTTTTGCAAGCTGCGCAACGCATGGCCCAACGCCAGCCTGGCTTGCACTTTGTGCTGCCCGCGATGCCCGCGTTGCGCGCACGCATTGACGCGATTTCGAAAGAGGTGGGCCCTGTGCCCAATCTTCTGCTGTTGAATGGTCAGTCACATGCCGCCTTGGCCGCATGTGACGTGACTTTGATTGCCAGCGGCACCGCGACGCTGGAGGCGGCACTGTTCAAGCGCCCCATGGTGATTGCGTACAACATGAACTGGCTGAGTTGGCAAATCATGCAGCGCAAGAAGTTGCAGCCTTGGGTGGGCTTGCCCAATATTTTGAGCCAAGACTTTGTGGTGCCAGAGTTGCTTCAAGAGGCGGCAACGCCTGACGCGATGGCGCACGAGGTGCTGCAGTGGTTGGATCATCCCGCTGCCATGGCCGATGTTCAACGACGCTTTGCAGTGCTGCATGACAGCCTGCGTCGCGACACTTCCGCACTGGCGGCACATGCGATCGAAAAAGTTTTTGCGCGCTGAACAAGCACCGCTCATTTGGGATGCCCCCGGTTTGATGGCGGGTGTCGATGAGGCTGGACGCGGCCCGCTGGCAGGCCCCGTCGTGGCAGCGGCCGTGATTTTGGATGACCAAAATCCCATCCTTGGTTTGGCAGATTCCAAAAAACTCACACCTCTCAAACGCGAGCGTTTGTACGACGAAATTCGTGCCAAAGCGCTTTGTTTTTGTGTTGCCGAAGCCAGCGTTGAAGAAATCGACACCTTGAATATTTTGCAGGCCACCCTGTTGGCGATGCGCCGTGCGGTGGAGGGCTTACGCTTGAAACCCCACAAAGTGCTGGTCGACGGTAATCGTCTGCCAGTTTTGGATGTGTTGGCTGAGGCCATCGTCAAAGGCGATAGCAAAGTGCCGGCTATTTCTGCGGCTTCTATTTTGGCGAAAGTGCATCGTGATCGTTGGTGCATGCAGCTGCACGCCGAGTATCCGATGTATGGGTTCGACAGTCACAAAGGCTATGGCACCGCCGCACATTTGTTGGCGCTGCAAACCCACGGCGCGACGCCTTGGCATCGCACCACGTTTTCGCCCGTCACCAAAGTTTTGACATGAATCTGATTACCTCGCGCGACAACCCCTTGGTGAAAGAGTTGCGCCGTTTGTCGCAAGACAGTTCGGCCTACCGCAAGCTCGGACGCGTGTGGCTGGAAGGCGATCATCTGTGTCGTGCCGCGCTCACCCGTGGCGTCAAGCCTGAGCATGCGGTATTTGCAGAGTCCCAATGGGCGACAGCACCTTTAGAGTGGACGCGTGCTGCAGAGCGCAACACCGTTTTGCCCGATGCGCTGTTTGCAGAAATCAGCAGCCTTGAGTCTCCCGCGCGGATGGGGTTTATTTTGGCCACGCCCACCACCCAAGTGGTGCAGCCTCAAATGGCGACCGTGGTGCTAGACCGCGTGCAAGATGCGGGCAATGTGGGCTCCATTTTGCGCAGCGCCTCCGCGTTTGGGTTTGGGCAAGTGTTGGCGATCAAAGGGACGGCGGCATTGTGGTCGCCCAAGGTGCTACGTGCAGGGATGGGCGCGCATTTTGGGTTGCATTTGGTCGAGGGTTTGTCGCCAGAGGCGCTGCAGGCGCTAGACATTCCATGGGTTGCAACCAGTTCGCACCAAGGGCCTTTTTTGCACACGTTGTTGGCACAAGCCAAGTTGCCTATGCCTTGCGCGTGGCTGATGGGGCATGAGGGGCAGGGCGTTTCGCCTGAGTTGGCACAGCGCGCTGAGTTGGCGGTGCGAATCGCGCAGCCCGGCGGTGAGGAGTCGCTCAATGTGGCCGCCGCCGCCGCCATTTGCTTGCACGCCAGTGCGACCTGTCATTTGGTGGATTAAGGCGGGCAAACACTGGGGAAAACCAGTGCCTCGGATATAATAAGAGGCTTTCCCGCATCAACCTGTACGCCCCAGCCAAAACTAGGCAAATTCCTCGAACAAAGCAGCCAAAGAGAAGACATTCTCTTGTGAGCGCTGAGGCGTACCCGAACTATTCCGGAGAACCCAGTGCTTTTGTCTCTTCAGGGAACCTTCCCGCCCGCCATTCTGGCGCTCGCAGACGGCACGGTCTTTATCGGCAACTCGATCGGAGCCTCAGGCTCCACAGTCGGCGAAGTGGTGTTCAACACCTCACTCACCGGCTATCAGGAAATCCTCACTGACCCCAGCTATTGCCAGCAGATCGTCACTTTGACGTACCCGCACATCGGCAACTATGGCGTCAACGTGGAAGACATCGAAGCTGACAAAGTCCATGCTGCTGGCTTGATCATCAAAGATTTGCCTTTGATCGCAAGCAACTTCCGCTCAAACCAAACCTTGTCTGCCTATTTGGTCGATGCAGGCACGGTCGCGATTGCCAACATCGACACCCGTCAACTGACGCGCTTGCTGCGTACCCAAGGTGCCCAAAACGGTGCCATCTTGGGCTTAGCGCAAGGTCAGCAAGTGACCCAAGCTTTGATTGACCAAGCGGTGGCCGCCGCACAAGCTGCGCCTTCGATGTCTGGTCTCGATTTGGCTCAAAAAGTCACCGTGTCTGAGTCTTACGACTGGACCGAAACTGAGTGGGTGTTGGGTCAGGGCTACGGCACTTTGGCTGCCCCAAAATTTCACGTGGTCGCCTATGACTTTGGCGTGAAGAAAAATATTTTGCGTATGTTGGCTGAGCGCGGCTGTCAAGTGACGGTGGTGCCCGCCAAAACATCGGCGGCTGACGTGCTCAAGCACAACCCTGACGGTATCTTCTTGTCCAACGGCCCTGGCGACCCACAGCCTTGCGACTACGCGATTGCGGCGGCGGCCGAGTTGATTGAAACCGGCATCCCGACCTTCGGCATTTGCCTGGGTCACCAGATCATGGCCTTGGCCAGCGGCGCCAAAACCTTCAAGATGAAGTTCGGCCACCACGGTGCCAACCACCCTGTGAAAGAACTCGACACAGGTCGCGTGTCTATCACCAGCCAAAACCACGGTTTTGCGGTGGATGAAAAGGCCTTGCCCGCCAACTTGCGTGCCACCCACGTGTCTTTGTTTGACGGCACCTTGCAGGGCTTGGCCCGCACCGACAAACCCGCGTTTTGCTTCCAAGGCCACCCTGAAGCATCGCCCGGCCCGCACGACATTGCTTACCTCTTTGACCGCTTCATCAACTTGATGGAGACAAAATAATGCCAAAGCGCACCGACCTCAAAAGCATCCTCATCATTGGCGCGGGCCCGATCATCATTGGTCAGGCCTGTGAGTTTGACTACTCCGGCGTGCAAGCTTGCAAAGCACTGCGCGAAGAGGGTTACAAAGTCATTCTGATCAACAGCAACCCCGCCACGATCATGACCGACCCGGCCACGGCCGACGTGACCTACATCGAGCCCATCACCTGGCAAACCGTCGAGAAGATCATCGCCAAAGAGCGCCCCGACGCGATCTTGCCCACCATGGGCGGCCAGACTGCACTCAACTGCGCTTTGGACCTGTGGCACAACGGCGTGCTCGAAAAATACAAGGTCGAACTGATTGGCGCCACGCCTGAAGCCATCGACAAAGCCGAAGACCGTCTGAAGTTCAAAGACGCCATGACCAAGATCGGTCTGGGTTCTGCGCGTTCGGGCATTGCCCACAGCATGGAAGAAGCGTGGGATGTGCAAAAGACCTTGGGCTTTCCCACGGTCATTCGCCCCAGCTTCACGCTGGGCGGCACGGGTGGCGGCATTGCCTACAACCCCGAAGAATTCGAAGTCATTTGCAAACGTGGCCTGGAGGCTTCGCCCACCACCGAGTTGCTGATTGAAGAGTCCTTGCTCGGTTGGAAAGAGTACGAGATGGAAGTGGTTCGCGACAAGGCGGACAACTGCATCATCATTTGCTCCATCGAAAACTTGGACCCCATGGGCGTGCACACAGGTGACTCGATCACCGTGGCACCTGCACAAACCTTGACCGACAAGGAATACCAAATTTTGCGCAACGCCTCATTGGCAGTGCTGCGCGAGATCGGTGTGGACACGGGCGGCTCGAATGTGCAGTTCTCCATCAACCCCAAAGACGGCCGCATGGTCGTCATCGAGATGAACCCCCGCGTGTCGCGTTCATCGGCTTTGGCGTCCAAAGCCACGGGTTTCCCGATTGCCAAAGTGGCTGCCAAGTTGGCGGTGGGCTACACCCTCGACGAGTTGCGCAACGAAATCACAGGCGGTGCAACGCCTGCGTCGTTCGAGCCTTCGATCGACTACGTGGTGACCAAGATTCCACGTTTCGCCTTCGAAAAGTTCCCAACGGCTGACAGCCGCTTGACCACCCAAATGAAATCGGTGGGCGAGGTGATGGCCATGGGGCGCACCTTCCAAGAGTCTTTCCAGAAAGCCCTGCGCGGTCTGGAAGTCGGCGTGGACGGCATGAACGAAAAAACACAAGACCGCGAAGTGCTCGAGAAAGAACTGGGCGAGCCTGGCCCCGAGCGCATTTGGTATGTGGGCGATGCATTCGCCATGGGCCTGAGCGTGGATGAGGTGTTTGCCTTGACCAAGATCGACCCTTGGTTCCTGGTGCAGATCGAAGAGATCGTGAAGATCGAGCTGGAACTTGAAACCACCACGCTGGAGGCGATCACCGCCGAAGAGCTGCGTGCGCTCAAGAAGAAAGGCTTCTCCGACCGCCGCCTGGCCAAGTTGCTGAAGACCACCGAGCATGTGGTGCGCGCCCGTCGCCATGCCTTGAACATTCGTCCCGTCTACAAACGTGTGGACACCTGTGCGGCGGAGTTCTCGACCGACACCGCCTACATGTACTCATGTTACGAAGGGAACGGCAACACCTTCGGCGTGGGCGACGCCGAGTGCGAAGCCGAACCCACCACCAACAAGAAGATCATGGTGCTCGGTGGCGGCCCGAACCGCATTGGTCAGGGCATCGAGTTCGACTACTGCTGCGTGCACGCGGCTCTCGCCATGCGCGAAGACGGTTACGAAACCATCATGGTCAACTGCAACCCCGAGACCGTGTCGACCGACTACGACACCTCGGACCGTTTGTATTTTGAGCCCGTCACTTTGGAAGACGTGCTTGAAATCGTCGATAAAGAAAAGCCCACTGGCGTCATCGTTCAATACGGTGGCCAAACGCCTTTGAAGTTGGCTTTGGATCTGGAAGCGGCCGGCGTGCCCATCATCGGCACCAGCCCAGACATGATTGACGCAGCCGAAGATCGCGAGCGTTTCCAGAAATTGCTTCAAGACCTCGGTCTGCGCCAACCCCCCAATGCCACCGCTCGCACCGAGCCAGAAGCTTTGGAAAAAGCCGCTGCTTTGGGTTACCCCTTGGTCGTGCGCCCCAGTTACGTGCTGGGTGGCCGTGCCATGGAAATCGTGCACGAGCAACGTGACTTGGAGCGCTACATGCGCGAAGCGGTCAAGGTGTCGCACGACTCGCCCGTGTTGTTGGACCGTTTTCTGAACGACGCCATCGAGTGCGATGTGGACTGTCTGCGCGACCCCGAAGGCAAGACCTTCATCGGCGGCGTGATGGAACACATTGAGCAAGCGGGTGTGCACAGCGGTGATTCGGCTTGCTCCTTGCCGCCGTACTCTTTGTCGGCTGAAACCGTGAGCGAACTCAAGCGCCAATCGGCCGCGATGGCCGGTGCTCTGAACGTGGTGGGTCTGATGAACGTGCAGTTCGCCATCCAGCATGTCGACGGCAAAGACGTCATCTACGTGCTGGAAGTGAACCCCCGCGCTTCACGCACCGTGCCTTATGTCTCCAAAGCCACGGGCATCCAGTTGGCCAAGGTGGCAGCACGCTGCATGGCGGGCCAGACGCTTGCATCGCAAGGCATCACCCAAGAAGTCACGCCACCTTATTTCAGCGTGAAAGAAGCGGTGTTCCCGTTCGTAAAGTTCCCCGGTGTGGACACCATCCTCGGCCCCGAGATGAAGTCGACCGGTGAAGTCATGGGTGTGGGCAAGACCTTTGGTGAAGCCTTTGTGAAGAGCCAATTGGGCGCAGGCACCAAGCTGCCACGCCCAACCAAGGCCGACGGCACGCCATCGGGCAAGGTGTTCATTTCGGTCAAGAACAATGACAAGCCGCGTGCCATCGAAGTGGCGCGTCAATTGGTCGCACAAGGCTTTGCTTTGATTGCCACCAAAGGCACGGCCAATGCGATCAATGCTGCTGGTGTGGTTTGTGCCACGGTGAACAAGGTGACCGAAGGTCGTCCCCACATCGTGGACATGATCAAAAACAACGAAGTGGTGTTGGTCATCAACACAGTGGAAGAGCGTCGCAACGCGATTGCCGATTCACGTCACATTCGCACCTCGGCATTGCTCAACCGTGTGACGACTTTCACCACCATTGCGGGCGCAGAAGCGGCTGTTGAGGGGATGAAGTACATGGACCAGTTGGATGTCATTTCTGTGCAGGAAATGCACGCGCAACTGACGGCTTAAGCAGCCAGATTAGAAAAAGACCATGGCCACTATTCCTATTACCAAACGCGGTTCAGAGAAGCTCAAAGACGAGTTGCACAAACTCAAAACGGTTGAGCGTCCCGCTGTGATCAATGCCATCGCCGAGGCGCGTGCACAAGGTGACTTGAGCGAAAACGCCGAATACGATGCCGCTAAAGATCGTCAAGGTTTCATCGAGGGCCGCATTCAAGAAGTTGAAGGCAAGCTGTCTGTAGCTCAAATCATTGACCCGTCTGAGTTGGATGCGGGTGGACGCGTGGTGTTTGGTGCCACCGTGTCGTTGGAAGATGAAGATTCCGGCGACAAAGTGACCTACCAAATCGTGGGTGAAGACGAAGCCGATTTGAAACTTGGCTTGGTCAACATCAGCAGCCCGATTGCGCGAGCCTTGATTGGCAAAGAAGAGGGTGATGTGGCTGAAGTGCAGGCGCCGGGTGGCGTCAAGCGCTACGAGATTGTGACCGTCTCGTACATCTGATCTTGCACCATGGCGCGTTTGCAAATCTTTTTAGCAGCGCTGTGGTGGGGCAGTTTGATGGTGGTTGGCTTCATCGTTGTGCCGCTGCTGTTTGTGCATTTGGAAACGCCTGCGATCGCGGGTCGCATGGCGGCCAAGTTGTTCACGGCGCAGAGTTGGTTGTCCGTGGCATGTGGTCTTCTTTTGCTCTTGGCGGCGAGACGTGATGCCAAAGATGCCGCGCATACCCCTTCAATTTGGGTGGTGGGTGGTGTGTTGTTGGCGTTGTTGCTGGAGCTTGCGGTGGCTCCGCATATCGTGGCGCGAGAAAATCTGATGCTTTGGCACAACCTTGGCAGTGCGTTTTATTTGATGCAATGTGTGTGTGCCGCTAAGGCTTTATGGCAGCTGAGCGAAACCAAAACACAGATCATTGCCACATGAAAAAAGGGCATTCATGTGAATGCCCTTGTTGTTCAAGATCGCAAAAAGTGGGTTAACTCAAGCTGCGTTTCTTGATCGAAATTTTCTTAGGCTTTGCACGTTTGACTTGGCCGCCAGAGGTCAGGCGCTGATTGCCCAAAACGCGCAGTGTTTTGACTTCAGGGCGCTGTCCGCCACGTTTGCTGTACTTCAGCACCTTCACGTCGCGTGGACCTGCCATGCGGTCCTCGTCGGCGTTATCGCGAACTTTGTCTGACTTGGGGCGCCACAAGACAAAGAGTTTGCCGATGTGTTGAATCGGTGCGGCGTCGAGTTGGTCTGCCAAAGCGAGGAACATGGCTTCGCGAGCAGGGCGGTCATCGCCAAGCACGCGAATTTTGATGAGACCGTGGGCATTCAGTGCCATCTCGGCTTCTTTGAGAACGGCGGGCGTCAAACCATCGTTGCCGATCATCACGACGGGGTCGAGATGGTGCGCTTCGGCACGGTGAATTTTGCGTTGAGCAGGTGTGAGTTGTATTGCAGACATGGGGGTATTATCCCCGCTCGCTTAAAGGTATGAATTGAAAGCTAAAACTAAAAGCAAAAAGGTCAACAAAACATGGTTAAACGACCATGTGAACGATACCTACGTCAAGCTGGCCCAAAAAGAAGGCTACCGAGCCCGTGCGGCTTACAAGCTCAAAGAAATTGATGAGCAACTCAGCCTCATCAAACCGGGTAACGTGGTGGTGGACTTGGGCTGTGCACCGGGGGCGTGGTGCCAATATCTCCGTCGTCGCATGTCGCCCGCAGGCGCTGCGGCAGGAACGTTGAACGGCACGATCATTGGTCTCGATATTTTGTCCATGGAGCCCGTGGAAGATGTCACGTTCATTCAAGGGGATTTCCGTGAGGAAGAGGTCTTGGCGCAGCTGGAAGCGGCCCTGCAAGGCCGTATCGTGGACGTGGTGGTGTCAGACATGGCGCCCAACCTCACGGGCATTGAATCGACCGATGCGACACGCATTGCCCACTTGATTGAGTTGGCCGTTGATTTCGCACAAAAGCATCTCAAAGACGATGGCGCTTTGGTCGTCAAGCTTTTTCATGGCAGTGGCTACAGCGATTTGGTCAATCTTTTCAAAAGTACGTTTCGCGTGGTCAAGCCCATCAAGCCCAAGGCCAGTCGCGATAAGTCAAGTGAAACCTTTTTAATTGGTATGGGCCTCAAGCACCGCAATCTTGCTAATCCTTGAGCCTTGCAAGGCTGAATCGTGCAGGTAAATATTTATCAGCGCTTGAAAAGCCTAAAATCTAGCCCAACTGATACGTCTTGTATCTCTTTTTATTTCGGAGCCCACATTGAACAATCAATGGTTCTCAAAAGTCGCAGTTTGGTTGGTGATCGCCTTGGTGCTGTTCACCGTGTTCAAGCAATTTGAAACACGTCCTAGCGCAGGCAATGGCTATGTGGGCTACTCAGACTTCCTAGAAGAAGTTCGTGCCAAGCGCATCAAAACTGCCACCATCCAAGAAGGTTCTGGCGGCACAGAAATTGTGGCCGTCACCAATGACGAGCGCAAACTGCGCACGACAGCCACCTACTTGGATCGCGGTTTGGTGGGTGACTTGATCGCCAACGGCGTCAAGTTTGATGTCAAGCCCCGCGAAGAAGGCTCGCTCTTGATGACCTTGCTGGTCAGCTGGGGCCCCATGTTGCTGTTGATTGGCGTTTGGGTGTACTTCATGCGCCAAATGCAAGGCGGCGGCAAGGGCGGGGCGTTTAGCTTTGGCAAAAGCAAAGCACGCATGCTCGACGAGAACAACAACACCGTGACGTTTGCCGACGTGGCGGGTTGCGATGAGGCCAAAGAAGAAGTCAAAGAGGTCGTGGACTTCTTGAAAGACCCACAGAAATTTCAAAAACTGGGCGGTCGTATTCCGCGCGGTTTGCTGTTGGTGGGGCCTCCCGGTACCGGTAAAACTTTGTTGGCCAAAGGCATCGCTGGCGAAGCCAAAGTGCCATTCTTTAGCATTTCAGGTTCTGATTTCGTCGAAATGTTTGTGGGCGTGGGCGCAGCCCGCGTGCGCGACATGTTTGAAAACGCCAAGAAAAATGCGCCTTGCATCATCTTCATCGACGAGATCGATGCCGTGGGTCGTCAACGTGGTGCAGGCTTGGGCGGTGGCAACGACGAGCGCGAACAAACTTTGAACCAAATGCTGGTCGAGATGGATGGTTTCGAAACCAACCTCGGTGTCATCGTGGTCGCTGCGACCAACCGTCCTGACATTTTGGATGCTGCGTTGTTGCGCCCAGGTCGCTTTGACCGTCAGGTCTACGTGACCTTGCCGGACATCCGTGGTCGCGAACAAATTTTGAATGTGCACATGCGTAAAGTGCCCATCGGTCAGGACGTGAATGCCAGCATCATTGCCCGCGGCACGCCCGGCATGAGCGGCGCTGATTTGGCCAACTTGTGCAACGAAGCCGCTTTGATGGCCGCCCGTCGCAATGCGCGCGTGGTCGAAATGGTCGACTTCGAAAAGGCCAAAGACAAAATTTTGATGGGCCCTGAGCGCAAGAGCATGGTCATGCCCGAAGAAGAACGTCGCAACACGGCTTATCACGAGTCGGGTCACGCTTTGATTGGCAAGTTGTTGCCCAAGTGCGACCCCGTTCACAAAGTAACCATCATTCCGCGTGGCCGTGCCTTGGGCGTGACCATGAGCTTGCCCGCGCAAGACCGCTACAGCTACGACAAGGAATTCATGCTGAATCAAATCAGCATGTTGTTTGGTGGCCGTATTGCGGAAGAAGTGTTCATGAACCAAATGACCACTGGTGCCAGCAACGACTTTGAGCGTGCGACCTCCATCGCCCGTGACATGGTGATGCGCTACGGCATGACGCAGGCTTTGGGCCCCATGGTCTATGCTGAAAATGAAGGCGAAGTGTTTTTGGGTCGTTCCGTGACCAAAACCACCAACATGTCCGAGGCCACCATGCAAAAGGTGGACATGGAAGTGCGCAGCATCATTGACACGCAGTACACCTTAGCCCGTCGCTTGATCGAAGAGAACGCCGACAAAATGCACGCCATGGCCAAAGCTTTGTTGGAATGGGAAACCATTGACACCGAGCAGTTGGACGACATCATGGCGGGGCGCGAGCCACGTCCGCCCAAAGATTGGGCACCTCGCAGCAAACCACCATCAGGCGATGGCAGCGGTGGCACACCCGCAGTGCAGACTGAGCCTTCTCCTTCTGCTGCTTAAGCGGTCAAATGGACAGAAGATAACAACGGGGCGTCAGCCCCGTTTTTCATGGACCTCTCTATGTTTTGGCAAACCTCTCGTTTTCAGATTGACTTGACCCAGCCCCAAGTCATGGGCATCGTCAACGTCACGCCTGATTCTTTTTCAGATGGCGGTCGCTATGCACCTTTGGCGCATTGCGAGCAATTGCTCAAAGACGGGGCCAATATCTTGGACATTGGTGGTGAGTCCACCCGTCCAGGTGCCAAAGCTGTCTCACTCGACGACGAACTCGCCCGAGTCTTGCCCGTGGTGCGCGAGGCGGTGCGCTTGAACGTACCCGTGTCGGTCGACACGTACAAACCTCAGGTCATGCAAGCCGTGTTGGATGCCGGGGCAGACATCATCAATGACATTTGGGCTTTGCGGCAGCCAGGCGCTGTGTCGGTCATTGCGTCTCACCCCAGCTGTGGCGTGTGCGTGATGCACATGCATGGCGAGCCACAGACCATGCAAACCTTGCCCATGACGGGCTCAGTCATAGCGTCTGTGTCACAGTTCTTGAACGACTGCGCCCATCAGCTTCAAGCGGCGGGTGTGGTGGCTGCACGCATTGCGTTGGACCCAGGTGTTGGGTTTGGCAAAACCGTGGCACAAAACTTTGAGCTCTTGTCGGCGCAATCGACATTGATGGCACTGGGTTATCCATTGCTGGTGGGTTGGTCTCGCAAATCATCGCTGGGTGCGGTGACTGGCTGCGACGCGGGCGAGCGTTTGGTGCCTAGCGTGGCGGCTGCGTTGTTGGCAGTCGAGCGAGGGGCGCGCATTGTGCGGGTGCATGATGTGGCGCAAACGGTTCAGGCGTTGAAGGTGTGGCAAGCGGCACGTCTTAGCGCCGCTTAATTCGCACCTACGCCTCAAAAAAGTGCACTTGTTTGCGACAATTACTCATCAATACACCAAGAATAAATCACCATGACACGTCAATACTTTGGAACAGATGGCATCCGCGGCACCGTGGGTCAAGCGCCCATCACCCCTGATTTTGTGTTGCGCTTGGCGCATGCCGTGGGGCGCGTGCTCAAGCAAACCGAAGCACACCCCACGGTGTTGATTGGCAAAGACACGCGCATTTCGGGCTACATGTTGGAGTCGGCGTTGGAGTCTGGCTTTAACTCGGCTGGCGTTAACGTGGTGTTGCTTGGCCCTTTGCCGACGCCAGGGGTGGCTTACCTCACGCGCGCGCAACGGGCCAGTTTGGGCGTGGTCATCAGTGCCAGCCATAACCCGTTTGCAGACAACGGCATCAAGTTTTTCAGCGCCAAAGGCACCAAGCTGGATGACGCATGGGAGCTCGCCGTGGAGGCTGCACTCGACGAAACCCCAGTCTGGGTCGACTCGGCCAATTTGGGCAAAACTCGCCGCTTGGACGATGCCGCAGGCCGCTACATTGAGTTTTGCAAAAGCACCTTCTCCAACGATCTGACGCTCAAGGGCCTCAAAATCGTGGTCGATGCTGCGCACGGCGCGGCCTATCACATCGCACCGAAAGTGTTCCACGAGTTGGGCGCCGAGGTGATTGCCATCGGTTGCAGCCCTGATGGCGTCAACATTAACCACGAAGTGGGTGCCACCCATCCTGATGCCTTGGTGCGCTCAGTCAAAGCCAACCATGCTGACTTTGGTGTGGCGCTGGATGGCGATGCCGATCGCTTGCAAATGGTCGATGCGCAAGGCCGCTTGTTCAATGGCGATGAGCTGTTGTATTTGATGGCTGACGACCGCTTGGCCAAAGACGAGGTTGTGCCGGGTGTGGTGGGCACACTCATGACCAACATGGCCGTTGAAGTCGCGTTGAAAAAACGTGGCGTTCAATTTGTGCGCGCCAAAGTGGGTGACCGCTATGTGCTGGAAGAGTTGGCCAAACACGGTTGGATTTTGGGTGGCGAGGGCTCTGGCCATTTGTTGGCCTTGGACAAACACACCACCGGTGATGGCTTGATCAGTGCCTTGCAAGTTTTGCAAACTTGCGTGCGCAGTGGCCGCACCATGGCCGATCTGCTCAAGGACGTGACCTTGTTCCCGCAGACTTTGATCAACGTGCGTTTGCGCCCGGGCCAAGACTGGAAGGCGAACACCCGTTTACAAGAAGAAACACAAAAAGCCGAAGCTGAGTTGGGCGATACAGGCCGTGTGCTGATTCGCGCCAGTGGTACCGAGCCTTTGGTGCGTGTGATGGTGGAGGCGCGTGACGAGGCACAGGCCAACGCATGCGCCCGCCGCATTGCGGACACCTTGTCCGCTTAAGCGCCTAGCGACAGGATGTGCAGTGGCCTTGCTGGATGGATGGCTGTTGGGCTGGACTTCAGTTTGGTCTTCGTGAGGATCAAAGTCGCTGCGCGGTTTTTAAGCGCTGCCCTTGTGCGTCTACGACCGCTTCGCCGTCTTCCTTGTTGAAGGCGGCCCTTTGGGGTTGGGGCAAGACGTCGAGCACCAACTCTGACGGACGGCACAGCCGTGTACCCAAAGGTGTCACCACGATCGGGCGGTTGATCAAAATGGGGTGTGCCAGTATGTGGTCAATCAATGCCTCATCGTTCCACTTGGGGTTGTCCAAATCCAGTTCGTTGTAGATGGCTTCTTTGCGGCGCATCATGTCGCGAACAGGCAGCCCCATGGCGGTGATCAACACTTTCAAGGTGTCTCGCGTGGGCGGTGTTTCAAGGTAGTGAATGACCTGCGGCGCTTCACCGCTGTTGCGAATCAGCGCGAGGGTGTTGCGCGAAGTGCCGCATTTGGGGTTGTGGTAAATCGTGATGGCAGACATGTGAGTTTTCTCTGATGAAGAGGAGGGGTGTGTTCTGTGATTCACGCGCGCTCGTACCAACCTTTGCTGCGGTTGACCAATTGGACGACGAGCAACATCACGGGCACTTCAATCAGCACGCCGACCACAGTGGCTAAGGCAGCGCCCGACTCAAAGCCAAACAAACTGATGGCCGCAGCCACAGCCAATTCAAAGAAGTTGGACGCGCCGATCAAAGCCGAAGGGCCTGCCACATTGTGTGATTCACCCAAGGCGCGATTGAGCAAATAGGCCAAGCCAGAGTTGAACAACACTTGGATCAAGATTGGCACGGCCAACAGCGCAATGACCAAGGGCTGTTTCAAAATGGCTTGACCTTGAAACGCAAACAGCAACACCAAGGTTGCCAGCAAGGCGGTGATGGACCAAGGTCCAATTTTCGCCATGACCGCTTCAAAATACGCTTGGCCGCGCGCCAACAAGGTCTTGCGCCAAAGTTGCGCCAACACCACGGGAATGATGATGTAGAGCACCACCGAGGTCAGCAAGGTGTCCCACGGGACGGTGATTGCGGACAAACCCAGCAAAAAAGCCACCAGCGGCGCAAAGGCGACCACCATGATGGCGTCATTCAAGGCCACTTGTGACAGCGTGAACAGCGGGTGACCTTGGGTGAGTCGGCTCCACACAAACACCATGGCGGTGCAAGGTGCTGCGGCTAACAAAATCAGGCCAGCGATGTAGCTGTCAAGCTGATCTGCGGGCAGCCAAGGCGCAAACAAATAGCGGATGAAAAACCACCCCAACACGGCCATTGAAAAAGGTTTGACCAGCCAGTTGACGAACAACGTGACGCCAATGCCTTTGATGTGTTGCCGAACTTCATGCAGGGCTTTGAAGTCGACTTTGACCAGCATCGGAATGATCATCACCCAAATCAGCACGCCTACGGGTAAATTGACTTGTGCCACTTCCCAGCGGCCAATGGTTTGAAACACGTCAGGTATCCATTGCCCCAAGGCAATGCCCACGACGATGCACAAAGCCACCCAAGCGGTGAGGTAGCGTTCAAAGAAATTCATGGGGCATCCTGACTGAGTTGGTGTGCCGTGTGTTGGAGCATGGTTTTTTGCAACTTGTTTGCAGGCAAGTCCACCAAAATTTGAAGGCGACGGTGAATCATGTGCAGAGTTTGTTTGAACGCTTCCAAGCGATCTGCATCCGTGCCTTCTACGGCAGACGGATCGGCATAGCCCCAGTGTGCTGTCGCGGGCTGGCCGGGCCAATAGGGGCAGACCTCGCCAGCAGCGTTGTCGCAAACGGTGATGACCAAGTCCATGTGTGGTGCGTCTGGTTTGGCAAACTCATCCCAGTTTTTGCTGCGCAAACCTTCGGTGTTGATGCCTGCCGATTGCAGCACCTGCAGGCCCAGTGGGTTGGGTTGTTGGTTTTCACGCGGGCTGCTGCCAGCCGAAAATGCTTTGAATGTGGTGCCGCTGGCACCGTGGCCCATGTGGTTGAGCAGGGCTTCAGCCAAGATGCTGCGTGCCGAGTTGTGGGTGCATAAAAAGAGAACGTTTAAGGTGGTCATGTGACGAGTTGTATGAGTTGGAAGGAGCGTTGGGTTAAACGTCTGGCAGCTTTAACAGCAGCCACTTTTGGGCGAGCAGCATGCACCCGCTTTGATACGTGGTTTTTCGGATGGTTGCGTTGCAGGCGCACAGCACAGGTCCATGGCCAAACACGCGGTGTGCTTGAGGCCGGTAGTCAGTGTCAAGGTTTGGCCATCGCTGCTGCCTGAGATCACGGGGTATTGCGACACCACGCCTGCTTCGTGTTCGATTTCCACAGGTAAATCTAAGGACGGCAAGACATCGCCTGCGATGCGCAAAACATGCGCCAGCTTGGTTGTTTCAAGGCGGTGTTGCAGGTCTACAAATACCCATGTTTGCAACAAGCAAGTTTCGGTTTTGCGCAGCGTGCCGCCACAGTCCATAAAATTTTTGACCACATGGCCCACTTCGGTGATGTGAAAGTGAGACGCCACTGCCTCTCCATTGGGCAACACAATGCGCAAGCTTTGATGTGGATGAGCTTCAAGCAAGCTCAAAAATTGTTCGACGTTCATGGCGTTTCCTTTGAAAAATTAACAGCAGGCTTTGGCTGCCTCAGGCACCACCGCGCAAGATTGGCCTTGGCAGCAGTCTTGGGTCAGGTAGGTGAGTAACTCGTTCATGCGTGTGAACGCCGCGCGATAAATGAGATTGCGCCCGCTGGACTCCACGCTGACAAGGCCCGCATGGCTCAACGCTTTCAGGTGAAACGACAAGCCACTGGGAGCGATCTCAAGTTGTGACGCCAAGCTGCTGGGTGTGAGGCCGTCCTCGCCAGCCACAACCAAGGCTCGAAAGGCCCGTAAACGTTGCACTTGGGCTAAGGCGCTGAGTGCGTCAACGGCTTGAGTTTCTACATGTACTGTGTTCATATTTCAATAATACTTGAATTGTTGAAATAAAACATACCTCCAGTTTCTTTTTATATGTCACATGTGTCACGATTTCGTCACAATGGCTGGCTAAAGTAACGTTAGTTTTAACCAACGCAAGGAATCACATGAGCTCCAAACGAACTTTTATCAAATCTGTGGCTGCAGCTGCTATGGCGACATTGGCGATGGGATCGGCTTTCGCCGCCGACATCACAGGTGCGGGTGCGACTTTCCCTTTCCCGATTTACGCCAAGTGGGCTGAAGGCTACAAAGCGGCAACGGGCAACGGTTTGAATTACCAATCCATTGGTTCTTCAGGCGGCATTCGCCAGATCAAAGCAAAAACGGTGACTTTCGGTGCAACCGACGCGCCCATGTCGGGTGAGGATTTGGACAAAGAAGGTTTGGTTCAGTTCCCCGCCATCATCGGCGGTACCGTGCCTGTGGTGAACTTGGAAGGCTTCAAGCCCGGTGAGTTGCGCGTCACAGGTGCTGTGTTGGCTGACATGTTCTTGGGCAAGATTGCCAACTGGAACGATGCCAAGATTGCGGCCTTGAACCCGGGCAAAAAATTGCCTGACCAAGCCATCACCATCGTGCACCGCGCGGATGGTTCGGGCACCACATTCAACTTCACCGACTACTTGACCTCTGTCAGCAAAGACTGGTCAACCACGGTGGGCAAGGGCGCAGCTGTCAAGTGGCCAGCGCCTTCTTCTGTGGGTGGCAAGGGTAACGAAGGCGTTGCTGCGAACGTGAACCGTGTCAAAGGTTCTTTGGGCTACGTGGAATACGCGTACGTCAAAAAGAACAACATGAATTTCATGCAGTTGCAAAACGCCGATGGCAAGTATGTGGCCCCAGATGATTTGACATTTGCCGCCGCAGCCGCGGGTGCTGACTGGATGAGCGTGCCAGGTATGGGCGTGTCCATGGTCAACGCCAAGGGCGCGAACAGCTGGCCAATCAGCACGGCTTCGTTCATCTTGATGTACAAGCAACCCACGGACAAAGCCTCAGCTGCTGAAGCCATCAAGTTTTTTGACTGGGCATTCACCAACGGCAAGAAAATGGCGCAAGACCTAGACTACGTTGCCTTGCCTGATAGCTTGACCACTCAAATCCGCGCCAAGGTGTGGACACAAATTCAAAAGTAATTTGATTTGAGCTAATAAACACCGTCGGCCTTGTTATCAGTGCCGGCGGTTTTTTAGTTTTAGCAAGTAGGGTGTTTTTATGAGTTTAGGGTCTGTTATGAGCTCGCAAAATTTAATGGAAGAAGCGTCAGGTCAGGCCGTCAGTGCTGACATGGTGGCCGTTGCAAAAAAGCAGCGCACACAAGACTTCTTCTTTCACCGCATCACACAAGCATTTTCTTTGTTGGTCTTGGCAGCGTTGTCGGGCATCATCATTTCGTTGTTTGTGAATGCATGGCCGACTTTTCAAAAGTTTGGTTTTAACTTTTTATGGCATGTCGAGTGGGACATCATCAATGAAGATTTTGGTGCTGCCATTGCCATTGTGGGCACGATGGCCAGCGCCAGTATTGCGCTCTTATTGGCTGTGCCTTTAGCCTTTGGCGTGGCCGTGTTTTTGACAGAGACCTGTCCCGTGTGGCTGCGTCGTCCATTGGGAACATCGATTGAATTGTTGGCGGCTGTGCCGTCCATCATCTACGGCATGTTTGGTTTGTTTGTGTTTGCGCCTTTGTTTGCCGATCATTTACAAGTGCCGCTGCAGAGCCTCTTGGGTGGCATGCCCTTGGTTGGCTTCTTGTTTGGTGGCGCGACCAATGGCATGGGCATTTTGGCGGCAGGCATTGTCTTGGCCTTCATGGTGTTGCCATTCGTTGCGGCGGTGATGCGCGATGTGTTTGAAATCACACCGTCCATCTTGCGCGAGTCTGCTTACGGTTTGGGTTGCACGACTTGGGAAGTCGTGCGTCAAGTGGTGCTGCCTTACACCCAAAAGGGTGTGATTGGTGGCGTCATGCTGGGCTTGGGTCGTGCGCTGGGTGAAACCATGGCCGTGACTTTTGTGATTGGTAACGCCAACCGTATGCCTACGTCTTTGTTTTCGCCAGGTACGTCGATTGCATCTGTTTTGGCCAACGAGTTTGGTGAAGCCGAAAATCTGCATTTTTCCACCCTGTTTGCATTAGGTTTCTTGCTTTTTGTCATCACCTTTGTGGTGTTGGCGATGGCCAAGATGATGATCATGCGTGCCGAAAAAGCCAAAGGCAATTAAGAGGTTTCTATGGAAATGAACAAACAGCTTTACACAAAGCGTCGCATCATCAGCTCACTGGGTTTGGCGTTCTCGATGGCCGCCATGGCGGTTGGCTTGACGGTCTTGCTTTGGATTCTTTACGTCTTGTTTGCCAACGGCCTGTCAGCTTTGGATAGCAACTTGCTCACCAGCGACACGCCAGCACCTGGTACCGAGGGCGGTGGCTTGCGCAACGCCATCGTGGGTAGCTTGATGATTGTGGGTTTGACGGTGTTGGTGTCCACCCCTGTGGGCATCTTGGCCGGCGTGTACCTCACGGAGTACGGCGACGAAAGCAAAACAGCCGAATTGACCCGCTTCGTGACAGACATCATGTTGTCTGCCCCGTCCATCGTGTTGGGCTTGTTTGTCTATGCGATTGCAGTGGCCACCGTGGGTAACTTCTCAGGCTATGCCGGTAGCTTGGCGTTGTCGCTGATCGCTGTGCCCGTCATCATGCGCACCACCGAAAACATGTTGCGCTTGGTGCCCGGTAGTTTGCGCGAAGCCGCATTCGCCTTGGGTGCACCACGTTGGAAAGTGTCGACCTTCATCACTTTGCGTGCCGCTAAGAGTGGCGTGATGACCGGCTTATTGTTGGCCGTCGCACGCATCAGCGGCGAAACAGCACCCCTGCTGTTCACCGCTTTGAACAACCAGTTCTTCAGCACCAACATGGGTGCGCCCATGGCTAACTTGCCTGTGGTGATTTTCCAGTTCGCCATGAGCCCGTACGACAACTGGGTGCGCTTGGCATGGGCCGGTGCGCTTCTCATCACGCTGACGGTGTTGGTGCTCAACATCTTGGCTCGTGTGTTCTTCCGCGACAAAGTCAGCTCGTAATTTCACTTGGATTTAAAAATGTCTGAAATCAAAACAGCACCAAAGAACGCCATCGAAGTTCGTGATCTGAACTTCTTTTATGGCAAGTTTCAAGGCTTGCGCAATGTCACCATGGACATTGCTGAGCGCAAAGTGACGGCTTTCATTGGCCCATCAGGTTGCGGAAAATCTACCTTGTTACGTACCTTGAACCGCATGTACAGCTTGTACCCAGGCCAGCGTGCCGAAGGTGAGATCAATTTTTACGGCCAAAATATTTTGGAACCCAAGCAAGACTTGAACTTGCTGCGCGCACGCATTGGCATGGTTTTTCAAAAGCCCACGCCATTCCCCATGACGATTTACGACAACATCGCCTTTGGTGTGCGTTTGTACGAAAGCCTCAGCAAGAGCGAGATGGATGAGCGTGTGGAATGGGCGCTGACCAAGGCCGCTTTGTGGACCGAAGTCAAAGACAAATTGGGCCAGAACGGGCTGTCGCTGTCTGGCGGTCAGCAGCAACGTTTGTGCATTGCACGCAGCGTGGCCGTGAAGCCATCGGTGTTGTTGCTGGATGAACCCACCTCTGCCCTAGATCCGATTTCGACAGGCAAGGTGGAAGAGTTGGTGCATGAGTTGAAGGCTGACTACACCATCGCCATCGTGACCCACAACATGCAACAAGCCGCGCGTTGCAGCGACTACACGGCTTATATGTACTTGGGCGAATTGGTGGAGTTTGGTGAAACCGAACAAATCTTCTTCAAACCCAACAAGACCGCCACCGAAGATTACATCACCGGCCGTTTTGGCTAAAACGAAAGCGAACCATGCCTGATAAACACCTGTCCTCACAGTTTGACGCTGACCTCAACAACATTTCCTCCCATGTGATGGCCTTGGGCGGTTTGGTCGAATCGCAAATTCGTCAAGCTGTTTATGCCTTGTCTCAATTCAGCTTAGAAGTTGCTGACGATGTGCTGGTGACCGAAAACAAAGTCAACAGTGCAGAAGTTGAGATTGACCGCGAAATCGCGTCCATCATCGGCCGCCGTCAACCCACGGCTCGCGACTTGCGATTGCTCATGGCCATGTCCAAAACCACCGCTAACTTAGAGCGTGTGGGTGATGAAGCCGCCAAGATTGCCCGCATGGTCAAGTCCATTGTGGAGAGCAATGCACCCCGTTCATTGCCTTCGAGCGATCTGCGCGTTTCCGCCGATATGGCGTCTGGTTTGCTGCGCAAAGCTTTGGACTCTTTTGCCCGTTTGGACATCCCGATGGCGGTGAGCATCTTGCGCGAAGACAATGACATTGACCAAGAGTTTGATGGCTTTGTGCGCAAGCTCATCACGTACATGATGGAAGACCCACGCACCATTTCGTCTAGCTTGGATTTGTTGTTCATTGCCAAAGCGATTGAGCGCATTGGTGATCACGCCAAAAACATTGCTGAGTTTGTCATCTACATCGTCAAGGGTGAAGATGTGCGTCATACCCCGTTGGCCGATGTTGAATCGTCCATGGGTTAATTGAGAAATTTTGCAGATGAAGATTGCACGCGTTTTAGTGGTGGAAGATGAACCGGCCATTGCCGAGTTGATCGGGGTCAATTTGCGTCACCATGGCATGCTCGCTGTGTTGGCGGCTGATGGTGATGCAGCGCAGGCGCACATTGACGAGGTGTTGCCGGATGTCATCTTGCTGGATTGGATGCTGCCCGGGCAATCGGGCGTTCAACTGGCCCGCCGTTGGCGCGCCGATGCACGCACCAAAACCACGCCCATTTTGATGCTCACCGCCCGTGGTGATGAGCCTGACAAAATTGCGGGCTTGGATGCGGGCGCTGATGACTACATCACCAAACCGTTTTCGACCCAAGAGCTTTTGGCCCGCATTCGCGCCGTGCTACGCCGTCGTGCACCCGAGCAAGCCAGCGATGTGGTGCGCGTGGGCGGCTTGCAGTTGGATGGCGCCACGCACCGTGTGAGCTTCAACGACCAAGCCATCAAACTGGGGCCCACTGAATTCAAATTGCTCAATTATTTGATGCACCACGCCGAGCGCGTGCACAGCCGCAGCCAGCTCTTGGACCGCGTCTGGGGCGACCATGTTTTTATTGAAGAACGCACCGTAGACGTGCATGTCAAACGCTTGCGCGAGGCTTTGGGCGAAGCGGGTGTTTTGGTTGAAACCGTGCGCGGCGTGGGGTACCGATTGACGGCACCTCAAGTCTCTAAAGTTTAAGGTTCGCCTGTGCTTTGGCGAACATTCAGCTGGTTGGTGGTGCTCTTGGTGGGCGCGGCTTCAGGGGCGTTTTGGGGCTTTTACCAAGGTGGGAAATCCGTCTGGATATGGCTGTTGGTCGGTGCGTTGTTAGGCAGTGCGCTCTGGTGGCTGATCGATGCGTTGCGTGGCTTGCGTGTTGTCGCGTGGCTGCGTTTTGGTGATCTGAATGAAGCGCCACAAATCGTAGGTTTGTGGGGCGAGGTGGTCGATCGCGCGCGCAGTTTGTTGCGTCAACGAGCGCGTGATATTGCGTCTAGCGATCAGCGACTCAAAGACTTTTTGTCGGCCATTCAAGCGTCGCCGAACGGGGTCGTGTTGTTGGATGCTCAAAGTCAAATCGAGTGGTGTAACCAAACCGCCGCACAGCAGCTGGGCATTGATGTCGAACGCGATCAAATGCAACGCATCGGTAATTTGATGCGTGATCCGGTCTTCACGGCCTATATGTCGGCCAATGATCCAGATGAGTCGGTGGTGATTGAGGGGCGTGGCCACCGCATGGATCGACCTGTGCGTTTGTTTTTGCAGCGTCATCGCTACGGCGAGGGCAAGCAAATGTTGATCACGCGCGATGTGACTTTGGTGGAGCAAGCCGAAGCGATGCGTCGCGATTTTGTGGCCAATGTGTCGCACGAAATTCGCACGCCTTTGACCGTGTTGTCTGGCTTTGTTGAAACCCTGCAAACCTTGAGTTTGCCGCCGGATGATCAACAACGTTACTTGGCGCTGATGGCCACGCAAGCGCATCGCATGCAAAGCTTGGTCGAAGATTTGTTGACGCTGTCACGCTTGGAAGGCAGTCCGAATCCGGGCGTGCATTCGCAATTGCCTTTGGCCAAATTGATGCAGGCTTGCGAACAAGAGGCGCAGGGCTTGTCGGCGACGATGGCTCAGGGCGCGGCCATACAAACCATCGAATTCACCGTGGATTCAAGCTTGTCAGAGGCCGTGTTGTTGGGCGAGCCGCGTGAGTTGCAAAGCGCCTTGTCTAACTTGGTCAGCAATGCCGTGCGCTACACCCCTGCAGATGGCACGATTCAGGTGAATGCCTGCGTGAAGCCCGATGGCAGCCTGCAACTCTCGGTGAAAGACTCTGGTGCTGGCATTGCCGCCGAGCATTTACCCCGTTTGACGGAGCGTTTTTACCGCGTGGATCGCAGCCGCTCGCGTGAATCGGGGGGCACGGGCTTGGGGCTGGCGATTGTGAAGCACGTCATGCAGCGCCATGGTGGCAGTTTGGTGGTGGCCAGCGTCCTTGGACAGGGGTCGACGTTCACCTTGGTTTTACCCAGCGCGCGTTGGCGTTTGAGCCCATTGCCGCAACGCTAATGCGTTAAGCGTGTGGTCTGTGATGGCGCTGGCGATAAGCCACGCGCCATAAAACGGCCAGCAGCAGGGCCGCCGTCAAACACAAGGCCAAGCTGCTGGTTTGCCAAAATGCCAAAGGCGACTGAGGCGTCAGCCATGACATTACCGCCATGCCTTCAGGCCACGCATAAGCCACCCCATAACCACCTGCCAACCCGACACCCCAAAGCAGCAGGGTATAAGTCACCAGTGGCAACAAGGTGACGCCGTAGCAGCGAAGCGCAAAGACACAAAATACTTGAATGGCATCTGCAAAGTGGTAGAGCACCAGCCACGTCAGCAAGGTGGCTGCCAGCGCGGCCACTTCGGGTGATTGGGTGTAAACAGAGGCCAAGGCCAAGCGTTGCGTCCACAGCAACATGGACAAACTGAGACACATCAGCAGCACCAACCCTAAGCCTGTGCGTAACGCACGACGTGCTTTTTGAAGTTGGTTGGCACCCAGCCAATAGCTGATACGCGCGCTGCTGGCGATCGACAGCGCCAGAGGCACCATGTAGAGCACCGCCGCCATGTTGGCCACGATTTGGTGGCTGGCTGACGCCACCACGCCCAAGCGGGCGATGAACAAGGACATCAAGGTGAACGAGGTCACTTCCACCCCAATGGCCAAGCCGCTGGGTAAGCCTAAGCGCAAAAATCGCAGCAAGGTGGCACTGTTGGGCGCTTCCATGGGGGCCCAAATCTGAAACGGTTTGTAAAACTCTTGCGTGCGCAGCAGCCACACGGCTAAGCCCAGCATCAAGCAGTTCACCGCCAGTGTGGCCCAAGCGCAGCCCACCAATCCCATGGGGGCGAACCAACCCGTAACGCCCAATACCAACATGATCGACAGCGGCACTTTCACAGCGAGCGCACCCACTTGCACCCAAGTCACCAACTTGGGTTTGCCCAGGCTTTGGTTGAGGGTGCTGTAGAGGCGAAACAGCAAAGAAGCGGGCACCCCAAAAGCGACGATCGTGAGGTAGTCCTGCACCTGCGCTTGAAGTTCAAGCGGCACTTGTGTCCAGCGCAGCAAGGGGCCAGGAAATAGCAATGCACCCATGCCAATTAACACGGTGATGGCACACAAGTACAGGGCTTGGCGCACAGAACGTCCCACGTCGGCTTGGCGATTGGCGCCGTGCAGTTCGGCCCACACCGGCAACAGGGCTTGTAACAAGCCCATCAACGAAATGTGGATGGTGATGTAAGTGGCCGAGGCCACGGACAGTGCAGCCAAGGCCGTGTCTGCAAAGTGCCCAGCCACCAAGGTGTCGGTGATGCCAAAGGCCATGACAGCCAGCTGCCCAACCACAACCGTACCGGCGTGGCGCAAGATGGTGGCGCGTTCGGTGCTCACAGGGTGGTCTGGGTGCGTCAGGGTTGACGACGGTGGTACAGCGTGACGTCTTCGTTGTTGTCAGACGGACGACGGATGGTGCGCACACGGTTCCACTCGTTCAATCGCACCACGCGTGCCAGCTCAGGGCGTAAATCGTTGTCGACCAGCAGCCATTCGCAATCGGCGCGTTGAGGCATACGGGCCTCATCGAGTGGTTGCACGTCAAATCTACCGTGGTAGTGAAAGGCGGTCATTTGACCGACATTTAGGCCGTAGCTCATCAAACAGGCGGGCTTGATTGGCGTTTTTTCTGCCATGACGCTGCGAATTTGTTGCACCCAAGGCGCGTAGCTACGTGCAAAGTCGAGCAACGGTAACCAAAGGGTGAGGAGCAACAGCCAGCACAAGGCCGCACCGCCTGCGGGCAAGACCAAGCTTTTCCAAAGCGCTTGTCGGTGTTTGCCCACGCGCCACACGACCAGCCAGCCCCAAGCTGCCGTTGCTGAAAGGGCCACGCTGAAGGCGATCCAACCGAAGCTGGGCACGAAACCCGGTGCGAGTCTTGCCACGTTGGCCGCAGGTTGTGCGGGCCAACCGGTTTGCATGGCGATCCACACCACCCAAATGATGAAAGCGCAGCCTGAGAAGAACAGCAGGGTGAACCAGTCGATGAAGGCGGCCATGCTGCGACGCAGGGTGGGCAAGGCAAAGGCCGCCAAGGTGGCCAAAGCGGGCAGGGCCAGCAGCAAGGTGCGGTCGGCTGACAGGGTGAGCATGGCGGTGCTCACGGTCAGCGCGGCGAACCACATGGGCAGGACCAAGTGGCGGCTCCAATGCAGCGAGGTCCATTGACGGCGCCAGCGCCAAAGCGTCCACAACGCCAAAGGCCACGCAGGCCATGTGAACCAGGCCAACAAGCGCAGCAGGCTGCGCCATTCGGCCCAGTCGTTGTGCAGAGGCATCAAGCGCCAATGCCACACGTCCAAGGCGGTGGCCAAGGCGGCCACGCCGACGCCCATGAGCAACAGCCACAAAGCATGTTGACGGCCAATTTGAGGCGTGGTGCTTTGGCGGTCCAACAGGCACAGTAGGCCGCTGCCCACAGCCATCAATACTGCAAAGCTGGGGGCGCCACTCAGGCACAAGCCGAGTAAACCGAGGCTCAAGGCGCTCAGGCTGTAGCGCGGGTGGTAGGGCAGGGCCGCCACGCCATAAAACGCGCAGCCTACAAATGCCAGTTGCGCCAAGATGGGTGAGGCTTCGTGAGAAAGCAGTGACAAGCCAAGACACGCAATCAAGGCCAATACAGCGCCATCGGCGATGGTGCGGGCATAGTCTTTGGGCTTGGCCTCGCCACCGAAAGCAAATGCCACGGGCTGCGCTTGCGGGCTGAGGCCCAAGTAATAGGCGCCATGCCAAGTGCTAGACAGCGTCACGCCCAACAGCAAGGCAAAGGGGATGCGTGAGGCCAAGCCCGCCGACATCCAGCTTGGTGCTATTTGAATGGCCCAAGCGCCTAACCAATAAGGCAGCAAGGCATCTAAGTCGGGGGCTTGTCCCCAGACGGTCGGATTGAGCCAGCTGCTGGCGCCTTCGGAGAGGGCCAACATCTGTGCAAAAGCCGTGAATTCGTTGCCTTTCCAAGGCTCGCGTCCGAGCAAGCCGGGCAAAACATAGGCGGCACAAAACAACCACAACGCCAAACGCGGTAAGCGGCGCACGGCACTTTGGGCAACGATGGCGGGGGTGGGTTCAGTCACGGGCTTTTCAAATGAAAAAAGGCAGCGCCGATAGTCGGGCTGCCTTTTGAGAAGTGAGCGTTTGGCTTACTTGGCGATGGTCTTGCCGTACTTGTTGCGGAAGCGCTCGACGCGGCCGCCCATGTTGTCGACAGATTTTTGTGTACCTGTATAGAAAGGATGTGATTCGCTGGTGGTATCCAGCTTGTACAACGGCAGTTCGCGGCCGTCTTCCATCTTGATCATTTCTTTGGTGTTTGCGCACGAACGTGTCACAAATTTAAACCCGTTGGACATATCCATGAAACAGATTTCACGGTAGTTGGGGTGAATGCCTTCTTTCATCGTCTTCTTCCTTAGCAGCTGCGGTAGCCACGTCGACCTATTTCGGCGCACTTTCCGCAAAACGCGTTATTGTGCCACAACCCTAGGCCATTCTCATCCCAAGCCCAGCAGACTGAACGCAAAAGGCAGGCTGATCAAGCCCAAAAGCGTGGACAGTGTGACCAAACCCGCCACATACGCCCCGTCGTAGCCCATGCGTGCGGCCAGTACATAGCAGGTGGAGGCGGTGGGCAGGGCAGAGAAAGCCAGTAAAACGGTGGCTTGCACTCGGTCGAGCTCGAACCACCGCGCTAAGCCAAACGCCACGATGGGTGCCAAAAAGTGACGGATGCCTAGCAGTGACACGCTGAGTAGCTTGGCTTGATGCATTTTCCCAAATTGCATGCCAGCCCCCGCCGACATGAGTCCCAAGGCCAGTGAGGCGCCGCCAATGCGCTGCACACTGGGAATGGCCCAGTCGGGCAGGCGAAATCCGAGGACGTTGGCGATCAGGCCCGACAAGGTGGCAATGATCAGTGGGTTGCGTACCAACTCGCTCATAAATCCTTTTTGCGCATGTTTTGCCATGGGCCATACCGCAGCCACGTTGAACAGGGGCACACAGACGCCGATCAAGACGGCAATCAACAACAAGCCTTGCGGGCCTGCAATGCGATCGGCCAACGCCAGGGCAATGAACGAATTAAAGCGAAAGCCGACTTGTGCGCTGCCCGCGTGCAATCGGGGGGAGATGTGGCGGCCTATCCACGGCAGATGGGGTAATGCGTAAGAAATGCCGATGTTCCAAAACCCCAGAACCAGCCCAGCCATGATCAAGTGCGAGGCGGCTTGCAAGTCCAACGGTGAACGCACGATGGAGTGGAACAGGAGAACGGGGAAAAGGAAAAAATAGACCAAGCGCTCCACGGGCTCCCACACGCTGCGATTGAGCGCCGTGTAGCGGCATAAAAAATAGCCACACAGAATGAGGGAAAAATCGGGGAAAAGTAACTCTAGGTAATTCACCCGACTAAGAATAACCGCTGTTCACTTCGTGTCCCCTGTTCTTGCGTATAGGATGCGACTTGAACGTGTAATGACAGTTTTTTCATTTTCAAAAAGGAGTTCGCGTATGCAACATCGTCACTGGGTCGCCCTGTCTTTCGCCGCTTGCGCAGGCGCTGCATTTGCGCAGGCTTACCCCACCAAAACGATTCAGTTGCAAGTGCCCTTTGCACCCGGCGGTACGACTGACATCGTGGCCCGCGTCATCGCAGAGCCTTTAGGCAAGGCCTTGGGCCAAACCGTGGTGGTGGTGAACAAAGCGGGCGGCGGCGGCGTGGTTGGTGCCAACGAAACGGCCAAAGCCATTCCGGATGGCTATTCGCTGGGTATGGCCACGGTGTCCACGACCGCAGCGAACCCTGCCATCAACGCCAAAATTCCGTACAACCCGTTGACCGACTTCACCCCCATCATCAACGTGGCGGCGACGCCCAACATCATTGCGGTGCACCCTACGTTTGCGGCCACGGATTACAAAGGTTTCATCGCCGAGGTCAAACGCTCGCCGGGCAAATATTCCTACGCATCGTCGGGCACCGGTGGCATTGGCCATCTGCAGATGGAGTTGTACAAAAACTTGAGTCACACCTTTGTGACCCACATTCCTTACCGTGGTGCAGGCCCCGCCTTGAACGACACAGTCGCAGGGCAAGTGCCTATGATTTTTGACAACTTGCCCTCGGCCTTGCCCTTCATCAAAGACAACCGTTTGGTGCCCATTGTGGTGGCGGCCCCCCAGCGTTTGGCGGTGTTGCCCAACGTGCCCACCTTCAAAGAAGTGGGCTTGGAGCCTGTCAACCGCATGGCTTATTACGGCATTTATGGCCCCAAAGGCATGTCCAAAGAGATCGTGGACAAAATCAATGCAGGTGTACGCAAGGCTTTGGAAGACCCTGCCGTGCGCAAACGCATTGAAGACACGGGCTCTCTCATCGTCGCCAACACACCCGAGCAATTCGCGGCTCAAATCAAGGCCGAGTTCGAGGTCTACAAGCGCGTGGTCACTGAGCAAAAACTGACTTTGGATTGAGCTTTCTTTGGCAGTTGTTGTGACGGTTCAGGCAACCGCGCCTGATGCCAACATCGATACCTTCGTCGATGCGCTTTGGCTGGAAAACGGTTTGGCGGCCAACACCTTGGCCGCTTACCGTCGCGATTTGAATTTGCTCTCCGCGTGGCTTCAAACGCACAACACCTCGCTCTTGGCTGCCAGAGAGCTTGATTTGCAACAGTACTTTGCAGATCGACACGCCGAGACCAAAGCCACCAGTGCCAACCGTCGCTTGACCGTGTTCAAACGGTTTTATCGCTGGGCTTTGCGCGAGCGCTTGTTGGTTGCGGACCCAACGCTGAAACTCTTGACCGCCAAACAACCCATGCGCTCGCCCAAAACCATGACCGAGGTGCAGGTCGATCGGCTGTTGAACGCCCCCGATGCGACGATGCCATTGGGTCAGCGCGATCGTGCGATGTTAGAGCTGCTCTATGCCAGTGGCTTGCGTGTGAGTGAATTGGTCGGGCTCAAAACTTTGCACGTCAGTTTGAACGATGGCGTTTTGCGCATCATGGGCAAAGGCAGCAAAGAACGGTTGGTGCCTTTTGGCGAAGTGGCGCGTGATTGGTTGCAGCGGTATTTGGCGCAAGGGCGTCCCGCCTTGCTGGGGGGGCATCAAACCGACGCTTTGTTTGTCACCTCACGCGGGGCCCATGCGGGGGAGGCCATGACACGCGCCATGTTTTGGCAACTGATCAAGCGTTACGCCCTCAAGGCGGGCATTCAGCTGGCCATTTCTCCGCACACCTTGCGCCATGCTTTTGCAACGCATTTGCTCAACCACGGCGCCGATTTGCGGGCGGTGCAAATGCTGTTGGGGCATGCAGACATTTCCACCACTACCATTTACACCCACATTGCGCGCGAGCGGTTGAAGTCGCTGCATGCCTCGCACCATCCACGCGGATGACGCGTGGTGCTTGTGTTAGCCCAGCAGGTAAGCCAACTCTAGGTCGGTGAAGCCTGCTTTTTTGCGGGCGGCCGTGTTGAACGGGGGTTTGAGTTTGGGGGCGTCGTAGCGTTGCACCAAGTCGCCATACAGCGTCACGGGGTCGAGTCCGCGTTGCTCGCACAGCCAGCGGTACCAGTGGTTGCCAATCGCGACGTGGCCCACTTCGTCGCGCAGGATGATGTCCAAAATCTCCACAGCCTGAATGGCTGCGGGACTGGCCGCTTTGCGCAGCTTCTCTTGAATGAGTGGCGTGGCGTCTAGGCCGCGTGCCTCTAAGGTGCGTGGCACCAACGCCATGCGGGCCAGCACATCGTCGGCCGTTTTTTCGCACATTTGCCAGAGCCCGTCGTGTGCGTCAAAGTCGCCGTATTGGTAGCCCAAGCTTTGCAGATGTGTGTGCAGCAACTCAAAATGCTGCGACTCTTCAAAGGCGACCCGCAGCCAGTCCTCGTAATAGGCCTCGGGCATGTCGTTGAAGCGCCAAACGGCGTCGAGGGCCAAGTTGATGGCATTGAATTCAATGTGACACACCGCATGTATCAAGGCAGCCAAGCCTTCGGGTGTAAAAGGTTTACGGAAGGGAACCTGCTTTGCGGGGATCAGCCGAGGGCGCTCAGGGCGACCGGGCAAGGTCTGTGTGGCATCGGGAACGGGCTGGGTGTGAACCGACAACGCCAATGCGCTGTGTTGTTGCCACAGCGCTTGCACGGCCTGTACTTTTTCTTGGGGGCTGCAAATGCAAAGGGCGGTGAGGGCGTGGGAGCGAAGCTGCATACCTACAATTGTAAAAATTTCAAAAACCACACAGGAGACTTTCATGGCCGTTTACCAACTCGATGTGCACACCCCTCAAATTGCGGATTCCGCTTGGGTCGCTGACAGCGCCCAAGTGATGGGCGAGGTGGAGCTGGCCGCGGACAGCAGCGTGTGGTTTTGCAGCGTCTTGCGCGGCGACTCGGCCAAGATCACCATTGGCGAGGGCACCAACGTGCAAGACGGCAGTGTGTTGCACGCCGATGTGGGCATGCCCTTGACGCTGGGCAAGCATGTGACGGTGGGGCATATGGTGCAGTTGCATGGCTGCACAGTGGGCGATGAGTCCCTCATTGGCATTGGCGCCATCGTGCTGAATGGGGCGAAAATTGGGAAGAACTGTTTGGTGGGTGCGGGCTCTTTGGTGACCGAAGGCAAAGAGTTTGCGGATGGCTCCATGATTTTGGGCAGCCCCGCGAAAGTGGTGCGCCAACTCACCCCCGAACAAATTGAAGGTCTGCGCCGCAGTGCGCAGCACTATGTTGAAAACGCTCACCGCTTTAAGGCGGGTTTGAAGAAGATTGCTTGATGTCTGAATTGCATAAATTTCTGTTTGATGGTTTGCCCGTGCGCGGCATGTTGGTGCAACTCACCGACGTGTGGCAAGAGGTGCTGAAGCGTCGTGAGGCGAATGGAGACACGGGCGCTTACCCTGAGCCTGTGCGTCATTTGTTGGGCGAGATGACCGCGGCTGCGGTGCTGATGCAGTCCAATATCAAGTTCAACGGCGCATTGGTGATGCAGATTTTTGGCGATGGGCCACTCAAATTGGCCGTGGTTGAGGTGCAACCCAACTTGAGCTTGCGTGCCACCGCCAAAGTGGTGGGTGATTTGGGTGAGGCCAGCACTTTGCCTGAGATGGTCAACGTGAACAACGAAGGTCGTTGCGCCATCACGCTGGACCCGCAAACCAAAATGCCCGGCCAACAGCCTTACCAAGGCGTGGTGCCTTTGTTTGATGACCAGCGCAACAAGCTGAGCAAGTTCAGCGATGTGTTGCAGCACTACATGCTGCAAAGCGAGCAACTTGACACCACCTTGGTGCTCGCTGCCAACGACACCACCGCGGCAGGCTTGTTGATTCAGCGCTTGCCCATCAAGGGCGCAGGCAACTTGGCAGCCAAAGCCAGCATGGAAGACGAAGACGAAATTGGCCGCAACGAAGACTACAACCGCATCGCCATCTTGGCGGGCACGTTGACCCCCGAAGAGTTGCTGACCTTGGATGCCGATACGATTTTGCGCCGCCTGTTTTGGGAAGAAACCTTGGTGCGTTTTGAACCCTTGACGCCCAGTTTTGCTTGCTCATGCAGCCGTGAACGCGTGAGCAACATGATTCGCAGCTTGGGCGTGGACGAAGCGGAAAGCATCTTGGCCGAGCGCGGCGAGATTGAAGTAGGGTGCGACTTTTGCGGTCAGCAATACCGTTACGACCCCGTTGATGCCGCGCATATTTTTGCGCCGCCCGTGCAGCAACCGCCAGCACCGACTTCGCTTCAATAAGTTTTATTTAGTCAGTTTTTTTTGCGAGCAACTGGCTGAAGAGCTGGTGCTCGCAATCTGCGTCGGCACAGCGCTCGCAGGCGCCTGTCCAGCGCGTGGGCTGCGGTTGCCGCATGTGCGCTGCCAACGTTTCTAAGCCTAAGGCCTGCGCGCGTTGCGCCGCTGCATACAGCGCATGCGTGAAGCGCTCTGCGCCTTGGCCGTACACCACTTGAAATGCCGTTTGTTGCGCTGCCAAGGCTTGCCGAATGGCGTTATCTGCGCGCTGCTGTGTGGCAGACGCCATGGGCGTTAAGTCAAGTCCGCAGAGCAGCACGATGTCGTCTGGGGTGACGTGTTCAGGCGAGGGCGCATCGAGCACGGCAACGCTGATGTGCCGCGTCGTGAGGTGTTGGGTGAGGGCGTGTGCGAGTTGTGATTTGCCCGTCTGGGGCGCGCCAAGGATGGCGATACGCATGGGGGTCAGCGTGCGATTTGCACGAAAATTTCGTTGGGCTTGACCATACCGATTTCAGAGCGTGCGCGCTCTTCGACCATTTCCAGTCCGTCTTTCAAATCATGAAGTTCGGCGCTCAGGCGGTCGTTGGCCAAACGCGATGCCGCATTTTGTTGCTTTTGGTCTTTGAGGACTTGGCGCAAGCGCATCACGTCGGGCACACTGCCGCGACCCAGCCACAGTTGGCCTTGCAGCACGAGCAGCAAGGCCAAGAGAACCAAGTGGAGTGGTCGCAGCACGGTTGAGGTTTAACGCAGGTTGTAGAAAGCCGAACGGCCTGGGTACACCGCCACATCGCCCAAGTCTTCTTCGATGCGCAAGAGTTGGTTGTACTTGGCCATGCGATCAGAACGACTCATGGAACCGGTTTTGATTTGACCGGCGTTCAAGCCCACAGCGATGTCGGCGATGGTGCTGTCTTCGGTTTCGCCCGAGCGGTGGCTGATCACGGCGGTGTAGCCTGCGCGCTTGGCCATCTCAATAGCTTCGAACGTTTCAGTCAAAGTGCCGATTTGGTTGATCTTGATGAGGATCGAATTGGCGATGCCTTTGTCGATGCCTTCTTTGAAGATTTTGGTGTTGGTCACGAACAAGTCGTCACCCACGATTTGCACTTTCTTGGCCAAGCGGTCGGTCAACACTTTCCAGCCGTCCCAGTCGTTTTCGGCCATGCCGTCTTCGATGCTGATGATGGGGTACTTGTCGCACCATGTGGCGAGCATGTCGGTCCATTGTTGGGCCGTCAATTGCAAACCTTCGCCAGACAAGTGGTACTTGCCGTCTTTGTAGAACTCGCTGGCCGCGCAGTCCAAACCGATGGCGATTTGTTCGCCTGCTGTGTAGCCCGCAGCGGCAATCGCGTCCAAGATCATTTGGATGGCGGCTTCGTGGCTGGTGACGTTAGGGGCAAAACCACCTTCGTCGCCCACAGCAATGCTCATGCCTTTGTCGTGGATGATTTTCTTCAAGGCGTGGAACACTTCTGCACCGTAACGCACGGCTTCGCGGAAGGTGGGGGCGCCCACGGGGATGATCATGAACTCTTGCAAGTCCAAGTTGTTGTTGGCGTGTGCGCCACCGTTGATGACGTTCATCATGGGCACAGGCAATTGGTTGCCATTCATGCCACCGAAGTAACGGTACAAAGGCAAGCCAGACTCTTCAGCCGCAGCGCGGGCCACAGCCATGGACACAGCCAACAAAGCGTTGGCGCCCAAGCGGCTCTTGTTCTCAGTGCCGTCGAGGTCGATCAAGGTTTTGTCGAGGAATGCTTGCTCAGAAGCGTCCAAGCCCAAAATGGCTTCAGAGATTTCGGTGTTGATGTGCTCAACCGCTTTCAACACGCCTTTGCCGAGGTAACGGCTCTTGTCGCCGTCACGCAATTCGATGGCTTCGCGGCTACCGGTCGATGCGCCGGATGGCACAGCAGCACGGCCCATGGTGCCGGACTCCAACAACACATCACATTCCACGGTGGGGTTGCCGCGGCTGTCCAAGATTTCACGGGCGACGATGTCGACGATAGCGCTCATTTGTGTTTTCCTATTTCAAGTTTTTAAAAAGGGTTGGCGGCTGCGTGCGTGGCACTCAAGCCTCAAAGTTGTTTTCTAAGAAAGGGTGTTTTTTGGTCACGGCATCGAGCTCGACCAAGGTTTCCAGCAAAGCCTTCATCTTGTTCAAGGGCACAGCATTCGGGCCGTCTGACCATGCCTCTGCAGGGCAAGGGTGGGTTTCCATGAACAAACCGGCTACGCCAGCAGCCACGCCAGCGCGGGCCAGCACGGGCACCATCTCGCGAGCACCACCGCTCACAGTGCCTTGGCCGCCTGGCTTTTGAACCGAGTGGGTCACGTCAAACACCACAGGCGCGCCAGACTTGCGCATCTCAGCCAAGCTGGTCATGTCAGCCACAAGGTTGTTGTAGCCAAAGCTCACGCCGCGTTCGCAGGCCAAGAAGCTGTCTTCGGGCAGGCCGGCTTCGCGTGCGGCGTCGCGGGCTTTGTCGATGACGTTTTTCATGTCCCAAGGGGCCAAGAACTGGCCCTTCTTGATGTTCACAGGCTTGCCCGATTGCGCTACAGCGCGGATGAAGTCGGTCTGGCGGCACAAGAAGGCGGGGGTTTGCAACACGTCGACCACGCTGGCCACGGTTTTGACTTGTGACTCGTCATGCACATCGGTGAGGATGGGCAGGTGCAGTTGGCGACGCACTTCGTCGAGGATCTTCAAGCCCGCATCCATGCCCACGCCGCGTTTGGTGCTGCCCGACGAGCGGTTGGCTTTGTCGAACGAGCCTTTGTAGATCAAAGGAATGCCGAGACCTGAGCAGATTTCTTTGAGCTGACCTGCCACGTCGATGGACATTTCCAAGCCTTCGATCGAGCAGGTGCCTGCGATCAAAAAGAAAGGCTTATCGAGGCCAACGTCAAATCCGCAAAGTTTCATGGAGTGTGTCCTGTGTTCTAAACGTTAGGCTTTTGCCAAGGCCTTGTGATCCAGCGCCGCCTTGACGAAGGCGTTGAACAGGGGGTGGCCGTCCCATGGGGTTGACTTGAATTCGGGGTGGAATTGCACGCCCATGTACCAAGGGTGAACAGTTTGTGGCAGCTCGATGATTTCGGTCAAGTGCTCGCGTTGTGTGAGCGCTGAAATCACCAAACCTGCTTTGCGCAGCGTGTCGAGGTAGTTCACGTTGGCTTCGTAGCGGTGGCGGTGACGCTCAGTCACCACGTCGCCATAAATCTTGTGGGCCAAGGTGCCGGGGGTGACGTCTGAGCTTTGTGCGCCCAAGCGCATGGTGCCGCCTAGGTTGGAGTTGACGGTACGGGTTTGGATGCTGCCGTCTGCGTCTTTCCACTCGTTGATCAGGGCGATGACGGGGTAGGGACCGTCGGGCACAAATTCTGTGCTGTTGGCATCCGTCAAACCTGCCATGTGGCGTGCGTACTCGATGGTTGCCACTTGCATGCCTAAGCAAATACCGAGGTAAGGCACTTTGTTTTCGCGGGCAAATTGGGCCGAAGAAATCTTGCCTTCCACGCCACGAATGCCAAAGCCGCCGGGCACAAGAACAGCGTCGAATTTGCCGAGGTCTTGGACGTTCTCAGGCGTGATGAATTCAGAGTCCACGTACTCAATCTTCACGCGTGCATGGTTCTTCATGCCGGCATGGCGCAGGGCTTCGTTGAGTGACTTGTAGCTGTCAGACAGATCGACGTACTTGCCCACCATCGCGATGGTGACTTCGTCTTTCGGGTTGGCCACTTCGTGGACCAAGTCGTCCCAGCGTTGCAAGTTGGCGGGTTGGGCGTTGATGCGCAGTTTTTCGCACACCAAGCGGTCCAATCCTTGCTCGTGCAACATGCGTGGCACTTTGTAGATGGTGTCCACGTCCCACATGGAGATGACACCCCACTCAGGCACGTTGGAGAAGAGGCTGATTTTTTGGCGCTCTTCTTCTGGAATCGGGCGGTCCGCACGGCACAGCAGTGCGTCGGCTTGGATGCCGATTTCGCGCAGCTTTTGGGCCGTGTGTTGTGTGGGCTTGGTTTTGAGTTCGCCAGCCGCTGCAATCCAAGGCACATAGCTCAGGTGCACAAACGCGGTGTTGTGAGCGCCCAGCTTTAAGCTCATTTGGCGAGCGGCTTCGAGGAAAGGCAGTGACTCGATGTCACCCACCGTGCCGCCTATTTCAACGATGGCCACATCGACCGCTTCAGGTGTGCCGTAGGCGGCGCCGCGCTTGACGAACTCTTGAATTTCGTTGGTGATGTGCGGGATGACCTGCACCGTTTTGCCCAGATAGTCCCCGCGGCGCTCTTTGTCGAGCACGCTTTGGTAAATCTGGCCGGTGGTGAAGTTGTTGGCCTTTTTCATGCGCGTCGTGATGAAGCGCTCGTAGTGGCCTAAATCGAGGTCGGTTTCTGCGCCGTCTTCGGTGACAAACACCTCGCCATGCTGCAGCGGTGACATGGTGCCTGGGTCTACGTTGATGTAGGGGTCCAGCTTGATGAGGGTGACTTTGAGGCCGCGCGATTCGAGGATGGCGGCGAGTGAGGCGGCTGCAATTCCCTTGCCTAGGGAAGAGACAACACCGCCGGTGACGAATACAAATTGGGTCATGCCAGATCGGGAGGCTGTCTCCCGGTAGGTGGAAATCGAAATTATAGGCGCTCTGCTACATTGCGAGCCATGTCTGATCTGTCAAATAAGCACATTGTTTTGGGTTTGAGCGGGGGCATCGCCTGCTATAAAGCGGCGGAGCTGTGTCGGGCTTTGGTCAAAGCTGGCGCCACGGTTCAGGTGGTCATGACCGAGGCTGCGGCCCAATTCATCACGCCTGTCACGCTGCAAGCCTTGTCGAATCGCGCGGTCTACGTGTCGCAATGGGACGCGCGCGAGCCCAACAATATGGCGCACATCAATTTAAGTCGCGAGGCCGATGCCATTCTTGTCGCGCCAGCCAGTGCCGACTTCATGGCCAAACTGCTGCACGGTCGTGCGGACGATTTGCTCAGCCTGATGTGCTTGGCGCGCCCGATTGAACGCGTGCCGCTTATTTTGGCGCCCGCGATGAACCGCGAAATGTGGCAACACCCCGCCACGCAACGCAACATGGCGCAGCTCAAGGCTGACGGCGCGCATGTGCTGGACGTGGGTCAGGGCGAACAAGCCTGCGGTGAAACCGGCGATGGCCGCATGTTGGAGCCCGAAGAAATTTTGGAAGATTTGATTGCGTTTTTCCAGCCCAAAGTCTTAGCGGGTCAGCATGTGCTGGTCACGGCAGGCCCGACCTACGAGGCCATGGACCCTGTGCGTGGCATCACCAATTTATCCAGCGGCAAGATGGGGTTCTCCATTGCCCGCGCTGCCCGCGAAGCCGGTGCCGAAGTGACTTTGGTTGCTGGCCCTGTGCATCTGCCTACGCCGCGTGGCGTGCAACGTGTGGATGTGCGCTCGGCTTTGGATATGCAAGCGGCTGTGGCTCAGCATGTGGATGCTGCTTCTGTGTTTGTGGCTACGGCCGCGGTGGCCGATTGGCGTGTGGCCGATGTGGCAGGGCAAAAAATCAAGAAAGACGGCTCAGGCCAGTTGCCTCAGCTCAACTTCGTAGAAAACCCCGACATCCTGGCTGGGGTGGCTCAATCAGTCCGTGCCCAAAGTGGTGCTTTGTATTGCGTGGGTTTTGCGGCGGAGAGCCATGATTTACTCAAACACGCCACGGCCAAACGCGAACGCAAAGGCGTGCCGCTGTTGGTGGGCAACATCGGCCCGGCCACCTTTGGTTTAGACGACAACGCTTTGTTGTTGGTGGACGCTCAAGGCGCTCAAGAATTGCCCCATGCCAATAAGCTCACGCTCGCGCGTCAGTTGGTGACAGACATCGCGCATCGCTTGAAGCCCGCTTAACGGCAGCGCCATCGCCTCATTTGCCATTTTGGCAACGAGGCGCTTTTAAAATTTCAATACCTATTCATTGCACTGAAGCAACCATGAAACTCGACGTCAAAATTCTCGACCCCCGCATGGCAGAGCACCTGCCGCAATACGCCACACCCGGTAGCGCGGGCCTCGATTTGCGAGCTTGCCTAGATGCGCCCATCACGTTAGAGCCTAATGCGTGGCAATTGGTGCCCACAGGCATCGCCATTCATTTGGCTGATCCCGCGTATGCCGCACTCATCTTGCCGCGCTCTGGTTTGGGGCACAAACACGGCATTGTGTTGGGTAATTTGGTGGGCTTGATTGACAGCGATTACCAAGGCCAATTGATGGTCAGCGCTTGGAACCGCAGCACCGTGGCTTTCACGCTAGAGCCCATGGAGCGCTTGGCGCAACTGGTCATCGTGCCCGTGGTGCAAGCTCAGTTCAATGTGGTGAATGAGTTTGCCGCCGCCAGCGAGCGCGGCGAGGGCGGTTACGGCTCGACGGGCAAAAAGTAACTCAGTGCAGCAAGCCGCCGCCTGGGGCTTGGGGTTCGATTTTGAAAAATCCTGTGCCCATGGAGCCGCGTTCTTGCTCCTCTTGTGTGGCTTCACGCACCGAAGCCACTTCAAGGTGAATGCGAATGGCGATGCCGGCCAACGGGTGGTTGCCGTCTAGCACCACATGCTCGGGGTAGAGGTCGGTCACCGTGTAGAGCAAGTCTTGTGGCGCGTCAGGGTTGCAACCTGCAGGTAGGGCGTGACCTTCGACGGTGTGGCCTTCTTCCAGCTCTTTGGGAAAACGCGAGCGCGCTTCTAAGAACACCAAGTTTTCGTCGTAGTCGCCAAAGGCTTCTTCGGGTTCGAGGTGCAAGTCAATCTGCGCGCCTACGTTGTGGCCGTGCAGGGCTTCTTCGATTTTTTGTAGCAAATCATCCCCGCCGAGCAAGAACTCGATCGGTTCGTCTAATTCGTCGAGCACCTCGCCTAAGGTGTCTTTCAAGGTCCAAGTTAAGCCGACCACGCAGTGTTGGGTAATTTCCATAGGGCAAAATTGTCGCACGATGAATGTGAACAAACCCCTGACCCTGCTCGGCGGCATCAGCCCCGCTGAATTTATGAACACCTATTGGCAGCGCAAGCCGTTGTTGGTGCGCCAAGCCATTCCTGAATTCACGGCCTTGCTGAGCCGCCCCGAGTTGTTTGACTTGGCGGGGCAACCTGAGGTTGAGTCGCGCTTAGTGGTAGGCGACAACGACGGCCAGCGCGCATGGGACATGCAGCGTGGTCCGTTCAAGCGCCGCGCGATTCCCAAACTCACCGAACGCGATTGGACCTTGTTGGTGCAGGGTGTGGATCTGCACGACGACCGAGTGGCCGCGTTGATGCAGCAATTTCGCTTTGTCCCCGATGCCCGCTTGGATGACGTGATGATCAGCTACGCCACCGACGGCGGTGGTGTCGGTCCGCACTTTGACAGCTACGACGTGTTTTTGTTGCAAGCGCACGGCCAACGCCGCTGGCGCATTGGTCGTCAAAAAGACTTGTCTTTGGTGCCCGACATGCCCCTCAAAATTTTGGCGAACTTCAAGCCAGAACAAGAATGGGTGCTCAACCCAGGCGATATGTTGTATTTGCCACCGCGCTACGCACACGATGGCGTGGCTGTGGGCGAGTGCATGACGTATTCCGTCGGTTTCAGAACTCCGCAAATGGGCGATTTGGCGCGTGAACTGTTGATTCGCGTCAGCGAAGAGGCTGAAGAATCGGTGGGTTGCGAACTTTACAAAGACGCCGATCAAGCCGCTGTCACCAAGCCCGCCGCCATTCCCGAGGGGTTGGTGGACTTCGCCAAATCTGCTTTGCAGCGTGCTATGAATGACCCGCTGGCCTTGCCTCGGGCTTTGGGCGAGTTCTTGACTGAGCCGAAAGCCAATGTGTGGTTTGAAGCAGGGACGCCTCCTGATGTTCTAAAAACTGTGCATTTAGACCGACGTAGTCGCATGATGTATGACGATCATCACATTTTCTTAAATGGTGAAAGCTGGCGTGCAGCAGGCAAAGATGCCACGTTGATGCGTAAATTGGCGGACGAACGTGGTTTGAACGAAGCATCACTTGCAGTAGCAAGTGCAGATGCGTTGTCTTTGCTCAATGATTGGTGCGACGATGGCTGGCTGCACGCGAATGCACACAATGCCCCAAGATGACGCAGAACTGACGCGGCGCGTGCATCAACTCAGGATTTACCCCTATAATTAAGAGCTGAGTTAGAAGGGCTGGAGTCCATCAGCTCGGTCATGGTGAAAGCCATGGCAATTTTCGAAAATTGTTTTATCCCTCTCCCTTTAAGGAAAATTGACATGAAAAAATCGCTCCTGTTGGCGACCCTCCTGGCTGCTGCTGCTCTCGTCGCTTGCGGTAAAAAAGAAGCTCCTGCTGTTGAAGCCGCTCCTGCTGCTCCAGTGGCCGCTCCTGCTGCTGAAGCTTCGGCTCCTGCTGCTGACGCATCTGCTCCTGCTGCTCCTGCTGCTGAAGCCGCAAGTAAGTAATTCGTCTACGGATGAATGAAAAAAGCCACCTACGGGTGGCTTTTTTCATGGACGATTGAATGTCAAACGTGAATCCATTCGCTGCCGCCTGTGGGCTCGGCCACGTCTATGTCTGAAGGAGCACAGCCCATCACGTCAGACAGACACTCACGGGCCAATTCTGGTGTGTTGTTGCGTTCGCTCAGGTGTGCGGCGAGTACGTGGCTAAGCGCATTGTGTTTGATTTGACGAAGCAGGTCCGCCGCCGCGTGGTTGGCCAAATGCCCCCATGCGCCGCCTACGCGTTGTTTTAAAAAACTGGGGTAGCTTGAGCGCTGGAGCATCTCGGGGTCGTGGTTACTTTCGAGCAACAAGGCATGACACCCTTGCAACGCTGCCACCACATGCGGTGTGACATGCCCCAAATCGGTCACCACACCCAATTGACGATCACCATTGGTGCATCGCAATTGCAAAGGTTCTCGCGCATCGTGGGGCACCGTGAAGGGCGAAATCTGTAATTCACCGCATGCCAAGGTTTGCCCATCACGGACTTCTCGGACCCACGTCTGCAAAGGTTGCCAGTGCGGATCTTGAATAGCCAGCCAGGTGCCTCGGCTCATCCAAATGGGCGTGTGGTGGCGTTTCACGAGGCTGCGTGCGCAGCCAATGTGATCGCCATGCTCGTGGGTGATGAAGATCGCATCGAGCGATTGGGCATGTGTGCCTGCTTCTTCCAGGCGAGCCTCTAAATCACGCAGCCGCAGGCCGCAGTCAATCAACAAGCGGGTGGTGTGAGCGCCACTCTTGGCCTCAACCAAGGTGGCATTGCCTGAGCTGCCGCTGCCCAGGCTTTTAAAGCGCAGCATGACGCAGGGTCATCTGAGCCGAGTATTTAGCGCAGATCGTCAGACAGCAACTTCAGGATGCGTGCCGCGATAGGTGCGTTGCCCGTGGCTTCACCCGTGGCGGTGTGAACGGTTACCTGAGTTTGTGCCTGCTTGGACGCGACGCGAATCTGGTATTTCACCGGACCCGTTTCAGGCGTAGAAGCGCTGAACAGCTTGGTGAGGAAGCCTTTTTCTTCTTTCTCAGCCGTATCGACGTAACGCACAAAGTAAATGCCTTTGGCGCGGTCACGGTCTTCGACGGTGAAACCGGTACGGTCCAACGCCAAGCCGACGCGACGCCAAGCCACGTCAAACGAATCAGGCAAGGTCAAGGTGCTGGCACCACCGCTGTTGACGATCGCCATTGAGGCGCTTGCTGGGGCTTTGCTTGCCAAGATGGATTTGGTTTGCTCAGCAGAAACGCCCAGCTTGACCATCAAGCGGCTTAAAAACTCAGCTTCCAACTCGGGATCGCTGGGGGTGGCCTGCCACATGGTGCGTGTTTTCGAGGCGTCTGTGTACTCTTCGCTCATGCCGCGGTGGGTGACATAAATTTCAACGCCACCCGCGCTGTTGCGCTCTAAGCGCGTGCGAAATTTATCGCGTGTGCCCGACGAGTACAAACCGTTCAACACTTTACCCAAGGTGCGACGGATGAAGTCTTGTGGAATCTTGGCGCGGTTTTCAGCCCATTCGGTTTCCAGCAAGCCCAATTGCTCTTGCTCGACGGTGTAGGTGAAGCCGTTTTCTTTCCAAAATGCTTGCGCAACAGGCCACACAGCTTCGGCAGGGCGGTTCACCACGAGCCAACGCTGGCGACCATCACGTTCCAAACGCACATCGTTGATTTGTTTGGCCGCGGTAATAGGCAACGCTGCGGTTTGAGGCGCAGACATATTGCTGGCCAAGACCGAGCCGCTGGGTACGGCATAACGCGTGTCACGCGCCAGTTGCGTCAAGTCAGGGGGAACGTCCAGCGGCACGATTTTGGCCGTGCCGTCGGATTTGTAGTTCACCTTGTCGGCATCCATCAGCGAGCCACAAGCGCTCAGCAAACTCAAGGCCAGCAACATGGCGCCCGTACGCGTCGAGTAAGAGAAAAGCGTCACAGCGAAAGCCTTTGTGTATATCAAATCAAACCGGCAGCGCGCAGAGCGCCTTCAACCACGGGTTCGTTAGAAGGAGTGAGTTCGGTCATGGGCAGGCGCAAGGTGGGGCCGCACAGGCCCATGCGCGTCATGGCCCATTTCACGGGAATCGGGTTGGCTTCGACAAACAGATGCTTGTGCACAGGCATCAGCTTGAACTGAATGTCCATGGCACGTTTGACGTCGCCGGCCATGGCCGCCACACACAACTCGTGCATCAAGCGGGGTGCCACGTTGGCGGTCACGCTGATGTTGCCTTGGCCGCCGCACAGCATCAAGGCCACGGCGGTGGGATCGTCACCGGAGTACACGGCAAAGCCTTTGGGTACGTCACGAATGAGCCATTGGGCGCGTTCGATGTTGCCGGTGGCTTCTTTCATGCCGACGATGCCTGGCACTTGGGCCAAGCGCAGCACGGTGTCGTGCGCCATATCGGCCACACTGCGGCCGGGCACGTTGTACAAAATCACGGGCAAGTCCACCGCCTCGGCAATGGCTTTGAAGTGCAGGTATTGGCCTTCTTGCGTGGGCTTGTTGTAGTAAGGCACCACTTGCAGTTGGCAATGTGCGCCAACTTTCTTGGCGAACTTGGCCAGCTCAATCGCTTCGGCGGTTGAGTTCGCGCCACAGCCCGCCATGATGGGGACGTGACGTTCGGTGTGTTTGGCGGCTTGTTCGACCGACACGCGGATGATTTCGCAGTGTTCTTCCACGTTCACGGTAGGTGACTCGCCGGTGGTGCCCACGACGCCGATGCAATCGGTGCCTTCGGCAATGTGCCAGTCGATGAGTTTGCGCAGGGTGGGGTAGTCAACGCTGCCGTCTGTGTGCATGGGGGTGGCCAGTGCCACGATGCTGCCGGTGATAGGTGTCATGTCCGCAAGTTCGGTCGGGGTAAAAGGTTCATTCTAGCCACTGCTTCAACGGGTTTTGCCAAGGGCTTGCCCGCTCACAAAAGGTAACGCACGGGCTGGGTCATGTCGTTGACAGGCTTCACGGCGGTGATGCGTTGCACAAAGCGATCTGGCTCGGCCAGAAAACCCTCTTCAAACGCCACCACGCGCAGGTCTTTGCAGACTTTCAACAGCTCGCCGGGCTGCAGCAAAAAGTCCGGACGCGAGGGCTTGCCCACGGTTTCGTTGCCTGCGGCAAAGGTTTCATAAATCAACACGCCGCCTGCCGCCAAGCTGGCGAGGATGTGGGGCCACAAGGGACGCCACAAATAATTTGTCACCACCACCGCACCAAATGTGCGATCCGGCAGCGGCCAAGGCCCGTTTTCAATGTCGGCGCACAAGGTTTCGCCCAATCCGGCTAAAGCGGCAATGGCGTCGGGGTTACGGTCCACCCCCATCACGTCATGGCCCAACTTGGCGAAATGCCGCATGTGGCGGCCATGGCCACACGCGATGTCCAGCACGGTGGCGTGCGGTGGCACGAGGTGCGACCAGCGTTGCACCCAAGCGGAGGTCGCTTCGTTGCCGTGAAGAAGGGCGGGAATGGTCATGGGTCGTTATTTGTTAAGGGCAGACCACACCATGCGGTCCAGCAACTTGGGGGCGATCAATTTCAGCCACTGGCCGAGTTTGCCTTGCGACGTCATCACCACATCGCGTTGGCGTTTTTGCATGCCACGAATGATCAACTCTGCACAGGTGGCCACGGGCATGGCGTTGTCTTCTTTGAGGCCGCTCACCCCAGCTTTGTGGCCTTGGGCGTTGAAGCCGTTGTAGCGAATTTGGGTGTCCACCACGCCGGGGTAGGCGGTGGTCACGCTGACGCCTGTGGCTTGCACTTCGGTGCGCAGGGCTTCAAAAAAACCCGTCATGGCAAATTTGCTGGCGCTGTAGGCCGTGCGCCCAGGCACGCCGACCAAGCCTGCCAGCGACGACACCGCCACCACCCGACCGCGACTTTGCTTCAAAAAAGGCAAGGCCGCATGCGTGCACCACACGCTGCCCCACAGGTTGATGCGCATCACGTTCTCATACCAAGTGAGGTCGTCAAAACGCACCTCGTCGAACATCGCATGGGCTGAGATGCCGGCGTTGTTGATCAAGGTGTCGATGCCGCCAAAGCAACGCACGGTTTCATCAATGAGTTGCTTGCATTGCACTTTGTTCGACACATCGGTGGGCACCAGTAGCGTGTGTGCGCCGTGGGCTTGGCAAAACGCTTCGATCTCGCGCAGCTTTTCGATCCGACGTGCGGCCAACACCAAATTCACCGCGGGCCCCCACTGTTTGGCCAACTGTTGCGCGATTTCAGCGCCAATTCCGTCAGAAGCACCGGTGATGATGATGGTCGTCATGTCAGAAACACCCCCACATTTGGTTAGCCAAGGTCAGTAAAAAATCGGGCTGCAAATACAGCGACAACACCCCCAGCAGCACGATGGTGCAGGCTAGGCCCACCAGGACTTGCCGCCAAATAGGGTGCTGCGCCATCCAGCTCATGCTGCAACAGGTGCGTGGCCGCGCGCAATCGCGTTTTCACGCACAGGCAAGTTGACCAGCGCCGCAAACACGCCCAAGGCGATGGAGATGTACCAAACGATGTCGTAGCTGCCGGTTTTGTCATACAAGTACCCACCCAACCACACGCCCATGAAACTGCCAATTTGGTGGCTGAAGAACACAAAACCGCCCAACATGGACAAATGCGCCACGCCAAAAATTTGGGCCACCACCGCGTTGGTCGGCGGCACGGTGGAGAGCCACAGCAAACCCATCACGGCCGAGAAGATGTACACGCTCCAAGGCGTCAGCGGCACCAGCAAAAACACGGAAATGGCGATCGAGCGTGAGAAGTAAATGAACGCCAAAATTTTGCGCTTGGCCAAGCGTTGGCCCAAACTGCCCGCGATGTAGGTGCCAAACACATTGAACAAACCAATCAGCGCCAAAGCGATGCTGGCCACTTCGGGTGACAAGCCGTGGTCTTTCAAATAACTGGGCATGTGTACGCCAATGAACACCACCTGAAAGCCGCACACAAAGTAGCCCGCCATCAGCAACTGAAAGCTGCGGTACGCAAACGCTTCACGCAACGCATGCAAGATGGATTGGTCGCGATGCGGTGTTGCGCCACCCGCAAAACCGGGCTCGCGCAAGCCGTAGGCCAATGGAATGATCATCAAAGTGGCCAAGCCCAACCAGACCAAGGCCTCTTGCCAGCCCAAGGTGCTGATCAAAAAGCCTTCGGTAGGCACCATCAAAAACTGGCCAAACGAGCCAGCGGCTGCGGCCACGCCCATGGCCCAAGAACGTTTCTCGGCGCTCACGTTGCGACCAATCACGCCGTAAATCACTGCATACGTGGTGCCCGCTTGGGCGATGCCAATCACCACGCCAGCCGTGGCGGTGAACAGGGCGGGCGTGTCGGCGTAGGCCATGCCCGTCAAGCCCAGTGCATACAGCACTGCGCAGGTCACGATCACGCGGAATGCGCCAAAGCGGTCGGCCAACATGCCCGAGAAGATGCCTGCAAAACCCCAAGTCAAGTTTTGGATGGCAATCGCCATGGCAAAGTTTTCGCGGGTCCAGTTTTGGGCTTGGGTGATGGGTTGCAGCCACAGGCCAAAGCCGTGGCGCACGCCCATCGACAAAGTCACGATGGCGGCTCCGCAGAGCAGCACTTGCCACATGGGTAAGGTTTTGTTGTGTTGAGTCATGCCTCCACTTTAACCAAGCCCGCAAGCCCTTGGGTGTCGCCGTGGCTCACGGTGTCGGTGAAAAGTAGTCAAAGTGACTTGGCTGTTGTTTTATCCAGTCCCTCGTTTTGTTCTGTCTACAATTCGCGCCCATGGCGACCAAGCAAACCAATACCCCTCCCGAATACTCCGAAGGCTCGATTCGTGTTCTCAAAGGACTCGAACCCGTCAAGCAGCGTCCGGGCATGTACACCCGCACTGACAACCCGCTGCACATCATCCAAGAAGTGCTGGACAACGCGGCCGACGAAGCGTTGGCGGGTTACGGCAAAAAAATCAGCGTGACCTTGCATGCCGACGCGTCGATCAGCATTGACGACGATGGACGCGGCATTCCCTTTGGCATGCACCCCGAAGAAAAAGCGCCCGTGATCGAACTGGTGTTCACCCGCTTGCATGCGGGCGGCAAGTTCGACAAGGGCAAAGGCGGCGCCTACAGCTTTTCGGGCGGTTTGCACGGCGTGGGCGTGAGCGTGACCAACGCGTTGGCCAAACGCATGGAAGCCACCTCGTACCGCGAAGGCCAAGTGGCCCGTTTGGTGTTCTCAGGTGGCGACGTGATCGAACCTTTGGTGACCCGCCCCCAAGCCAGCGGCGACCGCAAGCAGGGCACCTCGGTGCGCGTGTGGCCTGACGCCAAATACTTCGAATCGTCGGCTTTGCCAATGAATGAGCTGGTGCACTTGTTGCGCAGCAAAGCCGTGCTCATGCCCGGCGTGAGCGTGACGCTCATCAACGAAAAAACCAAAGAAACCCAAAACTGGCTCTACAAAGGCGGCCTGCGCGACTATTTGATGCAGACCTTGCACGGCGAGCCCGTGATTCCTTTGTTTGAGGGCGATGGTTACGCTGACAGCGGCCACGACAGCTTTGCCGAAGGCGAGGGCGCTGCGTGGGCCGTGGCCTTCACCGAAGACGGCGCTCCTGTACGCGAGAGCTACGTCAACTTGATTCCCACCAGCGCTGGCGGCACACACGACAGCGGTTTGCGTGATGGCTTGTTCACGGCGGTCAAGAGCTTCATTGAGTTGCACGCCTTGCTGCCCAAAGGCGTCAAGCTCATGCCGGAAGACGTGTTTGCGCGTGCCAGCTACGTGCTGAGTGCCAAGGTGCTGGACCCGCAGTTTCAAGGCCAAATCAAAGAACGCCTCAACTCTCGCGACGCCGTGCGTTTGGTGTCGAGCTATGTGCGCCCCACCTTGGAGCTGTGGCTCAACGAACATGTGGACTACGGCAAAAAGTTGGCCGAGCTGGCCATCAAAGCCGCGCAAACCCGTCAAAAGGCGGGTCAAAAAGTCGAGAAGCGCAAAGGCTCGGGCGTGGCCGTGTTGCCTGGCAAGTTGACCGATTGCGAAAGCAAAGACATCGCGCACAACGAAGTGTTCTTGGTCGAGGGCGACTCAGCCGGTGGCAGCGCCAAGATGGGCCGCAATAAAGAAAACCAAGCCATTCTGCCGCTGCGTGGCAAGGTGCTGAACACCTGGGAAGTCGAGCGAGACCGCTTGTTTGCCAACAACGAAATTCACGACATTTCGGTGGCCGTCGGCGTGGACCCACACGGCCCCAACGACATCCCCGACATGAGCGGCCTGCGCTACGGCAAGGTGTGCATCCTGAGTGACGCGGACGTAGACGGCTCGCACATCCAAGTGCTGTTGCTCACGCTGTTCTTCCGTCACTTCCCCAAGCTGATCGAAGCGGGCCATGTGTTTGTGGCGCGTCCACCGCTGTTCCGTGTGGACACACCCGCGCGTGGCAAAAAGCCAGCCGCCAAGGTCTACGCTTTGGACGAAGGCGAGCTGACCGCCATCCTCGACAAGCTGCGCAAAGACGGCGTGGCTGAAGGCAAGTGGAGCATCAGCCGATTCAAAGGTTTGGGCGAAATGAGCGCCGAGCAACTGTGGGACACCACCCTCAACCCCGACACCCGCCGCCTCATGCCCGTGCAACTGGGCTTGCTGGACTTTGCCACCACCGAAGGTTTGATCACGCAACTCATGGGCAAAGGCGAAGCCGCCGCACGCCGTGAGTTGATGGAACTGCATGGCGATTCGATTGAGATTGACGTATGACTGATTTGTTCACCCCCGAACTGCCCACCGCTGACAACGATGGCGACATCGCGCTGGGCCACTATGCCCAACGCGCTTACCTTGAATACGCGCTCAGCGTGGTCAAAGGCCGCGCTCTGCCCGACGTGTGCGATGGCCAAAAGCCGGTGCAGCGCCGCATTCTGTATTCGATGTCCCGCATGGGCCTCGGCTTCAGCGGCCCCAACAACAACACGGGCGCCAAGCCCGTCAAGTGCGCCCGCGTGGTTGGTGACGTGCTGGGCCGCTACCACCCCCACGGCGACAGCGCCGCGTATGAAGCGCTGGTGCGCATGGCGCAAGACTTTGCGCAACGCTACCCACTGATCGATGGCCAAGGCAACTTTGGCTCACGTGACGGCGACGGCGCTGCGGCCATGCGCTACACCGAAGCCCGCTTGGCCAAAATCACCACGCTGTTGCTGGACGAGATTGACGAAGGCACGGTCGACTTCCAACCCAACTACGACGGCTCCACCGAAGAGCCCAAGCAGCTGCCCGCCCGTTTGCCATTTGCCTTGCTCAACGGCGCCAGCGGTATCGCGGTAGGTATGGCCACTGAAATTCCAAGCCACAACCTGCGCGAAGTAGCCGATGCGTGCGTGGCACTCATCAAGACCCCCAAGATGAGCGACGCCGAGTTGCTGCAAATCTTGCCTGCGCCCGATTACCCCGGTGGCGGCCAAATCATCAGCAGCGCGTCTGACATTGCCGATGCGTACCGCACGGGCCGCGGCTCACTCAAAGTGCGCGCCCGCTGGACCATTGAAGAGTTGGCCCGTGGCCAATGGCAGCTGGTGGTGAACGAACTTCCCCCCGGCGTGAGCAGCCAGCGCGTGCTGGAAGAGATTGAAGAGCTCACCAACCCCAAGGTCAAGACCGGCAAAAAAGCGTTGAGCGCCGACCAAACCCAACTCAAAGCCACCGTGCTGGCCGTGTTGGACGTGGTGCGCGATGAGTCAAGCAAAGATGCGGCAGTGCGTTTGGTGTTCGAGCCCAAGACCCGCACGATTGAGCAACAAGAACTCATCACCACCTTGCTGGCGCACACCAGCTTAGAAACTTCGTCGTCCATCAACCTCACCATGGTAGGTATCGATGGACGTCCTGTGCCTAAGTCTCTGCGCGACATGTTGACCGAGTGGATTGAATTCCGCTCGGCCACCATCCTGCGTCGCTCGCAGCACCGCTTGAACAAAGTGCTGGACCGCATCCATATCTTGGAAGGTCGCCAGTTGGTGTTGCTCAACATCGACGAGGTGATTGCCATCATCCGTCAGAGCGACGAGCCCAAGCAGGCGTTGATGGAGCGCTTCCGCTTGAGCGAACGTCAAGCCGAAGACATCTTAGAAATTCGCCTGCGTCAGCTGGCGCGTTTGGAAGCCATCAAAATTGAGCAAGAGCTCAAAGAGCTGCGCGACGAACAAGCCAAGCTGGAAGACATCGTGGGCAACCCATCGGCGCTGCGTCGCTTGATGGTCAAAGAAATCGAAGCCGACGCCAAAACCTTTGCCGACCCACGCCGGACGCTCATTCAAGAAGAGAAAAAAGCTGTCGCCGAAGTCAAGGTCATTGACGAGCCCGTGACCGTGGTCGTCTCTGAAAAAGGCTGGGTGCGTGCACGTACTGGTCACGGCCACGAAGCCAGTGCCTTTGCCTTCAAGGCGGGCGACGGCTTGTACGGCACGTTTGAGTGCCGCACCGTGGACACCTTCATCGCGTTTGGCTCGAACGGCCGCATCTACTCGGTGCCCGTGTCGGCCTTGCCCGGCGCACGTGGCGACGGCCAGCCCGTGACCACCTTGGTTGATTTGGAATCGGGCACTCAGTTGCTGCACTACGTGGCTGGCCCTGCTGGCGCCACCTACTTACTCAGCAGCTCGGGTGGCTATGGCTTCATGGCCAACATTGAGCACATGATTTCGCGCAACAAAGGTGGCAAAGCCTTCATCACCGTGGGCGAGGGCGAAACCGTGTGCCGCCCATCACCTGCCAGCGGTGGCTCGGGCGCGCAGCCGGTGGCACCCGCCACGCATGTGGCTTGCGCCTCTACCGGTGGCCGCTTCTTGACCTTTGAGTTGTCTGAACTCAAGGCGATGGAAAAGGGCGGTCGCGGCTTGATGCTGATCGACCTAGAAGCCAAAGACACCTTGGCTGGTGCGGCTGCGTACACACGCAGCGTGCGCATCGAAGGCATTGGCCGTGGTGGCAAAGTACGCGAAGAAACGCTAGAAATTCGCAGCTTGAACAACGCCAAAGCGGCGCGCGCCAAGAAGGGCAAAGTGGCTGACTTGGGCTTTAAGCCGAATGCGGTGGTGCGGGTGGAGTAACCTGTTGCGACCCAAATGAAAACGGCCCTTGCTTGCAAGGGCCGTTTTGCGTTGCTTTCAAGATTCTCTAACGATCAGACATTAAATTTGATGTTCATTTTTCCATTTCCATGCGGCTAGGACGCTTGCAATTGCCAGTAGGTGATGCGTTAAATCTAGTACGGTGTGAAGGCCAAAAGATTCTCCACCGATCAGATGAACCACTTGATGAATCAAGAAAAATAAACCGTAGGTCATTGATGCAATCAGCACAAATACGCGCCAAGCGTGGTTTGAAAATAGCTGAATACCGACTTGCATTAATGCATTGAAGCAAAGCATGCCAATCAATAGGCTCAGGCCCAACTCACCGGGGTCGTGTTTTAACGCTTCGCTGAGCTCTGCGTAACGTCCGCTCATGGCGTGTTGTATTGGGTCGAGCAGCAGCATGATGATTAATACGGCCATCATGCCGGACCATGCGGAAGTAAGCGTTTGACGGTGGTTGATCATGCGTGAGGGCATACTGAAGCCCGCTGCTTGTGTGTCTGCCCAGAAGGCTTGGATGACTTCAGGAGAATTGTTACTGTTCATGCACCTTATTTTCATTAACTAATTTGTACTCATTGATATTAATGCAGGCCATTTGATTTGTTTTGACTCACGCTATATACTTTTGCTATATACAGGAGTGCCCCATGAGTATCACCACCGTTTTCACCAACAACCGAACCCAAGCCGTGCGCTTGCCAGCCGATGTGCGTTTGCCCGATGGCGTGAAGAAGGTCGAGGTGCGTGCGCGTGGGGTGGAGCGTGTCATTTCGCCCGTGGGGCAGCGTTGGGATGAGTTCTTTCAGCAGGGGCCGCAAGCGTCTGACGACTTCATGGCAGAGCGTGCCACTCAGGTGCAGGCAGACCGCGATGCGTTGTGATGTTGAAGTATCTGCTCGATACCAACATCGTCATTTACGTCATCAAGCGCCGTCCCATCGAAGTGTTGGGCTTGTTCAACGAAAACGCGGGGCGCATGGCCATGTCCGCCATCACCTTGTCTGAGCTGTATCACGGGGCCGAGAAGAGCGCCAAGGTGTCGCAAAACCTTGAAGTGATTGAAGAGTTCAGCAGCTTGCTAGAGGTGTTGCCCTACACGGCCAAGGCATCGGCGCATTACGGCTCCATTCGCAGCTCGTTAGAGAAAGCGGGTCAGCCCATTGGCGTGAACGATTTGCACATTGCTGCCCACGCACGCAGCGAGGGCTTGGTGGTGGTGACCAACAATGTGTCTGAGTTTGCCAGGGTGCCAGGTTTGATGGTGGAGAACTGGGTCACCCCTTTGAACTGACCTCTTTGAACAGTCGCGTTCCTCAGTTGCCAAATTGCGGCGCACGTTTTTCTACAAACGCCCGCACAGCCTCGTGGTGATCTGTTGTCATGTGCGCAATCGCTTGGTAGCCCGCGGACAACTCCAGCAAGGACTCCAAGGAGCTGCGTTCACCCTCGCGCAGCAAGCGCTTGGTCATGCGCAACACGCCGCCGGGGTTGGCCACAATTTTGGCGGCCAGTTTGCGGGCTTCGTCCAGCAGGGTGTCGTGCGCGACCACGCGGGACACCAAGCCACAGGACAGGGCTTCTTGTGCCGTCAATGCCTCGCCCGTGAACGCCATTTCGCTGGCTTTTGAAATGCCCACCACGCGCGGCAGCAGCCACGCGCCGCCATCGCCGGGCACGATGCCCACTTTGACAAAGCTTTCGGCAAAGGTGGCTTTGTCGGAGGCGATGCGCATGTCGCACATGCAGGTCAAGTCCAAGCCCGCGCCAATGGCGGGGCCGTTGATGGCCGCAATCACGGGCACGTCCAAGTTGTACAGCGCTTTGGGCAAGCGCTGAATGCCGTTGCGGTATTCCTCGCGGATGGTGTCGGGCGTCAGGTTTTCTTTGAAATAGCGCTGCATGTCTTTGACGTTGCCGCCCGAGCTGAACACGGGGCCGGTGCCCGTCAAGATCACGCAACGGATGGCGGTGTCCAAACGAATCGCATCGCACGCGTCGACAAACTCTTGCACCGCGGTGTTGCCCGTGAGCGCATTGCGCGTCTCGGGTTGGTTCATGGTCAAGATCAAGACAGCGCCTTCGCGCTCGGTTTTCAAAAATTGTGTCATGGTGAATTCCTGTGTGTGTTTTAAGCGGTCACGTCGGTGGCGTTGCGAATCAAGTCGAGCACCAAGTCGCTACGGTGGTCAACCAACTCGTTGCCCAAGATGGTGTGCCAATACGATTCCGAGCCACCTGCTTGACGCCACGCATGCAAGCGACGGGTGAAGAGTTGCAAATCAAACTCGTGGGTAAAACCAATGGCGCCGTGGATGGAATGGCTCAGGCTGGCTACTTCCAAAGCGGCTTCGCTGGTGCGTGCTTTGGCCACGGCCACCCGCACGCGGTCGGGTACGGCGGTGTCGCTGGCGCAGCCCAATTGGGCCGCCATGTGGGCGGCAAAACTGTGCTCGGCCATGACGCTGAGTTGGTGCTGAATGGCTTGGAACTTGCCAATGGCTTTGCCAAACTGCACACGGTCATTGGCGTACTGCAAGGTGTTGTTGAACACGGCCAACAAAGCGCCCGACAACTGCGCTGCATTGATGCAGCCCAGCAGCAAACGCAGATCTTGGTGTTTGGGCAACTGCAAACCCGCGGCGACGTGTTGGGCCGACCAACGCAAATCTGCATCCAGCACAAAACTGGCGGGCGATTGTTCTGCGTCTTGTGTAGACAGCAACCACGTGTGTTGCGCATCGCTGACCAGCACCGCATCGGCCATGCGACCCAGTTGCACGTTGGCACACACCAAGCTGCCGTCATCCGCCAAGCGGCCTTGCGCCAAGGTAATGCTGCCCTTGGCCGCATCCGCCCAAGCTGAATCAACCCGCCCCACCTCTGACAGACCCGCTTGCGCTAATACGCTGCGCGCCATCATGGTTTCAGCCAAAGGCACGGGCACGGTGTAGCGGCCACACAAGGCCATCACGCCCTGTGCCTCACGCAAAGACAAGCCTGAGCCACCTTGGGCCTCTGCCACCAACGCATCGGCAAAACCTGAGCTGTTGAAGTGCGCCCATAGTGCAGCACCGTTGCCCGATGCTTCAATCTGGCGCACCACGGCAGGGGTGCATTGGTCGTCGAGGAGTTGACGCAAGGCGTCTGAAAAAAGATCGTCCATCACATGTCTTTCAACGGAGGCCTAAGCCGCGCGCGATCATGCCGCGCAAGATGTCACGCGTGCCACCGCGCAGTGAATACGAGGGCGCCACTTGCGTCACGTAGTTGAGGGTTTGCAGCAGTTCCAGCGGAATATCTTGCGACTCGCGCGAGAACAAGTCGTCGGCAATCGCCGCGGGAATGAGTTGCTCCACGCCTGTTCCCAAGTCCTTCACCAAGGCAGCTTCCACCACGGGGCTTTCACCGCGGGTGAGCTTCTCGGTGATGGCCACCGACATGGCGCGCAAGGGCGTGAGTTGGCTGGCAATTTTTCCGGCCAAGCGCACGGCCTCGGGCGTGCGGCCTTGTGGGGTTCGGATGAACGCCAGCCACTGGTCAAACAACACAATGCTGGAATACAAACGCTCGGGCCCGCTGCGCTCAAACGCCAGTTCGGCGGTGACTTGTTCCCAGCCTTGGCCTTCTGCGCCAATCAAGGCATCGTCTTGGAGTTGCACGTTGTCGAAGAACACTTCGCAAAAATGGCTGTCGCCCGACAGGTCGGTAATGGGGCGCACGGTCACGCTGGGCAAAGACAAATCCACAATCACTTGCGACAAGCCTTTGTGGCGGTCTTGTGCATCGCCCGAGGTGCGCACCAGCGCGATCATGTACTGGCAGTGGTGGGCGTTGGTGGTCCAAATTTTTTGGCCACTGAGCGACCAGCCGGTGTCGGTTTTGGTGGCGCGTGTTTTCACGCTGGCCAAGTCTGAGCCTGAGTTGGGCTCGCTCATGCCAATGCAAAAGAACGACTCGCCGCGGCAAATGGGCGGCAGGTAAAACTGCTTTTGCGCTTCGGTGCCGTATTTCAAAATCAGCGGACCGCTTTGACGGTCGGCAATCCAGTGCGAGCCCACGGGCGCGCCAAAGTTCAAAAACTCTTCCACCAACACAAAGCGTGTGAACGCATTGCGTCCACCGCCGCCGTATTGCGCGGGCAGGGTGATGCCTAGCCAGCCGCGTCGACCCAACTCACGGCTGAACGCAGGGTCGTAGCCCGACCACGACTTGGCGCGAATGTGCGCAGGCACGTCGCGCATGGCATCGCTCAAAAAGGCACGCACCTCGGCGCGCAAGGCCTCATCGTCCGCAGGAATGCGGGTGAGGTTCAGTGAATCCAGATTGCTCATGCCGGTAGGTCTCCCAAAACACCTTGTTGTTGTAATTCGTTCATCGTTTGCTCAGACAGTCCCAATACCTCGCTCAGCACGCTGCGCGTGTGTTGCCCCAATTGCGGGGGCGTGGTGCGGTATTGCACGGGGGTGTCTGACATGCGAATAGGGCTGGCCACCAAGGGAATGTCGCCCGCCACAGGGTGCGGCATGGTGAATTGCAAGCCACGCGCTTGCACTTGTGGGTCGGCAAACACATCGGCCAAGGTGTTGATCGGGCCGCAGGGCACACCGACTTGCTCGAACAGTTCAATCCACTCGCGTGTGGTGCGCATGACGGTGGTTTGCCGCATCAAGGGAATCAACACATCACGGTGGATGACACGCGCTTGGTTCGATACAAAACGTTCGTCCGTGGCCCATTCCGACTTGCCTACAGCATGGCAAAACTTGCTGAATTGACCGTCGTTGCCAATGGCCAAAATCATGTAGCCGTCGGCCGTTGGGAAATCTTGGTACGGCACCGTGTTGGGGTGGGCGTTGCCCATGCGGGTGGGCGACTTGCCGCTGTAGAGGTAGTTCATGCCTTGGTTGGCCAAGCACGCCACGCCCACGTCTAGCAAGGCCAAATCGATGTGCTGACCGCGCCCCGTTTGCTCACGTGCGGCCAAGGCTGCCAAGATCGCGGTGCTGGCGTACAGGCCGGTCAAGATGTCGGTCAACGCCACGCCAACTTTCATGGGGCCTTCGCCGGGTTCGCCATCTGGACGGCCGGTAACGCTCATCAAGCCGCCCATGCCTTGGATCAAAAAGTCATAGCCCGCACGATTGGCATACGGGCCCGTTTGGCCAAATCCCGTGATGGAGCAATAAATCAAACGTGGGTTGATGGCGTGCAGCGAGGCGTAGTCCAAGCCGTAATGTGCCAGGCTGCCGACTTTGAAGTTTTCAATCACGATGTCGCAACTTTTGACCAACTCGTGGAGCAGCTTTTGCCCAGCAGTTTGGGTGAAGTCCACCGCGATGGATTGTTTGTTGCGGTTGGTGCACAAGTAATAGGCCGAGTCGCGTGTGGGTTGGCCCTCGTCGTCTTTGAGGAACGGCGGGCCCCACAAACGGGTGTCGTCGCCGGTGCCGGGGCGCTCGACCTTGATCACATGCGCGCCCAAGTCACCCAAAGTTTGTCCGGCCCAAGGGCCTGCCAACACGCGGGAGAGGTCCAGCACACGCACGTGGGACAACGCGCCTCGTGGTGTATCGGATGCTTGAGGTGGGTGCGATGCGTCAGGTGCTGACGAGCGGTTGGCGCTCATTGCTGCTCCACCTTGGCTTTTGTGACGATGCGTTTCCACAACTGAATTTCAGCGTTTTGAAACGCCCGCATTTCTTCGGCACCACCGCGCATGGTTTCTGCACCCAGTTTTTCATAGAACTCACGCGTTTCAGGCATGGCTTCGATCTTGCCCATGATGGCCGCCAATTTGTCTGTTTCGGCTTTCGGTGTTTTGGCCGACACCATGGCACCCACCCACGTGTAGGCCGTGAAGCCTTGCAAGCCTGCTTCGATGGCGGTAGGCACGTTGGGCACCGCTGGTACGCGGCGATCGCTGGCCACAGCCAAAGCGCGCAGCTTGCCGCCTTTGACCAACTCGGACGCGCCCGTGATGTCGGCGAACGCCATGTGCACCGTGCCCGAGGCGACGGCGGTCATGGCTTCAGAGGCCCCTTTGAAAGGCACGTTGAACAACTGCACACCCGCCACGTCGTTGAACAACTCGGCCATCAGTTGGTAACCGGCTGAGCCCGAGCCGTAATCGAGCTTGCCTGGCTGTGCCTTGGCTGCTGCGATCAACTCGCTGACTGAGTTGTAGTTGGATTGCGCAGGCACCACCAACAAGGCAGGGGCACGCATCATCATTGACAAGGGTGCGAAATCGGTGACGGGGTCATAGGGCAAGCTTTTGAACAATGCCACGTTGACTGCCAAGGTGGAGTTGCTGCCCACGAACACGGTGTAACCATCGGCCGGTGCGCCCAACACGTTGCGCACCGCAATGAAGCCGTTGGCGCCGGGCTTGTTATCGACCACCACGTTTTGCCCTGTGAGCTCAGTGAACTTTTTGGCGAAGTAACGTGCCGAGGTGTCGGTGCCACTGCCCGGTGGAAACGGCACCACAAACTTGACGGGCTTGGAAGGAAAGTCTGCCGTCTGGGCCAAGGCCGAGGTGGTGCCCAAAGTGCCCACCACCGACATACAGGCTGCCACCACTGTTTTGAAAAAGAAAGAACGGATCATGCGAAGTCTCCTGTCTGTGGGGTCAGTCTAGGGAAGCGCCGGTCTGTTTGACCACGCGGCTCCAACGATCCAACTCTGATTTGATGTAGTTGCCGTATTCCACGGGCGTTGAGCCCAAAGGTTCTGCGCCCTGCACCGCCAACTTGGCACGCACATCGGCAGAGGCGAGGGCTTTGATGACCTCGGCGTTTAAGCGTTTGACGATGTCTGGCGATGTTTTGGCGGGCACCAACAGACCTTGCCAAGCGCCCACTTCAAAGCCGGGCATGATGGTTTCGTTGAGGGTGGGCACATCGGGCAACACGCTGGTGCGTTTGAGGCTGGTGACAGCCAAGGCCTTGAGGCGCTTTTCTTTGATGAACGGCAGGGCCGAGTTGATGGTGTCGGTGGTGAACTGGGTTTGACCTGCCACCAAATCGGTCAACGCGGGCGCACTGCCTTTGTAGGGCGCATGCACGGCGGTGAGGCCCTTGTCTTGCAAGATCAAATACGCGCCGAGGTGGGTGATGTTGCCGTTACCCGCCGAGCCGTAGCTGAGTTTGTCGGGGTTGTTTTTGGCGTACTGCACAAACTCTTGCACGGTGTTGACGGGCAGTGAGGGGTGCACGGCCAACACCAATGGTATGACGGCGGTCAGGGCCACAGGCGCAAAGTCGGCCCGCACGTCGTAGCTCATTTTTTTATACAGCGCGGGGCTCAAGGCGACGGCTGAGGTGTTGTAGAACAAGGTGTAGCCGTCGGATGGCGCCTTGGACACCAACTCCGCAGCGATGTTGCCGTTGGCCCCTGGTTTGTTGTCGACCACCACAGGCTGGCCCATTTGCTCGGTGAGTTTTTGGGCCAACACACGCGCCACCAAATCGGTAGGGCCGCCGGGTGGGAACGCGATCACCATGCGAATGGGTTTGTCGGGGTAGTTGGCTTGCGCCATGGCCACGCCTGAGGTGAGTGTGGTCAAGGCCAGGGCTGTGGCCAAAACAGTTCGGCGGGTGGTGATTTTCATAGTTGTCTCCTTGTTATAAACGGTCAAAGTGATGTGTCGAATGGGTAGCAGCTTTAAGTCGAGCGACCTGCGAGCAATCGCGTGGCGGTGTAGGTCATGACCAACACACCGCGTTGGTTGAACACGCGAATGTCGGAGGTGACGATGGCGCGGTTCTTGGTGGAGGTGGGGCGCACGCCCGTGACCTCGATTTCGGCGTGGATGGTGTCACCCACCACCACAGGCGCCAAGATTTTTTGCGTCAACTCCAGCATGGCCAAGCCGGTGCCTTGGATCATGGTTTGCAAAATAAAACCTTCAATCAAGGTGTAGGTCAGAGCGCCTGGCACGGGGCGGCCTTGAATGGCACCGCCTTCGTAACCTTCTTCAATGAAGATGGCTTCCAACATGCCCGTGCATGAAATGAAGTTGACCAAGTCGGTTTCGGTGATCGTGCGGCGGAAGGTGTCGAACTGTTGGCCGACCGAAATGTCTTGCCAATAAAAGCCTTGGCCTAAGCGCGTGGTTTGAGGTGTTGCTTGAGATGTGCGTTGGGGTGTGGGCGATGCCATGAGCGTTTCCAAATTTATCTGTGTGAATGGTTGAATCAGGGTGTGGGTGCTTCATGCGCCTCATGCGCCTGCACTGCGCCGCTGGCCACCCAAGCCGACACGGTGTCGGCCGGCACGCCTGCTTGCGCAAACACATCGTGCGTGTGCTCGCCCAAGCGCGGCACCGAGTTCACGGGGGGGCGCTCGCCATCAAACAGCACGGGCACGCCGGGAAAGCGCAAAGCGCCCATGGCGGGGTCATCGAGTCCGGCGAAGAACTGGGTGGCTTGCAAATGCGGATCGGTTTTGAGGTCGGCCAATGTGTTCATGCGCGCCGCTGGAATTTCCAAACGCTCGCACATTGCCAACCAATGGGCGGTGTCGTGCTGCGCCACGATGTGCCCGGTGATTTCGTACAAAGCTTCAATGTGTTGCGTGCGAGCGGGCATGCTGGTGAAGCGCGCATCGCTTGCCAGTTCGGGTTGGCCCACGCCCTGAAAGAACTTCTGCCAGTGCGCGTTGGTGTACGGCATCATGCACACGTAGCCATCGCTGGTGCGGTAGGGCCTGCGCCAATCGGCCAACACGCGTGGGTAGCCGGTGGCCGACAAGGGCGGCTCAAAGTGTTCGCCGTAAAAGTTCTCGACCAAATTGAACGCCACCATGGTTTCAAACATGGGCACTTCCACCATGCCACCCACGCCCGTGGCTTGGCGTTTCATCAAGCCCGCCATGATGGCCATGGCCGCCACCAAACCGCTGGTTTTGTCGGCGGCGATGCAGGGGAAATAGCGCGCCACGCCGCTTTGCTGTTCCATCAACGCGGCGCTGCCAGACAGGCCTTGGATGATGTCGTCATAGGCCGGCTTGCCGCCATAAGGGCCCGATGCGGTGAACCCGTGCAGGCCTGCAAAGACGAGCTTTGGAAATGCGGCCAGTAACGCTTCGGGGTCTAAGCCCACCGCGCCTAGTTTTTGGGGCCGCATGCTGTGCATGAACACATCGGCGGTGGCAATGAGTTGGCGCAAGGCGGCGGGGCCCTCTGGGTTTTTGAGGTCGATCACCACGCTTTTTTTGTTGCGGTTCACGCCTAAGAACAGCGCGGACATGCCGTTTTCGTGGCCGGGGCCGGTGTAGCGGGTGGAGTCGCCTTCTGGCGATTCCACTTTGATGACTTCGGCCCCTAAATCGGCCAACCACTGGCTGGCGTAAGGCCCCATCACGACGACGCTGGCGTCGACGATGCGAATGCCTTGAAGCGGCAACTGGCTCATTGGTCTGTCTCCTTGTTGGATGTCTTGTGCGCCTGAATTTAGTGTGCCGTCATAATTGAGTCCAATATTAATAATTTACAAACCAATACTTAAACGGTATCAATATGAACCTGCGGCAACTCCAACAATTCGTCGCTTTGGCCGAGACAGGCAACTTTCACAAAGCCGCCGAGCGCATGCACATGGCGCAGCCGCCCCTGTCGGTGTCGATCAAAAAGTTGGAAGACGAGTTGGGCGGGCCCTTGTTTCTGCGTTTGTCCACCGGCGTGCAGTTGACGCCTGCGGGGCAAGCCATGTTGGCCGACGCTAGGCAGGCTATTTTTCACGCGCAGCAATGTCAGCAAGCGGTGAGCACGGCGCTGCAGGGGGAGGGCGGTGTGTTACGAGTGGGGTTTATCGGATCGGCCACGTACTCGCTGCTGCCACAATTGATCCCGAGTTTCAGACGGCGTTTTCCTAAAGTGGAATTGGTGCTGGACGAGTCAACCACAGCCAACATCTTGACCCGACTGGAAGCCAATACCTTGGATTTGGGGCTCGTGCGTTTCCCGGTGTTGCATCCCGGTGACTTTGAGCTCACGCCAGTCGAGAACGATGAATTTGTGCTGGCCGTGGCGGCAGAGAGTCCTTGGCAGAATCAAGACTGTGTGGCCTTGTCGGCGTTCGCACAAGAACCGTTCGTGATGTACACCGAGGCCTCGGTGCCCAACTTGTTCGCGGTGGCCATGCTGCGTTGCCAGCAATCGGGCTTCACCCCACGCATCGCGCAAGATGCGGTGCAGGTGCAAACCATCGTGAGTTTGGTGGAGAGCGGCTTGGGCGTTGCGCTGGTGCCGGGTGTGGCGCGGCGTTATCGCAACCAAGGCGTGCGGTTTTTAAGCCTTTCAGACAACCCCGAAAAGCTCAACATTGGCATTGCTTTGGCCACAGTGCGTCAGTCCAGCAATCGCTTGGTGGAGCGATTTATCCAACATGCCAAGACAGAGCAAGAGGCGTCAAACCATGGATTGCGTGATATTTGAATGGGGCAGATTCATAAAAAAAGCGGCTCAACGAGCCGCTTTTTTGTGGAGTCATCCAAGCGCTTAAGCTTTGGTTTCTTCTTTGGCCACTGCCGCAGGCTCCGCCTCTTTCTTGGGAGGGCTGCAGTCGAAGCACACAAACATGGAGGAGCCCAAGATGCGTTTGAACGAGCCGTTGTTGCGTGGCTTGTGAACGCCGCACTTGATACAGCTCATGGTGTCGCCGGTGCGGCCGAGGCCTTCAAACGGTGAACCGCCCTTTTTTGACTTGTAGCGCAAACCATCGTTGGAGATTTCTGTTTTTTCTGGGCGTGACATTCGTTTGACTTCTCGGGGCAAAGAACGTATTTTCGCAAATTTATCAACCGATCAGACGGTCAATGCTCAAAAAGCCCAAAAATCACCGTAAAAAACGTTTTGAAAGCCTCAAAACGCTGGGTCCAATGCGTTTGGAGATGGCTTGGCGGTGCTTGGCGAACCACACGTAGGCCGGTTGCAGCATCGGTTGTAGCCAAGATCTCGACAAAATCCAAGCCAAAAGTGGCAGTTTGGCCAATTTGTAGGCCAAGGCAAACACGGGCACGCCCACCAACACCTCGCCTTGTGCCGTGCGTCCATGAATTTGCGCCATTGCCAATTCACACGAAATGGCGTGGGCATGGGCGTCAAAACTGCTGTGCGCCACATCCACAAAACCCAACTTTCCCTCGGCGTTGCGGGTTTGTAAAAACTCAATTTCGGCCACGCACAAAGGGCATTGGCCGTCGTAATAGAGCGTGAGTTCGGGTGCGCTGGGCATGACAGGGGCGGTGGGTAAAACCATCAATAATCGAAGCCAATGAGGCTATCACACGAGGAATTTCCGATGTCCGACACGTTTTCTCACACCACGTCCGAAGCTTGGGTGACACGCAGCTTGCAACAGGCCCACAGCGAGGCGGCGAAACATGTGTTCACCCATTTGTTCGCGGACCAAGCCTTGGCGCAGGCCCGAGCGGCAGACGTGGCCCGCCAGTCCGGTGCGCCTTTGGGAGCTTTGCACGGCTTGCCCATCACGCTCAAAGACAACTACGACCTAGCAGGCCAGACCACGATGGCAGGCACGGTGGTGTGCGAGGGCGAGCCCCCTGCGGCACAAGACGCGGTGGCGGTCACCCGTTTGCGCCAAGCGGGTGCCGTGATTTTGGGCAAAACCAATATGAGCGAGTTTGCGTTTTCTGGCGTGGGCATCAACCCGCACTACGGCACGCCGCGCAACCCGTGTGACGTCGCGGTGGCGCGTGTGCCAGGGGGCTCGTCGTCGGGTGCTGCGGTGTCGGTGGCCTTGGGCTTGGCGTTGGCGGGCTTGGGCTCAGACACGGGCGGCTCTATTCGCATTCCGGCCGCGTTGTGCGGTTTGGTCGGGTTCAAAAGCACGCAATCGCGCATTCCTTTGCAAGGGGTGATGGAGTTGTCGCGCACGCTCGATACCGTGGGCGCGATCACCCGCAATGTGCGCGATAGCTTGGTGGTGGAGGGCGTGTTGTCGCAGCAACCCTTGTTGGCCGAGGCGGCTGATTTGCGTGGCGTGCGTTTTGCCGTGCCGCAAACTTTGTTTTTGGATGAGCTGGACCCCGCCGTGGCCCAGGCGTTTGCGCGTGCATTGACCCGCATTTCAGCGGCTGGCGCACAGGTGGTTGAATTGCCTTTGTCCGCGCTGAGCGAGATCGCAGCGCGCAGCCAGCCTGGCGGCTTTTCGCCGGTCGAAGGCTTTGCGGCACACCATGCGCGTTTGGCACGGGCCCCAGAGCGCATTGATCCGCGTGTGGCCGCGCGCATGGCGCTGGGGGAGGGTGTCAGCGCGGTCGATTATTTGAGCTTGCACAACCGGCGCCACGAATGGATTGCTCACATGGAGGCCGAGTTGCAAGGCTTTGATGCCATGCTCAGCCCCACGGTGGCCTTGGTCGCACCGGAGTTGGCGCCCTTGGTGGCCGATGACGCAGCGTTTTTCAAGGCCAACCGCTTGTTGCTGCGTAATCCGTCGGCCATCAACTATCTGGATGGCTGTGCGTTCAGCTTGCCCTGCCAAGCTGCGGACGAATTGCCGGTGGGCTTGATGGTGTCTGCGGTGCGCGGCCGCGACGCCCGTTTGGCGGCCATTGCTTTGGCCCTGGAGCCTTTGCTGGTGGTGCCTTGAGGTACGTTTGGCACGTTTGCATCGCCTTTACAGGGGACGCGTGCCATGGTGAGTTGGCGATGAACAATAGCCAAGGCCCTTACAGAGGCGGCTATCGCCACGCTGATGATTGGGGGAGCGTTGTCATCCGCCAGCGTATGACGCGCGTTGTGTGTGGGACCGCAAGGTCTTTGATCGCAACTTTTGCAAAGTGAGTTCCCCATGAAACGTCTTCCCCAACTCTTGCTGTGTTTGTTGGTCTGTGTGAGCGCAGTTCCCGCGATGGCGGACGGGCGTGGTCATGGCGGCGGCAGACACGGTGGCGGACACGTGAACCATTACAACGGCGGCTACAACGGTGGACACCATGGCGGTGGTTATGGCTACCGCGGAGGTTGGAACGGTAACTGGGTTGGCCCCGTGGTGGGCGCGGCCCTTTTGGGTGGTGCCATTTATGCAGCCAGCACGCCCAGCTATGCCGTGCAACCGCAAATCGTTGTTGCCCCCCAGCCCTATGCTGTAGGCCCTCGCGTGGCGTACTTTTGCAGCACGGCTCAGGCTTATTACCCCCAAGTGCCCACCTGCCAAGTGCCTTGGCAAGTGGTGAACTATTAAAGCGTCACCACCTCTTTGTGGCCTTCGCGGCTGGAGTAACGCACTTGGCCGCCTTGGGTTTCAATCTCAACCCGTGCGCTGCGCTGGCCATAGACGCGACTCTTGAGCCAGTCCAACTCTTGTTGTCTTTCTTGCGGGCCCGCCACCACGCAGCTCCAGCAGCGCAACTCGGGCGACCAACGGTAGCCGCGTGTTTTGAGCATGTCTTTGGTTTCAAACGGTGAGTTGAGCGCATAGATTTTTTCTTGCGGTTTATTCAACGTTTCGAGCAAGGCCAGCATGGCGGTTTGCTGGCTTTGCGGCAGCACTTGGTTGAGCAATTCCAGCAGCGCCCAGCAATCGGCTTCTGCGCGGTGGGCCTCGTAAAAATAGCCTTGCGTGCCCACCAAATACTCCAGCTTGGCTGAGCCAAACCCTTCATCGCGCCAGTTGATGTCGTTGATGCTGCAGGCCCAATTCAAGTGTTGAAACAGGGGCCAGCGCGCTTCCACAAATGGGCGGTCAAACTTGGCGTTGTGAGCAATCACCACTTGCACGTCTTTCATCAGCGCGGCCACTTGGGCGTCGTCAATGCGTTTGCCTTGCACCATGTCGTCGGTGATGTGGTGCACCGCGATAGTGGCGGGGGGAATGGCAAAGCCAGGGTCTTCCAGCTCGTCAAACACGTTCAGCACTTTGTAGACCACACCGGTTGCGGGGTCGAACTCAAACACCAGCATGCCCAGCTCGATCACGCGGTCGTTGGTGGCGTCAAGACCGGTGGTTTCGGTGTCGAGCACCACGCCTTTGCACAAGCGTTGGCCCGGTTGTGCCTCGTTCATCGTGTGACGCGGCACCAAGCGGCGCAGCACGCGGTAGTCAGGGTGCTGCTCCAGTTGTTGGGCGAGTTGTTCGAGGGCGTGGGGGGAGAGCGAGTTGGTCATACGAGAGGGCAACTGTGAAATGAGAAAAGTTTAAGCGCGGTCGGCTTCGGTGGCATTGCGTTGGGCCGTGGCCCGCGAAAAAAACAAGCCCAAGGCCACGACGGCCAAGGCGTCGCAGGCCATCACGGCGCTGGATGAAAAATGGCCCATCAGCGCCGCCAACGCCAGCACGCCCAAGGATTGCCCTAAAAACAAAAAGCCTGCAAACAAAGTTACCCCTGTGGCGCGAGCCGTGGGCACCATTTGGGTGGCTTTGGCTTGCATGGTGTTGTGAAACATCGCAAAACCAAAGCCCGCCACAAAACACGCTGGAATGGCCAAGGGCCACCACGGGGTGAGGGCGATCACGCCAAAGGCCAAGCCCAAAGCCCAGCCACCGTAGCGGGCCAAGCCCACCTCGCCAAAGCGGCGAATCGTCACTTTGGCCGAAGCCATGTAGGCCATGCCCCCCAGCCCAAACAGCGCGGTGGTGGCGCCTGCCAAGGTCAAAGAAATGCCATGTGTGTGGTGCAAGTGCGAAGCTGTCACGGCCAACAAGCCAAATACGGTGGCACCTTCCAGCAGCGCGGTGCCCAGCAGCGTGCGTGCCCAAGGGTTGTGCGCGACTTGGGCGAGTTGTTTGAAAAAACCAGCCGGCGCGTGGTCGGCCGGGGGCGTGTGGTCGAGGCGTGCGCTATGACGCCACAGCAACCCAGTGACGCTGCAAAAAAAGGCGGCCATCAAGGCAAAGGCCCAACGCCAGCCCAGCGTGTCGGTCAGCAAACCGCCAAACAACTGCCCCGCCGTGATGCCCAGCATGGTGCCCAAGCCCACGCGTGCCAAGGTTTCTTGACGCATTTCGTAATGCACCATGTCGCCCACCCACGCCATGGTCAGCGGAATGATGGCCGCCGCCGCCAGCGCTGTGACGACCCGCGCCGCCACCAGAAATGGCAGATCGCTGCTGATGGCCGACAACACGCAACCCACGGTGCAGACCAAGGTGGCCAGCATCACCACACGGTACTTGCCCAAGCGGTCGCCCACGGGGCCATAAAACAACTGCATCAAGCCGTAAACGATGGCGAAGACCGAAATGACTTGGGCCACTTCGCCGATGGGGGCGTTGAATTCGCGCGACAGCTCCGGCAGCATGGGGTCGCAAATACGCTGCACCGCCATGCTCGAAAACGTGGCCAAAGACAACAGAAAAATCGCCCGACGGGTGGTGGGCGACAGGTCGTGAGAGGGAGTATGTGGGTGAGATTTCAAAGCGCCGCCACTTTACTACGGGCTGGGTTGTGCATTTGTCGCTCAGGTTCAATCGTGTTGATATTGTTGGTTGATATGAATTTGTGAATAAATTATCGATATCTATATTGAAGTCATTGAGTTGCTAACATTCAAGCATGGTGTCTTCAGGTGTTGTTCGTGGTGTGTGGGCGGTGTGCGTGTTGGTGCTCAGCACGGGCTGCACGTCGTTGGGTCAATCACCCGATGTGTCTACATCCAACGCACCCACGGCCGAGGTGTTGGGGGTTTATTTCAGCCCACCCGCGGGTGCGGCGACGGCGATTGTCAAAGCCATCGACGCCAGCGAGCGTGAGGTGCTGGTGCAGGCCTATGGCTTCACGCACCACGCCATTGCCCAAGCCTTGGTTCGGGCGCAGCAGCGTGGGGTGACGGTGCGGGTGTTGCTGGACATGAAAACTGGCAAATCCAACCGCGATGTGGCCCAAGCCTTGGAGGCTGGCCACGTGGCCATGCGTGAAGACGGCAAGCACGCCATTGCACATAACAAAGTGATGGTGATTGACGAGGCTGTGGTGATCACCGGCAGTTTTAATTTCACAAATTCAGCAGAAACACGAAATGCTGAAAATGTTTTGATTCTCAAATCCGTTGATTTGGCACACACTTACAAAACCCAATGGGCGCAGCATTGGGCACATGGGCGGGAATGATGGCTTTGTCACGCATCGGCCTGCCAGATTTAGTCTGCCAGCTCTAAACACCCGTTTTTGCACGCCTGATCACTTGTCAACGTTGACATTGTCTTTAGAATTCACCCCATGCTGCACTGCAACAAAAAGCAGCCCAGGTGGGCAAGTTCTGAGCAGTTTTCATCCTTTTATTAATTTTGGAGATTTACCATGAGCCTGACCCCTGAACAAATCATCGCCGCTAACAAAGCCAATTTGGAAACGTTGATGGGCCTGACCAGCAAAGCCTTCTCTGGCGTTGAGCAACTCATCGAGTTGAACTTGGCCGCTGCCAAGTCTGCTTTGGCTGACTCGCAACAACAAGCCCAAGCCGCCTTGAGCGTGAAAGACGCGCAAGAGTTGGTGGCTTTGCAAGCCAGCTTGTTCCAGCCTTTGGCTGAAAAAGCAGCCGCTTACAACCGTCACTTGTACGAAATCGCGACAGGCTCTAACTCTGAGTTTCAAGGCCACGTCGAAGGCAAAATGGCTGAAGCTCAAAAAGCTTTCCACACCATGATCGACAACGCCACCAAAAACGCACCTGCCGGTTCTGAAGCCGCTGTGGCCGCTTTCAAAACTGCCGTTTCCGCGGGTAACAATGCCTTGGAAACTGTGCAAAAAGCAGTGAAGCAAGCGACCGAAGTGGCCGAAGCCAACGTGAAATCCATGACGGCAACCGCTTTGAACGCAGGCAAAACAGCCGCTAAAAAGCGTTGATCCAACGCTGACGCTTTCAGGTTTTCCAAGACCTTGAAACGGCACCTTCGGGTGCCGTTTTTTTTGGTTCTAATACAAGCCTGTTGAACAAGGAGTGCGGCTTTGGACAAAGTGGATGGCGTCGTGATTGGCGCAGGGGTGGTTGGACTGGCCGTGGCGCGTGCGCTGACGCAGGCCGCGCCCGACAACGCCCGCGATTGGTTGGTGCTCGAAGCGGCGGATGCGATCGGTACAGGCACGAGTTCGCGCAACAGCGAAGTCATCCACGCCGGCATTTATTACCCTCAGGGCTCCCTCAAAGCGCAGTTGTGTGTGCAAGGCCGCGAGATGTTGTACGCCTACGCTGCCGAGCGCGGCATTGGCCACCAACGTTGTGGCAAGTTGATCGTGGCGACACACGCCAGCCAAGTGCCGGCTTTAGAGGCCATTGTTCAAAAAGCCCATGCCAACGGCGTGACCGACTTGGTGCTGCTTGACGCCGCCGCCGCGCAGGCGATGGAGCCCGCGCTGTCGTGCGTCGCCGCCGTGCATTCGCCCAGCACCGGCATCGTGGACAGCCACGGCTTGATGCTCAGTTTGCAGGGCGATTTTGAGAACGCAGGCGGCATCGTCGCGTTCAATTCAGCGGTGACCCACGCGGTGTGCACGCCGGAGGGCATCGTTTTGCGCATGGCCGATGGCGCGGAGTTGCTGGCACAAACGGTGGTCAATGCGGCGGGTTTGACCGCCCCTTGGCTGGCGCGCCAGTTTCAGGGTTTGGCTGCGCAGCATGTGCCGCAGGCTTACTTTGCCAAGGGCAACTACTTCACGCTTTCGGGCAAATCGCCGTTTTCACGGTTGATTTACCCCGTACCCGAAGCCGCCGGTTTGGGGGTGCATTTGACCTTGGACCTCGGCGGTCAAGCCAAGTTTGGCCCCGATGTGCAGTGGGTCGACAGCCCTGACGATTTGGTGGTGTCGCCCCAGCATGAGCAACTGTTCTACACCGAGGTGCGCAAATATTGGCCCGCCTTGGCCGACGGCGCTTTGCAGGCGGGCTATGCAGGCATTCGTCCCAAAATTTCTGGTCCAAACGATGCCGCGGCTGACTTTTGCATCCAAGGCCCTGCCGTGCATGGCGTGAAGGGTTTGGTGAATTTGTTTGGCATTGAGTCGCCGGGCTTGACCAGTTCACTGGCCATTGGCGATGCTGTGCGGCAGGCGCTGCCATAAGTGCGCAAGCAGGGATTGGCATGGGCATTAAAACGGGAACACATGCGATGAACAAACGACGCTTTCTAGCGGTTTGCCTCACGCCTTTGCTGTTCGCGTGTTCGAGCACGTCGCGCAAGGTGTCGTCCACCGACGTGACCGCACAAAGCTACCCCAACAACCCCGCAAAACGGCAAGACATCGTCATGCAAGCCATGGCCATGCTCGACCGCGGCTACACCTACGGCGGCAAAAAACTGCACACAGGGTTTGACTGTTCGGGCTTGGTGACGTTTGTCTACAAAGAGTCTGCGGGCATCCCGCTCAAGGGCAGTGCGGCGCAAATGGCCGAGGTGGCCAAACCGATTGAGCCCACGCAAGCTCACCCCGGCGATTTGGTGTTTTTCAACACGCTGGGTAGCGCGTTTTCGCATGTGGGCATTTACATTGGCTCAGGCAAATTCATTCATGCCGCGAACGAAAAAACAGGGGTGAGAACAGAGCGCTTGAACCATGTGTATTGGTCCAAGCGGTTTGAAGGCTATCGCACCGTCTTTGCTTAAGGTTTGGCTTGAGCTGCAGGCTGAGTCACAGGCTTCTTACGTCAACGCCAAGTTTTCAACGGTTTAAGCGTGATCGCGAATGGCCAGCGCCGCTTCTTTCACCAGCGCGGGGCCTTTGTAAATGAGGCCGGTGTAAATCTGCACCACGTCGGCACCCGCTTTGATTTTCGCCACGGCATCGGCGCCGCTCAAAATGCCGCCCACGCCGATGATGGGGAAGTGGGGGCCCATCGCGGCGCGCAGCTGGCGAATCACTTCATTGCTTTTCTCGAACACCGGTGCGCCTGAGAGGCCGCCCGTTTCGTCGGCGTGCGCCATGCCTTTGACCGCGTCGCGGGCAATCGTTGTATTCGTGGCAATGACGCCCCAAGAGGGCGTGCCTTCGTGCACACAGTGGCGTTTCAACGTGGCCGCAATCACCGCGATTTGGTCGCTGTCCAAATCTGGTGCGATTTTGATGAACACGGGCACTTGCTTGTTGTGCTGTTTGGCCAACTCAGCGCGGCGTTTGGCGAGGGTGCCAATCAGCGCATCCAGCGCTTCGTCGCTTTGCAGCTCGCGCAGGTTTTTGGTGTTGGGGCTAGAGATGTTCACCGTCACGTAATCGGCGTGTGGGTACACGCCGTCCAGGCAAATCAGGTAGTCGTCGGCAGCGTTCTCGATGGGGGTGGCGGCGTTTTTGCCGATGTTCAGGCCCAAGAGCATGGGCGAGCCCGCACCTTTCTTTCCTGATTCACTGCGGAACTTCGCCAGCTTCACATTGGCCAAAAAGGCATCCAAGCCTTCGTTGTTAAAGCCAAGGCGGTTGATCAACGCATTGGCTTTCGGCAAACGGAACATGCGCGGCTTGGGGTTGCCCGGCTGGCCTTTGGGCGTGACCGTGCCGACTTCGACAAAGCCAAAACCCATGGCGGCCAAGCCGTCAATGCAGTGCGCGTTTTTGTCCAAACCTGCCGCCAAGCCCACACGGTTGGGGAAGTTGAGGCCAGCCAGTTGAACGGGGTCTTGCACGCGGGTTTGGCAGTACGCCCAAGCCAGCGGTGTGTTTTGTGTGCGGGCCAACATGGCCAGCGTGTGCTCATGGGCGGTTTCCGCATCCATGGCGAACAGAAAAGGGCGGGCGAGGGAGTAAGGCAACAACGACATGGATAATCTCAAGCTTTTATAGAACCCTCGGATTTTCGCCCATGAATACGCCCACGAACACGTCGACCCAAGCCGCACCTTTGTCTCAAGATGAATTGAAAACCTTGGTGGGCCAAGCTGCCTTGCAATACGTGGTGCCTGGCGAGGTGGTGGGCGTGGGCACGGGCTCGACGGTGAACAAGTTCATCGACGCCTTGGCCACCATGAAAGACCAAATCAAAGGCGCGGTGTCGAGCTCGGTCGCCTCCACCGAACGCTTGCAAGCCTTGGGCATTCAGGTGTTTGAAGCCGCCGAGGTGGAAAGCCTGTCGGTCTACATCGACGGTGCCGACGAAATCGACCATCAAGGGAATATGGTAAAGGGCGGCGGCGCTGCGTTGACCCGCGAAAAAATTGTGGCTGCGCAATCCAAAATGTTTGTGTGCATTGCAGATGAAAGCAAACTGGTCGATGCGCTGGGCGCGTTCCCCTTGCCCGTTGAAGTGATTCCCATGGCCACTGCGCGCGTGATGCGCCAATTCGCCGCGATGGGCGGCAGCGCCAAGGTGCGTTTGAAAGACGGCCAACCTTTGGTGACCGACAACGGCCAACACATCGTCGATGTGACGGGCTTGAAAATCAGCGACCCCCTGCAGTTTGAAACCGACGTCAGCCAATGGCCAGGCGTGGTGACGGTGGGTGTGTTTGCTCACCAAAAAGCGCAGGTGTGCTTGTTGGGCACATCCACTGGCGTGAAGACGCTGACGTTTTGAAAAGCCTAGGGCCGTCCTACCGCGCTTTGGTACTGGGTGCATCGGGTGCACTCGGTAGCGCTTTTGTGGAAGCCTTACAGGCAGACCCTGCATGCTCAGAAGTGGTGGGCCTGTCGCGCAGTTCGCTACCTGCGTTTCGCTTGGAAGACGAGGTCAGCATGGCCGCTGCGGTGGCGGCGCTTGTGGCTGAGTCACAAGGGCCGTTTCACCTGATCATCGACGCCACGGGTGCGCTCACGATCGACGGGCAGGGGCCAGAAAAGCACCTTGGCGCACTCAACGCCACGCAGTTGGCCCGTGCGTTTGAAATCAACACCATTGGCCCCGCGTTGTTGCTCAAACACTTCATGCCCTTGCTGGCCACCGAGCAGCGCAGCATTTACGCCAAGCTTTCAGCGCGTGTGGGCAGCATCAGCGACAACCGCAAAGGCGGTTGGTATGGCTACCGCGCTGCCAAAGCTGCCTTGAACATGGTGCTGCAAACCGCAGCGATTGAAGCGGCCCGCAAACGCCCGCAAATCGTGGTGGCTGCTATGCAGCCGGGCACGGTGGCGTCTGGCTTGTCGGCGCCTTTTGTGCCTGCTAAAGACTGTCTCACGCCCGCGCAATCGGTGGCGGGTTTGCTTGGCGCTTTGGATGATTTACCAGCACAAGCGGCTGCGCATTTTGTGGACTACAAAGGCGAATCTATTCCTTGGTGACCACGCCGATTGAGATGGCCTGTTCGTGTGTGGTGGTTTAAAACGTCGCCATCCAAGCGGCGGTAGCCACCAAGATGACCGCCATGCCACGGTTGAACCAACGCCTGCGCAGTCCGGTGTGGTTAGGACCGTTGAGCCAAGCACGCAGCAGCGAGCCGATGAGGGCATAGGTCAAGTTGCTGGCAAAACCAAAGGCAACCATGGCGGGCAAGAGCAGGCTCAAGCGTTGCCACATGTCTTCGCGACCGGCGAGCCAGCCCGAGACGAGGGTCAAGGCCAGCATCCACGCTTTGATGTTGACGAACTGCAGCATCACGCCTTGCAAGAACGTGACATCCAGCCGTTCAGCATGGGCGCTGGAGGGGGCAGCTGCCCGTGCCAATTTGAACGCCAGCCACAGCAAATAAGTGACACCCACCAGTTGGATGCTGGTTCGCAACGCCGGTTGCGCCTCGATCAATGCCCCCACGCCTGCCGCGCACAGGCTGAGCATCAAGCCCCAACCCACGGGGACAGACACCACAAACGGCAAGGCACGCCGCAGCCCTCGGTTGGCCGCTAACGCGGTGGAGAGCGCGGTGTTGGGGCCCGGTGTGAAGCTGGTTGCCGTCAGCAACATCAGCAAGGCTGACAGCTCGGCGGCGTGCATGGTGCTTAGGCCATGCCTTGGTGACGCAGCAACGCGTCGAGCTTGGGCTCACGGCCACGGAAGGCTTTGAACGATGCCATGGCCGGGCGGCTGCCACCCGCTTCCAGAATCGCTTCGCGGTAGCGGCGGCCTGTCTCAAGGCTGGGCTCGCCGTCTGCGCCTGCGGTTTCTTCAAATGCGGCGTAGGCATCGGCGCTCAGCACCTCGGCCCACTTGTAGCTGTAGTAACCCGCGGCATAGCCGCCTGCAAAGATGTGGCTGAAGGTGTGCAGCGTGCGGCCCCATGCGGGGCTTTGCAGCACGGCCACTTCGGCGCGCACATCGCGCAGCACTTGCATGAAGTCTTGCGCTTTCTCGCCGTCGGTGTGCAGCAGCATGTCCACGAGCGAGAACTCAATTTGGCGCAGCGTTTGCAAACCGCTTTGGAAGTTTTTGGCGGCCAGCATTTTGTCGAACAACGCGCGTGGCAAAGGCTCGCCTGTGTCGACGTGCGCGGTCATGTGGCGCAGCACGGGCCACTCCCAGCAGAAGTTTTCCATGAACTGGCTGGGCAGCTCCACCGCGTCCCACTCCACGCCGCTGATGCCTGACACATCGCGCTCGTTCACTTGCGTGAGCATGTGGTGCAAGCCGTGGCCGCATTCGTGGAAGAGGGTGATCACGTCGTCGTGCGTGAGCAGTGGTGGTTTACCGCCCACGGCTTCGGCGAAGTTGCACACGAGGTGTGCCACGGGCGTTTGCAGTGCGCCTGTGTCTGGGCGCAACCAGCGGGCGCGCACATCGTCCATCCACGCGCCACCGCGCTTGCCGGCGCGTGCGCCGGGGTCGAGGTAGAACTGGCCGACCAGCACAGGTGGCAAGCCGCGTGCGCGGGTTGCTTCGGTGTGGCGTTCAATGCGGTAGAACTCCACGGCAGGGTGCCACACCGGCGCGTCGTCGCGGCGAATGCTCACCTCAAACAAGGTTTCCACAATTTTGAACAAACCTGCCAACACCTTGGGTGCGGTGAAGTACGGTTTGACTTCTTGCTCGCTGAAGGCGTAGCGCGCTTCTTTGAGTTTCTCGCCGATGTACGGCCAGTCCCACGGTTGTGGGTCTTGCAGGTTCAAGTGTTCAGCGGCGAAGTCGCGCATCTCGGCCACGTCTTTTTCAGCATAGGGGCGGGCGCGTTTGGCGAGGTCGCGCAAGAAGGCCATCACTTCGGCGGGCGATTGCGCCATCTTGGTGGCCAGCGACACCTCGGCGTAGTTGGCGTAGCCCAAGAGCTGCGCTTCTTCTTGGCGCAGGGCCAAGATTTCTTTCACCCATGGTGTGTTGTCTTGTTCGGCTTTGCCGGCTTGGACGGCTTCGGATTGGTCAGACGCGCGTGTGGCGTACGCGCGGTACAGCTTTTCGCGCAGGGCCGAGCTGTGGGCGAACTGCATGATGGGCAGGTAGCACGGCATTTTCAAATTCAACTTGTGGCCAGCCACGCCATCCTTCTCAGCAGCTGCGCGTGTGGTTTGCAGCACGTCGTCTGGCACACCGGCCAATTCTTCGGTGGTGACGATGGCCGACCATTGGTCGGTGGCGTCCAGCACGTTTTCGCTGAACTTTTGGCTCACATCGGCCATGCGCTCTTGAATGGCGGCAAAGCGTTCTTTGGGCGCACCCACCAGCTCCGCGCCAGAGAGCACAAAGTTGCGCATGGCGTTGTCGTGTGCTTGGCGTTGTTCGGCGTTCAAGCTGGCCAAAGGAATGGCTTTGTATTTGGCGTACAAACGCTCGTCTGCGCCCAAACGTGTGTAGAACTCGGTCACGCGCGGCAGCGCTTCGGTGTAGGCCGCACGCAGCTCAGGCGTGTCGGCGACGGAATGCAGATGGTTCACGGCACCCCAGGCACGGCTGAGTTTTTCGGTGGCCACATCCAGCACCGACGCAATCGCTTTCCAGTCAGCGGGGAAGTCTGCTGCCGTGACTTTTTCTAACGCGGCATCGGCCGCAGGCAAAAGCTGGTCAAGTGCAGGCGCGATGTGCGTGGGTTGGATGACATCGAACAGCGGGTGATTCGAAAAGTCGAGAAGCGGATTGTTCAATGACATGCAAAACTTTCAAAAATAGATGGCCGCTCAGCTTTGCAGAGCGAATGTCCTCGCAACAAATGCAAAAGCTCAATGCTTCTCAGATAAGGCGCGTTGCGCCGATTCCAAGGTGTTGACCAAAAGCATCGTGATGGTCATCGGCCCAACCCCACCCGGCACAGGGGTGATGTAGCCAGCCACTTCTTTCACGCCGTCAAAGTCCACGTCGCCGCAGAGCTTGCCTTCGTCGTTGCGGTTCATGCCCACGTCGAGCACCACAGCGCCGGGCTTGACCATGTCAGCAGTCAACACATTGCGCTTGCCCACGGCCGCGACGATCACGTCGGCTTGCAGCGTGAGGTCTTTGAGGTTTTGCGTGCGCGAGTGCGCCACAGTCACGGTGGCGTCTTTTTGCAGCAGCATGAGCGCCATGGGTTTGCCCACGATGTTGCTGCGGCCAATCACCACGGCGTGTTTGCCTTTGAGGTCGTAACCAATGCTCTCCAACATCTTCATGCAGCCATAAGGCGTGCAAGGCCAGAATCCGGGCATGCCGGTCATCAGGGCCCCAGCGCTCGCGATGTGAAAACCGTCCACGTCTTTGGCGGGGCTGATGGCTTCGATCACCTTTTGCGCGTCGATGTGGGCAGGCAAGGGCAGTTGCACCAAGATGCCGTGAATGGCGGGGTCGTTGTTGAGGGCTTCCACGCGGGCCAACAAGTCGGCCTCGGTCATGTCGGCCTCGTATTTTTCGAGCACCGAGTGCAGGCCTGCGTCTTCGCAGGCTTTGACCTTGTTACGCACATACACCTGACTGGCTGGGTTGTCGCCCACCAACACCACCGCCAAACCTGGGGTCAGGCCCTTGGCTTTGAGCGCGGCTGTGTCAGCAGCGACCTGGGTGCGGAGTTGTTTGGAGAGGGCGTTGCCGTCAATGAGTTGTGCAGTCATGGTGTATACAAATAGGGCTTGAAATTGAAAACGCCCGTGATGAACGGGCGTTGGCTATGGCGTTTGTCGCGGCGAGAGGCTCATCGCGAAACGTGTGAGGTTTAAGCCTTGGGGGCGTTTTGTCCGAGGGCTGTTTTGAGCAAATCGGCCACGGTGTTGGCGTTGAGCTTTTCCATGATGTTGGCGCGGTGCGCTTCCACGGTTTTGATGCTGATGCCCAAATCGTCGGCGATTTGCTTGTTCAAGCGACCGGCCACGATGCGTTCCAGCACTTGGGCTTCGCGGCCGGTGAGCTTGGCCATCAAGGCGTCGCGGCTGGCCGCTTGTTGCGATTCAGCAAACGACTCGTTGGCTTGGGCCAGCATGCGTTCGACCAAACTCACCAACGCGGCTTCGTCGAAAGGCTTTTGGATGAAGTCCATCGCGCCTTTTTTCATGGTGTCCACGGCCATCGGCACGTCGCCGTGACCGGTGATGAACACGATGGGCAAAGGGGATTTGCGTTCGACCAATTTGTCTTGCAGTGCCAAGCCCGTCATGCCACCCATGCGGATGTCCACGATCAAGCAAGCGACTTCACGGGCGTCGTAACGACTGAGGAAGCTTTCAGCAGAATCAAAGCAGCGCACGCGGTAATCTTTACCCTCTAGCAACCACTGCAGCGAATCACGAACGGCTTCGTCATCGTCGACAACATAAACCGTACCTTTTTTGGGAATCAAACTCATCAAAAAAAACTCCAACCTTATCGGGCGGGTATCCAGAAGGAAAAGCGGCAACCCGTTATCTCTTGGGCATTGTAGAGGTTCTCAGCTTTGAGTCTGCCCTGGTGCGATTCGACAATGCTGCGGCACAAATTCAGGCCAATGCCCATGCCTTCGGGCTTGGTGGAGTAGAAGGCTTCGAACACCCGCTCCATCACCTCAGGCGGCACGCCACGCCCTGTGTCGGTGACGGTGAACTCAATGACGGATTGACCTTCTTCGCGACGAGGCAGCACTTTCAGTTCCACCGCACGTTGTTGCAAGGGGCGCTCTGCAAAATCGATGGATTCAGCGGCGTTCTTCATCAAATTGATGAGCACCTGCTCAATCAAGATCGGGTCTACGTTGATTTTCGGCAGACGATCCGCCATGACTTGGGTGAGGCGCACTTGCCGTCGGCGCATCTCGATGCCTGCCAGTTCAACCGCTTCACTGACCATGGTCGCAATGTCTGAAGGGGCTCGGTTGGGCTCGCTGCGTTTCACAAAACTGCGAATGCGCTGAATGATTTGCCCTGCGCGTTGCGCTTGGTGAGCGGTTTTCTCTAGGGCGTTGAGCAGGTCTTCTTCGCTGAGGTTGTTGGCTTTGATGCGCGAGACCATGCCGCTGCAATAGTTGTTGATGGCGGTCAGGGGTTGGTTCAACTCATGCGCCACGCTAGAAGCCATCTCGCCCATGGTGATCAAGCGGCTGGCGGCTTGGGCCCGTTCGGCCTGGACTTGGGACTGTTCTTCGGCGTTACGGCGTGGCGTGATGTCGGTGGCAATCACCATTTGCGCCAAACGACCATCGACCCAGTTGAGGTAGCGCGAGCGCACTTCCAGCCATTTGCCCAGCTCGGGCACAAAGATTTCGGCGTTTTCGCTGCGCACTTCGGTCAAGCCGTCGGTGGGGAAGCCCGCCATGCCGTCGTCTTCATCTAGGGCATCGTCGTTGGCGGCATCCGATGTGGTTTCCAGTTGCATTTGGCGCAACAAGCCCGCTTCTGCCACCAAATTCAAATGTCCTACGGTGTTGGGGGCAAACCATTGGCGGTAGAGCTTGTTGGCAAACAAGAGTTCTTTGCTGCCTAAAGGGGCCACGGACACCGAGGCGTCCAAGCCCTCCAGCACGGTGGTGAAGCGGTCGTGGGCGGCAGAGAGTTGTTCGCGGATGCGGTTGGGCTCGGTGATGTCGGTCATCGAGGTCATCCAGCCGGTTTGTTGTCCGCGCGCATCGACCAAGGGTGACACATACAAGCGGGCATCAAACACCAAACCGTCTTTGCGTTTGACGCGCACCTGAAAACCGCTGGAGGTGGTGTCGCCCTGCAGTTCTTGGTTGAGCTTGAGTTGCAGGCTGGGAATGTCGTCGTCTGGCCAATAAGGAAAGGGCGCTTCGCAGCCCACGAGCTCTTCTTCGCGCCAACCCGTCATTTGGCAAAAGGCGGTGTTCACATAAGTGATGCGGCCTTTCATGTCCATGGCGCGCATGCCTGTGAGGATGGAGTTCTCCATGGCGCGACGAAAGTTGGTTTCGGCCACCAGCGCTTGCTGGGCCTGCACACGGCGGCGGGTGTGGCGCCACGTGCCAATCAACATCCACGCTGTCATGGCGCTGAGCACCGCAACCAGCCAAAACATACCGCTGCCAATGAGGCCTTGAGAGGTGCGGTAGGTCTGCGCATGCAAGGCCAGGGCGTAACCGACGGGCGTGATGGGCACCTCGTATTCGTTGGTTTTGAGCAACCAAGGCAGTACCTCGGTCACGCGGGGGCGCGACTTGTTGGCTTGACCGGCCAGCACGTTGTTGTCTGCGTCACGCAATGACACCGCATATTTGTTGCTGATTTCAGTTGGGACAGCAAAACGCAGCAAGCCGTCTAGGCTGTACTCGGCCAAGATCACGCCTTCAAATTTGCCGTGATTGACGATGGGGACTTGCAGTTCAAGTTGGGTCAGCGTTTCGGCATTGGCATGCTTGTAGGCGATGGGTTGCGAGTACACGGGTTGCAGCAAGTCGCGACTCAGCTCCAAGGTGGCTTTGGTGGTGTTGTGGTTGAGGTTCTCACCTTGCCAATGCACGACAGCAGCGCCCACACTGGCGTAGCTGGCGCGCACGCGGCCGCGCCCATCCAGCCACGATAGACCCGTGATTTCTGGGCTTTGATTCAACAAGGCTTGTGCTTCAACGGGAAATTCAGCCACACTCGTTTCACGGTTGGCCACATCGCGGGCCATGCGCAAGAGTTGTTCTTGTTTGTCGACCAAGCGCAAGCGCAAACGCTGTTGTGCGTATTCCACATCTCGACGCACGGTTTCTTGCTCGCGGTCGAGTTCTTCAAATTTCAAGTACCAAAATGCAGTCGTGATCGCGGCCAAAAACAAAACGACGGCTGCCAGCGGGGCCATGAAAGCGTAGCGGTCTTGACGGCTGGGTGTTTGCTCGCGCCACCAGTTGTTCCATCGGATGGCTAAGGGTTTGATAAACGTGGAGGGAAGGGGCTTGCGCATGGCCGCTAGTTTAGAGGCGGCTTGCTTGCTAATTTGGTAAAAACCCTAAATGAATTTCACGATAAGAAATGGAGTAGCGCTATTTGAAATTCACAAAAAATGTGAGAAACTTGCAGCTGGAGTCAAAAGCCAATAAACGTGCCACATATAGGAGACAAGCATGTCAGCACAACCGACAGATCTGCGCACATTCGTCACAAACGATGCAGACAGCCAAGAAACCCGCGAATGGATGGACGCGTTGTCCGCCGTCATCAATGCCGAGGGCCCTGAGCGCGCCCATTACCTGTTGGAGCAATTGCTCGAACACGCCCGCGAGAGCAGCATCGACATGCCGTTCTCTGCCAATACCGGCTACGTGAACACGATCGAACCCGATCAAGAAGCCCATTGCCCTGGCAACATCGAAATTGAAGAGCGCCTGCGCGCCTACATGCGCTGGAACGCGATGGCGATGGTGGTCAAAGCCAACCGCCACAACCCAGAAGACGGTGGCGACCTCGGCGGTCACATTGGCTCCTTTGCTTCGCTGGCCCACATGTTTGGCGCTGGCTTCAACCACTTTTGGCACGCTGAGAGCGAAAACCACGGTGGCGATTGCTTGTACATCCAAGGCCACGTGTCGCCCGGCGTGTACGCCCGCGCTTACCTCGAAGGCCGCTTGACCGAAGAGCAGTTGCTCAACTTCCGTCAAGAAGTCGATGGCAAAGGTTTGTCCAGCTACCCACACCCCAAACTCATGCCCGAGTTTTGGCAGTTCCCCACCGTGTCGATGGGTCTCGGCCCCTTGATGGCCATTTACCAAGCGCGCTTCTTGAAGTACTTGCACGCCCGTGGCATTGCCAACACCGAAAACCGCAAGGTCTGGGTGTTCTGCGGCGACGGCGAGATGGACGAAGTGGAATCTTTGGGTGCGATCGGTTTGGCCGCTCGCGAAAAACTCGACAACTTGATCTTCGTGGTCAACTGCAACTTGCAACGTTTGGACGGCCCTGTGCGCGGCAACGGCAAGATCGTGCAAGAGTTAGAGGGCGAATTCCGTGGCTCCGGCTGGAACGTCATCAAGCTCTTGTGGGGCAGCGAGTGGGACAAACTGTTGGCCCGCGACAAAGACGGCGCACTGCGCAAGATCATGATGGAAACCTTGGACGGCGACTTCCAAGCCTTCAAAGCCAACGACGGCGCCTATGTGCGCAAGCACTTCTTCGGTCGCGATCCACGCACGCTCGAAATGGTCGCGCACATGAGCGACGACGAAATCTGGAACCTCAAGCGCGGCGGCCATGACCCACAAAAGGTGTACGCGGCTTACCACGAAGCGGTGAACCACAAAGACCAACCCACCGTGTTGCTGATCAAGACCGTCAAAGGTTTTGGCATGGGCAAAGCCGGTGAAGGCAAGAACAACGTTCACCAAACCAAGAAGCTCACGGATGAAGACATCAAGTACATGCGTGACCGCTTCAACATCCCCGTGCCTGACAGCGAATTGGCCAACGTGCCGTTCTACAAGCCCGCAGACGACACCCCCGAAATGCAATACCTGCACGAGCGCCGCAAGGCCTTGGGCGGTTACTTGCCACACCGCCGCACGAAAGCTGAAGAGCACTTCACCGTGCCCGCGTTGGACATCTTCAAATCGGTGATGGAGCCTACGGCAGAAGGCCGTGAAATTTCGACCACCCAAGCCTACGTACGCTTTCTCACGCAGCTCTTGCGCGACCAAGCTTTGGGCCCACGCGTGGTGCCCATTTTGGTGGACGAAGCCCGTACCTTCGGTATGGAAGGTTTGTTCCGTCAAATCGGTATTTACAACCCCGCAGGTCAAAACTACACACCGGTCGACAAAGACCAAGTGATGTACTACCGCGAAGACAAAGCCGGTCAAATCTTGCAAGAGGGCATCAACGAAGCCGGCGGTATGTCCAGCTGGATCGCTGCGGCCACCAGCTACTCCACCAGCAACCGCATCATGGTGCCGTTCTACGTGTACTACTCGATGTTTGGCTTCCAACGCATTGGCGACTTGGCATGGGCTGCGGGGGACATGCAAGCACGCGGCTTCTTGTTGGGCGGCACCTCGGGTCGTACCACCTTGAACGGCGAAGGCTTGCAGCACGAAGACGGTCACAGCCACATCATGGCCAACACCATCCCCAACTGCGTGTCTTACGACCCCACCTTCGCACACGAAGTGGGTGTCATCCTGCACCACGGTTTGAAGCGCATGGTGGAGAAGCAAGACAACGTCTTCTACTACCTGACTTTGTTGAACGAAAACTACGCCATGCCCGGCCTCAAAGCTGGCACCGAAGAGCAAATCATCAAAGGCATGTACTTGTTGCAACAAGGCGAAGGCGACAAGAAGTCGCCTCGCGTCAACTTGTTGGGCTCGGGCACCATCTTGCGCGAGTCCATCGCCGCACGTGACTTGCTGGCCAAAGACTGGGGCATTGCCGCCAACGTGTGGAGCTGCCCAAGCTTCAACGAACTCACACGCGACGGCCAAGACGCTGAGCGTTACAACTTGTTGCACCCCACCGACGCACCCAAAGTGCCGTTTGTGTCTGCCCAGTTGGACCCTTACGTCGGCCCCGTAGTCGCCTCGACCGACTACATGAAGGCTTATGCCGAACAGATTCGTCCGTTCATCCCCAAAGGCCGCACTTACAAAGTGTTAGGCACCGATGGTTTCGGTCGTTCCGACTTCCGCAGCAAGCTGCGTGAGCACTTTGAAATCAACCGCCACTACATCGTGTTGGCCGCTCTCAAAGCCCTCAGCGAAGAAGGCACCGTGCCCGTGGCACAAGTGGCTGAAGCCATCAAAAAGTACGGCATCAAAGTCGACAAGATCAACCCGCTGTACGCTTAATCTGGGAGACACAACATGGCATTGCTAGAAGTAAAAGTCCCGGACATCGGGGATTTCGATGAAGTGACCGTCATTGAGTTGATGGTCAAAGTGGGCGACACCGTGAAAGCGGAGCAGTCCCTGATCACCGTCGAATCAGACAAGGCCTCGATGGAAATTCCATCGAGCACCGCTGGCGTGGTGAAAGAGCTGCGCGTGAACTTGGGTGACAAGGTCAAAGAAGGCTCCGTGGTGTTGGTGGTGGAAGCCGCGGGTGCCGCCGCAGCCCCTGCCGCTGCTGGTGCATCGGCCCCTGTGGTCGCCACGACTGCAGTAGCGGCGACCGTTGCTGCCGCCGCTGCGCCAGCCCCCGTGGCTGCTGCCCCAGCCGCCGCATCTGGCCCCATTGAAATTCGTGTGCCTGACATTGGCGACTTCAAAGATGTGGTCGTGATTGAGGTGATGGTCAAGGCGGGCGACAGCGTCAAAGTTGAGCAATCGCTGATCACGGTGGAGTCCGACAAAGCCTCGATGGAAATTCCATCGTCACACGCGGGCGTGCTCAAAGACATCAAAGTCAAAGTGGGTGACACGGTCAACATCGGTGACTTGCTGGCCATTTTGGAAGGCACAGTGTCTGCCGCTGCTGCACCCGTGGCAGCTGCCGCCGCTGTGGCTTCAGCACCCGCTGCTGTGGCTGCACCTACCGCGGTTGCGGCTGCAGTGGCAGCTGTTGCTGCACCTGCGCACGCACCTGGCGCATCGACCTTGGGCTTGCCACACGCGTCGCCTTCGGTGCGCAAGTTCGCCCGCGAACTGGGTGTGCCTTTGGCCGAAGTCAAAGGCAATGGCCCCAAAGGCCGCATCACGCAAGACGACGTGCAAACCTTCACCAAGGCCGTCATGTCGGGCGCTGCCCAAACCAAAGCGCAAGCGGCCAAAGCCCCTGCAGCTTCGGGTGGCGACGGTGCAGGCTTGGGGTTGATCCCTTGGCCGAAGGTCGACTTTGCCAAATTCGGCCCCATCGAACGAAAAGAAATGGGCCGCATCAAGAAGATCAGCGGTGCGAATTTGCTTCGTAACGCTGTTCTGATTCCGGCCGTCACCAACCATGACGACTGCGACATCACCGACCTCGAAGCCTTCCGCGTCTCGACCAACAAAGAGAACGAAAAGTCAGGCGTCAAGGTCACCATGCTGGCGTTCCTGATCAAGGCTTGCGTGGCCGCACTCAAGAAATACCCAGAGTTCAACAGCTCGCTCGACGGCGATGCACTCGTCTACAAAAACTACTGGCACATCGGCTTTGCCGCTGACACGCCCAATGGTTTGATGGTGCCCGTCATTCGCGATTGCGACAAAAAAGGCGTGCTGCAAATCAGCCAGGAAATGGGCGAGCTGGCCAAGAAAGCCCGCGACGGCAAGCTCGGTCCCGCAGAAATGACAGGCGCAACTTTCACCATCTCCAGCCTCGGCGGCATTGGTGGCAAGTACTTCACGCCCATCATCAACGCGCCCGAAGTGGCCATCCTCGGTGTGTGTAAGAGCACCATGGAGCCCGTGTGGAACGGCAAAGAATTTGTGCCACGCTTGATGTTGCCTCTGAGCTTGACGTGGGATCACCGCGTCATCGACGGCGCAGCGGCGGCACGCTTCAATGCGTACCTCGGTCAAATCCTCGGCGACTTCCGTCGCGTGTTGCTCTAAGGACTTGATATGGCAATGATTGATATTCAAGTCCCTGACATTGGCGACTTCGACGAAGTCACGGTGATCGAGTTGATGGTCAAGGTGGGCGATACCGTCAAACCTGACCAAAGTCTGATCACCGTGGAGAGCGACAAAGCCTCCATGGAAATTCCTTGCAGCCACGGTGGCGTGGTCAAGGAACTCAAGGTCAAGCTGGGCGATAAGGTCAAGCAAGGCTCCTTGGTGTTGGTGCTGGAAGGCGAGGGTGCTGCGGCGGCCCAAGCCGTTGCGCCTGCTGCAGCTGTCGCTCCCGTGGCATCCGCTGCTGCACCCGTTGCAGCTACCCCCGCCCCCACAGCCTCATCCTTCGGCGGCTCTGCCGACATCGAGTGCGATGTGCTCGTGTTGGGCGGTGGCCCCGGCGGTTACTCGGCTGCATTCCGTGCGGCGGACCTCGGCTTGAAAGTCGTCATCGTCGAGCGCTACGCCACCTTGGGCGGCGTGTGTTTGAACGTGGGTTGCATTCCCTCCAAAGCCTTGCTGCACGTGGCAGCGGTGATGGACGAAGTGGCGCATATGGCTGACCTAGGTGTGGACTTCGGTACACCCGCCGTCAACATCGACAAGCTGCGCGGCCACAAAGAAAAAGTCATTGGCAAACTCACAGGCGGCTTGGCTGCTATGGCCAAGATGCGCAAGGTCACCACCGTGCGCGGCTTGGGCCAGTTCGTGGGTGCACATCACCTCGAAGTGTCAGAGACCACCGGCTCTGCACAAGAACAAAACGGCAGCAAAAAAGTGATCGCCTTCAAGAAGGCCATCATCGCTGCAGGCTCGCAAGCTGTGCGTTTGCCTTTTATGCCGAATGACCCTCGCGTGGTGGACAGCACCGGCGCCTTGGAACTCAGAGAAGTGCCCAAACGCATGCTCATCTTGGGTGGCGGCATCATCGGCCTGGAAATGGGCACCGTCTACAGCACGCTGGGCGCACGCCTGGACGTGGTGGAAATGATGCACGGCCTCATGCAAGGCGCTGACCGCGACTTGGTCAAAGTCTGGCAAAAGATGAACGCCAAGCGCTTTGACAACATCATGCTCAAGACCAAGACCGTGTCCGCACGCGCCTTGCCCGAAGGCATTGAAGTCACGTTTGCACCGGCAGAAGAGGGCGGCACAGCCCCCGCGCCGCAGGTGTACGACCTGGTGTTGCAAGCCGTGGGCCGCACGCCCAATGGCAAAAAACTCGCCGCTGAAAAAGCTGGCGTGTCTGTCACCGACCGTGGCTTCATCAACGTCGACATCCAGATGCGCACCAACGTGCCGCATATCTTTGCCATTGGCGACATCGTGGGCCAGCCCATGTTGGCGCACAAGGCGGTGCACGAAGCACACGTGGCGGCTGAAGTGATTGCAGGCGAACTGCAAGGCAACAAAGAGCTGGCAGCCGCTGCGTTCAACGCACGCGTCATCCCAAGCGTGGCCTACACCGACCCCGAAGTGGCATGGGTGGGCTTGACCGAAGACCAAGCCAAAGCCCAAGGCATCAAGGTGAAAAAGGGCTTGTTCCCTTGGACTGCCTCGGGCCGCGCCATTGCCAACGGCCGTGACGAAGGCGTGACCAAACTGCTGTTTGACGATTCACCCGAGGCCCACGGTCACGGCAAAATCTTGGGCGGCGGCATGGTGGGCACGCACGCGGGCGACATGATTGGCGAGATCGCTCTGGCCATCGAGATGGGCGCAGACGCCGTGGACATCGGCAAAACCATCCACCCACACCCCACGCTGGGCGAAAGCATCGGCATGGCGGCAGAAGTGGCGCACGGTAGCTGCACGGACTTGCCGCCTAGCAAGAAGTAAACGCTTCAAGTCCCAATTAAAAAAGCCGCCAACCTAAATGGGTTGGCGGCTTTTTTTGATGAACTGGTGTCTTTGACTCAGGGCGTAAAAACTTCATCACCCGATGGCATCCATCCAATTTTGGATTTGGAGCTGAGCTGCATGTAAAAAGGCGGCATCGCTACTGACCAGCACGGCTTTTGCTTCCAGTGCATGCGCCGCAATTTGCATGTCCAGCGCCGACAGGCTGATGCCATTGCTTTGCAGTTGCGCCCGCAAAGTGCCGTAGGTTTGAGCCACGGCTTCGTCCCACGGCAGCACTTCTACGCGTCGCAAAAATTCGTGCACGGCCGCTTTCAACGCCAGTGCTTCGGGTCGTTTTGCCAAACCATAGGCCAGCTCACCTGCCGTGATGGCCGATATGCAAACGCTGTGCATGGGCGCACAGCCAGCAAGTGTTGGGTAGCCTGAGGATGGCGTTTGATGAGGTGGCTGACCGTGTTGGTGTCCAGCAGGTAGCGTGTGTTCATGGCCTGGCTCAGTGCCCCAAGGTGTTGGGTAACGACTCAAAAGGGTCGCGATCTGTCGCCTCAGCCTGGCCGTGTGGCGTGCGTTCTTCGGGGCTCAAAAAGTCGTCAGGCACCTGGGCGTTGTCAGCCGCCGCGAAAAAACCAGTCCAGTCATCGGGGCGGCGTGAAAGGATCACATCACCCGTGACCGGGTCTTTGCGGATAAAGACTTCTTCGGTGTCAAACCTGTAGGCCGCTGGCAGGCGCACGGCCTGGCTGCGACCGTTCAGGAAAAGTTTGGCGGTTTGGGACATGTTTAAACTCCATGGCGCGATGGTAGATACCAAAGTATATCCAAGCTGAAAAAATACCTCACTGAGCCGGTGAGCTGGCTTTGTGGCTCAGGGCCAATTCCCCTCTACCCCGTGTAATACTTGTGGGCTATCAGGTTGAAACTCCAACCCCCCATTCGTAAAAAATGACCCAAGAAACCAACAACCTCGCCGCCGACCTGTGGGCGCTGGCCGACCTGCTGCGCGGTGACTTCAAACAGAGCCAATATGGCCGCGTCATCCTGCCTTTTGCCCTGCTGCGCCGTCTGGAATGTGTGTTGGAAACCAGCAAGTCTGCTGTGCTGCTTGAAGCCGCCAAGGTGGAGAAGATGGCCATTGCCGAAGAGGCCAAAGAAAAGTTGCTGTTGCGCGCCACCGGGGGCTTAAGCTTTTTCAACACCTCTCCCATGGACCTGAGCACCCTGGGCGAGTCGGGCATCAAGGCCAATCTGGAGCGTTACATCCAGTGCTTTTCCAAAGACTCCCGCGAGATTTTTGACCACTTCAAGTTCGCTGAATTCATTGGCCTTCTGAACGATGCCAACCTGCTCTACAAGGTGGTGCAAAAAGTCCGCACCATGAACTTGCACCCCAAAGCCGTTTCTAACTATGAGATGGGCTTGGTGTTTGAAGAGCTGATCCGCAAATTTGCCGAAAGCTCGAACGACACTGCTGGCGAACACTTCACCCCGCGCGACATCGTGCGCCTCACCACCTCGCTGGTGTTCATGGAAGACGACGAAGCCCTCACCAAGCCCGGCATCATCCGCACCATTTACGACCCGACAGCAGGCACGGGTGGCTTTCTGTCGGCGGGCATGGAATATGTGCACGAGCTGAACCCCCAAGCCGCCATGCTCGGCTTTGGTCAGGAGCTGAACCCCGAAAGCTACGCCATCTGCAAGGCCGACATGCTCATCAAGGGGCAGGAAGTCAGCAACATCAAGCTCGGCAACACGCTCTCCAACGACCACCTCTACGCCAGCAAGTTCGACTACATGCTCTCCAATCCGCCCTTTGGCGTGGACTGGAAAAAGATCGAAGGCGACATTGCCGACGAACACAGCCTCAAAGGCTTTGATGGCCGCTTTGGCCCTGGCCTGCCGCGTGTGTCCGACGGCTCGCTGCTGTTTCTGCTGCACCTCATCAGCAAGCTTCGTGATGTGAAGGACGGTGGTTCACGCATCGGCATCATCCTCAATGGCTCGCCGCTGTTCACCGGCGGCGCAGGCTCGGGCGAATCCGAAATTCGCCGCCATATTTTGGAAAGCGATCTGCTCGAGGCCATCGTCGCACTGCCCACCGACATGTTCTACAACACGGGCATTGCCACCTATGTATGGGTGCTCTCGAACAAAAAGCCTGCCGAGCGCAAAGGCAAGGTGCAGCTCATCAACGGCGTCAACCTCTGCGGCAAGATGCGCAAATCGCTGGGCAGCAAGCGCCATGTGATGGACGAGGCCGACATCGCCACCATCACCCGCTGCTTTGGCAATTTTGAGGTGGTCGAAGCGCTGGCGCTTGATAAACCGGCTGAAGTCAAAAGCAACCGTGGCCGCCAAGGCACTAACTCCAAGCTCACCCCCAAGCCCGAAGCCATCAAAACCTTCGCCAGCAAAATTTTCGCCACGCACGAGTTCGGCTACCGCCGCATCACCATCGAACGGCCACTGCGCCTGTCGTGGCAGTTCAGCGATGAGCGCATCGCCAGCCTGCGCTTTGAGTCCGGTGCACTCGGCAGCGCCATGCAATGGATCTACACCGAGTATGGCCAGGACCACTGGCAAGACGCTGCTGATTGCGAGCTTTGCGGCCAGCTTGACGACTACGCCGTCGAAATCCGCGCTTACCTGAAAAGCCACTTTGCCGACCTCAAGGAAAAGCAGATCAAAGACCTGCTCGACGCCAGCACCTGGCTGGCACAAAAGGCCGTGCTCCTCAAAGCCCGCGCCCTGCAAGGCGAGATCGGCACGGTGCAGCACGACGACTTCAATGGCTATGACGAAGCCATCAAAGTCGCCAGCAAAAAGGCAGGAATTTCGCTGGACGCCAAGGAGAAAAAGCAGATCGCCGATGCCGTGAGCTGGAAGAACCCCGCCGCCGAAAAGGTGATCAAGAAGGTTCACAAAGGCAAGAGCAACCCGCTCTATGGCTTGTTCGACGTGAACAAAGAAGTCATCGAATACCAAGCCGATGGCGAGCTGCGCGACTTTGAAAACGTGGCGCTAGACTCCAGCCGTACCGTGAGCGCAAGCACAGAGGCCTACTTCATCGCCGAAGTGCAGCCCCATGTGCCCGACGCGTGGATAGACGCCAGCAAGCGCGACGCCAAAGATGGCGAGATCGGCATCGTCGGCTATGAAATTCCGTTCAACCGCCACTTCTACCAGTACCAGCCGCCACGGCTATTGGAAGAGATTGACGCTGATCTGGATGCCGTGAGCGCCGAGATCATGGCGCTGCTGCGCGAGGTGCATTCATGAGCTGCTTAGCTTATTCCGCCCCGCCAATTCTCTCAACACTGCTGAGAGAATTTCCAAAACTCTCACCACTGGTGAGACAAATTCGCCTCGATGCGGCCAGCTTGTTCAAGAACAGCCGCCAGACCCAGTGGCCAGACAAGAAACTGCTGCAGGCCAAACTGCATGAGTTTTATCTGGCGAACGTGGGCAAGGGGGAGGCGGAATGAGTCGGTACAAGGCTTATTCTGAATACAAGGATTCGGGGGTCGAGTGGCTTGGCGAAATCCCGCCACACTGGCACTCACGACAACTTAAATACTTGTGCTCCTACAACGACGAAGTACTCAGTGAAACGGTTGGCGACGACTATGAAATTGAGTATGTCGACATTGGTAGTGTTTCGGCAATAGATGGAATTTCTGGTACCGAAACCTTGCTGTTTGGTGATGCTCCGTCTCGTGCTAGGCGAATCGTTCGTGACGGCGACATTTTAATTTCGACAGTGCGCACGTATTTAGAAGCAATTGCGTCAGTTCAAGCGCCTCCAAATAATCTGATTGCTTCAACCGGATTTGCTGTAATCCGCCCAAATGCATTTCTACATAAGGGTTATGCGGCCTACTGTTTAAGGGCATCTGGTTTTATCAAAGAAGTCGTTGCTAGGTCTGTAGGAGTGAGTTACCCAGCGATAAACGCCTCAGACTTGGTGAACATAAAAACTCCAGAACCTTCACCTACAGAGCAAGAAAATATCGCAGCCTTCCTCGACCACGAAACGGCGAAGATTGATGCCTTGATCGAGAAGCAACAGCGGCTGATTGAGTTGCTCAAGGAAAAGCGCCAAGCCGTCATCAGCCACGCCGTCACCAAAGGCCTCAACCCCAACGCCCCGATGAAAGACTCTGGCGTGGAGTGGCTGGGTTATATGCCTGCACACTGGTCAAAAATCCCACTGAAAGCGGTGATCAAAACTAGAAAAGGTATTGCCTTTAAATCTGACGACTTCACTGATCAAGGTATTCGCGTAGTAAAGGCAAGCGATATTAAAGAGCGGACGATTCGTATATCTGATGTATTTCTTCCCGTTTCTTTTATTCAACGCTTTCCAAAAGCGGTTTTGAGCAAGGGAGATATTGTTTTAAGCACCGTTGGTAGTAATCCTGACGTAAAGAATAGTGCAGTTGGTCAACTAGGAATGCTCCCTAAAGAGCTTGATGGCGCGCTTTTGAATCAGAATACAGTTGTCTTTGATCCAAATGAGAAAGTTATTACAAAACACTACTTGTTCAATCTGATTCAAACAACAGGCTACAGAGATCATCTAGATTTACATGCGCACGGAACAGCGAACCAATCCAGTTTAAACATTGAAAATATGCTGGATTTTGTTGTATGCATTCCCAGCATCGTAGAGCAATTAGCCATATGTGTTTTCTTAAGTGAAGTGCAAAATAAGCTTTCGCTCCTTGAAGAAAAAGCTAATGCATCAATGCTGTTGCTCCAAGAACGTCGCACATCTCTGATCTCCGCCGCCGTCACGGGCAAGATCGACGTCCGCGACTGGCAAGCCGCCGCCTGACTGCCTTAACCCACACAGCCAAAATTCAATTCGACCATGAGCGACCAAGCCACCGAACGCATCTTTCAAAACGACATCATTCGCCAGCTGGAGGCCAATGGCTGGCAGCTCGGCTCGCCAGAAAAGTACAACCGCGAACTGGCCTTGTACCCCGAGGATGCGCTGGGCTTTGTGCAGGAGACGCAAGACGCGCAGTGGCAAAGGTTTTGCGCCAACCACCCCAAGGATGCCGAGCAGAAGTTTTTGCAACTGGTTGCCACGCAGCTGGGCAAGGCCGACCCCAATGCCACGCACAAAGACAGCCGCACCTTTGGCACGCTGGGGGTTTTGCGCCACGAGCTGCGCGACCGCAATGCGCGTTTGTCGCTGTGCCAGTTCAAGCCCGAGCACGACCTGAACCCGGACACGCTGGCCCGCTACGCCAAAAACCGTCTGCGCGTGGTGCCGGAGCTGGTGTACAGCCCGTGGGCGACGGATGCTCACCTGCTGGAGACGGGAAACAGTGACGCAAAAAAGGCCAAGGCATGGCGCATTGACCTGGTGCTGTTTGTGAATGGTGTGCCGGTGGCCACGTTGGAGCTGAAGAGTGAATTTAAGCAGGCGGTGGACCGCGCCATTCGGCAGTACAAGACCACGCGCCTGCCTGTTGACCCGGTAGCGCGTAAGCCGGAGCCGCTGCTGACCTTCAAGCGCGGTGCGCTGGTGCACTTTGCGGTGAGCCAGTACGAGGTGCACATGGCCACCAAGCTGGAGGGGGAGGGCACCTACTTTCTGCCCTTCAACAAAGGCACGCACGACGGCGGCGCGGGCAACGATGTACCTGACGACATCAACCGTTACGCAACCGATTACTTGTGGAACGAGGTGCTGCTGCCGGACAACCTGCTCAACATCCTTGCCCGCTTTGTGCATTTGCAGATTGAGGACAAGGAAGACTGGGAAGGCCGTAAGTACAAGAAGGAAAGCCTGATCTTCCCGCGCTACCACCAGTGGGACGTGGTGGGCAATCTGCTGGCGGCGGTGCGCATTGAGGGGCCGGGGCATAAGTACCTGATTCAGCACAGCGCAGGCTCCGGCAAGTCCAACTCGATTGCCTGGCTGGCGCATCAGCTCTCATCGCTGTACAAGCTTGACGGCAAGAAGCAGTTTGACTCGGTCATTGTCGTGACCGACCGCACCGTGCTGGACGCGCAGTTGCAAGACACGATCTACCAGTTTGAACACACCGATGGCGTGGTGGGGCGCATCAACAACAAGGAAGGCGATGGCTCCAAGTCCGAGAAGCTGGCCGGCGCCTTGGAGTCGGCCCAGCCCATCATCATCGTCACCATCCAAACCTTTCCCCATGTGTTGAAGGCGATTGAAAACAGCGTGAGCCTGAAAGACCGCAGCTACGCCATCATTGCCGACGAGGCGCATTCGTCGCAAAGCGGATCGACGGCGCGGCAGCTCAAAGAGGTGCTGATGAAGGAAGCAGGGGTAGCTGGGGAGGAGGCCGATGAGCTGGACAGCGACGACATCATCGCCGCCACGGTGGCTGCGCGCCGCGCATCGGGCAACCTGAGCTACTTTGCTTTTACCGCCACGCCCAAGCCCAAGACGCTGGAATTGTTTGGCCGCGTGCCGCGTCCGGACGAGGTGGCATCCAGCACCAACAAGCCAGCGGCGTTTCATGTGTACAGCATGCGCCAAGCGATTGAGGAGGGTTTCATCCTCGATGTGCTGAAGAACTACACCAACTACAAGGTGGCCTACAAGCTGGCCCTGAAGGTGCAAGACGCCGACTCAGAAGTGGAAAGCAAGCGGGCCAAGGTGAAGCTGAACCAATGGGTGCGCCTGCACGACCACAACATTGCCCAGAAGGTGATGGTGATCGTGGAGCACTTCAAGGACAACGTGATGGGCTTGTTGGGTGGGCAGGCCAAGGCCATGGTGGTGACCAGCTCGCGTAAAGAGGCGGTGCGCTACAAGCAGTGTTTTGACAAGTACATCGCGGACAAGGGCTACCAGAAGATTCGCGCCATGGTGGCGTTTTCGGGTGAGGTGGAGTTCACCGACAAAGACCCGGCCATGGTGGGCCTGATCGGCGAGAAGTTCACCGAAAGCAATATGAACCCGAACCTCAAGGGCCGCGACATGCGCAAGGCTTTTGATTCGGACGACTACCAGGTGATGATCGTCGCCAACAAGTTCCAGACGGGCTTTGACCAGCCCAAGCTGTGCGCCATGTATGTGGACAAGAAGCTGGCCGGGGTGGAGTGCGTGCAAACGCTGTCGCGCCTGAACCGCACCTACCCCAACAAGGCCGAGACGGGCACTTTTGTGCTGGACTTCTTCAACGAGCCGGATGAAATTCTGGAAGCGTTTCAGCCTTACTTTCAGACGGCTGAGCTGCTGGATGTGTCCGACCCCAACCTGATCTTTGCACTGCAAGACAAGCTGCGCGCCGCTGGCATTTTTACTTGGACGGAAGTGGAGCAGTTCTGCAACGCGTTTTATGTGAAGAACAAGAGCAATGCGGCGATTGCCAACATCTGCAAACCAGCGGTGCATCGCTGGCAGCTGCGCTACAAATCGGCGGTGGAAGCTTTCAAGATTGCCAAGGACATGTTTGAGCGCACGCAGAAAACGGGCGATGCGGTGCTGATTGCGAACGCCGAGAAAAGCCTGAAGGAATGCCAGAAGGAAAAGGACGCGCTCGAAATCTTCAAGAAAGACTTGGGCACCTTTGTGCGCTTTTATGAGTTCATGTCGCAGATCGTGGATTACGACGACACCGATCTGGAAAAGCTCAGTCTGTACGCCCGCAACCTGCGGCCCATGTTGCGCGAAACCTTGCTGGATGAAGACGACATTGACCTGGGCAACGTGGTGCTCAGCCACTACCGTGTGGCCAAGATACGCCAGCAGGATTTGGTACTTCAAGAAAATACCGCTGAGTACAAGCTGGAGCCGGGCGAAGGCCTGGGTACGGCCAAGCCAAAGGACAAGAAAGAGGAGTTTCTGTCGCAGATCATCAACCGCCTGAACGAAGTGTTTGTGACCGACCAGCTCACGGACAAGGACATGGTGAACTACGCCTACACGATCCGCGACAAGGTGGGCGAGAACCTCAGGGTGATGAAGCAGATTGAGAACAACTCGCCCGAGCAGGCCCTGCTGGGTGACTTCTCGAAGGCCATTGACGACGCCATCCTCGACAGCGGCGAAGCCCACCAGAACCAGATGATGCAGCTACTGGCCGACCCCAGCAAAGCCGCCAACTTTGCGCGGATTGTGTTTGATCTGCTGGTGCAGGGGCAGGCTGGGAATCGTTGAAGCCGGATGATGCCTTAACTGGCCTTTGTGGCTCAAGGCTGAGTACAGCCCAATACGTCACAAAAAATTCAAATTTGTTCTGATACGAGTTCTTTTGGGCTAATTTCAGAATATGCTTGCGTGAACTTTTTTCGCACATATTTTGACTTCTCTGATCCCCGCTTTGACTAGGAGAGCGGTTGGCGCGGTGGGGGTGGAAGGGAATGATGATGAGTGATCAGCACACGACGGACCGGGCTGCGCTGTATGGGGTCGCAAATTGCGACCACCTCCAAAACCTAAAAGCTCCACCGAAGCCGGGAAGGTGGCCCATTGTGTTTCTGACGCATGTGGATAAAAAGACAACCAACGCCTGCAGGTTGACCATAGGACAGATGGCACCGTGAGCGTCCAACCAATGACATTAATACGCCCGCCAGTCACGCCTATGGTAACCAACATGAGTCACTTGGTGCAGCTTGTTCTGCCGCTTACCCAGTTTGTCGCGACGCTGTCACGACGATTGACCTGGAGCGACTTTGTCAACTTATTGCCCCTCAACAGCCTAGACAAGCACGAGCGCCAGCCGGGCGAAGAGGCGCCCATCGGCCTCATCCTGTGCGCCGAGTCCAGCCGTGATCAAGTGGAGCTGCTGCAAATGCACAAAGAAGGCATCACCGTGGCCGAGTACTGGACCGAACTGCCACCCAAAGCGGAGCTGGAGCAAAAGCTGCATGCGGCCTTGCTGGAGGCGCGTGAGCGGCTGGCGCATCGCGGGGTGTTGTTGGGGGACTTGGATGACGAGTGATGACCATAAAGGTCAGCAAAGGCCTGGAGTTCCCCGTGGTGGCCCTGCCCGGCGTGGGGCACATGCCTGCCAAGGGCGAAGAGGAGCAGGAGGCCGCGCGGGTAGACCTAGGAAATCATGGGTGACAGCGGCCCCAAGACGGTCATCAACCCCATGGCGCAGGCCCGCCAATATACGCATCAGGCACCCGTTACCATCCTTACACTAAATTATCGTTAGCCGAGCTGCCAATGATTTCGAGATCCCCACTGCGCTACCCAGGTGGCAAAACACGATTTACACCGTTCATTTGGTCTGCAATTCAAGACTCGGGGACGGAGCCGACTGAATTTGCTGAGCCGTTCTGCGGAGGGGCCGGGGTATCCTTAGCTTTATTGGAGCTTGGGCATATTCAGCGCATCGGATTGAATGACAAAGACCCTCTTGTTGCTAACTTCTGGCAGGTCGTGTTTGGTAAGACCGCCAATGCAGAAGCAGACTTCCAATGGCTGCTGAATCAAATAGAGACGGCGACGCTTAACGTTGACGAGTGGCGTCGCCAAAAAGCATTGACTCCGTCTTCGTCCAGGGAAGCTGCCTACAAATGCCTATATCTCAATCGAACTAGCTTCAATGGCATATTGCATCAAGCCGGACCAATTGGCGGATGGGGCCAAGTCAATCGGACACTGGACGTACGGTTTAGGCCTGAGAAACTAATTGCTCGGCTGAGAGCGCTCCATGAACTGCGCGAATCCGTCACCCGCGTTACTTGCGTCAACTGGAAATTGTTTTGCTCTTGGTATAGGGCAAATACAACTGCTTATCTCTATCTCGATCCCCCGTACTATAGGAAAGCGGACCAACTCTATGGCCATGTCTTTGACGATAAAGCCCATAAAGCAATGCGCGACTACTTGGTTACTTTGGGTGTTCCATGGATGCTTTCTTACGACGATGCACCAGAGATCCGAGAGTTGTACGGTGACTTAGATGACGTTGACGGACGAGTAATCGATCAAACCTACTCCGCGCACCCAATAGGTGGCGCACGGTTTGTCGGTCGCGAATTATTCTTCAGCAATCAACCCTTGCCAGTCGAATCCCGTATGGGGCAACACCAGGGAATGAGTGTTGTTGGAACTTTGTTGGCCGTAGAGGCGTCAGCAACCACATTCCGAACGCCCATCGTGCATGCACCGGTGAACTCACAGCCAACTTCAACTTAAACTTATCAGGGATGAAAAAGTGATCAACATTCTCAACAAGGTGGTGACGACCGAATCGGCACTTGTCAAATTGCTCGGCAACTACGACTCGTCATTTGTGGGCTACGTCTATGGCATGCGTTTTGACGAGGTTTTTGTGCTGACCAATGATGCTTTTAAGCAGAAGGTGAATGGCATTCCACACAACTCATTTTTGGTGGCAGCGGGCTTTCATCCTGAACGATTTGGTGACGCTCACATAATTGACCAGGAGATAGTTCTACTCCGGGTTCTTGAGCCTGTCGGTTTACCACAAGACAACGACTTTGTGCGGACACGCATTGAACATCATCAGCGCCGTACAGCTGAGGAGAAGTATCCGGGCGAGAGCAATGACGGCCTTGATCCCATTACTGCAGTCGAACTCCAGGCCGGCGGATTGCGGTGCAGCGTCCTTGGTACTTTCTACGTGGATGACGATGGTCAATTGCGGTTGGGCAGTGACATCGAAAATTTTATGTGCCTGTCGCGCTTGCGAGCTTTTAAGCCACGCGCAGAAGCTCTTGCGGCAATCGTCAATCACGTTAACCCAGAGGTACTTGCAAAGGCAGAAGAGGAAGCAAAGAAAGCTGGGTTCAAGAAGGTTCCTTCGCCTATTCACATCGGATCAGTGCGGTACACCTCAACCGCCCGACTCCATAGGGGGAAGGACGAGCCTAAAGTTGATGTGTTGATTCAACCAACTGACTTCCTATCGCGACGAACTGCCGTTTTGGGAATGACCCGAACGGGAAAATCCAACACCGTGAAGACAACCGTTTCTGCTGTTGCATTGGCGGCCATGACAGACGGTATTCCAGTTGGGCAACTCATTTTCGACATCAATGGTGAGTATGCAAATGCCAACCATCAAGATGATGGCAGCTCAATCGCAGACGTGTTTCCAGATCAAACTGTGCGGTATCGTGCGCTCGAAGCGCCAGGATTTGAAGATCTAAGAACTAACTTCTTCAATGAAGTTGACCAGGGGCTGAATCTAATTCAGGCATTGTTCAAGGTCGATAAATCCCCATTCTCCGGCCAGGATTTGGATGCATTTATGTCGTCCACCTTGGAAGAGCCCGATGTTTCTGATAGATCCGAGCATACCCGGTGGAAACGTCACAAGGCAGTTTTTCAATGCATTCTTCATAAGGCTGGATATAAGGCCGCCACGGCCTTTACGGTTGAGGTCCCAAATGCATCAGCGCTTACCAGGCAGATTGAAAAGTGGGCGAAAGCACAAGTACCACCAGCCGAAGTGAACTACCCGGCGTCCGACCGAGTCTCCCTGACTGAAGCGTGCGCATGGTTCGAACAAATCCGGGCCATCAATGTCGCACTGCGCGCAAGTCAAAAGGAAAACAATCAGCCCATGATCGGCTTGATGTCGAGCACGGCAGGCAATCCGTGGGTTGACCCAATGCTTGAGTCGTACCTCAACATTTTGGTCAGAAAAAATAGCAGTGACATGAACGTTGGCGGATATCGTGCAGTGGCGAAATACGTGCCATACCACTCCACTCGCCGAACATCGGACGTTACCAATGAGGTGATCGCGCACCTTGATGCGGGCAAGATCGTAATTCTTGACCTTTCCGCTGGACCGGTCGAAATACGCACCGTATTGTCGGAGCGTATTGCTCGTCAAATATTCGAGCGTCAAATGTCAACTATGCACGAAGGTTTCGTTCCGAAGAATATCGTGCTGTTTGTAGAAGAAGCGCACAACATTATCGGTAAAAAGGCGGAGCTTACTGCCACGTGGCCACGTATCGCAAAGGAAGGTGCCAAAGCGCGGATTGCCTTTGTTTATGCAACCCAGGAACCGTCATCTGTTCATCCCAACATCTTGGCAAATACTGAGAACTGGTTCGTTACGCATTTGAACAATGACGATGAGCTAAAGACACTCGGCAAGTTCTATGACTTCTCCGACTTTATTGGCTCGCTCAAGGCTGCGCAAGACGTCGGGTTCGCACGGATAAAAACGCTATCCGCCCCTTTCGTGATTCCCACTCAAATCAAACGATTCTCTCCCGAGGAAATTAAGCAACGGATCGAAGAAATCAAAGCGGGCCGGAGCTAACAATGCCATATGACCGACAGACAGCAGGTAAAGGCGGGCATTCAGACTTTGTTCGGAATCCCGATGTGCAGGCGTTCTTGGCTGAGTGCGACTACATGCGCGCGCCCAGCGATGCCGAAGCCATTGCTATGGCAACAACTTTCAGCGTTGCACCTAGCGGCACGCCGCCCCAACTACCAGACTACGTGGTGGCCTCGGATGCAAGCAAGAGTGACACCCCGATTGACGACAAGTTGCCAAGCACACAAGTTGGCTTCATCAAGGTTAGTCATGTTCTCATTGAGATGGCGAAGTATGCTGATCTCATTGATCCCAAAACACGATTTGTCGATCCTTTCAAGGCAGCAGACCTGCATCGAAATGCGTCGCCGGTGACCTACACCTTACCGGGCAGCAACATCAGATTTCAACATGCAAAGACTGTGAAGGACGGATTTCGCAGAGCCGTGTTCAAACAGTTAAGTTCGGACAAGGCGCGTGGTGGTCCCAGTCGATTGATATTGACTGACACCCTTCTTGCTTTAAACGGTGGCGGCATAGCACTTGAAAAGTGCTCTTCTTGTGGCGAGGCTGGGCATTTTCGTTTTGACACCAGCTGTCTCCAGCACGACTGTCTAGTTTGCGGTGAACCAGTTTTCTTGACTGACTGGCTGCGACTACACGAAGACATTTCAGACTTTGGAAATAACACAAGCGCGATGACGCGCATGATGAACGCTGTAGAACATTTGTTGCTGGTAGGGTTGATACACCAAGTATTCAAGGCTGATCCAAGAGCATTGTCAAAGATGGCTTTTGTATTGGACGGGCCTTTAGCGATTTTTGGCCAACCCGCCAAGCTTCACGCACGAATCATGGCCCTGTTTGATTCAATCAATGTGCGACTTCGCGAGTTGAAACTTGAGCCCTTGCTAGTGGTCGGCCTCCAAAAAACTGGCGAAGTCATGGATCACGCTAATTTGCTCAGCAAGTTTTTGCCAAACGGCGTTATACGCATACTTGACGACGCATATAGAAACAAATACATAAAGGGGAGCGATTCACCTTCGGTCAATTTCGGCAACGAGACCTACTACGGGCAAGACTTTCTCTTTAAGACCGAGCGTGGACGGATGTTCAATTTTGCTGTGCCATATCCATTCGCCAGCAAAGGGCGGGCTGCAGAGCAAAACGTTTTTGCAGATGCAAAGGCAGACTTGAACCGCTACGGATCATTAATTGAGCGGGCTTGCGACTTGATTCGCCATTTTGAACTTGACCTGTACGACAGTGCAATTGTTCCAGTTGCGCTGGCGCATCGGCATGCATCGATTAGCATCGTGCCAGGTGGCAAGGTGCTGGACATCATTACCAAGACCGGACTTGCTTCGTCATCTGTACCGTAGCCCCCCAATCGGAGCCGCTGGTCACACTTACTTGTCTAGCTGCGCGTCGCGGTAAAGAAATCGAAACGCTGGGCTGTCACAAAAAAATGGGCCAGGCTCGATTTGCCATGTCGGTGAGGTCGCCCATGAACAAGAAGTCGGGCTAGATTTTCCAGTTGGCCGACTGGACGACAAAAAAAAAGAGGTCGCACGGAAATGCATGAAATCATCTGCCCCCACTGCAACAAAGCCTTCAAAATCGACGAAGCTGGCTACGCCGATATCCTGAAGCAAGTTCGCGACGGCGCTTTTGAGCAGCAGTTGCATGAGCGGCTTGAACTGGCCGAGCAAGACAAGCGCAATGCGGTCGAGCTTGCCCAGGCGCAGGTTGCCAGCGAGATGCAGAAGTCTGCGGTAGCCAAGGATTCCGAGATCCAGGCACTCAAGGCCAAGCTGGATGCGGGTGAGGTTGCGCGCAAGCTGGCCGTGACCGAGGCGCTGAGCGATGTGCAAAAAGAGCGTGACGCGCTGGCGAATGAACTTGCGCAGGCCAAGCGCGACAAGCTGGCTGCTACAGAGCTGGCCGAGGCAAAGCTTGCCAGCGGGCTGCAGAATGCCGCCGCAACCAAAGACGCAGAAATCCAAAGGCTGAAGGCCAAACTAGACGCCACTGAGCTTGCACAAAAGCTGGCGATCACCGAGGCTTTGAATGGGGTTGAGCGGGAACGTGACGAGTTGAAGAATGGCCTGGCGCGGGCGGAGCTTGAAAAGCAACTCGCAGAGCAGTCGCTCAAAGACAAGTACCAAACGCAGATCAAAGATCGTGATGACCAGATCGAGCGCCTTCGCGACTTGAAGGCGCGCCTGTCCACCAAGATGGTGGGTGAAACCCTGGAGCAGCACTGCGAAATTGAGTTCAACCGCATCCGTGCAGCCGCCTTTCAACGGGCGCATTTTGAGAAAGACAACGACGCCCGCACTGGCAGCAAGGGCGACTACATTTTTCGCGACTCAGACGAGTCGGGTGCTGAGATCGTCTCCATCATGTTTGAGATGAAGAACGAAAGCGACGAGACGGCCACCAAGAAGCGGAACGAAGATTTTCTGAAAGAGCTGGACAAAGACCGCACAGAAAAGGCCTGCGAGTACGCGGTGCTGGTTTCCCTGCTGGAGCCGGAGAGCGAGTTGTACAACAGCGGCATCGTCGATGTGTCGCACCGCTACCCCAAGATGTACGTGGTGCGGCCGCAGTTCTTTGTGCCCCTGATCACGCTGCTGCGCAATGCCGCTTTGAACGCGATGAAGTACAAGTCCGAGCTGGCCTTGGTGCGCTCGCAGAACGTGGACATCACCAAGTTTGAAACCCAGCTGGACGAATTCAAGACGGCGTTTGGCCGCAACTGGCGTCTGGCCTCTGAGGGCTTTGAAGAAGCTATTCGGCGCATTGACGAAGCCATCAAGGACCTGGAAAAAACCAAGGAAGCGCTGCACAAGTCAGCCAACAATTTGCGCCTGGCCAACGACAAGGCCGACGACTTGACGATCAAGAAGCTGACGCGCGGCAACCCCACGATGGCGGCCAAGTTTGAAGAGTTGCCGGGGAACACCCCCGACTGAGACAGCGCTCAATGCGCTCAGCTTTGCAGCCACAAATCCAGTGGCATGCCCCCCGTGCCAATGATCAGCGGCTGTGCCTGTGGAAACTGCTGCACAAATGCGGTTAGGCCTGACACATTGCCCATGTTGTGGCCGCTTTTGACTTCCAGCGCTTGCAGCGTGGGGCCATCGCGCAGTACGTAGTCCACTTCCTTTTGGCCATTGTTCCAGTAGTGAATGACGGGGTGCCTGCTGCTGTGGGTCAGGTGCCGGGCCAACAGTTCAGTGCCTACGGCGCTTTCTGCTAGCCGGCCCCACACGTCGGGGCGCGCTTGTGCCGCTTGCAGGCCCACGCCTTGTGCCACCCAGTGGCAGCCCATCAGTGCGTTGTTGAACACTTGCAGCTTGGGGCTTGATGCGCGTTGACGCACCACTTGGCCCATGTATTTGGGCAGGCCGCAGGCCATGCCCGCGCCTTCGAGCAGGTCGAGGTAGTGGGCGAGGGTGGTGGTGTTGCCCGCATCGTCGAGCTGGCCCAGCATCTTTTGGTAGCTCAGAATTTGGCCGCTGTATACGCAGGCCAGGTCAAACACGCGGCGCAGCAGGGCGGGCTTTTGCACGGGGGCCATCAGCAACACGTCTTTGCTGATGGTGGTTTCGATCAGCGCGTCGCTCACATAGGCAGCCCAGCGGGCTTCGTCATGCACCAAGGGGGCGGCGCCCGGGTAGCCGCCATAAAAGATGAATTGTTCCAAACTAAAGCCAAAAGCATCGCGCATTTCGGCGTAGCGCCAATGGCCTAAGCGAGTGATCTCAAATCGTCCGGCCATGCTTTCGCTCAAGCCCCGAGCGATCAACAGCGGGGCCGAGCCGAGGATGATCACGCGCACATCGCGGCCAGCGGCGGTGTCTTCGTCCCACAGGCGTTTGACTTCTTCCGTCCAGTTGGACACTTTTTGAATTTCGTCCAGCACCAACACGCAGCCGCCCGCTTGGGCCGCGAGTGCACGGGCCACTTGCCATTGGGTACTTAGCCATACTTGGCCTTGCAAGCCGGGGCCATCGGCACTGGCGCTGTGTTGCGCCAATGGGGTGTTTGGTTCGGCTTGGGCATCACGCTGCAAGCGATCCAGCGCTTGGCGTACCAGTGTGGTTTTCCCCACTTGGCGCGGGCCAGCCACCACTTGCAAGAAGCGGCGGGGTTCTTTGAGCCGCGCTACCAATGGGGCGAGTGCTTCGCGTTCGATGGTCATTTTGGTTTGCTCAGTTGATTGAGTAATTTATCTCATTGTATTGAGTAAATTAATTTCTGGCTAAAAGTGACCCCATCAATGCGCCCCGAGGTAACACCCCTCAGCCCGCTCCCCATCAGCTTCATCACCTTCCTCGCTGCACAGCGCAGCAATCAAGGCAAGGTCTGCCACTTGGCCGGGCAGCAGCAGCTCTTCATTCGTCCAGCGCTTGACCAAGTGGCCGTTCGCCACGCCGCCCGTGTGTGGGGCTTGGTAGGCGCGGCGGTGTTGCATCGTGATGCCGCTGTTGGCGTTGGCGATGAAGCGGCTTTCGCCCAAGGCCCAGGGCTCAAAGTAGGCATTGGCAGCGGCATCCACTTGGCGGAAGTAGCTGCGTGCGCCTTCGGCGTTGAGCTTTTTGCGCACGGTGCGCGTGATGAGGCCTTGCAGTTGGTCAAGCGCTGCGTCGTCCATCTGATCTAGGGCTGCATGGCTCATGTCTTGCGTGGCCAGTGCCGCGTTGGCGGCCAGCTCGGCGGGCAGCACTTGCACCATGGCTTTGACCACATCGCGGTGCGGTGCCACGGCGGTGGCCACGCCGCGTGTTTGCGGCTGAATCGGGCAGCGAATTTCCACAAAGCGCGGCTTGACGGGGCCTGTGCAGCCGTCGTGGTGGTAGTACTCGCCCTGGCTCAGCCGCCCTTTGCTGGAGCGCCCGCGCACGTCGCGGTAGGTGGGGTGTTGGGTGTGCGAATTCAGGCAGACCACCAGGCCCGTGGCATCGACCAGTTGGTAAAAGGCTTCGCGCCATTCGGGCAGCAAAAGCTTGTCGTGCAGGTAGTCGCTGGGCTCGGTGCCTTCATGGCCGACTTCACCTTCAATCACCAACACAAAGGGCTTGGGTCGGCGCACGCGCCACAAGGCGTTGGCAAACTCCAGCACCGAGCTGGCGTGTTCAGAGTGTGTGGTGGCGCTGTGGGCCGTGGGTGCTGACATGGTGGGTTTTGAGTTGAGGCCGGGCTCGAACACCGAGCTTGGAACCAAGGGTCAATTTTAAGTGGCGCACCCTGCGCGGTGTGCGGGCTAACGCAAGGCCCTGCGCTGGGCCAACCACAACGCGCCTGTGCTGAGCACGCCCAGTGCAAAAAGCCATTGCAAGGCCAGCGCGTAGCCCTGTTGCTGCGACCACAGCAAGCCCATGGCCAGCGGTGCAGCAGCGCGGGCGAGGGCGATGGGCAGGCCGAGCAAACCGTTGAGTTGCCCCACATGGGCGCGGCTCACGTATTGGGCCATGGCCGTGCCTTTGACGATGGTGTTCATGCCATTGCCCAGACCGAAGAGCACCACAAACACCAACGCCGCGCTGGGGTTGAGGCCGCCGATCAGCAGGGCCAACAAGCCCATCGGAATGAGGGCTGGTATCCAGCGGTTGGCGGTGTGCACGTCCCAGTGGCGCTCAAACAACCACAGCAGCAAACGGCCCACCACTTGAATCACGCCGATGGCCGCCGGAATGGCAATCACCCAAGCGGGGGGCAAGCCCGCTTCTTGCAGCAGCGCAATCATGTGCGCGGGCAGGGCCGAGGTGACGCCCATCATCAACAGCATGAAAGCGGCCAGCAACCAAAACGGCGATTGCCGCAGATGCGCTCGCACCGACACGGGCCGCGTGTGGGCGTGGTCTGCGTGTTCGGTTGGCACCCGCTTGGGCGCTGCACCGCGCAGCAACCGCGCATGCAGAGGTGCACACACCAGCAGCTGCAAAGTCGCCAGCGCCCACAGGGCTTGGCGCCAACCCCACAGCGCAATCCACCAGCTGGTGAGCGGGATAAACACGGTGCTGGCCAGCCCACCCAAAAAAGTCAGGGTGATGATGGCGCGGCGAAAGTCTTGCGGAAAGCGCCGTGTCACCACCGCAAAGGCGGGGCTGTACAAGGTGGCCGCCAGCCCCAAACCTAGCCAAATCCACGCGGCATAAAACCCAGAGACAGACTGCACGCAGCTGTGGCCCAGCAAGCCCAGCCCCACCCACAGCGAGCCCAAGGTCATCACCGCGCGCTCGTGGCCCGCATCGATCCAACGCCCCACTTGGTAAGCCATCAGCCCCTCGGCCAGCAGCGCCAAGCTGAAGGCCAAGGACGACTCGGCACGGCTCATGCCCAGCTCAGCTTCTAGCGGCGTCATCAGCAACGAGAAGGTGTAGAACACGCTGCCCCAGGTGATGAGCTGGGGCCATGACAGCCAAAAACTGAATGGTCCCAAGGCGGGGGCTTTTGAGAAAAGCGCTTTCAGAAGTGGGTGGCGGGTGAGGGGCATGTGGGCATTATCTTGGGCGACGAAGTGTCGTTTGGCTGTCATGTGAAAGACTGGGTTAATGCCCACGGCGTGCCAGAATTTCGCAACTTTTTAAATCACGAAAGACGTTGCATGACTTTCAGTTTTCGCTTTCAGAACCGCCTGCGTGTGCAGTGCGTGTTGAGTCTTGCTTTGGCGGTGTTGGGCGCTCAGTCTGCCTTGGCGCAAACGGTGCCATCTGTTTTTCCGAGCAAACCCGTGCGCATCGTCGTGCCGCAAACACCCGGCGGCGCATCCGATGCACTGGCCCGCATGGTCGGACAAAAGCTGTCTGAAAAATGGGGCCAAGCGGTGGTGGTGGAAAACCGGGCAGGGGCGGGCGGCAACATTGGCATGGATGTGGTGGCCAAAGCACCGGGCGATGGCTACACCTTGTTGATGTCGTATGTGGGCTCGCACGCCATCAACCCCAGCATTTACAGCAAGCTGCCGTTTGACCCAGAAGCCGACTTTGTGGCGGTTGCCACCTTGGCCAACGTGCCTTTTGTCGCGGTGGTCAATGCCGCTGTGCCGGTGACCAACCTCAAAGGGCTGGTGAGCTATTCGGCGGGCAAGCCCATTGCCTTTGGCTCTGCCGGCAATGGCTCGGTCAACCATTTGTTGGGCGAAATGTTCAACACGGCCAGCGGCGCCAAGATGCAGCATGTGCCCTACAAAGGGGCCGCGCCTGCGTTGACCGATTTGATTTCAGGCCAGATCCAAGTGGTGTTCACCAGCTTGCCTTCGGTGGCGCAGCACATTCGCAGCGGCACGGTCAAAGGCTTGGCGGTGACGGGCTCTAAGCGTGCAGCGGCGTTCAAAGACATTCCCACCATTGCTGAGTCGGGCTTTCCGAGTTTTGTGATCAACCCTTGGTTTGGCTTGTTTGCCTCCAAGGGCACACCTGCTGCCGTAGTCAAGCAGATCAATGCGGATGTGAAGAAAGTCATGGAAGACAAAGAGCTGCTCGATAAATTCACCGCGTTAGGGGCTGAGCCTTTTGAGTCCAGCCCACAAGACTTTCAGGCCATGCTGCACGCCGACATCAAAACGTGGGCGGCCGTGGTCAAGAGTTCAGGCGCGACCGCCGATTGATTCGAACAGACAAGGATTTATTTCAATGAAGATCAAACGCATCGCTGGGGCACTGGGTGCAGAAATTTCAGGCGTCGATTTGACCCAATCCATCTCGCCAGATTTGGCGGCAGAAATTCGTGAAGTTTTTCTGAAGCACGAGGTGATTTTTCTTCGCAACCAGCCCCTGAGTTCTCAACAGTTCATGGACTTTGCCAATGCCATGGGCGAGCCTGTGGAGTACCCGTTTGTCAAAGGGCTGGAAGGCTTCCCGCAGATCATCGAGGTCAAGAAGCTGGAGCATGAAACCGTGAACTTCGGTGGTGTGTGGCACTCCGACACCACCTACCTCGACCTGCCGCCCATGGGCTCGATGTTGCTGGCCAAAGAGATTCCACCCTACGGCGGCGACACCTTGTTTGCCAGCCAGTACGCGGCTTATGAAGCCTTGTCGGACACCATGCAGCGCCTGCTTGAAGGGCTGCAGGGCATCAGCACCTCGGCCAAAGCCGACGTGTCGAAGACGCGCGAAGACCGCCTCAAGACCGATGGCAAAGCGTCGGCTCCCAAGGACTTCAGCAGCAAGCATCCGGTGGTGCGCACCCACCCCGAAACAGGTCGCAAAGCCTTGTATGTGAACATCGCGCACACCGCGGGCATTGAGGGGTTGACGGAGCAAGAAAGCACGCCCTTGCTGAACTTTTTGTTCCAGCACCAAGTCAAGCCGGAGTTCACCTGCCGCTGGGCTTGGGAGCCCGACACCTTGACGTTTTGGGACAACCGCTGTGCGCAGCACAACCCCATCAACGACTATCACGGGTTTCGCCGCGTCTTGCATCGCATCACGCTCAAAGGCGACAAGCCCGTTTGATGCCTATGAACATGCAGCCACATCCTGAGTTTGAGATGCGCGGCAACCGCTTCCAGCCCCTGACATGGCAGGCCATGACCGCTGAGCAGCAAGCGATGACGCGTGCCGTTTTGGATGGCAAACGTGGCTCCATGCAAGGCCCATACAACGTGCTGTTGCGCAGTCCTGAAGTGGGCCAACTGGCGCAGCAGTTTGGTGCGCAAACGCGTTTCAACTCGTCGCTGCCGTTGGCCTTGAACGAGCTGGCCATTTTGCTGGTGGCGCGCGATTGGACGGCGCAGTTTGTCTGGTGGGCGCACCGTCGCATCGCTGAAGAGGCGGGCCTATCGGCGGCCTTGATTCAAGCCATTGCCACCGGTCAATCGGTGCCTGAAGACTTGTTGCCCGAGGTGCGCGTGGTGCACCGGTTTTGTAGCGAATTACTGCGCCACAAGCAGGTGAGCGATGCGGTGTATGCCGAAGCCGTCAGCCATTTTGGTGAGCGCGGCGTGGTGGACTTGATGGCCACCATGAGCTACTACACCTTGGTCTGCATGTCACTGAATGTCGATGGCTACCCGTTGCCCGAAGGTGCGCATGCCGAACTGCAAACTCTCACTTAGTCAGCGCAAGGTGTTGATGCGCCAAATCATTGCCAGCTTTTTCGTGGCCGCCGCCCATGCCCAAGCGAGTGATCGCGTCGCTTTGCCTGGCTTCGCCCTCGATCGCACCGAAGTCACCATCGGGCAGTTCGAGCGCTATGTGCGTGCGACGGGCAGTGTCACCCGTGCTGAAAAAGAGGGCGGTGGTTTCGAATACGGGGCAGGGTGGGAGCGGCGACTCGGCTGGACTTGGCGGGCGCTTGCCCACAGGCGCTGAGTGGCAAAAGGCAGGTTTTACCGAAATGCGCGATGCGCCCCCCAACCCATGGGTCAAAGGCCGTACCTACCCGTGGACCACCGGCCACACCCCACAGGGGGCCAACACCAGCGATGCAGATCCTTGGCCGCGAGCGGCGCACAGTAGGCGGTTCTTGGTGGTACGGCGCATTCAACATGAAGGCCGATGTGCAAGCATTCAAACCCGCAGACTTTGATGCGGTGTACATCGGGTTTCGCTGCGCGTATGAGCGTTGAGCTTTCATGAAGCCTTGGCGACACAGCCAAGTCGCGCCACGCAGAACGGGGTTGCACAATCCGCCGAGTTGATGCTTCTATTTTTAAACGTTGGAAAACCCATGACCGAACGCTTATCCCAGATCACCTACGCAGAGTTGCCCGATGCCGTGCGGCCGCTGGCTGACGACATCTTGAAGGTCTCTAGTGCCGCGTTGGGCGGCCCCTACAACGCCTTGCTGCGCAGCCCCGACATGGCCCGGCGTTGCTTTGATTTTTTAGATTACCTGCGCTTCAAAACATCGGTCAACAAACGTTTGAACGAGTTTGCGATTCTGATTCAAGCGCGCATTTCCAATGCTCAGTACGAGTGGTGGGCGCATGAAATCATCGGCCGAAAAGCTGGTTTGTCAGACGCGGTGATGCGCGATTTGCAGCAATGTCGCCGTCCCACCACCATGCAGCCCGATGAGCGGCTGGTGTACGACTACTGTGTGCAACTGTCCCTCAACCACCGCGTGCCAGATGCGCTTTGGCAAGAGGCTGTGGACCACATGGGTGAGCAGGCTGTGATTGACTTGACCGTGTTGTCTGGCACTTACGTCATGGTGTCCATGCTCTTGAACGCCACACAGGTCGGCATTCCCAACGGCGGCGCATTACCGCTTGAAGTGCTGGACCCTGTGGACATTCGTCAACGTTTGCTTGCTTGATGGTTGCTGCGTTTTTAAAAATTAAGGAGACTTTCATGAACACTTCCCTTCGTCGCTCATGGTTCGCGCTTGCTTTGCCTTTTGCAGCCGCATTTTTTAACCTGCAGGCTGTGGGCCAAGATTTTCCTAACCGACCCATCACCATGATGATGCCGTATGCGCCCGGAGGCCCGGGCGACACCATCACCCGCGTGTTTGCGGGGGCCATGCAAAAGCAACTGGGCCAACAGATCGTGGTGGAAAACACGGCAGGCGCATCAGGCACCATCGGCTCGGCCAAAATCGCACGCGCCAAGCCCGATGGTTACAACTTGCTGATGATCCACGTCAGCCATGCCACCAGTCAGGCGATGTTCAAGACCTTGTCGTATCACCCCGTGGATGATTTTGAGCCCATTGGCCGAGCCACCAGTGGCCCCATGGTGATCGTCACGCGCAACGACTTTCCAGCCAAAGACTTGAACGAGTTTGTGGGCTATGTCAAAGCCAATGCTTCCAAGATCAGCTTGGCCCATGCGGGCGTTGGGTCCGCCTCTCACCTGTGCGGTTTGATGATGCAAAGCGCTTTGAACGTGCAGATGAACGACATTCCCTACAAAGGCACAGGCCCAGCACTGACCGATTTGATGGGGGGACAAGTTGATGTGTTGTGCGACCAAACTTCAGGCACCGTGCCGTCGGTCAAGGCTGGAAAAATCAAGGCTTACGCAGCCGCTGGCAAGTCGCGCTTACCGGGTTTGCCTGATGTGCCTGCCATCGTCGAAGCGGGTGTGCAGGGCTTGGACATCAATATTTCGTTCAGTTTGTATGCCCCGAAAGGCACACCCAAACCTGTGCTCGACCAACTGACGGCTGCTTTGCAAAAGTCGGTCGCTGATCCTGAAGTTCGGCAGCGTTTAGAGGCCATGGGTATTTCAGCGGTCACGACCGATCAGGCGCGCCCTGAGGCTTTGCGTGCGCATCTGAAAAACGAGATGGACACCCTCGTCCCCTTGCTCACCAAAGCGGGTGTGAAACCCAATTGAGCAACTGGCTTGCGCTACTGCTGACGCTGGTGATTCAGGCCATGGTGTCGATGGCGCTGTTGACCTTGCCCGTCATGGCACCGGTGATCGCCAAAGACTTGCAGGTCTCGCCCGCTTTGGTGGGCGTGTACGTGGCCATCACCTATGCCGGTGCGATGGTGTCGAGTTTGATGGGCGGCGCCGCTGTGAAACGCTTGGGGGCGATTCGCGTCAGCCAAGTCGGTTTGATGCTGTGCGCCTTGGGCTTAATGCTCTGCGCCATGCCTTGGTTGGTGGCCACCGCCGTGGGGGCGTTTTGCATTGGCTTGGGTTATGGGCCCATCACGCCCGCGAGTTCGCATTTACTCGCGCGCACCACGCCCAAGCACCAAATGTCGTTGGTCTTTTCGCTCAAACAAACCGGCGTGCCTTTGGGGAGCTTGTTGGCGGGCGCGATTGTGCCCACGCTGCTGCTGGGTTTGCCGTGGCAAGTTTGTATGGCGGTGGTGGCGGGCGTTTGTTTGGTGTGTGCCGCCATCTCGCAACCCTTGCGCAATGACCTTGACCACGATCGTCAACCCACTTTGCCCATGCACGGAGGCAGTTGGATACAGCCCATTCGCTTGGTGTTGGCTCACCCAGCCTTAGCCAGCATGGCAGCGTGTTCGTTCATGTTTTCGATGGTGCAACTTTCGCTGACCACCTACCTCGTCACGTTTTTGCACGACGATTTGGCTTACGGCTTGGTGGCCGCGGGCTTGGCCTTGTCGGTCACGCAATTTGGTGGCATGGCCGGGCGCATTCTGTGGGGCTACGTGGCCGACCGTTGGCTGGGGGCCAGTCGCATGCTCTTGATTTTGGCGGCCATGATGGCGCTGGGCGCGTTGGCCACCACCGCCTTGACGCATGACACGCCGAAGTCTCTGGTGATCTTTATTTTGCTCACCTTCGGCGCATCGGCCATTGGTTGGAACGGTGTGTACTTGGCTGAAGTGGCCAAACGTGCACCCGAAGGCATGGCCAGCGTGGCCACCGGTGGCACCTTGGTGTTCACTTTCTTTGGCGTGGTGGTGGGCCCACCCGTTTTTGGCGCCTTGTCGGCACTGTTCGGTACCTATCGCGCGGGCTTCACGGCTTTGGTGGTGGTGGCTTCTGTGTGCGGTTGCGTGTTGATTTGGAGTCAGCGCAAGCGCAAGGTGTGAGGCTTGTGCGTCGTTGCCGTCACGGCGAGTGACTGCAAATTTCGGGTTAGCCCGTACTTTGCTGCAAAGCATCCCACACGCAAATCGCGGCATACGCATCGTTCGCGGCGTAGATCAATTGCGACTCGCTCAACTGCGCATTGGCCCAGTTGCTGGTGGCCGCTTTTTTCGATTTCTGAAAACGTTGGTTGAACAGCACCGCGACAGCGCCTTTGACGCCCATGTCTTTGCGGTAACCACGTTCGCGAAAGATGGTGTTGAGCTCCAAGATGCCAGCGGGCTCAATGCCCAGTTTGTGGATGATGCGCTTGCGGTCATCGCCCAAACCAAACCCAGCTTTGGCGATGCCGCTTCGTGCTAATAAATCTGCCGCCACCGCGCGACATTCGGGCTCGTGCAGCTGAAACACCCACGCGCGTTCGCGTGTGGAGAGCTGCAGCACATGCGGCCCGTCTGACGATTCGCCCACACGGAACGTGGGTTTTGATTCGGTGTCAAACCCCCATGCCTGCGCGACGACCAAGGCGTCGTGGGCGGCACAGGCTTGCGGGCCGGTGTTGACGAGGGTGATGCGGTCGAGGCCCAGGCGCTCGAAGGGCTCAAGCAGGGCGATGGCGTCTTTGTCTGGCGTAGCGTGGCGGGTGTTCATGAAGGCTGGTGTGTCCGTGCTTTTGTGTCAATGTGTTGAGCTCGGACTGTAGCTTCATGCCCCCAACAGTTGGGCGAGTATGGCCTGCGCATGGGTGTCAGCGTGGCCACGCCAAGCCACGATTTGGTCAGGCCGAATCAGGGTCAAGGAGGCTTCGTACAGCGCCAGCAGGTCGTTGCTGGTGTGTCGCACCACTTTCAGGTCGATGCCTTGGGCTTTGGCCGCCAACTCGAAAGCGTGGATGGCAGGGGGCTCAGCGCCTAAAACCAGCAGAGTCCACTCAAAGTTGAACGTGTCAAACAACGAGCGTCCGTCTGGCAGCCAAGCATGGGGCGGGCGTCCACCAGGCGTGGCGCAAGGTACATAGGTGTTGGCGGCATCGGGTGGCGCAGTGGTGCCGTCGCCGCAAATGACGGGGCTGTGGTCGTAGCGCCCGCCAAAGGTCACGCCGGGGATGTTGAACTCGCGCCGTACATGGCCATTGAGGTAGTCCGAGGCCAGCGCGCGTGCTTGTGTGCCTTGTGGGCTGTCGTCTTCCAGCTCGGGGGCGGCTTCAAACAAGCCAATCGAGTCGGCAAACTGCCGGGCATAGCCCGTGTTGCGCACGGCCAAGGGCTGGCGTTCGCGTTCGTAGCTGTCTAGCAAGGCCGGCGTGGCCTGACCTTTGAGCACACTGGCCAGTTTCCAGCTCAGGTTGACCGCGTCTTCGACGGCCGTGTTGTAACCCAAGCCGCCTGTGGGCGTGAACAAATGCGCGGCATCGCCACCCAGAAAGACGCGACCTTTTTGGAAAGACTCGGCTACCAGCGCGTGGCCAGCCAGCCAAGTTGCCATCGACAAGATCTCGATGTTGATCTCTTGCCCAAAGGCCTGCGAAAACAAACGCCGCGCGTCAGCTTCGGTCAGCGCGTCGGTGGCAGCGTCATCGGCCATTTGGATGTGAAAGGCGAATTCGCTCACGCCATCGACCGACATGATGAAAGCGCGCAGCTCAGGGTTGACCACCACGTACATCCATGCGCGGTCGTTGGGGTTGCGGGCGTAGAAATCGGGGGCCTTGAGGTACACGGCCAGCATTTTGCCGCCCATGAATTTGCGTTTGAAACCGGTGGCCCCTCCCCAAGCAATGCCCAGCTGGCTGCGTACAAAACTACGGGCTCCGTCGGCACCGATCAGGTAGGCCGCTTTCACGGCAACCGGTTCGCCGCCGTCGACCGCTTGCACCACCGCTTCAATGCCTGTGCCCAGATCGCTGAAGCTCTTGAGTTGCCAGCCATAGCGCATGTCGACGCTGGCTTGCTGCTGTGCATGGCGGTGCAGGCAGACTTCGACGTATTTTTGCGAGACACGGTGCGGCAGTTCTGCCGCGCTCCAAGAGCCCGACATGTTTTTGATCGCTTGAGGGGCCGCTGCCGCAGTGGGCAGGCGCAAGCGCGCCAGCTCCGTGCCTGTAAAGCGTGTGAGGTAAGCAATGTCGGTGGGGTGATCGGGCGGCAAGCCCATGCTGCGAATTTCGTGGGCAAAGCCCAGACGCCGGAAATGCTCCATGGTCCGCGCTTGTGTCGCGTTGGCTTGCGGGTTGAAGGCCGTGCCGGGTTTGGCATCCACCAGCAGGCAGCGGATGTTGCGCCGTCCCAGTTCGTTGGCCAGCATGAGACCGCAGGGGCCGCCGCCTGCGATGAGGACGTCGACTGTGAGAGTTTGGGCCATGAGCGTGCAGTGCAGTTGGGTGAAAAGAAGATGTCTAAACGTGTTTGGGATCAGTCTTCGCGGGCCAGCCGAATCGGCAGGTCAATCGCGAAGTACTGCGCGGGCAGCCCCAGCCGTGCGGCGGTGGCTGGGTCAGACTCGCTTTTGAAATCGCACACCAGCGAGGCGCGCACGCCAAAGACGGCATCCTTGTCGAGCCACGGGTCCGACGCATCAAACACTTCGGTGATGAGGCTGCGGTAGCCGGGTGCTTCCACGATGACGTGGTAGTGGGCTGGACGCCAGGCATCGCGGTGCGACACGCGCAGCAGTTCGCCTACAGGTCCGTCGGTGGGCACGAGGTAGGGGCGAGGTCGGATGCTGGCCAGCTCGAAGCTGCCGTCGGCTTGCACCTTGAGTTGGCAGCGCAGGTTGTCCTGCGGCTGGCTGTCGTCCATTTGCCAATACATGCCGTTGTCGGCGTTTTGCCAGAAGTCGAAGGTGGCTTCTGGCAGTGCTTGACCGTGGATGTCCGTCACGCGCCCGCGGATCAGCACTGGGTCGCCCACGTTGTCTTTGATCAGGTTGCTGCCGTTGTCCATCCAAGGCGAGCCTCGGGTGTGGAAGGGGCCCAGCACGCTGCCTTCGGTGGCACCGGGTCGAGCGGCCAACAAGTCCACCAGCGACGACAAGCCCAGCACATCGGACATCAGGGTGAACTCGCTGCGCGAGGGGCTGCTGATCTCGGCGGCGCGGTGCAAAAAGGCAATGCCGTCGCGCCATTCGTCATGGGTCAGCTGAGTCTCGGTGGCAAAGGCGTGCAGGTGGTGCGCGAGGCGGTTCACCAAGTGCCGCAGCCGCTCATCGTCGATGTGGGCAAAGCTGCTTTTGACGGTGTCCGTCAGGTTGTCTCTGGTGATGTTTTTCATGGTGCTGTGCTCAGGCTGCGATCAAGCCGCGATCAGTTGGCCATCAGGCCGATTGGGTTGCGCAAAATGCCGACGCCTTCGATGTCGATCTCAATCGTGTCGCCAGGCTTCATCCACACGGGCGGCTTGCGTGCATAGCCCACACCGGCGGGCGTGCCCATGACGATCACGTCGCCGGGTTCCAGCGTCATGCAGGCGGACATCATGGCAATCGTGGGGGCCACATGGAACACCATGTCGGTGGTGGAAGCGCTTTGCATCACCTGGCCGTTCAGGCGCGACTCGATGTGCAGGCCCACGCAGCCGGGTGGTAATTCGTCGGCGGTGACCAAGTGGGGGCCAAAGCCGCCGGTTTGGTCAAAGTTCTTGCCCACGGTCCATTGGGTGGTTTTGCGCTGGTAGTCGCGGAAGGTCGCGTCGTTGAAGCAGGCGTAGGCAAACACTGAGTCGAGCGCTTCGGCCTCGCTCACGTTGCGCGTGGTCTTGCCAATCACCAAGGCCAGTTCAGCCTCGTAATCCAGCGAGGTGGAGATGGGTGGGATTGGGATGGTGCCGCCATGCGCCAGCAGCGAGGACGGGCCCCGGAAAAAGATGGTGGGGTAGTCGGCCACCTTGTTGCCGCCTTCGGCCGCGTGGTCGTGGTAGTTCACGCCCAAGCAAATGATCTTGCTGGGACGGGGCACGCAGGGCAACAAACTGACTTGGTCCAGCGGCGTGGCCGTGGCGCTGGCTGCGCGCTGGGCAATGCTGGCCATCAGTGGCGCGTTGCCGCTGGCTTGGGCAAAGAAGTCGTTGATGCTGGCGGGCGCGTTGTCCATGCAGTGGCGCATGTCGACCACGCCTTGGTCCAACAAGACCCCGTAGCGTGTGGCGTTGTCGTGCGTGTAGCTGATGAGTTTCATGGTGAATGTCTTGGAATAGAAAAGATAACTTACTGCGGCTGAATCGCGAGGTCGGTGACCAGCTTCTTCATGGCCCGTTGTTGTGACGCAAAAAATTCACGCGCCACAGCCGGGGAATCAACGCGGGGATAGACGCCCATGTCGTTCAGGCGAGCCACCATGTCAGGCGCGTTGATGATGCGGTTGACGTCGGCATTGATCTTGTCGATGACCGCAGCGGGGGTGCCCGCTGGCACGATGATCTGGAACCAGCCAATGGCCTCAAAACTGGGGTAGGTCTCAGCCACGGTCGGAATGTCTAAGCCCGGCAGGCGCTGCGCGGACGTGACCGCCAAGGCCTTGAGCCGGCCGCTCTTGATTTGCCCAATCAGGCCAGGAATACCATCGGTGGTCATCAAGACGTCTCCGCCCAACAGGCCCGCCAGCGCCGCAGGAGGGGCTTGGTACGGCACCGCGGTCATGCCCATGTTGCCGGCTTTGTTCACCATTTCACCGGCCAAGTGCGGCAGCGAATTCGGCTGTGGCGCGGCAAAGTTGGCCTTGCCGGAGTTGGCGCGGGCAAAGCGTGCCAGATCTTGCAGGTTGTTGAGGCCCGAGGATGCATTGGCCACCAACACCAGCGGGCTGGTGCCGATGGTGGCGACGGATGTGAGGTCGGTGTCTGGGTTGAACTGTGGGTTTTTGTAAACCAGCGGTGTGATGGTGCCCATCGCCGCCGGCACGAAGCCCAGGGTGTAGCCGTCATTGGGCGAGCGCGCCAACGCCGACATGCCGGGGATGCCACCCGCGCCGGGTCGGTTGTCTACCACCACGCCTTGCCCCCAGACCTGACTCAGGCGTTCGCCCAAGAGGCGGGCGATCACATCAGGCGCGGCACCCGCGCCCGCTGGAACGATCAATTTGACAGGTTTGCTGGGCCAACTTTGGGCCATGGCCCCCGTACTCAGCGTGGTCAAGGCAGCGAGCGCGACAGCGCCTAGGAAGCGACGGCTCAGGCCGTGGCGAGGGCTAAATTTCATGTGTGTCTCCATGGGGTGGGTGCCGCTTAGATGAAGCGATCTTGTGCGGAGTCTAGAGCGTCTTGGGGTTCTCAAAGAGAGGGCAAAATATGTTATCTGTTCACAAAAATAGAACACTTTGATGAAACTCAACCAATTGCGTGATCTCGTGGCCATCGTGGAGCGCGGCAGTTTGCGTGGCGCGGCTCGGTACTTGGATGTGGCGCAGTCGGGCTTGACCCGCAGCATTCGAAATTTGGAGCATGAGCTGGGGCATCCCATGTTTGAGCGCGAGGCCCGTGGCATGGTGTTGACCCCGATGGGTCGGCTTTTTTACCAGCGTGCCAGTTCGGCCATGAATGAGCTCAGGCGGGCCGATGAAGAAATGGCGCAGGCGCAGGGTGGGGCGCTGGGTACCGTGGTGGCGGGCTTGTCCATCATGCCCCACCTAGGCATGCTGCCCGGCGCACTGGGCCCTTTTCGGCGCCGCTATCCTGGCGTGACACTCAAGATCATTGAGGGGCTGTACCCAGCGATTGAGCCGGGCCTGCGCAATGGGACCATCGATTTTTATATGGGTGCAGCCTCGCAAGCCGCGCCCGCCCCTGGCTTGATCGCAGAGACGCTTTTTGAAAATACGCGCATCGTGGTGGGGCGCAAAGGGCACCCGCTAGCGGCTGCGCGGTCCTTGAAGGAGCTGAGCATGGCTGACTGGGCCACGCCGTCGTTGGATGTGATTGCGGCGGAAGATCTCAATGAGGTCTTTTCACGCTTCAAGCTGGGGCTGCCTCAGATTCGGTTGCAGGCGAATTCGGCCATGTCGTTGCTGGTGGCGTTGGCGCACTCGGACTTGCTGACCATGTTGCCACGCCAGTGGGCCGAATTTGCACTGACGCAGCATGCGCTGCAGGTGATTCCGGTGCGTGAACGCCTCACAGCGCCACCGATTGTGTTTTTGCGAAGAGCCGACCTCCCGCTGACACCGGCCGCTGAACACCTGAGCGATTTGCTCAAGCGCTATGCCTGAACCGCGCTTCGTGCAGCGCACGATGTGACGAATTCAGTCAACGGCCTGGCCAGACTTTTGTCCTCGCTGCCAAGCGCTGCAGCGGCTGAAAAGTGGTTGTGTTCGGGTAGCACGAGCCAGTCAGGCTGGAATCCATGTCGGGTCACGAGCCGAGAGAACAGGGCGCCAGCCTGCACCTGCATTTGTGGCAGGTCACGTTCAGCCGTGCACACCACGATCGGAAAAGGCGCGGCGTCCACACGCTCGACGATGCTTGCCGCAGCCCAATCCGACCGCTCGGCGCCGAAATACGCGTCATTGCGCGGGTCGGGTGTCGCAATGCCCAGAGGACCACGCGCCATGTGTTCGAGCTGTGCGTCGTAAGGGCCTGAGAGCAAGAACGCTCCGGCGATTTGCCAGTTCAGGGGCTGAAAAGACCGGATCAGCACTGCGGCTGCCACATGCGCGGCCCCAGCTGACTCACCGGCCAAGACGATGGCTTTCGGGTCGCCACCGAAGCTGCTGCACAGTGCGCGCAAGTGCTGGCAAGCGGCCACCACATCTTCGGCGCCAGATGGCCATTGCGCCTCGGGCGCGAGCCGGTAATTGGCCAGCACGGTCACAAAGCCTTGTCGTGCGCCCCACCAGCCCACGTTGGCTCGGTCTGCCTTGTCCCCGCGGATGAAGCCACCGCCATGCAGAAAAAGCAACACGGGCCGGTTGCTGCCAGGGGTTTGGGGAAAGTACACATCCATCCGTTGTCGCGGGTGTGGGCCGTAAGGCTGGTCGGCGGCGAGTTCGAGTCCGGTGCGGTCTTGACCTGCTAAGTGTGAGCTGTAAAAAGCTTTGACCTCGGGCATGCTGGCACGGTTGCCCCAGCTGCGCAGTTGGGCTAACACCTCAGGCGCGGGACCTTGGTTGGCGTGAAAGGGCATGTGTTAGTCCACCTTGGACAAGTTGCGGAACCAGCAGTTGATCGAAGGTTTCAAAGCACATTTCCTCGGCGCTTGATGCTGTCTTCAAAAATATTAATCTATAAAACGTGATGCGCTGACTTACTTGCGCTTACTTGCGCGGCTTTTTCTTCGGCTTGTTTTTCTCAATCGCCTCTTTGCGCACCGCCCGTTCAGCATCGGCTTGTTTGCCTTCGGCCAGCCATGCTGCAAATTGCTCGGGCGTTTCTAGCGTGACGCGGCCTAGCGCTGCTGTGCGGAAATCGTGGATGACGATGTGGGCGGTTTTGGTGGTGTTGATGCGCCCACCGCTTTGCACCGCGCCACGTTTGCGGCCTATCGCATCGAGCATCTCTTCGTCGGTGTGGCTGGCCACGTCGTCGATGTTGTAGCGCTGGTGCAGTACGTCGGGGTAATGGGGAATGAGGTAGTTGAGCAACTCCAACGCCACGGTTTCTTCGTCAAACGCGTTCACGCCAATCGCGCCGCTGGCGGCCAAGTTGAAGCCGCTTTGCTCGACGATGATGCGGGGCCACAGCACACCGGGCGTGTCGTAGAGGTAAAAGTCATCGGCCAAGGCGATGCGTTGCTCGGTTTTGGTCACACCCGCTTCGTCGCCCGTTTTGGCGGCGCGCTTGCCTTTGAGGGTGTTGATGAGGGTGGACTTGCCCACGTTGGGAATGCCGCAAATCAACACGCGCATGGGTTTGACCATGCCGCCACGGTTGGGGGCGAGTTGCTGGCAGGCGTCAATCAGCGCTTTGGCGGGCGAGGTCATGCTGGTGTCTAGGCCGATGGCGCGCACGCCGGGCATGGCGTTGTAGTGGGCCAGCCATTGCGCGGTGCGAGCGGGGTCGGCCAAGTCTTGCTTGCTCAGAATCTTGAGCGCGGGCTTGCCCTTGATCAGCTCGGCCAGCATGGGGTTGGCGCTTGAGCCAGGCAGGCGGGCGTCGAGCATTTCGATGACGACGTCAATCTCTTTGATGCGCTCCCCAATCGCCTTGCGTGTGAGGTGCATGTGTCCGGGGAACCATTGAATCGCCATAAAGAGCCGTTGCTGACCGAGGTGTGAAAAGGGGTGATTGTCGGTTACGCCGCTGGTTTTGAAATCAGGGCGTCAGTTGTTGTAGCTTGACGTGCACTGCATCCGTCAAATCCACAGGCTTTTGCTGCTTGGCTTGGAGGTAGCGCGTGGTGTAGACGTCGAGGTAGGCGTCTAGCGTTTGCGAGGCTTGGGTGTCATGGGCCAAGTCCAGGCACATGGCCCCCACTTCTGCCGTGCAAAAGTGCGCTTCGGTTTGTGAGCGGCGCAGCTGATAGCGCGAGAGTTGGTCGGGGTGCAGGCTGAGCACAGGAAAGCGGTCGAGGTAGGGGCTTTTGCGAAACATCTTGCGTGCTTCGTCCCATGTGCCGTCGAGCAAGATGAAGAGGGGGTGCTTCAATGTGTCGTGCGGCACTTGATGCACCACGCGCTCGGCATGGGCAAACGCAGCGGGAAACACCACGTAGGGTTGCCATTGCGGGTCGCTCAACAGCGCCAGCAGGGCAGGGTCGACTTCGGTGCGCGCCCAGCCAAAGGCGAAGGTGTCGGCCACCACATCGGCAATCAGCCAGCCGGTGTTGCTGGGCTTCAGGGGCTCGATGTCGGCCATGAGCAAGCACATGCCCGCGCGGGTGGGCACATCGGGGCGCAGGGCGCACATGCAATGGCTGGGGATGAGTCTGCAGCCCGCACAGCGCAGACCTTTTGGGCCGCCTCGGGCTAAAAAAGGTTTGGCGCTGCGGGCGAGACGGGCGGAGCGGAGACGGCTGACGGCGTGGGGCATGGTGCCCAAAGCTTACGACGTTTTGTGCGTTGCATTCAGCGTCAGCACGCGGTCGATTTCGCTTTGTAGCGCGGCTTGCGACATGGGTTTGGAGACGTAGCCGTCTGCGCCCGCTGCCAAAAATCGTTCTCGGTCCCCAGTGATCGCATGCGCGGTGACCATCAACACGTTCATGTGTCTGCCAGTGGTCGCTTCCTCTTGCCGCAGATGGCTGAGGGCGGTGAGGCCATCCATCTCGGGCATCATCACATCCATCAAGACCACATCAAACTGCTCTTGTGCCAAACGGGCCAAGGCTTGGACGCCGTCATTAGCCGTTTGGTAGCGGCAACCCATGCGTTTCAACAAAATTTCTGCCAGCTTACGGTTGATTTCATGGTCTTCAACCAGCAGCACCGACAAGGCCGGTGTGGTGGGCGATGGCATGGGGGTGTTGGGCTTGGCAAGACCCGCCAGCGCGACTTCTGCGCTGTGCGTGACCACATGCAGCGGCATGCTCGCCACAAAGGTGGCGCCAAGGCCTGGGCGTCCTTGGGCCGTGATGTCGCCCCCCATGAGTTGCAACAAACTGCGCGTGATGGCCAGGCCCAAGCCTGTGCCGCCGAAAGAGCGGGTGACCGAGCCATCGGCTTGGGTGAAGGGGCTGAACAAGGCTTGGGTGCGTGCGGGGTCAAACCCAATGCCTGTGTCTTCGATGGTGATGCGCAACCAAGATTTTTCTTCAAGTATTTCGTGATCCACCTGTGTGGTGACTGTCACCGAACCTTTGTTGGTGAACTTGATGGCGTTGCCAATCAAGTTGGTGAGAACTTGACGCATGCGCACGGGGTCCATCCAGACCAAGTCTGGCAGGCTTGGGTCAGCTTTCAAGTGGAGTTCGATGCCTTTGGCCCGCGCGAGTTGCTCCAAAGAGCGGGTGGTGTGTCGAATCAATTGCGCAGGGCAAAGCTCGACGGGCATGAGTTCTAGGGCATTGGCTTCGATTTTGGAGAAGTCCAAAATTTCATTGATGATTTGCAGCAAATGATTGGCCGAGTCTTTGGCCAAGGTCAGGTATTCCTTTTGCGCGTCAGACGCTGACAACTCCAGCGCCAGCTCAGTCATGCCCACAATGCCGTTCATAGGGGTGCGAATTTCATGGCTCATATTGGCCAAAAACTCACCGCGTAGTCGGTTGGCTTGTTCGGCTTTGTCTTTGGCCACCACCAATTGCTGCTCTGCTTGTGCGCGTTCCACCATTTCTTGGTTCAGCTGGTGGATGGCAATTTGGCGTTCTTGAGACAACTGACGTGACGTTTGCAACGCCACGCGAATGCGTTGTACCGACAGCCAGACCAGCAACAAGCCAAAGAACAGCACGGCCACCAACACCGTGAAGGTGCGGTTCAGCACCCCCGTGCTGGCGAGTTGCCATTCAGACACCGGCAAGATGATTTCGAGCGCGCCACGCACATCACCGACCTTCCATTCGGTGTAAGGCGAGTCGGCGTAGCTGTTGTGACAGGCGACGCAGTTGGTCAGCATCCGGTCGGCTTGGGCAAACCGCAACACACGCACACCGTTCATCACTTCTTCGCGCGCGAAAGGGGTGTTGGGATCTGATTTGAGATGTTCGAGCGCTTGGCGTTGGAAATCGTCCAACTGGCGGTCTTTTTCTCGCCAAGGAAAAGGCTTGTCGCTGTACAAGCGCACTTGTGTGCCGCCATCCACCACCGACAAGTAATGGCCAAAATCAATCGTGAGCGTGGCGGGTAAAGGCAACGCGTTGTCACGATTTTTGTAGTCGTGGGTGATGGACATGCCGCCTTTGACGGCACGAGGCACCAACTCTTGGGCGTAAAAGTTGCGAAACTGGGTGATGGAGTCGGCGTGCGCTTGCGCACTTTCAACGGCGTACTGGTACACCATTCGTTCGCTAGACGCATACGTATAAAAAACAATCCAACAGCAAACGGCGATCAAGATGGCACCTAACCACTGCATGGGCCAGCGCAACAAGCCTTGAGGTGTCATGGTGAAGAAACGGCCAATACGAAGCATTGCTTATTACCTTTTATTTACTTTTGGATCATACCGAGGATGTGAAATCAATCCCGCTTGGCACTCAAGAGGTGCACAAGCTGCGCTCTAGAATCGATTCATCACACCTTTAAGGACTTGTGGCGATGACACTTCCAGCAGCTTCCGTGATTGGCGCAACCCAAGCCGCCTCGGCCAAGATGGCAGACCGGCACACACCATTCATCTTTGACGATTGGTACGTGGCTGCTTTTGCAGAAGATGTGGGCCCTCAGTTGTTGGCAAAAACCTTGCTGGGCAAAGGCATCGTGATGTACCGCAGCGCAGATGGGCAAGTCGTGGCGATGGAAGACCGTTGCCCGCACCGCTCCATGCCCCTGTCTGCCGGTGAGTTGCAAGATGACCACATCGTTTGCGCCTACCACGGCATGAAATTCAACCGAGAAGGTGACTGCGTGCATGTGCCATCGCAAGCCACCTGTCCGCGCTCGATGGGCGTGCGCACTTACGACACGCTAGAGCGCGGCCCTTTGATTTGGATTTGGATGGGCGACGCCGCCACTGCCGATGAAAGTCGTTTGCCGCCGCAACCTTGGTTGACCTCAAAGGACTGGGAAACCTCCAAGGGCTATATGCACCTCAAAGCCAGCTATGTGCGCTTGCATGAAAACCTGCTGGATTTGACACATTTGAGCTTTTTGCACGCCAAGAGCTTTGGTACGCCCGATTACGCCAGCGCCGCTTACGAAACAGAAATGGGCGAGGGCCAATTTGCCGTCATGCGCAACGTGGTGCCGACCACCTTGCCCCCTGTTTGGGCCGAACCCACAGGGTTGAAGGGGGTTGGGCAGGCTGCGCGCATCGTGCGTTCTCAGTTCCGCAGCCCAGCCATGCATGAGGTGTCGGTGTCGTTTTATGACTGCACCTTGCCTGAAGAGAGCCGCGAAACCTTCCGCATTCGCACCGCGCATTTGCCCACGCCCGAAACCGCCACCAGCACCCATTACTTTGTGGTGCATGGCCGCGATTTTGCGCAGCACGACAAAGCCATGACGCAATTCATGCACGAGCAACTCTTTGTGGCGTTTCACGAAGATGTGACGGGCTTGGCTTTGCAAGAAGAGGTGCTGGCGCGTACGCCTGCTAACGAGCTGTATGAGTTTTCTGTTGGGGCGGATGGCCCGTCAGTGGCCATGCGGCGCTATGTGCTGGCGCGAGCCATTGAGACACAAGCTTGAGGGCTGGCCTGGGCTGGGCTCTAGCGCGTCAGCTCACTCATCCGCCACGTTGCATTCACGGCGCAACAGCGACAGGGCGTCGTGCAGTTTGTAATCGTGGTCGCTTTCTAGTGTGGCTTGCGCGTCTTCGATGAAGGCTTGCCACACGCGCACGTAATCGCCTTGGTGCTCGACGGGGGCGTTGTCCAAAATGAACTGCTTCGCCAACTCGGGTTGAAAGCCAGATTTGCGAATTTTGCGAATCAACGCGGTGGCTGATTTTTCGGTGAGCAAGGTTTTGCCCGCGCTGACTTTGCTGCCGGTGGCGATGCACAAAAATAGCGTGAGCAGGGAGCTGTCGTCACTGTGCCCGCCCGTGGCTTTTTGCCAAGCGGCGGAGGCTTCTCGGTCAAAGTGGTCCACTTCAGCCAAGCCGTCTTCCACCCAAAAGTAGCGGCCCACAAATGCGGGCGTTTGGTTGAAGAGCTTTTGAGGCGTGAGCTTGGCATCCAAAATTTTGGGTAAATCGGCCTCGACGCTGTCACGCACCGCCTCGACCACGGCTTTGAATTCAGCCGGTAACTTTTTCGGCAGCGCTAGCACGATGTTTTTGCCTGCTTGCGGCTTGCGCAACGTGGCCACCATTTTTTGAAACGTCACCCAATCAGGCATTTGGGTTTGGCGGGTGGCGGCGGCCAGCAAGGCGGTGCGAATCACGGCTTCGGCATCGCAACCGGCTTCTTCCAAATCGTCTACATGCAGGCCCAAGGCATCGGCCAGCCAAATGGCGGCCTGCATGACTTGCGCCACTTTGTGGCGTTTGACGAACTCGGTTTGGTAGTCGGTGAAGCTGCACAGCGACCACTTGGCCAGCAGCGGGATGTGTTTGTCGGTGAACCCACCGTGCTCGTTCATGCCGAAGTGCGTGTTTTGCGGCATCACAATCAGCGCCTTGAGCAAGTCGGAGGCCGCTTTGGAGCGCGACATGAACGAATGGTCACGCAGCAACTCGGCGGCTTGGCGCAAGTCGCCCGCACTGCTGATCTCTAAGTTCAGGCTTACCAAGTTGACGATGCGGTCTTTGGCTTTTTCTAACTCGGGCCGCAAAAACTCGCTGCCAAAGTAACGCGCAATTTGCACCATGCCCTTGGGCGCATCGGTGGCGATGGCGTCGAGTTTGGCGTTGTCCAACATGCCGTGCTGAATGCCGTAGCGCAGGGCTTTTTCAAAAAACGGGCGCTGTTCGTACACCGACACGCCGCCAGCAGACGGCGCGCCAACAGAAGCTGTGCTTTGGGTGGCGTCTGACATGGGCTTAGATGGCGGACTCTTCGTCTGACTCGCGTGCCGCAGGTGTGGCTTTGCCGCGATCGGTGGCGCTGGTTTCAACGCGGTCGTCGTCCTCTTCCTCGTTCTCTTCGGACAAACCGGCTTCAAACGCGCGGGCTTTGGCGCGCAGCACCAGCAGCATTTCAATGAACAAGTCGGGGATTTGGTGGCGCAGGATCCACGCCATTTGCATCCAGTCTTGGTCAGCCACTTCGTCCTCTTCGACGCGTGGGCGCACATAGGCCGAGCCACGCAGGGCGTCTTCGCTGAGCATGTCGCCGTCGTCTTCCATGGTGTCAAAGGTGCCGGTGCGGGCGAAGGCTTCGATGCGGCTCCACTTTTCGGTGAAGTAGTCGGCCAGCGCTTCCGCGCCACCTTCGAGGTCGCCAATGGCGTTTAAGAACTCGATGGTGTCGGCATCGTCGCGGAAGATGATGGAGTTCATCATGCCGCGCAGGTGCGTGCGGGTGAGGTCTTTGTATTGTTTTTCAATCACCACCGCGCGAGCAAATTGCTCGGGGCTGACCAACAAGTTGATGACCGACTCTTTGGACGTGTCGTACTCGCGAATGACGGCCAAGATGTCTTTGGGCGGCATTTGTTCGAGCACCACCATGAGGGCTTGGTCACCTTCAGCGTCGGCCAACTCGACCAAGGCAGCCTCGGCTGCGGCGATGTCGCCTGAGGCAATCAGGCTTTGGGTTTTGGCAATGAGGGTGAGGGCGTTCATGGTGTGTTTCTCAGTCAGACTTGCTTATTCTTTGCTGTCGAAGCCTTGTTCGACCATCCAAGCGTTGCCGGCTTCTTCGCGGGCGCGGGCTTCTTTTTCTTCTTCGTCGAGGTCGGCGTCGTCTCCGGCCTCACCGTCTTCGTTGTCTTCTTCGTCCGCTTGCGGAATGGCTTTGCCCAAGGGACGGTTGTGCATGTACTCCAAGCCCGCGGCCACGCTCATGAACCACTCGCCCATGGGCTCTTTCAAGATTTCTGCGGCAATGGGTTCTGCCCACGGCTCCAGCTTGAGCCCTTCAGACAGGGCGTCCCACGACAACAGATCGTCGGCGTCTTGCGTCAAAAAGTGGTCCATCAGTTTGGGCTGCGTGAAGTGAAACGCTTGGTGCAACACCACGGCCACCATTTCGGGGCTGAGTTCGATCACCTTGACCAAAAAGCCCAACTCCTTGCGCTTCTCGTTGAGGCGTCGGCGCAACACGTCTTTGCCTTCGGAGTCGGAGGTCAAGTCGTCGAGCTCGGCTTGGTAGGCGGAGCGCAGTTCTTGGAAGAAGGGTGAAATGCTCATGGTGGGTCAGTGCTTTAAAAAGGGCTGAAAGTAGTGATGCCAGATTTCGCGCGCCGTGTCTGCAGGGTCGTCGAGCAAGCTGCGGCGGCGGTTGTCGTCGTAGGCTTGGCGCTTGTCGGGGTCTGACAACACATCGTAGGCTTCTTGCGCAGCCCTGAAACGCGCGGGCGCGTCCTCGTCCAAGTTGCGGTCGGGGTGAAACTGCGAGGCTTTTTGGCGGAACGCCTTTTTGATGTCCGCCAACGTGGCGTCGCTTTTGAGCCCAAGGGCTGCGTAGTGCTCAGAAACGGGTTTAGACACGGTGTTGGCCTTTTTAAATGGCCGCGTTTAAAGCGGCTGCTTCAGGCGAATTTCTTCGACCTTCACTGGGCCCATGGGCACCGTTTTGGCGCTGGACATTTCGCGCTTGAAGCCCGCCAGTTCATGAAAGCGCATGGCGCGGTCGTTGGCAATGGGCACCCAAATGGACACATGGGTGCAGCCTTCTTCTTGCAGGCCTTCGCGGGCGGCGTCCCACAGGGCCAAGCCCACGCCTTGTGACCAGTAGTCGGCGGCAGCGTAAATGTCCCAAATCTCGCCCATGGTGTTGGGCGTGCCTTTGTCGCGTGAGCGGTCGTAGCCCACAAAGCCGACGATCTTGTCGCCGTCCACGGCCACTTGCACTTGGGGTTCAGCGAACTCAATGGCGTCGCGCCAGTACTCGGCATCTTTGGCTTGGGGAACAGGCGGCACGGCCGAGCCGGTGCGCATGGACTTGAAGGCTTCTTTGGCTGTGGCGGCGTAAAGCGCGGCGATTTGGGCGGCGTCGCGTTGGGTAGCGGGGCGAACTTGTAAGGAGGTCAGGCTGGACATGAAAGGGAGCAGGGTGCGATGCAGAAATTGAGAAAGGGGTGGATTGTCTCCGCAAAAGCGTGGCGCTCGCGTGCGGTGGCGTACCCAATGGCGAATTGCGGGTTCGAGTTCTGTGTAGAGTAGGCCCCTTTCGCCTAAATTCCCGTACCCCATGATCATCCTTGCCCCCATGGAGGGCCTCCTCGACTTTGTGCTGCGCGACGTGCTGACCCGCATTGGCGGGGTGGACCGCTGCGTGTCGGAGTTCATTCGCGTCACCAACACCTTGCTGCCCGAGCGCACGTTTTTGCGCATCGTGCCCGAGCTGTTGAATGGCGGCTTGACCCCTGCTGGCGTGCCTGTGCGCCCGCAATTATTGGGTTCTGACCCCCATTGTTTGGCCGACAACGCCGCCCGCGTGGCAGGCATGGGCTGCGACGGGGTGGACCTGAACTTTGGCTGCCCCGCCAAGCAAGTCAACCGCCACGGCGGCGGCTCGGTGCTGCTGCAAGACCCCGAGGTGCTGTACCAAATCGTGCGCGCCGTGCGTGCTGCTGTGCCCGCCCACCAAGTGGTGTCGGCCAAGATGCGCTTGGGCTTCAACGATGACAGCACTGCCGAAGAATGCGCCTTGGCGCTGGAGGCGGGCGGGGCGAGTGAGATTGTGGTGCATGCCCGCACCAAGGCCGATGCCTACCGCCCACCCGCGTACTGGCACCGCATTGCCGACATCAAAGCCAAGGTCAAAACCCCGCTGGTGGCGAATGGCGAAATTTGGAATGTGCAGGACGCGCTCAATGCCCGCGCCGAATCGGGCTGCTTTGACTTGATGCTGGGCCGCGGCATCGTCACCAACCCCGGCCTAGGCTGGGCCATTCAAGCGCACGACGCGGCTGCACAAGGTTTGCCAGCGCCTGCCTCGCAAGTGCGATGGCAAGACCTGCCACCTCATCTGCACACGTTTTGGCAGATCGTGACCGGCCACGTCAGCGAGCGCCACCAAGCGGGGCGCTTGAAACAATGGCTCAACTTTTTGCGCAAACACTACCCCGAGGCCGAGGCCGCGTACATGCATGTGCGCACCTTAACCAGTCCCCAAGACATTCACGCGTGGCTGCATGCCACCCGCGCCAACCCCGAATACGCCACCCAATCCGCATGAACGACGACCACACCCCAGACCCTTCGCAAGACGACAGCCAAAACGACACCCAAGAGAGCGGCTTTGCGCAAGAACCCCGCCTCTGGCAAAACGAAACGTGGACCGCCAAAGTCATCAAAAACGACGATGACGACGGTTGGGCCGTGGCCATGTTCAAAGACGGCGAGTCTGAAGCTGCGCTGATTGGCCCGTGGACCATGGGCCGCGACAAAAAGAACCCCAAACCGCTGGACGGCAACGCCTTCATCACCTTGGTCAAAACGGCCTCAGAGTTTGTGCGCCGCAGCGAGCAGCAGTTGCACGCCACCTTGCACCAGTCGGTCACGGTTAACGGTGAGACGGGCCGCATCACGGTGTTGCTAGACATCGTGCCTGATGACGACAACCCTTACGCCACGTTAAGCGCCCAAGACGAAGGCGGTGACGTGTTGGCGGAGGTGCGCGTGAACGCGGGCTTTAAATTGAACCGCAACACCGCGCAGGCTTGGGTAGATGCGGGGTTTGAGAAGCCGAAGGGGTAAACCTGTCAACTTAGCGCTGCGAAGTTGCTAATTTTCACAACACCGTCGGGGAAGCGGGCCACCACCTCTAGTTCTCCGCCCATGGCTTCGATGTGATTGCGCAGTGTGGACAAATACATATCTGTCCGTTTCTCTAATTTAGCGATCGCGGGTTGCTGCACATGCAACACCTCGGCCAAAGTCTTTTGGGACAAACCGCGAGCTTGACGCAACTCCTGCAGAGGCATCTCAGCCAACATTTCTGTCGTTTTGTTCTTTGCTTTTTCACGCGCTTGAGGTGACATTTGCGCTCGCAAATTTGCAAAATTTTTAGCCATTAATCTGCCCTTCCTTTCGCAGTTCGTCCAAATGGACATCGTAAAGTGCATCTGCCTTTGGCACATTCACCTCGTACCAACGTTCGTTGCCTGTCTTGTCACCGCCCAACAACAAAATTGCATCTCGGCGTGGGTCAAACGCATACAAGGTGCGAAAAGGCCGCCCCGCATGCTGTGTGCGCAATTCACGAAGATTGCCATGCTTAGAGCCTTTGACGGCGCTGGTATGCGGGAAACCCAGCTGCGGGCCGCGAACCTCTAACAGCGCGACAGACGCCGCAACAGAAACCTGCTCATCCTCGGACAGCAAAGCCCACCATGCGCCAAACTCATCGGTGTATTCAACGTTCCAAACCATGTGAATTATTCCCTCCGTGGAATATTGTGTCAAACATGAGCTGCAAGCTTTAAGCGAGTGTGGAAGTCTTTCGCAGCGGTTTTAGGCTCGGTTTTTTGGCGCTGACCGCAGGTGCTTTCACCGCGGTGAGCTTTTCGTACAGCTCAAACAAATAGGCGACGCGACTGGTGTCGTCGTTGCCTTTTTCGTAGCCATAGGCTTCGTCGACGGCTTCATCCACGAGGTCGTGCGCGGCTTGCAAGTTTTTGGGCATGGTTTCGGGGTTGTAGAGCCATGCCAAGCTTTTGCCTGTGTGTTTGGCGCGTGCGTCGAGCACGGCTTGGCCGGCCACTTCGATGGCGGCCATGTGGGCCTTGGTGGGTTTGGGCCACGGGTAGTTGTTGTAGACGATGGTGTTGGAATAGCGGTAACGGCTTTCCAGTCGACCACAGACGGCGCGCGTCCAAGCGTTGTGCATCGTTGAGTTGAGCATGCCGAAGTGGTAGAGCGTGGCGTTGGGGACGCGTCGTTCAAAGTCGACTGAGCGCAGGTAATTCAGCCCATACACGCCGCACAGCTCGCGCACGAAGTTTTGGCCGTGGCCTGATTCGTAGCCGACCTTGGCAAAGTTTTTGGTGAAGGCTTCGGCGCGTTCGTTGAGAAGGTCTTGCAGCTCTTGGTCGGTTTGTGGTGCGGTTTGTGTTTTTGTGTTGATCTTGTTCATTTGTATTTATTGACTAATATTTTTTAATTAATTTAATTAAAAGAATTCTAATTAGTTATAAATTGATCAACTCAACCTTTGTCCTTAAATGGGAAAGTAATGAATAGTTTTCAAAAACCGCTGTCAGTGCTAGCATTGCTAGCGATTGAGCTTTGCCACCGAAAGGACCCGTCATGAGCACCTTGACCATCCGAAACCTTGAGCCCGCCATCAAAGACAAGCTGCGTTTGTCCGCCGCGACGCACGGGCGTTCGATGGAAGAGGAGGTGCGCACCATCTTGCGCAGCGTGTTGTCGCAGCCGGCCTTGCCCGCGACGGGGTTTGGCAGTCGCATTCATGCGCGGTTTGCTGCGATTGGGGGCGTGGCGTTGGATTTGCCCGCACGAGACAGTGAGCCGCGTGCGGCAAGTTTTGACAGCGAGGGCGAGGCGTGATCGTTTTGGACACCAACGTGGTGTCCGAGCTCATGCGCCCAACCCCGAATGCTGACGTCTTGGCGTGGTTGGACAGCCAAGCCGCTGATGCACTGTGGCTCAACAGCGTGGTGCTGTCGGAGTTGCTTTACGGCATTGCCCGTATGCCCGAGGGCGCACGTCGTGCCCAATTGGCACAAGCTGTGCAGGCCATGTTGGCCGAAGACTTTGCGGGTCGCGTTTTGCCGTTTGACGCAGAAGCTGCCGCCGCCTATGCCGATTTGGTCGCCACCCGTGAACGCCAAGGCCAGCCCGTTGCCATGGCCGATGCGCAGATTGCCGCGATCTCTTTGGTTCACGGCGCCTCGCTGGCGACCCCCAACACCAAGCACTTTGAAGGTTTGGGTTTGAGCTTGCGTAACCCTTGGTTGAGCGAATGACGCCGTTGCTTCCCAAAATGACGGCATGACCCCAACACCGACGCACCCCCGCGAATTCGCCGAGCAGCACATGCACACCATCCTGGCCCGCTTGGCCGGGCCGGGTGCGGTGCCTCGCGCAGACCAAGTCGACGCCGTGCATGCCGTGCTGCAACCGGCGGCCCGCGTGCTGGTGGTGCAGGCCACGGGCTGGGGTAAGTCGGCGGTGTACTGGGCGGCCACGCACGCCATCCGCAGCACGGGCGCTGGCCCCACGCTGGTGGTCTCGCCGCTCTTGGCGCTCATGCGCGACCAAGTGAGCGCCGCCGAGCGGGCGGGGTTGAAGGCGGCCACGGTCAATTCCACCAACCTTGACGATTGGGACGAGGTGTTTGAGCGTCTGGACGATGACGCCATCGATGTGCTGCTGGTCTCGCCCGAGCGGCTGGGTAACCCGCGTTTTGCGGCGCGGCTGGGCGCGTTGCTGGCCCGGGTGGGCCTGATCGTGATCGACGAGGCACATTGCATCAGTGACTGGGGATTTGATTTCAGGCCCGATTACCAGCGGCTGGCGCGGGCGCTCTTGTCTACCCCCACCGCCAGCGTGTTGGCGACGACTGCGACGGCGAACGAGCGGGTGACGCAAGACATTGGGGCGCAGTTGAGTGGTGATGCCAAGGGTGGCTCGGCGGGCCGTCATGGCGCAGGCACGGTGACCTTTCGCGGCACACTGGCCCGCACCTCGCTCACGTTGTCGGTGGTGCCAGATTTGTCACCTTTGCAGCGTTACGCCTGGATTGCCGATGCGCTGGAGCAGTTGCCGGGCTCGGGCATTGTGTATGTGCTGACGGTGGCCGAGGCCGAGCGCTTGACGGCGTTTTTGCGCAGCTGCGGCCATGCGGTCGATGCCTACACCGGGCAAACCGATGCCGACAAGCGCCTCCAAGTGGAAGAGCGTTTGCGCCACAACCAGGTCAAAGCGGTGGTGGCCACGTCGGCGTTGGGCATGGGGTATGACAAGCCGGACTTGGGCTTTTGCGTGCATGTGGGCTCGCCTTCGACCCCGGTGGCCTATTACCAGCAGGTGGGCCGGGCAGGGCGGGCGGTGGCGCATGCCGAAGGGGTGTTGTTGCCGTCCGATGCGGACGAGCGCATTTGGGATTACTTTGCCACCGCGTCAATTCCTGATGCGGCCACGGCGGCCAAAGTCTTGCAAAGTCTGGGCAACGATGGGCGCAGCTTGTTGGAAATCGAAGCCGACACGGGCGTGCGCCGTGGGCGGCTGGAGGCTTTGCTCAAAATTTTGGCCGTCGAAGGCGTGGTGGACAAAGACGGCTCGGCGTGGCGGGCGACCGGCGTGCCTTATGTGCACGACACCGCCAAATGGACGGCGCTGGCCCAGGTGCGCCAGCAAGAGGCAGGCATCATGCGCCAGTACGCGCACGGCGAGGGCTGCCTGATGGCGTATTTGCAGACGGCGCTGGACGACCCCTCGCCCGCGCCCTGCGGGCGCTGCTCGGTGTGCACCGGGCATTTGCCGTTTCCGGGGCTGACGCCGTCACAAGACAAGCTGATCGCTGCCCGCGACTTTTTGCGCGGCATGGACGTGGACATCGAGCCGCGCAAGCGTTGGCCCAGTGGTGTCAGGCGCAAGGGCAATATCCAAGGTTTTGATGCCGGGCGGGCCGTGGCATTTGCCGACGACCCGGGTTGGGTGGCCGAGTTGCAGGCCTTGAAAATGCAGGCATTCAGAGCGCAGTCTTTGAGCATGTCGGGCTCCTCAAGCAGCGCCGAGTCGGGTGACGTGCCGCTGGCTTTGCTCGAAGGTGCCGTGGCGACCTTGGGCCGCTGGGCCAAAAGCTGGCCCGCTCGCCCCGTGTGTGTGGTGCCGCTGCCTGCGCCCGACATGGCGTTGAACCACGCGTTGGCGGCACACATTGCGCGGCGCGGCAAGCTAGCTTTGCACGATGTGTTGCGCTGGACGGGCGGCCCCGCACCGGACGACGCAGCGTCAACGCCGGTCGTGGCTCATCTGGAGTCGGCCATTCAATGGCGCGCGCAGCCCGACTTGCCTGACTTGACCAATGGCCCCGTGTTGCTGGTGGCCAGCCATGTGCGCACCCGCTGGGCGGCCACGGTGTCCGCCGCGCTCTTGCGTGAGCGTGGGGCTTCGCAAGTGCTGTTGCTGGCTTTGCATTTGCAACCTTAAGGCTGTCATGGCGGGCACAGCCGCAAGCTGCACGTCGCGCCAAAATGGGGCGCACAAAAAACAGGAGACACCCCATGAACCGTGTTCTGGCCCACACCGGCGCCCGTTACCCCATCTTGCAAGCGCCCATGGGCTGGATTGCGCGCAGCACGCTGGCCTCCGCCGTGTCGCGCGCAGGGGGGCTTGGGATCATCGAAACCTCGTCGGGAGAGACGGCCAACTGCCAGCGTGAAATTCAGGCGATGGTGGACAGCGGTTTGCCTTTTGGGGTGAATTTGCCCATCCGCTTCCTGAAAGACGAGGCCATGTTGCGCTTTGTCTGCGAATCGGGCGTGCGCTTTGTCACCACTTCGGCGGGCAGTCCGGCCAAGTTCATCGCCCCGCTCAAGGCGGCGGGCATCGTGGTCTACCACGCGGTGCCCACGCTGGAGGCGGCCCTCAAGTGTGTCGAGGCGGGGGTGGATGGTCTGGTGGTCGAAGGCTCTGAAGGCGGCGGCTTCAAAAACCCTGAAGAAGTCAGCACGCTGGTGCTGCTGCAAGCCATCCGCGAGGCGGTGGATGTGCCCTTGATCGCCGCCGGCGGTATTGTGGACGGTCGGGGGATGGCTGCGGCGTTTGCGCTGGGGGCCGAGGCCATCCAGATGGGCACACGCTTTGTGGCCAGCGCCGAGAGCCCGGTGCACACGCACTACAAAGACGCCATTTTGGACGCCAGCACTACCGGCACTTGGATGCTCAACACCCGTTCCACGCCTTGCATCCGAGCGCTCAAAACCCCCTTCACCCAAACCATCCACGAAGCGGGCTTGATGGGCATGGATACGTTCAGTGGCATTCAAGGCGTGTATTTCGGTGGCGACATGAACGCCGCACCCGCGCTGGCGGGCCAGTCTGCAGGTTTGATCCACGGTGTCAAAACGGCGCAGCAAATCATTGACGAAACGGTGGCCCAGTTTCACGACATCACCGCCCGTTTGGGTGCCATGGCCTCCGCCCATCAATTCGGCTGACATTCAGCGACGCCCCTCCAAGCACAACCCATGCGAACAGACACCCCTCATCTTCAACCTTGGCAAGTCATCACCGGCGGCATTTGCGGCTTGGTGTTGACCATTGGCTTGGCGCGTTTTGCCTACACCCCCTTGCTGCCCAGCCTGCAAGCGCAAACCGGTTTGACCGACGCCGCAGCCGGTGGCTTGGCCGCCATCAACTACGCGGGTTACATGACGGGCGCCTTGGCCGCCGCTTGGATTGACGATGTGCGCTGGCGCCACCGCCTGTACAGCGGTGGGCTGTGGATGGCGTTGGTGACGGTGGCGTTGATGGCGTTGTCGACGTGGATGCCCGTTTGGGCGCTGGCCCGCTACGTGGGGGGCTTGTGTGGCGCCACGGGCATGCTGCTTGGCTCAGGCTTGGTGCTGGGTTGGCTGATGCGCCAAGGCCGTCGGCCAGAGTTGGGCGTGCATTTCATCGGTTTGGGGCTGGGCATTGTGGTGTCGGCCGTGGGGGCTTGGGGCTTGTCGCAACTGTGGTCGGTGTGGTCAGACCAATGGCTGGCGTTTGCGGCTTTGGGGCTGGTGTTTTTGTTACCGGCTTGGCGCTGGCGTCCGCCGGTGCCGCCGCATGTGGTGGTCGCCGCGCATGAGGCGGCAGGTGCCACGGCTTCACGCCGCTGGACGTGGACCATGCTGACCAGCTACTTTGCGGCGGGTTGGGGCTTTGTCATCAGCGCCACGTTCACCGTGGCCATCGTGGAGCGCGAGCCTGCTTTGGCCGGTCAGGGCGCTTTGGCTTGGGCGATGGTCGGTTTGGCCGCCATGCCCGCCGTGTTTTTGTGGGACCGCGTGGCGCGCCGATGGGGCGACAAGCAAGCGTTGTTGCTGGCCTTTGGCTTGCAAACGCTGTCCGTGGTGTTGCCTGCGGTGTCGGGCTCGCTGTGGGCGGCGTTGGCAGGGGCGTTGGGCTATGGCGCCACGTTCATTGGCATCGTCAGCTTGACTTTGGCTTTGGTGGGGCGACGCTCGCCGCACAACCCCGGCAAAGCCATGGCCCGTTTGACCTTGAGTTATGGCGCCGCACAAATGCTGGCGCCGGTGGTGGCGGGCTATATGGCGCAGGCCACGGGCACGTTCAAAGGTGCGTTGTGGTTGACGGCGGGGGTGATGCTGGCGGGCATGGCCTTGCTGGCCACGTTGCCTCAAGAGGATTGAGCGAAAACCCCAACTTCTGCGGTCTCGCCAGACCCATCACAATAAGGTGGCGGCCCTGAGCCGCTCAGTTATTGCGCTGTCGCTGTTTTTCTTTCTATTTTTTTCAAGGCGACACCTCCGTGCCCACACAAAGTTACATCCCTGGCAAAGACGCGCCGCTAGAAGCCACCATCAACAGCATGCAGTCCAAATTGCAGGCTTTGGGTTTTCACATCGAAGAGAAGAGCTGGCTCAACCCCGTGGCGGGTGTTTGGTCGGTGCACATCCGCGACCGCGATTGCCCCGCCTTGTTTGCCAACGGCAAAGGGGCCACGCGCATGGCGTGTTTGGCCAGCGCGTTGGGGGAGTTTTTTGAGCGCTTGTCGACCAACTACTTCTGGACCCATTTCTATTTGGGCCCTGTCACGGCGGACGCACCGTTTGTGCATGACCCGCAAGAACGCTGGTTTGACTTGACCGAAGACGGCAGCTGGCCCGAGGGCTTGCTGAACCCCGCGTTGCACGCGCTCTACAACCCCGAAAGCAACATCGATTGCGCGAATTTGGTGGAGTTCAACTCGGGCAACGACGCGCGCGGCATTTGCGCCATTCCCTACGAGCGTCTGCGTGATGGTGCGACCACTTACATCCCCGTCAACATCATTGGCAACCTGTATGTGAGCAACGGCATGTCGGCGGGTAACACCGCGCCAGAGGCCCGCACGCAAGCCTTGTCCGAGATTTTTGAGCGTCACATCAAGGGCAAGATCATCAGCGAAGGCATTTGCTTGCCCGATGTGCCCGAGGCCGTGATCAACCGTTACCCGCGCATTGCCGCTGGCATTGCTGCTTTACGTGCCGCAGGCTTTGGCATTTTGGTCAAAGACGCCTCTTTGGGCGGCAAGTACCCCGTGATGAACGTGACGCTGCTGCACCCCGAAGACCAAGGCTGCTTCGCCAGCTTCGGGGCCCATCCCCGTTTGGAGGTGGCGCTGGAACGTGCGTTGACGGAGCTTCTGCAAGGCCGCGCTTTAGATTCTTTGGCGGGTTTCCCTACCCCCACGTTTGATTTGGAAGAAGCGGCCAGCGCGACCAACATCGAGATTCACTTCGTCGATTCGAGCGGCGTGGTGCATTGGGAGTTCTTGGGCGAGATTCCCGATTACGTGTTTGTGGACTGGAATTTCGCCACCACCACCGCCGAAGACTACGCGTATTGCGTCAACCGCATTCACGACGACGGCTTTGACATTTACGTGGCCGATTTTGAGCACTTGGGCGTGTACAGCTGCCGCATCTTGGTGCCGGGCATGTCCGAGATTTACCCTGTGGACGACCTCGACTTCGAGAACAACAGCATCGCCAACGGCATGCGCGAAGCGATTTTGAATTTGACCGACCTCGACAACGAGGAATGCGCTGATTTGCTGGACAGCTTGAACGAGTCCAGTTTGGCCGACGAGCGTCCTGTGGCCACCGTGATTGGCATGGCCGCTGACGCAGGCAGCTTTTGGGCAGATTTGCGCGTGGGTGAGTTGAAAACCTTGCTGGCCTTGGCGATTGGTGACGAGGCAGCCACGGTGGAAGGGTGCGAGTGGATTCGCCACTTTGACCACATGCCGCAGCAACGCCGCTTGGTTTATGCGTGCATTGAAACCTTGGTGCTGCTGAGTGACCGTGGCGACACCGCGCCTTTTGTGGGTGCGATTCGCCAGATGTTTGGTGCGGGTGTGTTCGCACAGGCCCATGCGCTGATCATGCAAACCGACCGTTTCATGGGCATTTCAGCGCCCGGCTTGATGATGGACGGTTGCGAGATGCACCAGAAACTGTGGGCCGCTTACGCCAAGGTGCAGAGGCACAAGAAGTTTTAAATCCCCAAGCTCTCCAACGTGACCAAGCCCTTGGGCGTGTGCAGCGTCGCTTTGAGGTTGGCGGCACCTTCGCTCACGCTCACGCGCTTGAGTTCAATCGCGCTGTAGGCCTCTTGCAGCTTTTTGGCGCTGGGGTGGGTGACTTCCAAGCTGTTCAGCGTGACGCCTGAGCGTGGCAGCGTGTTGCGCGGGTGCAGCTTGAGGGGCTCGGTCGCATCAGGTTTGCCCCATTGGATGACGGTGGGCAAGGCGCCATCAAACAGGCGTTGACCGTCGGCGCGCACCGAGATTTGCCAGTTCAGCACGCCTTTGGAGGTACGACGATTGCCGTAGATGGCGGGGCCACGGTCAATGCCTTCCATGCGCAAGGCCATGCGGGCGGCTTTGAGGTCGGGGGTGTTGACCACAAAGTGCACCAAACGCGGCTCGATGGTCACGGCCTTTTGCAAGGCGGGGTTGTCCATATCGAACCAACGTGTGGGGCTGGCTTTTTTAGGGCGTACCGCGTTGGGGTCGATGGCGATGATTTCTAAAAACGCCATGGGGTTCGAGGGGGTGGCGATTTTCAAGAGGCGGTTGTGCGTGCCGTAAAGCGTGTGTTCGCCGCCGGGGCCGGGCGTGACGCCGAGGGTTTCTTCGCACCATTGCACGCCTTGTTCTAAGGTTTTGGCAACGATGACGAGATGATCGAGTTGTGTATGCATGGGGCAGGACCTTACCACCTCAAACTGTGGCAGGATGCACCCCCTATGAATTTCAGTCACTCAGCGCCAGAAGGCGAACGTTTGTCCAAACGGGTTATGCAGCTGCGCGGTTGTTCGCGCCGCGAGGCCGAGCAGTACATCGAAGGTGGTTTTGTCCGCGTGGACGGCACGGTGGTCGAAGAGCCCCAGTTTCGCGTGAAGCACCAAACCGTGACGATGGACGCGCACGCCAGCTTGCTCAACCTCACGCCCATTACCTTGATCATCAACAAGCCCGCAGGGTTTACCGATGGTTTGGAGGCCTTGCCCGAGCCTGAACCCACGCAGACAGGACGTGGTGCACCACCGCGTCGCTCGGCTAAGAAACCGTCGCAAAACGTGCGCAGCTTGCTCACCTCGGCGCAGCACAGTGCCCACGATTTCAGTGGCGTGCGTTTGTTGAAGCGCCATTTGACGCATCTGGATGCCAGCGTGCCGTTGGAGCAGGCCGCGAGCGGTTTGGTGGTGTTTACCCAAGACTTTCGCACCCAACGCAAGTTGGTCGAAGACATGGCGTTCATGGAGCACGAGCTGATCGTTGATGTGCGTGGCGAAGTGACACCCGATGCCCTGCGCCCAATTGAACGCGCCATGCGCGACGAGCGTTTGCGTTTGCCTGCTTTCAAAATCAGCGTGGGCAGCGCCACGCCAGAGCGCAGCAAATTGCGCTTGGCTGTGAAAGGTGCGCACCCAGGCTTGGCGGCTTATTTGTGCGAAATCGGCGAGTTTGAGATCTTGGCTTTGCGCCGCACCCGCGTGGGGCGCGTGAGTTTGGGCGAGTTGGAAGAGGGCGGCTGGCGCTTTTTGGCGGACGGCGAGCGGTTTTAATGCAAGTTTGAGGCCTTTCATGACCTCGAATGCATGTCAAAATTGCGCACTATTTTTAAGGTGATCGCAATGAAGATTTTGGCTGTGGTGTTGGTATGCATGGGTTTGCAAGCATGTACGGTGCTGGCCGTGGCTGACGCCGCCGCATCGACGGTGGTGTATGGCGTGAAAACCGCCGTGAACGTGGTCGATGCCATCACGCCAGACATCGTCAACAAGAAAAAATAAGTCGCGCTCAGTCAAAGCCACCAATCTAGACACGTAAAAAAGCCGCTGAATCAGCGGCTTTTTCATGGGCGTAGCCTAAAAGGCAGACGCATCGGGCTCAGTTGTTGAGCGACTCGCTTTTGCTCTCCACACGGCGTGCACCGGTGAAGCGGCGTTCCCAATAGGCTTGGCGCATGTCATCGACACGCACTTGCTGGCCGGGTTTGGGGGAGTGGATGAACTTGTTGTCACCCACATAAATGCCCACATGGCTGAAGGTTTGGCGCATGGTGTTGAAGAACACCAAGTCACCGGGTTTGAGGTCTTGTTTGTCAATTTTTTCGGTGGCGGCTGCTTGTTCGCTGGCGCGTCGGGGCAGCACTTTGCCGACCGATTGTTCGAACATGGAGCGCACGAAGCCGCTGCAGTCAAAGCCTGTGTTGGCGTTGGTGCCACCACGACGGTAGGGCACGCCCAAAAACCCCATCGCGTCGAACACCAAATTGGAGGCGGTGTCGCCCACGGACTGACGAACTTGGTCGAGCTGCGCGGAGATGCCGCGTTCGGCCAAGTAGCGCTCAATGTCATCGGCTGCATTGTTGGACGGCGCCGCATGGGCGCTGGCAACACAGCAAAGAATGAGAAGGGCGCGTTTGAACATGGCCGATATTCTAATCGATCGATGCTGTGGCTGATGAGGTAGCGCGCCTAAGTTGTTGATTTTGCAAAGCTTAGTACTCAAGTCGGCAGGGTGTTTAGCAAGATCGTCGATACTTGGGGCCTTCATTTATTTTCCGGATCTCTCTGCATGTTGCTCGACGACCAAGACTCCCAACTCGTGTTGGTGGATTACCAAGCCCGCCTGATGCCCGCTATTTTCGAAGGCGAATTGGTGCTGGCCAACGCCATGCGCTTGGCCCAAGCTGCGCATTGGATGGAGGTGCCGACGTTTGGCACCGAACAAAATCCGGACAAATTGGGCACCAACCCCGCTGCGTTGCGTGAGTTTTGCCGTCGCACTTTGCCCAAGATGAGCTTCAGCGCTTGCGCCGATGGCTTGATCGAGTTGCTCAAGCCCGCCGCGCGCGCGCCGTCTGGCAACGCCCGCAGTCTGCCCAAGCATTTGCAAAAAGCGGTGCCCAAAGAGTCCAACCGCAGCAGCATCGTCATTGCTGGCGTCGAAGCGCACATCTGCTTGTTGCAAACCGCTTTGGATTTGTTGGAAGAAGAATTTGACGTGTGGGTGGTGACCGACGCCTGCGGTTCGCGCACCGAGCGCAACCGTGACGCCGCTTTTGACCGCTTGGCTGGCGCTGGCGCTGAATTGGTGACCACGGAGATGGTGCTTTTTGAGTGGCTGCGCTCGGCTGAGGCTGACCCATTCAAAGAAATACAAGACTTGATTAAATAATCAGAAAGCGCTGACAAAGTCAGCTTGCTGCAAGTCCGCCATTCTCATAATTATGAATTCAGTACATGAGTACGAATTCACAAATAGGAGATGTTTGAATGGTTGCTTACGCAGATTTTCACCGTCGGTCCATCGAAGACCGCGACGCTTTTTGGTCCGAACAGGCCAAGTTGATCGACTGGCAAACCCAGCCCCAACAAATCTGCGATTACAGCAACCCGCCTTTTGCCAAGTGGTTCGTGGGCGGCACGACCAACTTGTGCCACAACGCCGTGGACCGTCACTTGGCCGATCGCGCCGATCAAGCGGCGCTGATCTTTGTGTCGACCGAAACCGACCAAGAACACACCTACACCTACCGCGATTTGCACGCCGAAGTGCAACGCATGGCCGCTATTTTGAAAGCGCAGGGCGTCACCAAAGGCGACCGCGTGTTGATTTACATGCCCATGATTGCCGAGGCCGCATTCGCGATGTTGGCGTGCGCCCGCATTGGTGCGATTCACTCGGTGGTGTTTGGTGGCTTTGCCTCGCATTCATTGGCGACACGCATTGAAGACGCGACACCCAAGGTCATCATCAGCGCGGACGCGGGTTCGCGCGGCGGCAAGGTCATTGCGTACAAGCATTTGTTGGACGAAGGCATCAGCTTGTCCAGCCACAAGCCCGCCAAGGTGTTGATGGTCGACCGCAAGTTGGCGCCGTTCACGCCCGTGGCTGGCCGCGATTTGGATTACGCCACCGAACGTGCCCAGCACATGGACACGCAAGTGCCTTGCGAGTGGGTCGAGTCCACCCACCCCAGCTACACCTTGTACACATCGGGGACCACCGGCAAACCCAAAGGTGTGCAGCGTGACACCGGTGGCTACACCGTGGCATTGGCTTCCAGCATTCCGCACATTTACCAAGGCAAGCCAGGCGGCACCTTCTTCTGTACCAGCGACATCGGCTGGGTCGTGGGCCACAGCTACATCATTTACGGTCCACTGATCGGCGGCATGGCCACCATCATGTACGAAGGCTTGCCGATTCGCCCAGACGGCGGCATCTGGTGGAGCTTGGTCGAAAAGTACAAAGTCAACGTCATGTTCAGCGCGCCCACGGCCATCCGCGTGCTCAAAAAGCAAGACCCTGCGTTGCTGAGCAAGTACGACTTGTCCAGCCTGCAAGCCCTGTTCTTGGCCGGCGAGCCTTTGGATGAGCCCACTGCCAAGTGGATTTCTGAAGGCCTGAACGGCAAACCGATCATTGACAACTACTGGCAAACCGAAACGGGTTGGCCGATTCTGACCATTTGCAACGGCGTGGAAAAAACCGAGAGCAAGTTTGGCTCGCCCGGCAAGGCCGTGTATGGCTACAACGTCAAGTTGGTCGACGACCAAACTGGCGAAGAGTTGACCGGCGCCAATCAAAAAGGCGTGTTGACCATCGAAGGCCCATTGCCTCCCGGCAACTTGCAAACCATTTGGGGCGATGACAAGCGTTTCGTCAGCACCTACTGGAACACCGTGCCGAACAAGCTGGTTTACAGCACCTTCGACTGGGCGGTTCGCGACGAAGACGGTTACTTCTTCATCTTGGGCCGCACCGATGACGTGATCAACGTCGCCGGTCACCGCTTGGGCACCCGCGAGATCGAAGAGAGCATCTCTAGCCATCCCAACATTGCCGAAGTGGCGGTGGTGGGTGTGGCCGATCAGCTCAAAGGACAAGTGGCGATGGCGTTTGCAATCGTCAAAGATACTTCTGGTTTGACCGACGATGCAGCGCGTTTGAAGCTCGAAGGTGAAGTCATGAAGGTGGTGGATGGGCAATTGGGGGCCTTGGCCCGTCCTGCGCGTGTGTTGTTTGTCACGGCCTTGCCCAAGACACGCAGCGGCAAATTGCTGCGTCGTGCGATTCAGGCGGTTTGTGAGAAACGTGATCCGGGCGACTTGACCACCATCGACGACCCCACGGCCTTGAAACAAATTCAAGACCAAATCTCCTAAGAACTATAAAAACGCAGCGATGCTGCTGATCGCATGGCACAATCTTGGGTGTTACTAGGCCTCCTTCCAGCCACAGTCGCATCCGCCAATCGGTCCAGCCGTGTCGCGGAAGGTTTCTTTCAACCAACTAATGTTCCCTCAAGGGGAGCGAAGGTCAAGCGCAATGAGTGAGACAAACGTCTTTCAAGCCTATTCAGGCAATACCTATCTGTTCGGTGGCAATGCTCCGTACGTCGAAGAGATGTATGAGAACTACCTCGCCAATCCCGGCAGCGTCCCAGACACTTGGCGCGAGTACTTCGACGCACTGCAGCATGTGCCTGCCGTCGACGGTTCCAACGCCAAAGACGTGCCCCATTTGCCCGTCATCAACGCCTTTGCTGAGCGCGCCAAATCGGGCGGCACCAAAGTCGTCATGGCCAGCGAAAACGTCGAAATGGGTCGCAAACGCACGGCCGTGCAACAGCTCATTGCGGCTTACCGCAACGTTGGCCAACGTTGGGCCGACCTCGACCCCTTGAAGCGCACTGAGCGCCCAGCCATTCCTGACCTCGACCCCGCTTTCTACGGCTTCACCGATGCCGACCAAGAAACCGTGTTCGACACCAGCAACACCTTCTTTGGCAAAAACAACATGTCTTTGCGCGAGCTGCTCAATGCACTGCGCGAAACCTACTGCGGCACCTTGGGCGCCGAGTACATGTACACCTCCGAGCAAGCTGAAAAGCGCTGGTGGCAAGAGAAGTTGGAAAGCATCCGCAGCAAAGCCAACTTCAACTCTGACAAAAAGAAAGCCATTCTGGAGCGCTTGACCGCTGCGGAAGGCTTGGAGCGTTACCTCCACACGAAATACGTGGGCCAAAAGCGCTTCTCGTTGGAAGGTGGCGAAAGCTTCATCGCCGCGATGGACGAACTGATCCAACAAGCGGGCCTCAAAGGCGTGCAAGAAGTGGTGATCGGTATGGCCCACCGCGGCCGTCTGAACGTGTTGGTCAACACCATGCGCAAGTTGCCTGCCGACTTGTTCGCCGAGTTCGACCACACCGCGCCTGAAGAGTTGCCTGCTGGTGATGTGAAGTACCACCAAGGCTTTAGCTCTGACGTGTCGACCGTGGGTGGCCCTGTGCATTTGTCACTGGCCTTCAACCCCTCACACTTGGAAATCGTGAACCCCGTGGTGGAAGGCTCTGTGCGCGCTCGCATGGACCGCCGCGCTGACCCCTTGGGCAAGCAAGTGCTGCCCGTGTTGGTCCACGGTGACTCCGCCTTCGGCGGTCAAGGCGTGAACCAAGAAACTTTGGCCTTGGCCCAAACCCGTGGTTACACCACAGGCGGCACGGTGCACATCATCGTGAACAACCAAATCGGTTTCACCACCTCTGACCCTCGCGACATGCGCTCCAGCGTGTTCTGTACCGACATCGTCAAGATGGTCGAAGCGCCTGTGCTGCACGTCAACGGTGACGATCCAGAAGCCGTGGTCTTGGCCACGCAGCTGGCCCTCGAATACCGCATGGCCTTCAGCAAAGACGTGGTGCTCGACATCGTGTGTTTCCGTAAACTCGGCCACAACGAGCAAGACACCCCCGCGCTGACCCAGCCGCTGATGTACAAAAAAATCGCCGCGCACCCTGGCACCCGCAAGCTGTTCGCCGACAAGTTGGCCACACAAGGCTTGGGCGAGACTTTGGGTGACGACATGGTCAAGGCTTACCGCGCCGCGTTGGACGCTGGCAAGCACACCGATGATCCTGTGTTGACCAACTTCAAGACCAAGTTCACCGTGGACTGGTCACCCTTCATGGGTAAGAAGTGGACCGATGCGGGCGACACCGCCATCCCGATGTCCGAGTGGAAACGCTTGGCTGAGAAGATCACCACCATCCCCGCATCCGTCACGCCTCACCAGTTGGTGAAAAAGGTGTACGACGACCGCGCTGCCATGGGCCGTGGCGACACGCCTGTGGATTGGGGCATGGGCGAACACATGGCTTTCGCATCGTTGGTGGCCAGCGGCTACCCCGTGCGTTTGTCAGGCGAAGATTGCGGCCGTGGCACGTTCACACACCGTCACGCTGTGATTCACGATCAAAAGCGTGAAAAGTGGGACACCGGCACGTACGTGGCCCTGCAAAACGTCACCGAAAACCAAGCCCCGTTCGTCGTGATCGACTCGATCTTGTCGGAAGAAGCGGTGCTGGGCTTCGAATACGGCTACGCCTCGAACGACCCCAACACCATGGTCATTTGGGAAGCCCAGTTCGGCGACTTCGCCAACGGCGCCCAAGTGGTGATCGACCAGTTCATCGCCTCGGGTGAAGTGAAGTGGGGCCGTGTGAACGGCTTGACCTTGATGCTGCCTCACGGCTACGAAGGCCAAGGCCCAGAGCACAGCTCGGCGCGCTTGGAGCGCTTCATGCAATTGGCTGCGGACACCAACATGCAGATCGTGCAGCCCACCACGGCCAGCCAGATCTTCCACGTGTTGCGTCGTCAAATGGTGCGCGACTTGCGCAAGCCTTTGATCATCTTCACACCCAAGTCCTTGCTGCGTAACAAAGACGCGACATCGCCTGTGTCGGAATTCACCAAGGGTTCGTTCCAAACCATCATTCCTGAAAACAAAGCGCTCAAGGCCGACAAGGTCAAACGCGTGTTGGTCTGTTCGGGCAAGGTTTACTACGACTTGGTCAAGAAGCGTGAAGAGTTGGGTGCTGACGACGTCGCCATTTTGCGTGCCGAGCAGCTCTATCCCTTCCCACACAAAGCTTTTGGCGCCGAACTCAAGAAGTACCCCAACGCGACGGAATTGGTGTGGACGCAAGACGAGCCACAAAACCAAGGCGCATGGTTCTTTGTGCAGCACTACATCCACGAAAACATGTCGTCGGGTCAAAAGCTCGGTTACTCGGGTCGTGCCGCTTCGGCGTCGCCAGCCGTGGGTTACTCACACCTGCACCAAGAGCAGCAAAAAGCGCTGGTGGAAGGTGCGTTTGCCAAACTCAAGGGCTTCGTGCTCACCAAATAAATCGTTCACACCGAATACCGAAATACAGAAAGAATAAATATGGCAATCATCGAAGTCAAAGTCCCTCAGTTGTCTGAGTCCGTGGCCGAAGCCACCATGCTGCAATGGAAAAAGAAAGTGGGCGAGTCCGTCGCCGCTGACGAAATCTTGATCGACATCGAGACCGACAAAGTCGTGCTCGAAGTGCCCGCCCCAGCGGCTGGCGTGTTGTGCGAAATCGTGGTCGCCGATGGCGGCACCGTGGCTGCTGAGCAGCTCATCGCCCGCATTGACACCGATGGCAAAGTGGGTGCTGCTGCGCCCGCCGCCGCTGCACCTGCTGCTGCCCCCGCCGCCGCACCTGTGGCAGCTGCCGCGGCTGCATCGACCAGCAAAGCTGGCGTGGCCATGCCCGCCGCTGCCAAGCTGATGGCTGACAACAACTTGGCTGCTGGTTCGGTCTCTGGCACTGGCAAAGATGGCCGCGTCACCAAAGGTGATGTGTTGTCTGCGGTGGCCGGTGGTGTGCAATCCACGGCTGGCGTCATTCCTACAGGCGTGCCTACCAAGTCTTTGCCACAAGTCGCTGCACCTGCCGTGGCTTTGGGCGACCGTCCAGAGCAACGCGTGCCCATGACACGTCTGCGTGCGCGCGTGGCCGAGCGTTTGTTGCAATCGCAATCGACCAACGCCATCCTGACCACCTTCAACGAAATCAACATGGCGCCAGTCATGGACATGCGCAAGCGCATGCAAGAGCGTTTCGAGAAGGAACACGGCGTCAAGCTGGGCTTCATGAGCTTCTTCGTCAAAGCCGCTGTGCATGCGTTGAAGAAATTCCCCGTGTTGAACGCATCGGTGGACGGCAACGACATCGTGTACCACGGCTACTTCGACATCGGTATCGCTGTGGGTTCGCCACGCGGTTTGGTGGTGCCCATTTTGCGCAACGCTGACCAAATGAGCTTTGCCGACATCGAGAAGAAAATTGCTGAATTCGGCGTGAAAGCCCGTGACGGCAAGCTCGGTCTCGACGACATGACCGGCGGTACGTTCTCGATCTCCAACGGCGGCACCTTCGGCTCCATGATGTCCACCCCCATCATCAACCCACCACAATCTGCGATTTTGGGCGTGCACGCGACCAAAGACCGTGCCATGGTGGAAAACGGCCAAGTGGTGGTTCGTCCGATGAACTACTTCGCGATGTCGTATGACCACCGCATCATTGACGGCCGCGAAGCTGTCTTGGGCCTGGTGGCGATGAAAGAAGCGCTGGAAGATCCAGCTCGCCTCCTGTTCGACATCTAATTTCACCTAATTGCAATGCCCCCAGTTTGGGGGCGTTGTTCATTCAAGAGATATTCCTATGAGCAAACAATTCGACGTCGTCGTCATCGGCGGTGGCCCCGGTGGCTATATCGCAGCCATTCGTGCTGCACAACTCGGTTTCCAAGTCGCTTGTATCGACGAGTGGAAAAACGCAGCCGGTGGCCCAGCGCCCGGCGGTACTTGTACCAACGTGGGTTGCATCCCGTCCAAGGCCTTGCTGCAATCTAGCGAACACTTTGACCACGCCAACCACCACTTCGCCGAGCACGGCATCAGCGCCACCGGCGTGAAGATGGACGTGGCCAAGATGATTGCCCGCAAAGACAACGTTGTGAAGCAAAACAACGATGGCATCTTGTACCTGTTGAAGAAAAACAAGGTCACTTTCTTCCACGGTCGCGGCTCGTTTGTCAAAACCACCGAAGCCGGTCACGAAATCAATGTGGCAGGCAAGGCGGAAGAGGTCATCACCGGCAAGCACATCATCATCGCCACAGGCTCCAACGCCCGTGCGTTGCCTGGCACACCGTTTGACGAAGTCAACGTGTTGTCTAACGACGGCGCCTTGCGCTTAGGCGCTGTGCCTAAAAAATTGGCCTTGATTGGTTCAGGCGTGATTGGTTTGGAGATGGGTTCTGTGTGGCGTCGTCTCGGCGCTGACGTGACCATCCTCGAAGGCCTGCCCACATTCTTGGGCGCTGTGGACGAGCAAATCGCCAAAGAAGCCAAGAAGGCGTTTGACAAGCAAGGCTTGAAGATCGAACTCGGCGTGAAAGTCGGCGAGATCGTCAACGGCAAAAAGGGCGTCACCGTCAACTACACCAATGCCAAAGGCGAAGCCATTGCCTTGGACGCTGACAAGCTCATCATCTCCATCGGTCGCGTGGCCAACACGATTGGTTTGAACCCTGAAGCCATTGGCCTGCAGCTCGACGAGCGCGGTGCCATTGTGGTGGACGGTGATTGCAAAACAAACGTTCCTGGCGTGTGGGCGGTGGGTGACGTGGTGCGTGGCCCCATGCTCGCGCACAAAGCCGAAGAAGAAGGCGTTGCCGTGGCCGAGCGTATCGCTGGCCAGCACGGTCATGTCAACTTCAACACCATTCCTTGGGTCATCTACACCAGCCCCGAAATCGCTTGGGTGGGCCGCACTGAGCAGCAACTCAAAGCCGATGGCGTGGCGTACAAAGCCGGCACATTCCCGTTCCTCGCGAACGGCCGTGCCCGCGCTTTGGGCGACACGACCGGTATGGTGAAGTTCTTGGCCGATGCCACGACAGACGAAATCTTGGGCGTGCACATGGTGGGCCCACAGGTGTCGGAGTTGATCTCTGAAGCTGTGGTGGCGATGGAGTTTAAGGCCTCGGCCGAAGACATCGCCCGCATTTGCCACGCCCATCCATCTTTGTCAGAAGCGACGAAAGAAGCGGCTTTGGCGGTTGACAAGCGCACCTTGAACTTCTAAACCAAGTTCACCACATCCCGTGTGGAAGAAGCCCGCTGGCGACAGCGGGCTTTTTTGTCAGCAAGGCACAATACACCCCGCTATGTCCGTCCATCAAAACTACCTCAAAGAACTCGAAATTCGCGGCTTCCAAAGCGACCCAGCTCAGCTGCGCGCGATCGACGCACTAGAGCGCTGCGCCACCGAGTGGGCCGCTTACAAAGAGAAGCGTTCGAGCCCGCTGAAAAAACTGGTCAATCGCCCGCCTATTCCGCGTGGCGTTTACATGTTTGGCGGGGTGGGGCGTGGCAAGAGCTTTTTGATGGATTGCTTCTACGACGCGGTGCCGATCAAGCGTAAAACGCGTTTGCATTTTCATGAGTTCATGCGCGAGGTGCACCGCGAGTTGCGTGAGTTGCAAGGCACGGTGAACCCGCTGGATGTGCTGGGCAAGCGCATGTCCAAACGCTACAAGCTGATTTGCTTTGACGAGTTTCATGTGGCTGACATCACCGACGCCATGATCTTGCACCGCTTGCTCGACGCCTTGTTCCAAAACGGCGTAGGTTTTGTGACCACCTCCAATTTCAAACCTGACGATTTGTACCCAGGCGGCATGCACCGCGACCGCATCATGCCGGCCATTGAGCTGCTCAACCGCTCGCTGGATGTGATCAACGTGGACAACGGCACTGACTATCGCCGTCGCACCTTGGAACAGGTGGAGCTGTATTTGCGCCCCTTGGGCGAAAAAGCCGATGCCGCCATGACCGATGCGTTTCAGCGTTTGGCTGAATGTCCCGATGAAGACCCCGTGCTGCACATTGAGGCGCGCGAAATCAAAGCGCGACGCCGCGCTGGCGGGCTGGTGTGGTTTGACTTTAAAGAGCTGTGCGGTGGCCCGCGTTCGCAAAACGATTACTTGGAGATTGCCAGCCAATTCCACACCGTGTTGCTCAGTGATGTGCCGCAGATGCCGGTGAATAAGGCGGCAGAAGCGCGCCGCTTCACTTGGTTGATTGACGTGCTGTACGACCGTCGCGTGAAGTTGATGATGTCGGCGGCGGTGGCCCCTGAGGCGCTGTACACCGAAGGTCCGATGGCGCACGAATTTCCACGCACCGTGTCGCGCTTGAATGAAATGCAGTCGGCCGAATTTTTGGCGCTGGAGCGACGCATGGTGGACACGTCGCTCACATGAAAACAGGGTTCGTTGCGCTTTGGGCCCTGGTGGGGTGGTTTGGTGCAGGCGCGCAGGATGTCTTGCAGCCTGCTGCCCTCACAGCGAGCGGACCCGTTGCAACCTTGGCAGTTGCGCCGCATGCCGATGCGCAGGGTTTGCCACCGGTCGCTTCAGCGGCTGAACGCGCAGCACAGAGCCAGCAGCTGTTGGCCCGCCGGCAGCAGTTAGAGACGGCTTATAGCCAAGAGATGACGGTGTGTTATCAGAAGTTTGATGTCACGAGCTGTCGTTTGGAGGCGCGTGAACGTCGCTTGCAGGCGCATGCCGTTTTACGAAAAGACGAGATTGCGTTCAACACCCTGGAGCGACGTCTCAAAGCCGAAGAGGCCGAGCGCCGTTTGGCCGAGACCAATGACTTGGCGCGTGACAGGGCGCAAACACAGCATTTGGATGCAGCCCAAACTGCCAAAGCCTTGGCCGATCGTGCCGCGCAAAAGCAGGCCGACCATGCCGCGCAAGGCCAGCAGCGTGAAGCCTACGAACAAAAGCAGCGCGAGGCGGTTCAGCGTCGCGCTGATCTCGAAAAAAAAATGCGTGAACGCGACAAGCCGCCTGCAGCCTCGTTGCCTGCGCGTGGAGCCAGCCAATGAGCGACACCGCCATGAGTCACCCCTTGCGCGACATGGTGCAAGAAGCCTTTGCGCCCTTGGGCGTGTTGGCGCGCAGCACCGACCATTTCCAGCCTCGCCAAGGTCAAACGGACATGGCCTTGGCCGTGGCCGATGTGGTGGCCTTGGGCGGTAGTTTGGTGGTCGAGGCGGGCACAGGCGTGGGCAAGACCTTTGCCTATTTGGTGCCTGCCTTGTTGAGTGGCGAACGCGTGCTGCTGTCGACCGCCACCAAAGCGCTGCAAGACCAGTTGTACGCCCGCGACTTGCCACGTTTGGTCAAGGCTTTGAATTTGCCCGTGCGCTTGGCCTTGCTCAAAGGGCGCTCCAGCTACTTGTGTACCCACCGCATGGAGTTGGCGCGTCAAGACCACAGCGCCACCGACCGCCACACGGCGCATTTGCTGTCGCGTGTGGAAACTTGGTCCATGGCCACTCGCAGTGGCGACTTGGCGGAGCTGCCGGGCTTGGATGAGCGCTCGCCACTGATTCCGCTCATCACCTCGAACCGTGAAAACTGTTTGGGCTCGCAGTGCCCGAAGTTCAAAACGTGCTTTGTGAATGCGGCGCGTCGCGAGGCTTTGGGGGCCGATGTGGTGGTCATCAACCACCATCTGTTTTTTGCCGACATGGCGGTGCGCGAGTCAGGCATGGCCGAGTTGTTGCCCAGCGTGCGCGTGGTGATTTTTGATGAGGCCCATCAACTCAACGAAACCGGCGTCAACTTCTTGGGCAACCAAATTGGCACGGCGCAATTGCTGGATATCACGCGCGATGTGTTGGCTACGGGCTTGCAGTTGGCGCGTGGTCTGGCCGATTGGCAGGGCACGGCGTCGGCGCTGGAGCGATCAGCGCGTGAGTTGCGCTTAGTCGTGGGCAAACGCCAAGGCGCCTTGAAGTTACGTTGGGTGGGCGAGGCCCCCGAAGACATTCATCCCGCTGCGTGGCAGCAGTCGTTGCACGATGTGGGCGCGGCCTGTTTGCAAGCTTTGCGCGCCTTAGAAACAGTGAGCGAAATTGCGCCCGACTTCATGCGTTTGTTCGAGCGCGTGGCCGAAATTGCCAAACGTGTGCAGGCATTTTTAGAACCCTGCGCGCACGATGCCGTGCGTTGGGTTGACGTGAGCGCTTCGCAAATTCGCCTGATGGAGGCACCCCTCGACATCGCGGCGACGGTGCGAGACCGGCTGCTGACGCAAGGCGTTGGCGCTAAAGAAATTGGCCAAGACGACGAAGCGCCTTGGCAAGATGAGCCCGAGGCCTTGGCCGATGCGGGCGGTTTTTTTGCCGAACATGACGACGCGCAAGATTTGAATGCGGATGCGTTCGCTGCGCGTGCACGCCCCGATGAAGACACGCGGCCTCGAAGCTGGATTTTCACGTCCGCCACCTTGGGCGATGACCCCCGTTTGCGTTGGTTCACCGAGCCTTGCGGCCTAGAGTCTGCTCAGATCTTGCGGGTGAGCAGTCCGTTTGACTACCCCGCGCAGGCGGCCTTGTATGTGCCGCGCCACTTGGTCAAGCCCAACGATCCGGCGCACAGTGGCCAAGTGGCCCAGCTGGCCAGCGACGCAGCCCGCCGTTTAGGGGGACGCACTTTGGTGCTCACCACCACGCTGCGCGCCTTGCGTGCGATTGGCGATGGGATGAAGCAGCAACTCGAAGGCTCAGGCATCGAGGTGTTGGTGCAAGGTGAGTGGCCCAAACGCCATTTGATGGAGCGATTCCGCGAAGGTGCGCAAGCCGAAGAGGGTGGTTGCGTGTTGGTGGCCTCGGCCACGTTTTGGGAGGGCTTTGACGTGCCTGGTGATGCGCTGCAATTGGTCATCATTGACAAGCTGCCGTTTCCCCCGCCCAACGACCCGTTGGTGGAGGCGCGTGGCAAACGCTTGGAAGCGCAGGGCCGCAGCCCGTTCAATGATTACTTTGTGCCCGAGGCCGTGGTGGCCTTGAAGCAAGGCGCAGGCCGCTTGATTCGCCGCGAAACAGACCAAGGCGTGCTGGTGCTGTGTGACAACCGTTTGGTGACGACGGGCTATGGCCGACGTTTGATTGCGGCGTTACCCCCTATGCGCCAACTCGGCAATGACGCGGACTTGGCGCAAGCGCTGGACGCGCTCAAACCGGCTTAAGCGCTGGACGCGTCAAGCCGGTTTAACTCACCAAAATTTCCACCAAGATTTGGGAGCGATCGCGCGTTCTGGGTACAAGAACACGCTGTTAGGGTAGGTGGCTTCGAGCACACGGCGTGTGTCGTCGCGCAATTGCACCAAGCCCAGTTTGTCGTAGGACTTGACCAAGATGAACAAAGCCTCCTCCACCGCAGGCACATCACGAAACTCTTGAACCGCGGCTTGTGCACGGTTGATCGCTGCGACGTAGCCCCCACGCTCGAAGTAATAACGCGCCACATAAACCTCTGAGCGAGCCAGCGAGTTTTTGATGTAAGCCATGCGCAGGCGCGCGTCTTCGGCATATTTCGATTGCGGGAATCGTGTGGTTAATTCACGAAATGCTTCAAACGATTCTTTGGCCTGCTTGGGGTCACGCTCCGCCAAATCTTGTTGGGCGAGGGTGGAGAAGAGGCCCAAGTTGTCGTTGAAATTCACCACGCCTTTGAGGTACAGCGCGTAGTCCAGTGCAGGGCTGGCGGGGTGCAACTTGATGAAACGGTCCAGGGTGGCCACGGCCTGAATGGGCTCGTTGGTTTTGTACTGGGCCCACGCTTTGTCGAGCTGCGCTTGCTGTGCCATGGGCGTACCCGCCGCACGGCCTTCGAGCTTTTCGTAGTAACCAATGGCCTTGTCGTAGCCGCCAGCGGCGAGCTCGTCTTTGGCTTCTTGGTACAGCTTGTCCACGCTCCAAGTGGAGGTCGGGTCATAGTTTTGGGCACAACCCGATAAAAGAATGGCCGCAGACATTCCGAGAGCCATCCACACAGCCGATAATTGAAGGCGTAACACCACAGGCCACTTTCTTGAAGCAAAGACAAACCATTCTATCGGCACAGCCGACCGCCGCACCCTCAATCCTTGAGGATGTTTTGCCAGACGAACACGTTGAGCTGGTGGACGGTCCCGAGATCGAGTGGCGCGAGCTCGACATTCCCACCACGATGCACGGTGAGCGTTTAGACCGTGCCTTGGCTTTGTTGCTTCCCGAGTTCTCGCGCAGCTACTCGCAGCAGTTGTTGGCCGAGGGGTGTGTGTCGTGCATCTTGCCCACGCAGCGCGAGGTGACCAAAGCTTCCAGCAAAGTGCGCATGGGCGAGCGCTACCACGTTGCCTTGCGCCCCACGCCGCAAAGTCAGGCATTCAAGCCTGAAGATATTCCTTTGGATGTGGTTTACGAAGACGACGATTTACGCATCTTGAACAAGCCCGCTGGCTTGGTCGTGCATCCCGCGCCGGGCAACTGGAGCGGCACCTTGCTCAACGGCCTGTTGGCCTTGGACCCGCAAGCGGTGATGTTGCCGCGTGCTGGCATCGTGCACCGTTTGGACAAAGACACCAGCGGTTTGATGGTGGTCGCGCGCACCCGTCGCTGCATGGACGCCTTGGTCGAGCAAATTGCCGCCCGTGATGTGCACCGCGAATACTTGGCCGTGGCCTACCGCAAATGGAATGGCAACCCCAATCGCGACGTGGTGGCTGGCATTGGCCGCGACTACCGCAACCGCCTGCGCATGGCCGTGGTCGATTTGGAGCGTTTGCCCGGCAAAGAAGCCCACACCACGTTTGATTGCTTGGCCAGCCAAGAAGAAGCGTGTTTGGTGCAATGCACCTTGCACACCGGCCGCACGCATCAAATTCGTGTGCACATGGGCCACATTGGGCATCCGCTGGTGGGCGATTCTTTGTACGCCGGTCCCATGACTTTGGGCATTGACCGCCAAGCGCTGCATGCGTTTCGATTGAGCTTTGAGCATCCCATTTCGGGCAAAGCGCTCTCGTTCGAGGCGCCATTGCCTGCGGACATGGTGGCATTGTTAGATGGGCTGGGCCTTAAAAAGCCATAAGCGTTACAATCACGCACCCGCTTGTGAAAGCGGTGAGCCCTTTGGCTCTGACTTCGCGAACGCTAGAACAACAATTGGCCCTGTCCATTTGAGCTTTGCCTTACCGGCCCCGAGACATGTTTCGGGGACACTTTCCTCGATTCCCTGACCTCGGAACCCCTCACGATGAACACCGTGGAAGCCAAGCGTGTCCTTGAGACCGCTTTGATTTGCTCACACCAGCCGATTCAAGTGCGCGATTTGCGCGTGCTGTTCGCGGACGATTTGGGCACGGACACGATCAAAATGCTGCTGGAAGAGCTGCAACTCGACTGGGCGCAACGTGGCGTCGAGTTGGTGCAGGTCGCCTCAGGCTGGCGTTTTCAAAGCCGCCCTCAAATGCGCCCCTATTTGGATCGACTCAATCCAGAAAAACCGCCCAAATACAGCCGTGCGGTTATGGAAACCCTGGCCATCATTGCTTACCGCCAGCCCGTGACCCGCGCTGACATGGAAGATGTGCGTGGCGTGACCATCAACTCACTCGTCATCAAGCAGCTGGAAGACCGCGGCTGGGTCGAGGTCATTGGTCACCGCGAAACGGTGGGACGTCCCGCCTTGTTTGCCACCACCCGCCAGTTTTTAGACGATTTGGGCTTGGCCTCCTTGGACCAACTGCCCATTTACGACACCGCCCAAGCGCAAGCCAACGCCTTTGCCCGTTTGGGCGAAGACGACCCCAGTCTGCAAATGAACATGGTGCTGGATGCGCCTGTTGACGCCGCCGCGCCCCCAAGTACCGAGCCTGTTGAGGCGGGCGACTTGTTGGCCACCGACTTAGGCGAACCCGAAGTCTTCCACCTTTCTTTCCCTAGCGAACCTGCCACACCTGGCGATGAACCCCATGAACACTGAAAACCACAACCACGGGGGCACGCCGGAACACGCTGCCGCCTTTGACGCCGATGAAGCCGCGTTTGATTTCGACGATGTCGTCTCCGGTGAGTTTGACGCCGAGCTGATTCGTGCCGATGCTGCGCCTGAAAAGCGCGTGCTCTTGCCTCAGCCTGAATCGCCCAAGTTGCACAAAGTCTTGGCCCAATCGGGTTTGGGCTCGCGCATCGAGATGGAGCGTTTGATTGCCGACGGTCACGTCGCGGTGAACAACGAAGTGGCCCACACCGGCCAGCGCGTGCAGTTTGGTGACCAAATCAAGGTCAACGGACGCCAGCTCAAAGTGCGCATTGCACCGCCGCCACCTCGCGTCATTGCGTACCACAAGCCTGCGGGCGAAGTGGTCACCATGGACGACCCGCAAAACCGTCCCACCGTGTTTCGCCGTTTGCCACGCCTGTATCAAGGCAAATGGCAGTCGGTCGGTCGTCTGGACTTGAACACCGAAGGCCTGTTGCTGTTCACCAGCTCGGGCGAGTTGGCCAACCAGCTGATGCACCCCCGTTTCGGTTTGCAACGCGAATACGCGGTGCGCTCCTTGGGCAAACTCAGCAAAGACCAAAAAGAACAACTGGTCACGGGCATTCAGCTCGACGACGGTCCTGCGCAATTCGGCTCCATTGAAGAGGGCGGCGGCGAAGGTTCCAACTGCTGGTATCGCGTCACCATTTCTGAAGGCCGCAACCGCGAAGTGCGTCGCATGTTCGAAGCTGTCGGTCACGCCGTGAGCCGTTTGATTCGTATCCGTTACGGTGCCATGGTGTTGCCACGCGGTTTGAAGCGCGGTGCGTTCGTGGAGTTGGGTGAGCGCGATATTCGCGCTTTGATGGAAGCCGCCGGTGCCGACGCGCCGATGGCCAGTGGCCCCTCACAAAACAACCGTACCGAGCGCGCCAACAGCCGCCGCCGTGGCAACAGTGTGGGTCCGCGTCCGTCGATGCCACGCGCACCGGACGAGCGTCCACGCGGTCCTGAGCGTTTGGTCATGAGCGAGCGCAAACGCGGTGGCCGAGGCAAGCCTGAGCCCGTGCAGCAGCAACAGCCCGACCCCATGCAAACGTCGGTGGGTTACATCGGTGCTGACAGCTACGCGATGGAGCGTCAACGCAAAAAAGACGGCCACAAGGCCTTCAAAGCCGGTTTGGTGGGTGGTCGCAAGCCTTCTTCTGCGCCTGCGGGCCCTCCTAAACGCGGCGGCATCCCCGGTGGCAGTTTTGGTCGAGGCCGTAACGGCCGCTGATCACGGCTAAAAGCATCACAAATGCTCAGGGGGAAACCCTTTGAGCGGTTAAAATAACGGGCTTCGCTTTTGTCGAACTCAGTTTTTAAAACGTCAAACAAGGAAAATTCCAACATGGCTATCGAACGTACCCTCTCCATCATCAAGCCCGACGCAGTTGCTAAGAACGTCATCGGTCAAATCTACGCCCGTTTCGAAGCTGCTGGCTTGAAAGTCATCGCCGCTCGCATGGCTCACCTGTCACGTGGCGAAGCTGAGCAGTTCTACGCTGTGCACGCTGCACGTCCTTTCTTCAAAGACTTGGTCGACTTCATGGTCTCTGGCCCCGTCATGATCCAAGTGTTGCAAGGCGAAGGCGCTATTTTGAAAAACCGTGACTTGATGGGTGCTACCAACCCTAAAGACGCAGCCCCTGGCACCATCCGCGCTGACTTCGCTGACAGCATCGATGCCAACGCTGTGCACGGTTCTGACGCCGCTGAGACTGCCGCTGTTGAAATCGGCTTCTTCTTCGCTGGCATGAACGTTTACGGTAAGTAAAGAAAGATTGCTGTGGTTGGTAACAACGACGGCAGCGCAAAAAAAATGACGGCCAACCTGCTTGATTTTGATCTCGACGGTTTGGCCGTTTTTTGTGAACAGCTGGGCGAAAAGCGCTTTCGCGCCACCCAGTTGTTTCGCTGGATTCATCAAAAGGGCGCACAAGACTTTGATCAGATGTCTGATCTCGCCAAGTCGCTGCGTGAAAAGCTGAAAACCTGCGCTCAGGTTCAGCCCTTAACCCCCATTTCCAGACACGATTCCGCGGACGGCACCATCAAGTGGTTGTTCGACGTGGGCGACGGCAACGCCGTTGAAACCGTGTTTATTCCTGAAGACGACCGAGGCACTTTGTGCGTCTCGTCACAAGCGGGTTGCGCTGTGGGTTGCCGCTTTTGCTCCACGGGCCACCAAGGCTTCAGTCGCAACCTCACCACAGGCGAAATTTTGTCGCAGCTGTGGTTTGCCGAGCACACGCTGCGCAAACAGTTCAACACCACCGACCGCATCATCTCCAACGTGGTGATGATGGGCATGGGCGAGCCGCTGCAAAACTACAGCGCCTTGGTGCCCGCCCTGCGTGCCATGCTGGACGACCACGGCTACGGCCTGTCGCGCCGTCGCGTGACCGTGTCTACCTCGGGCGTGGTGCCCATGATGGACCGTTTGGGTGAGGATTGCCCCGTGGCCTTGGCTGTGTCTTTGCATGCCCCGACGGACGCCTTGCGCGACAACCTCGTGCCACTCAACCGCAAATACCCGTTGCATGAGTTGATGGACGCCTGTCGTCGCTACTTGGCCCACGCGCCACGCGACTTCATCACCTTCGAATACTGCATGTTGGACGGCGTGAACGACCAACCCGAACATGCGCAAGCTTTGATCGAGTTGGTCAAACCAAAGCGCGGGGCAGGTGAGGGCGTGTCGTGCAAATTCAACCTGATTCCGTTCAACCCGTTCCCTGCGTCTGGCTTGACACGCTCCAGCGCTGCCACCGTCAAAGCGTTTGCCGAGCAACTCAGCGCGGCGGGCATCATCACCACGGTGCGTAAAACCCGAGGTGACGACATCGACGCCGCCTGTGGCCAGTTGGCCGGTGATGTCAAAGACCGCACGGACGTGGACTCGCGCATGGCCAAGCAGCGCGTGATTGCGCTCAAACAGGTGCCCTCATGAACGGGCGCTTGGGCGCGCAGCAATGGATCAAAACTGTGGCGTTTTTCGCCTTGATGTGGTGTGTGTTGGGTTTGCAAGCCTGCAGTTCACCCATGCAAGACACACGCGCTGCGCAGCTAGATGTCCTGACCACGCCCGAGCCCGATGCGCAGCGCCAACGTGCCATGCGTCGTTTGGCATTGGCTTCTGCCTACTTTGAGCAAAACCAATCGGATGCCGCTCTGCAAGAGGCGCGCGCTGCGTTGCAAATCGACGCCACCTACCCGCAAGCTTTCAGCTTGATTGGCCTCATTCACCAGCGTGCCAACGCCCCCGCGTTGGCCCAGCAAAGTTTTGTGCAGGCCTTGCAACTCGCGTCTCAACCGCCCGCCACCCCCGCCGATGTGGCCGAGGTGCAGCACAACTACGGTTGGTTTTTGTGCCAACAAGACCGCTTCGAACCAGCCCAAGCGCAGTTGACGCAAGCGGTGTCGCAACCGGGCTACCGTCAGGTCGGCAAAAGCTGGATGGCCTTGGGCGTGTGCCAACTTCGCGCTGGGCAAAAAACGCAAGCGCGACGCAGTTTTGACGCGGCTTTGGCCCTCGAACCTGCCAATCCCGTCGCCCGCTACCAATTGGCTGTTCTCGATTGGCAAAATGGCGATGCACAGCGTGCCCAAGCGACCCTGTCCTCGCTCAACAGCTCGCCCCAAGCCAGTGCTGAAAGCCTTTGGTTGGGCATCCAGCTGACCCGTGCTTTGGCGCAGCCTCAAGAGCAACGCCGCCTCGCGCAACAATTGAACCAGTCCTTTCCCAACTCGGCCCAAGCGCTTGCGCTGGCTCAGGGTAAATTTCAAGACCAATGACCCAAGATATTTCGACCTCTTCTGAATCTCAAACGCCTGACGTTCAGGTGGATTCACCCCCCGTGGCAAGCCAAACAGCCGGAGCGTTGTTGCGCCATTACCGCGAGACGCAAGACGTCAAGATCGAGATTTTGGCCAGCTCGTTGAAGGTGCCTGTCAGCAAGCTTGAGTCCCTTGAAAACGACCGTTTGGACGAGTTGCCAGACGCCATGTTTGCCCGTGCGTTGGCCTTGGCCGTGTGCCGCATTCTCAAGATGGATTCAGCGCCTGTGTTGGCCTTGTTGCCCGGCCAAGACGTGTCGCGATTGGCGCCCAAAGATGAACGCGGGATTGATTTCCCCTTGCAGCGTCCTTCATTTTTGCCGCAATCCAAGTTACTGACGACGACGGCTTTGTTCACGCCCATGCGCGGTGGCGCCGTTTTGGCGCTGCTGGTGGCCTTGGTGTTGGCGTTTTGGCCCGATGTTCAAAGTTTGCTCGGCAGCAAAGACGCCACGCCCGCCGACGCGGTGACGGAATCTGTGATACCTGTGGCCCCCGCTGTGATGGCTGCCTCTGCGGCGGTCGTGGAGGCGGTGCCTTCAGGCTTGGTGCTTGTGCCCGTTCAGTCGATGGCCACCGCGTCTGCCCCCCTGAATGCGGTGGCACCTGCTGCCGCGCAGACCCCCACGAGCGCTTCAGGAGCTGGGCATGTCCGCTGACACGTTGTTGCCTTGCGGCATTGCCATGTCGCAGCCCAAAGCTCGCCAAACCTTGCAAGCGCGTGTGGCATGGGGTGACCATGTGGTGACCGTTGGTGGTGACGCGCCCGTGCGCGTGCAGTCCATGACCAACACCGACACGGTGGACGCGATTGGCACCGCCATTCAAATCAAAGAGTTGGCTTTGGCGGGCTCTGAGTTGGTGCGCATCACAGTGAATACGCCCGAAGCCGCAGCCGCTGTGCCTTATGTGCGCGAGCAGCTCGACAAAATGGGCATCAACGTGCCGCTGATTGGCGACTTTCATTACAACGGCCACCGTTTGTTGACCGAGTTCCCTGACTGTGCGCAAGCTTTGTCGAAGTACCGCATCAACCCCGGCAACGTGGGCAAGGGCGACAAGCACGACAAGCAATTCGGCCAAATGATTGAAGCCGCAATGCGCTACAACAAGGCTGTGCGCATCGGCGTGAACTGGGGCAGCCTCGACCAAGAACTGCTGGCCCGATTGATGGACGAAAACGCTTTGCGTGCCAAACCCTTCGAAGCCAAGCAAGTGATGTACGAGGCTTTGATCACCTCGGCCATCGACTCGGCCAAACTGGCGCAGAGCATGGGCATGTCGGCCAACCAAATTTTGCTCAGCTGCAAAGTGAGCGGCGTGCAAGATCTGATTGCGGTGTACCGCGAGTTGGCTCAGCGCTGCAACTATCCGCTGCATTTGGGCCTCACCGAAGCAGGCATGGGCACCAAGGGCACGGTGGCATCGGCCACGGCTTTGTCTATTCTTTTGCAAGAAGGCATTGGCGACACCATCCGTGTCTCGCTTACACCGCAGCCCGGCGAGGCGCGCACGCAAGAGGTGGTGATTGCTTCTGAAATTTTGCAAGCCTTGGGCCTGCGCACGTTTGTGCCCAGCGTCACCGCATGTCCCGGTTGCGGTCGCACCACTAGCACCACGTTCCAAGAAATGGCCAAGTCGATTGACGACTTTTTGCGCGCCCAAATGCCTGTGTGGCGCACGCAATACCCCGGCGTGGAAAACCTCAAGGTGGCGGTGATGGGTTGCATCGTCAACGGCCCTGGCGAGAGCAAGCATGCTGACATCGGCATCAGCCTGCCCGGCAGTGGTGAAGCGCCTGCGGCTCCCGTGTTCATTGACGGCGAAAAAGCCATGACTTTGCGCGGTGACAACATCGCGCAAGAGTTCCACCAAATTGTTGAAACCTACATTGAAAAACGCTTCGGTTAAGCCCCAAGCGTGATGAAGACTTCTGGATCGAAACGTGACTTCTGAACTCACTCCAAACCACGCGGCCGAGCCCGTGAAATCAAGCAAGCCCGTTAAGGCCCAAGCGCTCACAGCCGTCAAAGGCATGAACGACTTGTTGCCCCCAGCCTCAGCCCAATGGGAATGGCTGGAAGACAAAGTGCGCGGCTTGATGGCACGCCACGCCTACCGCAATCTGCGCACGCCCATCGTCGAACCCACTGCTTTGTTTGTGCGTGGTTTGGGCGAGGTGACCGACATTGTGGAAAAGGAGATGTACTCCTTTGAAGACCGCTTGAACGGCGAGCAACTCACGCTGCGTCCTGAAGCCACTGCCGGTGTGGTGCGTGCCGTGGTCGAACACAACATGCTGTACGACGGCGGAAAGCGCCTGTACTACATGGGCCCCATGTTCCGCCACGAGCGCCCACAACGTGGCCGCTACCGCCAGTTTCACCAAATCGGCGCGGAGGCTTTGGGCTTTCCTGGCGCCGAGGTGGATGCCGAACTCATTTTGTTGGCCGCCACGCTCTGGCAAGAGCTGGGTTTGCAAGACGTGCGTTTGGAGCTCAACAGCTTGGGCCAGCCCAACGAACGCGCTGCGCATCGCACAGCCTTGATTGCGCACTTGGAAGCCCACGCCGATGTGCTGGACGAAGAGGCCAAACGTCGCTTGCATAGCAACCCGCTGCGTATTTTGGACACCAAGAACCCAGCCATGCAAGCCGTGGTGGAAGCCGCGCCGAAGTTGATCGATTTCCTGGGCGAAGCCTCGCTGGCTCACTTCAACGCGGTCAAAGCCATTTTGGACGCCAGCGGTGTGGCCTATCGCATCAACCCGCGCTTGGTGCGTGGCATGGATTACTACAACCTCACTGTGTTTGAGTTTGTGACCGACCGCTTGGGCTCGCAAGGCACCATCTGCGGCGGTGGCCGTTACGACTACCTGATCGAGCAAGTGGGTGGCAAGCCCGCACCGGCCGTGGGCTGGGCTTTGGGCGTCGAACGCGTGTTGGAGTTGCTGAAAGAGCAGGGCACCTTGCCAGAGGCCGTGGGCCCTGATGTGTACGCCATCGTGCCCGATGCGTCAGCCTTGCCCGTGGTGTTCAAAACCATCCAAACCCTGCGCGCGCAGGGCATGTCCGTGCAAATGCATGCGGGGGCAGGTGAGGGCATGGGCAGCATGAAATCGCAGTTCAAAAAGGCCGATGCCAGTGGCGCTCGTTTCGCCCTGATTTTTGGCGGCGACGAGTTGGCCCGTGGCGAAGTTACCCTCAAGTCGCTGCGTGACGGCGTGGGTGCCCAGCAAGCGGTGCCTCTCGTTGATGTCGCCGTGTGCGTGGCGCAAAGCCTTGCCCAGCCTCAAAGCGTGGTGGCCTGAGCGGCCCCCCTACAATCCGCGTAACTTTTTGTAAGCATTGATCACTATGGCCTCGCACCTCGACCTCGAAGAACAAGAACAACTCGATGAACTCAAGCACTTCTGGAAGCGCTGGGGCGACCTCATCACTTGGGTGCTGATTGCCGTCCTCGGTAGCTACGCTGCTTGGATGGGCTGGCAGTCGTATTCGGTCAAGCAAGCCACGCAATCTGCCGCCTTGTACGACACGGTCGAGCGCGCGGCCATGAGTGCCGACATGCCTTTGTTGGACCGCTCATTGGCTGACATCAAAGACAAATTCGCGAGCACCACTTACGCCCAGCAAGCCGCCTTGTTGGCTGCACGCGTTTACCAAGACAAAGACCGCGCCAAAGACGCCAAAGCCCAATTGACATGGGTGAGCGAGAAAGCCAGCGACGAAGGCTACCAAGCCTTGGCCCGTTTGCGTTTGGCTGCCTTGCAGATTGAAGAAAAAGCGTTCGACGAAGCCCGCAAGCAGCTCAGTGCCAAAGTGCCCGCAGCGTTTGCGCCCTTGATGGCCGATCGTTTGGGCGACCTCGATATGCTCGAAGGCAAGCCTCAAGACGCGGTGAAGCATTACCAAGACGCTTGGAAAGGCTTGGAGCCCACCGCTGAATACCGCCGTTTGGTCGCGGTCAAACTCGCGGCTTTGGGGGCTGACCCCGAAGAAAAAGCTGCTGTGGAGTCTAAGAAGTGAAATTCAACGCCCCGTTTTGGTGTTCCCGTTTGGCTTATGCCGCTGTGTGTTTGGCACTGGCGGCGTGTTCGTCGTCGCGACCTAAACCGGCTGATATTCCGGTCGTGTCGGTGCTGCAAGATGTGCGCACCAGCTGGTCATCGGCATTGGGCGAAGTTAATTTCCCCCTCGTGGTGACGGCGCGTGACGGTCGCGTGGCGCTGGCCAACAGCGAAGGCACCGTGGCGGTGTTGGATGCGGCCACAGGCAAAGACGTGTGGCGTTTGAATTTGAAACAAGCCATTGCCGCGGGCGTGGGCAGCGATGGCCAGCAGGTCGCCGTGATCACCCGCGACAACCAATTGGTGGCCATGCGCGATGGCCAAGTGCAGTGGCGCAAGACCTTGCCAGCGCAGTCGTTCACTGCGCCTTTGGTGGCTGGAGCGCGCGTGTTTGTGCTCACGGCGGACCGTTCTGTGTTGGCGTTTGATGGCAACTCAGGCGCCAAGTTGTGGACCCAACAACGCGCGGGCGAGCCTCTGGTGCTCAAGCAAGCGGGCGTCTTGATGGCGTTCAAAGACACGTTGATCACCGGTTTTGCCGGTCGTTTGGTGGGCTTGAACCCCAACACCGGCGTGATCCGCTGGGAGTCGGCCATCGCCTCGCCGCGTGGCACCAACGATGTGGAGCGCTTGGTCGACTTGCTCAGCCCCGTCGACCGTTTGGGCGACAGCGTGTGCGTGCGCGCCTTTCAGTCACAAATCGGTTGTGTCAATGCCCAAAGCGGGCAGGGCGTCTGGACCCGTGCTGCCGCAGGCGCCCGAGGCGTGAGCGGCAACGACACCGTGCTCATTGCCGGACTCGCCAACGGCGTGGTTCAAGCATGGAACCGCAACAACGGCGAACGCGTTTGGGAAACCGAGCGCCTCAAATACCGCGTGCTCAGCGCGCCCTTGGTCACGCCCCGTGGCGTGTTACTGGCAGACGACGGCGGTTGGCTGTACGTTTTGTCATTGGCCGATGGCGCCTTGCTCAACCGCGTCAAGCTGGAAGGCAGCGAACTCGCTGCTGCACCTGTGTTGGCGGGTGAGCGTTATGTGTTGGTCACACGCGAAGGTCGCGTGACAGGCCTGCAAATCCCGTAATTGGGAATGTTTAAGGAATAAGTTTTGAAACCCGTATTGGCCCTGGTGGGCCGCCCCAACGTTGGCAAGTCCACGTTGTTTAACCGTTTGACCAAATCGCGTGATGCGATCGTGGCCGACTTCGCAGGCCTGACCCGTGACCGCCACTATGGCAACGGGCACTTGGGCAAGCACGAATACATCGTCATTGACACCGGTGGCTTTGAGCCCGATGCGCACGACGGCATTTACAAAGAAATGGCCCGTCAAACTCGCCAAGCGGTGGCCGAGGCTGACGTGGTGTTGTTTGTGGTGGACGCGCGTGGCGGTATTTCCGCCCAAGACCACGACATTGCCAATTACCTGCGTCGTTTGGGCAAGCCCACGCTGCTGGTGGCCAACAAAGCCGAAGGCATGAAAGAGGGCGCTCAGCTGGTGGAGTTTTACGAGCTGGGCTTGGGTGATGTGTTGCCTGTGTCGGCCTCGCATGGCCAAGGCGTGCGCGATTTGGTTGACACGGCTTTGGCCACCTTGAACTTGCCCGAGATCGACGAAGACGCCGAAGTCGTGGACGACGGCTCGATCAAGCTGGCGGTGGCCGGTCGCCCCAACGTGGGCAAGTCGACCCTGATCAACACATGGTTGGGTGAGGAGCGCTTGGTGGCGTTTGACATGCCCGGCACCACCCGCGACGCCATCAGTGTGCCGTTCGAGCGCGAAGGTCAAAAGTTTGAGCTGATCGACACCGCCGGTTTGCGCCGCAAAGGCAAAGTGTTTGAAGCCATCGAGAAGTTTTCGGTGGTCAAGACCTTGCAAGCCATCGAGTCGTCCAATGTGGTGCTGTTGTTGCTCGATGCCACCCAAGGCGTGACCGACCAAGACGCGCACATCGCGGGCTACATCTTGGAAAGCGGTCGCGCCGTGGTGGTCGCCGTGAACAAATGGGATGCCGTGGACTCTTACCAACGCGAAATGCTGATGCGCTCGATCGAGACGCGTTTGCCGTTCTTGAAGTTTGCGGCCTTGCATTTCATCTCGGCCAAGAAGCGTCAAGGTTTGGGCCCGTTGTGGGGCGCCATTGCGCAAGCGCACCGCGCTGCGATGTGCAAAATGTCCACGCCTGTGCTCACACGTTTGTTGTTGGAGGCCGTGCAATTCCAAAGCCCACAACGCGGCGGCATGTTCCGCCCCAAATTGCGCTACGCCCACCAAGGCGGCATGAACCCGCCTGTGATCGTGATTCACGGTAATTCGCTGGAGCACGTCACCGACACCTACAAGCGTTACTTGGAAGGCCGTTTCCGCAAAGCGTTTTCGCTCGAAGGCACACCCTTGCGCATCGAGATGAAAACCTCGCAGAACCCCTACAAGGACAAGGAAGCTTGAGGTCTTTGACCTCTCGCTGTGGTAAGGTCAGACCTCTTCACAACTACTGAAACACGGAGAATATCGTGAACACCGACAACTCAAAAAACAAAGGCCAGCTGTTGCAAGACCCTTTTCTGAACATCCTCCGTCGCGAGCATGTGCCCGTGTCCATTTACTTGGTCAACGGCATCAAGTTGCAAGGTCAAATTGAATCGTTTGACCAATACGTGGTTCTGTTGCGCAACACCGTGACGCAAATGGTTTACAAACACGCCATCTCGACCATCGTGCCGGGCCGCGCTGTGAACTTCAACCCCACCGACGGTACGGGCAGTTCGCCCGAAGTTTGAGCTGGGTAGCTCTGCAAAAAGGGCTGGTCACAGCCCTTTTTTTACGCCTTCATTTTTTAGATTGACCGCTTGAACGACTCTGACCGTAAAAACGTTGCCCCCACCTTGTTGGTCGGGGTTGATTTTGGTTTGCCCCATTTCGACAACGAACTCGAAGAGTTGGGGTTGCTGGCTCAGACTGCGGGTCTTCAACCCGTGGCGCGCCTGACTTGCAAACGCAAAGCCCCCGACGCCGCTTTGTTCGTGGGCAGCGGAAAGGCCGATGAAATCAAAGAACTCGCCACATTGCATGGTGCCGTCGAGATTTTGTTTGAACAGCCCCTGAGCCCCGCCCAGCAGCGCAATTTAGAGCGTCACATGGGCATGCCGGTCAATGACCGTACTTTCTTGATTTTGGAAATCTTCGCCCAACGCGCACGCAGCCACGAAGGCAAATTGCAGGTGGAGTTGGCCAAACTGCAATACCTCAGCACGCGCTTGGTGCGCCGTTGGTCGCATTTGGAGCGACAAAGCGGCGGCATTGGCATGCGCGGTGGCCCTGGCGAAACCCAAATGGAGCTGGACCGTCGCATGATTGGCGACGCCATCAAGCGTACCCGCGAACGCCTCGAAAAAGTCAAACGTCAACGCAGCACCCAGCGCCGTCAGCGCAACCGCCGCGATGCCTTCACGATCTCGCTGGTGGGCTACACCAACGCAGGCAAGTCGACCCTGTTCAACGCCATGGTGAAAGCCCGTGCCTACGCGGCTGACCAATTGTTCGCCACCCTGGACACCACCACGCGTCAGCTCTATTTGGGCAACAAAGAGGGGGTGGGCCGCTCGGTGTCGCTGTCGGACACGGTGGGGTTCATTCGCGATTTGCCCCATGGCTTGATTGACGCCTTTCAAGCCACCTTGCAAGAGGCCGCGGATGCGAGCTTGTTGATGCATGTGGTCGATGCCTCCAACCCCAATTTCCCCGAGCAAATGGCCGAGGTGCAAAAGGTGTTGGTCGAGATTGGCGCTGCGGATGTACCGCAAGTTTTGGTGTTCAACAAACTTGACGCCATGAGCGAAGAAACGCGTCCCTTGCTGATGCAAGACACTTACACGGTGGACGGTGTGGCGATTCCACGGTTCTTTGTGAGTGCCAAATCCGGCGAGGGTTTGGCTGGCTTGCGTGAATATTTGGCCCAAGAGGCCTTGCAAGACTTGCCCGATGACCTCACGTCTTATCCAACATCTGACGAACGAGGCCTCAACTTGGGCACAATGAAGACTTCAGAGAAATAACAACGATGCGTATGAACTCCAATTCTAAAAACGTGGCCCCAAGCTCTTGGTTGTCGCGACTGCTCGGCATGTTCAACCTCAACGACGGCCGTTGGGGGCGCGACAACGAGAATGGCACCCAATCGAGACCGACTGAGCCCAAGCCCGACGACAAAAAACCGCAAGGTCCAGCCGCTGGTGGGCCTCCAGATTTGGATGAGTTGTGGCGTGATTTCAATGCCAAGTTGTCTGGCTTGTTTGGCCAGCGCAAAGGCGGCGGCTCAAACCCACCGCCTCCTGGCGATCCTTCCGGTCCGCAATTCAAGGTGGCACGTTTTGGCATTGGCGTGATTGCGGCGGTGTTGGTGGCCATTTGGCTATCGACTGGCTTTTTCATCGTGCAAGAAGGCCAGCAAGCGGTGATCACGCAGTTTGGTCGTTATCACTCGACCGTGGGTGCGGGTTTCAACTGGCGCTTGCCTTATCCGTTTCAGCGCAATGAGTTGGTGTTTGTCACGCAAATTCGCTCGGTCGATGTGGGCCGCGACAACATCGTCAAAGCCACGGGCCTGCGCGAATCGGCCATGCTGACCGAAGACGAGAATATTCTTGAAATCAAATTCGCCGTGCAATACCGTTTGACCGACGCGCGCGCCTATTTGTTCGAAACCAAGAATCCCACCGACACCGTGGTGCAAGCCGCCGAAACAGCCGTGCGCGAAGTGGTTGGCAAGATGAAGATGGACGCCGCCATGTCCGAAGAACGTGACCAAATTGGCCCACGCATTCGCACCTTGATGCAAGCCATTCTTGACCAATACAAAGTGGGCATTGAGGTGGTGGGCATCAACTTGCAACAAGGTGGCGTGCGTCCCCCCGAGCAAGTGCAAGCCGCCTTTGACGATGTGCTCAAAGCCGGTCAAGAACGCGAGCGTGCCAAGAACGAAGCCGAGGCTTATGCCAACGATGTGGTGCCACGCGCTGTTGGCGCCGCCTCGCGTTTGAAGCAAGAGGCGGACGGCTACAAAGCCCGCATCGTGGCGCAAGCCGAAGGCGATGCACAACGCTTCAAATCGCTGGTGGGTGAGTACCAAAAGGCGCCGCAAGTCATGCGTGACCGTTTGTACATCGACGCCATGCAGCAGATTTACAGCAACACCACCAAGGTGTTGGTCGACACCAAGCAAGGCTCGAACTTGCTCTATCTGCCCTTGGACAAAATCATTCAACAAACCAATGCTGCCAATGCCACGGCGAACACGCCAGCCGCAGATGCCGCCGGCACAGGGACCAATGCGCTGAGCGCCAATCCAGCGGCCAGCGACGCGCGTGCGCGTGATGGCCGTTCGCGTGACCGCGACGGCCGTTGATCAGAGGACACAACATGCAAAACAACAAAATCGGTTTCTACATTTCTTCTGCGATGGTGGCCTTGGCATTGCTGAGCTCGACCTTGTTTGTGGTCGACCAACGTCAGTTCGGCGTGGTTTATTCGTTTGGTCAGATCAAAAACGTCATCACCGAACCCGGCTTGAACGTCAAGCTGCCGCCACCTTTCCAAAACGTGAGCTACATCGACAAGCGTTTGCTGACGCTCGATAACGCTGACACCGAGCCCATGTTGACGGCTGAAAAGCAACGCGTGGTGATTGACTGGTACGCCCGTTGGCGCATCACCGACCCATCGCAATACATCCGTAACGTGGGTTTGGACGAAAACGCAGGCGCGATTCAACTCGCCCGCGTGGTACGCAACGCGTTCCAAGAAGAAATCAACAAACGCACCGTGAAAGAACTGCTGTCGCTCAAGCGCGAAGAGTTGCTGGGCGATGTCAAACGCGAAGTGCTGGCCGCTGTCAAAGGTGCCAAGCCTTGGGGCGTGGATGTGGTGGACGTGCGCATTACCCGCACCGACTATGTGGATGCCATCACCGAATCGGTGTATCGCCGCATGGAAGCCGAGCGCAAGCGTGTGGCCAACGAGCTGCGCTCCACCGGTGCCGCTGAGGGCGAAAAAATTCGCGCCGATGCCGACCGCCAACGCGAAGTGACCGTGGCCAACGCCTACCGCGAAGCGCAGATCATCAAAGGCGAGGGCGATGCCCAAGCCGCCCGCATCTATGCCGACTCCTTTGGTCGCGATGCGCAGTTCGCCCAGTTCTACCGCAGCCTTGAAGCCTATAAAGCCACGTTCAATAAAAAGGGCGACGTGATGGTGCTCGATCCATCGAGTGACTTTTTCAAAGCCATGCGCAGCAGCGGTGGTGGCAACGCGCCAGCACCTAAAAAGTAAAAAGGCGGTCGCATGAGTTTTGACGGCGATACGCTGTGGGTGGCGTTCGGCTTGATGCTGATCGTCGAAGGGCTATTTCCCTTTATTTCGCCCGAGGGCTGGCGTCAGAAAATGGTGCAAGTTTTGGCCTTACACAACGGTCAAATCCGCTTTTTTGGTTTGGCTTGCGTGTTTGTTGGGCTTTTGATGCTCTGGTGGCTGGGTTAATGCCCGAGAAGACCGGTAAAATCTCTGTTTTAACAGCCTCCATCAATCACATGTCCGCTTGGGTTCTGCCGGATCACATCGCCGATGTTCTGCCTTCTGAGGCCCGGCACATTGAAGAGCTGCGCCGTCTTTATTTAGACACGGCTCGGGGCTACGGCTACGAGTTGGTCATGCCGCCGCTGCTCGAATACCTCGAATCGTTGTTGTCCGGCACCGGCCGCGCACTCGATTTACAAACCTTCAAACTGGTGGACCAACTCTCGGGTCGTACCTTGGGTCTGCGCGCGGACACCACGCCGCAAGTGGCCCGCATTGATGCCCATTTGCTCAACCGTGCTGGTGTGACGCGCCTGTGCTACTGCGGCCCCGTGCTGCACACACGCCCAGACCGCCCATTTGCCACCCGTGAGCCTTTGCAGTTTGGTGCTGAAATTTATGGCCACGCCGGCATTGAGGCCGATCTCGAAGTGCTGCACTTGGCGTTGGACACCCTCAAAGCCGTGTCCATCCACCAATTCACGGTCGACTTGAGCGATGCGCGCATCGTGCCGGCCTTGCTCAGCGGCGTTACCCTGACGGCTGACGCGCGCGATGCCTTGCACAGCGCCTTGGCGGCCAAAGACACCTCAGGCGTTCAAGCCCTCTCCAAAGATTTGCCTGCCCATGTGCGCACCGCCTTGGTGGCTTTGGTCGACATGTATGGCGACGCATCGGTGTTGGCGCAAGCTGAAAAAGCCTTTGCCGCATGGCCTGTGGTCCTACAAGCCTTGGCTGAGTTGCGTCAAATTGCAGCCGACTTGAGCGGTGTGGCGATCACCTTTGACTTGGCCGATCTGCGCGGCTACGCCTACTACAGCGGCGTGCGCTTTGCCATCTTTGTGCCCGGTGCCAGCGACGCCTTGGTGCGCGGTGGCCGCTACGACGAAGTCGGTGCCGTGTTTGGTCGCAAGCGTCCCGCCGTCGGGTTCAGTTTGGACCTGAAAGAGTTGGTCAGCGTGGTGCCCGAGCGTGCCCTCAAAGCCGCCATTCGCGCGCCTTGGGGAACTGCCAAAGGTTTGCGCGAAGCCATTGCCACCTTGCGTGCCAATGGTGAAACCGTGGTCTGCGTGATGCCAGGCCACGAGAGTGAAGTCGATGAATTTGATTGCGATCGTGAACTGATCGAAGTCGCCGGCCAATGGGCAGTGCAAGCTGTTCCTGCCGTTCAAGCCCTTTAATTTTTTTAGTAATCGAGTGGATATGAGCACTACCCAAGGACAAACTGTGGCTGCAACCAAAGGCCGTAACGTCGTCGTGGTCGGCACCCAATGGGGTGACGAAGGCAAAGGCAAATTGGTCGATTGGTTGACCGAAACCGCCACCGGCGTGGTGCGCTTTCAAGGCGGTCACAACGCGGGCCACACCTTGGTCATCAATGGTGTGAAAACCGCGTTGCACTTGATTCCTAGCGGCATCATGCGCCCGGGTGTGAAGTGCTACATCGGCAACGGTGTGGTCTTGTCTGCCACCAAGTTGCTTGAAGAAATCGCGGGCCTCGAAAAAGCGGGCGTCGAAGTGCGCTCACGTTTGCGCATCAGCGAAGCTTGCCCCTTGATCTTGCCTTACCACGCCGCCATCGACATCGCGCGTGAAGCCGCCAAAGAGAAGGCCGGTACGGCCAAGATCGGCACCACAGGCCGCGGCATTGGCCCCGCCTACGAAGACAAAATTGCACGCCGTGCCTTGCGCGTGCAAGACCTGAAGCACCCCGAGCGCTTCGCCACCAAACTGCGCGAGAACTTGGAGCTGCACAACCATGTGTTGACCGACATCTTGCACGCACCCGCTGTGGACTTTGACACGGTCTACAACGAAGCCATGGCGTATGCCAAAGAAATCTTGCCCATGGTGGCCGACGTGTCACGCGAGTTGAACGAAGCGCACAAAGCCGGTGCCAACTTGCTGTTCGAAGGCGCACAAGGCACCTTGCTCGACGTGGACCACGGCACCTACCCCTTCGTCACCTCCAGCAACTGCGTGGCCGGTAACGCCGCTGCAGGCGCTGGCGTGGGCCCAGGTTTGTTGCACTACATCTTGGGCATCACCAAAGCCTATTGCACACGCGTGGGCGGCGGTCCATTCCCGACAGAGTTGGATTGGGAAACCCCCGGCAACCCCGGCTATCACATGTCCACTGTGGGCGCTGAAAAAGGCGTGACCACTGGTCGTTCACGCCGTTGCGGCTGGTTCGATGCCGCCTTGCTCAAACGCAGCGCGCAAGTCAACGGCTTATCTGGTCTGTGCATCACCAAGCTCGACGTGCTCGATGGCTTGACTGAGTTGCTCTTGTGTGTGGGCTACGAGTTGGATGGCCAAACCATCGACATCTTGCCCATGGGCGCTGACGAAATTTCGCGTTGCAAGCCCATCTACGAAACCATCCCTGGCTGGACCGACAGCACCGTGGGCGTGACCGACTACAACAAGTTGCCCAAAGCCGCTCAGCACTACCTCAACCGCATTGCTGACACCACGGGCGTGCCCATTCACATGGTGTCCACCAGCCCTGACCGCGACCACACCATTTTGTTGACCCACCCCTACGTGGCTTAACTCGGCGTTTTAATTTCAGTTTTATTTTGAAGGACCATTGATATGTTGACCGAAGACGGCAAACACCTGTACGTTTCGTACGACGAGTACCACAACCTGATTGAAAAACTCGCCATCAAGATTCACCAATCTGGCTGGGAATTCGACACCATCCTGTGTTTGGCCCGTGGCGGCATGCGCCCAGGCGACATCTTGTCGCGCATTTTTGACAAGCCCTTGGCCATCATGTCGACCAGCTCGTACCGCGCTGATGCAGGCACGGTGCAAGGTCACTTGGACATCGCCCGTTTCATCACCACACCCAAAGGCGAAATCGCTGGCCGCGTGTTGTTGGTGGACGATTTGGCTGACACTGGCCACACCCTCAAGGCGGTGGTCGACCAACTCAAAAACAACTACGCCCCCATCACTGAGCTGCGTACCTCTGTGATCTGGACCAAAGGCGTGTCGGCCTTCAAGCCTGACTACTCGGTGGATTACTTGCCCACCAACCCATGGATTCACCAACCGTTTGAGCCGTATGACAACATGCGCCCCGCGGCTTTGTTGGAGAAGTGGAAGGTGTAACCTTTCGCGCTTCAAGAAAAAACTCCGCCACCGTGCGGAGTTTTTTTATGCCTGTCGTTATTTTGATTTTTGGGTGACTCAGCGTAGGTAATATGTGTGCATGTCACGCAGTACCGATCTCATTCATCACCCCTACCAACCCCCCGCCGAATTTGAAGCGCCACAGGTCGGAGTGTTCAAAGCCTCCACGGTGATTTTTCCCAACGTGGCTGCCATGCGCACACGCGAGTGGATGGACAAGTCGGCTTACACCTACGGCTTGCACGGCACGCCCACCACATTCACGTTGGAAGAACGCTTGGCCACGTTAGAGGGCGGCACGCATTGCCTTCTCACGCCCAGCGGTTTAGCGGCGATTGCGCATGTGGATTTCGCGCTGCTCAAAACGGGCGACGAGGTGTTGATTCCTGATAACGCCTATGCGCCCAACAAGTCGCTGGCCGAGGGTGAGTTGGCGCAGTTTGGCATCACGCATCAGGTGTACGACGCGTTGGATGTGAACGACTTGGCTGCACGCATCACACCGCGCACGCGTTTGGTGTGGCTCGAAGCGGCGGGCTCGGTGACGATGGAGTTTCCCGACCTCGTGGCTTTGGTGCAGCTGTGCAAAGCGCGTGGCGTGCTGTGCGCGCTCGACAACACCTGGGGCGCAGGCCTCGCGTTCAACGCGTTTGACCTGACGCCAGGGCAGGGCGAGCTTGGCGTTGACCTGACCATCCACGCGCTCACCAAATACCCCAGCGGCGGCGGCGATGTGTTGATGGGCAGCATCGTCACCCGCAGTGATGACTTGGCGCGTGTGTTGAAGCTCAGCCACATGCGTTTGGGCACGGGCGTGGGTGCCAACGACGCTGAGGCCGTGTTGCGTGCATTGCCCAGCTTGCCCTTGCGGTACAAGGCGCAAGACATGGCAGCACGCACGTTGGCCGCGTGGTGTGCCACACAGCCCGCCTTCAGCCAAGTGCTGCATCCCGCGCTCAGCGGTGGCCCCGGTCACGCGCATTGGCAGCAGCTGTGTGTGACGCCAAGCGAGCCCGAAGGTTTGGCGGCAGGTATTTTCAGCGTGGTGATGGACGCGCGTTTCACGGCCAAACAGGTGGATGCGTTTTGCGATGCTTTGCAGCTGTTCAAGATTGGCTACAGCTGGGGTGGGCCCATGAGTTTGGTGATGCCTTACAACATGGCCTCTAGCCGCCATCGTGCCACCGCGCATTTGAAGCCCGGTCGGGTGGTGCGCTTGTGTATCGGGCTCGAAGACGTCCGAGATTTACAAAACGACATCGCGCGGGCATTGCGCGTCGCAAGTTTGTAAGCTTAAAAATAAAATAAGGTGAGACATGCAGCAACTGGTACCCGAAGAAGCACACGACCGCATTGACATCAACTCCCTTCGTTTCAGCGATCCTTTGCGCTGGCTTTGGATGGGTTTGCGTGACATGGCTTCACAGCCTTTGATTTCTTTGTTTTACGGTTTTTCGTTCTGGCTCATGGCGCTCATTTTGTTGGCCGTATTCAAAAGCAACCCTGAGTACACCTTGTCTGCCGTGTCGGGCTGTTTGCTGCTGGGACCGTTTTTGGCGATGGGGCTTTATGACGTCAGCATGCACATGGAGCGCGGCGAGCCAGCAAGCATGGGCAGTTCGCTGACCTGCTGGGAGTCACACATTCGCAGCATGGGCATGCTCATCATGGTCATGATCGTGATGGAGTTGCTGTGGGGGCGGGCGTCGTTGGTGGTGTTCGCCGTGTTTTTCAACACAGGCGGTATGCCCACCACGGCCACAGTTTTGGAGGCGGTGTTCAACCCTCAAAACTGGGAGTTCATCGTGGCCTACATCTGCGTGGGCGGCTTCTTTGCAGGGCTGGTGTTCGCCAGCATGATGGTCTCCATCCCCATGATTTTGGACCGCGACACCGACGCCATCACCGCCTGCATCACCAGCTTGCGTGTGTTTGTGGACAACACGGCCGTGTCGGTGTTTTGGGGCTTGCTCATCGTCGCTTTGTCTGTGCTGGCGATGTGGCCCTCTGCGGCGGGCTTGCTGGTCGTGGGGCCTTGGCTGGGGTTCGCCAGCTGGCACGCTTACCGCGCGTCCGTGCGGGTGACCGCAGGCACGCGCGAGTCAGCTCAGTAAAACACGCGCCACGTCACGCAGACTTTCTGCGTGACGGTCGGCAGCCACACACGCGGTGGCTGTGTCGGTTTGGGTGAAGTTGCGCACCATCGATGAGGCGTAGGTGGGGTCGTAGTGCAGCACCAGCAGGTCGCGCACCACGTCTTCGATGTGGCCGGTGTGAATTTGTTCTTTCCACGCATCCACCACCGCTTTACCGCGAATGGCCACCAACGCATCTAAGCGGTGGCAGAACAAGTCGTGGTCTTTCACAAAGAAGTTGTAGTCTTCCATCAGCAAGGCCACGCGTTCATCCAAGCTGAGTTGCAATTCAAAACATGGGCTGTCGCGCATGGCGAGCATCAGCGATTCAGGTATCGACAAATTGCCCACTTTGCGGCTTTCCGATTCCACGAACACGGGGCGCGTGGGGTCAAAGCTGCGCAGGGCTTGCCACACCAAGGTGTCGAAGCGTTTTTGGCTGGGTTGTGGTTGGCCGGGGATGTGGCCGAGCACCGAGCTGCGGTGGCTGGCCAACTCTTCCAAGTCCAGCACTTGGGCACCTTCGGCGGCCAAGGCGTAGAGCAGTCGTGTTTTTCCGGAGCCTGTGGGGCCCGAGATCACTTTGAATTGCAGCGGCGCCACGCGTTTCGGGATGTCTTCCACGATGGCCGCACGGAAGGCTTTGTAGCCGCCTTCGATCAGGTGAATTTTGAAACCAATTTGCCCTAACACCATCGACAGCGAGCCGCTGCGCTTGCCACCACGCCAGCAGTAAATGAGCGGCTGCCAACTTTTGGGCAGCGCCAACACCTCGCGCTGAATATGCCGCGCAATGTTGGCCGCCACCAGTGCTGCACCATGTTTTTGCGCTTCAAACGCATTGACTTGCTTGTACATGGTGCCTACAAAGATGCGCTCTTCGTTGTTCAACGAAGGCCAGTTGACGGCGCCGGGCAGGTGGTCGAGCGCGTACTCGTCTTCGCTGCGTGCATCGATGATGGTGCTGAAACCGCCTGGCTCGCCCAGTGGCGTGGCCATGCGGGCCATGGCGTCTTGCGCCGAGATGAAATGAACGCTCACTGCGATGCCTTATAGGTTCTTTTTGATTTCTGGCCACACATTGCTGAGCATGCGGGGGTGCGCCGTCTCGCGAGGGTGAATGCGATCGGGTTGAAATTGGTTGGCGGCGTCTGGTGCATCTGCGATGCCTTTGAGGAAAAACGGCACCAGACCCGTTTGGTGTTTTTTGGCAAGGTTGGTGAACATGGCCGAAAACTTGTTGCCGTAGTCGGGCCCGTAGTTGGGAGGGATTTGCATGCCGACCAACACCACGCGGGCGTTGACGGCACGGCAGGCTTGAATCATGGCTTCGAGGTTGTTTTGTGTGCTGTTGAGGTCGAGGCCACGCAGCGCGTCGTTGCCACCGAGTTCAATCACCACTTGCACGGGACGCAGTTGGTCCAGCATGGCGGGCAGGCGAGAGCGACCACCTGCCGTGGTGTCGCCGCTGATGCTGGCATTGACCACGCGCACATCGGGCCGCTCGGCTTGTAGTTTTTCTGTCAGCAGCGCCACCCAGCCTTTGCCGCGTGGGATCCCGTATTCGGCGCTCAGCGAGTCACCCAGCACCAAAATGGTGGCCGCAGGGGCCGATCCGGGCGGAGGCACCGCGTTGTTCATGGCGTTGGCATAAGGGCTTGGGGCGCGGCGACGGCGTGGGTCGGTGGAGATCACGTCGCCATCCATGCCTTCGCCCCGAGACGAGATCACGTTGGTTTGCGCCGACGCTGCGCGCAGGCCCAAAAGCCCCGTCAAGCCAGCGGCCAGTGCGCCCAAGTTAAAGTCGCGTCTCCACATCCCATCGCGCTTCATGACCACATCCTCTTTAGAAAATCCATCTGCACACACACCTGCTGCGGTGTCGCCCTTGATCGCCGTCTCGCACTTGTTTAAGTCGGTCCAAGACGCTACGGGCACACTCGACATTCTCCGCGATATCGATTTCACCTTGGCCCCACAGCAATCGCTGGCCATCGTGGGCGCCTCGGGCTCGGGCAAAAGCACTTTGCTGGCCATCATGGCGGGCTTGGACACGCCCAGTCAAGGCAGCGTTTGGCTGGGCGATGTGGACATCTTCCGTTTGAACGAAGACCAACGTGCCGCCTTGCGGGCGCGGCAAGTGGGCTTTGTATTTCAAAGCTTTCAGCTGCTGGGCAACATGACCGCACTCGAAAACGTCATGCTGCCGTTGGAGCTGGCAGGCCTGCCCAACCCGCGTGCCGCCGCCAAAGACATGCTGGAGCGCGTGGGCTTGGGTGAGCGTTTGGGCCATTACCCCAAAGTGCTGTCGGGCGGCGAACAACAACGCGTGGCCTTGGCCCGCGCCTTTGTCGTCAAACCCGCACTACTGCTGGCCGACGAGCCCACTGGCAGCTTGGACCACGCCAGCGGCGAGCGCATCATGGATTTGATGTTTGCCTTGAACAAGGAATTGGGCACCACGCTGGTGTTGGTGACGCACGATTTGAAGCTCGCTGCCAAATGTGATCGGGCGATCACGATTGAGGCGGGGCAGGTGAAGGGGTGATTTTTTCTAGGTCATCAGATCGGTGCGAATAAAACTTTCACTGAAAGATAAACGTTGAATCGTGAGTGCGCAGCCATTCAGGCATGTACGTGAAGCTCAGTCGTTCATTGACCAACGTCAATGTGCCAATAGGCGTGGTGAATAACCAGACCGCTAATTGATGCGTCATGTCGATACCTCATTGCCAGAGGAGGGCAAGCCCTCTATGCGAATCACACCGCCCAGCGCCTCAATCACGCGCATCACTGCATCTAGCCGAACGGTTGGTTTTCCGGCTTCAAGATCGACGATAAACCGCACACCGACGCCAGCGGCAAGCGCCAACTTTGGTTGCGTTAGCCCAAGCCCCTTGCGTGCAGCACGAAGCGTTTCGCCGAGCGTTTGTGGTGATTTGATCGTTGTCATGGTGTTCATAGTTTCCCGTTCGGTAAATTATGAGGTAATTTCTGCCGCTACGCAATTGAATAACCCGATCGGGAAATAAATATTAGAAACTAATTTTGTTTCTTCAAAATACACCTATCGGGAAATTTTATTAAAGGTGCAGTGCCTAGAACGCCAATACCACCAAGGGATAATCAGCCCCATGTCTTCAGCCCCCAAAGTTCTCTTCGGCTTTCACGCCGTTGGCGTGCGCGTTAAAACAGCGCCGCAATCCGTCATCGAAATCTACTTCGACCCCACACGCCGCGATGCGCGTATGCGCCAGTTCATTGACCGCGCCAACGAGGCCGGTATTCGCTTGATCGAGGCCGATGGCCCGCGTTTGGCCAAGCTCTCAGGCGGGCACGGCCACCAAGGCGTGGCGGCGCGTGTCACCGAAATCAAGATGGTGCATTCGTTGGACGAGTTGCTGGAAGGCATCGAGAAAATTGAGTCGCCTTTGATTTTGGTGCTCGACGGCGTGACCGACCCGCACAACCTTGGCGCGTGCTTGCGCGTGGCCGACGGCGCCGGTGCCCATGCGGTGATTGCGCCCAAAGACCACGCCGTGGGCATCAACGCCACAGTGGCCAAAGTGGCCAGCGGTGCAGCGGAAACTGTGCCGTATTTCATGGTGACCAACTTGGCGCGCACCTTGAACGAACTGAAAGAACGCAACATTTGGATCATCGGCACCAGCGACGATGCGCCCAAAACCTTGTACCAAGTGGACCTCAAAGGTCCTACCGCTTTGGTGCTGGGGGCCGAGGGTGACGGCATGCGTCAACTCACCCGCAAGACGTGTGACGAGCTCATCAGCATCCCCATGTCGGGTGCGGTGGAGAGCTTGAACGTGTCGGTGGCCAGCGGTGTGTGCTTGTACGAAGCGCGCCGCCAACGTACGCTCGTGTAGATACGGCAGGAAAAATAGGGTTGGTTAGCTCCGACCCTTTACACGCTGTTCGTTAGCTTTCCCAGCGAAACATCACATCGGCCTTGGCTTTGGCCGCTTCAATGCGCCGTGCATTGGGCTCGTCGGTGTGTTGCACCCAATCGGCAGCGTCTTGTGCGCTGCGGCCAAATTGCTCATGGCGTTGGGTCAGGCGGCCCACGCGCAGGTCGTGCGGCACGTCAACAAACCACGTTTCATCGAGCAGCGCTTGCACTTGGTTCCAAGGCGAATCGTCCAGCAGCAAATAGTTGCCTTCCACCACGAGTAGCGGTGTCTTGGCGTGTACGGCGATGGCGCCTGCGATGCCTTCTTCTAGGGTGCGTTCATAGCTCGGTGCGTAAACCACCTCATCGTCTGCCTGTGTGCGCAGCCGTTGGAGCAAGGCGACAAAGCCAAACGCGTCAAACGTGTCTGGTGCGCCTTTGCGCTGCTTGCGTCCCAGCCGTTCGAGTTCCACATTGGCCAAGTGAAACCCGTCCATGGGCACCACTTGAATGTGAGCAGGCCATTGCGACGCCAGCACTTGCGCCAAGGTTGATTTGCCCGCGCCGGGTGCCCCGACCAAACCCACCATGCGGCGCGTTCCGCTGGCCAGCAAAGCCTCGATGCGCTGCTGATACATCGCGGGAAGTGTGGGAAGTTTTGGGCTCAAATCCATCCCATGGCCCCCAGCAAAGCGCCAAAGCCAAGCAGCAGCAACAAGTGTGTTTTGGTTTTCCAGACGATCAGCGTGGTGGCGCCGGTTAAGGCCCACAGCGGCCAGTCGTGTGCGGGGTTTTCGTGGTTGCCGGTCAGCAACCAACCCGTGGCAATCAACAGCGCAATCACGATGGGGGCCATGCCCGCCTTGAAAGCTTTCACGGCGCGAAGTTCGCGGTTGCGGTGCGCCCATTGCGTGGCCACAAAGGTGAGGGTGGCCGAGGGAATCATGATGCCCACCATGGTGATCAGCACGCCCCACAACGCCAAGCCCACAGCGGGCCAACCCGCCGCCAAGCCGCCTGCGGCGTTGAGGCCCACGTTCCAGCCCATCAAGGCCACAAACATCACATTGGGCCCAGGCGCGCCTTGCGCCAAAGCGATGGACGAGGTGAACTGCGTGTCACTCAGCCAATGGGTTTCATCGACCAAGTAACGGTGAATATCCGGCGCGGTGGTGATGGCGCCGCCCACGGCCAGCAGCGAGAGCGACACGAAGTGCAAAAACAGAGACCACCAATCGGCCAAGGTCAAAACGATGGTCATGCCTCACCCCGCTGCGCGATGCAGTGGCTGGCCCACAGGCTGGCAAGCGGCCCCAAACTCAGCAGCACCCACGCCAAAGGCAAGCGAAACAACGCAATGCCGACAAAGGTGAGGGCGGCAATGCCGAGGCAGCTGAACTGGCCCATGGGGTTGTTTTTCAAGGCGCCCATGAGCTTGATGCCCACCGCCGCAATCAAGCCCGCCGAGACCGCGCCCATGCCACGCAGCATGCTTTGCGCGATGGGCGTATCGGACACGCCCGCCACGGCCGCGGCAATCAGCAGCACCAATACCGTTGGCGCCAACAGCAGGCCCGCTAGGGCAGCCAGCGCACCGGGCAAGCCAAAGGCGCGTCCGCCAATCATCAGCGAGAGGTTGACCACGTTGGGGCCGGGCAAGATTTGCGCAACCGCCCAATCCTCCACAAACTCATCCAGCGTGAGCCATTTCTTTTTGTCGACCAACTCGCGTTGCACCACCGCCAACACGCCGCCAAAACCCTGCAAAGCGAGCAGGGTGAAGGACACAAACAAATCCGTCTTGTTGCGTGGCGCGTGCTTTTCAGTGAGCTGCTGCGTGTCGCTCATACCGTCATGCCGCCTGAGACTTCCAGCACGGCGCCGTTGACATAAGCTGCCTCGTCGCTGGCCAAAAAGGCGTAGACGTTGGCGATGTCTTCAGCGCGGCCCAAGCGTTTCAAGGGCACGCGGCTCACCATGTCTTCGATTACTTTCTCGGGCATCGAATCCAAGATGGGCGTGGCGATGAAGCCGGGCGCGACCGCATTCACACGGATGCCTTTGGGCCCCAGTTCACGGCTCCAGGTTTTGGTAAATCCGATGACGCCAAACTTGGTGGCGGCGTAGTTGGTTTGGCCAAAGTTGCCGTAAATGCCCACGACCGAGGAGGCATTCAAAATCACGCCGCTGCCTTGCGCCACCATCGTGTCGGTGACGGCTTGTGCGCAATGGAAAACGCCGCGCAAGTTGACGTCGATCACGCGGTCGAACTGCTCCAAAGTCATCTTTTGCAAGCGCGCGTCTTGGGTGATGCCAGCGTTGTTCACCAGCACATCGATGCGGCCAAACTGCTCCATCACCGCTTTGACGGCGCCATCCACCATGTCGCGCTGGGTCACGTCGACCACAAAGCCCACGGCTTCAGCGCCTGTGGCTTGGCACTGCGCCACCGCCGCGTCGACGGCGGCTTGCTTCACGTCGCACAGCACCACGATGGCGCCTTCATGGGCAAATTTGAGGGCGGTTGCCAAGCCAATGCCTTGTGCGGCGCCTGTGATGATGCTGACTTTTCCAGCCAGTCTTTGGGCGGTGTGTGGTGTGGAGGTGTTCATGCACTCAGTGTAATTTGCCCACCTTCTAGGGAAAATCCTTAGAACTTTGTTTAATTAATTAATGAATAATTAACGCACTCAAGACCAACGCTTGAGCCCTCTAACTCAAACCGAGAGACAAACCCATGAAATTCAACCAAATCGTTCTGGCCTGTGTGGCCGCTGTGTCTGTGTCGGCCGCTGTGGCTGGCGAAGTGGAAGTGTTGCATTACTGGACTTCAGGCGGCGAGGCCAAATCGGCCGCTGAACTGAAAAAAATCATGTCGTCCAAAGGTCACAGCTGGAAAGACTTTGCGGTCGCCGGCGGCGGTGGTGACAACGCGATGACCGTGTTGAAGAGCCGTGTGGTCTCGGGCAACCCCCCAGCCGCTGCGCAAATCAAAGGCCCTGCCATTCAAGAGTGGGCGCAAGAGGGTGTGTTGGCCAACCTCGACAGCGTCGCCAAAGACGAAAAGTGGGACAGCTTGTTGCCCCAAGTCGTGGCCAATGTCATGAAATACAAAGGCAGCTACGTGGCCGCACCTGTCAACGTGCACCGCGTGAACTGGATGTGGGCGAACCCCGACGTGCTGAAAAAAGCAGGCGTGGCCACCATGCCCGCCAACTATGACGAGTTCTTTGCCGCTGCCGAAAAAATCAAAAAAGCGGGCTTCATCGCCGTGGCCCACGGTGGCCAAAACTGGCAAGACTTCACCACCTTTGAGTCGGTGGTGTTGGGGGTGGGCGGCGCCAAGTTTTACCAAGACGCCTTGGTCAAGCTCGACCCCAAAGCGTTGAACAGCGCCACGATGACAAAGTCCTTGGAAACTTTCCGCAAGATCAAGGGCTACACCGATGCGGCCTCCCCAGGTCGCGATTGGAACTTGGCCACCGCCATGGTCATGCAAGGCAAGGCCGGCTTCCAATTCATGGGTGACTGGGCCAAGGGCGAGTTTGTCGCGGCCGGTAAAAAGCCAGGCAAGGACTTCTTGTGCGCAGCCGCTCCTGGCACGGCCAAGTCGTACACCTTCAACGTCGATTCGTTTGCCATGTTCAAACTGAAAGACGCCAGTGCTCAAAAAGCCCAAGGCGACTTGGCTGCCGCCATCATGAGCACCGACTTCCAAGAGGTGTTCAACCTGAACAAGGGCTCCATCCCCGTGCGCTTGAACATGTCCATGGCCAAGTTCGACGACTGCGCCAAGCTCTCCAGCAAAGACTTCGTGGACACCGCCAAGACCGGCGGCTTGGTCCCCTCGGTTGCCCACGGCATGGCCATCTCGCCAGCCACGGAAGGCGCCATCAAAGATTTGGTCAGCCAGTTCTGGAACGACGACAAGATCAGCATCGACGACGGTCAAAAACGCCTCGTTGCAGCCGCTGCGACCAAATAAGCAACAGACAGACTGTTGATTTTTAAAACCACGGAGAGACAACTATGAAAATGAAATTAACTTGCGCAGCGGCCGCACTGTACTGCTTGAGCGCCACAGCATTTGCAGCCGATGTGGGCGGCGTTGAAGTCACCGGCTACAGCCGTGGCGGTGGCGTGTACAGCTACAACAAAGACCAACAAATCAAAGGTGGCTTGACCCTCGGCGGCGACTTGCAAAAGTACCGTTTGGGCAACGAAGGCGACTACGGTATTGAAGTCAACATTGCCAAAACTTTTGAAGTGGATGGTGTGAAATATAAGTTGGACTACATGCCTACCAAATGGAACGATGGCAATGTAGGCACAGAACAAGCCTTTGTCGAAGTCTCGGGCTTGAGCTTTGCACCCGAAGCCAAGATTTGGGCCGGTCAACGCCGTCTTCGTATTCAAGACGTGCACATCGTTGATCATTTCTTGATGGACTACGGCGTCAACCAAGGATCAGGTTTCACCGACCTGTCTGTGGGTGGTGTCAAGGTGGGGGCCGCTTTGCAAACCGGCGACACATTCGACAAAAAGATGACCGTCGGCACCTCTGCCAACAAACTCAACGTTGACATTTCTGAGATCAACACCAACCCCGGCGGCAAAGTGCGTGTGTTGTTGACTTCAGTGACCACCTCTGGCTTGAAGAGCAGCGGCGGTTCTGGTTTGACCATCAACCACAACCAGTCGAATTTCGGCATGGCCGGTTTGACCAACAGCGTGTTCTTGCAAACCTCCAGCGGCTACGCCAACATCAACGGCCGTTTTGGTGACATCAGCTCGACCACGGTGTATGGCAAGAAAACCAACCGCATCGCTGATTCCATCAACTGGCAATCAGGCCGTTTCGGTGGTCAAGCGATTTTGGGTTACCAAACCACCAAGTCGGATGATCCAGCTGTAACGCAAACCATCAAAGACACCTCTTTGGGCGGTCGTATCAGCTACGCCTACACCAAGAACTTCAAGATGCTGGTTGAAGCTGGCACCACATCGCGTTCATTTAGCGATGGTGCTCAGTCACAGCGTTTGAACAAAATCACGATTGCGCCAACCATCGCCATGTCGCCTGATTTCTGGTCACGTCCTGAGTTGCGTTTCTACGTGACCAAGGCGAACTGGAACCAAGCAGCAGCGGATGCCAACAACACAACGTTTGCGGCCAACAACCGTAAAAACCAAACCTTGGCTGGTGTCCAGTACGAAGTTTGGTGGTAAATCGACCTTGGTTTTGAACAGACGAGGGTGAGAGAAGGGGGCAACCCCTTCTCTCTTTTTTGAAACATCACAAAGGTTCAAGATGCAAAAGCATCGCTTAGAAGCGTTGATCCCCAAAATGGTGGTCGCTCCCGGCTTGGTGCTGGGTTTTGCGTTCATCTACGGGTTCATGATTTGGAACGGCGTGTTGTCGGTCACCGTCTCGCGCATGTTGCCCAACTACGAGTTGGTCGGTTTGGCGCAGTACGCCAAGTTGTGGGAGATGGACCGCTGGTGGGTCGCCCTGAAAAACCTCGCTATTTTCGGCATTGGCTACGTCGCTGGTGCCATGGCCTTGGGCGTCTTTTTGGCGGTCTTGTTAGACCAAAAAGTGCGCGCCGAAGGCTTCATTCGCACCGTGTATCTGTACCCCATGGCCTTGTCGTTTGTGGTCACGGGCACGGCGTGGAAGTGGTTGCTCAACCCCAGCATGGGCCTTGAAAAACTCATGCACGACTGGGGCTGGAGCAGCTTCAGTTTCAGTTGGCTGGTCGAGAGCGACATGGCCATTTACTGCGTGGTGATTGCCGGTGTGTGGCAGTCGGCAGGTTTTGCCATGGCCTTGTTTTTGGCGGGCTTGCGCGGCATTGACGACAGCATCATCAAAGCGGCGCAGATTGACGGCGCTTCGTTGCCACGCATTTATTGGCGCATCGTGTTGCCCGCGTTGCGTCCCGTGTTTTTTTCGACCTTGATGGTGCTCTCGCATCTGGCCATCAAGAGCTTTGATCTGATCATGGCGCTCACTTCGGGTGGCCCTGGCTACGCCACCGATGTACCCGCCACCTTCATGTACGCCATGAGTTTTACGCGTGGACAAATTGGCTTGGGCGCGGCCAGCGCGACCATGATGTTGGCCACCGTGGCTGCCTTGGTCGTGCCTTATCTCTACAGCGAATTGCGGAGCAAAAACCATGAGCACTAAGTTCTTTTCTGCGCAAACGCTGTGGCGTGCTTTGCTCTATGTCACCTTGCTCGTGGGCGCTGTGTTCTTCTTGGCGCCGCTCTATGTGATGCTGGTGACCTCGCTCAAAGACGCCGAAGAAATTCGTCAAAACAGCTTGGTCAGCTTGCCCGGTGCCTTGAACTTTGAGGCCTGGCGTTTGGCGTGGGACTCGGCCTGTACCGGCGCGCAATGCTCAGGTCTAGAGCCCTTCTTTTGGAACTCGGTGTGGATGGCGGTACCTGCGGTGTTGATTTCCACCACCTGGGGCGCACTCAATGGCTACGTGCTGAGTTTGTGGAAATTTCGCGGCAGCGAGACCTTGTTTGCCTTGCTGTTGTTTGGCGTGTTCATGCCGTTCCAAGTGGTGTTGTTGCCCATGAGCCAAGTGTTGGGTTGGTTGGGAATGTCGAGCTCCATCGGCGGCTTGATCTTGGTCCACTTGTTGGCGGGTTTGCCCAGCACCACCTTGTTTTTCCGCAACTATTACGCGGGCATTCCCAAAGACTTGATGAATGCAGCGCGCATGGACGGTGCGGGTTTTTGGATGATCTTTTTCCGCATCATCGTGCCCATGTCCACGCCGATTGTCATGGTCACTTTGATTTGGCAATTCACCCAAATCTGGAACGACTTCTTGTTTGGCGTGGCCTTCAGCGGCGCCGACTCCAAGCCCATCACCGTGGGCTTGAACAATTTGGCCAACACCACCAGCAGCGTCAAAGCCTACAACGTGGACATGGCGGCTGCGTTGATTGCGGGCTTGCCCACCATGCTGGTGTATGTGCTGGCAGGACGATATTTTGTGCGCGGCCTCACCGCCGGCGCTGTCAAAGGTTAAGAGGAACGACTATGTCTTCAGCATTAGAAATTCGCGGCATCCGCAAGTGTTTTGGCAAGGGCGACAACACGGTGGAGGTGCTCAAACGCATCGACATCGACGTGGCCCCCGGTGAGTTCTTGATTTTGGTTGGCCCCTCGGGTTGCGGCAAGTCCACCTTGCTCAACATCATTGCGGGTTTGGAAGAGCCCACCGAAGGCAGCATTTCCATTGGCAACAAAAACGTGGTGGGCGTGCCACCCGCGCAGCGCGACATTGCGATGGTGTTTCAAAGCTACGCGCTGTACCCCACGATGAGCGTGGCCGAGAACATTGGCTTCGCCCTCGAAATCCGCAAAGTGCCCAAGGCCGAGCGTCAAGCGCGCATTGCCGAAGTGGCCGCCATGTTGCAGATTGAGCATTTGCTGGACCGTCGACCCTCGCAACTCTCGGGCGGCCAACGTCAGCGCGTGGCCATGGGCCGTGCCTTGGCACGCAACCCACAGCTGTTCTTGTTTGACGAACCGCTGTCTAACCTCGACGCCAAGCTGCGCGTGGAGATGCGTGCCGAAATCAAACGCTTGCACCAGCTCAGCGGCATCACCAGCGTGTATGTGACGCATGACCAAGTCGAAGCCATGACCTTGGGCAGTCGCATCGCGGTGATGAAGGGCGGCGTGCTGCAACAGCTGGGCACGCCCGACGAAATTTACAACCGACCTGCCAACACCTACGTGGCCACGTTCATTGGTTCACCCACGATGAACTTGATCGAAGGCCGCGTGTCCGCCAACGGGGGCGCTGCTTTTGACATTGCAGGCGCTCAGTTGGCACTGACAGCGCCCACGCATGCGGGCAGCGCAACGCTGTTGGGCTTGCGTCCCGAGCACCTGAGCTTTGACGACGCAGCGCCTTGGCGCGGCGTGGTGAATTTGGTGGAGCCCACAGGTGCTGACACCTTTGTGGTGGTCGACACAGCCGCTGGCAAGGTCACCGTGCGTACCGCGCCGCAAACCCAAGTCCGTCCTGGCGATAACGTGGGTTTGGGCATTCAAGCCGAGCACGTCACTTGGTTCGACCAAGCCTCTGGTTTGCGGGTGGCTTAAGGCTGGTTTAAGCGACGTTGAGCGTGAGCTCAACCCGCAAGCCCTGCGGCTGCACCGGCAGCACGCGCGCTTCGCCGCCATGGCGACGCGCAATTTCTTGCACGATGGACAAGCCGAGGCCGCAGCCACCTGGCAGTTCGTTGGCGCGCCAAAAGCGTTCAAAGGCTTGCTCGCGTTGTGCATCGCTCAAACCCTGTCCGTTGTCTTCAATGGCCAGCACGCAGGTGTGTGCGTGTTGGCGGACCGACACCGTGATGGTCGGGTCGCTGCCTGGCGCAACGCCCACGGCCCCGTAGCGCAGCGCGTTGTCGATCACGTTGGTGATGGCTTCGCGCAGCAGCAGCACCGAGCCATTCACCCAAACATGGGCATCGCCTTCGTAGCCTAAATCGACCTTCAGCGCCACGGCGCGTGGGCTCAGTTCGCGCGCCACATCTTGGGCAAGGCTGGCCACATCCAAACGCGTCATGGGCACTTCGGTGCCACTGCGCGCCAAGGCCAGCAGTTGGTTGACCAAGTGCGCGCTGCGTTGGGCACCTGCATGCACCTTGTGCAACCGAGCTTTGAGCAAGGAGGCATCGGGCTCGCCCAGCGCCAAATCGGTTTGGTTGATCAGCCCAGCCAAGGGCGTGCGCAGTTGGTGGGCCGCATCGTTGATGAAGCGCTTTTCTTGGCTCACATTGCGTCGCACAGCCAGCAGCAAGCGGTTGATCGAGGCCACCAACGCATGCACTTCGGTCGGGGCGGTGGTCAGCTCCAAGGGCGTGAGTTCAGACACCGAGCGTTCTTGCAGTTGCTTTTCAAGCTTGGTCAGCGGCGCCATGCCCCGTTTGATACCGGCGTACACCAAGATGCTCAGCACCACGCCCAAGAGCAGCAGTGGGGCCAGCAAATCAGCCACCAGTTCTTCGGCAATGCGCTCGCGCGCGACATAACTTTTGGCCAACTGCACACGCAAGCGCTGCGGGGTTTCAGCGTCACCGTAGGCCACTTCTAAAGACACGGCGCGCATGGGCTTGCCCGCGAGTTCCATGCGATAAAACACGGGCGCGTCGGGGGCATTCACTGGCGCGCTTGTGTTGGGTGGCTCGGGAAACGCTTGGTTGCCGAGCAAAAACTTGCCGGGCGGTGAGGACACCATGTAGCTCACGCGATCTGCTGGGTCTTCTTCGATGATGGCTTGCGCTGCGCGTGGAAAGTCCACCAACAGGCCCGATCCCAGCGGTTTGACTTGGCGTGCCAACGAGCGCACCGACTGCGACAGCGATTGGTCCAAGCCTTTTTCTGCGTAATTGCGTGCAATGCGGTAGGTCAGCGCACCGCCGCCCAACCACAGCACCAGTTGGGGCAACAGCAGCCAGAGCAGCAACTGGCGACGCAACGACAAGCTGGGTTGGCTCACACGGGTTCCAACATGTAGCCCAAGCCGCGCACGTTGCGAATGTTCAGGCCAGAGCCATTGAGCTTGCGGCGCAGGCGGTGGATGTACACCTCCAGCGCATTCGACGCTGTCGGCTCTGCCGATTCGCTTTGCCACGCGGCGGCCACATCGTCGCGGCTCACCACTTGGTTGAGGCGTTGGTGCAGCAAGCGCAGCAGTTCCCACTCGCGCTGCGTCAAGTCGGTGGCATGGCCGTTGATGCGCATGCGTGGCAGGTCGGAGTCAATCTCCAGCGCTTGCTTGGTGTCGCGGTCGTCACTCACGCTGCTTTGAAAGGCGGGCAAGCGCGCGCGGCGCAGCAGGGCTTGCATACGGGCACTGAGCTCGGCGTTGTTGAAGGGTTTGGTGAGGTAGTCGTCGGCGCCAGCCATCAAGCCTTCGACGCGGTCGTCCACGCCGTCGCGCGCGGTCAAGATCATCACGGGCAGGCTTTCGAAGCGAAGTCGCAGCCATTTCAGCAAGGCCATGCCGTCGAGTTTGGGCAGGCCCAAGTCGAGCAGTACAGCGTCAACCACGAGGTCGCTCAACAGCGTTTGTGCGCTGAGGCCGTCTGCGCAGTGGTCCACGGTGTGACCGGCTTGGCGAAACAGGTCCGTCAAGCCGTCACGCAGCAAGTCGTCGTCTTCAACAATCAGTAAATGGGCCATAGGGGCTAATTTACCGCACCCAGCGCTGGGTTTAGCCCGTGTTGCGCAAACCGGCGGCAATGCCGTTGATGGAGATGTGAATGCCGCGTTGGGCTTTCTCATCGCGGTCTTGCGGGCGCAAGCCTGCCCGGTAGCGGCGAATCAGCTCGACTTGCAAATGGTGCAGCGGGTCGATGTAGGGGAAGCGGTGGCGCATAGAGCGCTCCAGCGCTGCGTTGTTGACCAAACGTTGCTTGTCACCCGTGACTTGTTTGAGCGCGTCGGAGGTGCGGTGCCACTCGGTTTCGATCAAGGCAAAGATCTTTTTGCGCAAGCGCGTGTCGCTGACCAACTCGGCATAGCGCGAGGCCAAGCCCAAATCGCTCTTGGCCAAGACCATGTCGAGGTTGGAGAGCAGTGAGCGGAAAAACGGCCACTGACGTTGCATTTTTTGCAGCAAAGCCAGCGCGTCTTTGGGCTTGAGCGTGGGGTGGTGGTGGATGAACTGGTCCACCGCCGAGCCAAAGCCCAACCAACCGGGCAAAGTCAGGCGGCATTGGCCCCAGCTGAAGCCCCAAGGAATGGCGCGCAAGTCTTCAATGCGTGGCGAGGCTTGGCCTTCTTTGGGGCGACTGGCGGGGCGCGAACCAATGTTGAGCTCGGCAATTTCACGCAGCGGGGTGGAGGCAAAGAAGTACTCGGTGAAGCCGGGTGTGTCGTACACCAAGCCACGGTAGGCCTTCATGCTCGCTTCGGACAACCATTGCGCGGCATCCAAAAAGGTTTGGGGTGCGGGTTGGGTGGTTTGCAGCATCGTGGCTTCCAATGTCGCGGCCACCAAAGTTTCTAAATTGCGCCGACCAATTTCGGGGTTGGCGTATTTGGAGCCAATCACTTCGCCTTGTTCGGTCAGGCGAATTTGGCCACGCACGGTGCCAGGGGGCTGCGCCAGAATGGCTTGGTAGCTGGGGCCACCGCCGCGACCCACGGTGCCGCCACGGCCGTGGAACATGCGCAAGGTGATGTCGTGTTGTTTGAACAAGCCATCGAACAAAGCGACCAAGGCGATTTCGGCACGGTACAGCTCCCAGTTGCTGGTGAAGATGCCGCCGTCTTTGTTGCTGTCCGAATAGCCCAACATGATGTCTTGCTCGGCACCGCTGCGTTTGACCAAATCGGCCACGCCCGGCACGGCATAGAAGCCGCCCATGATGTCGGCGGCACGGCGCAAGTCGTCGATGGTTTCGAACAAGGGCACCACCACCAAATCGCAGGTGGAGGTTTTGTGGTCCAAGGTGCCGCGCATCAAGCCGGTTTCTTTTTGCAGCAACAACACTTCCAGCAAGTCGCTCACGGTTTCGGTGTGGCTGATGATGTAGTGGCGAATGGCGTCGGCGCCAAAGGCAGCGCGCATGTCACGAGCGGTTTCAAAAATGGCCAGTTCTTTGCGGGCCAGGTCTGAGTAGGGCGCACCCATGACGCGCAGGGGGCGAGCGTCGCGCAGCAACTGCGTCAGCACCGCCACGCGTTGCTCTTCGTTGAGCTTGGCGTAGTGCGCTTGCACACCCGCGGTGGCGAGCAGTTCGGCAATGACCAACTCGTGTTGGTCAGAGCTTTGGCGCAAGTCCACCGTGGCGAGGTGAAAGCCAAACACTTCAACCGCCCGCATGAGCGGCGTGAGGCGCTGTGCCATCAAGGCGCTGCCGTGTTGCGCTTGCAGGGACTCGGCAATCACGCGCAAGTCAGCCAACAAGTCTTGGGCCGAAGCGTAGGGGTTTTGCGGAGCCACAGCGTGGCGTGCGGCGTCGCCACCGGTGAGGTCTTTGAGGGTGGCGGCCAAACGGGCGTACATGCCGGTCAAGGCGCGGCGGTAGGGCTCGTCTTGGCGGTGGGCGTTGGTGTCGGGCGAGCGCTCGGCCAAGGCTTGCATCTCGGGCGTGACATCGACCAGCATGGCCGACATGGACAACTCGGTGCCCAAGTAATGCAACTCGGTCAGGTAGTGGCGCAGCGCCACATCGGCTTGGCGACGCAGGGCGTAGTGCAGGGTGTCGGCGTTGACGTTGGGGTTGCCATCGCGGTCGCCGCCAATCCATTGACCCATGCGCAAAAAGCTGTGCACATGGGCGTGGCCCAACTCAGCTTCAAGGTCGGCGTAGAGCTTGGGGATTTCGCTCAAGAACGTGGCTTCGTAGTAGCTCAGCGCGTTTTCAATCTCGTCCGATACGGTGAGTTTGGTGAAGCGCAGCAGGCGCGTTTGCCACAGTTGCAACACGCGGGCGCGAATCTGCAGTTCGTTGGCGGCCAACTCGCGCAGGGCCAAAGCGTCGGGCACGGTTTTGGATTTGGCGCTGGCCTGCGGCAGGGCGCGAGATTGGATGTCATCGCGCTCACCCAGCAGCACGGCAATGCCACGCTCGGCGTCCAAGATGCTCTTGCGCTGCACCTCGGTGGGGTGGGCGGTGAGCACGGGCGACACATGGCTGTGTGCCAGCGTTTGCACAATGCTTTTCGGCGCGATGCCCGCTGCTTTGAGTCGGCTCAGTGCCACCGACAAGCTGCCCTCTTGCGTGTCACCCGCGCGCTCGTGGATGGCTCGGCGGCGAATGTGGTGGCGGTCTTCGGCCAAATTGGCCAAGTGGCTGAAGTAGGTGAAGGCGCGAATCACGCTGACGGTGGCTTCGCCGCTGAGCGAGGCCAGCAGTTTTTTGAGCGCTTTGTCGGCGTCGGCGTCGGCATCGCGGCGAAAGGCGACTGAGAGTTTGCGCACTTGCTCGACCAACTCGTACGACTCGCGGCCTTCTTGCTCGCGAATCACGTCGCCCAAAATGCGGCCCAACAGGCGAATGTCTTCGACCAGCGGACGCTCATTGTTTTTGGTGATTTGTGTGGCGCGTGCAGCGGCAGACAGTTTGGCTTTGGCTGAAGGGGTTTTGTCAGTCATGCGAGGCTCGATGGTGTGAGGAGTGAAAAAGTGCGTCAGGCCTTGTGAGCCCTCAGCTGAAGAAACGTGTCAGACCCACTGCGTGAGCGACAGCGCTTGAGACGCGCCTTGCAAGGCAGGCGAAACAGGGCTGTGAATGACCCACGTGGGTACGTCTTGCAGGTATTTTTTAAAGCGGCCTTTGGCTTCAAAGCGTTCGCGAAAGGGCGAGGATGCAAAGCGTTCACCCAAGCGTGGCACGATGCCGCCGCCAATGTAGATGCCACCGCGTGCGCCCAAGGTCAAGGCCAAATCGCCAGCGACGGCGCCTAGGAAGCCGCAGAACATGTCGAGCGCTTCGTTGGCGGTGGAGGTGGGGACTTCTTGGGCGCGCTCTAGTACTTCGGCGGGGGTGGTGATTTCTCTGCCGTGGCCATCTTTCAAATCGCACAGCGCGTGGTACAGATCGACCAAACCCGCGCCTGAGATGACGCGCTCTGCCGACACATGGCCGTAACGTTTTTGCAGTTGTTGGATGACCGCAAACTCATGCTCGGTGGTGGCGGTCAAGCTGACGTGACCGCCTTCACCGGCGATGGGCATCCATTTGTTTTGGTAGCCCACGGGGAACAGGCCCGACACGCCCAAACCGGTGCCAGGGCCAATCAAGCCGATCGCCGCGTCTGGCGCAGCTTGACCGCCGCCCACTTGCACTTTGCTGCCCACGGGCAACTGCGTCAGCGACAACGCCAAGGCGGTGAAGTCGTTGAGCAACAAGAACCGCGACACGCCCAAGCCTTCACGCAGCGCGGTGACCGAGAACTTCCAGTGGTGGTTGGTCATGGCCACTTGGTCGCCTGTGACGGGGTTGGCAATGCCGAAAGCGGCGCATGGGGGGGCGCTCAACTGCTGGTCACGCAAGTAGCTTTGCGCCGCCTCTAGCAACGAGGCATGCTCTGCGCAGGGCAACACTTGCACATGGTCGATGGGCCCGTTCTCAGCGGCTTGCCAGCCAAAACGTGCATTGGTACCGCCGATGTCACCGAGCAAACGGGGGTAGGCAGCGCATTGGCTCACGGCGGGGTCGCGGGACTCAAACATGCATCAGTCTTTCAGGCGTTCGGCGTCAGCGGCTTCAATGTCTTTGGCCATCTTCTTGCCCAATTCCACCCCCCATTGGTCGTAGGCGTGAATGCCCCAAATGGCGGCTTGGCAGAACACTTTGTGCTCGTACAAGGCCATCAAGGCGCCCATGCTGCGGGGGGTCAGTGCGTCCACCCAAATGGTGGTGCTGGGCACGTTGCCGGGGTAGCTGCGGTGCGGGGCCAAGCGTTGCACCTCGGCTTCGTCGGTGCCGCTGTCGCGCATTTCTTGCACGGTTTCTTCCAAACTGCGGCCCATCGCCAAGGCTTGCGCTTGGGCCTGCATGTTGAGCAACACCACGCGGTGGTGTTCAGCCGCAAATGGCAGGGGGCTGCGCTCGGTGCGCAGGCCAATGAAGTCCATGGGCACCAAATGCTGGCCTTGGTGGATCAACTGAAAGTAAGCGTGTTGGCCGTCGATGCCCAACCCGCCCCACAACACGGGCGAGGTGCCCACTTCGACAGGGCTGCCATCGATGTGGGTGCGCTTGCCGTTGGACTCCATGTCCATTTGCTGCAAGAACGAGGCGAACTTGCCCAAGGGCGACGCGTAAGGCGCGATGTTGTGCGTGGTGGCACCTAAAAAGTTGCGGTTCCACACACCCAACAAGGCCATCAACAGCGGCAGGTTTTGTTCTTTGGGCGCCGTCATGAAGTGCTCGTCCATAGCGCGCGCGCCCAAGAGCATGTCTTGAAAAGCGAAAGCACCAATCGAGATGGCCAAGGGCAAACCAATGGCCGACCACACGGAGTAACGGCCACCCACCCAATCCCAAAAACCAAAGGTGTGCTCCGCGGTAAAGCCCTGCGCCGCCGAGAGTTTGGGGCTGGCGGTCACGGCCACCAAATGTTGGTGCAGTTGATCGTTGGGGCAGCCACCGTCGTTCAACCAACGCTTGGCCGAGGCCGCCAAGGTCATGGTTTCTTGCGTGGTGAAGGTTTTGCTTTGCACCACAAAGGCGGTGCGTGCTGGGTTGAGGTGGGCGAGGGTGGTGTACAGGCTCCACGCATCCACGTTGGACACGTAGTGCACGCGCACCTTGTTTTTGAAGCTGTCACGGGTCAAGTGGCTGAGCGCTTCGGTGGTCATGCGCGGGCCGAGGTCGGAGCCGCCAATGCCGAGGTTCACCACGTCGGTGATGGACTCGCCGCCATAGCCTTTCATTTGGCCTTCGCGCACTTTTTCAGCGAAGGTGCACACGCGGTGCAGTTCGTGCGCCACTTGTTTGGAAATCTCACGGCCCCACGGTGGGTTGGGCACATGGCTGCCACGCAAGGCCACATGCAACACGGCGCGCTGTTCGGTGGCGTTGATGGGCTCGCCCTTGAACATGGCTTGCGCTTGTTGCATGACTTGCGATTCATCGGCCAAGGCCAGCAACTGTTGCAGCACGGCCTCGTTGACGCGCTGACGCTCGTACTCGATGGTGATGCCTGCGCCACTGGCTTGCAGTTGTTCGTGGCGGTGTGGCGTTTTCAGCAGATCGCGCAAATGCGGCAGTGTGCTGTCAGACAGGCTTTGGAGGGCTTTCCAAGCCGTGCGGTGTTGGGGCGGGACGAAGGTGGTCATGTGTGGATTTTCGTCAAATTAAGAGGGGTTCTTAGGCCGAGTCGATGAAAGTTCTTCAACGGCTTTGAATAAATTGAGGTGGGCTCAGGCGTTGGCTGCCGCCGTGGCTTCACGCGCCAAGCGTGTGATTTCGGCCCAGTCGCCGCGCTCGACCACGTCGACGGGCGTGAGCCACGAGCCGCCGACCATGGCCACGTTGGGTTGCTTCAAGAACTCACCCATGTTGGCCAGCGACACGCCGCCGGTGGGGCAAAAACGCATGTCGCCCAACGGGCCGCCCAAGGCTTTGAGCATGGCTAAGCCACCGGCTTGTGCGGCGGGGAAGAGTTTGACCACGCCAAAACCGTAGTCGCGTGCGGCCATCACTTCACCAGGCGTCATCACGCCGGGCATGAAGGGCAGCTTGCAATCTATGGCGGCCTGCACCAACGCGTCGGTCATGCCGGGTGAGAGCGCAAAGCTGGCACCTGCGGCTTGCACGCGTGCCATTTCTGCGGCGCGGGTGACGGTGCCTGCCCCCACATGCATCTGCGGCACATGCTTGGCGACTTGCTCAATCGCGGGCAGGCCTGCGGCATGGCGCAAGGTGATTTCCATCACATCCACGCCACCTTCGAGCAGCGCGTGTGCCATGGGCACGGCTTGGTCGGGGTGGGTGATGACGATGACCGGCACCACGCGAGAGGTGAATGCGGGGCGGCTGAAAGCGGGGTTGGTGTGTGTCATGACTTTGATGCGAAGCAGTTGAACGTTTGAAACGCTTGGCTGATGGGTAAATGGTGGGTGAGCGGTTGGCTTAAAAAGCGGCTGATGCCACGCTTTAAGCGACGTGCGCCAGCAAAGGCGATGCGCCGTCTTCGGCATGCGCCGCGTTGTCGCGGAACAGCGCAAAGAGGTCGCGGCCTGTGCCACGTTGGTAAGCCGACACATCGGGTGCGGCGGCGGTGCGGGTGGCCAAGTCTGCATCGCTGACTTCGAGCGTCAGGGTTTGGGCATCGCAGTCGAGGCTGATGATGTCGCCGTTTTGGACTTTGGCAATGTTGCCGCCGTTCATCGCTTCGGGGCTGAGGTGAATGGCGGCGGGCACTTTGCCGGACGCGCCCGACATGCGGCCGTCGGTGACCAAGGCCACTTTGAAGCCTTTGTCTTGCAACACGCCCAAGATGGGCGTGAGTTTGTGCAACTCGGGCATGCCGTTGGCTTGCGGGCCTTGGTTGCGCACCACGGCCACAAAGTCGCGTTCCAACTGGCCGTCTTTGAAAAGTTGGGCGAGTTCTTTTTGGTCGGTCACCACCACGGCGGCGGCGCGCACTTGGCGGTGCTCAGGCTTCACGGCCGAGACTTTCACCACCGCACGGCCCAAGTTGCCTTGCATCAAACGCAAGCCACCGTCGGCGCTGAAGGGCTGGGTGTAGGGGCGCAACACGGCCTCGTCGGCGGATTGCACAGGCACATCGCGCCAAGCCAATTGACCATCGTTGAGCCAAGGCTCCACGGTATAGCGGTGCAGGCCGTGGCCCATGATGGTTTGCACATCGTTGTGCAACAAGCCCGCACCGAGCAACTGGCTGATGAGGTAGCCCATGCCACCTGCGGCTTGGAAGTGGTTCACATCGGCGCTGCCGTTGGGGTAGACGCGGGCGAGCAAGGGCACCACGCCTGAGAGCTCAGAAAAGTCGTCCCAGTTGACGATCAAGCCTGCCGCGCGGGCCATGGCGATCAAGTGCATGGTGTGGTTGGTCGAGCCGCCTGTGGCCAGCAAACCCACGATGCCGTTCACCACGACTTTGGCGTTGATTTGGTAGCCCATGCCCGTCTCTTTGTCTTGCGACAGCGTCACGGCACGTTGCACGGCGGCGACGGTGAGTGCTTCGCGCAAGGGTGTGCCTGGGTTCACAAAAGACGAGCCGGGCAGGTGCAGGCCCATGATCTCCATCAACATTTGGTTGGAGTTGGCGGTGCCATAAAACGTGCAGGTGCCAGCGCCGTGGTAGGCCGCTTGTTCGGCTTCGAGCAGAGTTTCGCGGTCGACCAAGCCTTGCGCGTATTGCTGACGCACTTTAGATTTTTCGTCGTTCGACAAGCCCGAAGTCATGGGGCCTGCGGGCACAAACACCGCAGGCAAATGGCCAAATTGCAAGGCACCCATGAAGAGGCCGGGCACGATCTTGTCGCACACGCCCAAGAACATGGCGGCGTCAAACACGTTGTGCGACAAACCCACGGCGGTGGCCAAGGCGATCACATCGCGCGAGAACAGCGACAACTCCATGCCGTCTTCGCCTTGCGTGACGCCGTCGCACATGGCGGGCACGCCACCCGCCACTTGGGCGGTGGCACCGGCAGCGCGTGCGGCGGCACGGATTTTCTCGGGGTAGTGTTCATACGGCTGGTGGGCCGAGAGCATGTCGTTGTAGGCGGTGATGACGCCCACGTTGGGCTGGCGTTCTTGGCGCAGCACCAACTTGTCGTTGGCAGGCATGGCCGCGTAGGCGTGGGCGGCGTTGGCGCAACCCATGCCGCCGCGGTAGGGGCCGGGCTTTTTGGCTTTGGCCAGCACGGCCAAATAGGCTTGGCGTGAAGCCACGCTGCGTTGTTCGATGCGTGAGGTGACAGCCGCCAAGGTGGCGTGCAAGTTGACGTGCATGGGGGTAGGTGTGGTCATGGGGTCAGCCAAAGTGCGACGGGGGTTTGTGTTTGGTGCAACACGTAAGACACGGGGTAGCGCGGATCGCGCTGGCCCCAAGCCTGTTGCAAGGTGTTGCGTTTGTCGGCGCCGCTGAGCGGCAGCACGATGTGGCGCGCACTGAGGATGTGCGCGAGGGTTTGCGTCACCCGCGCATACGGGGCGTTGGCGGGCGGATGGGCCAGCTCAATCGCCACGCAGGCTTGGGTGTTGCGGGGGTCTAAGGCGTCTTGCAAATTGGGCGCGTCGGGGAACAGCGAGGCGGTGTGGCCATCGGTGCCCATGCCCAGCACCAACACATCGGCAATGCCTGCGCCCACCAAGGCGATGCCAGCCACTTTGGCTTGCACCACGGGCGATAACAACGGCACGTTGGTGATGTTGGGTACGTCGCTTGCATTGCGTTCGTGCGTGTCGTGGGTGGCTGTGCGCACCATCGGTACCAACCGCGCTTGCGCGGCCAAGCCTTGCAGCAAGTGGGTTTGCACCAGCAGGGCGTTGCTGTCGGGGTGGGTGTGGGGCACACAGCGTTCGTCCACCAAGGTCACGCGTACCTTGGCCCAATCAATGGCTTGCACGCGCAAGGCTTCAAACAAGGCGATGGGCGATTTGCCACCCGACACGCTGAGCACGGCAAATCCGCGTGCGTCAATGGCGGCGTTCAGGCGTTGTGCAATGTCTTGGGCCAAACGCGCATTGAGCGCGTCTGCGGTGACTTGCTGCACCGTCACTTGGGGCAGTGGCTGCGCTTGCCAAAAAGGTGCGGGGGTGTGAAGGGCGTGGGCAGCCGACATCAGACTTCCTCAAACCAAGACAAGTCTTCGCGCGCCATCAGCGCCGACGAAGCGGCGGGGCCCCAGCTGCCTGCTGAGTAATTGCGGGGCTTGTCGTCCAAGGCTTGCCAGCCGTCCAAGATGGGCTCGACCCACATCCATGCCGCTTCCAATTCATCGCGGCGCATGAAGTGCGTGAGGCGGCCTTTGATGACGTCCATCAACAAACGCTCATACGCTTCGGCGCGGCGCTTGTCCGACGATTGCTGCAAATCGAGGCCGAGTTTGACGGGGTGCAGCGACATGCCTGTGCCCGGCTCTTTGACCATCATTTCCAACTGAATCGACTCTTCAGGCTGCAAGCTGATGATGAGGCGGTTGGGTTCGTGGTGTGCCGTGGTGCCAAAAATAGAGAAGGGCTGATCGGCGAACTCGATGATGATTTCGGACTGGCGCTTTTGCATGCGCTTGCCAGTCCGCAAGAAGAAGGGCACGTTGGCCCAGCGCGCATTGTTGATTTGTGCGCGCAAGGCCACAAAGGTTTCGGTGCGGCTGCCCCCAGGCACGTTGTCTTCTTCCAAATAGCCTTTGACGGCGGCACCTTCGGAGGCGCCTGCGGTGTATTGGCCGCGCACGGTGTCGCGCTTGATGTCGGCCAAATCCATCTTGCGCAGCGAGCGCAAAACTTTGAGTTTTTCGTCGCGCACATCGTCGGCGCCTAACGAGATCGGCGGTTCCATGGCCACGATGCACAGCAGTTGCAACAAGTGGTTTTGCACCATGTCGCGCATGGCACCTGCGCCGTCGTAAAAGCCAGCGCGGCTGCCCACGCCCACACTTTCGGCCACGGTGATTTGCACGCTCTTGATGTAGGGTGCGCGCCACAGGGGTTCAAAAATGGCGTTGCCAAAGCGCAGCACCATCAGGTTTTGCACGGTTTCTTTGCCGAGGTAGTGGTCGATGCGGTAGATCTGCTGTTCGTCAAAATAGCGGGCCACATCGGTGTTGATGGCGCGGGCCGAGGCGAGGTCGGTGCCCAATGGTTTTTCCAGTACCACGCGGGACTGTGCATCGACCAAACCGGCAGCCGACAAGTTGGCGCAAATTTGCGTGAACAGGCTGGGCGCCGTGGCCAGATAAAACACGCGCACCATCGGCGCGTCGCACACGGCTTTGAGTTTGGCGTAGTCGCTGGCGGCGGTGACGTCGAGGCTCACATAGACCAAACGGGCCATGAAGCGCTGCCAATCGGCAGGGGTGAAGGCATTTTTTTCGATGAACTGGGGCGAGTTTTTGTCGATGAAGTCGAGGTACTCCTCGCGCGACCAGCTCTGACGCCCGACCGCCACGATGCGGGTCTCCGGGGAGAGGCGGCTGTGCAAATGCGCCATGTACAGCGCGGGCAAGAGTTTGCGAAACGACAAGTCGCCCGCACCGCCAAAAATCACGATGTCGAGTGCGCCTGTTTCAATGGGGGTCGTGTTCATGAGTAACGTTTGTTCAAGAGGTTTTGTTTCATGTTGCGCAGCAAGGGCTGCAGCTGCGCACTGCCAATGCGCAGCGCCACCGAGGTGGCCAACACGTCGATGATCATCAGGTGCAGCAAGCGCGACACCATGGGGCTAAAGCGTTCGTAACTCTCGGGATGATCGGCCGCGAGGTGAATGTGTCCGGCGTTGGCCAAGGGCGAACCCGAGGCGGTGATGACCACGGTGGTCGCGCCGTTTTTGCGGGCAATTTCACAGGCGTCTTGCAAGTCACGGGTGCGCCCGGAGTTGGACACGACCACCAAGCAATCGCCGGGGCCGAGCAACGACGCGCTCATGATTTGCAAATGCCCATCGCTGTGCGCGATGGTGTGAAAACCCAGCCTGAAAAATTTGTGCTGCGCGTCTTGCGCCACGATGCCCGAGTTACCGACACCAAAAAACTCCAAACGGTTTTTGTTGGCGTGGGCCAGCGCGATGGCGTCCACCGCTTTGTCGATGGCGGCAGTCGAGGCGTCGTTGCGGTACTTTAAAAATGCAGCCACCGTGTTGTCGATCACCTTGACCAACACATCGCCCGTGCTGTCGGCTGTGCCCACGTTGCGGTGGATGAAGGGCACGCCTTCGCTGAGGCTGCCTGCGAGTTTGAGTTTGAAATCGCTCAGACCTTCGTAACCCACGCTGCGGCAAAACCGCACCACCGTGGGCTTGCTGACCTGTGCGCGCTCGGCCAACTCCACCACCGGCAAGCCCGCAAACGTGCGCGGGTCGCTCAACAGCAACTTACCCACACGTTGTTCGGCAGGGGCTAAAGAGGCGAGCGTCGATTTGATGCGATCTAGCATGGTCATGAATGTAACTTAGTTTCATGACGCATGCAAGGATGTTACGGGTAAATCCTCATAAATAGGTAACTTGGTTACTTTTCTGGCTGCAGCATCTATCTTGGGTGTGAAAGTCATGCGCCATCAAATTAAAGCCAGCTTTAAAATGGTTGACTCGTATTAAAGATTTCTTTAATATCTTTTCTCCGTATTTAAAAATATATTTATGACACGCATCACTGGTACTTATGCAGTATCTACAACCTTGGGTGAGCCCGTGCGTGCGTTTATTCCGCATGCACTTCCACCCACAGAGCCGGTGCTGGCGGATGCCGTTTGGCGCACCCACAATGATGCGGCGGTCATGGCTTTGCAGCGCCTGTCAGCGGTTGCTGGACTGGTGCCGTCTGTGGACTGGTTGCTTTACAGCGCCATTCGCCAAGAGGCATTGATGACATCGCAAATCGAGGGCACGCAGGCCACTTTGGTCGATTTGTTTGACGACGAAGCCGGACTTGCCATCAGCAACACCGACGACGTGGAAGAGGTGACCAACTACTTGCAGGCGTTTCAGTGGGTGCAAGCGCAGTTGCGAAGTCCGCAAGGTTTGCCCATCAGTGTGCGGCTGCTCAGTGAGGCGCATCGTCGCTTGCTGGATGGCGCTCGCGGCTCAGGCAAACAACCGGGTGAGCTTCGGAGGTCGCAAAACTGGATTGGTGGCACTCGGCCGGGCAATGCTGTGTTTGTGCCGCCCCCTGCTGATCAAGTGCCCGCGTTGTTGACCGATCTGGAGCGTTTTATTCATGCTGAGCAAACAGATTTGCCCGCCTTGGTGCGCGTGGCTTTGGTGCATGCGCAGTTTGAAACCATTCACCCATACCTCGATGGCAATGGCCGTATTGGCCGTTTGTTGATTGCCTCTTTGTTGGAGCATTGGCAGTTGCTGCCGGAGCCGTTGATGTACTTGAGTGGCTACCTCAAGCAACACCAGTCGGAGTATTACCGTCGTTTGTCGGCCATCCGCACGGACGGTGATTGGGAGGGATGGGTGCAGTTTTTCCTGGAAGCGGTGCAAAACGCCGCCGCACAGTCAGAGCGCGCCGTGGTGGCACTTGCCAGCTTGGTTGCCAATGACCGTCGGCGTTTATTGGCGCATCCCAAAGCCAATGCCGTCAGTTACCGCTTGTTTGAACTGCTGCCCACCATGCCACGCCTGTCGGTGGATCGGGTGTGCGAGGCCGTGCAGACCACGTTTCCCACGGCGAATACAGCGATCAAGCTATTGGAAGAATTAGGCATTTTGACCGAGCTGACAGGTCAAAAAAAGAACCGCACTTTCAGCTATGCGGGATACATTCAATTGCTCAGTCAATAAGCCAGCGGAGTGCAGATCAAAGGTGCGTCTTCTACGCGTTGTAATTCAGCGCAAGTCCTGCCGTAGGCCAATCGTCAATGGCCACCAAGCGCCCCGTGGCAGACAAGGTGATGTAGGCCGTTCGCCGGTTGGGCCCACCAAAACAGATGTTGGTGGTGAACGGGTCTGGCAAAGGCACATGCTGCACGTGTTGGCCGTCTGGGCTGACGATTGAAATGCCGCCGTGCATCAGCGTTGCCACGCACACATTGCCCTCTGAGCGCCGCAGCCCGTCCCAGTCACCCTAAACTTGCTCGCATGACTGCTTTGATACCCCGCACGCTCAGCCCTCAACAAACGGCCAACGCCCTGCCGTATGCCGCGCTCACCCGCGAAATCGAACGCTTGCTGCAAGACCCCAGCGTTCATGTGCCCGCTCGCCTGGTTCAACCCTTGCAGGGGGGCGGCAGTTTGTTCGTCATGCCTGCGGCCGACGCGCGTGTGGCGATGACCAAGCTGATCACCTTCATCGCCCAAAACGCCCAACAGGGCTTACCCACCATCCAAGGCGACATCGTCGTGTTTGATGTGGCGACGGGGCAACGCGTCGCCTTGATGGATGGCCCCACGGTCACGGCGCGGCGCACTGCGGCAGTGTCTTTGTTGGCTGCGCAAAAGCTGGCCCCGCGCAAGGAGGGGCCGTTGCTGATTGTGGGTGCGGGTGTGCAAGGCCTGTCTCACTTAGAAGCATTTCATGAAGGTCTTGGCGTGAAAGAAGTTTGGATCGCCTCGCGCTCTGCCGCCAGTGCGGACGCCTTGGTCGGCCATGCCGAGCGTTTGGGGATGAAGGCGCGTCGGGTGGACGACCCCAACGCGGCCTTGGCCGAGTGCCCGCTGGTCATCACCACCACGCCTGCACAGCAGGTGGTGATGACAGCGCGCCCACGAGACGACGCCTTTGTGTCGGCCGTGGGCGCGTTCACGCCACGCATGGTGGAGTGGTCGGCAGACGTTTGTCAGCATGTGGCCCGTACCGGCATGCTGGTGGTGGACACCCGCGATGCAGACCATGAAGCGGGCGACTTCTTGCAAGCGGGGCTGGATGTGGCGGCATGGCCCACGTTGAGTGATGTGGTGTGCCAAACGTCGATGTGGCAAGCCGCCGCACAGCGTGATGCAGCACGCACAGGGCCAGTATTTTTCAAGAGTTGTGGCTGGGGCGGTTGGGACTTGGCCGCCGCAAGGTGTGTGGCCGCGCACAAGCCAAGCTAGATCAGACCGCGTTGTCTTGCTTCAAGAAAATATCTTTGTCAGGAAAAAATTGCGCATGCAGGGGCAGCAGCGAGCCACCCAAAGCGCGAGCGTGGCTGCCCACACGGCCCGCCAAAATTTGAGGTTGATGAAGAATGCCGTCAAAGCTGAAGTCGGCCAAATGCTGCTGTGTTTGAGCGATCAAGGCTTGCATGAGCAGCGGGTTGAGCGAGCCGTCAATCACCACGGCATCGAGGTCGAGCAGGGCGGCGGCGCTGGTGACGGTCATGGCCAGTGCTTGGGCGGCTTGGGTGAGCCAAGGCTGGGTCCAGGTTTCATAAGCGGCGTCCATGATGCGGTCTTGTAGCACCAGCAGCGGGTCGTGGCCTGCGGCCATCAAGGTTTGTTCGAGCTGCCAGCCCGAGGCGCGCTCTAGCAATTGCGGATGTTTGAGGCCAGCGCCACGCGGCATGGGCAGTGAGCCGATGGCGCCCGCGTTGCCACGCGGTCCGTTGACGATGTGGCCGTCCATCACCAAGCCACCGCCGACGAAGGTGCCCACATACACGTATAAAAAGTTGGGCACATCGCGGCCCAGGCCTTGTACCAACTCAGCCACACAGGCCGCCGTGGTGTCTTTGGCAAATTCCACGGGCAGGGGTGACATGGCTTGCACTTCTTGCACCAAGTCGAGGTGCTCCCAATCGACCATGGCTTTGCCTGCCTCGGGGCCCATCAAGTCGCCCCATTGGTGCATGGCCAGTGGCGCACTCAAGCCAATGCCCACGGTGCGCGACCACGCGTCAGCGCCCATGCGCCGTTGCATGAGCTTCAAACCTTCTTTGATTTTGGGCAGCACCTCGGTGGGTGAGGGGTAGGCGTAGCTTTGCTGCCACTGGTGCCGCATTTGTCCCACGAAGTCGGTGACCACCACTTCCAAGCTGCGGCGGCCCACTTGCAGGCCAATGCTGTACGCACCGTCTGGGTTGATGGACAACGGCACTGAGGGCTGGCCCATCTTGCCGCGAATGCGGTCTTGCTTGAGCAGCAGCCCATCGTCGAGCAAACGGTTGACGATGATCGACACCGTTTGGGTCGACAGTTGCGTGAGCCGCGCCAAGTCGGCTTTGGGAATGGCGCCTGCATGCCGAATGGCGCGCAGCACCGTGCGCTCATTGAATTGGCGCATGCCCGTGTGGTTAGACCCACGCATGGTTTTCATAACAAGATCACGCCTTTGCAAAACATCGCGTTGCCGTAGGCTGTGCCTTCGCCGGTTTGCACGATCAAACTGGCGCCTTTGATTTTTTCGTAAAACGCATAGCGCTCGACGGCTTCTACTTGCGCCTCGCTCAAACCTGCTTGGGCCACCAAATCAACCACATCTTGCTGCGCTGCTGTGAGGTGGTGGGCGGCGCTGTGGCACACCTGCATGTACGCAGCGGGTTGGGCCACGTCTGCGGCCAGCGGAAATACCGACAGCACGGCTTGGCTGACGCGCGCCAAGCTCAAGCCGGGCAGGCGCACCACGGGTTTGCCGTGGGCCAAAAAGTCGGCCGTGAAATTGGCGTCCACCACGGCCACCCATTCGCCGTGGCCCATGGCGCACAGGTGCATCAGCAGTTCTGGGGTGAGGATGGGGTCGATGCCTTTGAGCACGTTTTTTTCCTTAAATTGTTATTTTTGACAGAGCTGAGAGCATGCCTGCATTTTGGATCGCAAGACCTTAGGGAATGTACTAACTAAACCAAGTTGATTTAGTTAGTCGACTTGTTTTACAGTTACACCGCGGCGCAAAAAGCGCTGGCGATGTCCAACAAACCATCTGGAGACTCCATGAAATCAATTGCCCCCAAACTGATGCTGTCCGCTGTTGTGCTGGCTGCGACCAGCGCCTACGCCGCTGAACCCGTGATCGGCTTGATCACCAAAACCGAGACCAACCCTTTCTTCGTCAAGATGAAAGAGGGCGCACAAGCTGAAGCTAAGAAATTGGGCGCAAAAGTGTTGTCTGCGGCCGGCAAGGCCGACGGCGACAACGCAGGCCAAGTGACCGCCATGGAAAACATGATCGCCGCCGGTGCCAAAACCATTTTGATCACCCCCAGCGATTCCAAAGCCATCGTGCCCGCCATCAAGAAGGCGCAAGCACAAGGCGTGATGGTCATCGCGTTGGACAGCCCCACCGAACCCTCCAACGCCACGGACGCCTTGTTCGCCACTGACAACTACAAAGCCGGTGTGTTCATTGGCCAATACGCCAAGGCAGCTTTGGGCGGCAAGAAGCCCGTCATCGCCACCCTCGATTTGTTCCCCGGTCACCCCGTGGGCGCACAGCGCCACAACGGTTTCTTGCAAGGCTACGGTTTGACATCTCTGGATGCCAAGAGCAACGAGCTGGCCAAGCCTGCTGAAGTGGTGTGTATGGCCGACAGTTTTGGTGACCGCGCCAAAGGCCAAACCGGCATGGAAAACTGCTTGCAAAAGAACCCCGACATCAACGTGGTCTACACCATCAACGAACCCGCAGCTGCCGGTGCTTACAACGCACTCAAAGCCGCTGGCAAAGAAAAGGGTGTGTTGATCGTGTCGGTGGACGGCGGCTGCGCTGGCATCAAAGACGTGGGCGCTGGCGTGATTGCTGCGACTTCTCAGCAATACCCCTTACGCATGGCTGCGATGGGTGTGGCAGCGGGCGTGGAATACGCCAAGACAGGCAAAAAAGTCAGCGGTTACACCGACACAGGCGTGACCTTGATTGCCGCCAAGGCCTTGCCTGGCGTGGACAGCAAAGACGTCAAAACTGGCACAGACTTGTGCTGGGGCAACAAGTAAGGCACTCGCCTCATGTCTCGTGACGTTGTCATGAGACGCTGAACAAGGGGGCCGCGTGCCCCCTTGGGTTTTATTTTCATCTTCGAAAATTTAGGCAAATCGTATGAACTCCTTCAAAGACAAGCTGCCCCCGTTGGGCACGCTGGGTCCCTTGATCGCGCTGGTGTTGGCTTGCGTGTTTTTCGCCAGCCAAAGCGACCGCTTTTTGAGCACCCAAAACTTCTCGCTGATCTTGGCGCAAGTCATGGTGGTGGGCGTCATTGCGATTGGCCAAACCCTCATCATCTTGACCGCGGGGATTGACTTGTCGTGTGGCATGGTCATGGCCTTGGGCGGCATTGTGATGACCAAATTTGCAGCCGACTTCGGTCTCTCCACCCCCGTGGCCATGGCCTGCGGCTTGTTGGTGACCACCGCATTTGGCTACTTGAATGGCGTGTTGGTGACGCGCATCAAATTGCCGCCCTTCATCGTGACCTTGGGCACGCTCAACATCGCATTTGCGATCACGCAGCTGTACTCGGGCTCACAAACCATCACCGACATTCCACCCGGCATGACCTGGTTGGGCAACACTTTTACGCTCAGCGGCGCTACCGTCAGTTACGGTGTGATGTTGATGCTGGGCTTGTACCTCTTCACTTGGTTTGCGTTGCGCGAAACCGCCGCTGGCCGCCATGTCTACGCCGTGGGCAACAGCCCTGAAGCCACGCGCTTGACCGGCATTCCGACCGAGAAGGTGTTGCTGGGCGTGTATGTGTTGGCAGGCTTGTGTTACGGCGTGGCCGCGATGTTGGGCGTGGCCCGCACCGGCGCTGGCGACCCCAATGCCGGACAAACCGAAAACTTAGACGCCATCACCGCTGTGGTGCTGGGCGGCACCAGCTTGTTTGGGGGCCGAGGCATTGTGTTGGGCACCTTGGTGGGCGCGCTGATTGTGGGCGTGTTCCGCAACGGCCTCACGCTGATGGGCGTGTCGTCGGTGTATCAAATTTTGGTCACGGGTATTTTGGTGATCTTGGCTGTGGCCACGGATCAACTCTCACGCAAGGGAGCGCGTTAATCATGAGCAACACACACAAAATCGTGATGGAGGCCAAAGGCCTCGTCAAACGCTATGGCCAAGTGACTGCTTTGGATGGCGCAGACTTTGAGTTGCGCGCGGGCGAAATTTTGGCCGTCATTGGTGACAACGGCGCAGGCAAGTCCTCGCTCATCAAATGTTTGTCGGGGGCCACGGTGCCCGATGAAGGCTTGATCGCTTTGGACGGCAACCCCATTTATTTCAAATCGCCCATCGACGCACGCCGCGCAGGCATTGAAACCGTGTACCAAGACTTGGCGGTCGCACCTGCGATGAGCATTGCAGAAAACTTATTCTTGGGCCGCGAAATTCGCCGCGAAGGCTTTGCTGGCAACGTGCTGCGCATGCTCGACAAAAAGAAAATGTTGGCGCAAAGCATTGAGCGCATGAATGACCTCAAGGTGGGCATTCGCTCCATGACACAAGCGGTGGAAACCTTGTCTGGTGGTCAGCGCCAATGCGTGGCGGTGTCGCGTGCGGCAGCGTTTGCGCAGCATGTGGTCATCATGGATGAGCCCACGGCCGCGCTGGGTGTGAAAGAAGGCAACATGGTGCTAGAGCTGATTCGCCGCGTGCGCGACAAAGGTCTGCCCGTGGTGCTGATCTCGCACAACATGCCCCATGTGTTTGAAATTGCAGACCGCATTCATGTGGCCCGCTTGGGCAAACGTGCCGCCGTGTTGAACCCCAAGAAAATCAGCATGAGCGACACCGTGGCGGTGATGACTGGGGCGATGAAGCCCGAAGACATTCCGCTGGAGTGCTTGGCTTGACAGCCCCGTCGCAACCCACAGCCCACGCGCCGGTTTGGGTGCTGGGCGAAGCCTTGATGGACTGCATGGCGCAGCCAGACGGCTCGCTGCAACCCTTGTTGGGCGGCAGCCCTTACAACTTGGCCTGCGCCACCGCCTTGCAAGGGGCGGATGTGGGGTTCATCAACCCTTTCTCGATCGATGTGTTTGGTCAATCCTTGCTCGATCATTTGGTGACCAACAAAGCGCGCAGTCTGTTGCCACGCTCGACTTTGCCGACGGCATTGGCGGTGGTGCAAGTTAAGCAGGGGCAGCCCAGTTATGGCTTTTACCGAGAAGGCATTGCCGACCGCGATTACCAAGTGGCCGATGTGGTGGCATTACTCGAATCTTCGCCCCCGGGTGTGTTGCACACCGGCTCGCTGATGGCTATGCCGCCCGAGCATCACAAAGTGTTGCAAATCATCGCTGCGGCCAAACAGCTGGGTTGGACCATCAGCGTGGATGTGAATTTGCGTCCGCGCGTGGCCACCGATGTGCCCGCCTATTTGAGTGCTGTGCGACAAGTCGCAGCCCAGGCCGATTGGCTCAAAGCCAGCGATGAAGACCTTGAGCTTTTGGGTTTCAAAGACGTCAGCTTTGCCAACGCCTCGGCCTTGGCTGCGCAGTGGATGCAACAAGGCTGCTCACGCGTGGCCTTGACCTTTGGCGGGCAGGGCGCCTATTTGCAAGTCGGTCCTGACCGCGATCAAGCGGCTGCACCCGTGGTGAACGTGGTCGACACCGTCGGCGCAGGCGACACCTTTTGGGGCAATTGCTTGGCCGATTGGGTGCTGCACGACACCGTCAACGACCTCACGCGCGCGCAAGAACGCTTGGTCGACACCTTAGAACGCGCCTTGGTTGCTGCGGCGATCAATTGCACGCGGGAGGGGTGTCAGCCGCCTAATGCGGGTGAGTTGGCGGCTGAGTTGGTTGCGTCACTTCCAACCCCTGTGACGCTTTAAACCACCGATGAATGGGCTGCGGCCCAAGCCTCGGCTTCTTGCCATGTGGGAGGCACGCAGCCGCGTTGTTGCACACACAAGCTGGCACTGGCAATCGCGTGTCGCAGCAGTTGATGTGTTTGCGCTTCGCTCAAGGTGTTGAGCGTCTGCTTTGTTTTTTGCGTCGGTGCAAGGTTGACCAGCGCAGCCAGCAGGCCCGCTAAAAAGCTGTCCCCAGCGCCCACGGTGTCCACCACGGCTAAGGCGCTCGGCTCTTTGGCAAACACGGCAATGCCCGATGCGGTGAGCAACCAAGCCCCTTCAGCACCCAAGGTCAGTGCCAGCAATTGGGCTTGGCTGTTGGCGAGCAAGTGCTTGGCTTGATCGAGGTGCGTGTCGCCATCGAGTTGCAGATGTGCCAAATCTTCATCGCTGACTTTGATGATGTCGGCTACGTCCAAGAACGACAACACGCAGGCGCGGTAGCTGTGTAAATCGGGCATGACAGAGGGGCGCAAATTGGCGTCGATGACGATGCATTGACCCAGCGACTTTTGCGCCTTTAGCCAAGGCAAATAAGACGCTTGATCGCGGGGGTCCAGCGCCAATGCGCCCGAACACACCAGATCCAATGCGTTGTGCTGTGCGCAATCGGCTTGCATCTGCTGCGCGCTGACTTGGCGGTCTGCCACGCCTTCGCGATAAAAGGCATAGCTGGGGTGACCGTCTGCGTTCACGTTCACCACGGCCAAGGAGGTCACGGCTTGAATGGGCGAGGGTTGTGACAACACCACGCCATCGGCGCGCATTTGAGCGCTCAGGTCTTGACCCAAGCGGTCCGACGAAAATGGGTTCAGGTAAGCGGTGCCCACGCCTTGGCGCGACAAGGCGCGTGCCAAGTTGTAAACAGCCCCGCCCAAGCACGGCGTGAATTTGCCGTCCTTGGGGTCGGCAATCAGATCGATCAAGGCTTCGCCTGCGATAGCTGCGCGAATGTTTGTATGTTGAATAGAGGTCGGCGCTGTCATGTCAGTCTTCTGTTTTCACACGCAAGGTCAACACCGCAGCAATCGCCAAGAAGCAGCCCGCCAGTTGAATGACGTGACGCGGGTCGCCGCCTAACACGCTGTTGAAGAACAGCGGCAAGGTCAGCATTTGAATGATCATGGGCAACACAATGAACATGTTGAAAATGCCCATGTACACGCCAGCGCGCTCGGGTGGAATGCTTTTCGCCAACATGATGTAGGGGTTGCCCATGATGCTGGCCCATGCCAAACCCACGCCAACCATGGGAACGAACAACCAAGTTTGGTCTTGGATGGTGGGCAGCATCCACATGCCCAAGCCCGCCAAACTCAAGCACACCGCATGGACCACTTTGGGGCCAAAACGGCGCGTCAGTGGAATCAAACCAAAGGCGGCGAGGAAGGCGATGAAGTTGTAAAACCCGCCAATTTGGCCGTTCAGCAAACCTGCATCACGAAAGCCTTGTGCGCTGGCGTCGGTGGTGTTGAACATGGAGCGCGCCAAAGAGGGCACGATGTAAATCCAGTAGCACATCATGCCGTACCACTGAAACAGCTTCATCCACCACAACTGGCGCATGGCCTGCGGCATCTCGCGAATGGCGTCGCGCACTTCGGTCAAGGTGGCCTGCATGCCGCGCGGTTTGGCCAAAATCGCGTTGCGTTCGTTCAAACTCAAGGGCAATTCAGGCGTGGAATGGACAGACCACCACACGGTGGTGAACGACAACACGGAGCCAATCAAAAACGCAATGACCGTGATGTGTGGGATGTTGCTGGCGTTGACCGCGTCTTTGTTGAGGCCAAACCAAAACAGCAGCGAGGGCGTGAGGTAGGCCAAGGTTTGGGCCAGTCCTGTGAAGGCACTTTGCGTCAAAAACCCCAGCGAATGTTGGTCTGGGTTGAGGCGGTCGCTGACATAGGCCCGGTAAGGTTCCATCGTCACATTGTTGGCCGCATCCAAAATCCACAGCAAGCTGGCGGCAAACCACAGCGTGGGGCTGTAGGGCATGAACAACAGGCAAATGCTGCACAAAATGGCGCCCACCATGAAGAACGGCGTGCGTCGGCCCCAGCGGCTGATGGTTCGGTCGCTCATGGCGCCAATGATGGGCTGCACCAAGAGGCCGGTCATCGGACCTGCCAGCCACAGCAAAGGCAAGCTCGCCTCGTCCGCTCCGAGGTATTGGTAAATCGGACTCATGTTGGCTTGTTGCAAGCCAAAGCTGTATTGGATGCCGAAGAATCCAAAGTTCATGCTGAGGATTTGCCAGAACGAGAGTCTGGGTTTGAGGCCTGAGGTCATGGTGTGTCTTTTCGTCGTTTTTATGAGCGAGGGGCGATGAGCCAATCCGCTGCATAGGGAGCCAAGGTGTAGGCGTTCATGTCCGCAACGTGTTGCGTCAATGCATGGGTGGGTACTTGTAAACCTGTGGGCAGAGATGACGACAGATTCAGTGTCACGCTTGCGCCTGAGAAGTTGAACAGGCCCAACGCTTGTTCACCTCGTTTGAGCAGCAACACCGATGGATGTGGGCTTTGTAGCAAGCACAAAGCGTGCTCTGCGCTTAAAGCCGGATGCTGTTTTTTGGCCCGCACAAAGGCGCGCATCGCCGTGTAAATGCGGCCTGCCGTGGTGTGACTGTCGTGTCGTTGCGCAAACAAAGCTTCATCGAACACAGGGCGATGCAATTCACGCCCATCGGGGCCTTGACGTGCAGCCAGCTCCGCCGAAGACGTGTTGCCTTGACCCAATTCATCGCCCATGTAAATCAGCGGCAAACCACCGACAAACAAGGACAGCGACTGCAACAGGTTCAAGCGTGCGGTGGCTGCCAGCTGTTCTTCGGGCGTTTGCGCGGATGTCAATCCGACCAAGGCTGCGGCCATGCCATTGGTGCCATGCACCGCGTTGCTATCGCTGGCTTGGAAGGCTGCGCCTTGTGCATAGCTGCCCTCAATTTGCCCTGCAAAAAACTGCGAGGCGTGCAGCAATCTGCTGCGTTGATCGGCACCGCGTGCATCCAACTCAGGGCGCAACACATTCCAGCCAATGTCGTCGTGGCAGCGCACATACGTCATCCAAGCGCAGCCCTCGGGCAGGGCAGGGGTGTGTGCCAACACGTCTTGAATGAGCTGTGTGTTTTCTTCCGCCAACGCCACCCAACTGGCGGACATCAAGCTGGAGTGGTAGGCCACATGGCACTCTGGGCCTTGCGTGTCACCCAAGCCAAAGTACGGTGGCAAATCTTGCGTCGGCATGATGGCCTCGGCTTTGAGCAAGGTGCCAGGCGCGGCGATGTTGGTGAGGCAACGCAGGGCCTGCAAAAGCCAATGCACCTCGGGTTGGTTCATGCAGTTGGTGCCCTCGCGTTTCCAGAGAAAACCTGTTGAGTCCAAGCGGAAAGCTTCCACGCCGTGGTTGGCCAGTTGCAGTAAAGACTTGGCCATTTCTGAAAAAACGACCGGTTGGGCGTAGTTCAAATCCCACTGATAAGGGTAGAACGTGGTCCACGTCCAAGCGTTCACTTCGGGCACAAAGGTGAAATTTCCTGGCGCAGTGTTCGGGAAAATCTGAACCAAGTTTTTCTCGTACGCAGCGATTTGCGCTTGCGACTTGACCCAATGAAAAAATGATTGATGGTGGGCGCTGCCGGCACGCGCTTGCACGGCCCATTCATGTTCATGCGAGACATGGTTCAGCACGAAATCGCTGCACAAGCTGATGCCAGCGGTGCGCAGCTCGCGGGTGAGTTGTTGCAAGTCAGCCAAGGTGCCCAAGTGCGGGTCCACCTCGTCGTAGCTGGCCACGGCAAAACCGCCATCGTTGGGCGGTGTGCCTGGTTTTAAAAAGGGCAGCAGGTGCAAATAGGTCACGCCCAACTCTTGCAAGTGAGGGATGCGTTGACGCACACCCGCCAAATTGCCTGCGAATTTATCGGTGTAGGTGCAGTAGCCCAGCATGCCCTGCAAATGCCAGTTTGGATTGGCTTCGCGTTGCAGGTCCAGCGCCCACAAATCCGCAGGGCGGTTGAGCGCGGTTTGCACGGTTTGAACCAACACTTGGTCCAACCACTGTGCGTAATCAGGGGTGCAGCTGTAAAGGCGCGACAGTCGGTCGCGCAGTCGGGGTAATTCTTGGTTTAGGCGCGCGCGCAGCACGTCTGCACGATCTGCATCGGCGTGCGCGAGCAAATCATTCAAAACAGCGGGAAGATGGGCCTCTCCGACGAGAGCGGGGCGATCTTCAATCACAGACATAGTGTTCACAGTTCAGTAAGAGAGGCGCCGAACCTTGTGAGTTCGGCGCTGAGTTTCTTTAAATACAAACACCCAAATCGCATTTGCGATTTGGGTGTTAACCGAGTTTTAGAACTCGTATTTCAGAGTTGCCTTGGCGCTGCGACCTGCCAAAGCGCGAGCGGCGTGGCCGTCACCTTCAACTTCTGTGAATGCCATTTTGTTGAAAGCGTTGTTCACGCTCACGATGGCAGATGCTTGCTTGTTGATGCGGTAGTTTGCGAACAAGTTAGTTATCACATAGCCGTCCATGGTGATGGTGTTAGCGTCATCACCGTATGACTTTGTGGAACCAATGAATGCTGCGCCGTACTCCAAGTCACCTGTGCGGTAAGAGGGTGACAAGGCGTACACCACATCAGCTTGGCGGCGTGGCTTTTTACCAATTTCAGCAGCAGTCAAAGAGCTCTTGATTTTTGCGTCGGTGATGGTCGCGCCAGCGTTCATGCGGAATGCGCCAGAGCGGTAGCCAGCTTCCAGTTCGAAACCTTGTGCCTTGTAGCCATTGGTGGTGAACTTTTGCGTGGTCGCTTCATAGTTCGACTCATCGGTCTTGGCGATGAAGAACGTACCAAACAAGCTCAAGTTGCCTTCACGGTGCTTCACACCCAATTCCTGCTGTTGCAGGCGGTTAAAGGAAATTGGCTTGCTGCCATTCAAGGCACCGGCTGTGCCGTACATCAAGCGATCAGCCGCGAAGTTGTAACCATCGCTGATGCGACCGTAAATCGCGGTGTCTTTGGTCAGTGCGTAGTTAGCGCCGCCCGAGTAAGACATCTTGCTTTGCTTGTAGTTCACAGTGTCTGCAGAAGCGCTGTCCCAAGTCGCTGAAGACAAAGACGTTGCGTTGCTAGGAGTCGTTCCTTTAAAGGTCTGACCTGTTGCAGACATCTCGTTATGACGGACGCTACCTTCAACAGTCAACTTATCTTTTTCCCAGCTCAGTGCAGCATAAGGTGCCGTCACGTTGTACTTGACGTCATAAGTGCGCGAGCAGCAACCGCCCCATGTATTCCAGCCGCTGGATGTAGGCGCAGACCAAGAGCCGTTGGTGCCAACGGTGTATTGGTTCCAGAACCATGTTTGCGCCAAGTTTTGCGAGCCGGTGAACAAACCACCAGTGAACACGGACTTACCACCGTTCATGTCGAACGCTTTCGATGCTTTCAAGTCGTTGAACATGTTGTCCATGTTGTCCAACGATGTGTTGAACATGGTGCCAGTAAAGCTGCTCGTGCCACCGCCGTTGTCTGCGGGGAACATGCCGACAAAGCGACCGCCATTGGCGCTCTTACGCATTCTTTCTTCAACGGTCCAGCCGCCGTCCAAATTGAACTTGGCTTCCAAACCGATGGAGCGGCTTGTCACGTGCAGACCATCTGCGGGGTTGGTGGTGACTTGATTGCCATTGCGATCAATGGTGGTGTCACGCGTCATGTTCGGATTGATGAAGAACGCGGTACGTGGGTCAACACCTGGCAATGTTTGGATCTTGCCGTTGGAGAGGCGCGTTGGCACAGGCAAGATGGTGGGCGTTTTGTCATCCAAGTTTTTGAAGTTCAGGCGAACGTAGCTGCCTTTGTCAAATTCTTTGGTGATGCTGGCTTTGAGCTGACCGCCGTCTTGTGAGTTGAAACCAGTCTTGTAAGGGCCACCTTCGCCTTGGCGTGTGAAGCCACCAATGTTGAAGTAGGTGTCGCTGTTGATAGCGCTGCCAAAGTTGAAGTCGTAACGGTTCAAGCGTGAACCCAGACCGGTGGTGAAACCGACGGCATTGCCGACATCGCGACCGTTTTTGCTCACAAAGTTGATGATGGCGCCAGGGGCGTTGCTAGCCAAAGTTGATGCGCTACCGCCACGAACCACTTCAACGCGGTCTGTGGTGAAGTCGGTGCGCATGAATTGGTCAGGTGTACCAAATGCGATGTCACCAAACAGCAAGATGGGCAAGCCGTCTTCTTGCATCTGGACGTAGCGGCTACCGCCTGCGGACACAGGTGCGCCACGGACGGTGATGTTGGCGTTGCCTTCACCGCCTGATGACTCTGCGCGAATGCCAGGGACCGAGCGCAAAATTTCAGCTGCACTTGTGGCGCCACTGCGCATGATGGCTTCTTCGCCAACGGAAGTGACGGAGTCACTTGACTTCATCTTCGTGCGGCCCGTTGGCGAGGCTGTCACCACGACTTCGTCGAGGTTCAAGTTTTGTGCATACACCGCACCAATTTGCATGGCGGCCAAAGAAGCTGCCACTGCAATCGTTTTTGGATTGATTTTGTTTTGTGTTTTTTTCACAAACGTCTCCAGATACAAGTTTTAAAAATGAAAAACCCATTGAATTTAGGGTCTCTCTTCGGTTTTGACTCTTTGTCCTGCCTTGGATGCATTGCAATGAGTGCGTGGATTTTTAACGACTTTGCAAACGTTTGCAATTTGTGTTGCAATTTTTCTTGAATTTCTAGGCTCCAATTCATCGGAAATGATGTTCAAGATCTTCTGCAGGGCTTATGAAATATAGACTTTTTTCAAAAACTAGGACTTTCCCTAATGTGTGTGACTTGCAACATGGATGCTTGTAAATTCGATTTCAATAATTTTCACAACCTAGGGTTTTCACCGGTTTGATGTTTGTGTGTCTTGCATAGAATTGCAAACGATTGCAAAGATAGTTTTTGATTTTTGCTTCAAAAGATAACCAGGAGCCACACACACATGAAAGACTACGCCAGTCAACAACGCAACCCCGGTAAGCACATGCTTGGGTTGGGTCTGGTGGTTTTGTTGCACATCCTCGTGTTTTGGGCGATCAGCTCTGGCTTGGCCAAGAAGTTCGTCAAAGTGATCAAGGGGCCTGTTGAGGCTCAGTTGATTGAGGATGCCAAGCCCGACATTCCGCCGCCGCCACCCCCTCCGCCGCCAAAGAGCGCACCGCCGCCGCCTGCCTACGTGCCGCCGGTTGATGTGCCTACCACTGCGACGGCAGGTGTCAATGCCATCGCTTCTGTTTCTGCCACACCTGCACCGCCAGCACCTGTGGTGCCTCCTGCACCGGCTGTTGCGGTTAGAACAGCGCCTATCATCAATGCCGCTGCCAACTGTCAAAAGCCTGAGTACCCCAGCGCGTCAAGGCGTAACGAAGAAGAGGGCACCGTCCAGCTTCGTTTCTTGATCGGCCCCGAGGGCAATGTGCTTGAATCGCAGGTCGAAAAGAGCTCAGGCTTCACCCGATTGGATGAAGCCGCACGATCTGCCTTGTCGCGTTGTCAGTTCAAGCCAGGCACGATCAATGGCAAGCCCGAGCAAAGCTGGGCCAGCATGAAATACACATGGCGCTTGGAATAAGCGCTGTTTAAACCGTCAAAACACACACCGAATTTTCCTCAAGGAGTCCCTTCATCATGATTAAACATTTCAAAACTTTTGCGCTCAGCGCAGGCTTGGCTGCCACGTTGTTGTTTGGCTTGGTTGGCCACGCACAAGCGGCTAAACCCAAAGAAGCTGCCGCCGCGCCTGCCGTGGTTGAGGCTGCGCCACAAGCTTCTGCTGCCATTGCAGCGCCGATTGCTGCCGCACCTGCCGCCGCAGACCCGCATGCTGGCGAAGAAAACCCTTATGGCCTGAAAGCCTTGTGGAATCAAGGCGACATCGTGGCCAAAGGCACCTTGCTGATCTTGGTGTTGATGAGCATGGGCAGCTGGTACGTGTTGATCACCAAGTTCTTTGAACAAAACAAAGTGTCACGCTTTGCCAAGCAAGCCCAAGACAAATTCTGGTCCGCCGAAAACGTGCGTCAAGGCACCGATGCGTTGGACGAAGCCAGCCCATTCCGCTTCATTGCTGAAAAAGGCTTGGAAGGTGCGAGCAAGCACACGGGCATGTTGGGCGCCATCAACTTCAACGACTGGGTGACCATGAGCATCCAACGTGCGATCAACAACGTGCAAAGCCGCATGCAAGACGGTTTGGCTGTGTTGGCCACCGTGGGTTCGACCGGTCCATTCGTGGGTTTGTTCGGTACCGTTTGGGGTATTTACAACGCCTTGGTCAAGATCGGCATGTCGGGTCAAGCCTCGATCGACAAAGTGGCGGGCCCTGTGGGCGAGTCTTTGATCATGACCGCCATTGGTTTGGCCGTGGCTGTGCCTGCCGTGTTGGGCTACAACTGGTTGGTGCGTCGTAACAAGTCAGCCATGGAAGACATCAATGCTTTCGGTTCAGACTTGCATTCCGTGCTCTTGGCCAACAACAAGTAAACAGGAGTCATCATCATGGCGATGAACGTTGGAGGGGACGCCGATGACGAGATCATCGGCACGATCAACACCACCCCGTTGGTCGATGTGATGTTGGTGTTGTTGATCATTTTCTTGATCACGATTCCGGTGGTCACCACGTCGGTGAAGGTCGATCTTCCTAAAGAGAAAAACCTGATCCGCGAGACCAAACCAGAGAACGTGATCATTTCGGTGAACGCGGCAGGAAACATTTTTCTGTACGACACACCGGTGAAGAATTCGACAGATTTGGTCGCACGCATGAAGACGTTTGCGGCCAAAGAACCGCAGCCGGAAGTGCAAATTCGTGGCGACGCGAAAAGCGATTTTGAAGCTGTTGGTCGCGTGATGTACGCCGTTCAACGCGCAGGCATTACCAAAGTTGGTTTCATCACTGAGCCCAATTGATCCACGCTGAATCAGGAGAGAAACATGGGAATGAACTTAGGAAGCGGGTCGGGCAGTGGTGAGCCAGAAGTGATGATGGACATCAACACCACGCCTTTGATTGACGTGATGTTGGTGCTGTTGATCATGTTGATCATCACCATCCCTGCGCAACTGCACACCGTGAACATGGACATGCCAGTGTCTAAACCGGCCGCTAAAAAGGTCGATCCAGTGGTGGTGAAGATCGAGGTCGATGCCAACAGCGTGATCAACTGGAACGGCAAGCCGATTGCCTCGCGCGCTGAGTTGGACATGAAGCTGCAAGAGGCTTACCAAATGCAACCCCAACCCGAGTTGCACATCCGCTCGCATGCCAAGGCCAAGTACGAGGCGGTGGCCGCTGTGTTGGCCAACGCGCAGCGCATTGGCTTGACCAAGCTGGGCATTGTGGGCTCGGAGCAATTTGTGAATTGATTTCTTCAAGGTTTTCAAACAGAAAACCCTTGCCCCTCCTCGCAAGAGGCGGGGCTTTTTTTTAAGCACATGAGGATGATGCGTATGTGGAAAAAATTATTTGCTTACAGCGTGTTGGGTGTCGCGCTGAGCAGCGTGGCACAGGTGAATTTGCGCTCTGAAGTGGCCAAACCTCTTCAAGCGGCCCAAGAGGCCATTCAGTCCAAGCAGCCCGAAGAAGCGTTGAAAAAGATTCAAGAAGCGCGTCAAGTGGCGCAGCTGACGGGGGCTGAAAAAATGCTGTTGGAGCGCTTGTCGGTGGTAGCGGCCATGAACGCCCAAAAGTTTGACTTGGCCGCTTCTTCGCTCGACTACCTGTTGCAAAGCAAAGACTTGCCCGAGGTCGACCGTTTGACGCTGATGGAAACCATGGTGAGCGTGAGCTTGCGCACCAAAGACTATCCGCGTGTGGTGGAGTGGGCGCGTCGTTACCTGCAGCAAGGGGGCACGAACACGCGTATTCGCTTGGCCTTGATGCAGTCGCTGGCTGTGCAAGGCGCGCACCAAGAAGTGTTGAAAGAAATGCCAGCCAAATTGCAAGCCGATGCCGCTGCGGGCAAGCTGCCAGATGAGGCCGAGTTGCGCATGTACGCCTTCAGCCAGCAGCAGGTGAAAGACGAAGCGGCGTACGTCAAAACCTTGACCGAGTTGGTCAAGCGCTTCCCAAGCCAAGCGTATTGGGGCGATTTGCTCAACCGCATCCCACGCCAAGCGGGCTTCAATGCGCGTTACCAACTGGATGTGTTTCGTTTGATGGATGCCACCGACAATTTGGAAGACGCCGAAGATTACGCCGATGTGGCCCAAGCCGCGTTGAAGGCCGGTCTGCCGCACGAAGCCCTGCGCATGCTGGACAAAGTGGCGCAACCCGCGTCTGCCGCCAGCCTTAAAAAGCAAGTGCAGCAACGCGTCGCAGAAGACGACAAGGCCATGCAAGCGATCGGACCGAACTCGGAAGATGCGGTGTTGTTGGCGCAATGGGCCGACGTGCAGCTGTCCAAAGGGGCTTGGAAGGCCGCCGTGCCCGCCTGCGAAAAAGCGCTGGCCAAAGGCGGTTTGCGCCGTGAGGCCGAGACGCGCTTGCATTGCGGCATCGCCATGTTCAAAAGCGGGCAAACCGACGCCGCCAAAAGCATGCTGCTCAGCGTGACAGGCGACGACACGGCCACACGCTTGGCGTCGCTTTGGCTGAATCTGGTGAAGTGAGGCCCTATCATCGGGTTTATAGAATGCTCAGCTGAGATAACCACTACCTAGCTCATGGCCAGTTCAGATCCTGACAAACGCAAAATCCAAATGATCGACATTGCTCGCATGGCGGGTGTGTCGACGTCTACCGTTTCTCGCGCCTTGAACGGCAGCGCATTGACCAATGATGAGACCCGTATTCGCATCATTGAGCTTGCCCGTTCGCTCAATTACACGATCAACCAAAGTGCCAAAAGCCTGCGTATGGGCGACAACCGCACCATTGGCGTCGTGATTCCATATGACCGCAAGACCCGTCAGCATATTTCTGACCCCTTCTTCTTGGGCATGCTCGGTAGCTTGGCCGATGCGCTGACCGACAGAAATTACGACATGCTGCTGTCGCGGGTGGATGCAGATCGCCTCGACGACATGGCGGCTTTGTACGACACAGGTCGCGCTCGCGGCATCATCGTGATTGGTCAGTGGGGGCATCACGATCAGCTCAACGATTTGGCGCGTCGTCATGTGCCTTTGGTGGTTTGGGGCGCGCAATTGCCCCGACAACTTTATTGCAGCGTGGGTAGCGACAACTTGAGCGGCGGGGCGTTGGCCACCGAGCACTTGCTGGCGGCAGGTCGTCGCCGCATTGCCTTCATGGGCGATAACAGCATGCCGGAGGCTGCTAAGCGTTACGAAGGCTATTTGCAGGCCCATCAAAAATTTGGCGTGGCTGTGGATCCCAAGCTCTACATCCCCAGCGCATTCACCGCTGAAGAGGCGCAAGCGGCGATGCGTGGCTTTTTGCAAGCCGGTGTGCCTTTTGACGCGCTGGTGGCGGCCAGCGATTTGATCGCCATCAACGCCATTGGCGTGATGAAGCGCGAAGGCATGGCGGTGCCTGAGCAGGTGAGTGTGGTGGGCTATGACGACATCGACATGGCTTCGCACAGCTTTCCGCCGCTCACCACCGTGCGCCAACCCATCGAGTTGGCGGGTGGCGTGATGGTGGATTGCTTGCAAGCCTTGCTGGACGGCGATCAGCCCGATTCGCAGTTGTTGCCCACGTCGTTGGTGGCGCGCGAGTCAAGCCTGCAAACTTCGGATGCCCAAGCCTGACGTTGCCGGCGCGATCAGCGCCACCAGCTCCGCCAGCCCCATTGGCGTCTTCGACTCCGGCGTAGGCGGCCTGTCCGTCTTGCGCGCCATCCGCGCTGCCCTACCTTTTGAAAATTTGGTCTACGTGGCCGATTCCGCTCACGCGCCGTATGGCGACCAAACCGAGGCCTACATCACGCAGCGCACCTTGACGGTGGGGCAGTGGTTGGTCACGTCGGGCGTGAAGGCCATCACCATTGCGTGCAACACGGCCACCGTGGTGGCGGCGCGCAGTTTACGCGAACACACGGCTTTGCCCGTGGTCGCGATTGAACCGGCTATCAAACCTGCTGTGGCTCAGACCCGAAGTGGCGTGGTGGGCGTGCTGGCCACCCGTCAAACCGTGCAAAGCGAGAGCGTGGCGCGCTTGTGTGCGCTGCACGGTACGCAGGTGCGCTTCGTTTTACAAGCTTGCCCGGGCTGGGTGGCGTTGGTGGAGCAGGCTGATTTGCACAGTGCCCAGACCGAGGCCTTGGTGCGTCAATTTGTACAACCGCTGATCGACCAAGGGGCTGACACGCTGGTGCTGGGCTGCACGCATTACCCGTTTTTACGCGACACCATCCAGCGCGTGGCAGGCGAGGGCGTGGCGTTGATTGACCCTGCCGAGGCGGTGGCGCGCGAGTTGGTGCGGCGTTTGGACGCCCACACCTTGGCCTCTGGCCCAGAGCTGGGGCAAACCTTGTTTTTCACCACAGGTGACGTGGCCCAAGTGCAACGCACCATCGCGCATTTGTGGGGCGACGGTGTCTCCGTTGGGGCTTTAACTGCGGTTTGAAGCCTTGTTTTGCACTTAAAGTGCAAAGCTTCAAATAAGGCTTCCAAGGAGACGGATGTGCAACTCGGCATGATTGGTTTGGGCCGCATGGGCGGCAACATTGTTCGGCGTTTGATGCGCCATGGTCACACCAGCGTGGTGTACGACGCCAACCCCGACAGCGTGGCCCAACTCGCCCAAGAAGGTGCCACGCCCAGCCACGACTTGGCTTCTTTGGTGGCCCAGTTGCAAGCGCCCCGTGCGGTGTGGGTGATGTTGCCTGCGGGCGAGATTACCGCGTCGACCATCCAAATGTTGAGCACCTTGCTGGAGCCGGGCGACATCTTGATTGACGGCGGCAACTCGAATTTTCAAGACGATGTGCGTCACGCGCACATGCTCAAAGCCAAAGGCATTCGCTACCTCGACGTGGGCACCAGCGGCGGCGTGTGGGGCTTGGATCGCGGCTATTGCATGATGATTGGCGGCGACGCCTCGGCAGCGCAGCACCTTGATCCGATTTTCAAAACCTTGGCCCCCGGCGTAGGCTCCATTCCTAAAACACCCGGCCGCGAAGGCAAGGTGTCGACCGCCGAAGAGGGCTACCTCTACACCGGCCCCGCAGGTTCGGGGCACTTTGTGAAGATGATTCACAACGGCATTGAGTACGGTTTGATGCAGGCCTATGCCGAGGGCATGGATGTGCTCAAAGGCGTGGGACAAGACAGCATTCCCGCCGATCGCCGCTACCAACTGGATTTGGCGGACATCACCGAGCTGTGGCGGCGCGGCAGCGTGGTGTCGTCGTGGTTGCTCGATCTGACGGCGATTTCGTTGGCCGAAGACCCTGAGCTCAAGGCCTATTCGGGCCATGTGCAGGACTCGGGCGAAGGCCGCTGGACCATCAACGCCGCCATTGAAGAGGCTGTGCCGGTGCCGGTCTTGTCTGCCGCGTTGTTTGCGCGTTTTCGCTCACGTCAGATCAGCACCTTTGCAGACAAAATGTTGTCGGCGATGCGCAAGCAGTTTGGCGGCCACCAAGAGCCGGGCAAGCACTGAGCAACGGCAACAAACACGGAAAAGCGGAGATATAGGTGCATGGAAAACTTAGACGTGATGGTGTTGCGCACTCTGCAAGCTTGGCGACAAAGCGGGCAACGCGCGCTGTTGGCCACGGTGGTGCGGACGTGGGGCTCGTCGCCACGCCCCATTGGCTCCATCATGGCCCTGTGCGAAACCGGTGCGGTGGTGGGCTCGGTGTCGGGGGGCTGCATCGAAGATGATTTGATTTACCGCTTCACGCAAGCCTATGCCTCCTCCGCGAACGTGAAGCCGCAAGATGCGCCTCAGACCTTGCCCAGCGGCGCGCCGCAGCGTGTGAAATACGGCGTCACGGCCGACGAAGCGCACCGCTTTGGCTTGCCTTGCGGGGGCACCTTGGAATTGGTGCTGGAGTTTGACCCTGATCCCGTCTTGTTGGCCGAGCTGTTGACCGCTTTGTCGCAAGGCCGTTTGATGCAGCGCCACTTGGATTTGCACAGCGGCGCATGCCGCTTGCAAGCCACCGATCAAACCGCTGAACTCAGCATTGACGCAGACCGTTTGGTGAACACCTTTGGCCCCGAGTTCCGCATGTTGCTGGTGGGGGCAGGGCAGTTGACCGAGTATTTGGCCACCATGGCCTTGTTTTCGGGCTTTGCCGTCACGGTGTGCGACCCGCGCGAGGAGTACACGGGCGCTTGGTCCGTGCCCCATGTCACCGTGCTCAAAGACATGCCCGACGACGTGGTGCAGCAGTTCAAACCCGACAGCCGCAGCTGCGTGATTGCACTGACGCACGACCCCAAGTTGGACGATTTGGCCTTGCTCGAAGCCCTCAACACCGAGGCGTTTTACGTGGGTGCCATCGGTTCACGTCGCAACAACGAAGCCCGCCACCAGCGCATGATTGAGCACTTTGACCAAACTGAAGCCTCATTGGCGCGCCTGCGTGGCCCCATTGGCATTTACATCGGCAGCAAAACGCCGTCCGAGATCGCGGTGAGCGTGATGGCTGAGGTGCTGGCCGTCAAAAACGGTGTGCCCTTGCCACGCGACATGGACGTGGCGCACATGAAAAATACCCAAAACGTGGCGCACAACGACCCGGGCGTGCTGGTCTGCGGCATTCGCTGATGGCGTTTGGTGCTTTGACAGATTTGTCGGCCACCCAACCCCCATTCGGCGCTGTGTTGCTGGCCGCAGGGGCTGCGACACGCATGGGGCGGCGGCCTAAATGTTTGCTGGAGCGCGATGGTCAGCCTTTGATCCAACATCTGGTGCACGCCTTGCACATGGCTGGTGTGGCCCATGTGGTGGTGGTTTTGGGGCATTACGCCGCGCAAATTAGCCCAGCCTTGCAAGGTTTACCTGTTCGCATCGTGCAAAACACAGACCCTGACCAAGGCCAAGCCTCGTCTTTGCACCTCGGCTTGCGCGCCTTGCCCGAGCACTTGGGCGGCGTGATGGTGGCGTTGGCCGATCAGCCCTTGATCACGGCCACCGATGTGGCTGATTTGCTGCAGGCCTTTGCACAAAGGCCAATGGGCACAGAGATGCTGGTGCCCACGGTGGCGGGCTTGCCCGGTAATCCGGCGGTGTTTTCTGAGCATGTTCGACTTGATCTGCTGGCATCGGGGCCAGATGTGGGCGGCAAGCAATGGCAGCGCGCCCACCCTGAGCAGCTGTACCGCTGGCCAACGGATAACGACCATTACCGCCAAGATGTCGACGCCCCAGACGACCTGGCGGCGTTGGCGGCACAAAAGAACGTGCATTTGTCTTGGGCCTCGGATAACCCCTAAAACCCACAGGCACAGGGCTAACCCGTACACTTACCGGCTCATGAATGCCTACGCCGACGTCTCCCTTTTCCCCCGCAACGCCAAGCCGCTGAACAGTTACCGCAAGTACTGGGCCGTTCGCTTTGGCACGGCCCCGTTTTTACCCATGAGCCGCGAGGAAATGACCCAACTCGGTTGGGACAGCTGCGACATCATCATCGTCACGGGCGACGCGTATGTGGACCACCCCAGCTTTGGCATGGCCGTGATTGGCCGCATGTTGGAGAACCAAGGTTTCCGTGTGGGCATCATCGCCCAACCCGATTGGCAAAGTGCCGATCCGTTCAAGGCTTTGGGCAAGCCCAATCTGTTCTTCGGCGTGACCGCTGGCAATATGGATTCGATGATCAACCGTTACACGGCCGATCGCAAAATTCGCAGCGACGACGCCTACACGGCGGGCGACATCGGTGGCAAGCGCCCCGATCGCGCCGCCTTGGTTTACAGCCAGCGTTGCAAAGAGGCTTACAGCGACGTGCCGATTGTGTTGGGTGGCATCGAGGGCTCGTTGCGCCGTATCGCGCATTACGACTACTGGTCCGACAAAGTGCGTCGCTCGGTGGTGGTCGACAGCAAGTGCGACTTGCTGTTGTACGGCAACGCCGAGCGCGCGATTGTTGAAATTGCCCACCGCTTGGCCGCCAAAGAGCCGGTGCAGCAGATCACTGACGTGCGCGGCACGGCCTTTGTGCGCCGCGAAACGCCTGAAGGTTGGTTTGAGATTGACTCGTCCAGCATCGACGTGCCGGGCAGGGTAGAGGCGCACGTCAACCCGTATTTGATGGTCAGCGACCAAGCCAAAGCGCAAGGTGAAAGCTGCGCCCGCGAAGACGAGGCCAATGCAGTGGCGGATGCCGCCAACGCACAAGCCGGCGCATCCACCGCCAAAGGTGAATCGTCGGGCAGCTCGCAAGGCTTCACCGTCTCGCCGTTGAAGTTTGTCGAGAACCCCGCCTTGCAAGGCAAGGGCAAACTCAAAGTGCCCCCGCGTGACCGCAGCGTGATTCGCTTGCCAGCCTACGAGCAAGTCAAGTCTGACCCCGTGCTTTACGCCCACGCCAACCGCGTGCTGCATTTAGAAACCAACCCCGGCAATGCCCGTGCTTTGGTGCAAGCTCACGGCGAAGGCCACACCGCGCGTGATGTGTGGGTCAACCCACCGCCCATTCCGTTGACCACGGCTGAGATGGACCTGGTGTTCGACTTGCCCTACGCCCGCAGCCCGCATCCGGTCTATGCAGACGAGAACGGCGGTCACGACGCCGCCACCAAAATTCCCGCGTGGGAGATGATTCGCTTTAGCGTCAACATCATGCGTGGCTGCTTTGGGGGCTGCACGTTTTGCTCCATCACCGAGCACGAAGGCCGCATCATTCAAAGCCGCAGCGAAGACTCGGTCATTCGTGAAATTGAAGACATTCGCGACAAAGTGCCAGGCTTCACGGGCGTTATTTCTGACCTTGGTGGCCCCACGGCCAATATGTACCGCATTGGGTGCAAGAGCCCCGAGATTGAGTCGGCCTGCCGCAAACCCAGCTGCGTCTACCCAGGCATTTGCCAAAACCTCAACACCGACCACAGCTCGCTCATCCACATGTACCGACGAGCGCGTGAGTTGAAGGGGGTGAAGAAAATTCTCATTGGTTCAGGCCTGCGTTACGACTTGGCCGTCAAGTCGCCCGAGTACGTGAAAGAGTTGGTGCAGCACCATGTGGGCGGCTACCTCAAGATCGCGCCAGAGCACACCGAGGGCGGCCCGCTGTCCAAGATGATGAAGCCCGGCATTGGCAGCTACGACAAGTTCAAACAGATGTTTGACAAGTACAGCGCCGAAGTGGGCAAGAAGCAGTTTCTTATCCCGTACTTCATCGCAGCCCACCCCGGCACCAGCGACGAGGACATGATGAACTTGGCCCTGTGGCTCAAGCGCAATGGCTTTCGCGCCGACCAAGTACAGACTTTCTACCCCAGCCCCATGGCCAGCGCCACGGCGATGTACCACTCAGGCCGCAACCCCTTGGCCCGCGTGACGCGCAGCAGCGAGGTCGTCGACATTGTGCGCGGCGAGCGTCGCCGCCGCCTGCACAAAGCGTTTTTGCGCTACCACGATGCCAACAACTGGCCTTTGTTGCGTGAAGCCTTGAAAGCCATGGGCCGTGCCGATTTGATCGGCAACGGCAAGCTGCATTTGATTCCGACGTTTCAGCCGCAAACCGATGGCGCCTACGTCAGCGCGCGTCGCAAAAACAGCACGGTTACGGCTAAAGTGGGCGTCGCCAAAGCAGGGATGGCAAAAGCGGGCGTGGCAAAAACCACGATGCGCAACGAGCCCACCAAGGGCCGCATGCTCACGCAGCACACGGGCTTGCCGCCGCGCAAACAAAAATAATCAACTTTAGATTCAGTGGTAGCCGCGTTCGCGCTGGTGTCGAATAGCTAGCACGACTAGTAAATCTGTGGCTTCGTCGTACTGGTACAAGGCCAGATAGCCGGTTTTTCCTCTCGAAATGACCAGCTCTCTGAGCCCCTGCTCGATAGGGCGTCCGATCAAAGGGTGTTGGCTCAGAATCTGGATGGCGTCAACGATCAAATCAACGGTTGTGATGGCATCCTCGGGCTGGCTTAGTGTTAAGAAATCAACCAAACGCTCTAAGTCTTCGGTCGCATCAACCGAAAAGAGATGACGACTCATTTCCCTGAGGCTACAAAGTTTTCAATACCCATAGGTTCAGGCCGTTTGGCGGCATTGCCCCGAACTTTGGCTTTTAGATAGTCACCAAAGGCTGCTCCGTCCACCACCAAACCCGTTGTGGCCACACGTTGCCGCGAGGCCAGAGCTTGTTCAATCAGGCTGTGACGTGTTTCTGCAAGTTGCACCGCGTCTTCAATGGCATGCACCATGAGTGCGTGAGGCGTCAGGCCAAGATGAAGTGCCGCAGTTTGTAAGCGGTCTCGGGTCGAGTCGGAGAGTTTGACGGAGATGGTGGCCATGGCGGTGCCTGAAAATAAGGTGCCTAATGTTACTTAGGTAACACCTATGCCGTCAAGTCATGTAGGGGATTGGCGCATCGTGTTTAACGATTACGCGACTTCATAGCGCGCTCCACCTCGCGCTTGCCTTCGCGGTCCTTGATGGTGTCGCGTTTGTCGTGCTCGGCCTTACCTTTGGCCAGCGCGATTTCGCATTTGATCTTGCCGTTTTTCCAGTGCAGATTCAGCGGCACCAGGGTGTTGCCCTTTTGCTCGACTTTGGTGATCAAGCGTTTGATCTCGTCTTTCTTGAGCAGCAGCTTTTTCGTGCGCACGTTATCTGGGTTGACGTGACTGGAGGCGGTGTGCAGCGGGTTGATTTGGCAGCCGATCAAAAACAGCTCGCCATTGCGCACCACCACATAGCCGTCGGTGAGTTGCACTTTGCCTTCGCGGGCAGATTTGACTTCCCAGCCTTCCAGCACCATGCCTGCCTCGAATTTTTCTTCGAAGAAGTAGTTGTACGCGGCCTTTTTGTTGTCGGCGATGCGTGAGGGGAGTGCAGGTTTTTTGGTAGCCATTTAGAGAATATGGGGACAGTAGAGCTTCTTACAATGTGGACCATTCTATGAAAACCGTTCACAAGTCCGTCCTCATTTGGTTCAGCGCCGAAGAAATGTTTGCCTTGGTCACCGATGTGGCCCGTTATCCCGAGTTTTTGCCTTGGTGTGACCGCGCCGGCGTGGTGGAGCAGCACCCCAACGGGATGACCGCCGAGATCGGCATGTCGCTGGGCGGCTTTCACAAAAGCTTCACCACACGCAACGTGCACATCGAAGGCCGACAAGTGAAGCTGGAACTGGTCGATGGTCCGTTCAAGCACTTGGACGGTACGTGGGACTTTCATCCCTTGACCGACCCGAACACCCAAGCGCCGCAACGCGCGTGCCGCATTGAGCTGACCCTGAACTACAGCTTTGAGAGCATGTTCGGCGCGTTGGTAGGCCCCGTGTTTGACAAGATCGCGGGCACCTTGGTGGATGCGTTTGTCAAACGTGCCGAGCAGGTGTACCCCGCGTGAGCGCTGCCATCACCATCACGCTGCTCTATTCGCCAGCACCCCGCGTGGTGGATGAGCGCACTTTGCGCTGCAAGGCAGGCACCACGGTCGAGCAAGCGCTGGACCAAAGCGGCCTGTTGCGCGATCACCCCGACATTGCGCTGCACTACACCGACGCCTTTGTCGCGGGTATTTGGGGGCGCAAGACCACGCCTAACCACGTGCTGCGCGACTTGGACCGCATCGAGATTTACCGTGCCCTGACCGTCGACCCGATGGTCGCTCGCCGCGAGCGCTTCCAAAAACAAGGGGCTGGCCGCACAGGCTTGTTCTCCAAACGCCGCCCTGGCGCCAAACCCGGCTACTGAAATCCCTATGACGCATAACTTTTGGCCCTCCAGTGGCTACACCCTGTTGACGCAAAACGCCCAAGGCCACTTGGTGGTCAGCGACGATTTTTTGCGCTTCTTGCTGGAGCGACCCGAGTTGGCCCCGATTGCCAGCTCTTGTGCGGCTGAAATCGCTTTGCACCACAGCTTGGGCGAGCAGCCGCGCATGGCCGTCAGTGCCGACACCTTGGCCACGCTGCAAGACCCCGATGCGGCCGAGAACTACGCCGTGTGGCTGCGCTTTCGGGAACGCCTGTTGGCGCACCCCACTTTAGAGGCCAGCTACATGGCTTTGTTCAAAGGCGAGGGCGTCGATGTGCCGCCGTTGTTGGTGCAGCACTTGACGCAAATTTTGCTGCGCCATGTGCTGGGCGAAGAGGCCACGGCCATGCAAGTGCGTGCGGCTGAAATGCTCATGCATACGCAAAAAGTCACAGTGCTTGAAGACGGCGCAGTCATGGCCGCTGACGACACCACGGTCGAGCGTCATGCCACGCAAGGCAGCTTTGGCTCGATTGGCGAGTTGCTGCAACAAGGCGGCATCAAACTGCGTAGCGTGGACTTGGATGTGCTCAACGACGACAACCAAGACGCCTATTGGTCCCGCAGCGAAAGCTTCGATTGGGTGCTCAGCCTCAACCGTGGTCAGCCTGGGCTGACGGCCCTGTGCGAGGTGATGGCCCAATGGATTGGCCATTTCTTGGGCGTGCAAGTGCACATTCAAACCGAGCGTGAGATTGACGACGATCACTGGGTGTGGCACATCGGCCTAGACGCGCAAGCCAGCAGCATCTTGAACGACCTGTACCAAGGCCATGAGGTTGAGGCGGCGCGCATGGAGCGCTTGCTGTGCCTGTTCAAGCTCACGTTTGATGAGCCCAACGCCATGCTCGCAGAGGTGCGCGGCAAGCCTGTGTATTTGGCGATGGCGGTGGATGCCAACCAACGCCTCAAACTCAAGCCGCAGAACTTGTTGATCAACCTGCCTTTGGCGAAACGTTCTTAAGACGTTCAGGGCCGTTCCAGTGGGCCTGCGACTGACTTGTACAAGAACACAGCGCGGCTGATGTCGGTGACCCACACCAAGCCATCGCCAATTTGACCGATTTGCGCCACCTGAATGATGGTGTCGACAATGCTGTCGCACACCTCATCGGGTGACACGATTTCAATGCGTATTTTTGGCGTGTAGTCCGTCAACTCTTCTTTGAGGTTGGCGGGGCTGTGCAAATGAGGGGCTGAGCAACCTTCGGCCTTGCTCACCGTCATGCCGGGGAAGCCGGGCAGGGTGCGCAGCTTTTCACGCAAGGTGGGCAGTTTGGACGGGCGAATGATGGCTTTGATTTCTTTCATAGCAACTCTCTCAATCAAGCTTCAGGTTGGGTTTCATCGAACCAGTGATAAATCGTGGGCACCACCACCAAGGTGAGCAAGGTGCAGGTGATCAAGCCCCCGATCACCACGATGGCGAGCGGACGCTGCACTTCAGAGCCTGGGCCGTTCGAGATCAAGAAGGGGATGAGACCGAGCATGGCCACAGTTGCCGTCATCATCACGGGCCTGAAACGCTGACGCGCCCCTTCCAACACAGCCTCTTGCACGCTCATCCCACCTTCGCGCAAGCTGCGGATGTAAGACACCAGCACCACCCCGTTGAGCACCGCAATGCCCCACAAGGCAATGAACCCCACCGAGGCGGGGACCGACAAATACTCCCCAGAAATGAACAAACCCATCACGCCGCCCACCGACGCAAATGGCAGCACCGTGATGATCAGGGTTGCGAATTTGACAGAGTTGAACAGCAAGAACAGCAAAAAGAAAATGGCGGCCACGGTGATGGGCACGATCACTTTCAAGTGCCCCAAGGCGCGCTCCATGTTTTGGAACTGACCGCCCCATTCCAAGTAGTAGCCATCGGGAAGGTCGATTTTTTCGTCCACTCGGGCTTGCAACTCGGTCACGAAACTGCCCAAGTCGCGGTCTTTCACGTTGATGCCCACCACGATGCGGCGCTTGGCCATTTCGCGTGAAATTTGTGCTGGCCCATCCAGCACTTTGATCTGCGCCACATCGTTCAAGCGCGCATGGGCACCGTTGGGCGAGTCCAAGATGATGTTGGAAATGGCTTCGATGTTGTTGCGAAAGCGCTCGGGCAAGCGCACCACCGCTGAAAAGCGACGTTCGCCCTCAAACACCTCCGACGCCACTTTGCCGCCAATGGCCATTTCAATCATGTCGTTCACATCGGCCACGTTGATGCCCAAGCGCGCAATGGCTTGACGGTCGATGTCGATTTGCAAATATTGTTGGCCGGAGATGCGTTCCACCCGCAAGTCCTGTGCGCCCTGAATGCCTTGTGCCACTTTGGCGATCTGGTTGGCCAAGCGTTTGAGGTCATCCAAGTCATCGCCAAACACCTTCACCGCGATGTCTGAGCGCACGCCGGTGACCATTTCATCCACGCGGTCAGAAATAGGCTGGGCCATCACAATTTGAACCCCGGGCAAGGCCTTGAGTTTGTCGCGCATGGCTTCGGCGATGGTGTCTTGTGTCCATCCTGCGGGCCATTGGTCGCGGGGTTTCAAGCTCACGATGGGTGTGGACTCGTTGGGGCTTTGCGGGTCCGCAGGCGATTCGCCACGGCCCACGCCCGACACGGCTGACTTCACGCCCGGCACGGTCATGACCAACTTCATGGCCTGCATTTCCATCTTGATGGACTCTTCCAGCGAGATGTTGGGCACGCGGTTGATGCCGGGCACCACGGAGCCCTCTTTCATTTCAGGAATGAAGGCACTGCCTAAAAATGGCAATATCCCCACAGCCAGTGCCAAGGTCGCCAGTGACACGGCGACAGTGCGCTTTTGATGTGCCATGGCAGCACCCAGCAGTTTCAAATAGCGCTTTTTCAGGGCCGCAATCAAGCGCGTGTCATGGTCGCCATCGGTGGCGGGCGGCTTGAGCAGGTAAGACGAGAGCACGGGCGACAAGGTCATTGACAACACCAGCGAAATCGCCAAGGCAATGGCAATGGTGTAGGCCAGCGGGGCAAACATCTTGCCCTCCATGCCCTGCAAAGTCATCAGCGGCAAGAACACCAAAATGATGATGCCTACGCCAAAGATCACCGGGGTCGCCACTTCGATCACCGCATTCAAAATGCAGCGCACTTGGCTTTCGCCCAGTTCAGCGGCTCGTCCCAATCGGGCGTAGGCGTTTTCCACCACCACCACGGAGCCGTCCACCATCAAACCAATGGCAATCGCTAAGCCCCCTAACGACATGAGGTTGGCCGAAATACCCAGCTTGTTCATGGCCAAGAACGTCAGCAGCGGCGTCAACACCAAGGTAGCGACCACGATCAGCGATGAGCGGACGTCGCCCAAGAACAAGAAGATCACCACCACCACCAACAGCACGCCTTCCAGCAACACTTTGACGACGGTCCACAACGCCGCATCGACCAGTTCGGAGCGGTCGTAATAGGGCACCACTTTCAAATCATTGGGCAACATGCCGCGGTCGTTGATTTCTTTCACCCGCTTTTTGATGCGACTGACCACTTCTTTGGCGTTACCGCCCGTCATCATCATCACCACGCCGCCGACGGCCTCGGTGGTGCCGTTCTTGATGACCGCACCTTGGCGCACTTCATGTCCAAACTCGATGCTGGCCACATCGCGGATGTAGACCGGCGTGCCGTTGATTTCTTTCAACACGATTTGGCCTAAGTCGCTCAAGCCTTGCACCAAGCCCACGCCGCGGATCAAGTACTGCTCGGACGATTGCGGCAACACGCCGCCCCCCGAGTTGGCGTTGTTGCGCGATACAGCTTGGTACACCTCTGACAGGCTGACCTTGTAATGCCGCAGGCGCTCTGGATTGACCAAAACGTGGTACTGCTTGACGTAGCCGCCCTGGGAGTTGATTTCGGCCACGCCAGGGATAGATCGCAGCAGCGGCCGCAGCACCCAGTCTTGGACCACACGGCGCTGAGTGAGCTCTTCTTCCGTCAAGGCGTGATCGCCGTCTTTGGCGTGCTCAAGCGTGTATTGGTACACCTCGCCCAAGCCCGATGACACAGGCCCCAACACCGGCATGATGTCGGCGGGCAGTTTTTGCCCCACTTCCATCAAGCGTTCCATCACGAGTTGGCGTGCGAAATAGACGTTGGTGGCGTCGGTGAAGACCAAGGTGATGAGCGACAAACCGGGCTTGTTGAGTGAGCGCAACTCGGTTAAACCGGGCAAGCCCGTCATCGCCACTTCGATGGGTACCGTGGCGAAGCGTTCCACCTCTTCGGGGGAGCGACCACGTGCCTCGGTGGCGATTTGCACTTGGACGTTCGTCACGTCAGGAAATGCATCGACAGAGAGTTTGCTGGCGGCTTGAATGCCAAACAGCAGCAACACAACGGCGATGACGCAGATGATCAAGCGCTGTTTCAGCGCAGCGCGAACGAGCGATTCAAGCATGGCTTAGCTCCCGCTTTCCATGGCTTTGAGGTTGCGTTGGTTGTTCAAATGGAAGGCACCTTCCGTCACGACACGTGCCCCTTGTTGAATACCGTCCAACACGATGCGTTGACCCGCACGTTCGGGGCTTAAGCGGACTTTGGTGAGTCGGTATAAACCATTGGGCTCTTGGACAAACACATGGTCTGTGTCATCCTCGCGCACCACGGCGGCAGAGGGCACGACTAGCCGCTGAATGGGCGCAGCCTCAATCAACATAGACGCGAGCATGGAGGGTTTTAGGCGACCGCCTTGGTTGTCAAGTTCGGTGCGCACCAGCACGGTCCGTGTGTCTGGGTTCACGGTTTGGCCCACATAAATCAGCTTGCCCACCAGTTTTTCGTTGTTCAATGCGGGCACTTCAATGTGCACCGATTGGCCTGTTTTCACTTGTGAAATTTGCTGCTCTGGCACTTGAGCCACGGCCCACACCCGATGCAAATTGGCCACGGCAAACAGCACATCGGAGGGTTGCACCACCTGGCCTGCTGCGACCTTGCGTTCGACCACCACGCCTTGGATGGTGGCAATCACGCTGGCCACCGAGTCGATCGCGCCTGTGGCGGCCAAGCGCTCAATGGACTGCGCACTCACGCCCAACACGCGCAATTGGTCTTGCGCCGCACGTGTTTCGGCGGAAGCAATTTCATATTCGTTTTCGCGTCGCTGTAACTCCGCCAAGCTGATCACATCGGCTTGGTACAAGGTTTTGGCGCGCTCCACATTGCGACGGTGCAGTTCTTTTTCAGAGCGTGCTTTGAGGTAAGCCAGTTGTGAGCCCGACAACTCGCTGCTGTTGATGACCGCCAAGGTGTCGCCCTTGTTGACCGCATCACCCAGCTGGGCCTGAATTTGTGTGACGCGTCCTGTCACGCTCGCGCCAATGCGGGTGAGGGCTTGTTCATCAAAGTCGATTTGACCGGCCACTCGCAAGGTTTCCGAGACGCCTGTTGTTAGGACATCCGCCACTTGAATTTGACTTTGCATCGCAGCGTCAGCGGCAATTAAATTGGTGTCGATATCGCTGGATTGGGGGACTTCTGGCCCTGCTTTTTTACAAGCTGACAAAGTCAATACACAGCACATCAAAAGGGTGCGTATGGCGCGGGTGTGGGTGTTTTTATTCATAAATTTCTTCAAGGCGTGGGGGTGGCGCGTAAGCGTTCAATTTCTGCCCAAGCGCTGGCTAATTCATAGCGTGCGGTGATCAATTCATTGCGCGCTGCACGAAAGACGCGTTGCGCATCCAAGACTTCGAGAAAACCCTTTTCACCCGCTTTGTAGGCAGTCTCAACGATGCGCAACGCGTTGGCCGCTTGTCGAACAATGCCCGACTCCAGAGCCACCATTTGCGCTTGCGCGATGTCGTATTGCTGGTAGGCCGCATCCAGCTCTTGCATCAGCGAAAACTCTTGGTGCATCACGTCGTTGTCTGCGCGCGATAAACGTCCCGCAGCTTCGCCAATGGGGCCAGAGCGCCAGTTCCATAGCGGAATGGTGACCGCCAAGCCGATGCGTTTGTTGCGTACTTCGGTGTCTTGGTCAATGGCCGCTTTGAGGGCAAATTGCGGCAGGCGCAACGCCTTTTCTTCGTTGAGTTTGTGCGTCAGCTGCAGACGTTCTGCGCGTGCTTTGGCCAGCGCTGGGTTGGTGTTGGCGATCTCGGTTCGAACGTGTGCCAGTGGTGCAGGGCGGGGCAGGTCTTGCGCGCTGCTGTCAATTTGAAAGTCTTCGGGCAACTGTGCGCCAACCACCGCACGCAAGGCTGCGCGTGACTGGCGGGTGCGCAGTTCGGCCGATTGCGCCAATTTTTGCGCATTGAGTGTTTCAGCGTCGGCTTTGACCAGCTCGTAGCGTGCGGCCTCACCAGTTTCAACGCGCAAGGCAATACGGCTGCGGATGCCCTCCATCAGCTTGCCATCTTCGCGACTGGCGCGTTCTTCCGCTTGGCGGCGCATCAGGTCAAAGAAGCGCAGGCGAAGCTTGGCGATCAAGTCGGTGGAAAACGCGCGTTGGTTGGCTTGTTCTGCTTGCAGTCCTGCTGTGGCCGCATCGACACGCGGAAAGCGTTGCCAAGGCATGTCCAAAACCTGCGTGACGCCCCAGCTTTGGGTGGGGCCAACTTCGGTACGGTTCAATCGGGTGACTTGCTGACCTTTCAAGGCCTCGATTTCAGGGTTCGGAAAGGCGCGCGCCGTAGTGACTGCGGCGGCAGCGGTGTTGACCGCTTCGTTGCTGGCCTTCACCGCGAAACTGGTCTCAAGGGTGAGTTTTTCGAGGTCGCTCAAACTGAAGGGCGTGGGGGCATTGGCCCAACTCCCCAAGGACTGCATCAAAAATAGCATCAGCAAAAGTTTGAAGGGGGGTATGCGTCGAATCAAAGTGCGAATCTCATCAAAAATAGGGTGTAACGTTTGAAACAATTATCCGCACATTTACTAAAACTTAAGGGTCGCACGGAATTGACGCGGCCTTGGACTTGGCCTAAAGGGCTGTATACAACCGCCTTGGCGACGTTCTCTAAAATATTGTTTTTGGAGCCATCACCATGCGCCTTCTCGGCAAAGCCCTCACCTTCGACGACGTGTTGTTGGTGCCCGCCTACTCCCAAGTCCTGCCCAAGGACACGTCGCTCGCGACGCAATTCACCCGCAACATCCGACTGAACCTGCCCCTGGTGTCCGCCGCCATGGACACGGTGACAGAAGCCCGCCTGGCCATTGCCATTGCGCAAGAAGGCGGCATCGGCATCGTGCACAAAAACCTCACCGCGCAAGAGCAGGCCGCGCAAGTGGCCAAGGTCAAGCGCTATGAATCCGGCGTGCTGCGCGACCCGGTCGTCATCACGCCTGACACCACCGTGCGCCAAGTCATGGCTCTGAGCGAAGAGCTGGGGGTGTCGGGCTTTCCGGTCTGCGATGGCCGCCAAGTGGTCGGCATCGTGACTGGCCGCGATTTGCGTTTTGAGACTCGCTACGACCAGAAGGTCAGCGAAATCATGACGCCGCGTGAGCGCCTGGTGACCGTGCCCGAAGGCACCACCCCCGAGCAAGCCAAGCACCTGCTCAACAAACACAAACTCGAACGCCTGCTGGTCATCAACGACGCCTTTGAACTCAAAGGCCTGATCACCGTCAAAGACATCACCAAACAGCTGAACTTCCCCAACGCCGCACGCGACGCCGCAGGCAAGCTGCGCGTGGGCGCGGCCGTCGGGGTGGGCGAGGGCACCGAAGAGCGCGTGGAAGCGCTGGCCCGTGCAGGCGTGGACGCCATCGTGGTCGACACTGCGCACGGCCACAGCAAAGGCGTGCTCGACCGCGTGCGCTGGGTCAAACAAAACTACCCGCATATCGAAGTCATCGGCGGCAACATTGCCACGGGCGCAGCGGCTTTGGCCTTGGTCGAGGCGGGTGCAGACGGCGTCAAGGTCGGCATCGGCCCCGGCTCCATCTGCACCACCCGCATCGTGGCGGGCGTGGGCGTGCCGCAAATCATGGCCGTGGACAGCGTGGCCACGGCCCTCAAAGGCACGGGCGTTCCCCTGATTGCCGACGGCGGCATCCGCTACAGCGGTGACATCGCCAAAGCCATTGCCGCAGGCGCAGGCACGGTGATGATGGGCGGCATGTTTGCGGGCACCGAAGAGGCACCCGGTGAGATCGTCTTGTTTCAGGGCCGCAGCTACAAGAGCTACCGCGGCATGGGCTCGATTGGTGCCATGCAGCAAGGCAGCGCAGACCGTTACTTTCAAGAGTCCAGCACCGGCAATCCCAATGCCGACAAGCTCGTGCCCGAAGGCATTGAAGGCCGCGTGCCTTACAAAGGCTCGGTCGTCTCCATCATTTACCAAATGGCGGGCGGCTTGCGTGCCAGCATGGGTTACTGCGGTTGCGCGACGATCGAGGCCATGCACAACGAATCGCAGTTTGTGGAAATCACGGCTGCGGGCATTCGTGAAAGCCACGTGCACGACGTGCAGATCACCAAAGAAGCGCCGAACTACCGCGCCGAATAAAGGCTTTGCAAGCGCTGAACACGCGCGATGCATTGTTTTGAGCCCCTACACAAGCCACCCCTCGGGGTGGCTTTGTTTTTTGAGACAATAACGGCCTAGGCCACTTGACGGCCCTTTTTTATTTATGTCGCACCAAAAAATCCTCATCCTCGATTTCGGCTCTCAAGTAACCCAACTCATCGCTCGCCGCGTGCGCGAAGCCCATGTGTTTTGTGAAGTCCATCCTTGCGACGTAACCAGCGATTGGGTGCGCGAATACGCCAAAGACGGCAACCTCAAAGGCATCATCCTCTCAGGCAGCCACGCCAGCGTGTACGAGGTGGACGACCGCGCGCCAGACGCCGTGTTTGAGCTGGGTTTGCCCGTGTTGGGCATTTGCTACGGCATGCAAACCATGGCCACCCAGCTGGGAGGCAAGGTGGAGGCGGGCACCACACGCGAATTTGGCTACGCCGAAGTACGCGCCCACGGCCACACATCGTTGCTGAAAGACATTGAAGACTTCAACACGCCCGAAGGCCACGGCATGCTGAAAGTATGGATGAGCCACGGCGACAAAGTGACCCAGCTGCCTGAAGGCTTCAAGGTCATGGCATCCACGCCAGCTTGCCCCATCGCCGGTATGGCGGACGAAGCGCGCAAGTTTTACGCGGTGCAGTTTCACCCCGAAGTCACGCACACGGTGCAAGGCCAAGCTTTGTTGAACCGTTTTGTGCTGGATATTTGCGGCACACGCCCCGACTGGATCATGGGTGACTACATCGAAGAAGCGGTGGCCGCGATTCGCAAACAAGTGGGTGACGAAGAAGTTATCTTGGGTCTGTCCGGCGGCGTGGATTCCTCCGTGGCTGCAGCCCTGATTCACCGTGCCATTGGCGACAAACTCACCTGTGTGTTCGTGGACCACGGCCTGTTGCGCCTGAATGAAGGCGACATGGTGATGGACATGTTTGTGGGCAAGTTGCACGCACACGTCATTCGCGTGGATGCCAGCGACCTGTTCTTGGGCAAATTGGCGGGCGTGAGCGAGCCAGAGGCCAAACGCAAAATCATCGGCGGCTTGTTTGTCGATGTGTTCAAAGAGCAAGCGGCCAAGCTCAAAGCTGCTGGCGGCATCAATGGAAATGACGGCGGACCCGCCGTCAAAGGCGCGACCTTCCTCGCCCAAGGCACGATTTATCCCGACGTGATCGAGTCCGGCGGCGCGAAGAGCAAAAAAGCCGTCACCATCAAGAGCCACCACAACGTGGGCGGCTTGCCTGAGCAATTGGGCTTGAAGCTCTTGGAGCCATTGCGCGAATTGTTCAAAGACGAAGTGCGCGAACTCGGCGTGGCCTTGGGTCTTCCACACGACATGGTGTACCGCCACCCATTCCCGGGCCCAGGCTTGGGTGTGCGCATTTTGGGCGAAGTGAAGAAGGAATATGCCGACTTGCTGCGCCGTGCTGACGCCATCTTCATTGAAGAGCTGCACAACTTCAAAGACGAGGCCACTGGCAAATCTTGGTACGCCTTGACCAGCCAAGCCTTCACCGTGTTCTTGCCCGTCAAGAGCGTGGGCGTGATGGGCGATGGCCGCACGTATGACTACGTGGTGGCCTTGCGCGCTGTGCAAACCAGCGACTTCATGACCGCAGACTGGGCCGAGTTGCCTTATGCCTTGCTCAAGAAAGTGTCGGGTCGCATCATCAACGAAGTGCGTGGCATCAACCGAGTGACCTACGACGTGAGTTCAAAACCACCGGCGACCATCGAGTGGGAATGACGGGTTCGTTTTGATCAGTTAAAATCAAAAGGGGTGTTTATTCGCTGGTGAATGAACAGGTTTTGCGTCGGTCGGGCCGCCACGCGCTTTTACCTGCGTCTTCACCATGACCCCTATCTCTATGGAGTGGGTGGCTGCTTTTTTATTTGCAGTTGCTCTGATTCACACGTTCGCGGCCAAATCTTTTGAACGTTTATCTCACCGCTATCCTGAACATGCTGGTTTATTTCATTTATTAGGTGAAGTAGAGGTCGTGTTTGGTTTTTGGGCCAGCGTGCTGATTCTGACGATGGCTTGGTTCCAAGACGCAGCGCAGGCCATGGCCTATGCGGAATCACGTCAATACACCGAGCCGCTTTTCGTTTTTGTGGTGATGGTGGTAGCGGCTTCAAAACCTATTTTGACTTTTGTAATGTCTATCGTTGAGGTATTAGCTCGCTTGATCCCTGTGCGTGCTTCGCTGACCAAGGTTTGGTTAGGCTTGTGTGTGGTGCCCTTGCTTGGATCTGCGGTCACAGAACCTGCGGCGATGACCATTGCCGCCTTGATGCTGGCCCCGCAAGTATTCCGCCCCGAAGTGCCTGAACGGGTGAAGTATTTGGCATTGGGGGTACTGTTTGTGAACATTTCCATTGGTGGCACATTGACTTCTTTTGCTGCTCCACCTGTGCTGATGGTCGTTGGTGCGTGGAATTGGGACAGTGCATTCATGTTCACGCAATTTGGCTGGAAGGCAGCAGTGGCTGTGTTGGTTAACGCCACGGCGGCTGTGTATCTTTTGCGCAATCACTTGGGCGTGAATCCTTCTGTTGAGACTGTGCCAGAACCTATCCCTAAATCGATTGTTGTGGTGCATTTGGCTTTCTTAGCAGCCGTGGTGGCGATGGCACATCACCCTGTGGCATTCATTGGTTTGTTTGTGATGTTTATGGGTTTTGCGCAAGCGTATGAGCGCTACCAAAGTCCGCTCATTTTGAAAGAAGCGTTGTTGGTGGGCTTTTTCTTAGCGGGCTTGGTGGTGTTAGGCGGTATGCAGCAATGGTGGTTGCAACCCATCGTGGCCAGCATGGGACCGCAAACTTTGTTTTTGAGCACCACGGTGCTGACCGCCTTCACCGACAACGCAGCTTTGACTTATTTGGGTTCGCTAATTTTGGATATTTCTGACGAAGCCAAATACAGCCTCGTCGCAGGTGCGGTGGCGGGTGGTGGCCTCACGGTGATTGCCAATGCGCCCAACCCCGCAGGTGTGGCGCTGCTACGTGCAGGCTTTGCCGACGCATCCATTGGCGCCGGGGGGTTGCTACTGGGGGCGTTATTTCCGACGTTGGTGGCTATGGTCGCTTTGGCTTGTTTGTAATTTAAATGGAACGAAGTGTGAGGAAGTGACAAATCCTTTCAAATAAGATGTTTTAAATCAACAGCTTATGATGTAGACCTATTAAATTTGATACAGCTTTAGGCGCCTTGAACATGGACAACGGTCAGTACGAAAAATACCGCTTAGAAAACCCCGTGGTCAACACCCCGTTGTCCACGTACGACCACATTGAAGTGTTCGTGACCCACTTGACCAAGGTCGAACTTGTGGTGTGCATCGTTTTCGCTGTGATCGCGGGGTACGCAGTTTTTCGCGTCATCCAAAAAATGTTCAAAAAGTAGCCCATTTTTGGCTGGCTTTCAGGCGTTGAAAGCACCGCGGTAGCGCGGTTCTGAACGTCTGACTTAAACGACCTACAATCGAAGACTTGAAACAAGACGCGACGCAGGTCGCGTTCTTGGTTTTTTGCCCCAATTTTGGGGCTCCTTTTTTTAATTTGAGAACTCTTAGTACATGGCCAAAGAAGAAATGATCGAAATGAAGGGTGTCGTGCACGAGGTCTTACCCGACTCTCGTTACCGCGTCACCTTAGAAAACGGTCACTCACTGATCGCATATACCGCCGGTAAGATGCGTCTGCACCGCATCCGCATCATCGAAGGTGACAAAGTCACCGTCGAACTGTCCCCTTACGACATGAACAAGGCCCGTGTGACTTTCCGTCACATCGAAGGCAAGGGCCCAGGCCCCGCAGTCAAACGCCGCTTCTGAGCGTTTTCACTTGAAGGTGGTCGCCAATCACGCTTGAGCGCCACCTGTTTTCACTGAGGCACATCGCGTGTACTTGCCGCCGCAGTTCAATCCAAAAGACGAAGCCCATGCATGGCGTGTGATGCGTGCGCATCCGTTCGCCAGTCTGATCAGCGTGGACGACGAGGCGTTTCCATTCGTCACGCATTTGCCGCTGCACCTGACACAACGCAACGCGCAAGACGTGTTACTTGGGCACTGCGCCAAAGCCAACCCGCATTGGCGTTATCTGCAAGCACGGCCTCAGGCCTTGGTCACGTTCATGGGGCCGCAGGCCTATATGTCGCCCAAGGTGTACCCAGACTTGGTCCGTGTGCCCACGTGGAGTTATGTGGCCGTGCACGCACGCGTCGAAGCCACGTTGGTCGACGAGCCGCAAGCCAAAGACCGCTTGCTCAAACAACTCATTGGCGACCACGAGCCGCCTTACGCCGCTCAATGGCGTGGTTTAGAGGCCGATTACCAACAAAAAATGCTGAGTGGCATCGTGGCTTTTGAGCTGCGCATCACCGATGTGCAATGCAAGCTCAAACTCAACCAACACCGCCCTGAATCGCACGCGACCATGCACGCCGCTTACGCACAAGGCACGCCAGATGAGCAAGCCTTGGCCGCGTGGATGGTCACGCTTGGTCTGGTGCCTGTGCGCTCATGAGCCACAACATCTCGCCAGACGACGACCGCGCGTTCATGCGGCTCGCGTTGGCACAAGCGCAAGCCGCCGCTGAGGCGGGTGAAGTGCCGGTTGGCGCCGTGGTGGTGCGGGCAGGGCAGGTGCTGGCGTCAGGCCACAACGCGCCATTGAGCCAAACCGACCCCACTGCGCACGCTGAAGTCAACGCCATGCGCGCCGCAGCCCAGGCGCAGGGCAATTACCGGCTCGACGACTGCACCTTGTACGTGACGCTAGAGCCCTGTGCCATGTGCAGTGGCGCGGCCTTGCATGCCCGCTTCAAGCGCGTAGTGTTTGGCGCCTCTGAGCCCAAAACGGGTGCAGCAGGCTCGGTGCTCAATGTGTTTGGCTACCCACAACTGAACCATCACACCGAGGTCACAGGCGGCGTGCTGGCCTCTGAATGTGCGCACACCTTGCAGCGCTTCTTTGAAGACCGGCGTGCACAGCAGCAACATGCGAAAACCCCATTGCGAGAAGACGCCTTGCGCACCCTAGACAGCACTTGGCAAGGCTTGGGTTTGCCCACCGATTTGTCGTGCTTCACCACCGATTTGCCCGCTTTGAATGGCTTGCGCTTGCACTGGTTTGACAACCGCAAAGCACCGACCACCTCACAAGCCGTCCCCGACATCTATCTGCATGGCCTAGACGATTGGAGCGCCGTTTATTCGCAAGAGTTAGGCCGTTCACATCCCGCCATTGCCTTGGATTTGCCGGGCTTTGGCATGTCGGACAAACCTAAAAAAGAAAAAGCGCACAGCCTGGCTTGGCACGCCCAAGTGCTGTTCGAATTTTTGGCGCAAGTGCAACCCGCCCCCGTTGCCCTGCATGCACCACCAAGCATGGCCCCGTTGGTTCATGCGGTACAGGCCCTTTGGTCAACGCACCAAGGTGAGCCTTTGCGCGTGCAGTGGCACAGCACCTCTGGCGCCCTGACGCCTGCGCTGCGTGATGCGCCTTACCCAGACACAGGGCACCGTGCCGGTCCGCGCGCTTTACGCGCGTTCAGTGCCTTGTTGGCCACGCCACCACCCGTCAAGCAACCACCCACACCCCAAAGTTAGAACATGCACCAGCCCCCCGCATCGCCCCTCGGTTACGACGTCAAGTTTCAGAGGGTGGGTGTAGGAGGTGGGGCTGATTTGCAAATTCGCTCCTTGCTCGACAAGCAGCAATTCAGCGATCCATTCGGGCTGGCCTTGGCGGCGGGCATTTCATCGGCCACATGGCCCTTGTTTGGCTTGGTCTGGCCATCCGCTCAAAAACTGGCCGACTTGATGCAGACCTGGGAGCTCAAGGGCAAACGCGTCTTGGAGTTGGGCTGCGGCTTGGCCTTGGCCAGCTTGGTGGTGCACCGGCGAGAAGGCAACGTCACCGCCAGCGATTGCCACCCGCTGACCGAGCTTTTTTTAAAAGCCAATCTGCGCTTGAACGCCTTGCCGCCACTGCCTTATGAAACAGGCAATTGGGGCCGCATCAACCTTGGGCTGGGTCAGTTTGATTTGCTCATCGCCAGCGACGTGCTGTACGAGCGCAACCATCCCGCGCAGTTGTCGGGCTTCATTCAAGAGCACGCCGCAGACGGGGCCGAGGTGCTCATCGTCGACCCCAACCGCGGCAACCGCAGCGCCTTTCACCGCGACATGGCGCGCATGGGGTTTTCGGTCACCGAGTTGCTGATGATTGAGCCTTTGCAAGACCTCAGTCGCTACCGCGGGCGCTTGCTGCATTACAAACGCGACGCAGGGTGAATCGGCCTCTGAATTGCCACGACAATTCAGGCATGGCTCATATCTACATTTATTCCCCCAGCGGCGCAGTGCGCGACAAAGCAGCTTTCAAACGTGGCGTGGCACGCCTCCAAACACTCGGGCACGAGGTGGAGTTAGACGCCGACGCGCTCAGCCGTTTCACGCGCTTTGCGGGCGACGATGCCACCCGCGTGGCCGCCATTCACCGTGCTGCAGCCAGCGGTGCCGACGTGGCCTTGATCTCGCGCGGCGGCTACGGCCTCACGCGGATCTTGCCGCAGATCAAATACAAAACCGTGGCCAAGGCCATCGCCAAAGGCACGCAGTTTGTGGGCTTGAGTGATTTCACGGCGTTTCAAAACGCGTTGTTGGCTCAGACCGGCGCCATCTCGTGGGCGGGGCCCGCTCTAGGCGAAGACTTTGGGGCTGAGCAGCCGGACGACATCATGGAAGCCTGTTTTGACGACATGGTGAGCGGGCAGGGCGAGGGCGCGGGTTGGCACTTTTCGACCCGCTGTGCCGAGGCTTTGGCCCAACGTCGCCCCGGCGTGTGGGCACAAGACGCGGTGTTGTGGGGCGGTAACTTGGCGGTGCTGGTGTCGTTGCTCGGCACGCCTTACTTTCCGCACATCAAAGGCGGTGTGTTGTTTTTAGAAGATGTGGGCGAGCACCCCTACCGCATTGAACGCATGCTGACGCAGTTGTTGCATGCCGGTGTGTTGGCGCAGCAAAAAGCGGTGGTGCTGGGGCAATTCACCAACTTCAAACTCACGCCGCACGACAAAGGCTTCAAGTTGCAAACCGTGGTCGACAAGCTGCGCAGCCAGCTCAAAGTGCCTGTGCTGACCGATTTACCCTTCGGCCATGTGGCCACCAAACTCTGTCTGCCTGTGGGCCAAAAAGTCAGTTTGGTGGTGGAAGACCGTGATGCGCTGCTCTTGTGGGCGCACGGCAATCACTGATCGCGCGACGCACCGTTAGTGCGCAGCTTTAACTTTGGGTGGAAGCTGTCGCCAGACTGGCTGACGCGCCGACTGCCGTCCAGCGGTCGGCATGACCGCTTAGCCAAGAGGCAGCAGCAGTGGGTGAGCCCACATCGTTCGGATGAAAGTCTTTGCGGCGGTAGGCCCACAGGGGCTTAGCCACCCGCCACACCAACCCATGCGAGCCAAACGTGAACTTCAAGGCTGACCACCAAGTGGACGGCTTGTGCAAGGTCTTGTCGTGCCACAGGTTGTTGACGGTTTGCCGAATGATGTCGAGCGTGAATTGAACCGACACAAACGTGAACCACCGCAAACGCCATGCGTGGTTGCCGCCTAAGCGCTGGTACAAGTCAAAGGCCACGGTTTTGTGTTCGGACTCTTCGGCGGCGTGCCAACGCCACAAAGTTTTGAGCGGCTCTTCGGCTTTGGCAAACAGGTCACCCGGGCCATCCAAGTCTTCCAAAGTCAGGTCGCCGAAGATGGCGGTGTAGTGCTCAAACGCGGCCGTCACGGCCAGCATGTGCAAATAGGGTTTGTCGCTTTTGCTGAAAAAATCTTGGTGTGCTTTTGCAATTCGCTTCGCCGTGCGCGGCTCCCAAGCGTTGTGCAAACCTTGTTTGAGCAAATGGTCGTTGTAGAGCGAGTGCAGTCGGCGGTGGGTGGCCTCTTGGCCGATGAACCCCTTGGCGGTTTCACGCAGCGCAGCATTCTCGGGCGTGTCAGGCAGCGCTTTGAGGGCGGCTTTCACCGAGTCGACAAAGAACTGCTCGCCCACCGGAAAACTCATGGACAAGGCGTTGCAATAGGCCGTCAAAAACGCATCTCCGCCATTCCAGTGACGGCTGAAGCCCGGCGATAAGTCAACCCCCAAGCGGCGCACCGTCAATTTGAGCGGCGTTGGCGTGTGCTGAGGCTCTGCGTGTTGTGCAGATGGAGGCGAGGGCGTGTGGCTGTGTTGCATAGAGGCTGGATTATCAGCATTCCTGAATGTCCTCTGTGGCTAGCGCCAATGTGCACTTTAATTCAGGGAATTCACCGACCGACCGGTCGATAAAAATGTACTATATTGCAACTTTTGCAACCATCAGGCAGGCACATGACGCATTCCGTTCACACGTACACCGACCACTACATCAACGGCCAATGGGTCAAAGCGCAATCTGGCAAGACCTTTGAGGTGCATGACTCCACCACCGAAGAGGTGTTTGCCACCGTGCCCCAAGGCACCCGTGCCGAGGCCGAGCAAGCGGTGTTGGCGGCGCGTGCCGCGTTTGACAGCTGGTCGCAATTGCCGGTTGAAACCCGTTGTGCGTACATCGACAAAATTGTGCAGGGCCTGAAGGACCGCACCGATGACATGGGCACCGCCATCGCTCGCGAAGTGGGCATGCCTATTAAGCTTGCCAAGATGATTCAAGTGGGTGGCCCCGTTTTCAACTGGGGCAATGCGGCCAAAGTGGCGCGTCGTTTTGTGTGGGAAGAAAAAGTGGGCAACTCGCTGGTGGTACGCGAGCCCATTGGCGTGGTGGGTTGCATCACGCCCTGGAATTTCCCGCTCAATCAAATCACGTTGAAGGTCGCGCCTGCTTTGGCCGCAGGCTGCACCGTGGTGTTAAAGCCCAGCGAAATCGCGCCTGTCAACGCCATGATCTTGACCGAAATCATCCATGCGGCGGGCTTGCCTGCTGGCGTGTTTAACTTGGTCAACGGCACCGGCCCCGAAGTGGGCGAGGTGTTGGCCAGTCATCCTGAGGTGGACATGGTCAGCTTCACGGGCTCCACCCGTGCCGGTAAACGTGTGGGCGAGTTGGCCTCACAAAGCATCAAGCGTGTGGCGCTGGAGTTGGGTGGCAAATCGGCCAGTTTGATCTTGCCCGATGCCGATTTGGAAGCCGCCGTCAAAGGCAGCATTTCGGCGTGCATGTTGAACAGCGGTCAAACCTGCTCGGCGCACACCCGCATGTTGGTGCCCGAGTTACGCTACGAAGAAGCCAAAAAGATCGCGCAAACTGCGATTGCCAAACTCACCCTCGGCCCCAGTTTGGACGAGAGCACCCGCTTAGGTCCTTTGGTCAGCGCTGCCCAGCGCGACCGCGTGATCGGCTTCATTGAGCAAGGTATTCAAGAGGGCGCCGAAGTGGTGGCCGGTGGTCCGCAAAAGCCGCCGTTCGACAAGGGCTACTTTGTGCAGCCGACCATCCTGCGCGTGAAAGCCACCGACACCTTGGCCAAAGAAGAAATCTTTGGCCCCGTGTTGGTCATCATCACCTACACCGACGAGGCCGAAGCCATCCGCATTGCCAACGACAGCATTTACGGTTTGGGCGGCGGCGTGTGGAGCAACGACGAAGCGCACGCGGTGGCCGTGGCACGCCGCATTCGCACCGGTCAGGTGGACATCAACGGCGCGCCGTTCAACAGCAACGCGCCGTTTGGTGGCTATAAGCAGTCGGGCAATGGCCGTGAAAATGGTAAGTTCGGGTTTGAAGAATTTTTGGAGTTCAAAGCGCTCCAATTCAAACCCGCCACCCCTTAAACAGAAAGCCCACCTATGACGCGCTGGTTGAAAAGAATTGCCCAATTCCTTCTGCTAGCGCTGCTGGCTTTGGGGGCTGCATTTGGGGTGTGGGTGTTTCACACCTTGCCCATGGTCGATGGCGCGTTGAAGGTCGCGGGACTGAGTCAGCGCGTGCAGATCAACCGTGACGCCGACGATGTCGTGCACATCCAAGCGCAATCAAGCCGCGATGCGGCGTTTGCCTTGGGTTTTGCGCACGCACAAGATCGCAGCTGGCAACTGGAGTTCAACCGCCGTTTGATGCACGGTGAGTTGTCTGAAATTTTGGGCGAGGTCACGCTGCCCACCGACAAGCTCATGCGCACGCTGGGGCTGATGCAAGCGGCGCAACGTCAATACGACAACTTGCCCGCCGAGGTGCGCGATCAGCTGCAGGCTTACAGCGACGGCATCAACAGCTTTCATGCCAACCGGCCGCAAGGTTTGCCGCCTGAGTTCGCTTTGATGCGCACCGAGCCGGGTGGCACCTCGGGCAAGCCTTGGCAGCCTATTGACAGCGTGGCTTGGTCCTTGGTGATGGCGCTTGATTTAGGCGGCAATTGGGGCAACGAGTTCGCCCGCCTCACCGCGGCGCGCACCTTGAGCACCGAGCAGCTGTGGCAGCTTTTCCCGCCGTACCCCGGCGAAAAACCAGCCTCGGGCGTGGACTTGGCGCAGCTCTACCGCAGCTTGGGCGTGTACAAAAGTGCAGGGGGTTTGAAGACCTCGCTGTCGTTGCCCGTGGTCGGTGAGCCTGGCTTCAACGAAGGGCGGGGCAGCAACAACTGGGTGGTGGCGGGATCGCACACCACCTCGGGCAAACCGTTGCTTGCCAACGACCCGCATTTGGCCTTGAGTGCGCCCGCGATTTGGTATTACACCCACTTGCAAGCGCCTGATCTGAACGTCATCGGTGCCAGCCTGCCAGGCTTGCCGTTTGTGGTGTTGGGCCGCAACGAACATGTGGCTTGGGGCTTCACCAACACCGGCCCTGATGTGCAAGATTTGTATTTAGAGCAGATCGATCCGGCCAACCCGTTGCGCTACAAAACGCCCACCGGCTGGCAAGCGTTCGAAACGCGGCAAGAAACCATCGCGGTCAAAGGCCAACCCAGCGTGACGCAGGTGGTGCGCACCACGCGGCATGGCCCCGTCATCAGTGATGCCCAAGCCTCGCATGGCGAGGTGCTGGACCTGTCGCGTTTTGTGCTGGCCCTGCGCTGGACCGCCTTGGACGCCGACAACCGGACCTTGGCCAGCGGCTTCAAGGTGCCCAAGTCCAAGAACGTACCGGAACTGATTGCCGCGTATGCCGACAACCAATCGCCCACGCAAAACATTGTGATGGCCGATAGAGAAGGGCGCATTGCCTACAAAGCCGCAGGGCGTGTGCCGCTGCGTCGCGCAGACAACGACTTGCGTGGCGTCGCACCCGCGCCCGGCTGGGATGCGCGTTATGACTGGTCAGGCTGGATTCCCTATGCCGAGATGCCGCAAGACGACGGCAAAAAAGGCTGGGTGGCCACGGCCAACCAGCGCATCACAGCGCCGGGTTATGCGCATTTTTTAGGACAAGACTGGACCGCGCCCCACCGGTACGACCGCATTGAGCAGGTCTTGAGTGCCAAGCCTCGCCACAGTTTTGCGGACATGCAAGCACTGCAAAACGATGCCTTGTCTTTGTCGACCCTGACCTTGTTGCCCGCGCTCAAAGCCACCCTATCGCAGCACCCGTTGGCTGCGCAAGCGCTCAAAACCTTGGACGGTTTCGATGGCCGCATGAGCGCCAATTTGCCCGCGCCTTTGCTGGTGTCGGTCTGGGCCGATGAGCTGACGCGCGGCTTGATTGAGCCCCAGTTGGGCGCCGACACCTTCAAAGCCCAATACGGCAAACGCAACTTTCGGGTGTTTCTTGAAAACGTGATGCGTCAGCCAAACAGCCCTTGGTGTGCCCCGAAAACCTGTGCCGAGCAATCGACCGCCGCGCTAGACCGCGCCTTAGACCGCATCGCTGTTCTGCAAGGCAACACCCCTGCCGACTGGCGTTGGGGCCGTGAACATGTGGCCTTGAGCACACACAGGCCCTTTGGACAAGTGCCGTTCCTGCGCGAGGTGTTCAACGTGAAAGAGCCGTCCGATGGTGACCCTTTCACCGTCAACGTGGGCCAGTATTGGCCCGGCGAAAAGTACATGCCTTTTGCCAATCGCCACGCGGCGTCCATGCGTGCGGTGTACGACTTGTCGGATTTGGAGCAGTCACAGTTCATCTACCAAACGGGCCAAAGTGGTTTGGTCTGGAGCGCGAACTACCGTGACATGAAAGACAGCTGGGCGAGGGGGCAATACCGTGATTTGCGTTTGAGCCCCAAAGTGGTGGCACATCAATTGACCCTCACGCCTTGAGCCTTCAGATGTGACGGATCAAGGCGGCGAGTTTGTGCAAACCTTCGTCTGCCTGCACTTCGTTGGCGTGGCTGAAGTTCAAACGCAGTTGGCCGCAGCCGGTCGTTTCAAACGGCAAAAAGGGCTCGCCAGGCATGAAGGCCACGCCTTGCTCAATCGCCAACGGCAGCACGCGTCGGGTGTCGATGCAGCGGTTGAGGGTGAGCCAAAAGAACAGGCCACCTGGGGGCTTTTCCCAGGTCGCGAGATCGCCAAAGTGGCGCTGCAAGGCCGCCTCAAAAGCGTCACGGCGTTGGCGGTAGTGATTGGCAAGACTTGTTGCGCCAAGCCATTGAACAGCTGTACTTTGGTTACCGTGCCTTCACGGAGCAGCCTGACCGTATGCTTGAACAGCGTGGTTTAAACCGAGTTCACCACCGCATTTTGTATTTTGTAGGGCGACGCCCACAGCTCACGGTCAACACCTTGTTGGCAACACTCAACGTCACCAAACAGGCATTGAATGCACCTTTGCGGCAACTCATCGGCATGGATTTGGTTGAAATTCGCACGGCGGAACATGACAAACGCTTGCGTTTGTTGGCTTTGACAGCCGCAGGCATGCAGTTGGAAGCGCAGTTAACGGGCACACAGATCCAGCAGGTGTTCGCAGCGTTTGAGGGCGCTGGCCCAGAAGCTGTGGTGGGATGGTTGAAAGTCATGCGAAGTTTGAGCAAGGTTCAGAGTGGTTAAGGTTGAATGTTTGGCTGCTTGAACTTCATTTCAATTTCATACGATGTATATTATGTAAAGTTAAATTACAGCAAGCGAATTTATAAATGAGTCAACTCATACATTGGGTTGGCCATCACCCAATGCACCCAACGGCACGATTCATCACTCCCCAGCTTCCCTAATTTCCCAAGCCACAGTAAACGCTCTCAGGTAATACGCACTTTGCTTGCGCTCGTTGGCCAAGGCCATGTCCAACGCCGAGGCTTTGGCTTGGTTGCGCAGCGTGGGGTCGGCGCCTTCTTCCAGCAAGAGTTTCACCGCCAAAGGTGGTGCGTAATAGGCAGCCATCATCAACGGCGTGGTGCCGTTGGGTGACTCGGCGTCGATGTAGGCGCTGTTTTCGAGCAGCAAGCGCATCATGGCAATGTGGCCGCGTGTGGCGGCGTAATGCAGCGGCGTCCAGCCTTTGCGGTTGACTTCGGCGCCGCGCTCAATCAACACCGTCGCCACTTCCAGTTGGTTGTTGATGGCGGCCATCATCAAGGCCGACTCGTTGTTTGGATTGCTCACTTCCACGCGGGTTTGAGGCTCTTGCGCCAAGAGCACGGCTGTTTTGTTGGAGCCCGATTGCAGGGCTACCAGCAGCGCAGGCACGCCTTTTTCGTTGGGTGAATTCGGGTCGATGCCGCGTCTCAGTAGCTTTTGAACCTCTTGCACTTGGTCAAAGTGGATGGCTTTGAAAAAGTCATCGTACGAGCCTGCATTGGCCGATGAAAAACCAATGAAAACAAATAGATAGGCAAGGTGCTTAAAGTAAAACTTCATTTCAAAACAGCCTTGAACAACTGGTCAAAATTACGGCTGGTTGCCTCAGCCACGGCTTCAATGGGCAGGCCTTTGATGTCGGCAATCTGCTTGGCCACAAACGGCACGTAAGACGGATTGTTGGTTTTTCCGCGGTACGGAACAGGCGCCAAGTATGGGCTGTCGGTCTCAATCAAGATGCGGTCCATGGGCACAAAGCTGGCCACGTCACGCAAATCTTGGGCATTTTTAAAGGTCAAGATGCCTGAAAACGAGATGTACAGCCCGAGATCCAAGCCGGCACGGGCCACCTCAGCTGTTTCTGTGAAGCAGTGAAACACGCCCCCTGCACTGCCGGCTGAGCCGTCTTCGCCCTGCTCTTTCAAAATCGCCACGGTGTCTGCCGAGGAACTGCGGGTGTGGATGACCAAAGGCAATTGCGTTTGCTGCGCGGCTTGAATGTGGATGCGAAAGCGGTTGCGTTGCCACTCCATCTCGGCCACGGTGCGCTCGCCCAAACGGAAATAATCCAAACCCGTTTCACCAATGCCCACCACGCGAGGCAGTTGGGCACGGGTCAGCAAGTCGTCCAGCGTGGGTTCTTGCACGCCTTCGTTGTCGGGATGCACGCCAACCGTGGCCCAGAAGTTGTCAAACTGCGTGGCCAGACCGTGCACTTCGGGAAAACGCTCCAAGGTGGTGCTGATGACCAACGCACGCGTGACGTGCGCCTTGGCCATGTCGTCGCGGATGGTATGGATATTTTCAGCCAGCTCGGGAAAATTCAAATGGCAATGGGAGTCGGTGAACATGGGTTTTGAGCAGATAGGCGTTGTGATCGCGAATGAATGAAGTGAGCGTTGTGGATGTGCTGCTCAGTGGTTTGGCTTTGTGATTCAGTCCTTGGCGCGCAACGCGGTTTGTGCCCTAGCCACCAAAGCTTCAAACATCAAGCCCGGGTTGTATGGGTGCTCGGAGGTGCGTGCGCCTTGCATCAAATCTTTAGACCATTGCGTGAGGGACGACACCGTGCCCGCGGCAGGTAAATCAGCGGCCATGAAAAAGCGTGGTTCAGCGCCGGTGCGCACGGCCAGCAGGTCATGACACAGCTTTTGCAGCATGGCAATGGCCTGCGACGGCGTGGCGTCAGACACCGCGCTCACGTCACCGCGCAACACGGCCTTCGGCAAGCTGGCCCAGTGCGCGGCCTTCAAGCCGTTGTTGGCCAAATCGAGCGCGTCTTCAGGGCGACCGCCTGCGGCGCGCAGCAAAACGGCAGCATCGGCGTTGGGCACGCCCTGTTGTTGCAGCCAAGCCATCGACTCGGCTTCACTGGGCCACACCATGGTGTGGGTTTGGCAGCGGCTGCGAATGGTGGGCAGCAACTGGTGCGAGGCTTCGCTGGCCAACACAAAGCGGGTTTCGCCGGGCGGTTCTTCCAAGGTTTTCAAAATGGTGTTGGCCGTCACATGGTTCATGCGCTCGGCCGGATAGACAAACACCACTTTGGTGGTGCCGCCCGAGCGGGTTTGCTGTGTGAAGGTCACCATTTGGCGAGCGCCTTCGACACGGATTTCTTTGCTGGGTTTGCGTTTTTTGTCGTCGAGGTCTTTTTGCGTTTTCTCGTCGAGCGGCCAGTTCAGCGCCAAGGCCAAGGTTTCGGGCATCAAGGTGCACAAATCGGCATGGGTGCGCACGTCCACGCTGTGGCAGCTGCGGCATTGGTAACACGCGCCCTGCGGCGTGGGCTGTTCGCACAACCACGCGCGCGCCAGTTCTAGCCCCAAGGTGTATTGGCCCAAGCCCGAGGGCCCTTGCAACAACCACGCATGGCCGCGTCTGGCCAATAAGGTGGTGAGTTGGCCTTGCAACCACGGGCTCAACACCGGGCGCACTGCAGAAGAGGTGTCGCTCATGCGGACAACCAGCCGCGTTGCACAAAGTGCTGCGCCAATTGCTGCCAAACCGCGTCGCGGGATTGGGCGGCATTGAGGCGCACAAAGCGTTGTGGGTCGGCCTCGGCGCGTTGGGCATAACCGTCGGACACTTTTTGGAAGAACGCCACAGGTTGTGATTCAAAGCGATCCGGCACGCGGGCACCGGCCAAACGCTCGGCGGCAATGGCAGGGTCTAGCTCAAACCACACGGTCACGTCGGGTTGGCGCAAGCCCGTGGCTGAGTTGCCCGCGAGGCCTTGCGGCAGCACTTGCACCCACGATTCCAGTTGCTGCAATACCGCCAAATCAAAACCGCGCCCACTGCCTTGGTAGGCAAAGGTGGCGTCGGTGAAGCGGTCGCACAGCACCACATCGCCGCGCGCCAAGGCGGGTTCGATCACGTTTTGCAAGTGGTCGCGTCGGGCGGCAAAGATCAACAGCGCTTCGCACAGCGGGTCCATCGCGTCGTGCAACACCAAGTCGCGCAGCTTCTCGGCCAGCGGCGTGCCGCCGGGTTCGCGTGTGAGCGTGACGTGACGGCCTTGGGCCTTGAAGGCCGCAGCCAATCCGTCGATGTGCGTGGATTTACCCGCGCCGTCGATGCCTTCGAAACTGATGAACAGCCCAGTATTTTTCATAGCCTGCTATTTTGCCTGCGACTCAAGGCGTCTCAGGGGGTCTCGGGCCGGCTCGCGGCGCGACGCTGAAAGCGGTTCACGGCGGCGTTGTGGGCGTCGAGCGTCGCGCTGAACTCGCTGGTGCCGTCACCGCGCGCCACAAAATACAAAGCACGGCTGTCAGCGGGCTGCACCGCGGCCAGCAAGGCGTTGCGCCCAGGCATGGCGATGGGCGTGATGGGCAGGCCCTTGCGGGTGTAGGTGTTCCACGGATGGTCGGTCCGCAAGTCCACACGGCGCAGGTTGCCGTCGAACGATTCGCCCAAGCCATAAATCACGGTGGGGTCGGTTTGCAGCGGCATGTCGATGGCCAAACGGTTGTGAAACACCCGGCTGATGGTGGTGCGGTCGCTCTCGCGGCCCGTTTCTTTTTCGATGATGCTGGCCAAAATCAAGGCTTGCTCTTGTGTTTTGACCTGCAAGCCGCTGGCACGTTGGCCCCATGCAGCCGCCAATTGCTTGACCATCGCGTTGGCCGCACGTTGCATCACATGCAGCTCAGACGTGCCTTTGCCGTAGGTGTAGGTGTCGGGGAAAAACCGGCCTTCGGGCGCCACATCGGGCAGGCCCAGTTTTTCCATCAATTCGCTGTCGCTGAGTTGGCGGGTGTCGTGCTTGAGGCCCTCAGCCTTGTCCAGCGCGGCGCGGAATTGGCGAAACGTCCAGCCATCAATCAGCGTCACGGCTTTGAGGCTTTCTTCACCACGGGTGAGTTTGCGCAGCACATCCAGCGCCGTGTTGCCTTCGGTGATTTCGTAGCTGCCCGCACGCAATTTGCGCGACTGGCCGCTCAGGCGAAACAAGGCGTAAAGCAACTCGGGTTGCACCGCAATGCCTGATTCCACGGCCGTTTGGGCGATGCCGCGCACGGGCGTTTGCGGCGCAATCGACACGTCAACGGTTGGTTTGGCCAACGGCAGCGGTCGCAAGACCCACCAGCTGGCGGCCGCGCCCGTCAAGAGCGACAGCACCAGCAAGGTCAAAAAGATGCGCTTGAGCAGTTTGATCACAACCCTAGTTCCAACGTGTTGAATGAAGCGGGCATGATAATTCAGCCATGTCTACACCCGTTTTTGACCTCGCCACGCCCTTGTCTGGCGTCAGCCCCCTGCCGCACCTCGGCGTGATGCGCGCCGTCGGCGCCGATGCGGCCAGCTTTTTGCACAACCAACTCACCAACGATGTGCTGTTGATGAAAGCCGGCGAGTGCCGCTTGGCCGCCTTTTGCAACGCCAAAGGCCGCATGCAAGCCAGCTTTGTGGTCTACAAGCGCAGTGCCGAAGAGGTGTTGTTGATCTGCCGCCGCGACTTGATCGCCCAAACCGTCAAGCGCTTGTCCATGTTTGTGATGCGCGCCAAAGCCAAATTGAGCGATGCCAGCGACGAGTTTCAGCTGCTGGGCTTGGCGGGTGACGCGGTGCCCCTGTTGACAGTTGAGCCTTGGCAACGCCACGCTGTAGGCGCGGCAGATGTCCTGACCCTCTACCCCGCTTTGGGTCAAGCGCGCGCTTTGTGGCTTGCGCCTATGGATGCGGTGGCCCATGCGGGCACCCCACTCAGCGCTGATTTGTGGCAAGTCGGTGAAGTGATGAGCGGCATTGCGTGGGTGGAACAAGCGACCTTTGAAGCCTTCGTGCCGCAAATGCTCAATTACGAATCGGTCGACGGTGTGAACTTCAAAAAAGGCTGCTACCCCGGCCAAGAGATCGTGGCGCGCAGCCAATTCAGAGGCACCTTGAAGCGCCGCGCTTTCATCGTGCAAAGCACGGTGCCGATGACTGCAGGCCAAGAGGTGTTTTCAAGTTTGAATGCCACGCAGCCTTGTGGCTTGGTTGCACAAGCCGCCCAACACGGCGCGGTCTGCGTGGCGATTGCGGAGCTACAACTGGCGGCGACTGAAAACAGCACGTTGCATTTAGGTGCAGCGCAAGGCCCCGTGTTGCAGTTGTTGCCGTTGCCTTATCTACTTCGCGACGACATTTAACTTTGTAACGCGCCATCTGCCTACACATCGGCAGAGGCTGTCCTTTGCTTTTGACCTGCTCCCACGCTGTTGCAAGCGAGTCGGTAGTCTTCCAAAGTTTTCTGCACGCGGCCCAGCACTGTTTCTGGCGGATAAGCGCCAGTGTCACGCGCGCCAAAGGTCATGCCGGTGAGCAAACTCATGCCATCGCTCACGCGTTCAGCGGTGTAGATGTGGAACTGCCCTTGCCTCACCGCCTCGACCACGCGCGGGTCCAGCATCAAATGGTGGCGGTTGCGGCTGGGTATCAACACACCTTGCTGGCCATCAAGGCCCAGTAATTCACAGCTGCGGAAATAACCTTCGATTTTCTCGTTGATGCCCCCGACGGGCAGCATGTCGCCATGCTGATTCATCGCGCCAGTGATCGCGATGCTTTGTTTCAAAGGCAAACCCGACAGGCTCGACAGCAAGGCATAAAACTCGGCACACGATGCCGAATCGCCTTCGACGCCGCTGTACTCTTGTTCAAACACCACCGACGCATTGAAGGCCAAGGGCGCAATGTGTGAAAACAGCACGGACAAATAGCTGTGAAAAATCAACACCCCTTTGTCGTGAATCGGGCCCGAGAGTTTGACCTCACGCTCGATGTTCAACAAACCTTCTTCGCCCGCGTGCGTGCAAGCCGTGATACGGATCGGAAAACCAAATTGATAGTCCCCCAAATCGAGCACCGTTAAACCGTTGACCTGGGCCACGCGCTCGCCCGTCACAGTCAGCAAACGTTCGCCACTGACGATCATTTCTTGCAACTGTTCTTCGGGGTAGTTGTGTCGGCGTATGCGGGCCAGTTTGGCCGCTCGCACGTCTTGCGCTTGAACGCATGCTGCGCCTGAGTTTTGCGCGATCACGCTGCTCTCAATCACCAAGGCTTCGGTGCTGGCGAACACGGCGCTTTGGTGGGTTTGATCTTCCGCTTCTCGGTGGGTTTCTTCAATCAGTGCGGCAACCGCCGCGGCTGAAAAATGCAGCAAGCTCAGGCGTTGGCAGGTGTGCGCCACAAAAATGGCGATGGATCGGTTGGACGCCGATGTGGCCTTGAACGTTTCTGCAAAATCGACTTTGCAACGAAAGCGCTCGGCCGTTTCAGGATCGGCATCTTGCACGGCGTAATAAGCCTCAATCGAGCCAATCAAAACGATCTTCACATCCACTTGGATGGCCTCGGGCCGCAACGACACGGCAGCAATGGGGGCCGCAGCCATGCCAGGCTCTTCGATTTGCAAGCGTGCACTGCGCAAGAAGCGGCGCAACTTGCCCCACACCGGCTCATCGCTGAGCAGATCGCGCAAATGCAACATCAAAAAGCCGCCATGGGCTTTGAGCAAACTGCCTGCACGGATGCGCGAGAAATCGGTCACCAACACATCTTCATCGGTCTCGTATTCAATGCTGCCAAACAAATTGTGGAAGAGTGGGTTGTCTTCCACAATGACAGGGGCGCCCACCAAGTCGTGGTTATCGACCACCAAATTCACACGAAAACGCGACAACACAGCGTCCAGAGCCTCAAGGCGCGCCTCATCGTCGGAGAGGGGCATGAACAGCTCTAAGTTTTCCAGCACATCGTGCTGCACTTGGTCGAGGTAAATGCCGAGTTTGAGGACTTCTTTGTCGCTGCGGTCATCGATTTTTTTGTTCAGGGCATCCATCACCCTTTGCGACTCTTGCGTGAGCAAGGGTTTGACCATTTGACGCCGTAACACCCCCAATTGCTCGTTCAGCTCGCGCTCCATGGCCTGAGACTTTTCCAAGAAACGGTTGATTTCAGCGAGCAACGCATCTTCGGCTTTGTCAATTTCAAGCCGCTTTTCGGGCGACAGCAACAGCGATTGATTGGCCGTCACCGGCTCACCTTTGTCATCTCGCAGCGTGAACACCAGCCGTCCTTCATCGCGCATGAGTCCGAAGTGACGTGCTTTGGCGTAGGCGGTCAACTCGGCATAGGCCGCATCTTCTTGCGCTTTGACCGTGGTTTTCAACGCGTCATTTTTGGCTTTGACGTCAGGGGCCGACAAGCGTTTGGGAATTTGAGACTGCAAAGATTTGGAGAATTGCGTCATCAACTGACGAAACACGCGCCCTTCGCCAGGAGCCAGCCTCAAGGCGCGGGGTTGCTCCGGGGCCTCAAAGTTATGCAGGTAACACAGGTCAGGTGGCACAGCGCGTTGTGCCGCCACCTCCGTCATCAACTGCGTCATCAAGGTGGTGCGGCCCGTGCCAACCTCCCCCAAGATGAACAAGTTGTAATTGGGTTGCGCCATGGAGAGCCCAAAACGCGCGGCTTCTTGCGCACGTTCTTGGCCGATCCAAGGCAGTGCCAACTGCACCAATTCTGAGGTGTCGGTAAACCCCAAACTCGGCGGGTCTACCGTGAGGCGCAAATCGGAGGGGGCAAGCTGGGTGACTTGGTTGGCGTTCGGATGTTGGTCAGGCATGGGTTGAGCGTAGCAAGCTCTGCCGCGTTTGACCACCCCTTGACAGGCCTTGTCAGGCGCGGCGACGGTTAACCCAACGCGAGGCGCATTTCAATGTGCGCAATGCCCACTTCATCAAAGGGTTCGCCGTGGTTGGCGAACCCTTGGCGGGCGTAAAAACCTTGGGCGCTGCGTTGGGCGTGCAAGCGCACTTCATGGTCGCCGCGCTCGCGCGCCTGTTGCACCAGCGCTTGCAGCAGTTGTTGGCCTAAACCCGAGCCACGCAACAAACGCGTGACGGCCATGCGGCCAATTTGCGCCACACCGGCTTCGGGTTGCAAGAGTCGCGCTGTGCCCAAAGGCAAGCCGAAGCCGTTGCGCACCACGGCATGCACGGCGGTGGCATCGGCGTCGTCCCACTCCTCTTCAGCGGCAATGCCCTGCTCTTGCACAAACACTTCTGTGCGTACAGCGCTGGCATGGGCTTGCAGGTCTTGCCATGTGCCCACTTGGCACTGCGTGACAGCCTCACCCGCCTCAAAGCCTAAGAAGATGTCTCGCAAACGAGGCGGCACTGGCAGCGAGGTTTGTGTGGCGGGGTTGGCGTAAACGTAGATCAACTCAGCCGTGATGAGCAACTGCTCGCCACAAAAAATAGCGCCCATAAATTGGATGGACGAGGTGCCGATGCGTTGGCATTTCAGCCCCACATCGAGCTGGTCGTCGTACCGTGCGGAGGCGTGGTACTCGACGCTGGCTTTCTTGACGTACAGGTCACCGCCTAGGGCGTGCATGGTGTGCTCGTACGGCAGTGCCAAGGCGCGCCAGTAATCGGCCATGGCGGTGTCGAAATACATCAAGTAGTGGCCGTTGAACACAATTTTTTGCATGTCCACTTCGGCCCAGCGGACGCGCAGGCGGTGGAACAAACGAAAGTCTTGGCGGGTGGTAGGCATGGGCGCAATTTACCAGACGCCGTCGCCCCGACTTTCACGCCAGCGTGTATTGCGCCGCAAGTTTCAAAAAGCCTTGCACGTCGGGGTCAACGCCGGTTTCGGACTGCAAGATGTCGGCCACGGCAGGTGCGATGTGGGCCGCGCGTTGGGCATCTAAAAACAACAACCTGGATCGGCGAGCCAACACATCTTCTACCCGCAGCGCATATTCGTAGCGCGCGGCAAACCGCACCATGGCTTCGCTCAAACTGGGGGTGAGCCAGTTTTGTGCCCCTGGCAATTGCGCGAGTAACCCTTGCTCGCTGCCGTACGAATGCACGCCTTCGGGCTCGCAGATGGACACCGGTGCACGTACGTCAGCGCCCACGAGTGTCAGGTGTTCGGTCATGGCGTCATGTCGAGGCACCATCAACGCGCTGTCGAAACACTTTTGCAGCACGTCTTCCGCCATCGCACGGTAGGTGGTCCATTTGCCGCCCGTGACGGTGACCAAGCCCGAGCGGCTGACCAACACCGTGTGTTCGCGACTCAGGGCTTTGGTGTTGTCGCCTTCGTCTTGCGGGGGCTTGACCAGCGGGCGCAAGCCCACCCAAATGCTTTTCACATCGCTGCGCTGCGGGGCGTGTTGCAAGTAGCGGGCAGACTCTTGCAAGATGAAATCGATTTCCTCTTCAAACGCCAAAGGCTCTTTGGCCAAGTCGTCACGCGGCGTGTCGGTGGTGCCCAAAATCACTTTGCCCAACCAAGGCACGGCAAACAACACGCGACCATCTGCAGTTTTAGGAATCATCAAGCCCGCGTGTCCGGGCAAAAACTTTTTGTCCACCACGATGTGCACGCCTTGGCTGGGCGCCACCATCGCTTGCGGGGTGCCGTCTTGTTCACGCAAGGCATCGACCCACACGCCTGTGGCATTGACCACACAGCGCGCTTGGATGTCATGGGTTTGGCCTGTGAGCGTGTCTTCGCCATGCAGGCCAGAAATTTTGTCGTCGGTGTAGCGCAGCCGCACGGCCCGCATGTAGTTGAGCAACAACGCGCCTTCAAGCGCGGCACTGCGCGCCAAGGCCAGCGCTAATTTGGCGTCGTTGAATTGACCATCCCAATACTTCACGCCACCGCGCAAGCCGTTGACTTGCACCGCCGGCAAGCACGCCACGGTCTCTTGGCGTGACAAAAACTCGGTAGACCCCAAGCCTGATTTGCCCGCCAAGGCGTCGTACATCTTCAAGCCGATGCCGTAAAAGGGTTTTTCCCACCAAGCGTAGGACGGCATCACAAATGGCAAAGGTTGTGCAATGTGCGGTGCGTTGTGCAGCAAGGTGCTGCGCTCGTGCAGGGCTTCGCGCACCAAGGCGATGTTGCCTTGCGCCAAATACCGAACACCGCCATGCACCAACTTGGTCGAGCGCGACGAGGTGCCTTTGGCGAAGTCGTCCGACTCCACCAACACCACGCGGTAACCGCGCGAGGCTGCGTCTAAGGCCAGACCTAAGCCCGTGGCACCACCGCCCACAATGGCCATGTCATAGACCGTGTTGGGGTCTAGCTGGGCAACGAGGTCTTCGCGGCGCGTCGGCAACGGCTGTGCGTGAGTCGGCATAAAAACGAGCGCTCCAGAAGTCTTCAATTGGGGTTAACAAGGGCCGTGTGAATATGCATCCACACGGCCACGGGGCTTAACGGACCTTGCCGTTCTTCCACGCGTTCAACAACGAGTCGTACGCAATGGTTTCGCCTTTTGGCTTTTCATTCGCCAATTTTTTCCAAGGTGCGCCCTTGTCGCTGAGCCACTTGTTGGGGTCAGATTTGGCGTTGAGCTTGGGTGGGCACACGGCCATGCCTGAGCGCTCCAAACGTGCCATCACGTCGTCCATTTCGTTGGCCAAGTTGTCCATCGCGGCTTGCGGTGTTTTCTCACCCGTCACAGCCACGGCCACGTTTTTCCACCACAGCTGAGCCAGCTTGGGGTAGTCAGGCACGTTGGTGCCGGTGGGCGTCCACGCCACGCGAGCGGGGCTGCGGTAGAACTCCACCAAACCACCCAACTTGGGTGCCATGTCGGTCATGGCTTTGGACTGGATGTCGGACTCACGAATTGGCGTCAAGCCCACGATGGTCTTTTTCAAGGACGTGGTTTTGGCCGTCACGAACTGGGCGTAGAGCCAAGCGGCGGCGGTTTTGCTTTCGTCATGGCCTTTGAAGAAGGTCCATGAGCCCACGTCTTGGTAGCCGTTTTGCATGCCTTGCTTCCAGTACGGGCCGTTGGGGCCTGGGGCCATGCGCCACTTCGGTGTGCCGTCGGCGTTCACCACAGGCAAACCTGGCTTGATCATGTCGGCCGTGAAGGCGGTGTACCAGAAAATTTGCTGGGCAATTTGGCCTTGCGCAGGCACGGGGCCGGCTTCGCCGAAGGTCATGCCAATGGCTTCCTTGGGCGCGTATTGCTTCATCCAGTCCACGTACTTGGTGAGGGCGTACACGGCAGCGGGCGAGTTGGTGGCACCACCGCGAGCGACCGATGCGCCTTGGGGGGTACAGCCGTCGGCCGAAGCGCGAATGCCCCACTCGTCAACGGGCTTGCCGTTGGGAATGCCGATGTCAGCCGAGCCGGCCATGGACAGCCAAGCGTCGGTGAAACGCCAACCCAGCGAGGGGTCTTTCTTGCCGTAATCCATGTGGCCGTAAATGGCTTTGCCGTCGATGTTTTTCACATCGTTGCTGAAGAAGGCAGCGATGTCTTCGTAGGCGCTCCAGTTGAGTGGCACGCCCAACTCATAGCCGTACTTGGCTTTGAATTTGGCTTTCAATTCAGGCTTGGCAAACAAGTCGGCGCGGAACCAATACAGGTTGGCAAACTGTTGGTCGGGCAGTTGGTACAACTTGCCGTCTGGGGCGGTGGTGAAGCTGGTGCCAATGAAGTCTTTGATGTCGATGCCGGGGTTGGTCCACTCTTTGCCATTGCCGCTCATGTAGTCGGTCAAGTTCATGACCTTGCCGTAGCGGTAGTGGGTGCCGATCAAATCGGAGTCGGTGATCCAGCCGTCGTAAATCGACTTGCCCGATTGCATGGAGGTTTGCAGTTTCTCCACCACATCGCCCTCGCCGATCAGGTCGTGCTTGACCTTGATGCCGGTGATCTCTTCAAAGGCCTTGGCCAAAGTTTTTGATTCGTACTCGTGGGTCGCGATGGTTTCGGACACCACCGAGATTTCCTTCACGCCTTTGGCCTGAAGTTTCTTGGCCGCGTCGATGAACCATTTCATCTCGGCAGCTTGCTGGGTTTTACTCAAGGTGGAGGGTTGGAACTCGCTGTCAATCCACTTCTTGGCCGCGGCTTCATCGGCCCAACCTTGAGACGACAGTGAGCAGGCAACTGCCACTGCAACGACGCTGTAACGCAACTTCATTTCTATCTCCTCATTTTTGAATACCCCTGTTTCAAAGGCACTTTCGGCTCCAGGGGAAAACAAGCCGTCCTTTTCTAGAAAACGTGTGTCAGCCTTTGCGCATGATCCAAACCAACAAGATCATGGACGCCACAAAGCTGAACCAAATCGACGGGTCCCCGTCTAAGCCCAAGGCTTGCCCCAGCCAGCCGCTGATGCCGACAAATGCCAAGTTCACGTACGCGGCCGACAACAGGCCGATGAACAAACGGTCGCCTCGGGTGGTCGACATGGGTAAAAAGCCTTTGCGCATCACCGTGGGCGATTTGATTTCCCACACGGTCATGCCCGCGATCATCAGCACGATGCAGCCAAAAAATACGGCCACGGGGGTGGTCCAAGCCATCCATTCAAACATTGCAGTTCTCCTCTTGCGGCCGCGTCAGACGCGTCCCATCGCAAAACCTTTGGCGATGTAGTTACGAACAAACCAAATCACGATGGCGCCAGGCACGATGGTCAGCACACCCGCTGCGGCCAAGGTGGCCCAATCCATGCCCGAGGCCGAGACGGTGCGCGTCATGGTGGCGGCAATGGGCTTGGCATTCACGCTGGTCAAGGTGCGTGCCAACAGCAACTCGACCCAACTGAACATGAAGCAAAAGAACGCCGCCACGCCCACACCCGCTTTGATCAAGGGCAAAAAGATTTGCACAAAAAAACGCGGGAAGGAGTAGCCGTCGATGTAGGCCGTCTCGTCAATCTCGCGGGGAATGCCGCTCATGAAGCCCTCCAAAATCCACACCGCCAGCGGCACGTTGAACAGCAAATGCACCAGCGCCACGGCCAAGTGCGTGTCCATCAAACCGACCGAGCTGTAGAGCTGAAAGAACGGCAGCAAAAACACGGCGGGTGGCGTCATGCGGTTGGTCAAGAGCCAAAAGAACACATGCTTATCGCCCAAAAAGCTGTAGCGCGAAAACGCATAAGCGGCAGGCAAAGCGACGATGAGCGACATCACGGTGTTCATCGCCACATAAATCAGGCTGTTGATGTAGCCCGAGTACCAAGCCGGATCGGTCAGGATGGTTTCGTAGTTGGCCCACGTGAAATGCTCGGGGAACAAGGTGAAGCCCGCCAAGATTTCGTTGTTCGTTTTGAACGACATGTTGACCATCCAATAAATGGGCAACAAGGCAAACACGAGGTAGAAGCACAGAAAAATCGTGCGTTTTTGAAACTTCTGCTTAGGCATGACCGCCCTCCTTGGGCTCTGTACCGACTTGTTGCATCCAGTTGTACAAAACAAAACAGAACAACAAAATGATCAAGAAATAAATCAACGAGAACGCCGCAGCGGGCCCTAAGTCAAACTGCCCCACGGCTTTTTGCGTCAGGAACTGCGACAAGAATGTGGTCGAGTTGCCGGGGCCGCCGCCAGTCAGCACAAACGGCTCGGTGTAAATCATGAAGCTGTCCATGAAGCGCAACAGCACCGCAATCACCAACACGCCGCGCATCTTGGGCAACTGCACAAAACGGAATACATCGAACTTGCTCGCCCCATCGATGCTGGCGGCTTGGTAATACGCATCGGGAATGGAGCGTAAACCGGCGTAACCGAGCAAGGCCACCAAAGGCGTCCAGTGCCACACATCCATCAGCAACACGGTGAGCCACGCGTGGCTGGCATTGCCGGTGTAGTTGTAGGCCAGACCCAAGCCCTGCAAGGCTGCGCCCATCAAACCAATGTCGGTGCGTCCAAAGATTTGCCAAATGGTGCCCACCACGTTCCATGGAATCAGCAAGGACAGCGACACGATGACCAACACCGCCGACGATTTCCAACCCGTGGCGGGCATGGACAAGGCCAACAAGATGCCCAGCGGCAGCTCGACGGCCAGCACCGAGAACGAGTAAATGAGTTGGCGCAACAAAGCGCCGTGCAACTCTTCGTCGCGCATGATGGCGGCAAACCATTCGGTGCCCACAAACACGCGACGGTCGGTGGAGATGATGTCTTGCACCGAGTAGTTGACGACCACCATCAACGGCAAGATGGCCGAAAACGCGACGCACAACAACACGGGCAAGATTAAAAACCAGGCTTTCTGGTTGACAGGCTTGGTGGTCGTACTCATGCCACGATCTCCTCATTTTTGTAGAAGCAGGTGTGTTCGCCCAAGACCTGCAACCAAACGGTGCTGCCCGAAGTCAATGACACGGCGTCGGTGCCCAAACGTGCTTTCACCACCTGCCCGTCGTACTGGGCCGTGACGATGAAATGCGTGCCCACGTCTTGCACTTGCGACACCACCATGGGCAAGGCACCTGGTGTTTGCGCAGCGGCCAAGGCCACATATTCGGGGCGGATGCCCAGCTTGATCTCGCCCAAGGGCAAGCCCAACGATGCGGGCACCGGCAGCACTTGTGCGCCAATGTGCAGACCGTCCAGCACCATCCGTGCTTTCAAGAAGTTCATGCCCGGTGAGCCAATGAAGTTGCCCACAAAGGTGTGGCTGGGGCGTTCAAACAAATCGGCGGGTGAGCCCACTTGCACGGCGCGGCCGCGGGTCATCACCACCACTTGATCGGCAAAGGTCAGCGCCTCGACTTGGTCGTGCGTGACGTAAATCAGGGTGAGTTTGAGTTCGTGGTGAATCTGCTTGAGCTTGCGACGCAGCTGCCACTTCAGGTGCGGGTCGATCACGGTCAGAGGCTCGTCAAACAACACGGCCGACACATCGGGGCGCACCAAACCGCGCCCGAGCGAGATCTTTTGCTTGGCATCGGCCGACAAACCGGCGGCGCGTTGGTTCAGCTGGCCGCTCATCTCCAACATTTCGGCAATTTGGCCCACGCGTTGGTCCATCTTGTCTTGGGGCCATTGACGGTTACGCAACGGAAACGCCAAGTTTTCAGCCACCGTCATGGTGTCGTAGATCACAGGAAACTGAAACACCTGCGCGATGTTGCGGGCCTGCGGTGAGGCGTGCGTCACATCGTGGCCATCAAACAACACGGTGCCCTGCGACGGGGTGAGCAGGCCCGACATGACGTTGAGCATGGTGGTTTTGCCGCAGCCCGATGGGCCGAGCAAGGCGTAGGCGCCGCCGTCGTCAAAGGTCATTTTCAAAGGCAGCAAGGCGTAGTCGCTGTCTTGTTGCGGGTTGGCTTTGTAGGCATGGGCCAAGTCGAGGTCAATGCGTGCCATGTCAATGTCCTCCCGCACGCACGGGCGCAAGCAGCAGTAGCCCTTGCGCGTCAAACACATACAGATGCGCCGGATTCACAAACACCTGAATCTGAGCGCCCAAATCAAAGTAATGCACGCCGGTGAGCTGCGCCACCACGTTGCCCACCGAGGTGGCCACATGCACAAAGGTGTCGGAGCCCGAAATTTCGGCCAACTCCACCCGGCCACCTAACGCGATGTCGCCGCTCTGCCCGTGCACACGCACGGCACTGGCACGCATGCCCACCGTCAAAGCGGTGGACGCGGTGGCTGGCAAGTTCAGGGCGAGCAAGCTGCCATCGGCCAACTGAGCGCCTGTGGCTTGGCGGGTGGCCGCCATCAAATTCATGGGCGGGTCGCTGAAGGCGCGCGCCACGCGCAAGGACTGGGGGTAGTGAAACACCTCGGCGGTGGGGCCGTATTGCAGCAACTCGCCCGCATCCATCACGGCGGTGTAGCCGCCCAAGAGCAGCGCTTCGCCGGGCTCGGTGGTGGCGTAAATCACGGTGGAGTCGCCGCTGGCAAACAAGGCGCCCAGTTCTTCGCGCAACTCTTCGCGCAGCTTGTAATCGAGGTTGACCAAGGGCTCGTCGAGCAGCATCAGCGGCGCGCCTTTGGCCAAGGCGCGGGCCAGCGCCACGCGTTGTTGTTGACCGCCCGACAGCTCGGTGGGGTAACGGTCTAAAAACATCTCAATGTGGAGCTTTTCGGCCAAGGCTTGCACGCGTTGGGCCACGTCTTTGTCGCCGCGCAGCTTCATGGGCGAGCCAATGTTGTCGCGCACTTTCATGGACGGGTAGTTGATGAACTGCTGGTACACCATGGCCACGTTGCGCTCCCGCACGGGCACGCCCACCACGTCTTGACCATCGACCAACACGCGGCCAGAACTGGGGACATCCAAACCCGCCATGATGCGCATCAAACTGGTTTTGCCCGCTTGCGTGGCGCCCAGCAGCACGGTCACGTTGGCGCTGCGCGGGGCAAGGCTCATGTCGTAGAGCCAGGTTTGCGGCCCGACTTTTTTACTGACACCTTCGAGAGACAACTGCATTGCACCACCTTTACCCATTAAGTACACAGCCGGTGTACGCCACCGCTTTGATGGGCTTCATTATTGTTCGTAATTTTTCTTTTCAACTCGGTGATTACCCTTTGAATGTTCGTTTTCATTCGATTTAAAGTGGGCGCTCTTCGTTTCTGCATGGAAAATGGGCGCTTATGAATTCCAACCCACGACAAATTACCTTGCTCAAAGTTGTGCAAGAACTCGGCTCAGTGACGGTGGAGCAGCTGGCCGAAAAGCTGGGTGTCACGCTGCAGACCGTGCGTCGTGATGTGCAGCGCATGGCCGAAACAGGGCAATTGACCCGTTTTCACGGCGGCGTGCGCGTGCCCAGTTCGACCACCGAAAACATTGGCCACCAGCAGCGCGTCAACCTCAACTCCGACGCCAAAACCCGCATTGCCCGCAGCGTGGCGGCGGCGGTGCCCAACGATTGCTCGTTGATATTGAACATCGGCACCACCACCGAAGCCATTGCCCGCGCGCTTTTGCGCCACAGCGGCCTGCGCGTGATCACCAACAACCTGAATGTGGCCAGCATCTTGAGCGCTAACCCGAACAGCGAAGTCATCGTGGTGGGCGGCGTGGTGCGCGGTCGTGACCAAGGCATCGTGGGCGAAGCCGCGGTGGACTTCATTCGCCAATTCAAGGTGGACATTGCCTTGATTGGCATTTCCGGCATCGAAGCCGACGGCTCGCTGCGCGACTACGACTACCGCGAGGTGAAGGTGTCACAAACCATCCTCTCGCATGCCCGCGAGGTGTGGCTGGCTGCAGACCACAGCAAGTTCAACCGCCCGGCCATGGTCGAGGTGGGCACCATCGCACAAATTGACCGTTTGTTCACCGATGCGCCACCGCCCGCGCCTTTTGCGGCCCTGTTGGCTGAGGCGCAAGTCCAGCTTCACATCGCCCATTGACCTGCCCTTGCCCTTCATTTGCCCTGCTTTTGATCTGACCCAGAACGCTGACACCACACCATGACCTACATCCTCGCTCTCGACCAAGGCACCTCCAGCTCGCGCAGCATTGTGTTCAACCACCAAGGCCAAATCGTGGCCATGGCGCAGCAAGAGATCACCCAAATCTACCCACAACCGGGTTGGGTCGAACATGACCCCCTGCAGATTTGGCGCACCCAGCTGGCCACGGCCCAAGAGGCGCTGGCCAAGGCGGGCATCAGCGCGCGTGAGGTGTCGGCGCTGGGTATCACCAACCAACGCGAAACCAGCGTGGTGTGGCACAAAACCACGGGCCAACCCATTTACAACGCCATCGTGTGGCAAGACCGACGCGCCGAACCCGCTTGTGTGGCGTTGCGCGAGCAAGGCTTGACCGACACCATCCAAGCCAAAACCGGCTTGCTGGTGGATGCGTATTTCTCGGGCACCAAACTGCAATGGATTTTGGACAACGTGCCCAACGCCCGTGCACTTGCCGAGCGCGGTGAGCTGCTGTTTGGCACCGTCGACAGCTGGTTGATGTGGCAACTCAGCGGCGGCGCCGTGCACGCCACCGATGTGAGCAATGCCTCGCGCACCATGCTCTTCAACATCCACACCAACCAATGGGATGCGGAGCTGCTGGCTGCACTGCGCATTCCTGCATGCATGATGCCCAAGGTGCTCGCCTCTAGCGCGATGTTTGGCCAAGTGCGGCCCGAGTTGTTGGGCCACGCCATTCCGATGGGCGGCGTCGCGGGCGATCAGCAAAGTGCGTTGTTTGGACAAGCGTGCTTCAGCGCGGGCATGGTCAAAAACACCTACGGCACGGGCTGCTTCATGCTCATGCACACGGGCGATGTGGCCATGCGTTCACAAAACGGCTTGATCACCACCAGTGCGGCGCAAGCCACGGCGCAACCGCAATTCGCCATGGAAGGCAGCGTGTTTGTGGGCGGCGCCGTGGTGCAGTGGCTGCGTGATGGTTTGGGCGCCATTCGCCACAGCGGCGAAGTGCAGGCCTTGGCCGAAAGCGTGCCCGATTCAGGCGGCGTGATGGTGGTGCCCGCCTTCACCGGCCTCGGCGCGCCTTACTGGAAACCCGATGCACGGGGCTCCATCACCGGTTTGACACGCGGCAGCACCGTGGCCCACATTGCGCGTGCTGCGTTGGAAAGCATTGCCTTCCAAAGCGCGGCCTTGCTGCAAGCGATGGGCCGCGATTTGGCCCAAGCAGGCGTGGCCCAAGTGCAAGAACTGCGCGTGGATGGCGGCGCTTGCGTGAACAACTTGCTCATGCAGTTTCAAGCCGATTTGCTGGGTATTGATGTGGTGCGCCCTGAAGTGGTGGAAACCACCGCGCTGGGTGCTGCTTATTTGGCGGGCCTGTCTACGGGCTTGTACGCCAGCACCGACGAGTTGAGCGCGCAATGGCGCGTGGAGCGTCGCTTCACCCCGCAACGCTTGCCCGATTACGCCGTCGAGCAAATGGCGTTGTGGGAACATGCGGTGCGTAAAACGGTGCTCTAAATGTTGAAGGCGTGACGCAGCGCCCGTGCCGCATCGGCATGTGCCACCAAGGCCTCGGGAATCACGCGGCCCATTTGGATGAAGCTGTGCACCACGCCTTTGTAAATCTCTAAATCAACAGGCACGCCGCACAGCCGCAGGTGGTCGGCATAGGCCACGCCTTCGTCCACCAGCGGGTCGCATTCGGCCAAGCCCAACCAAGCCGGCGCGACGCCTGATACATCGGCCAGCAAGGGGGAAAAGCGCGGGTCGTGGCGGTCGGCCAAATTCGGGACGTAGTGGTTGTAGAAGTACTCAATGCTGGCTTTCTCCAGCAAAAAGCCTTTCTCAAACGTGTGCGCCGAAGGCATGTACTCGGGCGAACAGCCGGGGTAGAACATGAGTTGCAGCTTCAAGGCAATGCCTGCATCGCGTGCGGCAATCGCGGTGGCGGTGGTGAGCGTGCCACCCGCACTGTCGCCGCCAATGGCCATGCGGGTGACGTCTAAGCCCAGACCTGTGGCATTGGCCGCCAGCCATTGCAAGGCATCAAAGGCGTCGTTGTGCGCGGTGGGAAACGTGTGTTCAGGCGCTAACCGATAGTCCAGCGACACCACGGCGCATTGCGCCAAATGGGCCAAGTGCTTGCACAGCGCCTCATGGGTTTCGGGGCTGCCCACGGTGAAGCCGCCGCCATGAAAGTACAACAAAACAGGCAAGTTGGGCGATGCGTGCTCGGCCCACAACTTGGCCCTTAAAACGGCGCCATCGCGCACCGGAATCTGAAGCGTGTCGTCACGCGCCATTTTGTGGGCGTTGACTTCCAACACGCCTGCGCCCAAGGCGTAGCCCTGTTTGGCTTGCTCTGCGGTGAGCAACGCGATGGGTGGGCGCCCTGCTTTGGCAATGGCATGCAGCACATCGCGCATGGCAGGGGTCAACAGGCTTTGTGGGTTACGTGGGTGACTCATACAGATTTGCTTTTGGTGAGTGGGCTTTTATAGTGTGCCATGGCTCAAATTCTTTACCTCACCAACATCCAGATCGACTTTGGCGTGCTCAGCACTTTGGGTGCCGAATGCGAAAAGGCCAACATCAAACGCCCGCTCATCGTGACGGACCCAGGCGTCAAAGCCGTGGGCATTTTGCAGAAAGCGCTCGCCGCACTGCCCGGTTTGCCTGTCGCGGTGTTTGACCAAACCCCGTCCAACCCGACCGAAGCGGCGGTGCGTGCAGCTGTTGAGGTGTACCACGCGAACCAGTGCGACGGCCTGATCGCGGTGGGCGGCGGCTCGTCCATCGACTGCGCCAAGGGCGTGGCCATTGCCGCCACGCACGAAGGCCCGCTCAAAACCTACGCCACCATCGAAGGTGGCTCGCTCAAAATCACGCCTGCGGTGTCGCCGTTGATTGCGGTGCCCACCACGGCGGGCACGGGCAGCGAGGTGGCACGCGGCGCCATCGTCATCGTGGACGATGGGCGTAAGCTGGGTTTTCACTCGTGGCACTTGGTGCCCAAAGCCGCCCTGCTCGACCCCGAACTCACCCTCGGTCTGCCCCCTGCCCTGACCGCGGCCACCGGCATGGATGCCATCGCACACTGCATGGAAACCTTCATGGCCGCCCCCTTCAACCCACCCGCCGATGGCATTGCGTTAGACGGCCTCACACGCGGCTGGGCGCACATCGAGCGCGCCACCAACGACGGCCAAGACCGCGACGCACGCCTGAACATGATGAGCGCCTCTATGCAAGGTGCGATGGCGTTTCAAAAAGGCTTGGGCTGCGTGCATTCGCTCAGCCACAGCTTGGGCGGCGTGAACCCACGTTTGCACCACGGCACCTTGAACGCCATGTTCTTGCCTGCGGTGATCCGGTTTAACGCGGCGGCGGAGTCGGTGCAGCGTGAGCGACGCATGCAGCGCATGGCCTATGCGATGGGCTTAGGCGCCATCGGTGGCAACGAGGCCACAGCCGCTGCGTCGGCTCAAGCCGCCGAAGCCGTGGCGCAAGCCATCACCGCCATGAACGCCCGCTTGGGTCTGCCCAAAGGCTTGGCCGAGATGGGCGTCACGCCCGATTGTTTTGACCAAGTCATCGCAGGCGCCATGGCCGACCACTGCCACAAAACCAATCCGCGCTTGGCGACTGAGCAGGAATACCGTGAGATGCTGAACGCGGCGATGTAAGTCCGCGCGGTTATTCGCTTTTTTCTTGTGGGTGTTGATGTGTGTGCTCGTGCCCTGGCATCTTGGCGCCCACATGAATTTCACCTCGCGCCTCGGCCAGTTCGACCTGACGTTGGCGCTCTGCCATCTGCGCCTTTTGCTCAGGCGTGCGCTGGTCGTGGCAGTGTTCGCAGCTCACACCCAGCACGTAGTGCGGTGACAGTTTGTCTTGCTCGCTCAGCGGCCAGCGGCATGATCGGCACAGTTCGTGGTGGCCCAGCCCTAAGCCGTGGCTCACGCTCACACGTTCGTCAAACACAAAGCAGTCGCCTTCCCAAGTGCTCTGCTCGGGCGGAATTTCCTCCAAGTATTTGAGGATGCCGCCTTCGAGGTGATACACCTCGTCAAAGCCGCGCATTTTCATGAGTGCGGTGGATTTTTCGCAGCGGATGCCGCCGGTGCAAAACATCGCCACTTTGGTCTTTTTCGCGGCTTCACCTTGCAAGTTTTCTTGGGCATCCAGCCAAGCGGGCAGTTGCACAAAGGTTTTGATGTTGGGGTTGATCGCGCCCTTGAAGGTGCCAATCGCCACCTCGTAGTCGTTGCGAGTGTCGATCACCACCACGTCGGGGTCGGCCAGCAGCGCGTTCCAGTCTTGCGGTTTGACGTATTGGCCGACGGTTTTGTTGGGGTCCAGCTCGGGCACGCGCAAGGTGACGATCTCTTTTTTAAGCCGGACCTTCATGCGGGTGAACGGCGGCTTGGGGCTCCACGATTCTTTGTGTTGCAGCGTAGCCAAGCGCGGATCGGCATGCAAAAACGCCAGCACGGCGCGGATGCCCGCCTCGGGCCCGGCAATCGTGCCGTTGATGCCTTCGTGCGCCAAAAGCAACGTACCTTTGACATCGTGGGACTCGCAACAGGCTTGCAAAGGCGCTTGCAACTCGGCGAAGTAGGGCAGTGCGACGAATTTGTAGAGGGCGGCGGTGAGGTATGGCGCGGTAGAAGACATGCCCGAATTATCCATGCCCGCTTGGCGCCTCAAACGTCCGTTTGAATGGCGAAGGGCTGCAACTCGCTCAACTGCTGGTCCAGCGAAAACGACACCAGCATCGCCACCGACATCAGCGACACCACGGCGTTGGTGTTGGCGTCGCGGGACACCGCATCGTCCAGGCGAAGTTTGAGATAGCGGTTCACGGTCTGCACTTGAGCGTACATGCGGCTCAGGCTGTCCAACGTGAAATCGGCCACTTCACCCCGCTGACTTTTGAGGTATTGCCCCACAAAGTACGCCCCAACCATGCGAAACAAAGTTTCTTCAACGGTGGCAAATGGCATGTGCAAGCGCCCGGGGCCCTTCATTTGCGACAGCACCGGACAAGCGCTGGTGGCCAGCGTCAGGCCCAAAAGTGACTGCAAGGCGGTTTGCACATCGGTGCGCTTGCTGTGTTGGCGGTCGCCGATTTGCACATCCACCTGCACCTCGGCGTGCGAGTCCACATGGCAAAAGGTGTCCACAATGTGCTCAATGTCCACAGCCGCTGGGCAATGGCGCTCAGCGCTGGCGGCCAACGGACAGTTGGGGCACTGGTGGTGTGACAACGTGGTCCAAAAAGGCGGGGAAATGGTGTTTTCTTCAGTAGACAGACGCTCGGTGTCCACCGTGAACGTCAGCGGCTCTGCGTTTTCTAACGACAACTTGTACGCAATAACCGGCATGTAGAAAAAGCCTCTGAAGACGTTTTGATGATTTTTTCATTTTCCCATCATCTGAAGGTTTTTAATCAATACACCATCAATTTGTCATTTTTGCTTGCATCGAAGCGCCGCTTCAAACGCGCTACGCCCCCAAAGTCGGGCTTGGTCACGTTCATCGAGGATGACTTCTGGCGCAGACCAGTAAGACAGCTTCACCGGCTTGTCGCGCTGCATATAGGTAAACGGCTCAGAACCCGCCGCCTCAAACTCCGCCACGTTGTGCGCATCGGTCTTCAAATACAAACGCCCTGCGGCATACAGCCCAAACATCAACCCATCGTGGTAAATGCCCCAACCGCCAAACATGCGGCGGGCGCGGATAGGGCCGAATGCGTCAAAAACTTCGTGCAGGTAGTCGATGGATTCGTTCATGCGGAGCTGCGGCGCGTGTTCGGCCGCACCAACTTAAAGCGGATGCAAGACCGCTGAGTCGGGGGCGGCTAACCAATCGGCAAACTCCTGCGCCATCTGCTCACTCGCACGCGCCGCCTCTTTCCAAACCTTCACCCGCCCTTCAAAGTCAGAGGCATAGGTCACAAAGTCGCTGCGGTCTGGCAGCTTGCCGTTGGGCAAGGTTTTGACCCACTCAGGGTTGGGGGCCAAGACGATGGTGTTGTCTAAGAACGGGGTGGCTTTGTGTCGCCATTTCAGCGCTTTGTCTAACCAACCGGGCACCACGGCTTTTTGAAAGTGTGGATACAGCACCAAAGGACTTTTGGCCAAGCCGTTGTAGTTGAGGTGCAAGTGGTAGTCGGTGATGCCGCCATCCCAATACGCGCCCGTGGGTGCATCGGGAATGTCGTGCACGGCTTGCAGCACAAATGGGATGGAGCAACTGGCTTGCAGCGCGGCCATGAAGTTGCGCTCGTTCAGTGCCATGTGTTGGGTGGCAAAGTCTGCCGTATCAAATGGCAGCTCGCCACGGCTAGAAAACACCACACGCTCTAACCACGCACCCATGGCTTTGCGTTGCACGGCGTTGCACAGATACGCACCGGCATAGCCCAAGGGTGTGAGCAGCGGGTGTTCGTGGTGCAGGATGTGTTTGCCACGCGAGGTCACCACATGCAGGCGATAGCGCGGGTTGTTGAGCACTTCGCTCACATGGCCGCCATAAAAAGCTTGCAGGGTTTGGCTGAACTCGTCGCTCACCTGCTTTGCGCTGGGGCGCTTTTGGCCCTCTGGCACTTTGTATTCTTGGTGGATGTAGTCGTGCGACAGGCGGTCAAAGCCTTGCACGGGGTTGTCCAAACACGCCGTGGCCATGCGCCATGCGCCAATGGACGCACCTACCAAGTCGATGGACTGCGTGCTTTGCGGCAACCACTCGCCAAACAAAAACCGATCCAGCGGCCCGAGGATCAAACCCTTGGGCCCACCCGCCGCAGCGGGAATGACGCCAATGTGTTCGGGCCTCAAGCCATGGGCTTCGATGTGGGCCAAGGCTTTGGGGCCAGCGTAGATGTGCAGGGCTTTCAATTCGGTTAAACCTCAAACAGCTCTTTGAGTTTTTGCAATGTGGTCGTCAATGTTTTGGGCTGGATTCGCCCTAGCTTTTTGATCAGCCTAGATTTGTCGATGGTGCGGAGCTGGTCAAGCAGCACCAAGCCAGTAGTACCTTGAAATGTCAGCGCGATCCGAAATGGCGCTTGAAAACCTTGTGAAGTCATGGGCGCCACGATGACAGTTTTCAGATGGTCGTTCAGTTCGGGCGGTGAGATCACCACACAAGGGCGTGACTTGCGAATTTCGCTGCCCACTGTGGGGTCTAAGTTGACAAGCCAAACATCGCCACGGCTTACCACTTCAAGTCCTCATCTGACTCATTGCCGAAGTCGCCCATGACCAAGACATCGTCATGGGCTTGGGCCAATGCTTTAGCGGCTTCGCCCCAACCTGCCCTTGCTGCATGGGCAGGTTTGCGAATGACCAATGCATCGTTTTCAACACTCACCTCGGCCTCGTCTTCTAAGCCCAGTTGCGTGAGCAAAGGTTTAGGAATGACGATGCCGCGTGAGTTACCAAAGGGGCGAATGGCGATGTGCATGAGGAACACCATGTACTGAGTGAATCATTCTTGAATGTTATTACAGTGTAATAACATTGTCAACCTGTCTTGCTTGCCGCTTACTTCTTCAAACCTTGCAGCTTGGCAAACGCACTCGCCATGGCCGAGCCAGCCGCCGCTTGGGGCGGTGCGGTGTAGCCACTGTTGTAGCTGCCGCCACCGCGCTGGCGGTTGTCACTCCCCGCGTGTTCAAAGCGGTTGTCGCGTGGGCCGTCTTTGCGCGCAGGCGCAGCGTCCATCTTCATGGTCAGGCTGATGCGTTTGCGGGCTACGTCCACTTCCAACACTTTGACCTTGATGATGTCGCCGGTCTTCACCACTTCGCGGGCGTCGGTGATGAACTTGTTGCTGAGTTGGCTGACGTGAATCAGGCCGTCTTGGTGCACGCCCAAATCGACAAACGCACCAAAGGCGGCCACGTTGCTGACGGTGCCTTCGAGCACCATGTCGACCTTCAGATCTTTGATGTCTTCCACGCCGTCTTGCAACTTGGCCACTTTGAAGTCAGGGCGCGGGTCTCGGCCTGGCTTTTCGAGCTCGCTCAAGATGTCTTTGACGGTGATGACGCCCACGGTGTCGTTGGCAAACAACTCGGGCTTCAAAGTTTTGAGCATGTCGGCACGGCCCATCAGCTCGGCCACGGGCTTGCCGGTTTGCGCCATGATGCGCTCCACCACTGGGTAGGTTTCGGGGTGAACCGCGGTCATGTCCAGCGGGTTGTCGCCATCGCGGATGCGCAAGAAGCCTGCGCTTTGCTCAAATGTTTTGGCACCCAGGCCCGTGACCTTGAGCAACTGCTGGCGGTTGGCAAATGCACCATTGGCTTCGCGCCAACGCACCACGGCTTTGGCGGTGGTGGTCGAGAGGCCCGACACGCGGGTGAGCAGCGGCACGCTGGCGGTGTTCAGGTCCACGCCCACTTTGTTCACGCAGTCTTCCACCACGGCTTCGAGCGTGCGGGCAAGTTCGCTTTGGTTCACATCGTGTTGGTACTGGCCCACGCCGATGGACTTGGGGTCGATCTTCACCAGCTCGGCCAAGGGGTCTTGCAAGCGGCGCGCAATGCTGGCAGCGCCGCGCAGGCTCACGTCCACATCGGGCATTTCGTTGCTGGCGTACTCACTGGCGCTGTACACCGACGCGCCGGCTTCGCTGACCACCACTTTGTCGATGACTTTTGACGCGTCATGTTTGGACATGAGCTTGATGAGTTCACCCGCCAGTTTGTCGGTCTCGCGGCTGGCGGTGCCGTTGCCAATGGCAATCAGGTTCACGCCATGCTTCTCAGCCAGCTTGGCCAAGGTGTAGAGCGAGCCGTCCCAATCTTTGCGGGGCTCGTGTGGGTACACGGTAGACGTTTCCACCAGCTTGCCAGTGGCGTCGACCACGGCCACTTTCACGCCGGTGCGGATGCCTGGGTCTAGGCCCATCACCACGCGGGGGCCGGCGGGTGCCGCCAGCAGCAAGTCGCGCAAGTTGTCGGCAAACACTTTGATAGCGACCTTCTCGGCTTCTTCACGCAGACGTGTGAACAAGTCGCGCTCGGTGGATAGGCTGAGCTTCACGCGCCATGTCCATGCCACGCATTTGCGAATCAGGTCGTCCCCTGCCCTGCTGGAATGGCTCCAGCCGAGGTGCAAAGCAATCTTGCCTTCGGCCAAGCTGGGTTTGCCGGGCTCAGACTCGACGGGTAAAACGAGTTTGGCATCCAACATTTCCAGCCCACGGCCACGGAACACGGCCAAGGCACGGTGCGAGGGCACGCGGCCAATGGGCTCGTCGTAATCAAAGTAGTCGCGAAACTTCGCCACATCGGGGTTGTTTTCGTCTTTGCCAGCGGCCAGCTTGCTGCGGAACAAGCCTTCGGTCCACAGCCATTCGCGCAAGCCTTGCACCAAAACGGCGTCTTCCGCCCAGCGCTCGCTCAGCAGGTCGCGCACACCGTCCAGCACAGCGGCGACGGTGGTGAAGTCGGCCCCTTCAATCTTGCCTGCGGGCAGGATGAAGGCTTCGGCTTCCACATTGGGGTTGAGCGTGGGGTCGGCAAACAGCTTGTCGGCCAGTGGCTCCAAACCCGCTTCTTTGGCAATCATGCCCTTGGTGCGGCGCTTGGGCTTAAAGGGTAAGTAAATGTCTTCCAGCTCTTGCTTGGTGGGCGCGGCTTCGATGGCGGCCAGCAGCTCTGGCGTGAGCTTGCCTTGTTCTTGGATGCTTTTGATCACCGCAGCGCGGCGGTCGGTCAGCTCGCGCAGGTAGCTCAGGCGGGCTTCGAGTTCGCGCAATTGAATGTCGTCCAAGCCACCCGTGACTTCTTTGCGGTAACGCGCAATGAACGGGACGGTGGCACCGCCATCCAGCAACTCAACCGCGGCGCGGACTTGCTCGGGGCGGATTTTGATTTCAGCGGCCAGCTGGCCCATGATTTTCTGCATGTTCTCTAGTTCTGTCTTGGCAAAGCGTGCAAGTTTGCCATACCGCAAATGTATCTACGCCTAAAAACGAAAAACGCTGCAATCTCTAAAATTGAAATACTTAGAGGTACTTAATGCAGCTTAAAACAAATAAACATACGGCTTTCTTGGGGATCATGGTCATATTGTTGTTTTTATCAGGATGCCAACATATTTCTTCTGCCGAATATACGCAATTCACGCCACTTGACGAAAAAAAGCGAATCATGAATCGGGTCAAACTCACATGGGAGGTTCGATCCGACGCCGTGACGTACTGCCAACGTGTGCAGCAGGATTACCAGCGCGATGCTGCCATGACCGTTGCGGCCTGCTCGATCTGGTCGCGCAGCACCAATGAATGCACCATCGTGACAGGCCCCAACCCCGACCACGTCGTCATCGGGCATGAGGTGCGTCACTGCTTTGAAGGTCATTTCCACTGACACGTACCTTTGTAACGTGGTGATCTAGCAACACTCAAAAATAGCAGGAGTTTTAAATCGTTAAGATAGCGATATCTTGATGTACTTAGTAATAAAGTTTAACAAAATGATTGGCTTTTTGCCAATTGCTTTGCTTTGTTCATTTTTATTGAGCGGTTGTCAGAACGTGCCCAAATGGGAATACACCGAATTTACGCCGATGACGTATGACAAACGCATCATGAACAAAGTCAGATTGAGTTGGGAAGTCCGCCCAGACGCCGCCGAATACTGCTTGCAGGCGCACAAAGGGCGCGATCAAGCCTTCAACGGCACCCCCGTCGCCTGCGCCAAGTGGTCACAAAGCACGAACGAGTGCACCATCGTGACCGGCCCCAACCCCGACCATGTGGTGCTCGGCCACGAAGTTCGCCACTGCTTCGAAGGCCACTTTCACTGAAACGAGGGCAGATGGAGGGGCACCCTGCTCATCCGCCGCTCGCTCAACCGCGCAATTGCGCTTTGAGTTTTTCACCCAAATCAGGCCGTTCTTTGAACGGGTCTGGCGGGTTGTGCTGTTGGACGATGGCTTCCATGCGGCTTTGCACATTGCCCAGCGCTTGCGGGTGGCTGTAGATGTAGAACTGATCGGCCGCGATCGCGTCAAACACCAGTTGCGCCACATCGGCGGCGCTCACTTTGCCACTGCTCACCGCTTTGTCGCTCATGGCTTGGCCAATCAGCTGGCTCTTGGTGGGTTGCTCACTGTCTAGGGCGGCGGGACGGTTGCGATGGCTTTGGCTGATGCCGGTGGGCACAAAATACGGGCACAACACGCTGGCACTGATTTGGTCGTTCACCAGTTTCAGGTCTTGGTACAGCGTTTCGGTCAACGCCACCACGGCATGTTTGCTGACGTTGTAAATGCCCATGTTGGGCGGCGTGAGCAAACCGGCCATGCTGGCGGTGTTGACGATATGGCCCTGAAAACTTGGGTCTTTGGCCGCAGCCTCCAGCATCATGGGGGTGAACAAGCGCACGCCGTGCACCACGCCCCAGACGTTGACGCCCAACACCCAGTCCCAGTCGGCTTGGGTGTTTTCCCAGATCAAGCCGCCAGCGCCCACGCCTGCGTTGTTGAACACGAAGTTGGGCGCACCAAAGGTGGCTTTCACGTCGTGGGCCAAGGCTTGCATTTGTGCCGCATCCGACACGTTGACCAAGCGGGCCATCACCTGAACGCCAGTGGCTTTGAGCTCGGCCTCCGCTGCGTCGAGGGCGTCTTTTTGCACATCGACCAGCACCAAGTTCATGCCCAGTTTGGCGCCAATGCGGGCGCACTCTAAGCCAAAGCCTGAGCCAGCGCCGGTCAACACGGCGGTTTTGCCTTTGAAGTTGGAAATCATCAGTCCGCCTTTTTCAAAATAAAGCCATTGCGTGGGAAATGCACATGCACGGTGCCTGCGCGTTCATCTGTTCTGCGCACGGTGTAGCGCGTGCGCGTGGCCGCGACCAACTCGCCCGCCGTGGGTTCCAAGCCAAACGACTCAGCGGTGATGACCACTTGGCTGCCCAAGGCAATGCCGTGGTGATCCATGAAGGGTTCTTCTGACACATCCACAGGCAGGCTGTCGTGTGCGATTTGCAGCGCTTGTGTCGAGGTGAGATCGGTGTGCGTGCCGTGACCCAACTTCTCCATGCGTTCCAGCCAAGCGCGCACATTCGGCGTGGCGTTGAAGATGTCGGCCAGCAAAGGCACGACGCGCAAGGTATACCAAGTGGGGTGGTAGGCCGCAAAGTCGGCCACCGAGGGCACATCGTCCATCAAAAACGGGTGCTGCTCCAGCATGTGCGACAAACGGCGCAAGTAGCTTTTGTACATGCCAATCGCATCAGCGGGCGGCATGCGTGGCGCACCCCCGCGCATGGTGGCGCGGTCTTGCACAAACACCTTCACGTCTTCGGGTGACCATTTCGCCAACACATAGGCGGCACCTGCAGGCTGAAAGTTGTAGGCCATGGCCACGGGGAACACCAAGGTGTCGGCCCATTGCGCCACGATGCGCGCGGCACCTTTGACCGCCTCTGGATACAAGGTGGGCGTGGGCTGCATTTGCTCCAGCACATCGGCAATCAAGTTGCTGTCGCAGTAAATATCGGCCCCGATTTGCATGAACGGCGTGCGGCGATGACCGCCGGTCAGCGCGATCACGTCGGGCTTGGGCATGTACATCGGAATGTGCACGCTCTGCCAGCTGAGTTGTTTGTAGCCCAAGATGAGCCGCACTTTTTCAGCAAACGGCGACAGGGGGTAATGGTGAAGAATGATCTGAGACATGCGGGCGATCGTGTGCGTGAACTTAGATCAACTTGACCAATTGCTTGCCGAAGTTTTTGCCCTTGAGCAAGCCCAAAAACGCTTCAGGTGCCGCAGCCAAACCTTGCGCCACCGACTCGCGTGGACGCAGTTTGCCGGTGCCCACCAAAGTGCCAAGCTCATGCAAGGCCTCGGGCCACACTTCCATGTGCTCGCTGACGATGAAGCCTTCGATCTTCATGCGGTTGACCAAGATCAGCGCGGGGTTGGTCATGGGCAGTGGTGCCCCGTCGTAGCCCGCGATCATGCCGCACACCGCAATGCGGGCGAAGGCGTTGGTGCGCAACATCACCGCGTCGAGCACCATGCCGCCCACGTTTTCAAAGTGACCGTCGATGCCGTTCGGGCAGGCTTCGCGCAGGGCTTTGGAGAGCGAGAGGTAGTCTTTGTGTTCTTTGTAGTCAATGCACGCGTCAAAGCCGAGCTCGTTGACCACGTAGGCGCATTTGTCTTTGCCGCCCGCAATGCCCACCACGCGGCAGCCGCGTGCTTTGGCCAAGGCGCCGTAAGCGCTGCCTACCGCGCCACTGGCCGCGCTGACCGTCACGGTCTCGCCTGCTTTGGGGTTGATGATTTTCACCAAGCCGTACCAAGCGGTCACGCCGGGCATGCCGACCGCGCCCAAGTAATGGCTGAGCGGCACATGCGTGGTGTCCACGCGGCGCAACATGCCGGGCGCATTGCCGTCCACCACGCTGTAGAGCTGCCAGCCGCCCATGCCCACCACTTTGTCGCCTAGGTTGAATTTGGGGTGACGGCTTTCCACCACTTCGCCCACGGTGCCGCCGATCATGACCTCACCCAAAGGCTGTGGCACGGCGTAGCTCTTGCTCTCGTTCATGCGGCCACGCATGTAGGGGTCGAGGCTGAGGTAGTGGTGGCGCACCAGCACTTGGTTGTCTTGCAGTTCAGGCGTTTGCGTGTGCAGGAGCTTGAAGTTGCTGGTGGTCGCCTCGCCTTGGGGGCGGTTATCGAGCACGATTTGTTGGTTTTCTGTCATGTTGTCTCCGAGATGTTGTTGTGTGGTGTGTTGAAAATTAATCGGTCGAAATTTCAGGGCTGGCGTGCGCTGGGTGTTGCGCGTCGTCGGGCGCAGGTGCACGGGTGACGTACTTGAATGTGCCGGTGGCGTGTGCGCACACCTTGCCATCGGCATCGAACACCGTGCCTTCGGTGAAGGCCATGCTGCGCGTGCGGTGGATCAAGCGGCCTTTGCCTGTCAACGTGCCACGCGCGGGTTGCATGAAGCTGGTTTTCATCTCAATGGTCACCACGCCCACCGCTTTGTCGACGCTGCGCGCAGCCGTAGCCAAGGTGACGTCGAGCAGCGTCATCACTGCGCCGCCGTGGGTGACGTTGAAGGAGTTCAAGTGCTCAGGCTCAGGGGTGTAGCGCAACTCGGACTGGCCATCGTCAAAGAACACCATCTCAAAGCCGAGGTGTTCAACAAAGGGAATGTAGGCGCCAAAACTTTCTTGCATGCGAGTTCTTTCTTTGAAAAGTTGGGCGCTTAAAACGCGTCTTCAGACAGTTGGGCGCAGGTCATGTCGCGGCTTTCGACCACGTTCAGCCAAGCGCCAATTTTGGGCAATTCGTAATGGAAGAAAAACTGTGCAGCAGCACGGCGACCGGCGTTGGCCGCGCCCTCGCCTTCGCTGGCCAAGGCCACTTCCAGCCACATCCATGCCAGTACGGTGTGGCCAAAGGCTTGCATATAAGGCACCGCATTGGCCAAGGCTTCATTGGGCACGCCGCTGCTCCACGCCATTTTGGTGGCCCGGCCCACCCGCTGCAAGGCTTGCGCCAAAGCGTGGGCGTGTTCGGTACGTGCCAAGTGTTCGTGGGCGTTGTCGGCGTTGAGTGCTTTTTGCACCGTCACGTTGATGCGGTCGGCCAGCAGCCACAAGCCCTTGCCTTCTTCCATCAGCACTTTGCGGCCCAACAGGTCGAGGGCCTGAATGCCGTGCGTGCCTTCGTGGATCATGTTGAGGCGGTTGTCGCGCCAATATTGCTCCACGGGGTAGTCGCGGGTGTAGCCGTAGCCACCGTGAATTTGAATGGCCAGCGAGTTGGCTTCTAAGCACCATTCGCTGGGCCAGCTTTTGGCAATGGGCGTGAGTACTTCCAGCAACAAGCGGGCTTGGTTGGTGCTTTCTGCATCGCCGGTGTGTTGTTCGTCGACCAAGCGGGCGCAGTACAACTCCAGCGCCAATGCCCCTTCGCCGTACGATTTTTGAGCCAGCAACATGCGCTTCACATCGGCGTGTTCGATGATGCGCGCTTGTGGCGATGCTGCGTCTTTGCCCGCCGTGGTCATGGGGCGACCTTGTGGGCGGTTTTTGGCGTAATCGAGTGACGCGTAGTAGCCCGCCAGCCCCAACATGGTGGCGGCCATGCCCACACCGATGCGGGCTTCGTTCATCATGTGGAACATGCAGCGCAAGCCCTCGCCGGGTTTGCCGACCAAATAGCCAATGGCACCAGCGCCTTTGCCGTCCAAGCCTGCACCACGCACGGGGTACTTGCCTTCGCCAAAGTTCAGCAAGGTGTTGACCGTGCCGCGCCAACCGCATTTGTGGTTCAAGCCAGCCAGCGCCACGTCGTTGCGTTCGCCGGTCAGCGCGCCTTGGGCGTCAACCAACTTCTTGGGCACCACAAACAGAGAAATGCCTTTGACGCCAGGGATTGTTTTGCCGTCCGGCCCTGGAATTTTGGCCAGCACCAAATGGACGATGTTTTCGGTGAGTTCATGGTCGCCCGTCGAGATCCACATCTTGTTGCCTTTGAGGCGGTAGCGTGGACCCAGTGCGTCGGTTTCGAATCCGTCGCCATCGGGCATGGCGCGGGTGGCGATGTCGCTCAGCGATGAGCCCGCTTGTGGCTCAGACAAACACATGGTGCCCGCCCAATCGCCGGCAAATTCTTTCAAAGCAAACACTTGCTTTTGCAGCGCAGTGCCGTGCGCCATCAACAAATTGGCATTGCCGACCGTCAACATGCCCGCACCAATGCTGACCGAAGCGCAGGCAAAAAATGCGTTGGCGGCAGACTCCACCGTGTAGGGCAGCTGCATGCCGCCAATGTCGTAATCTTGTGCCGCGCTCAACATGCCCGATGCGGCGTAGGCTTCGCGGGCGTCGTAAGTCGCTTGGGGGAGCACCACTTTTTCGCCGTCAAATTGCGGCTCTTCGGTGTCGACGGTGCGGTTGAAGGGGGCGAACTTATCGCGCGCAATGCGCTCGCAGGTGTCGAGCACCGCGTCAAACGTGTCGCGGGAGTGGTCGGCGAAGCGCTCACGTTGGTTCAAGCTGCTGACTTGCAGCCAGTCGTGAAGTAAAAAATCAACCGTGGAACGCAGAGACATAAAACACCACTCAGGGTTTAGAGAAAGAACAGGCCAAGGGCTTCACGTCACCCTTGGCCTTTGGACACAGTCTGAGGTTTACAAAACTTCAAAGATGCCGCAAGCACCCATGCCGCCACCGATACACATGGTCACGGCCACGCGCTTGGCGCCACGGCGTTTGCCTTCGATCAAAGCATGGCCTGTCAAACGCTGGCCGCTCACGCCGTAGGGGTGACCCAAGGCAATCGCGCCACCATTGACGTTCAAACGCTCAGCAGGAATGCCCAATTTGTCGCGGCAGTACAGCACCTGCACGGCAAAGGCTTCGTTCAATTCCCACAGGTCGATGTCGTTGACGGTCAGGCCCAAGCGCTTCAAGGCTTTGGGCACGGCGTAAACGGGGCCAATGCCCATCTCGTCAGGCTCGCAACCGGCAACAGCGAAACCGAGGAAGCGGCCCAAGGGCTGCAAGCCACGCTTGCTGGCCAGCTCTTCGCTCATCACCACGCAAGCACCTGCGCCGTCCGAGAACTGGCTGGCGTTACCGGCGGTGACCAAACCACCAGGCATGGCCGAGCGCAAACCGCGAATGGCTTCGACAGTGGTGCCCTCGCGGGTGCCTTCGTCGCGGCTGACGGTGACTTGTTTGGTCATCATGCCCATGACTTTGTCGATCACGCCTGCGGTGACGGTGATGGGTGCAATTTCGGCGTCAAACAAACCGGCGGCTTGTGCGGCACAGGCCTTTTGCTGGCTACCGGCGCCGTACTCGTCCATCACGTCGCGGCTGATGTTGTAGCGCTTGGCCACTTGCTCAGCGGTTTGCAACATGTTCCAGTAGATTTCTGGCTTTTTCTTCATCAAGTTGACGTCGGCCAACATGTGTTGGTTCATCTCTTGCTGTACGCAAGAAATGCTTTCCACGCCGCCCGCCACATACACGTCGCCCTCGCCCGCGATGATGCGTTGCGAGGCCAGCGCGATGGTTTGCAAGCCAGAAGAACAAAAACGGTTGACCGTCACGCCCGACACAGAAACAGGGCAATCGGCCATCAGCGCGATTTGACGTGCGATGTTGGCGCCGGTGGCCCCTTCGGGGTTCGCGCAGCCCATGATGACGTCTTCGACTTCACCAGCGTCGATGCCGGCGCGTGCGATGGCGTGTTTCACGGCATGGCCACCCAGCGTCGCGCCGTGGGTCATGTTGAAGGCACCTTTCCAGCTCTTGGCGAGCGGGGTGCGGGCGGTAGATACGATGACAGCGTTGGTCATGAGGAGTCCTTAATTCGGTTTCAGTTGAAGGTCTTGCCTTCGGCGGCGAGCTTGGCCAGCAACGGGGCTGGTTTCCAGAACTCGGCGTCATCGAGGGGGTTGGTGGCAAAGCGGTTCATCGCTTGCACCACGTTGAACAGGCCAATTTGGTCGGCGTACAGCATCGGGCCACCGCGGTAGATCGGGAAGCCGTAGCCGGTGATGTAGACCATGTCGATGTCGCTGGCCTTGGAGGCAATGCCTTCTTCCAAGATGTGCGCGGCTTCGTTGACGAGCGAAAAGACCAAGCGCTGCACGATTTCTTCGTCGCTGATCTTGCGAGCGGTGATGCCCATGTCGGCGCGGTGCTTGACGATCATGGCCTCCACCTCTTTGTTGGGGATGGCGTCACGTTTGCCGGCTTGGTAGTCGTACCAGCCTGCGCCGGTTTTTTGACCGTAACGGCCCATCTCGCACAACAAGTCAGCGGTTTTGCTGTACTTCATGTTGGGCTTTTCTTGGTAGCGGCGCTTGCGGATGGCCCAGCCAATGTCGTTACCGGCCAAGTCGCCCATGCGGAACGGGCCCATGGCAAAACCAAATTTTTCAATGGCTTTGTCCACTTGCGAGGGCGTGCAGCCTTCTTCGAGCAAGAAGCCGCCTTGACGGCCGTATTGCTCGATCATGCGGTTGCCGATGAAGCCGTCGCACACGCCAGACACCACGGCAGTTTTCTTGATCTTCTTGGCCACGGCCATGACGGTGGCCAGCACGTCTTTGCCGGTTGCCGCGCCGCGCACGACTTCGAGCAACTTCATCACGTTGGCAGGGCTGAAAAAGTGCATGCCCACCACGTCCTGTGGACGCTTGGTGAAGTTGGCGATTTGGTTCACGTCCAGCGTGGAGGTGTTGGAAGCCAAGATCGCGCCAGGCTTCATCACTGCGTCGAGTTGTTTGAAGACGGCTTCTTTGACGCCCATTTCTTCAAACACAGCTTCGATCACCATGTCGGCGTCTTTGATCTCGTCGTAGCTCAAGGTGGTGGTCAACAAAGCCATACGCTGGGCGTATTTGTCTTCTTTGAGCTTGCCCTTTTTGACTTGCGCTTCGTAGTTTTTCTTGATGGTGGCAATGCCGCGGTCCAAGGCTTCTTGCTTGGTTTCGAGCATCTTGACGGGAATGCCCGCGTTCAAGAAGTTCATGGTGATGCCGCCGCCCATGGTGCCCGCACCGATGACAGCGACTTGCTTGATCTCGCGTGTGGGGGTGCTGCTTGGCACGTCTGGAATCTTCGAGGCGGCACGTTGTGAGGTGAACAAGTGACGCAACGCACGGCACTCCGGTGTCCACATCAGGTTGATGAAGATTTCGCGCTCGAAGGCCATGCCGTCGTCGAACTTCTTCTTGGTGGCGGCTTGCACGGCGTCCACGCACTTGGGCGGTGCGGGGTAGTTTTTAGCCATGCCTTTGACCATGTTGCGGGTGAACTGGAAGTACGCATCGCCTTGGGGGTGCTTGCAAGGCAAGTCACGCACGCGGGGCAAGGGGCGCACGTCCGCCATCGAACGGGCGAAAGCCAAAGCCTCGTCCATTAACGATGCGGGCGATGCGGCCATTTGGTCGAACAACTTTTGGCCGGGCAGCATGGCGAGCATTTCGCTCTTGATGGCTTCGCCGCTGACGATCATGTTCAGGGCAGCTTCGACGCCCAAGACGCGTGGCAAGCGTTGTGTGCCACCGGCGCCGGGAATCAAACCAATTTTCACTTCAGGCAACGCGATGCTGGCACCGGGTGCGGCAATGCGGTAGTGGCAACCGAGGGCCAATTCCAAGCCGCCGCCCATGGCGACCGAGTGGATGGCAGCCACGACGGGCTTGGTGCTGTTTTCGATGACAGAGATCACGCTCAACAAGTTGGGTTCTTGGACCGCTTTGGGTGAGCCGAACTCGCGAATATCTGCGCCACCTGAGAAGGCGGTGCCCTCGCCGGTCACCACAATGGCTTTGACGGCCGCATCGGCCAAGGCTTTGGCCACACCGTCAGCAATCGCTTGACGTGTCGACAAGCCCAAGCCGTTGACCGGTGGGTTGTTGAGAGAAATCACGGCCACGTCGCCGTGAACTTTGTAGTCTGCACTCATGCGGGTTCCTTGTTGGAGCAATTGAAGGAAAAAAAGAACGGTCGTTCTATTTTTTATTCTAGATCAAACTTCGAGCCATTCGCGTCGGGTATACGCGTCTGCTTTCAGTTCAGCGGGTGTGCCTGTGAACACAATGCTGCCGTGGCCCATGACCAACACGCGGTCAGAAATGTCCATGGCGATGGTGAGTTTTTGCTCAATCAGCAGCACCGAAATGCCGCGCTCTTTGAGCGTCTGTAAATACTGGCCAACCAACTCGACAATCTTGGGCGCCAAGCCCTCGGTGGGCTCGTCAATGATGATCAAGTCGGGGTCGCCCATGAGCGTGCGGCACAGCGTGAGCATTTGCTGCTCGCCGCCTGACATCACGCCTGCTTCCGTGTGTTCGCGCTCTTTGAGGCGGGGGAACATGGCGTACATGTCGTCGAACGACCAACGGCTGCCCTCGCCCTTGCCTTTTTGCCCCAGCAGCAAGTTTTGATGCACCGTGAGTGTCGGGAAAATGTCGCGACTTTCGGGCACATAACCAATGCCTAAATGGGCAATTTGGTAGGCCTTTTTGTCGAGAATGGACTGTCCCTTCCAGTCAATTTTCCCCTTGCAATCGACCAAGCCCATGATGCTGCGTGCGGTGGTGGAACGGCCTGAACCGTTGCGTCCCAAAAGCGACACAATTTCGCCGGGCTGGATGTCAAACGACACGCCATGCAAGACATGGCTTTTGCCGTAAAACGCGTGAAGATTTTCAATGTGAAGCATGCGGTGTGTCTCGCGCGGTCGTGTTGGTCGGTCAGCCGTGGGCTTGAGAGTCGGCCACAGCCGAGCCCAAATAAGCCTCTTGCACCTTGGCATTGGCGCGCACGGCCTCGGGGGTGTCAAAGGCGATCACTTCGCCGTACACCACCACCGCAATCTTGTCGGCCAAGCCAAACACCACGCCCATGTCGTGCTCCACGGTCAGCAAGGTTTTGCCTTCGGTGACTTCACGGATGAGTTGGATGAAGCGCTTGGTTTCGCTCTTGCTCATGCCCGCCGTGGGCTCGTCGAGCAAGACCACGTTGGCGCCGCCTGCGATGGTGATGCCAATTTCTAAGGCGCGTTGCTCTGCATAGGTCAGGTTCATGGCCAAGACGTCGCGCTTTTTGTCGAGACGAATCTCGTGCATCAGCTTTTCAGCGGCGTCGTTGGCGTCGTCCAGATCGGCCAAAAACTTGAAGAAGGTGTACTTGTAGCCCAGCTTCCAGAGCACGGCGCAACGGAGGTTTTCAAACACGCTCAACTTCGGAAAGATGTTGGTGATTTGAAAACTGCGGGACAAGCCCAAGCGGTTGATCTCAAATGGCTTTTTGTGGTCGATGCGGTTCTCGCCCAGCCAAATCTCGCCGCTGCTGGGCTCAAGCCTGCCACTGATGAGGTTGAACAAGGTCGATTTACCGGCGCCGTTGGGGCCAATGATGCCCACGCGCTCGCCGGATTGCACCGCTAAATTCACGCCTCGGATGATCTCGGTCTTGCCGAAATTCTTGCGGACGTCTTTGAGTTCGAGGGCGATCACAGGGCCTCCCGGCGTTTGATTTCTTTTTCGATGAACACCTGCGTCTCATCCCAATCGTGTACGTATTGGCGTCTGGCCAGCTCAAACAGGCCCAAGCCGGTGAGCATGACAAACGCAGAACCAAACCAGCTGTTGAGCGAGTCGGCGTTGAGGTGCACGCCTGCAAATTTCAACTCAGGGCCAAGCGCTGCGTTGAGTTGCAAGTGGTAGACCATTTCAATCATGGCCGCAGCTCCAGCCAGCGCCATCAATGCGGTGACGGCGAGGCCGACATAAGCCACCCACATTTGCCGCAAGCGCCCAAAGGCAGCCAAGCGCAAGTTCATCATGATCAAGCTGGCGATGCCACCTGGGGCAAACATCACCATGAACAAGAAGACCAAGCCCAAATACAGCAGCCAAGCTTTGGTGAACTCGGACAGCAACACAAACGCCAGCACCATCAACACAGCACCGATCAAGGGGCCAAAGAAGAAGGTGGCGCCGCCCAAGAAGGTGAACAACAGATAAGCGCCTGAACGGCCTGCGCCCACCACTTCGGCTGTGACGATCTCAAAGTTCACCGAGGCCAAGCCACCCGCAATACCTGCGAAAAAGCCTGCAATGATGAACGACAAATAGCGCACATGCTGCGTGTTGTAGCCAATGAACTCCACACGTTCGGGGTTGTCACGTACCGCATTCAAGATGCGCCCCAGAGGCGTGCGGGTGAAGGCGTACATCAACGCCACACACACCAGCGTGTAGGCGGCGGTGAGGTAATACACCTGCACGGGTGGGCCGTAGGTGATGCCCATGAACGCTTCGCCCATCACGCGGTTGCCTGACACGCCGGCTTCGCCACCGAAGAACTCCGAGAACATCAGCGACATGGCAAACACCAATTCGCCCACCCCCATGGTGATCATGGCGAAGGTGGTGCCCGATTTGCGTGTGGTCACATAGCCAAACAGCACGGCAAACAACATACCGCCCACGCCGCCCACCAAGGGAATCAAGGTGACGGGAATGTTCAGTCCACCGCTGCTGGCGGCATTCAACGCATGCATGGCAAGGTAAGAACCAAGGCCCGTGTACACCGCATGGCCAAAGCTCAGCATGCCGCCCTGCCCCAACAACATGTTGTAGGACAAGCAGGCAATCATGGCGATGCCCATTTGGGTGAGCATGGTGATGGACAAGTTGCTGGTGAACACCATGGGTGACACCACCAGCAGCAGCGCAAACAGGCTCCAAATGACCCAACGGGCCACGTTGTAGGGTTTGAATTCGTAATGGGTTTTGGTCAAGGCCATGGCTCAAGTCTCCCGAGTGCCCAACAGACCCTTGGGTCGGAAGATCAAAATCAACACCAAAAATAGGTACGGCAAGATGGGCGCGACCTGCGACAGCGTGAGCTTCAACACGGAGTTGTTTTGCAGGGCACTGCTGAGTTGCCAGCCAAAGCCTTGCATCAGCGAGACCAGCGAACTGTCAAACGCCACCGCAAAGGTTTGCACCACGCCAATCAGCACCGAGGCCAAGAACGCACCGGCCAAAGAGCCCATGCCGCCGACCACGACCACCACGAAAATCACCGATCCCACGGTGGCCGCCATGGCGGGTTCGGTGACAAACGTGCTGCCACCAATCACCCCCGCTAAACCGGCTAAGCCGGTGCCCACGCCAAACACCATCATGAAGACGCGCGGCACGTTGTGGCCCAAGGCTTCCACGGCTTCTGGGTGGGTGAGTGCGGCTTGAATGACCAAGCCCACGCGGGTGCGTTTGAGCAACAGCCACAAACCCACCATCATCATCAAAGCCACCAGCATCATGAAGCCGCGTGTGGCGGGAAATGGCGAGCACACCACGCGCACCGCAGCATCTGTAGCGCTGCACAACTCAGGTGCCGCAGCGCCCCACACCAAAGACAAACCATTCAAGGAGTTTTGCACCAAGGTGAAGGCCGGACCTTGCAAGGACGGCGGTGGCGCAAACTCAACCGCCGTGCGGCCCCACACGAGTTGCACAATTTCCAACACGATGTAAGACAAACCAAACGTCACCAGCAACTCAGGCACATGCCCAAATTTGTGAACGCGGCGCAAGCACAAGCGCTCGAACATGGCGCCCAAAGCGCCCACCAAAATCGGTGCCACGAGCAACGCCACCCAAAAGCCTAAAACGCTGTTGAGGGTGTAACCAATGTAGGCACCGATCATGTAAAAACTGGCGTGTGCAAAGTTGAGCACACCCATCATGCTGAAAATCAGCGTCAAGCCTGAGCTGAGCATGAACAACAGCAAGCCGTAGCTCATGCCGTTGAGCATGGAGATGAAGAAAAACTCCATGGTTGAACCTGTTCTCTCGAAACCTCACAAGACGGAGTGCCAAGCGCACTTGGCGCTCCGTCGCCGATGACCGTTTAGCCGGGTCGTTTCATTTGGCAGCTGGTGGGCGTGCTGGCCACATAAGCTTCAAACGTTTTAACAGGCGCCAATGTCATGCCCGTGTTTTCTGGGCTGTAAGGGTACTTTTTGTCCGCCTTTTGCCACACCGCCAAGAACAGAGGTTGCTGCAACTGGTGGTCTGTTTTGCGCATTTCAACTTCACCGTTGAAGCTGTTGAATTTCAAGCCTTCCAAGGCAGCAGCCACTTTGACGGGGTCTGTTGATTTGGCTTTGGCCATGGACTGACCCAAGGCGTTGAACACATGCACCACAGCGTTGGTGTAGAAATCGTCTTTGAACTTGGTGTTGAACTCAGCAGCCCATTTGTCGTTTTGACCGCCCATGTTGTAGTGTCCGTAGCCGATTTGGAACACACGGCCTTCTCCACCTTTGCCCAAGGCAGTCGGTGTGCCCGTCACGCTGGTGTAGTAGGTGTAGAACTTGCCGGTGTAACCGCCTTCGTTCGCGGCTTTCACCAACAAGGCCAAGTCTGAACCCCAGTTGCCCGTGATCACGGTGTCTGCGCCAGACGCTTTGATCTTGGCAATGTACGGTGCGAAGTCGCGCACTTGGGCCAAGGGGTGCAGGTCTTCACCGACGATTTGCACATCGGGACGCTTGCGGGCCAAGTTCTCTTTGGCGTACTTGGCGACTTGGTGACCGTGCGAATAGTTTTGGTTGAGCAAATAGACTTTTTTCACGTCTTTTTGGTCGGCCATGAAGGTGGTCAACGCTTCCATCTTCATGGAGGTGTCTGCATCAAAACGGAAGTGCCAGTAGCTGCACTTGCTGTTGGTGAAGTCGGGGTCCACGGCTGCGTAGTTCAGGAACAAGATTTCCTTGCCGGGGTTGCGCTCATTGTGTTTGTTGACCGCTTCGATCAACGCACCGGCGACGGATGAGCCGTTGCCTTGCACGATGTAGCGCACGCCTTGGTCCATGGCGGCTTTGAGGGCGTTCAAGCTTTCAGCGGGGCTGAGCTTGTTGTCGAACGGCACCATTTCAAACTTGACCTTGGCGGGGTTGGTCGCGTTGAATTTTTCGGCGAAAAATTGGAACGACTTGATTTGATTGGAGCCAACAGGCCCCATCAAGCCCGAGAGTGGATCGATCCAGCCAATTTTGACTGTCTCTCCGGCTTGTGCGAAAGCTGAGACGCCAGCGGTCACCAAGACGGCGGTGGCGATGAGGTTGCGTGCTAATTTCATGGTTGTCTCCTTTGAAGTTTTAATGCCAGTGAAAGCGTACAAGGTTTGTTTTCAGCACACGCAAGGGATTGCCCTAGACACTATCTCGCGTGCGACTGACAACATCTTTTTAGAGGGTGGGCAACACGTAGTCTTTGAGTTGCTCACGCAGTTTGGTTTTGAGCAACTTGCCGGTTGCGCCAATTGGAATGCTGTCGACAAACACCACGTCATCAGGGATTTGCCATTTCGCGGTTTTACCTTCGTAGAAGTGCAGCAACTCTTCGCGGGTGACTTGCCCGTCTGGTTTTTTCACCACCACCACGATCGGACGCTCGTCCCACTTGGGATGCTTCACGCCAATGCAAGCGGCCATGAGCACGGCGGGGTGCGCCACGGCGATGTTTTCAATGTCGATGGAGCTGATCCATTCGCCACCGGACTTGATGACGTCTTTGCTGCGGTCGGTGATTTGCATGAAACCATCGGCGTCGATGGTGGCCACATCGCCAGTGGGGAACCATTCCAAACCGTTGGCATCTTTCACCAAAGGACTGTCGCCCTCACCTTTGTAATAGTTGGCCACCACCCAAGGGCCGCGCACCAGCAAGTCGCCAAAGGCTTTGCCGTCGTGCGGCTGGTCATGGCCGGCGTCGTCGATGATCTTCATGTCGACGCCGTAAATGGCACGGCCTTGCTTGAGCAAAATTTTCATTTGCTCGTCTTTGGGCAGGCTGAGGTGTTTGTTTTTCAAGGTGCACAAGGTGCCCAACGGGCTCATTTCGGTCATGCCCCAAGCGTGCAGCACCTCGACGTTGTAGTCGTCGCGGAAGGCGTTGATCATGGCGGGTGGGCAGGCCGAGCCACCAATGACGGTGCGGTTCAATTTGGAAAAGCGCAAGCCTTGCGGCTTCATGTGCGTCAGCAGCATTTGCCAGACCGTGGGCACGCCAGCGGCAAAGGTGACGCCCTCGCCTTCGATCAGCTCATAAATCGACTTGCCGTCCATGCCTGCGCCGGGGAACACCAGCTTGGCACCGGTCAACGCCGCGCTGTAGGGAATGCCCCATGCGTTGACGTGGAACATGGGCACCACGGGCAAGATCGCGTCACGCGCGGAAATGCACATCACGTCGGGCATGGCGGCGGCGTAGGCGTGCAAGGTGGTGGAGCGGTGGCTGTACAGCGCAGCTTTCGGGTTGCCCGTTGTGCCGCTGGTGTAGCACATGCTGGAGGCCGAGTTTTCGTCAAACACGGGCCATTTGTATGTCGTCGATTGCTGGCCCATCCAGGCCTCGTAACTCACCAAGCCTGGAATGCCAGTGTCGGCGGGCAGTTTGTCGGCATCGCACAGCGCGATCCACTGTTTGACGGTGGTGCATTTGCTGTGCACGGCTTGAATGATGGGCAAGAACGTCATGTCAAAGCACAACACTTGGTCTTCGGCGTGGTTGGCAATCCATGCCACTTGATCGGGGTGCAAACGCGGGTTGATGGTGTGCAGCACGCGTCCGCTGCCGCTGACACCAAAGTACAACTCCAAATGGCGGTAGCCGTTCCAAGCCAAGGTGGCCACGCGGTCGCTGAAAGCCAAGTTCATGCCATCTAAAGCGTTGGCCACTTGGCGCGAACGACGGGCCACATCAGACCAGGTGTAGCGATGGATGTCGCCTTCCACGCGGCGCGACACGACCTCACCGTCGCCGTGGTGGCGATCGGCGTACTCGATCATGTTTGAAATCAACAATGGTTGGTCTTGCATCAAACCCAGCATGGGGAGAACTCCTGTGGCATCTAAAAATTTTGGCACGGTCGTGCTTTTTCACGAATCCATTGTGCCCAGAGTTTTTGACGATTTCGGGATGGCCTATGAAAAACAAGCCTATGGAATACCCTAGACAATCCCAACATGACTTACGACGACCCAGCCCCTCGCGTGGCTCCGCTTGACCTGCCGTGGCGCCCCGCCAACGCCTCGGGTTTGACCCAACTCGGATCGACCTTCGCCACCCCCACCGCACCGACCGCTTTGCCTGCCGCGCATTGGGTCGCACGCAACGACCGCCTGCGCGCCGAATTGAGCTTACCGAGCGAATTTTGGACGCAGCACGACACGTTGCAGGCCTTGACCGGCAATGTGGTGTTGACCGGCAGCTCGCCCTATGCGAGTGTGTACAGCGGCCATCAATTCGGACAATGGGCGGGCCAGTTGGGCGACGGCCGGGCCTTGAATTTGGGCGACATCGACACCCCGTTTGGCCCCCAAACCCTGCAACTCAAAGGCGCAGGCCCCACGCCTTATTCACGCCGTGGCGATGGACGGGCCGTTCTGCGCTCCAGCATTCGCGAGTACTTGGCCAGCGAAGCCATGCATGGCTTAGGGGTGGCCACCACCCGCGCGCTGTGCGTGACAGGTTCGCCCGGGCTTGTGCGCCGTGAAGAGGTAGAAACCGCGGCGGTGGTGACCCGCATGGCGCCGAGTTTTGTGCGTTTTGGCCACTTTGAGCACTTCGCCTCCAACGGCCTCATCGACGAGTTACAAGCCTTGGCTGACTGGGTGGTGGCCCAACACATGCCCCACTTGCAAGCGCTGCAAGGCCCCGCGCGCTACACAGGTTTGTTGCAAGCCATCACACACAGCACCGCCGAATTGATGGCGCAATGGCAAGCCGTGGGCTTTTGCCACGGCGTGATGAACACCGACAACATGAGCGTGTTGGGCCTCACGCTGGATTACGGCCCGTTCCAGTTTTTAGACGCCTTCGACCCCAGTCACATTTGCAACCACTCTGACCACCAAGGCCGCTACGCCTATGCGCGTCAGCCGCAAGTGGCGTATTGGAATTTGTTCTGTCTGGGCCAAGCCCTGATGCCGCTGATTGACGAGCAAGCCCCCGCCTTGGCCGCATTGGAGCGCTACAAAGACGCTTTCCCCGCCGCGCTAGACGCACGCATGCGCGCCAAACTCGGTTTGCACAACGCCGCCGAGGGCGACCGCGCTTTGGTCGAAACCTTGCTCAAAGCCATGCACCAAGACCGTGTGGACTACACCGTGTTTTGGCGCCGCCTGAGCCACGCCGTGGGTGAATCCGCATCAGTGACGCATGCCTTTGAGCCCGTGCGCGATTTGTTCTTGCACCGCGAGGTGTTTGATGCGTGGTTGTCGTCGTATCAAACCCGAATGGCCGCTGACTGCGCGACCGGCGACGCCGCGTCATCCGATCTGTCGCCGCTGTCTAACCAAGCACGCAGTCAAGCCATGCTGCAAGTGAACCCTAAATTCATCTTGCGCAACCATTTGGGCGAATTGGCCATACGCCAAGCCAAAACCGGCGACTTTTCGATGGTGCAAGACCTGTGTGATGTGCTGCACCAGCCGTTTGACGAACATCCTGCCTTTGAAGCTTGGGCGGGTCTTGCGCCAGAATGGGCGTCGTCTATTGAAATCAGTTGCTCCTCATGACCACCCCAACTAACGAACAAGAATGGCGCGCCCTGCTCGCGGCCAAAAACGCCGAACCTGTGGCTTATGAAGTCACCCGCAAAGCCGCCACCGAGCGCCCGTTCACCGGCAAATACGAAGACCACTGGGCGGCGGGCAGCTACCACTGCATTTGTTGCGGCAACAAACTCTTTGAGGCCGACACCAAATTTGATGCGGGTTGCGGCTGGCCGAGCTTTCACACCGCTGTCAATTCAAACGCGATCACCGAGCATCGCGACACCAGCCACGGCATGACCCGCGTGGAAACCGTGTGTTCTCAATGCCAAGCGCATCTCGGTCATGTGTTCCCAGATGGTCCGGCGCCCACGGGCCTGCGCTATTGCATGAACTCGGCCTCGTTAGACTTCGTGCCCAAAGACTGAACCTTTTCTATGAAATTACTGCTCGACTTCTTCCCCATCATTTTATTTTTTGGCACTTTCAAAGCATTCGGCATCATGGCGGCCACGGCCGTGGCCATCGTCGCCACACTGGGGCAAATTGGGTGGCTCTGGCGCAAAAACGGGTTTGTAGAACCCATGCAATGGGTGAGCCTTGGCGTCATCGTGGTGTTTGGTGGCGCCACGCTGCTGACCCAAGACGAAACTTTCATCAAATGGAAACCCACCGTCTTGTATTGGCTGATGGGCAGTGCTTTGTGGATAGGCCATTACGTTTTCAAGCGCAACTTTTTGCGTCAACTCATGGGCGCACAAATTGAATTACCCAACCATGCATGGGTGGTGCTGCTGCACAGCTGGGCGTGCTTCTTTGCGGTCATGGGGTGCCTCAATTTGTGGGTGGCCAATCACTTTGACACCGACACTTGGGTGAGCTTCAAACTCTTTGGGGGGTTGGGCCTGATGTTGGTGTTTGTGGTGATGCAAGGCATGTACATGAGTCGCTTTGTACAAGAAGCACCTGAAGACAAACCATGAATATCTCTGCCCAAGCGCTGACACAGCGATTACAAGAACGCCTTTCTCCCGCTTTTGTGGAAGTTTTAGACGAAAGTGCGGCCCATGCCGGCCACGCAGGTGCCGATGGCACGGGGCAAGGTACCCACTTTCGGGTACGTATCCAAAGCGACGTTTTCACAGGCAAATCGCGGGTTTCGCGCCATCGCCTTGTGTATGATGCATTGCAAGAATTCATAGACCAAGGTGTGCATGCCTTGGCCATCGAAGTCATCGAAACCCAACCGGATTGAGACCCCTGACATGAAAAAACAAATGATTTGGACCGCTGTTGCCGCCGCTGTGTTGGCGACATTGAGCATCAGCGCTTCGGCGCAAAACATCGCCATCGTCAATGGCAAAGCGGTGCCTAAAACACGCGTTGAGGCCTTGATGCAGCAAGTCGCTCGCTCAGGTCGCCCAATCACGCCAGAAGTCGAAGCCCAGGTCAAAGAAGAAGTCATTGCCCGTGAAATCTTCATGCAAGAAGCCCAAAAGCGCGGCTTGGATGCAACGGACGACTTCAAAGCTCAAATCGAGCTGGCCCGTCAAACCATTTTGATCCGCGAATTGTTTGCCGAATACCAAAAAACAGCCGCAGTGACCGACGCTGACGTGCAAGCTGAATACGACAAATTCGTGGCAGCCAACGGTGGCAAAGAGTACCGTGCGCGCCACATCTTGGTGGAAACCGAAGACCAAGCCAAGGCCGTCTACGCCAGCTTGAAAAAAGGCGCTAAGTTTGAAGACTTGGCCAAGAAGATGTCCAAAGACCCAGGCTCAGGCGCCAACGGTGGTGATTTGGACTGGGCTGCTGCTGGCAACTTCGTCAAAGAGTTCTCGGACGCCATGGTGGCCCTGAACAAAGGCGAAACAACACCGACCGCAGTGAAGAGCCAATTTGGTTTCCACATCATCCGTTTGGACGATGTGCGCGAAGCCCAGTTGCCCAAGTTGGAAGAAGTGAAGCCACAAATCACCCAACAAATGACACAGCAACGCATGGCCGCTTTCCAACAAGAATTGCGCGCCAAAGCCAAGGTCGAATAATTCACCTTTGCCCCATGCACACAGCGGCCTTCGGGCCGCTTTTGTTTTTTTAGATAATTCAAGCCATGTCCTTGCTCAACCACCAACTCGAACTGCTTGCTCCCGCGCGTGATGCCGACATTGGCATGGCCGCCATTCACCACGGCGCAGACGCGGTGTACATCGGCGCCCCTGCCTTTGGTGCGCGAGCCGGTGCCACCAACACGCTGCAAGACATTGAGCGCTTGTGCAAAGAAGCGCACCGCTTTAACAGCAAAATTTTCATCACCCTCAACACCATCTTGCGCGACGACGAGCTAGAAGCCGCCCGCCAAATGGCGTGGGACGTGTACCACGCCGGTGCAGACGTGCTGATCGTGCAAGACATGGGCTTGTTGGAACTGGACCTGCCGCCCATTCAGCTGCACGCCAGCACGCAAACCGACATTCGTACGCCTGAAAAAGCGCGCTTCATGCAAGACGTGGGCTTCTCGCAAATTGTGTTGGCCCGCGAGCTGACGCTGCCGCAAATCAAAGCCATTCATGATGTGCTCGATGCTGAGCGTTGCAAACTGGAATTTTTTGTGCATGGCGCCTTGTGCGTGGCCTACAGCGGCCAGTGCTTCATCAGCCATGCCCACACGGGCCGCAGCGCCAACCGTGGCGACTGCAGCCAAGCCTGCCGCCTGCCCTATCACGTCACCGATGCCCAAGGCCGCTTCATCGCGCACGACAAGCATGTGCTGTCGATGAAGGACAACAACCAAAGCGAGAACCTCGCGGCCTTGGTCGATGCCGGTGTGCGCAGCTTCAAGATCGAAGGCCGCTACAAAGACATGGCCTATGTGAAAAACATCACCGGCCACTACCGCGTGTTGATGGACGAGCTGATTGAAGCGCGTCAATACTCGGCCGATCCCGAGCGCCCACCGCTCAGCCGTGCATCAAGTGGCAACACCACGCTGTACTTCACGCCCAACCCCGAGCAAAACTTCAACCGCGAATTCACCGACTACTTTGTACAAGGCCGCAAAGAAGACATCGGCGCATTTGACTCGCCCAAAAACCCAGGCATTGTGTTGGGCGAAGTGATGGGCACAGGCCCGAATTGGCTAGAAGTGCAGCCTTACGACAAAGCCGCGGTGCTACACAACGGCGATGGCCTGTGCTACTACGACCTGCAAAAAGAACTGGTCGGCGTGGCCATCAACCGCGCTGAGCCCAGCCCCAAAAAAGGTGTGTGGCGCTTGTTCCCCAAAGACCCGATTGAAGGCTTTCGCGATTTGCGCGCAGGCATGGTCATCAACCGCAACCGCGACATGGATTGGGTGCGTGGGCTTGAGAAAAACTCCAGCGAACGCCGCATTGGCGCATGGGTGGCGTTTGCAGAAACCCCGCAAGGGTTCGAGCTCCAACTCACCGATGAAGACGGTCACACGGGCAGCGCCACCCTCGCCTGCGCCAAAGAACTCGCCAAAGACGCGGTGCGCAATGACGCCAGCTTGCGTGAGCACCTGAGCAAATTTGGCGCAACGTTGTTTGAAGTGCTCAACTTGCAAATCAATATCAGCCAGCCTTGGTTTGTGCCGGCCTCGTCGCTCAATGCCTTGCGCCGCGATGCGGTGGAGCAGTTAGAACTCGCGCGCCTCAAAGCCTACGACCGCCCCCAACGCGCTACAGCGGTTGAGCCGCCTGTGAGCTACCCTGAAGACTCGCTCACCTACCTTGCCAACGTGTTCAATCAAAAGGCGCACGACTTCTACGCCAAGCACGGCGTGAAAGTGATTGAAGCGGCTTATGAGAGCCACGAAGAGTTGGGTGAAGCCAGCTTGATGATCACCAAACACTGCGTGCGCTTCAGCATGAGCCTGTGCCCCAAACAGGCCAAGGGCGTCACGGGCGTGCAAGGCACCGTCAAAGCCGAGCCGCTGATGCTGATCAACGGCAGCGAAAAACTCACCCTGCGCTTTGACTGCAAACCCTGCGAAATGCATGTGGTGGGCAAGATGAAAAAGTCGGTGCTCAACCAACGTGTACGCGAACTGACGCAAGGGCAAGAAGTGCCCATGCAGTTCTACAAAACGCGACCTTAAAAACGCACACGCCCAGCCTCAAAGCACCACGGTGCTGGGCGTTTTTTTCGTTCGCGCACCGCGCGGTAACACGGCTTCCAATTGCGCTTTTTGCAGTGGCTTGGACAGAAAGGCATTCATGCCTGCGTCCATCGCGCGTTGTTCGGCATCGTTCATCACATCGGCGGTCAAGGCCACGATGGGCACTTGTGAGCGTGGCGTGGGCAACTCACGAATGTGGCGCGTGCTGGTCAGCCCGTCCATTTCTGGCATGTGAATGTCCATCAGCACCACATCAAAATCTTGCGTGCGAGCCAGATCCAACGCTTTCAAACCATCTTCGGCGAACGTCACTTGGTGGCCCATGGTTTTGAGCAGCATGCCCACCACCTTGCGGTTGATCGGATGATCTTCCGCCACCAAGACTTGCAGCGGCTCTTGCGGTTGCAGCTCAGAACGGTCGGGCTCATCGGCGATCAACACGGGCACCAATGGCGAAGCTTGCACATCGGGCGGCGCCGCTTTCAGCATGGCCACTTCAAAGCAAAAACACGAGCCATGCCCCAAGCGACTCGTCACCGTCAAATCACCGCCCATGAGTCGGGCCAACGCACGTGAAATTTCAAGCCCTAAACCCGAGCGATTTAGCCCCATATCGCTCGATGGATGGCGCTGAAACAGCCCACTCAACATCTCAGCACTCATACCAACGCCCGTATCTTTGACGTCGATGGTCCAGTGCATGTGTTTGTCAAGCAACTTGACGCGGGCATCGATATGAATACTGCCCGACTCGGTGTACTGAATGGCATTGCTCAGCAATTTGTACAAAATTTGCCGCACGCGTGTGGGTGCGGTCGCCACCCACTGAGGCGCGTGCACATCACCATCTAAGTGAAATGCCAAGTTTTTTTGATCCGCCATGCAACGCATGAGTTGGTAAACATCTTGCAGCAAAGCCGCCATATCGACCGGCTCAGAATGGATGTTCAACTTGCCCGCCTCTAGCGCCGAGACTTCCAAAATATCGTTCAACAGGCGCAGCAAATGCTCGGCACTGTTTTTGGTTGTTTCAATCAAATCTTGTTGCTGAGCATCGAGTTGGGTTTTGTCTAACAAACTCAACATGCCCAACATGGCATTGAAAGGCGTTCGCAATTCATAACTCATGTTGGCCAGGAATTGGCTTTTACCTCGGTTGGTCGACTCCGCTTGGTGCGTCGCCTTGAGTTGCTCTTCATAGTTGCGCGTTTGCGCTGCGTAAGCCTTGGCTTGTTGTCGTTGGTATGCCAGCAGTGCCCAAACAGCAGAACCCCAAAGCAGAAGCTGCGCCAAGGTCAAGATCCAAATGCGAGGCCCGAGGTGAAGCTGTGTCGACGCCTCATTGGATTGCATCAACGCCCCCGTCAACGTCAACTGCGTGCTGGTGATCGCAGCCAAGACCAGCAGCCAAGCAACGGCAATCAATTTAACAATGCTGGCTTTGATGTTCAGACAATGTGTCTTCAAAATTGATACCTCTCGCCATTGAAATGCTTAAATTTCAATTTTAATCGGTCGACGTAAACTTGTGTATTAACAATTGTTAAAGTAAGGCTTTGCTTTTTTCCGGCAAATTAGTTTTATTGAATTTATGACTTGGCCTGTTGATTTGATGGCAGGCCTCGTGAAATGTGGAAACCATCAAAGTCGCCTTGATTAGCCCACCCACTTGCGCGCATTGCGCCACATGCGCATCCACGGGCTGAACGCATCCACACCACCTGATGCGCCTAAGTCAGTCCAGCTCATTTGCACGTTGCGGAACACACGCTCGGGGTGCGGCATCATGGCGGTGAAGCGGCCGTCTGCGGTGGTGACCGACGTCAAGCCACCGGCACTGCCGTTGGGGTTGAACGGATAGGCTTCGGTCGCTGCGCCGTGGTTGTCCACAAAGCGCATGGCAGGCAAGGCTTTGGCGGCATTGCCGCGTTGGCTGAAGTTGGCAAAGCCTTCACCGTGCGCCACGGCAATCGGCAAACGCGCACCAGCCATGCCTGCGAAGAACAGTGATGGCGACTCCAACACTTCCACCATGGAGAGGCGTGCTTCAAAGCGCTCGCTTTGGTTGGTGGTGAAGCGTGGCCAGTGTTCAGCGCCAGGGATGATGTCGGCCAACTCGGCAAACATTTGGCAACCGTTGCACACGCCCAAACCAAAAGTGTCGGTGCGTGCAAAGAACTGCTGCATTTGCTCAGACAACACGGGGTTAAACGTGATGCTGCGCGCCCAGCCAATGCCAGCGCCCAAGGTGTCGCCGTAGCTGAAGCCACCGCAGGCCACCAAACCTTTGAAGTCTTGCAGCTTGGCGCGGCCTGTTTGTAGGTCGGTCATGTGCACGTCGTAGGCGTCAAAGCCGGCTTCGGCAAAGGCGTAGGCCATCTCGATGTGAGAGTTCACGCCCTGCTCGCGCAGCACAGCCACTTTGGGTTTGGCCGCCACGTTGATGAAGGGGGCTGCCACGTTGTCGGTGATACCGAAGGGCAAATGCACATGCATGCCGGGGTCGGTTGGGTTACCCGCTGCGGCGTGCTCTGCATCGGCACAAGCAGGGTTGTCGCGCTGTTGGCAAATCTTCCAGCTCACGCTGTCCCACACTTGGTGCAGGTCGGCCAGCTTGGCGGTGAACACTTCTTTGGTGTCACGCCACACGCTGATGGCGCCTTTGCCATGGTCCAACGCAGCCGATGCGGGACGTGTTTTGCCCACAAAGTGGCTGTGCTTGGACAAACCATGCTCGCGCAAGGTTTGCATCACCTCGTTGCGCTCAGACGTGCGCACTTGCAGCACCACGCCCAGCTCTTCGTTGAACAACGCTTGCAGCGTCAGCTCTTCGCGACGGGCGCTGACCTGTGAGGCCCAGTTTTTGGTGTCGCCATATTCGGCGCGGCTGTCGTGGATGCCATCGCCTTCGGTGATGAGCATGTCCACATTCAGCGCCACACCCACTTGACCCGCAAAAGCCATTTCGCACACAGCGGCCATCAGGCCACCGTCGCTGCGGTCGTGGTACGCCAAGATCTTGCCTTGCGCGCGCAGGGCGTTGACAGCATTAACGAGCTTGACCAAGTCTTGTGCATCGTCGAGGTCTGGCACTTGATCGCCTGCTTGGTTCAGCACTTGACCCAAGATGCTGCCCGCCATGCGGCGCTTGCCCTCGCCCAACTGCACCAATACCAAGGTGGTGTCGTCGGTGTTGTTGAGCTGCGGCGTGAGCGTGCCGCGCACATCGGGGATGGACGCAAACGCGCTGATGATCAAGCTCACTGGCGATGTAACTTTTTGGGTCTCACCGTTTTCAGTCCACTGCGTGCGCATGGACAAACTGTCTTTGCCCACGGGGATGGAAATGCCCAAGGCGGGGCACAGTTCTAAGCCCACGGCTTTGACGGTGTCGTACAGCGCAGCGTCTTCACCCGGCTCGCCGCAAGCGGCCATCCAGTTGGCGCTGAGTTTGACGCGGGGCAACTCAAACGGTGCCGCCAACAAGTTCGTGATGGCTTCAGCCACAGCCATGCGGCCTGAGGCGGGCGCATCGAGCGACGCGAGCGGCGTGCGCTCGCCCATGCTCATGGCTTCGCCAGCGAAGCTTTGGTAGTCCGCCAAAGTCACGGCCACGTCGGCCACTGGCACTTGCCATGGACCCACCATTTGGTCGCGGTGCGTCAAGCCACCCACGGCGCGGTCGCCAATGGTGACGAGGAAACGTTTGCTGGCCACGGTCGGATGGCTCAGCACGTTGATGACGGCTTCTTGCAAGCTCACACCGGTCAGGTCCATAGGCGCACTGGTGCGCGCCACACGCGTCACATCGCGGTGCATCTTGGGTGGTTTACCCAGCAGCACGTTCATGGGCATGTCAACCGCAGCCCCCGCTTCGTGTGGTTCGCTGCCCCCCGAGGGGGCGCTTAAATGGTGTGCAAGGTTTGCATCTTCATTGGCAACCGTCAGGTGACGCGCTTCAGTCGCCACACCCACCACCGCAAACGGGCAACGCTCGCGCTCGCAGAAGGCTTTGAATTGTTCAAGTGACTCTGGCGCAATCGCCATCACGTAGCGCTCTTGGCTTTCGTTGGACCAAATTTCTTTCGGGGCCAAGCCCGATTCTTCGAGCGGCACGGCACGCAAATCAAAGCGTGCGCCACGGCCTGCGTCGTTGGTCAGTTCGGGGAAGGCGTTGGACAAACCGCCCGCGCCCACGTCGTGAATGGCGAGGATGGGGTTAGCCGCACCTTGCGCCCAGCAATGGTTGATCACCTCTTGCGCACGGCGCTCAATTTCGGGGTTGCCGCGTTGCACCGAGTCAAAGTCCAACTCAGCCGCGTTCGTGCCGCTGGCCATCGAGCTGGCGGCGCTGCCACCCATGCCGATGCGCATGCCGGGGCCGCCGAGTTGAATCAGCAAGCTGCCAGCGGGGAATTCGATCTTCTTGGTTTGCTCGCTGTCGATAACACCCAAGCCGCCCGCAATCATGATGGGCTTGTGGTAGCCGCGTGTCACGCCGGCCACGTCTTGCTCGTACTCGCGGAAGTAGCCGGTCAGGTTGGGACGGCCAAACTCGTTGTTAAACGCAGCGCCGCCTAAGGGGCCTTCCGTCATGATTTGCAAGGGGCTGGCCATGTGTGAGGGGCGGCCCAATTGGCTGTCCCACAGCTTAGACACAGTAAAGCCAGACATACCGGCCTTGGGCTTGGAGCCGCGGCCTGTTGCGCCCTCGTCGCGAATCTCGCCGCCGTTGCCGGTGGAGGCACCAGGGTAAGGCGAAATGGCGGTGGGGTGGTTGTGGGTTTCGACCTTCATCAACACATGGTTGGTGGCCGACACTTTTTCATACTGAGGCAGGTCTTTGCCATTGTTGGTGGCCAAAAAGCGTTCGACCGTGTGGCCTTCCATGATGGAGGCGTTGTCCGAATAAGCCACCACCGTGTATTGCGGGCTGGTTTTTTCGGTGTGGCGAATCATGCCAAACAGGCTGTGTGATTGCGCTTCGCCGTCAATGGTGAACTCGGCATTGAAAATCTTGTGGCGGCAGTGTTCGCTGTTGGCCTGCGCGAACATCATCAGCTCCACATCGGTGGGGTTGCGCTTAAGTTGGGTAAACGCATTCACCAAATACGCAATCTCGTCCTCGGCCAAGGCCAAGCCCCAGCGCTTGTTGGCGTCTTGCAAAGCGGCTTCACCACCGTTGAGCACGTCCACTTGCTCCATCGGCGCGGGGTGCAGTTCGGTGAACAAGCCCAACGCTTCATCGCGTGTGCGCATGACAGATTCGGTCATGCGGTCGTGCAACACATCGGCCACGGCCAGCAGTTGTTCGGGCGTGAGCGTGGCTTTGCTCAGCAAACCGTCTTTGAGCTGAAGGTGAAACTCAGTGATGCGCTCTATGCGCTTGAGCTGCAATCCGCAGTTGTGTGCAATGTCGGTGGCCTTAGACGCCCATGGCGACACCGTGCCAAAACGTGGCGTGACCACCAGCAACGTGCCTGCAGGCGCGACATGTGCGGGTTCGCCGTAGGTCAGCAAGGCAGCCAGCGTTTGCTGCTGCGCGGCATCCAAAGTGGCCTCGGTCGCGGCCAAGTGCACAAAGCGAGCGCTCAGACCTTTGATTTGTGGAGAAATTGCCGCCAAACGCGGCAAAAGCTGTTGAACACGAAAATCGCTGAGGGCGTTGCCGCCTTCGAAAATGCTGATGTGCAGGGACACGAGGGAGCCTTGAGAAAAAGACGGAAATCGAATCGAGCCGGGCCGCTGACTGGGGCTGGTCGGCAAAGGTTGGATTTTACGTGTCTGCAGCGGCACATTTGTACACAATATCGGCATAGCAAAAGGTGTTGATGCGTGAATGGGATAATCCCAAGCATGACCATCTCCATCAAAGACGCCCAAGGCGCACAAGGCATGCGTATCGCGGGCAAACTGGCCTCCGAAGTTCTCGATTACCTCACCCCCCACGTCGTGCCCGGCGTGACGACCAACCAGCTCGACAAGTTGGCGTACGACTACATCACGCAAGTTCAGCAGGCCATTCCCGCCCCGCTGAACTACAACCCCAGCGGTGACAACCCCTACCCCAAGTCGATTTGCACCTCGATCAACCATCAGGTGTGCCACGGCATTCCCAATGACAAGCCGCTCAAAAAGGGCGACACGGTCAACATCGACATCACCGTCATCAAAGACGGCTGGCATGGCGACACCAGCCGCATGTTCTCGGTGGGCGATGTGTCCATTGCGGCCAAGCGTTTGTCCAAGTTGACGTACGAAGCCATGTGGCACGGCATCGTCAAGGTCAAGCCCGGCGCGCGTTTGGGCGACATTGGCTTTGCGATTCAACGCTTTGCCGAAGGTCACGGCTTCTCGGTGGTGCGCGAGTTTTGCGGCCACGGCATTGGCCAAGTGTTCCACGAAGAGCCACAAGTGCTGCACTACGGCAAAGCGGGCACAGGCGAAACACTACAAGAAGGTATGACCTTCACCATCGAGCCCATGATCAACGCGGGCAAGAAAGACATCAAAGAGTTGGGCGACGGTTGGACCATCGTCACACGCGACCACTCCTTGTCAGCGCAGTGGGAACACACCATCCTCGTCACGCACACCGGCTACGAAGTGTTGACCCTCTCTGAAGGCAGCCCCGCCCTGCCCGACTTCGTCACCACCACCTGCTGCTAAAAATCGCTATGAACGCCTTGGCTAACCTTTACAGGAAGGACAAGGCAGCTTTGCTGCTCGACGCGTCCAACCGCTCCACCGCCACCCGCAGCGTCCGTGGTTTGCTGCACAAGCTCTGCAGCTTGACCGACGACACCCTGCGCAAACTCTGGCGCAACGCAGGTTTTGACAACTCGCTCTGTTTGGCTGCCGTGGGCGGCTATGGCCGTGGCGAGTTGTACCCGTACTCGGATGTCGATGTGCTGCTGCTGTTGCCCGAAGGCGTCTCGCCCGAGCAAGACGAGGTGCTCAAAGCCAAGATCGAAGCGTTCATCGGCAGTTGCTGGGACACAGGCTTAGAAATCGGCTCCAGCGTTCGCAATGTGGACGAGTGCATTCACGAGTCATCGGCTGACATCACGGTGCAAACGTCGCTGCTAGAAGCCCGTTTGATCGTGGGCAGCACGGCCTTGTTCCACACGTTTCAAACCCGTTTTGACCAAGCCATGGACCCGCAGGCCTTCTTTGTCGCCAAGACCTTGGAGCTGCGTCAGCGCCACACCAAATTTGAAAACACACCGTATTCGCTAGAACCCAACGCCAAAGAGTCGCCCGGTGGTTTGCGCGATTTGCAAGTCATTTTGTGGGTGGCCAAAGCAGCGGGCTTAGGCAACAGCTGGGACGAGTTGGCACGCAAAGGCTTGGCCACGCCGTTTGAAGCCCGCCAACTCAAGCGCAACGAAGACACGCTGGCCCTCATACGCACCCGCTTGCACTTGGCGGCCAAGCGCCGCGAAGACCGCTTGGTGTTTGACTTGCAACACGCCGTGGCCAAAAGCTTGGGGCTGGGCCTCGAAGAAGACGGCAGTTTGAACGCCCGCGTGGCCAGCGAAGCGCTGATGAAACGCTATTACTGGGCGGCCAAAGCGGTCACCCAGCTCAACCAAATCTTGCTGCTCAACATCGAAGAGCGCATTCACCCCTCGGGTCACGAACCCCGCTTGATCAACCCGCGCTTCGCCGACAAAGCCGGCATGCTCGAAGTCACCAGCGACGATTTGTACGAGCGCGAGCCCCACGCCATTTTGGAAACCTTCTGGCTGTACGAGTCCACCGTGGGCATCAACGGCTTGTCGGCCCGCACCTTGCGCGCTTTGTACAACGCACGCAATGTGATGGACGGCAAATTCCGCGCCGATCCGATCAACCGTGCCATGTTCATGCGCATCTTGCAAGCCCCCAGCGGCATGACGCACGCCATGCGTTTGATGAACCAAACCTCGGTGCTCGGGCGTTACCTGTGGGCCTTCCGAGGCATCGTGGGGCAAATGCAGCACGACCTGTTCCACGTCTACACCGTGGACCAACACATCTTGATGGTGCTGCGCAATGTGCGCCGCTTCTTCATGGCCGAACACGCCCACGAGTACCCGTTTTGCTCGCAACTGGCAGCGGGCTGGGACAAGCCTTGGATCTTGTTTGCCGGCGCTTTGTTCCACGACATTGCCAAAGGCCGTGGCGGCGATCACTCGCAACTCGGACGTGGTGAAGTGCGCAAGTTTTGCCGCGACCACAGCATTGACAAAACCGACGCGCAGCTGATCGAGTTCTTGGTCGGCGAGCACTTGACCATGAGCCACATCGCGCAAAAGCAAGATTTGAGCGACCCAGACATCATCCAAGCCTTTGCCCAACGCGTGGGCAACGAGCGCAATTTGACGGCGCTGTACCTGCTGACCGTCGCCGACATTCGCGGCACCAGCCCCAAAGTGTGGAACGCTTGGAAAGGCAAGTTGCTGGAAGACTTGTACCGCTACACCTCGCGCGCTTTGGGCGGCCGCGCCCCCGACGCCGACGCCGAAGTGGAAGCCCGCAAACGCGAAGCCCTGACCATGTTGGCGCTCTACGCCCTGCCCTTTGAAGCCCACAAAGACTTGTGGAGCACCTTGGATGTGGGCTACTTCATGCGCCACGACGCCACCGACATTGCTTGGCACACGCGCCAACTTTCACGCGGCCTGCACACCGCCAAAAACCAAGACAAACCCATGGGCGTCACCGTCCGTGCGCGGGTTTCGCCTGTGGGCGAAGGTTTGCAGGTGATGGTGTATTCGCCTGACCAAGCCGATTTGTTCGCCCGAATTTGCGGCTACTTCGACCAAGCGAGTTTCAACATCTTGGATGCCAAAGTGCACACCGCCACCAACGGCTATGCTCTCGACACCTTCCAAGTGGTGACCTCGCTCACCCAAGAGCACTACCGCGACCTCATCAACATGGTGGAAACCGGATTGACCGAGACGTTGGAGCAGGCCAAGCCACTGCCCGCCGTGGGCCGAGGCCGCGTGTCGCGCCGCGTGAAAAGCTTCCCCATCGCGCCGCGTGTGTCGCTGCAACCCGATGAGCGCGCCCAAAAGTGGGTGCTCAGCATTTCGGCCAGCGACCGCGTGGGCTTGCTCTACAGCGTGGCCCGCGTTTTAGCGAATCACAAAGTGAACCTGTTGCTGGCCAAAATCAGCACCTTGGGCGAGCGCGTGGAAGACACCTTCTTGATCGACGGCGCTGTGCTGCAACAAAACAAAGCGCAGTTGGAGATTGAGACAGAGTTGTTGGCGACGTTGCAGGCTTGAATCGGACTTGAGATAGTCCAAATTTGGTTTATATTTGGTCTAAATTTACTTTTAGGCCTGCTATGTCACTCGCTCAACAAATCAAGCCCATCTCCTATCTCAAGTCACACGCCGCCGAAATCATCAAAGATTTCGCAACAAACCCTGACCCGCTCATCATCACGCAAAACGGTGAAGCAAAGATGGTTGTGCTCGATATTCATGCCTACGAGCAACAACAAGAAACGATGGCGCTGTTGAAACTCATTGCCATGGGTAACAAAGAGTTGGCTCAAGGCCAATTTCAAGACGCTGCTGATTTTTTCAGCGAAATGGCTCGCGAAGAATGACAGGCATCAGAAAAGTGGTGATTCTTCAGTCTGCAAAATCAGACTATCGAAGAATCAAAAGCTACGTGACGCAGAAATTTGGCGCTGAAGCTTGGCTTGCCATTAATAACGAATGGCAAACCAAAATCAATCGATTAGCAGCTGCTCCAGAGCTAGGCAGCAACATCTCTGAACTTGATGGCACTGGGTTTACTGGATTTAAAAAATATCAGCACAAAAATGCTTATGTGGTTTATCAGACCTCTGATTCACTTTTGACCATTTACATGTTCATACCCAGCATGCGCGATTTCCGCCGACATTTGATGGATCGCTTGCTTGCGGCCTAATCGTCCGCGTCATCCAACCCCGGAAACAGCACATCGGTGTACCCAAAACGCGAGAAATCGCGCACGCGCATGGGGTACAGCAGACCCATGAGGTGGTCACATTCGTGCTGCACCACGCGTGCATGAAAGCCCTCGACGGTGCGGTCAATCGGCGCACCTTTTTCGTCAAAACCTTGGTAGCGCAAACGCTTGAAACGTGGCACCACACCGCGCAGACCGGGCACCGACAAGCAGCCTTCCCAGCCCTCTTCTTCCTCATCGCCAAGCGGGGTGAGCACGGGGTTGATCAACACGGTGTGGGGCACCACGGGGGCTTCGGGGTAACGCGGGTTGAACTCGCCCGAACCAAAGATCACAACTTGTAGATCGACGCCAATTTGTGGTGCTGCCAAGCCCGCGCCGTTGGCGGCCAGCATCGTGTCGTCCAGGTCTTTCAGCAGCGCTTGCAGGGTTGGCGTATTGAAAGCGGTCACAGGTTGCGCCACGCGGAGCAGGCGCAGGTCGCCCATTTTCAAGATGTCACGAACGGCCATGTGTGTGTCCTTTATTCGGGTGCATGCGCGGCATCTGCGGCGCCGTCTGCGTGTGAGGCCACCAAAGCCAACAAACCTGCCTCGTCCATCACCGGAATGCCCAAGGCTTGTGCTTTCTCCAGCTTGCTGCCCGCCTCTGCCCCTGCCACAACGCCATGGGTTTTCTTGCTGACGCTGCCTGCCACTTTGGCGCCCAAAGCTTCGAGCATGTCTTTGGCCTCGTCGCGGCTGAGTGTGGGCAAGGTGCCGGTCAGTACAAAGGTTTGGCCAGCCAGCGGCAAGCTTGCACCTTCTGTGGGGTCGCCCTCGGTCCATGTCACGCCGCAAGCGCGCAGCTGCTCCACCACTTCGCGGTTATGCGGCTGGTCAAAGAACGTGCGCAGGCTCAGTGCCACGATGGGGCCGACATCGGCCACTTGCAGCAACTGGTCCAAGGTGGCGTCCATGATGGCGTCCATCTTGCCGAAGTGACGGGCCAAGGCCTTGGCCGTGGCCTCGCCCACATGGCGAATGCCTAAGCCAAACAAAAAGCGTGGCAATGTCGTGTTTTTTGATTTTTCAATGCTGGCCAGCACATTGTTGGCCGATTTTTCGGCCATGCGGTCCAGCGTGACCAAGGCGGCAAAGCCCATGCGGTACAGGTCTGGCAAGGTTTTGACCACGCCTGCATCCACCAGTTGCTCGACCAACTTGTCGCCCAAGTCTTCAATTTCTACCGCACGGCGATGCGCAAAGTGCAGGATGGCTTGCTTGCGCTGTGCGCTGCAAAACAAGCCGCCTGTGCAGCGGTAATCGGCTTCGCCTTCTGCACGCAGCGCGGGGCTGCCGCACACCGGGCATTCGTGCTGCATGGTGAAGATTTGCGCATCTTGCAGGCGCTTTTCTAGAACGACGGACACCACTTCGGGAATCACGTCGCCCGCGCGGCGCACCACCACGGTGTCGCCCACCCGCACGTCTTTGCGACGGGCTTCGTCTTCGTTGTGCAGGGTGGCGTTGGTCACGGTCACGCCGCCCACAAACACGGGTGCGAGTTTGGCCACGGGCGTGAGTTTGCCGGTACGGCCCACTTGCACCTCAATGGCTTGCACGGTGGTGAGTTGTTCTTGCGCGGGGTATTTGTGGGCCACGGCCCAGCGCGGTTCGCGGGTGACAAAGCCGAGTTGGCGCTGCGCGGCCAAGCTGTTGACCTTGTAGACCACGCCGTCAATGTCGTACGGCAGCGCGTCCCGCGCTTGCCCCATGCGCTGGTGAAAGTCGACCAAACCTGCCGCACCTTGCACACAAGCGGTTTGCTCGGCGACGGGGAAGCCCCAAGCTTTGAGTTGCATCAGCAAGTCGTAATGCGTGGCGAACGGCAAATCTGGCTGATCGGTGGCAGAGGGGTCACCTTCTCCTGAGAGCAAGATGGCGCCCAAGCCATAGGCAAAGAAGCTCAAAGGGCGTTGCGCGGCAATGCTGGGGTCGAGTTGACGCACGGCACCTGCAGCGGCATTGCGCGGGTTGACGAAGGTTTTTTCACCCTTTTCACCCGCGGCAATGCGTGCGCGTTGGCGTTCGTTCAGTGCCTCAAAATCGCCGCGCGCCATGTAGACCTCGCCGCGCACTTCCAGCACAGCGGGCACCGCGACGGCTGCAGAAGAAGTGGGCAACAACGACGCGCCATCCAGACCCGACGAGGCCTGCAATTTCAAAGGAATTTGGCCAATGGTGCGCACGTTTTGCGTGACGTCTTCGCCCATTTCGCCGTCACCACGCGTCGCGGCTTGCACCAACACGCCGTGCTCGTAGCGCAGGTTCATGGCCAAGCCGTCAAACTTCAACTCGGCCACGTACTCGACCAGCGGGTCTGCGTCGCTCAGGGCCAACTCTTTGCGGATGCGGGTGTCGAAGTTTTCTGCGCCTGTGGCCTCGGTGTCGGTTTCGGTGCGGATGCTCAACATCGGCACGGCATGGCGCACGCTGGCAAAGGCGTCCAGCGGTTTGCCGCCCACACGTTGGGTGGGCGAGTCGGGGGTGATCAGTTCGGGGTGCGCGGCTTCGAGGGCTTGCAGCGCTTGGAACAAGCGGTCGTATTCGACGTCGGGCAGCGTGGGCGCATCCAACACGTAGTACAGGTGACCGTGGTGATGCAGTTGTTCACGCAATTTGGCCGCTTTTGCGGCCAAATCTAAGGCGTTGTCAGGGGCGGCAGATTCAGGGATAGGTTCAGCAGCAAAGTCGCTGCCAAACAAGTCAGCGGTGGTCATGCTGAAAAACCAAATTAGCTGAACAAGCGGCGCGCTTGCGGCGAGCCTGCAGACAAATCACGTGCATCCAGCGTGTTGTAGAGCGCCATCAAGTCACGGGCAATCGCGCCCACGGCGGCTTCGGACAAGGGCTGGCCGTTGTCGTCGGTCACCGCGCCGTCCATCTCGCGTGCGAGTTCGAGGGCGGTTTGGATCATGCGGGCAAACGGTTCTTCGGCACGGTCGACTTGTGGCACGTCCAATGACAAGGTGATTTCGCGAATGGCCGATTGCGCGGGGTCTTCAGACATGGCGGCTTGGGTGTCAAACACCAAGCCCAAAATGGGCGGCAAACCAGCGCTGCCGGCAGGCACCACCATGCGCCCCGGAATCACGCCCGGCACAAAGCCCAAGCGCGCTGCGTTTTGCTGCACATAGCCAGGGCTCCACGCGGCTTTGATCGCTTTCAAGGTGAAGCTCAGCTGCGCGTCATGGGCGCTGGCAAAGCCATCGAGCTCACGGGCACGGGCTACGACATCGAGCATGTCTGGAAACTCAGGCGCGCCGTTGATGCCGTCGGCGAAGGTTTGTGTTTTCAACACGAACTCGGAGAACTCAATCTCGTTCAGCGCACCGGTGCGGTTGGCCAATTGCACGCCCGTTTGGAACGTGCTGTAGCGCTGACCATGGCGGGGCACTTCCCACGCGCCCGTCTCGGCATTCAAGCCTTCGACGCTGAACAACTTGCTGCCCACGCGGCGGGTGCTGGGCAAGGCGGCAACGGCAGCTTCGCCGGAGACCGGTTGGTCGATTTCAATCGCGGCAATCAGGTCAATCAAACCATCCAGATTGGGGCGTTTTTCGGGCTGCAACATGGCAGGGGCAGCGCCGCCGTCCATGACTTTGTCGATCATGGGCTCTAAGTTCGGGCGGCTTTGCTGAACGGCCGGTGCCAACGACGCAGCATGCGCTTGGGCTTTGGCTGTGCGGGCGAGTTCGGCTTCGTCAGGTACGCGTTGGGCGTGCAAGGTGGCCTCTTGCATCATGGTGCGGGCCATGTCACTGACGGGGTCCAAGGTGGGCTCGGTGAACTGGCTGCGGTGGGCATCCAAGGTGCGTTCGCTGATGGGCGCGGTGTACGTGTTGGCAGCCGGCGCATCGAACGACGGCTCTTGCGTGCGCTCGATGGCCGGCGCTGCGGCAGCGGCGTTGCTGCTGTCCACAGGCTCTTGCGGCTGCGGTTGGGCTTGACGCGGTTTGTTTTTGCGCGAGGTCCAAGTGCTGTGCGCGACCACGCCTGCCAGCACCACGCCGCCTGCGATTGCTAAACCAATTTGAAGTGTGCTCATGCTGATGCTTAAAAGTTCAAACGGACTCGACCATGGAGACGGCCGACTCCATGTCAACGGCCACGATACGCGAAACGCCTTGTTCCTGCATGGTCACGCCGATGAGTTGTTCTGCCATTTCCATGGCGATCTTGTTGTGCGAAATAAAGAGGAATTGCGTCTCTTTGGACATGCTCGACACCAGTTTGGCATAACGCTCGGTGTTGGCGTCGTCCAACGGCGCGTCCACCTCGTCAAGCAAACAAAACGGGGCGGGGTTGAGCTGAAAAATGGCAAACACCAAGGCAATCGCGGTCAGCGCTTTTTCACCGCCCGAGAGCAAGTGAATGGTTTGGTTTTTCTTGCCGGGTGGCTGGGCCAACACTTGCACGCCAGCGTCCAAGATTTCGTCACCCGTCATCACCAAACGCGCATTGCCACCACCGAACAGCTCGGGGAACATGCGGCCAAAGTGCTCGTTGACGATCTTGAAAGTGCCGCCCAAGAGTTCGCGGGTTTCGCCGTCGATTTTGCGAATGGCATCTTCCAGCGTGTTCATGGCGTCGGTCAAGTCTTTGGTTTGTGAGTCCAAAAACACCTTGCGTTCGCTGGCAATGGCCAGTTCGTCCAAGGCGGCCAAGTTGACAGCGCCCAAGGCGGTGATGTCGCGGTTCAAGCGGTCAATTTCGCTTTGCAAACCGCCCAAGCGCACGTTGTTGGCTTGGATGGAGGCGCCCACGGCGTCGAGGTCGGCTTGGGCATCGGCCAGCAATTGGCTGTATTGCTCCAGACCCAAACGCGCGGCTTGTTCTTTCAATTGGAAATCGGTGATGCGTTGGCGCAAAGGCTCCAACTCGCGTTCCAACTGCAGGCGGCGCTCGTCGCTGGCACGCAGTTTGGTGGTGAGGTCGTCGTACTCGCTGCGCTTGGCGGCCAAGGCGACTTCGCGTTCCATCTTGGTGTTCAAGGCGTTTTGCAGACCCGCTTGCGCGGCGGCGTCGGTCAAGCGGGTGAGGTCTTCTTGCACGCGGGCTTCTTCGGCAGCCACCGAGGCGGCTTGCTGGGTGGCGGTGTCGATGATGCGTTTGAGTTCGGCCTCGCGGGTGGCCAAGCTGCGTTGCGAAAACTGCGCTTCTTGGGCTTGGCGCTCCAGGCTGCGTTGTTGTTCGCGGCTGTCGTTCAAACGGCGCTCGGCGTTGATGACGGCGTCATCGAGTTGGGCGTGGCGCTCTTGGCTGTCGGCCAGTTGCATGTCCAGCTCTTCAAAGCGACCTTCCGCGTTCACGCGGCGCTCTTGCAAGTCGGCCAATTGGGCTTCTACTTCGGCCAAATCGCCACTCAGCTGAGCGCTGCGAGCGCGGGTTTGTTCGGCCAATTGCGTGAGGCGCAAGGTTTCAACTTGCAACTCATGGGCGCGGGCTTGGGCTGCCGTGGCCTCGGCGCGGATGCTGACCAAACGCTGCGACGACTCGCTGTACGTAGCCTCGGCACGCACCAAGTTGTGGCGCGCTTCATCGCTGATGAAGGCTTGCGCTTTGGTGCTTTTGTCGAGGTTTTCGATTTCTTGGGCACGCGCCAGCAAGCCCGATTGGGCGCTGTCTTGGGCGTAAAACGTGACGCTGTGGGCGCTGATGGCGTGGCCGCTGGGCACATAAATCACGTGGCCGGGCTGCAAACTGGCGCGTTTGGCCAAGGCCTCGTCCAAGTTGGGCGCGGTGAAGCAGCCGCTCAACCAGTCGGTGAGCAAGCCTTGCAGGCCCGCATCGTTCAAACGCAACAAATCGGACAAACGCGGCAACGCGCCTTGTGGGGCGGCGACGCCAGCCATCGGCGGTGTGTAAAACGCCAATTTGGCCGGTGGTGCATCGGCTTGGAAGGCGCGCACGATGTCCAAGCGGCTGACTTCAAGCGAGGCCATGCGCTCACGCAAGGCGGCTTCTAGGGCGTTCTCCCAACCCGCGTCGATGTGGATGCGGCTCCACAAGGCTTGCAAACCGTCCAAACCATGCTTGGTCAACCAAGGCTTGAGCTTGTCGTCGGTTTGCACCTTTTCTTGCAGGGCTTTGAGGGCTTCCAAGCGGGCAGAAATGTCGGCTTGCTTGGCTTGCTCGGTGTTGACGGTTTGCTGCGCGGTGCGACGGGCTTCGTCGAGTTGCGGCACGTTGGCTTGCAACTCTTCGAGCTGCGCGGCCGTGATTTCGGCGGTGGCTTGGGCGTCTTGCAACTGCTCTTGCAAGTGGGTCAAGCGCACTTCATCGGGCGACGCCAAGGCGTTGCGATCGGCACTCAAGCGCTCGTGGCGGCTGTTGAGTTGGCGGCTTTGCTCTTCGATGTTGCGCTGGTCGGCGGCCAACACCTGAATTTGCTGCTGCACCTGCGCCACGGAGGCGCGTTGTTCGTTGCTGCGTTGTTGGGCGGTGCGCACGGCCTCTTCGAGGTCGGGCAGCTGCATGGCTTGCTCTTCCACTTGGGCGGCGAGCATGACGGCGCGTTCTTCGCCGTCCATGGCCGCCGATGCCAAGTTTTCGATCTCTTCGCTGGCTTGTTCGCTTTGCTGGGCCCAATGAGCGGTTTGCTCTTTGATTTGCACCAAACGAGCTTCGGCGCGTTGGCGGCCTTCCACCACAAAGCGAATTTCGGCCTCCAAGCGCCCCACTTCGGCGCTGGCTTCGTACAGCGCGCCTTGGGCTTGGTTGACCTGATCGCCTGCGGCGTAATGGGCTTGGCGCACGGTTTCAAGGTCGGCTTCAATGTGGCGCAAGTCGGCAATGCGCGACTCTAGGTCGTTCACCGCCTTGTCGGCTTGGGTTTTCAAGCCCAGCTGATCGGCTTCAGCCTCGGCGCGGCGCAAGAACCACAGCTGGTGCTGCTTGAGCGTGACATCGCCTTGCAGCGCGTGGTAGCGCTGGGCCACTTCGGCCTGCTTTTCGAGTTTTTCGAGGTTGGCGTTCAACTCGCGCAAGATGTCTTCCACGCGGGTTAAGTTCTCGCGGGTGTCGCTCAAGCGGTTTTCAGTCTCGCGGCGGCGCTCTTTGTATTTAGAAACGCCTGCGGCCTCTTCCAAGAACAAACGCAGCTCTTCAGGGCGCGATTCGATGATGCGGCTGATCGTGCCCTGACCAATGATGGCGTAGGCGCGTGGGCCCAAGCCCGTGCCCAAGAACACGTCTTGCACGTCGCGACGACGCACGGGTTGGTTGTTGATGAAGTAGCTGGAGCCGCCGTCACGGGTCAGCACACGCTTGACCGCGATCTCGGGGAACTGGCTCCATTGGCCACCGGCGCGGTGATCCGCGTTGTCAAACACCAGCTCCACACTGGAGCGGCTGGCGGGCTTGCGGGTGGTCGTGCCGTTGAAAATGACGTCTTGCATGGACTCGCCACGCAGCTCGCTGGCTTTGCTCTCGCCCAGCACCCAACGCACCGCATCCATGATGTTGGACTTGCCGCAGCCGTTGGGACCCACCACGCCGACCAATTGGCCGGGCAGCAGGAAATTGGTAGGTTCAGCGAAGGACTTGAAACCCGATAACTTGATTGAATTCAGACGCACCGAAAAACCTCTTTTTGCAGAGGGCCAATCATAAAGCGGCGAGCCAGGTGCGAACTTCTGCCAACAAGGCTAATAAATCGGGCTTCAAAGCCAAGTAATGGGCGCGGGTGACGTCCAAAGGCTGTTGGCGGCTGGTTTGGTACAAATCGGTCATGCCTTGCGCCAAAGGTTCGCCTGTGAACAAGGGCATAAACCCCTTCAAGGCGTGCAAAGCATGCTCCACCTTCAACGCCTCTTGCGCTGACAAAGCGGTGTCGATGATGGCCATTTCTTGGCCCAAGCTTTCTTCAAACGTCGCCATCAACTCTTTGAGCTGTTCTGGGTCAAGGGCAAACTCTTTGGCGCGATTCAGATCGAGGAGCATGGGAAATAATTTAAGTGTTCAATTCAAGAGGACTGGACCGACGTCTAGCGCGGGGATAATAGCAGCCATGAACCCCCTGCTTTTAAGTCTACAGCCCTATCCTTTCGAGCGGCTGAAACAACTTTTTGCCCCCATCACCCCCAATCCAGCCTTTGCGCCCATCAGCCTAGGGATTGGCGAGCCGCGTCATGCCACGCCTGCTTTGGTGTTGGAGGCCTTGTCCAAGGCCACAGCGCAACTTGCCGCCTATCCCGCCACCGCAGGTTTACCGGCCCTGCGCGCCTCTTGCGCGGCTTGGGTACAACGCCGCTACGGCTTGGCCGTGGATGCGGCCACCCAAGTGCTGCCGGTCAACGGCTCTCGCGAGGCCTTGTTTGCCTTCGCCCAAACGGTGATTGACCCGACCAAGGTGGATGAAAACGGCAACCGCCTTGAAGCGGTGGTGGTCTGCCCCAACCCGTTCTATCAAATCTACGAAGGCGCCGCCCTGCTCGCGGGCGCCAAACCCTACTACGCGCCCAGCGACCCCGCCTTGAATTTCAACGTCGACTGGGACCAAGTACCTGCCGATGTGTGGGCCAAGACCCAGTTGCTGTTTGTGTGCTCGCCCGGCAACCCCACGGGCGCTGTGATGCCCCTGAGTGATTGGGAAAAACTCTTTGCCCTGAGCGACCAATACGGCTTTGTCATTGCCAGCGACGAGTGCTACAGCGAGATTTATTTCCGTGAAGAAGCGCCTTTGGGGGGGCTAGAAGCCGCCGCCAAACTGGGTCGCACTGACTTTAAAAACTTGGTGACCTTCACCAGCCTGTCCAAGCGCAGCAACGTGCCGGGCATGCGCAGCGGATTTGTGGCGGGCGATGCCAACATCCTCAAGCAGTTCTTGCTGTATCGCACTTACCACGGCAGTGCCATGAGCGGCATGGTGCAAGAAGCCAGCATCGCCGCCTGGAACGACGAAGCCCATGTGGTGGCCAACCGTGAGCAATACCGCCAAAAGTTTGCGGCTGTGACCCCTCTGTTGGCCGAGGTGATGGATGTACGCTTGCCCGACGCCGGTTTTTACCTGTGGGCTGCGGTCCCAGGTGGGGACGACGTTGCTTTCGCCCGTGACTTGTTGGCTCAATACAATGTGACCGTCCTGCCTGGCAGCTACTTGGCGCGTGTTGGTCACGGCGTCGATGAAGCCAAAGGGTTCAACCCGGGCGCAGGCCGAATTCGCATGGCCTTGGTGGCCGAAACTGCCGAATGTTTAGAAGCGGCGCAACGCATTGTGGCGTTCGTCAAACAACTCAACCCCTAATTTCAACGAAGAGAAGACAACCATGGCTCAACATCAACTGCAACACATCATCGACAACGCTTGGGACAACCGCGCCAACATCAACGGCGCCAATGTTTCGCACGAAGTGAGCGACGCCGTCGACCATGTGATCGCTGAATTAGATGCCGGCCGCTTGCGCGTGGCGACCCGTGAAGCCGTGGGCCAGTGGACAGTGCACCAATGGATCAAAAAAGCGGTTTTGCTGTCATTCCGCTTGAAAGACAACCGCATCATCCAATCGGGCGATTTGGCTTTTTATGACAAAGTGGACACCAAGTTTGGCCACATGACCGAAGAAGAACTCAAAGCGACTGGCGTGCGCGTGGTGCCCCCCGCTGTGGCGCGTCGTGGCAGCTTCATCGCCTCTGGCGCGATTTTGATGCCCTCTTACGTGAACATCGGCGCATACGTTGATTCGGGCACCATGGTTGACACATGGGCCACCGTGGGTTCATGCGCACAAGTGGGCAAAAACGTGCACTTGTCCGGCGGCGTGGGCTTGGGCGGTGTGTTGGAGCCTTTGCAGGCCAACCCCACCATCATTGAAGACAACTGCTTCATCGGCGCACGCTCGGAAGTGGTCGAAGGCGTCATCGTCGAAGAAAACTCGGTGTTGGGCATGGGCGTGTACATCGGCCAGAGCACACCTTTGTTCGACCGTGCCACCGGCGAAATCAGCTACGGTCGCGTGCCTAGCGGCTCGGTCGTGGTCAGCGGCAACATTCCTAAAGTGGCGGCCAATGGCGCGCCTTACAGCATGTACGCCGCCATCATCGTCAAGCGCGTGGACGCACAAACTCGCTCGAAGACCAGCATCAACGACTTGTTGCGCGATTAATTCGTCTCTTTATTCGTTCATCAGGCTCTTTCGATGTCTCGCACTCTCCAGCTCACCGAGCAACTCATCTCGCGCCCTTCGGTCACACCCGAGGACGCGGGCTGTTTGGACATCATCACCGCACGGCTTGCGCCCATGGGTTTTGAGTGTGAGCGCATCGACAGCGGGCCAGACACGTTTCGCGTGAGCAACCTGTGGGCTGTCAAACGCAGCACCCACACCAACGCCAAGACACTGGTGTTCGCAGGCCATACCGATGTGGTGCCCACCGGCCCCATTGACCAATGGGCCAGCGACCCTTTCACCCCCACCCACCGCAACGGCAAATTGTTTGGCCGTGGTGCCAGCGACATGAAAGCGTCGTTGGCAGCGATGGTGGTGGCGTGTGAAGAGTTTGCAGTTGCTCAGGCGGATGCCAACATCAACATCGCCTTCTTGCTCACCAGCGACGAAGAAGGTCCAGCACTTGATGGCACCGTCAAAGTGTGCGAAGCCTTGAAGGCCCGTGGCGAAAAACTCGACTGGTGCATCGTGGGTGAACCCACCTCGGTAGAACGCACCGGCGACATGATCAAAAACGGCCGACGCGGGACTATGAGCGGCAAGCTCACCGTCAAAGGCGTGCAAGGCCACATTGCGTATCCGCAACTCGCCAAAAACCCCATCCATTTGCTCAGCCCCGCGTTGGCAGAGTTGGTGGCAATTGAATGGGACAAAGGCAACGACTTCTTCCCGCCCACCAGCTGGCAAGTGAGCAACATCCATGCGGGCACAGGTGCGAGCAACGTGATTCCGGGCGAATGCGTGGTGGACTTCAACTTCCGCTTCTGCACCGAATCCACGCCCGAGCAATTGCAACAGCGCCTCACTGCTGTGCTGCACAAGCACCACTTAGAGTTCGACCTCAAATGGACCATTGGCGGTCTGCCCTTCCTCACCACGCCTGGTGATTTGGTCGGTGCCGTACAACGCGCCATCCACGACGAAACCGGCATTGACACCGAGCTGTCCACCACCGGCGGCACCAGCGACGGGCGCTTCATCGCGCAAGTCTGCCCGCAAGTCATTGAGCTCGGCCCACCCAATGCCACCATCCACAAAATCAACGAGTTTGTGGCCGTGGCTGATTTGGATCCCCTGAAAAACATTTATCGCCGTGTGCTGGAACAGCTGCACGGCTTGGCCTCACAGGCCAACACGTCCGCACAATGAACCCATCTCTCACACTCAGCGCGCTCATTGCACAGAGCGCGCAGCAGCTTGACGCTGCCCACACCGCAGGCAATTTGAGCTTTGGCCACGGCACCACCAACGCCGCTGACGAAGCCGCATGGCTGGTGCTGTGGAAGCTGGGTTTGCCGCTCGACACCGATGTGTCTGACGAGGCGCACAACCTCGAACTGCCAGCCACCCAAGTGGCCAGCGTGCAAGCTTTCATAGAGCACCGCATTGCCAGCCGCAAGCCTGCGGCTTACCTCACGCAAGAGGCGTGGTTGCAAGGTGTGTCGTTCTACATCGACGAACGCGCCATCGTGCCGCGCTCGCTCATTGCCGAAGTCTTGGCTGAAGGCAGCATCGATCCATGGCTCGACCCCAACACCACGCGCGTGCTTGACCTGTGCACGGGCAACGGCAGCCTGGGCATCTTGGCTGCGCTCGCTTTTCCAGACATCACGGTGCAGGGTTTGGACTTGTCCAAAGACGCTTTGGCTGTGGCACAGATCAACATCGAACGCCACGGCCTTGAAGGCCGCATGACGTTGGCCGAATCGGATGGCTTGGCAAAAGCCGATGGTGTATTCGATCTGATACTGTGCAACCCACCTTATGTGAATGCACAAAGCATGTCCGAACTTCCTGCTGAATTCAAAGCCGAGCCCGCGCTCGCTTTGGCCGGTGGTGACGACGGCATGGACTTTATTCGCCAAATGCTGCGCGACGCCCCAGCACACATGAGCGAGCACGCGGTTTTGGTTTTAGAAATTGGCCACGAACGCGGTTACTTTGAAGCAGCCTTCTCCAACATAGATGTCGTCTGGCTATCGACCAGTGCTGGTGACGACCAGGTCTTACTCCTCACACGCCAGGCAATAGTCGAAGGCGCAAATAACAAATGATCACGATTAAAAATGTCACCTTGCGCCGCAGTGCCAAGGTGTTGCTCGAAGGCGCCACCGTCACCTTGAACCCCGGTGAAAAAGTAGGCTTGGTGGGCCGCAACGGTGCAGGCAAATCATCGCTGTTTGCTTTGCTCAACGGCAACTTGCAAGAAGACTCAGGCGAGTTCTACATCCCCACGCAATGGCGCATGGGCCAAGTGGCCCAAGACATGCCAGAGACCGAACAAAGCGCCACCGAGTTCGTGATTGAAGGCGACACCGTCTTGAACGACGCACGCACCGAAGTGAAAGCAGCCGAAGCTACCGACGACGGCGAACGTTTGGGCAACGCCTACATGGCGCTGTACGACGCAGGCGAACACGATGCGCAGTCACGCGCACAAGCGCTCATCTTGGGCCTTGGCTTTAAAACCACCGAGCTCGACAACCCGGTGAACAGCTTCTCCGGCGGTTGGCGCATGCGTTTGCAATTGGCGCGAGCGCTGATGTGCCCGTCTGATTTGCTGCTGCTGGATGAGCCCACCAACCACTTGGACTTGGACGCCTTGGTGTGGCTCGAAGCTTGGCTCAAGCGCTACGAAGGCACGATGGTTGTCATCAGCCATGACCGCGAATTTTTGGATGCCGTGACCAACGTCACCCTGCACATCGACGCAGGCAAGCTGGTGCGCTACGGCGGCAACTACAGCAAGTTCGAAGACATGCGCGCTGAGCAAATGGAGCTGCAACAAAACGCATTCTCCAAACAGCAAGACAAGATTGCGCATTTGCAAAAGTTCATTGCACGCTTCAAAGCCAAGGCCAGCAAAGCCAAGCAAGCGCAAAGCCGCGTCAAGGCTTTGGACCGCATGGAAAAAATTGCGCCGTTGTTGGCCGAGGCCGACTTCAGCTTCGAATTCAAAGAACCCGCCAACTTGCCCAACCCCATGCTGAGCATGCAAGGCGTGAGCGTGGGCTACCCCGCGCCTGCCGACGCGCCTGCGGGCACACCACCTACGGTCATCGTGCAAAACGTCAGCCGCTCGGTGCTGGCGGGTCAGCGCATTGGCATCTTGGGTGCCAACGGCCAAGGTAAATCCACGCTGGTGAAAACCATTGCGCGTGATTTGGGTGCCTTGGGTGGCGAAGTGACCGAGGGCAAAGGCCTGAACATCGGCTACTTTGCGCAGCAAGAACTCGACGTGTTGCACCCCGCAGACAACCCGCTCGACCACATGATTGCCTTGGCGAAAAAACTCACCATCGACGGCAAGCTGGCCGGCCAAGCCACACGCGAGCAAGACTTGCGCAGCTTCTTGGGTCAGTTCAACTTTGGCGGCGACATGGTCAAGCAAGCCGTGGGCAGCATGAGCGGTGGCGAAAAAGCCCGCCTCGTGCTGTGCATGTTGGTGTGGCAACGCCCCAACTTGCTTCTGATGGACGAGCCTACCAACCACTTGGACTTGGCCACCCGCGAAGCGCTGAGCATGGCGCTGAACGAATTTGAAGGCACCGTGATGCTGGTCAGCCATGACCGCGCCTTGCTGCGTGCTGTGTGTGACGAGTTCTGGATGGTGTCACGCGGTGGCGTGGAGCCCTTTGACGGCGACTTGGACGACTACCAACGCTACCTGCTGGACGAAGGCAAACGCTTGCGTGCCGAAGCTGTGGCTGCGGCCAATGCAGCGGCTCTCAAGCCTGCTGTTGTTACGCCTGTGGCTGAAGTGGTGGCACCTGTTGTGCAAGCTGCGGCTCCAGTAGCTAAAGCTGCTGCGCCGGTGGCCTCTCGCGACCAACGCAAAGAAGACGCTCAGCTGCGCAAAGACATCAACGAGAAAAAACGCCCGTTGAAAAAAGAACTCGATGGCGTGGAAAAAACCATGGCCACGCTGGAATCTGAAAAAACCGCGCTGCACGACAAACTCGCCACCCCTCTGCCCCCTGCAGACATTGCCGAAGCAGGCAAACGCCTCAAAGCGGTGGAAGATGAACTGGCGGCGCTTGAGTTGCGTTGGCTGGAAGTGACCGAAGCCATGGACGCCATTGAAAGCGCAATGGCCTAAGCAAGGCCCAAGCGCAGCATCAACAAGCTGCGCTTGAGGTCGGGCGTCACAGCCCCAAAACTTGCGTGCTGAACTGCGCGCTGCACCAAATGATGGCGGGGAACGCGCACAGCCACGCCCAGAAAAATCGGTTCAAGCCAAAGAACCAAAACACCAAGAAGTGAAACAGCGCAGCGACCGTGCAAAACACAGCGGCGAGCCTTGGGTCGAGCAAACTCAATGGAAACAAGATTTCCCAGACGATAAAGCCCCACGAGCCCAACATGGCCAACCAGGTGTTGCGCAGCGGGTGTGTCGCCGATAGAGGTCCGTAAATCGCGCCATTCAAAAAGACGGTCATGGCCGAGGCATTGCGCCATTCGCGCCTAAGCAGCTTGACAGAGCCTGACATGAAGTACGAGGTGATGGCCTGAATGGCGATGTACCAAAAGCCAGCTTGCCAGCCTCGCTGTGGATTGGCGAAGACGCTCACCACTTGCGAGATCAACAAACCCGTGAGCACCACCAAGGTCATGAAGTCACTGCCGCCGTTGAACGCCCCGCGCCAACGAATCAGAATGAGTAAGTTGCCCACAAACAAAAAACCAATGAGTGGCAACGATGCGCCCTGTGCAGCCAGCCATACGGCCGCCAACAAACGCAAAAGCAAGTGCAGCTGATGCACGCGAGGTTTGAACAACACATCGAACCAAGCACGCGCCGATGCATTGGGAATATCGGCACGTTGCAATGACCAAGACCAAAGCCCCTCATTCGCGGTGGTCTTGCCCATGCGCAAGTACTCCAGCGTTTGAATGAACAAACTCCAAGCAAACAAGAGCTCAGTGGCGCGAATGGCCATCAGCATGGCACCACCGGCGAGGTCATCATCACGTGTGTGTCGATGGTTTCGGTCAGACTCTCCAACACCATGCGCAGCTCAAACTGGCTGTGCGTGAGGTTTGTATCGCGCGCACGCAACACGTCTGCGACCAAGCGCGAAATCATGGTGTAAGTCACCAAACGACGTGGGTCTGCGCCTTCGGGCAAGTCGTACAAGTCTGCCCAAAAGTGATCGACCAAGTTTTGTTGGCCCAGTCCTAGATTGGTGTCAGGGTTGTGAACGAGATGATGCCAACGGCGTGTGCGCCGTGGGTAAATCAGCACCCAATCCGACCAAAGCCAATCCCCCGTCGTTTGCAGCACCGCAGACCGTGCATACAAATGCGGCACATGCCCTACGGCATGAAAAAACTTCCAATTGGGAAAGAAGGCGCGCATCAAAAACAGCCAAGGCCCTTTGATGACAGGGCTCTTCAGCAGCAGCGTGGCCAGCAGCACCAAGAAATAAAAGGCAAATAAAAGTTCTGTCATGTACGAACTCAGATGCAAAAAATCTGATGCCTGTTCCGTGCGGTGAACGGGCTGAAAAATGCGGAAGAGAAAAAGCAAAAAGGGTTAGCAAATTTCTTTGCTAACCCTTAAATACTTGGTGGGACCAGCGGGGGTCGAACCCACGACAAACGGATTAAAAGTCCGCTGCTCTACCAACTGAGCTATGGTCCCATCACGCCTTGCAAACAGTATTTACTGTGTACCCTGCGAAGACTCAAAGTATAACGCTATTTTGGCTGTTTTGCCAATGAGCGCGAAGAAATTTCATCAATTATCCAACCCGCTGCGCATTGACCAAAGGTGGCGGTCACGCTGACCACCGAACCATAGCCATGACAGTTCAAGGTGCCGTCCCCTTCCAGGGCGCAACTGGCGTCCGGTGGCGCCACAGCTTCACGGCTGAACACACAAGCGACACCTATTTTTTTACCTTCACGCGGCGCGCCATGTTCTTTGCGCAAGCGGTAACGCAGTTGTGCCAACAAAGGATCGTGCGTGGTGAGCGACAAGTCGTCGATGTCCACTTTGTGCGCCAGCCGTTTGCCGCCCGCAGCGCCCACGCTGATGAACAAGCGTTTGTGCTTCAAGGCCCAAGCCGCCATCGCTGTTTTTGCTTTGACTTGGTCGCAGGCGTCCACCACCGCATCCACCGTGTTGATCGCTTCGCCCAAAAGACTTGGCCAATTCGCAGGTTCAACGAAGTCGTCGATGCAAGTCACCACGCAATCGGGGTTGATGTGGGCAATGCGTTCACGCATGGCCTCTACTTTGGCCATGCCGACCGTCGTATCGAGCGCGTGAATTTGTCGGTTGATATTGGACTCCGCCACATGATCGAGATCGATCAGGGTCAAGCGCCCCACCCCGCTGCGGGCCAGGGCCTCTGCGGTCCAAGAGCCCACACCGCCAATTCCGACCACCACCACATGGGCTGCGCGAATGTGTTGCGCGCCGCTCACGCCGTAAAGCCGTTCTAAACCACCAAAGCGACGCTGCTGCAGAGCGGCATCAACCACAGTAGCTGGCTTCCATGCGTGCCGCTTGCTGACGCAAGGCCACGACAGCGCCCACCAAAATAGCAGCCACCGCCACAAAGGCGTTCAGGCTAAGGGTGGACATACCACTCAAACCCTGGCCAAACGTGCAACCCATGGCCGTCACACCGCCCACGCCCATGAGCACGCTGCCCATCAAATGGTTGGCCAAATCACGTTGGTTGGCAAAGCCTTCCCAGCGAAAGGTCTTGCTCAACAAGGCCGACACGGCCGAACCACAAATGATGCCCACCACTGACACGACGCCAGCGGTCAGCACTTTGGATTTGTCGCTGAAGAACATCAACCAATCCAAGGCATGCGCGACAGGTGCCACGAAGGTCAGGGCTTCAATGCGCCCAGAATTGGTCGCCACGTAAACGGGCTCTAGCGTTTCTGGGTGTTCGGCGACAAAGCCAACATGCCCGCTGATCCACCACAAGCCCACCACGATGGCACCCACGCCCACGCTGGCGATCAGGTTGTCAAAGCGCCAGAAATCTTTGTGACGCAAAGCCAAAGCCAAAAACACAGCGCCCAGCACAAACCCCGCATACACAACGGCCAAGTCGGGAGAGATGCCCAACACGGGGCCCAACCATGATCCCAAATGCGCCCCTGTGGGCATGTCCAGCGCCACGGCGTCCAACACATTGACACGTACCACGGCTGTGATGCCTTTGAGCGTGGCAAAAGCACTCACGCCCATCACCACAAACACCACCACCGATTTAAGGTTACCGCCACCAATGCGCACCAAGGTTTTGTTGCCACAGCCCGACGAAATGACCATGCCGTAACCAAACATGAAGCCGCCCACCAAGGTCGACAACCAAATGAAACGCGATCCGGCGTACAAGGTTTTACTGGCGTCAATTTGGCCTGAGCCCGACAACGCGGCAAAGCCAATCATGACCACGCCCACAGCCGCCATCCATTGGCGTGCGCGCGTCCAGTCGCCCATATTCACCACATCAGACACCGCACCCATGGTGCAAAAGTGCGTGCGTTGGCTGATCACGCCCAACACAAATGACATCAAAAAAAAGGCCCCGAGGACCTGTTGGGTGAGTGTCTGAATATCGTTCATTTGAGTTTGCTCAAGCGTTCACGGGCAGCGCTGGCAGCCTCGGATTGTGGGTAGGTCTTGATCACGTCTTCGAAGGTTTTGCGAGCGGCCTTGATGTCTTTCAACTCCAATTGGCAGTTCGCCACCGACAGCATGGCTTCGGGCGCGCGCAAGTGATTGGGCGAGCCGACCAACAGCACGGAGAAGTTGCGAATCGCTTCTTTGTATTCACGGTTGGCATATTGCGCGTTGCCTAGCCAAAACAGCGCCGTGTTGGCATAGCCACTTTTGGGGTAACGACGAATGAAGTCGCCCAAACTGGCGCTGGCTGCGGTGAAGTCGCCTTTGCGAAAGACAGCCACAGCATCGTCATAGGCACGCACCTCTGCGGGCTCCGCCAAAAACTCCACACCGTCTACCTTGACTTTGACGGGTTCAAACTTGCGCAAACGCTCGTCCACACCTTGCGCCAAGTCTTTGGCCAAGTTTTGCTGCTTACGCAGCTCTTGTGTCAGCTCTTCTTTTTCACCGCGCAATTGCGCCGCTTCTTTACGAAGCGATTCAAACTGCTCTTGCTGGTCGAGCAAGCTGCGCTGAAATTGTTTGATTTCTTCGCCTTGGCGCTCCACACGCTCACGCAAATCAATGATGGCGCGACGGGCTTCATCGTCAGCGAACAAGGCGGCATGCGCCACGGGCGTGAGCCACAGGCCCACAGCCAGTGCGGCCACGCGCAAAGTCAAAGCAACAGGTGTTTTCATCGGTAGGTAATCTCAGCACGACGGTTTTTGGCAAATGCGGCCTCATCAGTGCCCTGCATCGCTGGCTTTTCTTTGCCGTAACTCACCGCTTCCATTTGTGTATCAGGCACGCCCAACACGCTCAAGGCACGGCGCACAGACTCGGAACGCTTTTGACCCAGCGCCAAGTTGTACTCACGGCCACCACGCTCGTCGGTATGACCCTCGATGTTGGCGCGCAGGGTTTTGTCGGCACGCAAATAACGGGCATGTGCGGCCAATGTCGATTGGTATTCAGCGCGCACGGTGTAGCTGTCGTAATCAAACAAGATCACGTTGTCCACGCCCGCAGGGCCGGGGCGCATGCCATTCAAACCATTCAAGCCGCGGCCATCGAGGTTAGAACCCGCAGCGCCTGAGCCAGGCAAATTGGAGGAAGAGCCTGAGCGCTCGTCCACAGGCACTTCATCAAGCTTGACGCCCGATGCACAGCCCGACAAGACGGCAACAAAAGAAAGAAGCAACAGAAATTTTTTCATGAACGTATGAACTCAAAAAGGAAAAAAGAAAAAGAAGAAATTAAGGTTGGGCTTTGATGAATGGGCCCCAATGTGGCTCACGCAAATCGCCACCTTTGCCCGACAAACGCGCTTTGATGCGGCCATCGAGCGTGGTGGTCATCAAAGCTTCACGGCCATCTTGGTGTGTGGCATAGGTGATCAATCGGCTGTTGGGTGCAAAGCTGGGGCGCTCGTCCGCAGAGGTGTCGGTGATGGCGCTCACGTTGCCGCTGGCGATGTCCATCACATGCAACTTGAATGCGCCGCCGATGCGAGACACATAAGCCAACCAACGTCCGTCGGGGCTGACCGCGGGCGAAATGTTGTACGTGCCGTTGAACGTCACGCGATTGGCGGGGCCGCCTTGGGCTGGCATGCGGTAAATCTGGGGGGCGCCACCACGGTCACTCACAAAGTAAATGGCCGTGCCATCGGGCGAAAACACAGGCTCGGTGTCAATGCCAGCAGACTGCGTCAAACGACGAGGCTCGCCGCCTTTGGCATCTATCAAAAAGAGTTGCGAACCGCCATCACGGCTCAACGTCACCGCCATCGTGCGGCCATCGGGCGACCAAGTGGGAGCGCTGTTGGAGCCGCGGAAATTGGCCACCACATGGCGCTTGCCGCTCGATACATCGTGCACATACACCACAGGTTTGCGCGACTCAAACGACACATAAGCCAATTGCCCACCTTGGGGAGACCAGCTTGGCGAAATGATGGGTTCAGGACTGGCCAAGGCCGATTGCGCGTTTTCGCCATCGGCATCGGCCACCCACAGGTTGTAGCGCCCCGAGGCTTTGGTCACGTACGCAATGCGGGTGGAAAACACGCCACGGTCACCCGTGAGTTTTTCGTACACAAAGTCTGCAATGCGGTGGGCGGCCAAACGCAAATCGGCAGGCGGAACGGCATAGCTCATGGCGCCTAAGTCTTGGTTGCGCACGGCGTCCCACAAACGAATACGCACATCAAAGCGGCCATCGTTCATGCGGCTCACGCTGCCTGTCAGCAACGCATCGGCGCCTTTTTGACGCACGCCGCTCAAATCAGGACGCTCGGTTTCGTCCGACGCATGGTCAGCATTCAAACCACGAAACTGCCCGCTGCGTTCCAAATCGGCTTGCACGATGGCGGCAATCTTTTGCGGCGAAGCCTCTTCGCCCCGCAACGGTGCAAAAGCAATCGGCACTTGCGTCATGCCCACGCCCGACACTTCGACGCGGAACTGCGCCCAAGCGGGCACGGCCAAAACGCAGGCTGTCAAAAAGCTAAGAACGGTTCGCAAGCAATTCAGAGTCATGTGGTTTTCAGCAGTCTGTAAGTTAGCGCAAGATTTTAGTGCGTGAGCGAGTGGCGATAATGCTGAATCTCTCGCTGAAACACAAATCATCCATGATCCACCCCGAAACCGCCGCTGCATCTGACTCTTTGTGGCAAAGACTGCGACGTGTTGCACCTTGGTTTGCAGGCCACCCAGGCACTTTGGTTTTGGCGATTGTGGGTATTTTGATAGGTTCAGCCACCGAACCCGCGATTCCGGCCTTGATGAAACCGTTGCTAGACAAAGGTTTCCAGCAAGGCGAATTGGTACTTTGGAAGATTCCTGTGGTGCTGTTGCTGTTGTTTGGGGTGCGTGGCTTTGCTGGCTTTGTGGCCAGTTACTGCTTGGCGCGCGTGACCAATGCCTCACTCGAAAACATACGCCAGCGCCTGTTTGAAAAACTCTTGCGCGCCGACCCGCAGCTGTTTCAAGACAAACATGCCAGCGGCCTGACCAACTCCATCGTCTACGAAGTCAATGCGGGCGCCTCGCAGCTGGTGTCCACCGTTCTGGCCTTGGCCAAAGATGCAGTGACTTTGATCGCCCTGCTTGGCTACCTGCTGTACATCAACTGGCACTTGACGCTGATTGTGTTTGCCATTTTTCCGCCCATCGCTTGGGTGGTTAAAACCCTGTCGCGACGCTTAGACCGCGTCATGCGCGCCGGTCAAGACGCCACCGACGCCCTGGCCTATGTGGTGGAAGAAAACGTGCTGGCTTACCGCATAGTGCGTCTGCACAACGCGCAAAGCAGTCAAACAGCCAAGTTTGCGGAAGTTAACCAAAAATTGCGCCAACTGGCGCTCAAGTCTGTCGTCGCCAACTCGGTCATGACACCGTTGATTCAAATGCTGGCTGCCTTAGCCTTGTCTGCGGTCATCACGACGGCCATTTGGCAAGGATCGCATAACCCAGACCAACCCGCTGTGACCGTGGGCAGCTTTGCGGCGTTCATCACCGCCATGCTGATGCTCATTTCGCCCATCAAGCATCTGTCCGAAGTGGTTGCCAGCTTAACGCGCGGCATCACCTCTCTAGAACGCGGACTCAACCTCTTGACGCAAGTGGCCGATGAAACCCAAGGCACACACACCAGCACACAAGTGCGCGGTGAAATTACGTTTGAGAACGTCACCTTGCAATACCCCAGCGCCACGCAACCCGCGTTGAACGGTGTGAGTTTGACCATTCATCCCGGCCAAACCGTGGCCTTGGTCGGCCCTTCGGGCTCAGGAAAAACCAGTTTGGCCAATTTGGTGCCTCGTTTTTTAGAGCCCACCCGTGGCCAAGTCTGCTTAGACGGCGTGAAGTTGCAAGACTGGTCACTGGCCAGTTTGCGCAGCCAAGTGGCCTATGTCAGCCAAGACGTGGTGATGTTCAACGACACCGTCGCGCACAACATTGCGTTGGGCGAAGAACTGGACCACGCGCGCCTGTGGCGCGCGCTAGAAGCCGCCAACTTGGCCGACTACGTACGCGCCCTGCCTGAACAAGAACATACCCAAGTCGGCCACAACGCCACGCAGCTCTCAGGCGGACAGCGCCAGCGTTTGGCCATTGCCAGAGCGCTGTACAAAGACGCCCCTATTTTGATCTTGGACGAAGCCACCTCCGCACTCGACACCGCCTCTGAGCAAGCCGTCAAAAATGCACTCAAAACGCTGATGCAAGGCCGCACATCGCTGGTCATTGCGCATCGCTTATCCACCATTGAGCACGCCGATGTGATCGTGGTCATGCAAGCGGGGGAAGTGGTGGAAACGGGGACACATAAAGCGCTGATGAGCCGCCACGGGGCTTATGCGGCTTTGCACGCTGTGGCCGTCACACACCAAGACGATGCGCCCAATTTAAGCCATCGACCTTCCACGACTTTTATTTCAAACAGCGAGTCAGTATGAGCCAAGCCTCCATCAGCGGTTTCACCTTCATTCGTAACGGCGTTGAGCTGGGCTTTCCGTTCGAGGCCTCTATTCGCTCGTTGCTGCCCTTGGTCGATGAGTTTGTTGTGGTCGTGGGCCAAAGCAACGACGACACCTTGGCGCGTGTGAAAGCCATCGATTCGCCCAAGATTCGCATCATCCAAACCATCTGGAATGAACGCATGGCCGACCGTGGCTTTGTCTACGCCCAACAAAAAATGATCGCCCAATACGCTTGCACAGGCGACTGGGCGTTTTATTTAGAAGGCGACGAATTGGTGCACGAAGCCGAGTTAGCCAATATCCGAGCCAGCGTTGACCAGCATCACGCAAACCCTGCGGTCGAAGCTTTGGTATTTGATTACTTCCATTTTTACGGCACGCCTGAGTTTGTGGCCAACAGCCCTGCTTGGTACAGGCGTGAATGCCGCTTGATTCGCAACACCATTCGTTCGTATGCACCCGATGGCCAATATTGGCTCATCACCAGCGACCACAAAAAGCCGCGCAACCCGCAAGCTGCTTTGGCCAATGCACACATCTACCACTACGGCTGGGTGCGCAGCAATGAGGCTATGCAAAAGAAGCTCGACCAAGTCAGCAAATTTTGGTCACACGGGGCCCCTGTTGTCCGTTACAGCCAGTTCGATGCGCAGGTGTTGCAACCCTTCAACGGCACGCATCCTGTGTTGGTCAAACCGTGGCTAGAAAGCTCTGCCGAAAAGAGCTTCACCATCGATCCGGCATACAAGTTAACCAAGCGTGAAAAACGTCACCGCTTGATGATGAAGCTTGAAAAAGCATTTGGACTCGATTTCAGCCGCAAACACTTCAAGCTGGTCGCCTAAGAACAAGCAGCCCGACACAAAGCAGCGTTTGAACACAAACGCTGGACACGGCGGTTTACATCAACACAATATCGTATTGCTCTTGTGCCATCGCTGCCTCGGGTTGCAGCGAAATGGGCTTGCCAATGAAGTCGCTCAAGCCTGCCAAGTGCTGGCTTTCTTCATCCAGCAGCACGTCAATCACGCCCGGCGAGGCAATCACGCGAAACTCGCGGGGGTTGAACTGGCGGGCTTCGCGCAAGATCTCGCGCAAGATGTCGTAGGTCACGGTGCGGGCGGTTTTAACGCTGCCTTTGCCCTCGCACACGGGACACGCCTCACACAGCATGTGCGCCAATGATTCGCGGGTGCGCTTGCGCGTCATCTCCACCAAACCCAAGGCCGAAAACCCGCTGACCATGGTTTTCACGCGGTCACGCGCCAGCTGTTTGCGAAACTCAGCCAACACGGCCTCGCGGTGGTCTTCGCGGGTCATGTCGATGAAGTCGGCGATGACGATGCCACCCAAGTTACGCAAGCGCAGTTGACGCGCAATCGCGCCCGCGGCTTCAAGGTTGGTTTTGAAAATGGTTTCGTCAAAATTGCGCGCGCCCACAAAACCGCCCGTGTTCACGTCCACCGTGGTCAGCGCCTCGGTTTGATCCACGATCAAGTAGCCGCCCGATTTGAGGTCGACACGACGGCCTAGGGCTTTGGCCACTTCTTCGTCGATATTGAAGAGGTCAAAAATAGGCCGCTCGCCTTTGTAGAGTTGCAGCTTTTGCACCGAAGACGGGGTGAACTCCAAGCCAAAGGCTTGCAGTTTGGTGAATTGTTCAGCCGAGTCAATGCGAATGGTTTGGGTGCTTTCGCCCACCAAGTCACGCAGCACACGCTGCAGCAAGCTCAGGTCTTGGTGCAGCAGTGACTTAGGCGGCATGCGGGTGGACGCGTCTTTGATGCGCGCCCAGGTTTTACGCAGATAAGCGATGTCTTCACCCAAAGCCTCGTCATCGGCCTCTTCGCCATTGGTGCGCAGAATGAAGCCACCGGTCTGTCCGTTGGGCGCACCCGCATCGGCAAGCGCTTGCAAGCGACGACGCAGGGCTTCACGCTGTTCAAGCGGGATTTTTTGGGATACGCCAATGTGTTGGTCTTGCGGCAAAAACACCAGCAGGCGCCCCGCGATGCTGATTTGTGACGACAAGCGTGCGCCTTTGGTGCCAATCGGGTCTTTGATGACTTGCACCAAAATCGATTGGCCTTCAAACACCTGCTTCTCGATCGGCACCACAGGCGCTGGCTCACCTTTTTCGGTGTCGGCATGGCGGGCAGACACGCTGCTCATCAAATCGGCCACATGCAAAAACGCGGCGCGCTCCAAGCCAATGTCGATGAAGGCCGATTGCATGCCTGGCAACACCCGCGCGACTTTGCCTAAATAGACGTTGCCCACCAAGCCACGCTCTAGGGTGCGCTCGACATGCAACTCTTGCACAGCGCCCGTTTCGACCACCGCCACACGCGTTTCTTGGGGTGACCAGTTGATCAAAATATCTTGTTGCATGGACATGGGTAAACGTTGAACCGCTGTTAAACCTTGAAACCAAACTCACGCAACAGTTGCGCAGTCTCAAACATCGGCAAACCCATGATGCCAGAGTAACTGCCACTGATGTGCGCGATGTACGCCGCCGCCCTGCCCTGCACCGCATAGGCGCCCGCTTTGCCCATGGGCTCGCCACTGGCCACGTAGCTTTGAATTTGGGTGCGGGTCAAGGGGGCAAAGCGCACTTGGGACACGCTCAAGCCTTGCACTTGCTTGCGTACAGCGCCTGTTTTGGTGAGCGCGCCCATCGCCACAGACGTCAACACACGGTGCGTCTGGCCACTCAGTTGGTTCAAAATTTGACTGGCATGCTTGGCGTCATCCGGTTTGCCCAAAATGGTTTTGCCCAAGGCCACCGTGGTGTCGCTGCACAACACGGGCGCCAGTGGCAAGCCTCGGTGTTTCATGCGGCTCAGCGCAGCGTCGAGTTTGAGCAAGGTCACGCGTTGCACATAGGCACGCGGGGCTTCGCCGGGCAACACAACCTCTAGTGCTTCTGCATCTTCGGTGTCGTCGGCCAACAGCAATTCATAACGCACGCCTAATTGCTCCAGCAACTGACGGCGACGCGGGCTTTGTGAAGCCAGATAAACGAATTGAGATGAAGGCATGGTGAGGTTTGTTTCGATGACAACGTTCACTCACGGTGATACGGGTGGTTGGCGTTGATCGACCATGCGCGGTAGAGCTGCTCCACCAACAACACGCGCACCATGGCGTGTGGCAAGGTCAAATCGGAAATGCGAATGCGCTCGTGGGCGGCTTGCTTGAAGGCGGGGTCTAAACCATCGGGGCCGCCAATCACCAGCGCCACATCATCGGCTTCGAGTTGCCAATGTTTGAGCTTGGCCGCCAAGGCGACGGTGGTGAGGTTGGTGCCGCGCTCATCCAAGGCCACGATGCGGCAACCTCGCGGAATAGCGGCCTCGATGCGCTCGCGCTCTGCGGCATAGATGGTTTCTAAGGTTTTAGAGCTGCGCGGCTCGGTTTTCACCGCCTTGAGCTCGACTTTGAGCTCAGAGGGGAACCGCTTGGCGTAATCGTCCCAAGCGGTTTGCGCCCAGTCGGGCACACGTTGGCCGACGGCGACCACCCACAGCCTCATGCTTTGCGGGCAGGTGTCTTCTTGGCAGCCACACGGTTACCAGCGGGCTTGCCTGCAGGTTTGCCAGCTGAAGTCGATGCGGTGCGAGCAGCCGCTTTAGAGGCCGATTTAGCGCCCTTCAGGCCCACTGTTTTCACAGGCAGCTTGGCTGCGGGTTTGTCGGCTGTTTTAGCGGCGGGCTTGCGAGCGGCCGTTGTTTTAGCGGCTGCAGCTTTGGGCGCAGCGCTCTTGGCAGCAGGCTTAGCAGCTGATCGGGCTGACGTTGTTTTGACCGGTGCAGATTTAGCAGCTGCGCCACGGCCAGCAGCTTTAGGGGCTGCTTTGTCAAAGGCTTTGTCAGACGCTTTGTCAGCGCTCTTGCCCGTCGATTTAGCGCCTGCTTTTTTAGCAGCCGCCTTCTTGGGCGCGGGTTCTTTAGGCTCTGGCGCAGCGGGCTTGGGCGCGCCGAACTTCAAACGCACAGGCTTGCTGCCCCAGATTTCTTCGAGGTTGTAGTAGCCACGGATGGTGGGTTGCATGACATGCACCACCACAGCGCCGCAATCCACAATGATCCATTCGCCGTTGTCTTCACCTTCGATGCGCGGCTTTGAAAAGCCCGCTTCGCGCACTTTGTCGCGCACGCTGGCGGCCAAGGCTTTGGTTTGACGGTTCGAGGTACCCGACGCGATGATCACGCGTTCAAACAGCGAAGACAGTTGTTCGGTGTCAAACACCGCCAAGTCTTGCGCCTTCACATCCTCCAAAGCATCTACGACGATGCGTTGCAGTTTTTGAACATCTTTTTTGCCAGCGGTTTCGGTCATCGGTCTAATCGGTAAAGTCTGTGTTGATCTACGTAGTGCTGCACAGAGGCAGACAACCACTCATGCAGAGGTGCAGCTTGAGTCTGCGAGCCATGAGCCAAGTGCGACCGAATCTCGGTGGCACTGATGGGCAAGCTCGGCATGTCCAAGATTTGTACGTCGGGGGATACCGCATTGTGCCACTGTGCGTCGACCTTGTGATTTTTTGCCCCGTCGTCCAACGGCCGCTGCGCTACCACCAAGGTGGCCCGTTGCAAAATTTCTTGCCAACGGTGCCACGTCTGAAAGGCCCGCGCTTGGTCGGCACCGATGAATAAAAACAATTGGGCGTTGGGGTATTCAAGCCGCAATTCGTTCAGTGTGTCCACGGTAAAGGTCGGGCCGTCGCGCTCGATTTCACGGGCATCCACCCAGGCTTGCGGCAGTTCGGCAAAGGCCAAACGCGTCATGGCCAAGCGGTGCGGCGCGGCCGTGAGTGCGCGGGTTTTATGCCACGCTTGGCCGGTGGGAATGATCAGCAAACGATCCAAGCCAAACTGCGCCACCGCACGTTGCGCCAACGCCAAATGCGCCAAATGCGGTGGGTCAAACGCGCCGCCAAACACCCCTAACCGAACAATCTCGGTGTCAGGCATGCGCTGCCAGCCAGTCGCGCGGCACCAAAAACTCGTGCAGCAACGCGTGTTCAGGCGAGCCCAGCTCAGGTTGGTGTTGGTACGACCAACTCACCAACGGCGGCATGGACAACAAAATAGATTCGGTGCGACCGCCCGACTGCAAGCCAAAGTGCGTGCCACGGTCCCACACCAAGTTGAACTCCACATAGCGCCCACGGCGATACAACTGATGCTCACGCTCGCGTTCACCGTACGGCGTGTGCTCGCGACGTTCCACGATGGGCATGTAGGCGTTCACAAAGGCATCGCCCACGCTGCGCAACATGTCAAAGCTGCGTTCAAAGCCCAGTTCGGAGAAGTCGTCAAAGAAGATGCCACCAATGCCGCGCTGCTCGTTGCGGTGTTTGTTGCAGAAATAGTCGTCGCACCACGTCTTAAAGCGTGGGTACAGACCTTCGCCAAAGGGTGCCAGCGCATCGTGACAAGTTTGGTGGAAATGCACCGCGTCTTCGGCGAAGCCGTAATACGGCGTCAGGTCCATGCCACCGCCAAACCAAGCCACAGTTTGGCCGTTGGCGGGTGTGGCGGCAATCATGCGCACATTCATGTGCACCGTGGGCACATACGGGTTACGCGGGTGAAACACCAACGACACGCCCATGGCCTCAAAGGGCGCCCCCGCCAACTCAGGGCGGTGCTGCGTGGCCGATGGCGGCAACTTGGGGCCGCGCACATGCGAAAACCCACAACCGGCACGCTCAAACACCGCACCGTTTTCTAAGATTTGGGTGATGCCATTGCCTTGCAACTGCTCGCCCGGGCCTTTTTCCCACGGATCGACCAAGAACGTACCGCCGTCCTTGGCCGCAATCGCGCCCGTGATGCGGCTTTGCAAACCGATCAGGTAATCGCGCGCCGCTGTGACGACGCGCGCGTGTTGAGAGGAGTCAGAAGTTGTCATGTGATGGCGTTATTCAGAGGAGGTTCGGGGCGGCATAGGTCGGATGGGCGCGACCTGTGCGGCATGAAAACCGCCCACGCCCGCATAGGCCTTGGCCAAGTGCGCGTAGTCGGCCTCGACATCCCCCGTGAGGTGCATGAACTGGTCGAAGTGCGCCTCTTTTTTGGCGTAATCAATACGCAGCAGACACAAGGGCACATCGGCCCCTAAAGCCAATTGGTAAAAGCCGCTGCGCCAGCCTGGGGTGAGCTTGCGTGTGCCCTCGGGCGACAGCGCCAGCCACAGATAGCCACCATCTTGCTTGTGTTGTTTGAGCACATTCACCATCTCGCCCACCACCCCTTTGGGCGATGAACGGTCAATGGGTCTGCCGCCAATCCAGCGCAGCCAACGCCCAAAGACAGGAATGCGAAACAAACTGTCTTTGGCAAAAAACTGCACCTGTAAACCAATGGCCCACTTGACCGGCATCATGACCACGAAATCCCAGTTGCTGGTGTGCGGGTAGCCCACGATCACACCTTGCGCAGCCGGTAAGCCGTTGAACACATATCGCCAGCCAATCAGCTTCAAAAAGGCCCGCGCCAAGCGGCTGCCTTTGAACTCAATGGGTGCGTAAACAGGCATATCAACGCGCAATGGCGCGGTAACCAATGTCGGTGCGGTACTGCACACCGTCAAAGTGAATACCCTTGGCCGCGTCATAGGCCAGTTGCTGCGCCAGTTTGATGGTGCCGCCCAAGGCGGTCACGCACAACACGCGCCCACCGGTCGTGGTGATCAAACCATCCACCATCTGGGTGCCCGCGTGGAACACCACCGCATCGTCGGTGTCTTGCGGCAAACCACCGACGACATCGCCTTTGCGCGGGTTCATCGGGTAGCCATAAGCCGCCATCACCACGCCCACCGCCGTGCGACGGTCCCATTCCAGGGCGAAGTCGTCAAAACGCTCTTCGGCGTTGTTCGCAGTGGCGGCCATCAACACATCCACCAAATCGGTCTTCAGACGCATCATGATCGGTTGGGTTTCGGGGTCGCCCATGCGGCAGTTGAACTCCAGCGTTTTGACTTGGCCTTGTGGGTCGATCATCAAGCCCGCGTACAAAAAGCCGGTGAACGGGATGCCGTCTTTTTCCATGCCCTTGATGGTGGGCAAGATGATTTCGCGCATGGCGCGGGCGTGCACCTCGGGCGTCACCACAGGGGCTGGCGAGTACGCACCCATGCCGCCTGTGTTGGGGCCTTCGTCGGCATCGAGCAAGCGTTTGTGGTCTTGGCTGGTGGCCAAAGGCAACACGGTTTTGCCATCGCACATGACGATGAAGCTAGCCTCTTCGCCTTGCAAAAACTCTTCAATCACCACACGCGCGCCGCCTTCGTTGTGGCTCACGCCAAGCTTGTTGTCGAGCAACATGAAGTCAATCGCTTCGTGGGCCTCGGCGGCGGTCATCGCCACCACCACGCCCTTGCCTGCCGCCAAACCATCGGCCTTCACCACAATCGGTGCGCCTTTGGCGTTCACGTAATCGTGCGCGGCCTGTGCGTCGGTGAAAGTGTCGTATTCCGCGGTGGGGATGTTGTGGCGCTTCATGAACGCTTTGCTGAACGCCTTCGAGCTTTCCAGCTGCGCCGCGGCCTTAGTAGGTCCAAAAATGCGCATGCCGTGTGCGCGGAACTCATCCACCACACCCGCCGCCAATGGCGTCTCAGGCCCGACCACCGTCAACTCAACACCCTCGGCTTGCGCAAACTCGCGCAAAGCTCGGACATCGGTGATGGGCACATTTTGCAAACGCTTGTCGCGTGCCGTGCCGCCGTTGCCGGGGGCCACAAACACTTTTTGCACCTTGTTGGATTGGGCAATCTTCCACGCCAACGCGTGCTCGCGGCCACCGCCGCCAATAACTAATACGTTCATAGTGCAGCGTTGTGATAGACCTCTTGCACATCGTCAAGGTCTTCTAGCGCGTCCAAAAGTTTTTGCATCTTCACAGCGTCATCACCCTCGATCTCGATGGTGTTGTCTGCACGGTAAGTCACCTCGGCCACTTCGGGCTTGAGGCCCGCTGCTTCCAAGGCGTTTTTCACAGCTTCAAAGCTGGTGGGAGGCGTCAGCACCTCAATCGCGCCGTCGTCATCGGTGATCACGTCATCGGCACCCGCTTCGAGCGCGATTTCCATGATCTGGTCTTCATTGCTGCCGGGCGCAAAAATCAACTGGCCGCAATGCTTGAACTGAAACGCCACCGAGCCTTCAGTGCCCATGTTGCCGCCGTGCTTGCTGAACGCAAAACGCACATCGGCCACGGTACGCACGCGGTTGTCGGTCATGGTGTCCACGATGATGGCCGCGCCACCAATGCCGTAGCCTTCGTAACGAATTTCTTCGTAACTCACACCTTCGAGGTTGCCAGTGGCTTTGTCGATGTTGCGTTTGATGTTGTCGGCGGGCATGTTGGCCGCTTTGGCCTTTTCAACCGCCAAACGCAGACGCGGGTTGATGTCCAACTCAGCCCCGCCTAGACGGGCGGCCACCATGATTTCGCGGATCAAACGCGTCCAGATACGCCCGCGTTTGTCGTCTTGCCGACCCTTGCGGTGTTGAATATTTGCCCATTTACTGTGGCCAGCCATCAGAAATCCTCTTGAATTGAATTAACCTTATCTGGTTATTTTACTTTTCAAGTGATGGAGAACTTTCGATGGCCGAACCAATGCTGATTGCGCTGCATAAGACTACCGAATGCCACATGCTTCCGGCCCTCGCCAACCGCCACGGACTGATCACTGGGGCCACTGGAACCGGCAAAACAGTCACCCTGCAAACGCTGGCTGAAGGGTTCTCCAAAATGGGCGTGCCCGTCTTCATGGCCGACGTCAAAGGCGACTTGGGCGGCATCAGCCAGCCCGGCACCATCCCGCCCAAGTTGGCGGCCTCGCTGCAAGAGCGCGGCGTCCCCATGCCCACCCCACTCGCCTGCCCCACCACGCTGTGGGATGTGTTTGGCAAATCGGGCCACCCCGTTCGTGCCACCATCACCGACATGGGGCCGCTGCTCTTGGGCCGCATGCTTAACCTGAACGACACGCAATCGGGCGTGCTCAACATGGTTTTCAAAATCGCCGATGACCAAGGTTTGCTGCTGATCGACCTCAAAGACCTGCGCGCCATGCTGCAGTACGTGGGCGAGCACGCCCGCGACTTCACCACCCAATACGGCAACGTCAGCGCCGCCAGCATTGGCGCCATTCAACGCGCCCTCTTGGAGATTGAAGCCCAAGGCGGCGATGCCTTCTTTGGCGAGCCTATGCTCAACATCCAAGACTTCATGCAAACCGATGCCAAAGGCATGGGCGTGATCAACCTCTTGGCCGCCGACAAGCTGATGAACGCGCCGCGTCTGTATGGCACCTTCTTGCTGTGGATGCTGTCAGAGTTGTTCGAGCAACTGCCTGAGATCGGCGACCCTGAAAAACCCAAGATGGTGTTCTTCTTTGACGAAGCCCATCTGCTGTTCAACGAAGCACCGAAGGTGCTGATCGAGCGCATTGAGTTGCTGGTGCGTCTGATTCGCTCCAAAGGCGTGGGCGTGTACTTTGTCACCCAAAACCCATTGGACGTGCCCGACACCGTGCTGGGCCAGTTAGGCAACCGCGTGCAACACGCTTTGCGCTCCTTCACCCCACGCGACCAAAAAGCCGTCAAAGCCACCGCGCAGACCATGCGCGGCAAAGCGGGCCTCGACATCGAAAAAGCCATCACCGAGCTGGGCGTGGGCGAAGCCTTGGTCAGCCTGCTGGACGCCAAAGGTCGTCCATCGGAGACGGAACAGGTCTACGTGCTGCTGCCCGGTAGCCAACTGGGGCCCATCACACCAGAGCAACGCCAAGCCCTGCTGGCTAACTCGCTGGTGGCTGGGGTGTATGAGCAAGTGATCGACCGTGAATCTGCCTATGAACGACTCAAAGGTGGGGCGCCAGCCAACACGGCCAACAGCGCGACGGGCCATGTGGCAAGTGCAGAGGCATTCGGTCAAGGTGCTTCTGGTGCGAACCCACCTGCTGGCCAAGCCGCCGCGCCCTCGATGACCGAGCAAGTGCTGTCTGGCCTTGGCGAAGCCTTGTTTGGCTCCACTGGCCCACGCGGCGGTCAGCACCAAGGGCTGGCGCAAGTCATGGTGAAGTCCGCCGTACGCAACATCGGCTCTGCTGTGGGCCGCGAGATTGTGCGTGGCGTGATGGGCAGCATTTTGGGTGGCCGCAAGCGCTGAAGCGTCGCAACCAACCGCATACATTTCGCCAATAAGCGCCCATAAAAAAACGCCGCCTGTGTTGCCACAGGCGGCGTTTTTATTGGTAGCAACTTCATGAAGGAGGTCTGCGAAAAGACCTCGCCGCAGCGTTAGCTCGCCGCTGGCTCCTCAGAAGCGGCTGGCTCGCCCTTCGCGGCTTTTTCCTTCTTAGGCAAAGGCGTGATGTCGAGCAGCACTTCTTCTTTGTCGTCGATGTCCACGCTCAAGCGACCACCGTCGATGAGGCGACCAAACAGCAACTCGTCGGCCAAGGCCTTGCGAATCGTGTCTTGGATGAGGCGTTGCATCGGGCGTGCGCCCATGAGTGGGTCAAAGCCCTTCTTGGCCAAGTGCTTGCGCAGCGCGTCGCTGAAGGTGACGTCGACTTTCTTCTCAGCCAACTGACCTTCGAGTTGCAGCAAGAACTTGTCGACCACGCGCATGATGACGTTTTCGTCCAAGGCCTTGAAGCCCACGATGGCGTCCAAGCGGTTGCGGAACTCGGGCGTGAACAAGCGCTTGATGTCGCCCATTTCGTCGCCCGCCGCGCGCGGGTTGGTAAAGCCAATGGTGGCCTTGTTCATGGTCTCAGCGCCCGCGTTGGTCGTCATGATGAGGATGACGTTGCGGAAGTCTGCTTTGCGGCCGTTGTTGTCGGTCAGTGTGCCGTGGTCCATCACCTGCAACAACACGTTGAAGATGTCGGGATGGGCTTTTTCAATCTCATCCAGCAACAGCACGCAATGCGGCTTCTTGGTCACGGCCTCGGTCAGCAAACCACCTTGGTCAAAGCCCACATAGCCGGGGGGCGCGCCAATCAGGCGGCTCACGGCGTGGCGCTCCATGTACTCAGACATGTCAAAGCGAATCAGGTCAATGCCCATGATGTAGGCCAACTGCTTGGCCGCTTCGGTCTTGCCCACGCCGGTGGGGCCGCTGAACAAGAAGGCGCCAATCGGCTTGTCGGATTTACCGAGGCCTGAACGCGCCATCTTCACGGCAGACGCCAGCACCTCAAGGGCTTTGTCTTGGCCGAACACCACGCTCTTCAAATCGCGCTCGATGGTTTGCAGTTTGCCGCGGTCGTCGTTCGACACGTTGGCGGGCGGGATGCGCGCAATCTTGGCCACGATGTCTTCAATCTCGGCCTTGCCAATGGTCTTCTTGCGCTTAGACGCCACCAAGATGCGTTGTGCCGCGCCGGCTTCGTCGATCACGTCAATCGCCTTGTCGGGCAAGTGGCGGTCGTTGATGTACTTGGCGCTCAACTCGGCAGCGGCTTGCAACGCAGCCACGGCGTACTTGACGTTGTGGTGCTCTTCAAAACGCGACTTGAGGCCCTTGAGGATGTCCACGGTCTCTTGAACCGTCGGCTCGACCACGTCGACCTTTTGGAAACGACGGCTCAAGGCGGCGTCTTTTTCAAAGATGCCACGGTATTCGGTGAAGGTCGTTGCGCCAATGCACTTGAGCTGGCCGCTCGACAACGCAGGCTTGAGCAAGTTCGACGCATCCAGCGTGCCGCCCGAAGCCGCACCCGCGCCAATGAGCGTGTGGATTTCGTCGATGAACAAAATTGCGTTGGGCTTGGCCTGCAAGTTCTTGATCACGCCTTTCAAGCGTTGCTCAAAGTCGCCGCGGTATTTGGTGCCGGCCAGCAAAGCGCCCATGTCCAGCGAGTACACGATGGCCTCGGACAAGATTTCAGGCACATCACCTTGGGTGATGCGCCATGCCAAACCTTCGGCAATCGCGGTTTTACCCACGCCAGCCTCGCCCACCAACAGTGGGTTGTTCTTGCGGCGACGGCACAAAATTTGAATCGTGCGCTCGACCTCGTACTCGCGGCCAATCAGCGGGTCAATCTTGCCGTCTTTGGCGGCTTGGTTCAGGTTTTGGGTGAATTGCTCAAGCGGCGAAGCCTTCTCGTTCTTTTCAGACGCGCCGCCTTCTTCCTGCTCCGCAGGGCTGGGTTCGGCACCTTTCACGGCTTCAGGCGGATCACTCTTTTTGATGCCGTGCGCAATGAAGTTCACCACGTCCAAGCGGGTCACACCTTGTTGGTGGAGGTAATACACCGCGTGCGAGTCTTTCTCGCCAAAGATGGCGACCAGCACGTTGGCGCCGGTCACTTCTTTTTTGCCATTGCCTGTGGACTGCACATGCATGATGGCGCGCTGAATCACGCGCTGAAAACCCAACGTGGGCTGTGTGTCCACCTCTTCGGTGCCCGACACCTGCGGGGTGTTGTCAGCGATGAAGTTGGACAACGACTTACGCAAGTCGTCAATGTTGGCGGAGCAAGCGCGCAACACTTCGGCGGCGCTGGGGTTGTCGAGCAATGCCAAAAGCAAGTGCTCAACCGTGATGAATTCGTGACGTTGCTGACGGGCCTCGACAAAGGCCATGTGCAAGCTGACTTCAAGTTCCTGGGCGATCATGTGTTTTCCTTCGTGCTTGCAACTGAGATTCAACTGTATATGGAAACGAAAGCCGTTTATTCAATGGGCCTGTTTGTTTGGTGCAAACGATAGGTGCTGCGGCTCATTCAATAGGCTCTGCCACACATTGCAAAGGGTGGCCGGCCTTGCGGGCTGCGTCTAGCACCTGTTCCACCTTGGTGGCTGCCACGTCTTTGCTGTACACACCGCAAATGCCTTTGCCATCCAAATGGATCTGCAACATGATTTGAGTGGCACTTTCGCGGTCTTTGCTGAAAAACTCTTGCAGCACCATCACCACAAACTCCATGGGCGTGAAGTCGTCGTTGAGCATCAGCACCTGAAACATCTGAGGCGGCTTGGTGCGCTGCGTACGGCGCTCTAAAACGACCGAATTGCCATCGTCACGGTCGGGCAGCTGGACTTTGGGGGTGGGTTTTTTAGTGGGCATTCATCAGAGGGGTTATTTTGGCTAACAGCGCTTCCATTTGAGGAACCGCACTGACAGCCTCGTTCAAATAGGCCGCTTTGAGCGCATCGTCTTGCGGGTAGTCGTGCGCAAAATGGTTACGAATCGAGCGAAGCGCGTTCCATGACTCCACATTGGGCAAGAACCCGAGTTTTTCAAGTCGATGCAGCTTATCCAGCATGGGTCGATCTTCGTAAGGCTCCTGCAAAAAGCTCAAAACAGCAGGCAGCAGTCGAGCACCTATGGCATCTTGCAACTTGGTAAATCGCAACACAAACTGATCCCAGTCTTGCACGAGTTCATCATCCATGCGAGATAAGGAATCGGCCGTCACAGGCAGCACGGCAGACAAAGACGCCAGCGCATGTCTTAAATGATGCAAATGACGCTCGCATTGGCGCCACGCGTCATCCAAAATTAAGCGCGACTGATCCGTCATAGCACCACCCCTTGAGCACGCGCGATATCAAAGATGGGCAGATTACTTTGTCTTGTTGGGTAGTCAATCAAAACGTCCAGCTTTTGCTCGCCCAAGCGTTCATAAACGCGAGCCACAAAGCGATGGTGCGCGCGCACGATCTCAATGGGTTCTGTGAGGGCGGTGTCAATCAACAAATCGATGTCGCCGCCCTTTCGAGCGTCATCAACCCGAGAACCGAACAAACGAATGACAGCCTTGTCCCCAAAGCAATCCACAGCAGATTGCTTGAGTACTTGGTGTTCTTGCTGAGTCAGGCGCATGTTCGGTTTGTAAAAACGATGCATTCATTCTACAAACTCAAAACCTCAGGTAAAACGTCACACCCCCATGGGCGCGCAATGCCGCTCACAAAACAAGGTCCCCACTTTGGCCCGCACCTTCACGCCCATGGCGCTGGCCTCGCGGGCCGTTAAACCGCTGCTGTAGGGGAAGGTGTCGAGCATTTCGGCGTGTTGGCCCAGCACCTGCAGCGCCTCGTGGTGGCTGCGGGGTATGACGAACTCCACCTCTGAGGCATCCAAATACGCCAGCACATGGTCCCGTGCTTGAACGTGTTGGAACTGTTGATGCACCAACACCTTCTTGCCCTTGATGGTTTGCAAATGCCGCAAAAACGCCCGCGACAACTTGGCGGGATTGGCAAACACCACCGGCTCCAGACGACGCGTTGCCTGTGGCGACGGCATGTAGTCGGGCGGCGTGTAAATGGCGTAGCCCCCAGGAATGTTGTGCAGCGGCTCGGTGTACAAATTTTGCAAATGCGTGGGCGACTGCGCCTCGTCCCCAATCCAGCCATCAAAACTGTCCAACCCCGTGGTGATGCTTTGCCCACCCACCCACTTGAACATGTGCCGAGCGGGCTTGACCGACAGCGCTTTCAGTCCCACGGGGTCCATCCAGCCGCCCAAGTCGTACAGCACATCGAGGTCAGCGGCTTGCAGGGTTTGCGCCAGACGCAGCGCGTCCATCTCCTGCACGTCATGCCACTCGCTGGCCAAGTCTTTGAACGCTTGGGTGGCCCAATCTGCCTTGTGCCCACGGTTGAACACCACCACATCGCGGGCTTTGGCCTCTTCTTGCCAAGCCGCAATCGTCAAAAAGTAAACGGGTGACACGCAAAACAAAGGCGAAATCAAGCCAACCCGCTGGCGCCCACTGTTGCGCTTAGGCTGCGCAGGCTGGCGTGGCAGAGGTTCCAAGCGCAACACGCGGCGAGAAAACGCGATCACGCGGTCGTTCAGCTCTTGCGCCGACTCGTCGCGGTCGTACAAACTGGCCATCAGCGTGGTCAACTCGGCATCGTCACCATGCTCGGGCGACCCCAGCAAGGGCTTCACCCACTCGGCCGCCTGCAAGGGCGTGCCAAACACATTCATCGCCAAATCAGCGCGGGCAATGCGTGCCGTGCCGTTGGTGGGGTCGGCCTGCATGACTGCGGCAAAACTGGCATCGGCCTCTTGCACTTGGCCCAACATCTTGTGCGCGCGGCCTTGCAGCAGCCGGCTTTGCCACAAACGCGGGTTCAAGCCGTACGCCCGCTGCAAAGCCTTCAACGCTGGCGCTGGCTTGCCCAACGCCAACAAACTCAGCCCCAAGTTGTGCCAAGCCCCCGCGTTATCGACTTGACGTTGCGCCGCCAACCCAAAAAAATGCGCCGACTCAGCCCAGCGCCCCTCATTCATAGCCTCTTGTGCCGATTGCAGCACCGCCAACGACTCGTGTGCGTTCATTGAAACATTCCCAACAACAAAGGCTCTCTCACTCGCCCGTCAAACCCTTGCGCCACCCGCTCGCGGTACAGCACACGGTCGGCACGGTGCACCGCCGTGGCGTCTTTGCCCCAATCGACCTCCATCAGCACGCTGTCAGGGTTGTACACATAACCACTCGCTTGCAGCGCCAGCAAGGTCAACTCCACATCGGCGTAATGGCGCGCATAGCCGGGGTAAAACACCCCGCCGCCATTCACGCCCGTCACCCACTCGCGCTTGGCCAAGCCAAACGACGCCAACGCGCCGTGCCACTTGCCGTCGTTGAACCCCAGTAACACGCCCGCCTCGCGATGCAGCGTTTGCAGCGCTTGACCCATCCAGTCGCGCCCCGCAAACGCGTCTTGCGCCATGTAGCCCACCCAAGGGCTTTGTGTGGCGGCGCACGCCGCATTCACCGTGGCCACAAAGCCTTGGCGCTGCGCGTCGTGCACGGCCAGCACCAAGCCCTTGGCCCCTGCCCGCTTGCAAGCGAACTCGCCAGCACGCACTGCCAAAACGGGGTCGGTATAGGGCATCACCATCACGGGGCCGTCCACCGTCCAGCGTTGCTTGGCCAACTCGGACGACTCAATGCAGATCAAATCCATCATGGCTGGCCCCTCAGACAAAACGCACATCGGTGGGCGTGATCAGTCGCAAATACTGCGCGCACCACGCCTCTGAATTCGTTTGGTTCAAATACAAATTGCGGTAATTCACCCAACACGCCGCCAGCCAAGCCGACTTGGTGCTGTGCGCCACGTCCTTCATGTCGCGCAACAACTTTTGGTGCACATTCAGCTCGGCCTCGCGCGCCAGCAAAGGCACTTTGTGCGCCTTCAATCCGCGGCCCTCGGTGCGCATGAAATACCCAAACAAGCGCTCCACGATGAATGGCACATACGTGGCCCCGCCGTGCAAACCCTTGGGGTCTGCCGCGCTCGAATGCAAGGCATTGCGCAAGGTGGGCGACAAGTTCTCGTCTGCCGCCTTCAACACCCGGCGAATGAACGGCAAATACAACGCCCAAAACTTTGGCGTCGCCACAAAATAATTGGCCGACGAATAGCTGCTCGACGGATGCAAAGCCCCAATCTCGCCTTCATCCAAATCCGCAGCCTGAAACACCGCCCGCGTCAAGGCCACAAAATGCGGATGCGCCGTCTCACCCTGCATCCACATGTTGTGATAAATCGCCTCGTTTTGAATGTGCGGGTTGCAGAAATACACATCGTGCCCAGGGTTCGCGGCCATCGCTTCAAGCAACTCCGCGCCCTTCATCCCCGTTTTCTCGCCAAAACGCCAAGACAACGCCCCCCACAACTGGGCCCCTTGCGTGGCAGCGTGCGCTTGCAAACGCTCAAACACCGAAAACTCCAGCAACTCCGACTTAGCCCCCGCGTTGTCCAACGGCACAAACGCTGGGTCGAGCAAATCTCGGTGCCACGGCTCGTAATAAATTTGAAACACCCGAATCGGCGCCAGCAACGCTGGGTGCGGCTTAGAGGGCGTTGCAGCCTTGGCGGCTGGCTTGGCCGCCTTTTTAGCAGCAGGTTTGATCAGCTTTTTCGCTGGCGCCTTCGGTGAAACTTTGGCGGCTGGTTGAACGACCGGTTTGGGTGTACTTTTTGAAGCCATGGTTGTTTATTCTGTGAGACGACGCTTAGTCTAACTCTCAAAATACAACTAAAGCACTCAATTCGTAACAATAAACCCGTGTGAACGGGGTTGAACCATCAATCCTGGCCAAACAAATCCCGCGTATAAACCTTGCCCGCCACATCGTCTAAATCTGCGGTTTGGCGGTTGGCCACGATCAGGTCGGCGCGCTGCTTGAAGGTGGCCAGGTCGGCGATGACTTCGGAGTTGAAAAAATGTGGCTCATTCAGCACCGGTTCGTACACCACCACCTCCACGCCCTTGGCCTTGAGCCGCTTCATGATGCCCTGCACGCTGCTGGCGCGGAAGTTATCGCTGCCGGCCTTCATCACCAAGCGGTAAATGCCCACCACCTTGGGGCGGCGCTTCAAGATGTCAAACGCCACAAAGTCTTTGCGCGTGCTGTTGGCGTCCACGATGGCGCGCATCAAGTTTTGCGGCACCTCGGCGTAGTTGGCCAGCAACTGCTTGGTGTCCTTCGGCAGGCAATAACCGCCGTAGCCAAATGAGGGGTTGTTGTAATGGCTGCCAATGCGCGGGTCCAGGCACACGCCATCGATGATCTGACGCGTATCCAGCCCCAGCGTCGACGCGTAACTGTCGAGCTCGTTGAAATACGCCACCCGCATCGCGAGGTAGGTGTTGGCAAACAGCTTGATCGCCTCGGCCTCGGTGCTGTCGGTTAGCAGCACGGGCATGTCTTTTTTTACCGCACCCTCCACCAACAAATCGGCAAACACCTGGCCTTGCTCTGAGCGTTCGCCCACCACGATGCGGCTGGGGTACAAGTTGTCTTGCAGCGCCTTGCCTTCGCGTAAAAACTCGGGTGAAAACATCAGGTTGTGCGTCATGTGCTTCAACCGCATCCGCTCGGTAAACCCCACCGGCACCGTCGACTTAATCACCATCGTCGCCTGCGGGTTGATGGCCAACACATCGGCAATCACCGACGCCACCGACTTGGTGTTGAAGTAGTTGGTCTCGGGGTCATAGTCGGTCGGCGTGGCAATCACCACAAAACTCGCCCCCGTGTAAGCCTCTTCTTTGCTCAGCGTCGCTTTGAAATTCAGTGGTTTGTGGCGCAGGTAGTCTTCCATCTCGACGTCTTCAATCGGCAACACCTTGCGGTTGAGCGGCTCCACCTTGCTAGCCACCACATCCAGCGCCACCACCTCATGGTGCTGCGCCAACAAAATGCCGTTGGACAACCCCACATAACCCGTTCCTGCAATAGCGATTTTCATAAAACGACTCTGCTTCCAAGACTCAATTTGCACTTAAGAAAGCATTCATCTTAAGTTACATTAATACTTTATAAGTAAATAAATTAGCAATGAGTTCGCATCAAGGCTTCAACCTCGTCGGCTACGCCACTTCTCCCATGGGCTTGGGCGAGGACCTTCGCTCCTTTGCGGCCATGCTCGATCACCTTAAAATTCCGTTCTCGGTGATCGACATCCCCACCGACGTGCAGGGCCAAATCAAAGTGACGTGGCAGCACCTCACCACGCACGACTACGACACCAGCGTGTTCTTTATGTCGGCCATGGAGTGCCTCAACCTTGCGCGAGCCCACCCCAAACTGTTCACCCAGCCCAAGCAAAAAATTGGCTACTTTTTGTGGGAACTGCCCGACTTTCCCAGCCGCTACGCGCCTGCCTTGCAACTGGTCAACCACATTTGGTGCCCCACGCGCTTTGTGCAAAAAGCCTTCTTTGACAAATCGCGCCAACTCACCCTGTCTTTGCCCTTACCTGTGATGCAGCACCCTGCTGCAGGGCGCGACTTTCGGGCTGAATTTGGTGTGCCTGCCAACGCCTTTGTGTCGCTGTTCATGTTTGACATGCACTCCACCTTGACCCGCAAAAACCCACAAGCTGCGCTGCGCGTCTTTGAGCAGTTTGCACAAACCAACCCCGACGCCTATCTATTCTTAAAAGTCAGCCGCTGGCAAAACTTGGGCGCACAAGCCTTGGCGTGGTTGCCCCAACATCCGCGCATAAAGCTGATCACAGACACCCTCAGCCCGGGCGAGTTGACCGACCTCTACCAAAGCGCCAACTGCTATTTGTCGCTACACCGCAGCGAAGGCTTTGGCCGCACCTTGGTCGAAGCCCTGCAAAACGGCCTGCATGTGGTGAGCACCGATTTTTCGGGGCCGCAAGACTACCTCACCCAAGACAACGCCCACTTAGTGCAATGGCAGCGCGCCGAAGTGGGCCCCAACGACTACCCCCACCTCACCGAGCCCAGTTGGTGGGCCGCCCCCGACGAACACAGCGCCCTGCAACAGCTGGCCTTGGCCTGCGAACGCGCAAAAAAAGGGCCCAATATTCAGGGCCAAAACGACGGTGCAAAGTTCTTGCCCGAAGCCTTGGCCGCTAAATACAGGCCTATCTTGAAAACGTATTTAAAAGTTACTTAAACCGCTGGCGGGACCACAGAGGTCGTGCCATCTTGTCCACGCGCATCCAGCACTTTCTTCGCTACCGCCAACACCAATTGCGACTTAGGCGCTTGGTCTAAAAACTCTTTCGACGCCAAAAAATCCACCAGCAGCGCAAAAGGCGTCACGCCCACGCGTGGGTCCACCACCTCCATCGACTCGGGCAAACGACCCAAGAAAATTTTGTAGGCGGCAATCACATCTTCGCGTGTGGCTTTCATCGTGTCCATTTGGCCCAGCACCTCTGACACGATGTCAACCGCAGCAGGCTCAGGCACGATCTCTGGCATTGAGATGGTTACCGTTGTTGGCGTGGCCGTTGGCGCTACAACGCTCACGGCCTGAGTTGCCTTCGCCGCCGCTTGCGCAGCCAAGGCCTCATCAAACGTCATTGGGGCTGAAGGCGAAGCTGGCGCTGCCACCGCCACGTCTTCACCCACGGGATTTTTCTTGAAACCAAAAAAGTTAAACACCATACAAGTCCCTTATCTGTCAAACCCGTCCATACAAATCCTCAAACCGCACAATGTCATCCTCGCCCAGGTACGAGCCCGACTGCACCTCGATCAAATGCAGCGGCACCTTGCCTGGATTTTCTAGCGCGTGCGTCATGCCCACGGGGATGTAGACCGACTCGTTTTCTGTCACCAGCTTGGTCTCGTCGCCCAAACGCACCAGCGCCGTGCCCGACACCACCACCCAATGCTCGGCGCGGTGGTGGTGCATTTGCAGCGACAACTTTGCACCGGGCTTCACCTTGATGCGCTTGACTTGAAAGCGCCCGCCGCTGTCCACGCTGTCGTAACTGCCCCACGGCCTGAACACCTCGCGGTGTTGGTCTACCTCGGGGCGCTTTAGCGCTTTCAGGCGATCCACCACTTTCTTCACGTCTTGCGCTTTGTCTTTGTGGGCCACCAGCACCGCGTCTGAGGTTTCGACCACCACCAAATCTTCCACGCCAATCAGCGCCACCAAGCGGCTGTCGGCGTGCACGTAGCTGTTCTTGGCACCCTCTAGCAACACATCGCCACGGGTGGCGTTGCCTTGCGCGTCTTGCGGCAGCACCTGCCACACCGCAGACCATGCGCCCACATCGTTCCAGCCTGCGTCTAGCGGCACCACCACGGCCTTGCTGGTTTTCTCCATCACCGCGTAGTCCACGCTGTCGCTTGGGCTGCTGGCAAACGCTTCTTTGTCTAAGCGCACAAACTCCAGGTCTTTGCGGGCCTTGTTCCATGCGCCCAGGCAGGCTTGCAGCATGGCTTGGTTGGCCTTGCCCAACTCCTCTAAAAACACCGACGCCTTGAACATGAACATGCCGCTGTTCCAGGTGTAGCTGCCGTCCTTCAAATAGGCCTGCGCCGTGGCGAGGTCGGGCTTTTCGACAAACTGCTGCACCGGCACTGCCGCATTTGCATCCAGCGGCAAACTGGCTTTGACGTAGCCATAACCCGTCTCGGGGTGCGTGGGCACAATGCCAAACGTCACCAACGCGCCCGCCTCTGCTGCCTTCAACCCCACCCGCACCGCGTGGTGAAAGGCCGGCACATCGGCAAACGTGTGGTCCGACGGCAGCACCAGCAACACGGGGTCGGCCCCAGTGGCAAGGGCCGCCAACGCCGCCACAGCAATGGCAGGCGCCGTGTTGCGCGCCACCGGCTCTAGCAAGATGCTGTGCGGCTCCACCCCCGCCTCGCGGCACTGCTCGCCCACCAAAAAGCGGTGGTCGTTGTTGGCCACCACGATGGGGCGCATGGCGTCGGCAGTAATGCCTTGCAAGCGCTGCAACGTCAGCTGAAACAGCGAGGCGTCTTCGGTGACGCCTAAGAACTGTTTGGGACGCAATGAGCGAGACAGCGGCCATAGGCGCGAGCCGCTTCCGCCCGACAAAACGACGGGAATTAAGGGTGACATGGCGGTCTTATTTAAAAGTTAAATTGCCCAACGCCAACTCGGTTGGGGCTAAACCCAGGCGCCTGCTAAGAGGCAGAAACTCAAATTACGGGCTTAAGGCGACGCTAGTTGGCATTCCAATCCCCTTCTAGCACGGGGTGAGCATCACTTTGGGATGACTCACTCACCTACCAACAGCTCGACATCACTAATTAGGTCGCGCACTAGAGACACGAGCTCCAGCACCATGCTTTCTTCGATGTCCAAATAGCCTTCGTACTCGGCCAAGTTTCGCTTTTGATGAGCGGCATCCAACACACGCCAGCGAGGTGCCGCCCAGCCCAAGGTATGCGGCAAACACTGAAACACGATAAAGCGGTTCTCACTTCGATAGCGGACTGCCTTCAAGCAAATTGATGGTCGGTTGCGCCAACACCTTATTGACGAATGAATCCGGCTCAACTCGGCGCTTCTCAAACTCTTGCAAGGTGTAGCAATTCGGATTCACTTTGCGTCCCAGTGCATCTTCGGCTGCTTGCAGATGTTGAAGCACCTCGGACAAAGTCAGGTCAACGCCAACCAGCATCAGGTCGACATCACTGGCAGATGTGTCCTCCTGCTTGGCCACTGAACCATAAATGAATGCACGAGCCAGCCTGGGCCGCAAAGGCTCTAACGCCGCCATCAGAGCAGCTTCAACACCGCAAGTTTTGCGCGTCAGCGAAACCAGCTCGGAAAACAAGGGGCTCTTATGGTTAGCTTGAAACACCCGCAGGTTTCCCATGCGTGTGCTCTGCACCAAACCGCTGAGGCTGAGCCGCTTGAGCTCTTGCTGCAACGATGCACTACTCAAACCAGTCAAACGCAACAACTCGTTCAAGAAAAATGAACGTTCTGGCTGACCAAACAGCCAGCGAAACAACCTGACTTGGCGGTCTGAAAAAATAGCATGGGCAAGTGACATACCATGAATTTAGCACAATCATGCTTATTTTTAGCATGATCATACTAATTTAAGTGATTGCTGCAGTCAGCGATCCCAAAACAAGGTTGGTGACGAGTAAATACTTAATGCAACTCATCACGCAGTTGATGCTGGACGGTCATTGGGTCCGCACTGAACGCCGCAGAAGACTCCAACCCCCCACACAGCGCAGACAAGCGCTGAGAGGGCTCTGAGTTTTCAGACAAGCCACGCTTCGCTTGCCTTTCAGCCCGAATCTCTGTCACCTGAAACGCCAAGTTGCGTGAATCGTTCGATCCCTTTTCGTGCTCGGCAGGCACAAAACCTTGATCGGTTTCTACCGTCCACACCATGCAACCGCTTTGCTCGGCTTGCGGCACTTCTAGGCGCAACACAAAGTCATCAGGCACGTTCACTTCGTTGTGCTGCACTTGGCCTGTGGGCGTCATCACCTTCAAACGCAATTTGCCAGCCACGGGCCACGCCGCGTTGCAGTGCAGTCGTATGGCGGCAGCGGGCTTGCCCGTCCAGCGGTACTTCAACGCCAGCAGCTTAGGTGCCCAACCATCGGGTTGCACCGTCGCAAACAACTCTGGCGTAGCCAAGCGCAAACGCCAATCGGTTTTCAGCCGCGCCACAACAGCCGTTAAAACATCGGGTGTTAAAAACGCGCTGGCCTCTTTCAAAAATGCCGTCAACTGCGTCACCAAGGGCAAGGGCTCTGGGCCAAACGGATAGCTGGCACACAGCTCGTCCACATGCGTCCAAAACCAATGGTCAGGCACCGTGCCCAATTCTTTGCTTACCACCCGCATACCGTCTAGGGCCACTTGGCGGCGCAAGCGCTGCGTCATACACGCAGCATGCAACCGCGAAAACGCCTGCACACGCGGCACCATGCCAATTTGGCGTGGATAGCGCTTGAAAAAACGCACAAACAAATCAAAGTCAAACGCGGTGCGAATCGTGGCGTCTAGCGGGCCCACCTGTACCAACGCATCGCGGCGCATAAACACCGTGGGCTGGCAAATAAAACTGCCGTCGGCAAACGCAGCCAGCGGGGTGCTGGGTGGTTGAGTTGGGTAGTCGCTGAGCACGTTGCCCACACCATCGATGTGCTGCCCCTCGCCGTACACCATTTGGTGCGTGGGGTACTTGGCAAAATGCGCCACGGCAGATGCCACGGCACTGGGTGCGTACAAGTCATCGGAGTTCAACCAACCTATCACCGCACCTTGCGCGAGAGAAATAGCGTGGTTCAGCGCCTCGGCTGCGCCACCATCTTTTTGGCTCACCCAACGCAGGCGCTCGCCAAACTCGGCCTGCAAGCGCACCAACAACTCAATGGAACCGTCGGTCGACATGCCGTCGGCCACGATCAGCTCGATGTGTGGGTAGTCTTGCTCTAAAACACTGCGAACTGCTGCCTCTAAAAACTGCACTTGGTTGAGCGATGGCATCACCACCGACACCTTTCGCACGACTTGTGATTTCTTAGCCACAGAACTTACTCAACACGCAACTTACTCTATGAGCTCGGGTTTGCTTATGTGTGATTTTTTAAAAAATCTAGATACGCCAGCTTGATGCCATCGGCCAACGCCACCTTGGCCCGCCAGCCTTGAGCGGCGGCGGCTGACACGTCGAGCAGCTTGCGCGGCGTGCCGTCGGGCTTGGAGCTGTCGAACACAATGCGCCCTTCAAAGCCCACCACCTGCATCACCTGCTCGGCCAGTTCGCGAATGGTCACATCCACGCCTGTGCCAATGTTGAGCAAGGGGCCGTGGTAGCCCGCGGTCATCAGCTGTACGCAGGCGTCGGCCAAATCGTCCACATACAAAAACTCGCGCATGGGGTTGCCGCTGCCCCACACCACATATTCGGCATCACCGCGCAGTTTGGCTTCGTGCGCTTTGCGAATCAGCGCGGGCAACACATGGCTGTTTTGCAAGTCGTAGTTGTCGCCGGGGCCGTACAAGTTGGTGGGCATCACGCTTATGTAGCGCGTGCCGTATTGGGCGTTGAAGCTCTCGCACAGCTTTATGCCCGCTATCTTAGCCAAGGCATAAGGCTCGTTGGTTTGCTCCAAAGGCCCCGTCAATAAATATTCTTCTTTGATCGGCTGCGGACAATCGCGCGGGTAGATGCAGCTAGAGCCCAAAAACATCAGGTCGTAGATGCCCGCCGCATAAGCGCCTTGAATCAGGTTGGCCTCCATCATCAGGTTTTGATAGATGAAGTCGGCGCGGTAGGTGTTGTTGGCGTGAATGCCGCCCACCTTGGCTGCCGCGATAAACAGGTAGTCGGGCTTTTCGGCTTTCAGAAAAGCTTCGACTTCGTTTTGTCGCGTCAGGTCTAGCTCGGCATGTGTGCGGGTGAGGATGTGTTGGTAACCATCCGCCTGCAAGCGGCGCACGATGGCTGAGCCCACCATGCCACGGTGGCCAGCGACGTAAATTTTGGCGTCTTGTTTCATCACTTCACTTCAATTCATTTATTACGATTCAATTGATCTTCAGCACTTGACAACTGCATCATCAGGTCGACAAAAGACGGTGGCTGCGACATGAACATCGGCTGCATCCGGGCGTAGTCCTGAGCCAAAGCTGCTTGTCTAGATTGCGGTGGAACAAGCTTAAAAGTACCGGCCTGCGCCAAGTCATAACGCGCCCAAGCCCTAGCAAAAACTTTGCTTTTCCAGTCCACCACGCGCTGACACTGAGCCACATTGGCCAGCATCTGCTGCGCCTGCGGATGCTGCAGCAACTTCACCATGTCAAAGTAGTGGCGCGCATAGCGGTCAGGCATGACCGTGCCCTTGGGCCTGTGAAACTCGGCGTGCAAAATAGTTGCTTTCTCCCAAAACGTGCGCTCCAGTGCTAAAGCCACCACGGAACATTGCCAATCTGCAAATAAAGCTTCATAACTTTGCGCCACCAAAGGTCGCACAGGGTGCAAGCCCGTAGGCTGCTGGTCGGTTAAGGTGCCGAACTCCAGCTTCACCTCAGGCCTCACATATTCAAACCCCGCCTTTTGCGTGGTGGGATATGCAAAATACACAACTGGCGACTTGGCATCTGCATCCAATGCAAAACGCAGCCACGCGTCATTCGATGCAACTCCTAGCGTTTGAGTGATCACCGCCTCCAAGGTGGGCATGACCAAGTGCAGCACTTTTTCCGCGCACAAAGCTTGCATCTCTTTCAACGCGGCATCGCGTTTGATGCGGCTCTGCAAAGCATCAAACGCAGCCACATCTGCCCCCACAAAAGCAGGCTGCAAACTTAAATCGATGTCTTCCGAAAAGCGGTCGATCACCCCAAACACTTTAGACAGTGACGTACCACCCTTAAACACCAACTGACCTGCCCACTCTGGCTGGCTAAACAACAGGCCCAACAGCCACGACACCCAAAAGTCCTTCTCCAAAATCACGGCTGATAACTGCAGCCCCACCGCTGCGTTGTCAAACGCCGAACGACGGTCCGACTCTGACAAAGCCAAAAACTGATTCGTCATGGCTGCGCCACTTCTTGCAGCCATCGGCGCATCCACACGGGTGCATAAGCCAAATCAGCCATTACAGCGCTGCGCTCTGCTGCAGGCAATGCACTGCGTAAATGAACAATGCGGCTCGATGTGATGTGCTCGGCACCTAAATACCTGAAAGCCTGAATCAACAAACCACTCAAGCGCCCTGCACAAGCCATGTTTTTTGGCGTTGTGCGGTTAAATTCAATTTGCGTGGGCCCCACCTGCACTTGTCGCGTTGGCCCGTCCGTCAAATAAACCACCTTGGCAGGAACCTGCTCAGACAGACCCAACAAATTAGCCGCAAAAGCTCCCGATGGCTGCAATCGCAAACCATCTTTGCGCTCAAACGCCTGCGCCACCTGCACCACATCGGGCCACAGCATGCCAAGCACCCCATGAACACGGGGCCAGTCATAAAGCCCGCGTGACAACGACCTAATTCGCCCTGTGGCTGCATAGCGCATCAGCGCCGAAGCCACCGCTGTGCGGCTGCCCAAATCGGCAAAATCGCTGGGCGTAAACACCCAGCCTTGACCCTGTGCTTCGATGTATTGCATCAACTGACTATCAATGGAAGAAGTGTGCTTGGTCATTTTTGCAACAAATATATATGTTTTTTTGTTGCAATAACTATACCTTAGCGCACCCAAACATGGTTACCGCTCCACCCCCACCGTCACGTCATACCCATGCTGCTTGAGCAGAGCGTGCTGCTTGGCCTTGCTCAAATCGTGCGCCACCATTTCGCGCACCATCTCGTCTAGCGTGATCTCGGGCACCCAGCCTAGGTCGGCCTTGGCTTTGCTGGGGTCGCCCAGGAGGGTTTCGACTTCGGTGGGGCGGAAATAGCGTGGGTCGACCCGCACCACCACTTGGCCCACCTTGAAAGCAGGCGCATCGTCGCCCTCGACCTTTACCACCTTGGCCACCTCGTTCACGCCCTCGCCTTCAAAACTCAGGGTGACGCCCAACTCTTGCGCTGTTTTGGTGATGAACTGGCGCACCGAATATTGCACCCCTGTGGCAATGACGTAGTCTTGCGGCTTGTCTTGCTGCAACATCATCCATTGCATGCGCACATAGTCTTTGGCGTGGCCCCAATCGCGCAGCGCATCCATATTGCCCATGTACAGGCAATCTTCTAGGCCCTGCGACATATTGGCCATGGCACGGGTAATTTTGCGGGTGACGAAGGTTTCGCCACGGCGCGGGCTTTCGTGGTTGAACAAAATACCGTTGCAGGCATACATGCCGTAGGCCTCGCGGTAATTCACCGTGATCCAGTAGGCATAGAGCTTGGCCACGGCATAAGGGCTGCGTGGGTAGAAAGGCGTGGTTTCTTTTTGCGGTATTTCTTGCACCAAACCATATAACTCGGAGGTAGAGGCTTGGTAAAAGCGCGTTTTCTTCTCTAGCCCCAAGATACGAATAGCCTCTAACAAGCGCAGCGTGCCCATGCCGTCTACGTCAGCCGTGTATTCGGGTGACTCAAACGACACCGCCACATGGCTTTGCGCGCCAAGGTTGTAAATCTCGTCGGGCTGCACCTCTTGGATGATGCGAATGAGGTTACTGGTGTCCGACAAGTCGCCATAGTGCAAATGCAAGTTTTTATTATTTGCATGCGGGTCTTGGTAGACGTGGTCAATACGGTCTGTATTGAACAACGAAGCACGGCGTTTGATGCCGTGGACGATGTAACCTTTTTCTAAAAGAAATTCGGCTAGGTATGAACCGTCTTGGCCTGTGATACCGGAAATTAGGGCAACTTTATTCATAGATCAAATCAACAAAACAATTAACTCCGTAAATTCCACTTATCGTTAAAAATTTCTCCCCTTCAAAAGAGAAATCTCGTCGACAAGATGAGTAGTCGATTACATCAGAAAGTACAGAAATACATAAATTAGCATCGCTATCCAATGAATAATCCCGGAAAGACCATAATTGAACAAATCCAGGCCGGTGGAAATGACTCCAACGGTCCCAAACAGAAATACTAAGTCCAGATGGCATTACTTTAATAACAGGAGATTCAGGTCCATGAATAGTTTCAATTACAACACGAGAAGACTCACTTATTCGCGACACACTAAATCGCACAAAATCATTTTCAGAAATACTGATATTTAACTTACGTTTAGAATTTATATTTAGATCTAAAAATTCAAACCTCTCAACCTGAGGGTGCATATTATTTACAAATAAATGCTCTATAAATTCTGCTATAGCATTTGCATAAAGCGCTGCACCTGATAAATTGGTGTGCACCTCATCACGCAAGTGTAAACTAGGATCAACAAGGTTTCTAAGATCTAAAAATGGAACTTTTTTCTCTTCACAAAAGCTAATCACTTGACTATCACATTGCCTATTGCCTTGAATATTATCGACTCTTGCTAAAATTAAAAAAACAGGAATTACATTAAAACTCAACAAAGAGCCAATTACATAACTTACGCTCACCGGATCAAAATTAACAGAACCAGTTGTATTCCAATCTAAAAAACAAATATCTGGATTAACACTACCTATATCATCGCGTATTGTTAATACACAAGCAGAGTCAAAATGAGTGCCGCCATAACCACGCTTATACAATTCAATTCTGGGTTCATATTTTAATGCCTCATTAAGCCAGAAAAAATAGGAACCTTCCCCGCTTTGCTCGGTTACACTTGCCCCATGAAATAATATCTTCATAAATTATTACTTAGAGGGCGTATATGGATCAGCCCAACCCTGATTATAAATTTCACGCAAGGCTAAAGCTCGAAGAACTACACGGAAAAATGATTCTGCATCATCAAAATTTATTTGATATCGTTTAATAAGTCGCATCATTCCCACTTTAATTAAATCACCATCAAAACTAGTTTTGTAATCGAGGAGTTTAGGAATGTCAGATTCATTCTTAATTTGAATTGTAAGTGACGCATAATCAGACAATCCGAAGGTAAATACTTTTCTCCCCGTCAAAAGTGCCTCATATCCAACCCCGGAATTCATGGTACAAACAGCAGTGCATTTATCGATTAATGAATAAACACTTGCATTCGATAAGCTAACAAGAATGTTATCTTTAATTTTTGAATAGAAACCATCAAAGCTAGAGGACGTACACATTGGATGCCGCTTTAGAACGACATTAATCTTATGATCTATGCAGTATTCGACTATTTTAAGTAAAATATCCCAATAATTTTTAAAATTATTGTGCGCCTGAACAGAATCAGAGTCGACCTGAAGAGGTATAAAAATAAAGTCCGAAAAATCAAAATCATTACTAATCTCTATAGAGGCTTGTTTGTATTTTGACATCCGATTTTTTGAGTACCCATCCCTTAATGATTCGTAATATATCAAATCATCATCTCGCAAACTAAATGGAGAGTCACTGAGCACTGACTCACTCCAGCCACTGTAACCACCACGTTCAAAATGACAAGTATTTTTTAGATAAGCCTCTTTAAAATACCAAGTATTCTTTTTTCGGCCATACTTATGATGAAGAATGCTGATTTCATTGGAAACTCCATCGCCTAAACTTAAAATTTTTGAAGTTGGAAGCAATGAAAAATCAGCTCTGATTAATTTCAAATACTCGCAAAACTTTAAAGAAATAGATTCATATTGTTCGTAACCTACGTAAAATTTTGGGCGTGAAAAAAGATTCAAATAAGTTGCAAATTTTAGCGGATCTGAAACGCGCTCTGGAAAATCATACAAATTCCTAAAGAGAACGTACGATGCATAAGATTTTTGATTGTAAACATCATATAAATCATCAACTTCAATAGATGATGGCGGAATATTAATATCGATTATAGGCATATAACTCCTTATTAAGATGCGCCGCGCACAACATCTGAACATGAAAATTCATGAACGAAGCACTCTAAATGTAACTTTTTTTTCATCGGATTATTTAACATATGCAGGCTTGCCTCATATACCCTCCAATCATCATTTATGAGTTGAGGAACTTCAGAATAATCAGAATAATATAATGGGTAATCTTTACCAAGATACTCCACAACAGCAGGATGACGGCAAACAACTATTGGTGTACCACGCGCAATACATTCGATCACGGCATTATTTGCGGAAGTATCGTAAAAATCAATAAACACTAGGTTTTCTGAAAGTAACTCATCGTAGGCATCATTATCTAAAAACTCAATTACCTCCACGCTCTTACCTAAACTTGGTGCAAGCCTAGCTTCAGAATAGATCAACATACTTTTGGTCCAATCACTTTTACCTAGAAGCGTTGGGGTGTGATTAGGTGTATTAATATCTTTTATAGCAGATAACTTACGAAGCCACCATCCAATCTGAACAATTCTCTTTTTATTATTTGCTTTATATTTATTAAAATCAAAATTCAAATCAGGAAACTCCGTCGGATGATAAAGTTTTGATATTGGAAATTTCGGATTCAATGTTTTCAGTAGAAACTGTCTGTGGTACTCAGTTAATGTAAATAAACCTTGACAATGCTCCAAGCTCTTCAACCATGATTTTCTAGAGAAAATTCTCTGATTACTTTGCTCGGATTGAAACCAACTAGGTACATAAGGTGGTACATGAACAAAACCAATCCATGGGCTTGAATAAGGCACAACGGGTCCACTGCCGCCATCGCCCGGATCCCCACCCCAAACAAATTTCTTCTCGATAAAGGCATCGCAATACAGAGATGCAGACGGGTCATGTAGAGCTTCTAGCCCAGCAAGTGCATATGTCCAGCCAGATCTGTGCTTGCCAAAATTCTGTGAAATTTGCATTCCGAAATTAATCTTTGGGATACCGTCAACGGATTTAATTAATTTCTCAACCTTCACATTATTTACCCCCCCTACGACATGGGAAGATGAAGTAATTTTAACGGTGCTAGGCAAATATTTTCTGACAATGTTTTGCCATGTTTTTTGACTTGCATTACGCCTATTATGTGAATTAGGATCGACATAATATAGACCATACGGGTTTGTCAAATGAACAAATTTAGCATTTGAACTGGCCGCCTTCAACCATAGTGCAAAATCTGCATAGGTGCCATTTTCATTCTCATTAAAGTATCCAAATTTATCATGGATACTACGTCGCCATACGGGCATGCAATGTGGGAAGTTCATACACTGGACAACTTCGCCCGAGTTATTCCACATGAAAAAGTCATTCAATGCTTTTTCAGACTCCTCTTCATTCGGCGCCGAAAACCATTCTTCTAATTTAAAATTTTGCCGTAGTGATTGCAAATCTCCACTAAATTCAGATATTTGCAAGATATCATTCGTAATACATATGGCTGATGATGCGACATCCGCACTGGTACGCCGCATAACATCTAGCATTTTTTCTGCATGATCTGTTGTACGACGATCATCCAGATTAGCATTCGTAATAAATTCGGCTTGAGAAGATTTTACAGCGATATTCCAACACTCATATATGCCAGGGTCTTCATTGAGTTGAATAAGTCTAACTCGCTGGTTAGAAAGTTCAAAAATCTTAACTAATAAATCCTGAATAAGATTTGGCTGTGGTGAAACAACAATTAAATCAGACTGATTAAAGACTGTCTGGCGCGATATGTCAGTTAAATAACTGTGTAACAATTTTTGCCCTTTAAATATTGACGAGACAAAACTTAAAACGGGCTTGGGATGAACTTCTTTATTTATTATTAAAGATTTAAATTCTTTTTTATTTTTCGCTAAGGCGATCTCTCTTAACTCTTGAGCATGCCAACGTATGATCATCTTCAACGGTTCGGATAACTTACCTAGTTGCGCTAGCTGCAATCCATCAGTTAAATTAATCGAGTTGGGTTGTATTGAGTCATTTGTAAAAACATCCCTAGCGACGTGTAGCAATTCAGAAATTAATTGTTCTGCTTGAGGCTCTAGTTTTCTAGCGGATTTTTCGCGGCGACTTTCAATACAGAATAATGTATAACTTTTAATTCTTTGAATATGCTCATTAGAATTTTCTAATGATGGTAAACATACTATATTAGGCAAGAATTTGACGCGACTTGCATCAAGCGTCAACTCAACAGAGAGGATTTCATTTAAATAGCCGAAGTAATTATTTTCACTATCGTACTTAACAAAACCGAGCATATCATCTAGATAGTCTCTATCAACCAATAATGCTCCATCATAAAATACGCCAGCAGCTAACAAGGCAGAAAAAGACGTGAACTCATATTTATGATGGCTGATATTTTTTAATCTATTTGTACTCGATGAACTTGGTGAGGCAATTAGAAGATCATAGCCTTGTGGAATAGATTTATCTTCTGAACCATCTAAAGATAACTCATCTCCTTCCCGAAGAAAACATACGTAACGACCGCCAGCACAACGAATAGCTCGTCTTAGTGCCTTATTTGTGTAGCCATATTCAACAACATAATCTAGAGTTCCATTATTTAGCTTGTCACAAACAATCACTGGCAACTGAGGAATGTCTTGATCGTTTAATGAAACCACATCGGTTCCAAATGGCAAACATTCCAACAATAAACAATGTACTGAAATACCTTTCTCTCTAATGCACTCTATAGATTCGATGGATTTTCCCAATGCCGATGGATCTCCAGAACCTATCAAAATGATTACACCAATGTCTGCTAATTCAGCGCTAACGATGACTTTTTCAGAGATATGTATGCTTTGTTTTTGATCAGCAAGTACACGTAGTCGCTCATAAAGAACTCTTGCCTTAGGCTGCAGTTTGATAGTTGAAATTTCTTTTAAAACATCAGCCATCAACACATATTGCTTTTTTGAGTAAGCAGCTATGCACTTGTCAAATAACTGATGTACCAAATTATCATTCATATAATTACTTCAAAGAGCTAAGCATTGACAATGAAACCACACCCGGAGAAAAAGAAGCATTTATATTTTTATTTATGTCTTTATAAACAATTCTTTCTTTAGCCGTATTAAATACTGCCTTTGATGCACTCATAAGATATGCATCAGCCCACACTGCCCGATCTTCAGCATCAACCCATTGATATGAGCTTTTATCTAGTTTTATTAATATAAATTCAACAGGATGGGCCAATTCATTCTGCATAAAATCCACATTACCCGAGTAATTCGTCGCAATCACAGGCTTACCCAACAGCATGGCCTCTGCCAAAGTACGTCCAAACCCCTCCGCCCTGTGCAACGACACATAGGCATCGCAGGCATTAATCAAGCCCAGCACTGCGGGGCGGTCTAGGGTTTCGGTAATAAGCTGAATGCGTTTGTCGGTTTGGCATTCTTTTAAGAAAGCTTGCCACTCGGGGTTATTGGGCTTGGTGTTCATGGTTTTAAATACCAAGCCCACGCTGTGGTCGTTGGGCGCAAATGCTTGTTTAAAGGCTTGCACCGCAGCCATGGGGTTTTTGCGCGCTACGGATGAGTTGAAGTCAAAGATGTACAGAAACAAGAACTTCTTCTCAGGCAAGCCATAGTGCTTGCGTGGGTAGGGCTTCATACGCGCTACGCTGACGGCCAAGGGCACCAGCTTCACGGGTTTGTCGGTGGCCTGCTTGTACATGTCGTACAAAAACTGGCTGCTGGCCCACACCTCGTCTACCAGCTCAAAGGCATGCGGACGCCAAGCTTTCGGAAAAACGCTCAGCTCCCACGGCCACCAGCCAATGTTGCGGTAGCCCTCAAACACGGCGGCGCCTTTTTGCATGAACACGCGGCTGACGGTGTCAAACGCGGGCAGGCAAAAGAGGTTGGTGTTGTAGGGGGGCGGCTCGGTGCTGTCGCTTACTTTGTCTTTGAGGTGCATGTCGGCTTGGCGGGTGTCGCCAGCGTCCACATTGACCACATGAAAAGGTATGCCCGCCACTTCGCAGCACTCCACGGCCATGCGCAGGTCTTCGCCAATGCCCAGCTCGCCGTAGGCAAAGCCATAAATGTTCAGCCCAAAGGGTTTGCTGCTGGCAGGGGTACTGACGGTGGGTGGTGGCAGCGGGCGTAGCCATGGCAGTTGGGCGGGGCTGGTTTGTAGGCTGGCCAAGACGGCTACGCCTTGGGCACTTTGCACCCAAGCGCGCCAGCGGCCTGCCAGCAAAGGGGCTAGCCCCAAGGGCTCGACCACATTAAAAAACCACCCCAAATAGGCAAGTCGCCCCTCAGGGGTAAAGAGGTTGCGGGTTTGCTGGGTGGTGCTGTCCATCAAGCGCCACAGCAGGTACATCAGCAGCGTGGCGGCGGGCACGCTGTGCTCGCTGGGTGGGCTGATGGTGCTGGGCAAGGGCTGGTCTAGCGCGGCCACAAGGCTGCGGGGGGCGTGTTGGGCCAGTTGGTGTTCGGGCAGGCCGCGCACGATGGCCCATGCCAAAAACTTCTCGTGTTGCAGTTGGCCTTCTTTGGTGCATTCGGCCACGGCGTCAGGCCGATATTGAGCCAGCAGGTTGACCACCTGAGGCACGTCCAGCGGCACTTCGGCCAAGGTGGCTTGGGTGCTGGTGGCAAACAAGGCGCTTTGTTGCGCGGGGGTGATGCTGTCGGCCCACCCAGGAAAGGCTTGCCTGCCTTTAATAAGCCACCAGTCGCCAAAGGCGGGGTTGTCTTGGCTGGCAAAGGTGTCGCGCACGTCTGGGCGCAGCAGCCAAGCAAATTGCTTGGCAAGTTCTGCGTTCAGCTTAGAGGCGGTGGCGGGCATTGGGGCTTATTTCTTTTGAATCAAGAAGCTGTTGGAGAGCATCTTGTCTTCGTCGCCCACCATGGCGTCTTCACGTATTTCGAGGCAGCGGCAGTTGGCCTGCTCCACGATGGCAAAGACGTCGGGCTGGGGCAAAAAGTGCATTTCAAGGGCTTGGGTGGGCGCGCTGTGCAGGTAGCGCTGCACTTCAAACAGGTAGCCGTGGCGGTAGGTGGGCAGCTGTACATAGGCCGCGCCGCCGCTGCGCAGGCACGATAGCAGGGTGCGCAGCATCCACGCCATGACAGGGGGTGGGTTGTGTTGCAGGGTAATGAGCGAAAAAATGGCGTCCACCTGCGACAACTCGCGCATTTGCTGCACGGTGCGCCAGTGCAGCCAAGTGACGTTGCTAGCGCCTTGGCCTTGCAGGTGTTGTTGGGCCAAGTTGAGGTGGGCTTGCGAAATGTCGGCAGCCAGCACTTGGCTGAATGCGCCAGCCAAATAGCCCGTCACGCGGCCCACGCCGCAGCCCACTTCAAGGCAGGTGCCAAGCTCAGCGGGGTTGATGCCGTTGCGGCGCAAGGCGGCTAACAAGACTTGGCAGCTGTGGTTGCCCGAGTCGAAAAACTGCTGGCGGTGCGCCTCAAACTCAGCCTGAACGTATTGCGGCTGTGTGACGACCGACCAATAGGGCTCGGTGCTGCCAAGGTGCTCCCACGCTTGGTGAATGCGCTCAAACATTTGGCCCATGGCCTCGTCAGAGGCTTCGGTTTCGACGGGTATTTTGGGCAAGTGGTACGGGTGGCGGTGGCGCACTTGCTGCGGCTGTTTGAGCAACTCGCCCATGCGCTGCACAAACTCGGGCGACTTGATAAACACCTCGCGCAGCGCGTGCGTGTTGTGTGTGTTTTGGCACAGGCTGGTGACAACGTCCTCGTTTTCAGGGTCGCGCCCCAGCATGAGACGGTAGGCCAAGACGGCTTGTTCGCGGGTGATCAAGCTTTGGCTTTCCGGGCTTGTTTGGCTTGCTTGGCGGTCAAGCCATTGGCCATGTTGTATTTACTGGGCACAGGGGTGGCGGCAATGTGGATGACTTTGTCGTCAGCTTTGGGCTCTGCGGGCGACGCTGCAAGTGGCTTTGAAGGCGGCTCAGCTTGAGGCGCTGCAGCTTGGGGTGCAGCGGCGGTTGGTGGTTGCAGCTTGGGGGCTGCGCTGGGGGCCAGTTTGGCGGGCTCGGTGCGGTTGCGCTCGAGCACGCGCACGGCGTCGGTGGCAAAGTTGACCCAAGTGGCCCACGAGCGGTGGATGGACACTTTCTGTGCGTCAAGGCGTTTGAGCGCGTCTGGCATGGCGTAGATGACGCGGGCGAGCAAGGCTTTGTCGGCGTCGGCGAGTTTGGACCACACGGCCACGTCGAACGCGTTTTTGTCGATCGAGAAGCGCAGCTCTAGCTTGGCACCGCTGTCGTCGTGCGACTCGGCGTACCAGCTTTCAAACGGTTTGGTTTTGCCGTCGATGAGCGGAATTTCAAACTTGGGGTATTGCGAAAAGCCGTTGGCTTGTACCAAGGCCGCGCCCAATCGAATTTCAAACTTTTTGAGCTGCGTGGTGCCCAAACTGAGGCCATGAAACTCCAGCCAGAGGTGTTCGTAGTCGGGGTTGATGAGCTCGCGCTTGAGGCGCACGTCGTCGTAGCGCAGCAAGGCGGGCAAGGTTTTGAGTTGCGCGATGAGGGTTTGCAGCGAGGCACGCCAGAAGCCCAGGTCAAACTGCGGCGGGAACACAAAGCCCTGCCACTGCCCTGCATCGAGCTGCGCCAAGATGGACACGGCAGCGGTGAGCTGGCGAAACTCGGTGGTGCTCAGTGCCAAGAAGGTGGCGAGGTGGTCTTTGTCGGTGTTGAGCAGCTTGGGCACAAAGGCTTGGGGCTTGCCGCCTTTGACCAAGCCAATGCCAGGGTGGCCGTCTTGCAGCACGGTGACAAAGCTGAACTCGCTGAGCGCCACGCCAGCTTGCGCAAAGTCTTTGACCTGCCAAGTGATGCTGGGGGTGTCTGACATGCTGTCGACGTTGACGATGTCGATTGCGCCAAAGTCGAGGTAGTTGGGCATGCGGGTTTCGAGGCGGTCCCAACGGGCTTTGTAGGCGAGGTAGAGTTTTTCGAACTCGCCTTTTTGCTCGTAGTACTCAACCAACTCTTCTTGCGCTTGCATGAGTTGCAAAAGCAGCAGCTCGTTTTCTTGGGAGCTGTCTTGTTGTTTGGCTTGAGCTTGCTGCAACAGTTGCGCTTGCTTGTCGCGCTCGGCTTTGACAGCGCTCAAGGCGGCTTCGGCTTCTTGCTTGGCTTGGGCGGCAGCGGCTTGAGCTGCAGCGCCAGCCGATTGCGCAGCAGCTTGGGCATCAGTCAGCTGTTTGACCTTTGCGGCTAGCTCGTTGTTTTTGTCAGCAAGTTCTTTGGCTTTGGCGTCTAACTGCGCTTTGGCCCCGCTGGCTGCTGCATCGGCTTCTTGCTTGGCTTTGGTGGCGGCGGCTTGTGCGGCTGCGCCAGCTGACTGAGCGGCGTTTTTTGCAGCGGTTTGCGCGTCGACCAGCTCTTTGGCTTTGGCGGCTAGGTCGTTGCTTTTGGCTTCTAGCGCTTGGGTGACGTTGTCTAGCTGGGCTTTGAGGGCGGCTTCTGCTGCAACAGTTTTGGCCAACTGCTCTTGCACTTGCTTGTTTTGCAAGGCGTAGCGCTCTAGCTCTTCTTGCACTTGGTGCAGCTGGCTCAGCAACAACTCGCCTTCTTGGCTTTGGGCTTGGTTTTGCGTTTGCAATGCGCTGATTTGTGCTTGCAGAGTTTGGCGCTCCGCTTGCAGCGTTTGGGCTTGCGCTTGCAAACTGCTGATTTGCGTTTGCAGGTCTTGGGCTTGGGTTTGCAGGTTTTCTTTTTCTTGGCCCAAGTCGCTGAGCAAAAGGTTGGCTTGGCTCAGTTGGCCATTGGTTTGTGCAAGTTCGGCTTGTGCTCGGTCCAAGTCTTCGCTGAGTTGTTTTGATTTGCCAAACAAGGCAAAGAGCGCGCCCAACATGCCTTGCGGTTTGCCTGACTTTTTGGTGGACATCACGGCCGTGCTGGGGTTGAGCAAGGGGGTGCGCGACTGGTGCAAAAGTTTGCCGAGTTTGGCGGCAACCGAGGGCACGGGGCCGTGGGTGTTGGGCGGGGCCGAGGCGGCGACGGTGCCGAGTTTTTGCCAGTCCACGGTGGTGAGTGACCACGTTTTTTGGCAGGTGTAGGCCAAGCGTGCGGGATAAATGCCCACTTCGCTGTTGTCGACCAAGATGGCGCGGGCTTTGTTGGCTTTGTAAAAGCGCAGGAGTTCGCCGCTGTAGCTGAGCCAAGTGTTGAGGGCTTGGGGGCTGGAGAGGTCGAGGTGCTGGGGCGGTGTGTAGGCCAGCACAAAGCGGCTTTGTGGGTCGACGTTGCGCCAAAAGTCGAGCAACCAAGTGGCGCGTGCGTCGGCAAAACCCCACTCCACTTGGTCGATGTTGGAGACCATCAGGTCAACCGCCAAGTCAAGCCATGCGATGCCCACAGGCAGTGGGTTTTGGGTGGTGAGCCCGTCGATGTCGTGGTCGAGGGCGGTATAAATTTTGCCGTGCCAGTCGCTGGCGGTGTGGCCGTATTTGGCGCTGGGTCGTGCGGCTTGCAGGCCGGAGGCTTGAAGCAGGGTTTGCAGGTTGGCGGTGTTGCAGTCGGGGCTGGAGGCAACGATCACAATTTTCATGTGGTTTACTCCGCAGCGATGAAACGCATGATGGTGGTGACAGCCACTTCGGGCTCGGTGGCGGTTTGCATGGCGAGGCCCAGCAGGTTTTCGGCTTGGCTGGTGGCTGCGGTGACGAAGTCGCTTTTCACCTGAAACACGGTTTGCGTGGCATTCAAAATGTCGACCGCGCTACGCACCCCACCTTCGTAGCTTTTTTGGTTGGCTTCTAGGCTCAGTTCAGCGGCGGCGATGGCGTCTTGCTGAATGGTCAGCAGCTCTGAGCCAGTTTCAATTTGCGCGCGCAGTTTTTCCACTTCAAGGCGGGTTTTTTCTTCCACGTCGCGGGTGGCTTCTTTGGCTTTGAGGTAATTGGCTTGCACGCTTTCACGGGCGTAGAAGTTGCCAGCTTGCAGTGGCATGTTCACCGTGATACCGCTGTATTGCACGCTGGTGCTGCCCGATTTGCTTTGGCTGTGGGTGGCCGAGATGGTGGGAAAGAGCGAGCCGGTGGTTTTGTCGACATCCAGCTCAGCCACGCGCTCGGCGTAGCGGGCGGCTTGCAAAGCGGGGTTGTTTTGCAAGGCGAGGTCGACGTAGTCGGCGGCGCTTTTGAGTTGCAGGCTGCGGTCTTTTTGAACCAGCACAAACTCGGCCACCTTGGGGCGTGCGCCAGTCATGGCGGCGTATTGTTTGGCGGCTACGTCGAGCGCGGTTTTGAAGTTGAGTTGCTGGGCTTTGGCTTGGGCGGCTTTGACTTCAATGTCGCGCTGGTCGGTGATGGTGCCCTGCCCTAGGCTGAGTTTGGCTTTGGCGGCCAAGGCTTGTTGGTCGAGCGCGGCCATTTTGGCGGCGTTGAGCTTGAGGTTTTCGTTGGCCAAGATGATGGCGTTGGCCCCTTTGAGCAAGCGCATGGCGAGGTCTTGCTGTTTGCCCACAAAGGTGGCTTCGGCAAACGCCTCGCGGGGCTCGGCCATGCGGAAGGTGGCGATGCGCTCCAAGCTGAGCAAGGGCTGGGTCAGCGTGAGGGTGCGCCGGTCGCTGGTGTCGGTCTGCAAGCGCTGGTTGCTGATGCTGCCTTCAGGCAAATAGGCCACACGGGCTTGGGTGGCGCTGGCCAAATTGGCTTGGCGCTCGGCCAATGCGGTTTGAAACGTGGGGTCGTAGGCCAAGGCCTTTTGGTAATCCCCCAACAGGTCTAGCGCCTGCGCCGAGGTGCTAAAACCACCCAACCACGCTACCGCCGTCAGCGCGCAAGCGGCTGCTCTCCATGTGCACTTAAAGATCATTGAATACCCACTTAGTTACATCTATAGTATTCAAATAGTACTACATGAAATGTGAAAACTTGTTAAAAACCCAATATTTTGTAAGTGTGAGTAACAATAAAAAAGGGCTCGCTGTTTAGGCGAGCCCTTTGGGGGGAGAACGAATGATCAGCGTTTGGGGGAAATTTGGGCTTGCTTCATCAACTCGGCCCAGTCGTCCGGCGGATGCCCGCTCTCAAGCATTTTTCGAAACATTTGCTCTGAACCAATGCTTATGAGCTTCGCCTAAGGCGTTGCCTTGCCGAAATTCAACACGGTTGGGGTCTGGGACAGGGGCTGATCAAGGTCAACTTGTACGTCACCGACCAAATCGTTCACGCGCTGAATCAACGTGGCATCCAGAACTTGCAATTGCTGCGCATGAGTCGTCATGTCTTGCTCTAAAAAAGTCAGAAACTTATCTAAAGCCAGCTCGTCGACAGTAGTTTGACAAGTGTCCATCAGGGTTGATTCAACATGCATGACGCTAACTAAGCTTGTTAATGACGGCTATAAATATATGAAGTCCCATGGTGATTAATTTTAAGGTCAATCCTTAAACGCCCGAGCCATCTTGTCGCTGAGTGGTTTGAGCAAGTAGCTCATGAACGAGCGTTCGCCGGCTTTGATGACCACGTCCACGGGCATGCCGGGCTGCACTTTCAGACCACTCAGGCGCTCTAGGCCTTCTTTGGTGGTTTCGACTTGGGCCATGTAGAAATCGCCTTCGTTGGGGTTGGTGCTGGGCTCTTTGTCTGCCCCCACCACTTTGACGCTGCCTGGGATGACAGGGGTGGTGGCTTGGTTGAAGGCGGTGAAGCGCATGTCGGTGGGCATGCCTGCGCGCACTTTGTCGATCAAGGTGGCGGGGATTTTGGCTTGCACGATGAGGGTTTCGTCTTTGGGCACGACTTCCATCAGCACTTGGGCGCTGGTGACCACGCCGCCTTCGGTGAACACTTTGAGGCCCACCACGCTGCCGCTGACGGGGGCGCGCACCTCGGCAAGGTCGCGGTCAAATTTGGCGCTGTCTAAACGGCTGAGCATCGCGTCGCGGTTTTTTTGGAGTTCTTGCAGCTGGTTGTCCACGTCTTTGAGCAAGGTGCTGCGAACTTGGGCAATTTGCAGTTTGGCGCGGGCAATGTCGGCTTGGGTGCTGGCGATGCTGGAGTCGATGTCGCTCTTTTGGCGTTCGGCTTGGTTGGCTTGGGCCATGGGCACAAAGCCGTTTTTGGCGAGCGATTGGGTGTTGCTCATTTCTTCGCCCAAGCTGCGTTGCTGCACTTTGCGCGAGGTGAGTACGCTGTTGAGGCCCTCGATTTGCTCGTTCAGGCTGGACACTTGGCTGTTGAACTCGGATTTGCGCGAGTTGAAGAGTTGCACTTGCAGGGCTTTGGCTTCGGCCACGCGGGGGTCGTTGGGCTTGAAGTGCTTGGCCAGCTCGTCGCCCCATTTGATGGCGCCCGCGTTGTCGCGCTCGGCTTTGAGGCGCGATTCGGTGGCGAGCAGGTTGATGTATTGCAGCTCAGCGCCGGTCATTTCAACTTCGCTTTTCAAGGGGTTGATGCGCAAGAGCACTTGGCCTTGTTGCACTTGCGCGCCCTCTTGCACCATGATTTCTTGCACCACGCCGCCGGTGGGGTGCTGAATGGCTTTGCGGTTGCCCAGCACCGACACGCTGCCCTGCACGGTGACGCCTGCGTCGATAGGCGCCCACAAGGCCCACGCCAAGAAGACGGCGAAGAAGCCCAAAAACCACTTGGCGGCGTTGCGGCGAATGTCCGACTCTTCCACCATGACGGGTTGCAAGCCGCGGCTGTGGAGCTTTTCGGGTTTGTAGGGGTTCCAGCCGTCGATCCAGCCGGTGAGTTTGTCGTCCACGGCTTTGGCACGCTCAAGGACGGAGAGGCTGTGTGCGGCAGATACGGCGGCGGCGTTGCTGTGCTCGCTCATGCGACACCTCCGGCCACGGCGACCAAGGCGGGCTGAGAATTGGCTGGTGCATCCACAGCGGAGGCTGAAGCGCCCTCGCCTGCAGGTGCATCGCTGGCAGTGGCAGCGGACGGCACCGATTGCAAACGGCGCATGGCTTCAAACATGTCTTGTGCAGTGCCAAAGGCCACTTGTTGACCGGCTTTCAAGACCAGCATCATGTCGACGGTGCCAATCAGGCGTGGGCGGTGTGTGGTCAGCACCACGGTGCTGCCGTTGGCTTTGAGGGCTTGCACGGTGTCGATGAGCGCGTTTTCGCCGACTTCGTCGAGGTTGGAGTTGGGCTCGTCCATCACCACGTATTTGGGCATGCCGTAGATGGCGCGGGCAATGGCAATGCGTTGGCGCTGACCGCCAGACAAGGCAAAACCGGTTTCACCCAAAGGCGTGTCGTAGCCTTTGGGGAAGGTCAGGATGGCGTCGTGCATGCCAATGAGTTGGGCGGCGTGCACCACTTTTTCGGGGTCGACCTCGCCCAAGCGGGCGATGTTTTCGGCCACGGTGCCTTCAAAGAAGGCAATTTCTTGAGGCACATAGCCGACCAAGGGGCCCACCTCGTCGTGGCTCCACTCCGAGATTTCAACGCCGTCTAAGCGCACGCTACCCACCGCCGGTTTCCACACGCCTAAAAGCAGTTTGACGAGCGACGACTTGCCTGCGGCGCTGGGGCCAACCACCGCCAACACTTGGCCAGGTTGCAGGCCGAAGTGAATGCCCGACACCACGGCCTTGTTGTGGCCTGGGGGCACAGCGGCGGCATCGGCCACGTCGACACGGCCCGTGGGTGCGGGCAATTGCATGGTGTTGGTGGCTTGTTGGTCGTGGGCCAGCAGTTCGTTCAAGCGCTCGTAGGCTTGGCGAGCTTGGATGATTTCTTTCCAGCAGCCCATGAGTTTTTGGATGGGCGACACGGATTTGCTGATCAGCATCGAAGCCACCATGATCATGCCGCCGGTGATGAGGTTTTCCATGGCCAAAAACACGCCCAAGGCCATTTGCAAGGAGGGCAACGCCTTTTGCAAGAAACCAGAAAAGCCACCCATGAGTCCGGTGGCTTCGCTGGCGTTGACTTGGTTGGTCAAGAAGTGCCGGTGTTGCGCATACCACCGGTTTCGCACCGCCCCCAACATGCCCAAGGCCAAGGTGGACTCGGCGTGACGCAGGCTTTCGGCGGCAACGCGTGAGGCTTCGGCGTTGGCGTCGTTGGCCTCTTTCAAAATGGGGCTGGTCACCTTCACGGTGAGGTAAGACACCACGACCATCAGGAGCGATGCAGCGGCGGCAAAGATGGCCAAGTACGGATGAAAAATGGCGCCAATGAAAATGAAGATCAAGGCGAACGGCGCGTCCATCAAGGCCAACGCGGGTTGGCCGGTGAAGAACTGACGCAGCGACAGCAAATCGCCCAAGAGCTGATGCACGTTGACGTTTTTGCGGCCCACGTAGCGGCGAAACGAGGCGTCGAACACGTCGGCGGCCAAGTCCCAATCGATGCGCAGGGACAGTCGCACCATGAGGCGCGCCCGAATCCACTCCAGTGCAGACCAAAAGACATAAAACGCGATGACCACCAACGTCAACGACACCAGCGTGACCCCGCTGCGGCTAGACAGCACACGGTCGTAAGCGCTCATCATGTACAGCAGCGGCGTGACGCTGAGCATGTCGATGACGAAGGTGAGCCCGAAGGCAAACCAAAACGCGTTGCGGCACTGTTGCAAGATTTTGCGAACGGGTGCTTGCGAGGCCGTAAGGCCAGGCTTTGGGGTGCTGAGTGCGTCGAGCATGTGCGGGGCCTTGGGTTAGCTTTAAGCGGCTTTAGGCCTTGATGGTCTTGTGCAAGATGTCGGTGTCGAACACAGCCAAGTCGGTGCCAGCCGTGGACGTACCCAAGATGTCGACTTGCGACAACACTTGCGTTTGTGCCGTGATTTGGTAGGCGTGTGTGACGACGCTGTCGTTGAGCACATCGATTTCGGTGATGCCGAGCTTGGAGAGCTGCTGCACCAAGGTGTGCACATCGCTGGCGCCCATGGTGTTGAAGGTGGCTTGGTCGACAACCAAACCTGCAGCCTTGCCACCAAACAAACCGTCGGCGGGCACGCTGGTGTCGTAGTTGAAGCTGGCAAACAGACCTTGCATGTCGTGTGCGGTGGCTGAATCGAGGCCCAAGTCCACGTAGACCTTGTGGTCGGTTTGCACTTTGTCCACACCGAGGTCGAGCATGGCTTTGAGGCTGGTTTGCAGCACTTTATTGGTGCCGACATCGAGGGTGATGTTGGCATTGGGCAAAGCGTGCAGCATGCCTGCGTCGTACAAAGCGCCGGTGAGCTCGTCGCTGACCACCACGTTGGCAGAGGCTGCGCTGGTGGTAGCGGTGTTTTGCAGGTTGATGCTGCCCAAACCCGATTGATGGAGCGCACCCATGAGGTCGCCCCACTTGGCAGTGTTGGACAAGGCTTGACCGTTGAACACATCGACACCGTTTTCGAGCATGGCCACGAGACTAGACACATTGCTGTCGACATCGAGCGCGAAGTCAATGCCGCTGTGCGCCCAATCGAAGGTGCCCACTTTTTGCGCCAAGGTCGAACCAGCGGTGACCGTGCTGTTTGCCATGTCGCTGCTGGACAAACCGAGGTGCGCGATGCCGTGGCTGGTAAGGCTGTTGGCCATCACACCCAAGTCGGTGATGTGTTCGCCATCGGTGATGGTGAGGGTGTCCACGCCCAACTTGTGCAAGTCGGCCATGGAGGTGTTGAGGTGGGTGCCCTGCGCGGCGGTGACGTCCATCGACACAAAGTCGTTGGCAGCGAAGTGCAGGCCCGCGGTGTTGAGGGTGGCGCCTTGCAACTCACTGAGGTGAATCTGCGAATTGATGAAGCTGCCGCCCACGTCGAGCGTAGTGACGTCCAAACCTGCGGTGTGCAGGGAAGCCAAGTCGCTGGCAAAGGCACTGGTGTTTGCAGAGCTTGACCATACTGAATCGAAAGCGGCTTGATCGGCCACGTTGAGCTGAATGCTGTCGATGTTGGCGCTGCTCAAGGCAGCCTCCACCGCGGCGGTGGTGATGCCGTGGAGCTGGTCCAAACTGTTGACGCCAAGCGTCACATCAAGCGCGGTGTCAAACACGGGCAAGCCATTGAAGCTGATCGCATCGAAGTTGTTGAAGTCGCCCAAGTCGAGGCCCACATGCGTGTCGCCCCCCGCGGCGAACGACACAGCATCGACACCGAGTTTTTGCAACTCTTTGAGACTGGTGCTGAGGTGCGTGCCATCGGCGTTGACGGTGATGCTGTCTGCGCCGGCAAAGTGCAGACCATCGACCACCAAAGCGTGTGCTTGCGTGGCGCTGAGCGTGGCGGCGTTGCTGACCATGTCGATGGTGCCGGTGTTCAGACCTGCGGTGTGCAGGGCTGAGAGATCGGCTACCAAGCTGCTGTTCGCGCCAAAGGCAGTGTCGAACGCGGCTTGGTTGGTGAAGTTGAGCGACACGTCATCAATGCCCAAACCGGCCAAGCCCGACACGCCAGCCACTTCGTGCAGCTGGCTGAGGTTGGCCACGTCCAAGGTGACGTTGAGGGCGGCGTCTTCGGCTGCGCTGAGGGTGCCATCTTGGTTGGCATCGCCAAATTTGGGCAGGCCGCTTGCGCTCAAAGTGCTGGCGCCTGAGCCGAGGTCGAGGCTGATGCCTGGGACCGAAACAGCACTAAACGCTGATGCCGAGACAAATCCACCGCCGCCACCAATTCCGACGGCATCGATACCCAGTTTTTGCAAATCTTTAAGGCTCGTACTCAGGTGAGTTCCCTGAGCCGTATCGAATTGCACATCGACGATGTCGTTGCTGGCAAAGTGCAGGCCTTCGGCAATCATGCTGCTGGCTTGCGCTGCGTTGAGGCTAGCCAGGTTGTTGGTCATGTCGATGCTGGCGTTCAGGCCAGCGGCGATGAAGCTGTCGAAGCTGGTGCCAAAACCCGAGTCGGCAAACACGGCATCGAGTGCCGTTTGATCGGCCAGATGGAGATTGACGTTGTCAATGCCCGATGCGGCCAAGCCCGTCGACAAGCTCGACAGCTCATTGATTTGGGCCAAGCTGTCGACGTTCAGACTGACATTGAGCGCGGCGTCTTCTGCCGCGCTCAGCGCGCCGTTGTTGTCGCTGTCGCCTAACACAGGCAATGCACCTGCCGTCAACGCACTGCCTGCGCCCAAGTCGAGGTTAAGGTCACCCACCACGCCAGCCACAGACACGGCGTCGATGCCGAGTTTTTGCAACTGCTTGAGGCTCAAGCTCAGGTTGTCGTCGGCTTGCGCCAAGATGGCACGATCAGCAGCGGCAAAACTCAGGCCTTGAGCCAAAGCGGTAGAGGCTTGCGTTTCGGTGATCGAAAGGGCACCGATTACAAATTCAACTGCGGCAGAAGCAAGGCCGATGTTGCCCGCAGTGTCCGTTGCTTGAGAAGTGATGCTGTGCACGCCTGCGCTCAGCGCGTTAGTGGCCGTGAAAGTCCAAGTGCCATTGGGCAAGACTTGCGTAGTGCCGAGTTGCGTCACACCATCAAAAATGGTGATGGTGTCGCCCGGTGCGCCTGTTCCTTGAAAGGTCGGCATTGTGTCGTCGGTGATGACTTTGGCACTGACCACCCCCGTGGTCGAACCAAAATCGTCGGTAACAGTCAACAAAAGAGGGGCATCTGGCGCCACCGTATCAATATTGAGGGTGGTCGCTGCGCTGATAGCGCTGCTGTTGCCAGCAGCATCCGTGATGAAGGTCGTAACCGTGGCCGAACCTTGACCCGCCGCATCCAGCACCGACTTCGCAATCCCCACCATTGCTTTGCCTGCCGTGATGTCGCCAGCAAGCAAGGTGTAAACCGTATCAACGCCGTCAATCGTGACAGTGACTTTGTCACCTTCGAGGGCATTCGTGCCAGTCAAGTTGACTTCAACTTCTGTTCCGTTGGCGGCTTCAGCGAGGTTGATGACGCCGTTGTTGTTTTCTGCAATCACAGGCGCGAATGGCGCGGAAGGCGCAAACGAGTCGATGGTCAGGTTGAACGTGAGGGTTTGGGTAGTGGCTTCATCGACCAGCATGCTGGCGGTGTAAACATGCTCGCCTTGGGCTTGTTTGAGCTTCGAGGTGAAACGCCAGTTGCCCTCGGCATCTGCAACAACAGAGCCAAAAACGATGCCCGCCTCGCTGATGACAATGACACTACCAGGAGGCGCTGTACCGACGAGGGTTGGCGTTTCGTCATTCGTGACGCCATTTTTGGACACATCGACATCAACTGCAGCTTGGTCATCAACGGCCTTGACGATGGCAAAGGTGTACGTTTTGACCACACCAGCCGTACCGGCTGCGTTGTTGGCAGCCACAGCCCCCAAACCAAGGGCACCCGCGATAGGGGCGATTCCGGCGCCAGCGAGGGGCAGAGCGCTCAATTCAAAAGGTGCAGCGGCAGCCCCTGCGCCTGCGCCTGCACTGGCGCCCGCATCGGAAATGGTGGCAGCACCGCCAGGTGGGGCCGTGTCCGCTTGAGCCAACAAGAGATCACGCTCACTGCGTGTCACCTCTAAATGAACATCGTCTTGCAGCTCCGCCACTTGCTCGTCCGTCAATGCCTCTTCAAGTTGGGCTTGCTGCGGTTCAAGTTCGGTCGTCTGCGTCTCCAATGCCAAGCTGTCCAGCGCATCTTTGGCGGTTAACTCAACCGGCCCGAGGTGACTTTGCGCCGCCCTGACCTCTTCCACCAAAATCGCCGTCAACGGCAGCGCAGCGGCCAAACGCTTGACGTCTTTCTTACCTGACAGCAGCGCTTTGGCGCTTTTCTTGATCGTTTTAACGATGGCGGCTGATTTTTTGGGCTTGTTGGTCATAGGGCACTCGCTGTGGCTGAAGTTACAAAACGAACCAAAGAATGAATACTTTGTGTTGACTTTAATTGTAATGATCAGCGCTTGTATGAGTGCTTATGTTTGTTAAATGATGTAAAAAGACTTTGTATTTTTTAATGACAAAAATGAAAAAACCCTCAAGAATTTGACATTCCGAGGGCTTGTGTTTTGGAGGCCTTTGTAAAAAGGCCAAAACCAAGGGTTGCTACTTACATACTGTCAATCACCACCTGGCCAAAGCCTGAGCAACTGACTTGCGTCGCGCCGTCCATCAAACGTGCAAAGTCGTAAGTGACACGGTGGCTGGCAATGGCGGCTTCCATAGACGTGAGGATGACATCAGCCGCCTCGGTCCAGCCCATGTGGCGCAGCATCATTTCGGCAGACAAGATCATGGAGCCGGGGTTGACGTAGTCTTTGCCCGCGTATTTAGGCGCCGTGCCGTGGGTGGCTTCGAAACAGGCCACGCTGTCGGACAGGTTGGCACCGGGGGCGATGCCAATGCCGCCGACTTGGGCTGCTACGGCGTCGGAGATGTAGTCGCCATTCAGGTTGAGGGTGGCGACGACCGAGTATTCGGCGGGACGCATCAAGACTTGCTGCAAGAAGGCGTCAGCGATGACGTCTTTGATGATGATTTGTTGGCCCGTTTTGGGGTTTTTGAATTTGCACCAAGGACCGCCGTCAATCAGGGTGGCGCCAAACTCTTTTTGCGCCAAGGCCATGGCCCAATCTCGGAAACCCCCTTCGGTGAATTTCATGATGTTGCCCTTGTGCACGATGGTGACGCTGGGCTTGTCGTGGTCGATGGCGTATTGGATGGCTTTGCGAATGAAGCGCTCGGTGCCCTCGATGGACACGGGTTTGATGCCGATAGCCGAGGTGTTGGGGAAACGGATGGTGGTGGCGCCCATGTCGTTGACCAAGAAGGCGATCAACTTTTTGGCTTCGGCGCTTTCGGCGGCGAACTCGATGCCCGCGTAGATGTCTTCCGAGTTCTCGCGGAAGATGACCATGTTTGTTTTTTCAGGCTCTTTCAAGGGCGAAGGCACGCCTTTGAAGTACTGCACGGGGCGCAGGCACACGTAGAGGTCGAGCTCTTGGCGCAGGGCCACGTTGAGTGAGCGAATGCCGCCGCCCACGGGGGTGTTCAAGGGGCCTTTGATGGACACCACGTAGTCGCGCAAAACGTCCACGGTCTCTTGAGGCAGCCACACGTCAGGGCCGTAGATTTGGGTGGATTTTTCGCCCGCAAAGACTTCCATCCACTGAATTTGGCGCTCGCCGTTGTAGGCTTTGGCCACGGCTGCATCGACCACTTTGCGCATGACGGGGGTCACATCTTGACCAATGCCGTCGCCCTGAATAAAGGGCACGATGGGCTGATGGGGCACGTTCAGCGACATGTCGGCGTTGACGGTGATTTTTTGACCTTGAGTCGGCACTTGAATGTGCTGGTAAGACATGCGGAAAGCTCCCGTGGGTTTTAGTTATGTTCAATAATTTTAGGGGCAAGCCAACGCGCACTGAGACGCGCAGCAAAGGTGCGCGACAGCGGCGAATCAAGGCCTCAAGCCTCAGCTATATTTGTGCGCTATGAAACGACTTTTTCTCACTCTGCTGGTGGCGTTGAGCACCGCAACAGCCAGCGCGCAAGACACGCCCCAAACCACCCTGCCCCGCATCAAGTTGCAAGCGGGCATGTACCAAATGGATGTGCAAGTGGCCCAAACGCCAGAGCAACGCAGCATTGGTCTGATGTTTCGCGCTGAGATGCCCACGCACGAGGGCATGCTGTTTGTGTTTGAGCAACCCAGCACGCAATGTTTTTGGATGAAAAACACCCTGCTGCCCCTGACCGCCGCGTTTGTGGCCGACGACGGAACCATCGTGAACTTGGCAGACATGAAGCCGCAAACCACCGATTCACATTGCTCCACCAAGCCCGTGCGCTTTGTGCTGGAGATGAACCAAGGCTGGTTTGCAAAAAAAGGGCTGAAGGCGGGCAGCCGATTGGCTGGGGTGGCGTTTAAGCCTTAGGCCGTTAAGGTCGTCGCTTTACGCGGACGACCACCTAAAGCGCCATTGCGACGAGATGCCGTCGCTTTAGCCTCGGAACGCACGCGCCCCGCGTTGGCTGCATGGGCACGCATCCAAGCCTGACTTCCAAAAACACCTTTGAGCAACCCCTCAACAGTTAAATCGACATCGAGCAAAGGCCAGCTAAGACCGGTACCCAATGGGGAAATTTCGATGTTTGCAAGCTGAACTGCCGTCGCGTTGTGCAACCCCTGCGCCAACACAGGCGGAAAGCTAAAACTTGCACCGTTGTGCAAACCCACATGAATTAATTTTTTACGCGCATCGTATTTGGCACTGAGTGCGCGCAAGCACATCTCGTCATGCGGTTGATTCGGCGCAGTGACATTGACCGCGTGTTTCAGCTGTTGTTCTATCCAATCTGGGTGGCGAGTTTCAGTCATGTAAGTTACTCCACATCAATTTCAGCACAGCCCGTCTTTCATTCACAGCCACTAATGCACCAGCCAATGCTTGCCGCTTAGGCTTGCCAAGAATCGACATCAACGTAGGTTGCTGGGTTAAGGCAATGCGCACCTCCCAATCAACGCCCAACACATGAACATGTGGCGGCGGATGGTCATTGGCATAGACCACCAGACGCATATTTCCTAATCTGATACTGCTCATAATAACCCAACATGTTTGGTTAAATCTAGAGTTCAGTGTCGTCTGGCAAGTGAGATTGAGCGCGTAGTAAAACTTAAAAAACAAAAAAGCCTGCACGCCGAGGCGTGCAGGCTTTCAAAGGTTCAACCGCGCTTTAAGCGAAGTTGGCTTCCGCGAACGACCAGTTCACCAAGTTGCTCAAGAACGTTTCAACGAACTTAGGGCGCATGTTGCGGTAGTCGATGTAGTAAGCGTGTTCCCACACGTCCACAGTCAACAAGGCTTTGTCGGCCGTGGTCAAAGGTGTGCCAGCTGCGCCGGTGTTGACGATGTCCACCGAACCGTCAGCCTTTTTGACCAACCAAGTCCAGCCCGAACCGAAGTTGCCCACGGCGCTCTTGACGAAGGCTTCTTTGAAAGCTGCGTAGCTGCCGAATTTGGCGTTGATGGCGTCAGCCAATGCGCCTGTGGGCTCGCCGCCGCCTTGGGGCTTCATGCAGCTCCAGAAGAAGGTGTGGTTCCAGATTTGGGCGGCGTTGTTGTAGATGCCACCGCTGGACTTCTTGATGATTTCTTCGAGCGACATGGCTTCGAATTCAGTGCCTTTTTGCAGGTTGTTCAGGTTCACGACGTAAGCGTTGTGGTGCTTGCCGTGGTGGAACTCTAACGTCTCTTGCGAGTAGTGGGGGGCCAATGCGTCGATGGCGTAAGGCAGTGCGGGGAGCGTGTGTTCCATGGAGTCCTCTGGGTAAAAAATCTGAACAAGAAAGCTGGATTGTAAAAACTAAATGCGACTGGGTGCAGCGACGCGCAAATCAACCACGCCATCGGCAAGGGTCGCTTGCAGCGCTTGGCCCTCTTGCGTCTGGCCGACGGAGGTGATGGCTTGGCCTTGGGCGTCGCTGAGCCACGCAAACCCGCGCTGCAACACCAGCTTTGGATCGAGCAAGTCGAGGCGCAAAGCCGCGCGCTGCAAACGCTCGCGGGCTGTGGCGGGGGTTTGCTGCACGCCACGGGTCAAACGTGTGGCGAGGTTGCTCACGTCATGTTGGCCACGTTGGCTGTGGGTTTGCACGGCGCTGCGCAAGCGCTGCTGCAAGCGCAACAGCTGCATTTTTTCGGTGGTGATGCCTTGCGACGGGCGGCCTAAACGGGCTTGTGCGCGGTCGAGGCGTTGCTCTTGGGTGTCCAAATAGCGGTGGGTGAAGCCCTCTAGCGCGGCGTGCCATTGACCCAGATTGGCCATCAGATCGGCCTGCGGCAAGGCACACATTTCGGCGGCTGCGGTGGGTGTGGGGGCGCGCAGATCGGCGCAAAAGTCAGCGATGGTGAAGTCGGTTTCGTGGCCCACGCCGCAAATGATGGGCACGGGGCTGTTGACGATGGTGCGGGCCAAGGTTTCGTCATTGAACGCCCACAGGTCTTCCATCGAACCGCCACCGCGCACGAGCAAGATGACGTCCATCTCGGGTTGTTGGCTCAGCTGCTGCAAGGCTTTGACCAAGCTCGGCGCGGCGTCAGGCCCTTGCACAGCCGAGGCGGCCAAAACGACCGGAATGTGCGGCACGCGGCGTTGCAGCGCGGTCGATACGTCGTGCAAAGCGGCTGCGCCCAGCGAGGTCACAACGCCAATGCGGCGCGGCATGGCGCGAATGGGGCGTTTGCGGTCGGGGTCGAACAGGCCTTCGGCGTCGAGTTTGGCTTTGAGTTGCAAAAACTGCTCAAACCAAGCGCCCTGCCCCGCACGGCGCAGGCTTTCAACGATGAGTTGCAGCTCGCCTCGGGGCTCATACACGCCCAAGCGGCCGCGCAATTCAACCAGCTCGCCATCCACGGGGCGAAAGTCCAGCAGTTGGGCGGCGCGTTTGAACATGGCGCAGCGCAATTGGCCGCCTGCATCCTTGATGGTGAAGTAGCAATGACCGCTGGCTGCGCGTGTGAAGCCCGTGATCTCGCCGCGCACGGCGACGGGGTTGAAGCGGGCCTCCAAAGCATCAGCAACGGCGCGGCACAGGGCCCCAACTGCCCAGATACGGGGCGCCAAACTGGGCGATTCTGTCAAGGGCATGCTGAAGTCATCCACAAATTTAAGTGTTATCGATTAATGGCGGCGCAGAGGAGAAGAATGTCGAAGTTTCATAGCAAGTGATTGATTTTGTTAGGTTTTTTATTGCTTAAAATTCAATCAATCTGTTCAAGCGACGCATTCATGCGGGTTTGAATAGCGGCCAAACCAAGTTACCCACAAAGTTATCCACAGAAATTGTGAATCATGGACTCGGCGATAATCGACCAGCGATTTTTTCAGGAGTACGCGTTTGTTTTCAATCATACAAGCGGCAGGTTGGCCGATTTGGCCATTGCTGGCATGTTCGGTGGTGGCCTTGGCTTTGGTCATTGAGCGTTTGATGAGTTTGCGCACACATTTGGTGGCGCCCGAAGGTTTGCTCGCGCAAGCGATGGAGGCGTCGCAACACACATTGCCCACCGTGGAGGTGATTCAACAATTGAGCCATCACTCGGTCTTGGGCGGCGTGTTGGCCAGCGGTTGGCAAACCTTGCACGCTGAGCCGCGCATCAGCGACGACGATTTGCGTGCCAGCATGGAAGCTGCAGGCCGTCAAGCGGCACACACCTTGGACAAACACTTGGTAGCGCTGGCCACGATTGCCTCGGCTGCCCCGCTGCTGGGCTTGCTGGGCACGGTGGTGGGCATGATTGATATTTTTGGTTCGCAATCGGCACAAGGCGCTGCGGCCAACCCCGTGCAACTGGCGCACGGTATTTCGATGGCGCTGTACAACACGGCGTTTGGCTTGATCGTGGCCATTCCCGCTTTGATGTTTTGGCGCTACCTGCGTGCCCGCGTGGATGCCTATGTGTTGGGCCTAGAGCTGGACGCCGACCGCTTTTTGCGCCACTTGCTGATTTTGCGCAGCAAACTGCGTTGAGCCGCTCGCCATGAAGTTTCACCGTGCGCAAAGCCCCGAACCGGAGATCAACCTGATCCCGTTCATCGACGTGTTGTTGGTGGTGTTGATCTTTTTGATGCTCTCAACCACCTACAGCAAGTTCACCGAAATGCAGCTGAATTTGCCCGTGGCAGACACCACGCCGCAGCAACAGCATCCGCGCGAAGTACGCGTGTCCATCACCAGCGAAGGGCGCTTCAGCGTGAACCGCCAAGCTTTGAATGGCCGCGATGTGGCCAGTTTGACCCGCGCCATGTCAGGCGCTGCCCAAGGCGTTGAAAACCCCATGGTGATCATCAGTGCCGACGCGCAAGCCTCGCACCAGTCGGTGATGATGGTGATGGAAGCCGCCCGTCGCAGCAACTTGAACCAACTGACCTTCGCCGCCCAATCGTCGTCGGCCAAAGCCGACTGAGCCCGCTTAGCCACCCACAGGCCTTTGCCATGACCCACCTTTTGCCTTGGGCCGCGTTATGAGCGCTTTGCGCCATGCGCTGATGCGCGCCTGGCTGAGTCAACGCGGGCCAGACCGCTGCCTAGCCGTGGCACTTTGGCCGATCAGCGCTGTGTTTGGTGCGCTGGTGTGGCTCAGGCACACGCTCTACAAGTTAGGGGCTCTCAAACAACACGTCTTGCCGGTACCGGTGCTGGTGGTGGGCAATGTGCTGGTGGGCGGTGTGGGCAAAACCCCGATCGTCATGGCACTGGTGCAGCACCTGACGCAACAAGGCTGGCGCGTGGGCGTGTTGTCTCGCGGCTATGGACGGCAGCGCGAGCAACAAGCCCCCCAACCCGACATTCGCCCCGTGCTGGCAGACAGCGCAGCGCAAGACGTGGGCGACGAGCCCTTATTGATAGCCCGTACCTGCCAAGTGCCCGTGTGGGTAGGCTCGAACCGCACGGCAGCGGGCTTAGCGTTGCTGAAACAACATCCAGACGTGCAAGTGCTGGTCTGCGACGACGGCTTGCAGCACTGGCCACTGGCACGCGACTTGGAGCTCTGCGTGTTTGACGAACGCGGCGTAGGCAACGGTTTTTTGTTGCCCGCAGGGCCCTTGCGCGAGCCTTGGCCACGCAGCCCTTGGCGTCACCCCACCACGGGCCGTGACGTGCCGATGTGGGTGGTACAAACCTCGGGACAAACCTCAGGACCAACACCCCCCGGCGCCTTTGCCGTGACTCGCGAATTAGCCAACTTTGCGCGGCAAGCCGATGGCACGCAACGCGCTTTGCAAAGCTGGGCCCACACGCCCGTGCAAGCGCTGGCAGGCATTGCCAAACCCGAGGTGTTTTTTGACATGCTGCGCCGCCAAGGCTTGCAGCTGGCACACACCCAAGCCCTGCCCGACCACGCCGATGTGCGCGGCCTCGCCCTCAACCCCGCGTGGGGCGACGTGTTGTGCACTGAAAAAGACGCCGTCAAACTCTGGGCCCAACACCCGCAGGCGTGGGCCGTGCCGCTCGTGACCGAATTGCCCAACGCCCTGCTGCACGCCATTGACGCGGCGCTTCAAACCACGCAACGCCCAAAGTTATCATCACCCCATGGACACTAAATTGATTGAACTCTTGGTCTGCCCCGTCACCAAAGGCCCGCTTGAATTTGACCGCGAACGTCAAGAACTGATCTCGCGCAGCGCGCGTTTGGCTTACCCCGTGCGCGACGGCATTCCTGTTTTACTGGAGAACGAAGCTCGCCCCTTGACCGACGAAGAATTGGGGCTTTGATGTCGTTTTGTGTCTTGATTCCGGCCCGCATGGCCTCTTCACGCTTGCCCGACAAACCCTTGGCTGACCTAGCCGGCGTACCCATGGTGGTCCGCGTGGCACAACGTGCGCTGCTCTCTCACGCCTCGCGCGTGGTGGTGGCCGCAGACGATGAGCGCATCGTGCAGGCCTGCCAAGCCCACAACATCGAAGCCGTGCTGACCCGCACCGACCACCCCTCGGGCAGCGACCGTTTGGCCGAAGCTTGCGATTTGCTGGGCCTGCCAGACACCGATGTGGTGGTGAACGTGCAAGGCGATGAACCCTTGATCGACCCCGCCTCCATCGACGCCGCCGCGCAACTGCTGCAAGAGCGCGACGACTGCAGCATGAGCACGTTGGCCCACGCCATCGACACCGTGGCCGACTTTGCCAATCCCAACGTGGTGAAAGTGGTGCTCGACGCCCGCAACACCGCGCTGTACTTCAGCCGCGCCCCGATTGCGTGGTGGCGCGATGGCTTCGCAAATGGGGGCTTGAATGGCGGCATCACCGCGCTCCCCGACCCCGCGCCGCTACGTCATGTGGGCCTATACGGCTACCGCGTGGGCTTCCTGCGTGAGTTCCCCAAGTTGGCCATTTCCCCGCTGGAAGTGACCGAATCGCTGGAGCAATTGCGCGCCATGTGGCATGGACACCGCATTGCGGTGCACATCAGCGCGCACTCGCCAGGTCCCGGTGTGGACACGCCCGACGACTTGGCGCGGGTCCGTGCCCACTTTGAGGCACTCGCGTAAGCATTTCGAAGGGGAGCGCATGCTATCCTCGACTTCAAAATATCAACACTAATTCATCATTAGGACAAAGCATGAGACTGATTCTGTTGGGCGCACCTGGTGCCGGTAAAGGTACACAGGCCACCTTCATTTGCCAAAAATACGGCATTCCCCAGATTTCCACAGGCGACATGCTGCGCGCTGCAGTCAAAGCAGGTACCCCTTTGGGCATCGAAGCCAAAAAAGTGATGGATGCTGGCGGTTTGGTCAGCGATGACCTGATCATCAACTTGGTCAAAGAACGCATCGCCCAAGCCGATTGCGCCCAAGGTTTCTTGTTTGACGGCTTCCCCCGCACCATTCCTCAAGCCGACGCCATGAAAGCGGCTGGCGTGAAGTTGGACTTCGTGCTCGAAATCGATGTGCCCTTTGACGCCATCATCGAACGCATGAGCGGTCGCCGCGCCCACGTGGCCAGCGGTCGCACCTACCACGTCAAATTCAACCCACCCAAAGTCGAAGGCATTGACGACGTGACGGGCGAAGCCTTGGTGCAACGCGCCGACGACCAAGAAGAAACCGTCAAAAAACGCCTGCAGGTCTACAGCGACCAAACGCGTCCTTTGGTGGACTACTACTCCAACTGGGCCAAGGCCGACGCCGCCTCAGCCCCCAAGTACCGTGCCATCAGCGGCACAGGCAGTGTGGAAGACATCACCACGCGTGCGTTTGCAGCGCTGGCTAACTGATTCTTTTCAGTTTTCCAAACAACAAAGCCCCGCAGTGCGGGGCTTTGTTGTTTTGGGATCGGTTTTAGCTTTCTTTGGGGCGCTTTCTTAAAAGGACTTAACCCATCAAATCCAGCATCAAGCTGATCCGCGCCTTGAACGCGTTCAAACCACGCGGCGCAGTTGGCAACGCAGAGATCGCCCCCACGATCTGGCCCTCCGCGCAGCGGGTGGTCAAGCGCACGGCCACGCCTTGGTCTTGCGCTTGTGTCAGCGCAGCCAACAAGCTGTGATGCACGGTGCCGTTGCCCGTGCCCGCCAGCACAATGCCTTGCACACCTGCCGCCACCAAAGCATGCACTTGGCGGGCATCGGGATTCGTGTGGTTATGCAGCACCGCCACCCAAGGCCACTGGGCCACAGGACGTTCAAGCGCCTGCTGGGCGTTGGCATGCCTCAGAGGCCAGCTGCCAGGATCGGCCCAACGCACGTTCCCCTGCTCGACCCACCCACGCGAACCTGCATCACCAGAGCTGAACGCATCTAGCCGGTAGGGATGCACCTTTTGGACATCACGCGCGCTGTGGATGCGACCGGCGCAAACGGCCAACACGCCATGCGCCATTGGGTGGCGCACCACGGCCATGGCATCGAACAAGTTTTGAGGACCGTCGGGCGCTAAGGCCGTGGCTGGGCGCATGGCACAGGTCAGCACCACGGGCTTGGTTGTTTCAAGCACTTGTTGCAAAAACCATGCCGTTTCTTCGAGCGTATCCGTGCCGTGGGTGATGACGATGCCCCCCACCTCGGGCTGAGCCAGCCAATGCACGCAGCGCTGAGCCAGCGCCTGCCAAGTGGCGTGGTCCATGTCTTTGCTGTCGAGTTGGACGACTTGTTCACATACAAAAGCGTCGCCTTGCAGAGCGTCACTCAACGCGGGAACGGCGTCGAGCAACTGCTGCACGCCCAGCTGAGCGGCGGTGTAACCCGTGTGGTCAGTGGCGCTGGCCGCCGTGCCCGCGATGGTGCCGCCTGTGGCTAAAACCACAATTTTTTGATTTTTTTTTGCATGCATGTGTCGTAGAACTCAAAAACTGGTTAAAAATACAGGTACTGGATGTCTAAACAGCTTAACCAGTCAACCCCCATTGTGCAGGAGCCGCAACGATGATCGAGATGCCAAAACTTACGCCCCGCCAGCAGCAGATTCTGGAGCTGATTCAATCGGCCATCGCCAACACCGGCTCGCCCCCTACACGCGCAGAAATTGCCAACGAGCTGGGCTTCAAGTCGGCCAACGCGGCGGAAGAGCACTTGCAAGCCTTGGCCCGCAAAGGCGCGATTGAACTGGTCAGCGGCACCTCACGCGGCATTCGCCTCAAAGGCAACAACCTGCGTGCCATGCAAGACAGCATGGCCAACACGGTCAACCCAACCATCTCTGGATTTTCGCTGCCCTTGGTGGGCCGCGTCGCCGCTGGTTCGCCCATCTTGGCGCAAGAGCATGTGGACCAGACTTACTACGTGGAGAGCAGCTTGTTCCAGCGCAAACCCGATTACCTGTTGCGCGTGCGCGGCATGTCTATGCGCGACGCCGGCATCATGGACGGCGATTTGCTCGCCGTGCAGTCCACCCGCGACGCCAAGAACGGCCAAATCGTGGTGGCCCGCTTGGGCGATGACGTGACGGTCAAGCGCTACCGCCGCACCCCAGATCGCATTGAGTTACTGCCCGAAAATCCCGATTTCAAGACCATCGTGGTCGAACCCGGTGAGCCTTTTGAAATTGAAGGTCTCGCTGTGGGCCTGATTCGCAACACCATGTTGATGTAAAGAAAGTACGACCATGAGCCTCGCAATTTTTGGCGCATACCGCCTTTTGAATCCGCTGCAAAACGTTGTCCGTGGCTTTCTGCCCGCTCAAGCCTTGCAAAGCACCTCCACCGCTCGCCACTTGCCTTTGCGCGTGGCACGCGTGATGGACGCTCAACAAAACCGCCACAGCGCTGGCCGCATGGTGATTTCTGGCCGCATGGCGGATGTGTGCGCCGAGCTCGACCGTTTGGCCGAGTTGGAAAGCCGCCACTGAGCCAGTGGCCGCCAACTGACCTTAAGCGTTGGGCCCAAGCAAAAAGTCGCCTTTGCCCACAGGGAAGGTGATGCTCTTGGTTTCGGTGTCGTCGAACTTGGGGGCTTCTAAGCCAGACAGACGTGCCACGCACAGTTTGGCGGCATCGCAAGCAATCAGCACTTGGCGTGTGAACGGCAGCATGTCGGGGGCCAAACGGTATTGCGCCAATACCAAAGAATCAAATTTTTTAGCATCCGCATGGGCTTGGCCTTTGGCCAGCAAGTGGCTCAAGTTCGTGAGCGCGGTTTGAAAGACAGGCAAGCTTGCCGACGACATCGAGATGGACATAAATTACTCCGGAACTAAAAATCCCAAGAGAGGGACAAGGCACAATTGGGGGATGAACATTGTCATCCTAGACGACTACCAAGATGTCGTACGCAAGCTGCCTTGCGCCTCCAAATTAGAAGCTTATCCAGCCAAGGTTTACACCAACACCATCAAAGGTGTGGGCCAGTTGTCGGTTCGCCTCAAAGACGCCGAAATTTTGGTGTTGATCCGCGAACGCACGCAGGTCACCCGCCAGCTGATTGAAAAGCTGCCCAAGCTCAAAATGATTTCGCAGACCGGCAAAGTCGGTGGCCACATCGACATGACGGCATGTACCGAGCGCGGCATTGTGGTCGCCGAAGGCACGGGATCGCCCACAGCACCCGCCGAGTTGACGTGGGCGCTGATCATGGCAGCCATGCGCCGCATTCCGCAATACATCACACACTTGAAACACGGCGCTTGGCAGCAAGCCGGTTTGAAATCGGGCTCCATGCCTACCAACTTTGGTTTGGGCCAAGTCTTGCGCGGCAAGACCTTGGGCATTTGGGGTTACGGCAAGATTGGCCAGCTGCTCGCAGGCTACGGCAAGGCCTTTGGCATGCGCGTTTTGTTGTGGGGCAGCGAAGCCTCTCGCGAACTGGGCGCCAAAGACGGTTTGAACATTGCCGAATCGCGTGAAGCCTTCTTTGAAGAAGCCGACATCATCAGCTTGCATTTGCGCCTGAACGACGCCACCCGTGGCATCGTCACCTTGGCCGATTTGACGCGCATGAAGCCCACTTCGCTGCTGGTCAACACCTCGCGCGCTGAGTTGATTGAGCCCGACGCTTTGCTGGCTGGCCTCAACCGTGGCCGCCCCGGCATGGCCGCGATTGACGTGTTTGAAAGCGAACCCATTTTGCAAGGCCACGCGCTCTTGCGTTTGGAAAACTGCATCTGCACACCGCACATTGGTTATGTTGAGCAAGACAGCTACGAGTTGTACTTTGGCACCGCGTTTGACAACGTGGTGAACTTCATCAAAGGCACACCCACCAACATCGTGAATCCTGGCGCACTTCAGGTGCGTCGATAAACACCGCATGAAAGTCTGCTGATGCACCGCGCCTCGCCCGCCGTGTTGTGGTGCTTCCTGTTTGGCAACTTTGTCATCGGCTTCGGCGTGTTGATGGTGCCGGGCTCGCTCAACGACATCAGCCACGACTTGCAGGTGTCGGTGGCGCAAGCCGGCTTTTTGATCACCGCGGGTTCCGTGCTGATGTGCTTGAGCGCCCCCGTGTTTGCCACCGTGTTGGCCAAGCACGACCGACGCAAACTGCTGACGTGGGTCATGCTGTGGTACGGCGCAACGCACGCGCTGACCTTGGTGATGCCAGGGTTCAACGAAATTCTGTGGGTACGCGTGCTGGCGATGGTCGCGCCCGCCATCTTCACGCCGCAAGCGGCCGCCTGCATTGGGCAATTGACAGCCCCTGAGCGACGCGGACGTGCCATCACGTTTGTCTTTTTAGGCTGGTCCGTCGCCTCGGTGGTGGGCATGCCCATTGCCGCATGGATGGGCGAGGTGTACGGCTGGCGCGTGGTGTTTGGCATGCTGTCCGTGCTGTCGCTGATCAGCGCGGCTTGGGTATGGCGCGTGGTGCCCAACGGGCTGCAGCCGCCCGTCATGTCGCTGGCTGCTTGGCGGCAAACCTTCTTGTCCAAGCCGTTGATGTTCACGGTTTTTGTGACGGTCATCAGTGCTTCAGGCCAGTTCGTATTGACGGCTTACTTTGCGCCCTACTTCAAACAAACTTTAGCCACCTCGCCGACCGACTTGAGCCTTCTGTTTGGATGGTTCGGAGCTTGTGGACTGCTGGGCAACATGCTGTTGTCGCGCAAAGTGGACCGCGTGGGCGCGGCCAAAGCCGTCAATTTCTGCTTGCTCTTGATGTCGTTCAGCTTGTTGCTGTGGCCACTGGGCAGCACCTTGCTCTTGGCCGCGTTGATCTTGACGCCTTGGGGTTTGGGCATGTTTGCCGCCAACTCGGCACAGCAAGCGCGGCTGATTCAAATCGCGCCCGAGCTGGCATCGGGTTCTGTCGCGCTCAACACCTCGGCCATTTACCTCGGGCAAGCGATTGGCTCGGCAGGCGGTGCGTGGCTCATCACCCACGACGGCATGGCCCAACTGCATTGGTTTGGCTGGGTTGGCGTGTTGCTCGCCTTGGCTATGAGCCTGCTGGCGGCACGCGCCACACGCAGGGCCCATCGCGCTCGCGCGACTTGATGCGTCAAGGTAAGGGGCTAACGGTTAGCCCTGCTTGCGTACTGCACGGCTTGCACCCGTGCGTGGAGCCGCTTGGCGATTAACCGCCCGACGACAACTTCGCGTAACGCGCCGCCATCAAGGCGGAGCCTTCTTTGCGATCGGCGTTGACTTTTTGCACCGACGCGCGCTCGGCCATTTGCTTGCCGTACTCTTTGACGGGCAAACCGGCCAACAAATCTTCACCCAACACCAATTTGCTGGCCATGCTGGCCAGCGGCAAATGCACGATGGCGGAGCAATCGGCCAGCGTGAACGTATCGCCCGCCACGAATGGCGAAAACTTGGCCAACTTGGTGAAACCTTCCACGCCTTTGGCAAGTTGCTTGCGCACCCGCTCTTGCGTGCCTTCGCTAACCTTGCCGCCAAAGAAAGCTTGCGGGTACAACTCACGCGCCACCAGCTCAATGTGCAGCTCTAAATACGTGATCAGCTCGCGCACCTTGGCGGCGGCCATCGGGTCGGCGGGCAACAACGGGTGTTGTGAATAAGCTTGTTCGATGTATTCGGCACACACCGCCGACTCGGTGATGCAACCCTCTGGGGTTTCTAAAAACGGGACTTTGCCCATGGGAGAACGCAGCAAGGTGGCCGCATCGACGGGGTTCACCCACACCAAGTCCTCTTCAAAGGCCACGCCTTTCTCCAGCAATTGAATTTTGAGCTTGTTGTAGTAGTTGCTGACCGAAAAGCCGCAGAGTTTGAGAGTCATGAGGGCGCTCCAAAATGAATAAGTTCAAATTATTCTTGCATAGCCTTCAAGGGGAAACGCCTAGCCTTAACCCTTGATGTGTCGCGCAGGCGCAGCTCAAAAACAGCGTGGTGCTCAGTCATAATATTTGGATGAATTCCATTTACAAAACCGTAGGGGTTGTGGGTGCCGGCGCCATGGGCCGAGGCATTGCACAAATCGCCGCCCAAGCTGGCAGCACCGTCAAACTGTTCGACACGCAAGCTGCGGCCGTCGCACAAGCCACGCAAGCCATTGGCGCGCAGTGGGACAAGCTGGCCGAGAAAAACCGCATCACGCCCGAGCAAGCCGCGCAATACAAAGCCCAGCTGCAAGGGGCCTCCGCCTTGAGCGATTTGGCCGATTGCGATTTGGTGGTGGAAGCCATCGTGGAGCGCTTGGACATCAAAAAATCGTTCTTCGCCGAACTCGAAGCCTTGGTGCAACCCACCGCCGTGCTGGTGACCAACACCTCTTCGTTGTCGGTCACAGCGATTGCCGCAGCCCTCAAACGACCCGAGCAATTTGCGGGCTACCACTTCTTCAACCCCGTGCCACTCATGAAAGTGGTCGAGGTCATTGCAGGCCTGAAAACCAAAACCAGCATCTGCCAAGACTTGGCCGCCTACGCCAAACAAATGGGCCACACGCCCGTGCAGGCACAAGACACACCCGGCTTCATCGTCAACCACGCTGGGCGTGGGTATGGCACCGAGGCGTTGCGCATCGTGTCGGAAGGCATTACCGACTTCGCCACGATCGACCGCATTTTGAAAGACCAAGTGGGCTTCAAATTAGGCCCCTTTGAGCTGATGGATCTGACCGCACTCGATGTGTCGCACCCCGTGATGGAGTCCATCTACCAACAGTATTACGACGAACCGCGTTACCGACCCAGCGTCATCACTGCCCAACGTTTGGCGGGTGGCGTGGTTGGCAAAAAGGTGGGCGAAGGCTTTTACAAATACGTGGACGGCGTGGCGCAAATCGCGCCTGAGGCTGCCGTGCCTGTGGTGGCTGACATGCCGCCGGTTTGGGTGTCCAGCCGTGCGGTGCGCCGCTCCGAGTTGTTGCAATTACTGAAAGACTTAGGCGCCAAGATTGAAACCGGTGCCTCGCCATCGGCTCAAGCGCTGTCCATCGTCGCGCCCTTGGGTTTTGATGTGACCACGGTCGCCATCATTGAACGCTTGGACCCCGCACGCACCATCGGCATCGACATGTTGATCGACGACAAGCTCACCAAGCGCCGCGTGCTCGCCACCAACCCAGCCACACGAGCCGACATGCGCGATGCCGCACACGCCCTCTTCGCCCGCGATGGCAAAGCCGTGAGCGTGATTCGCGACAGCGGTGGTTTTGTCACGCAACGCGTGGTGGCCACCATCGTCAACATTGCCTGCGACATTTGCCAGCAAGGCATTTGCAGCCCACAAGACTTAGAAACGGCCGTCACCCTCGGCTTGGGTTACCCCATGGGCCCGCTGATGATGGGCGACAAGTTCGGCCCTACCGAAATTTTGGAAGTGCTGTTCAACGTGCAAACCGTCTACGGCGATCCACGCTATCGCCCCAGCCCATGGCTGCGCCGCCGTGGCGCGATTGGCCTGAGCCTGACCCACGTCGAGAGCTAAATGACCGCCCAACTCAAGAGTACCAGCCAAGGTCAAACCATGATCTTGACGCTGTCAGACCCCGCCATGCGCAACGCCTTGGGCCCCGACATGTATGCCGCAGGCATTGAGGCGCTGAACGTGGCGGAGACCAACCCTGAAATCCGCAGCGTCATCATCACCGGCGAAGGCAGCAACTTTTGTGCGGGTGGCAATTTGCAACGCCTGCAAAGCAACCGCGACAAGCCGCGTGAGGCGCAGGCCCAAAGCATCGAAGGTTTGCACAGCTGGATGGAAGCCATTCGCACCTGCCCCAAACCTGTCATTGCCGCGGTAGAAGGTGCCGCCGCAGGCGCTGGCTTTTCGCTCGCCATGATGTGCGACATGATGGTGGCGGCACGCGACAGTATTTTCGTGATGGCCTACAGCAGCATCGCGCTGTCGCCCGATGGCGGCGGCAGCTGGAGTTTGAGTCATGCGCTGCCGCGTCAATTGGCCTCGGAGTTGTTGTTGCTCGGCGAACGCATAGGCGCTGAACGCTTGCATGCCTTGGGTGTGGTCAACCGCATCAGCGAACCCGGCCATGCCTTGAGTGACGCGCTGCAATTGGCAGATCGCATCAACGCACGCGCACCCAACGCGATGAGCAGCATCAAAGAATTGATCAACGATGCAGGCACACACAACCTCACCACGCACTTGGCGCAAGAGCGCGATCACTTCGTGAACAACTTGCACCACGCCAACGCAGGCATTGGCATCGCTGCATTTCTTAACAAAGAAAAGCCCGTTTATAAATAAAACGTAAGCTACGTTTAAGTTTGAATTCACGCGGGTCGCAAGTGCGACTAATTTTCACTTTCAGGTCACACAAAAGACAGGCTATGGACGATCCAATTCTTAATATCGAAGAACGCGAAGCCATCAACTCAGGTCGATGGTTTTCATCTCTCTCACCTTCACTACGACACGACATTCTTCGATGCGCTTATGTCAAACGATGCAAAGACGGCGACTTGATCGCGGCGCGCGGCGACGCGCCCGAAGAGTGGATGGCGTGCGCCAAGGGCGCGGTGCGTGTGAGCTCGACATCGCTGTCGGGCAAGCAAATCACCTTCACGTATGTGGAGCCCGGCATTTGGTTTGGCGACGTGGCGATCTTGGACGGCGACCGTCGCACACACGATGTGTACGCGCACGGCGACACCAGCATCTTGTGCGTGGCCAAAGCGGACTTCCAAAAAATTCTCAGCCAGCATGTGGAGTTCTACGAAGCCATGCTGCGTTTGCAAGCACGTCGCATTCGCCAACTCTTCGGATTGGTGGAAGACCTCAACACCCTGCCCTTGCGTTCACGCTTGGCCAAACAGCTGTTGCATTTGGCACGCAGCTACGGGGTACAGAGTTTGACGCATGGCGAAGAAATTCGCATTGGTTTGCACTTGGCGCAAGAAGAGTTGGCGCAGCTTTTGGGGGCCTCACGCCAACGCGTGAACCAAGAGCTCAAAGCCATGGAGCGCGAGGAAGCTATTCGCATCGAGCCAGGTGGCTTGGTGATTCGCAACCGAGAGGCCTTGCTGCACATCAGCGAAGCCGATCACTAACAGGAGCCCACGCATGAGCCGGGACGATAACTTTGTTGGAACCCGGCCCGTGAGTGAGGCGCACAGCGTCGACACTGCGGTGCTCGATGACTGGCTGTGCGCGCACATGCCAGGCTTCAAGGGACCCTTGACGCTTGAAATGTTCAAAGGTGGGCAATCCAACCCCACCTACAAATTGGTGACGCCCACCAAGAGCTACGTGATGCGTGCCAAGCCTGGCCCCGTCGCCAAATTGCTGCCCTCGGCCCACGCCGTTGAACGCGAATTTGCGGTGATGAAGGGCTTGTACGGCACCGACGTTCCCGTGGCACAAATGCATGTGTTGTGCGAAGACGAATCGGTGATTGGTCGCGCCTTCTACGTGATGGAGTTCGTCGAAGGCCGTGTGCTGTGGGAGCAGTCGCTGCCGGGCATGAACAACGCCGAGCGCGGTGCCATTTACGACGAAATGAACCGCGTCATCGCCGCCTTGCACACCGTGCCCTTTGCCGAACGCGGCCTCGCCAATTACGGCAAAGCGGGCAACTACTTCGAGCGCCAAATTGGCCGCTGGAGCAAGCAGTACGTGGCCTCCGTCACACAACCCATTCCTGAGATGGACCACTTGATGGCGTGGCTGCCCGCCAACATGCCCGCCAGTGCCTTGGATGCCAGCAAGGTCAGCATCGTGCATGGCGACTATCGCCTTGACAACTTGATGTTCCACCCCACCGAGCCGCGTGTCTTGGCGGTGCTGGACTGGGAGCTGTCCACCATTGGCCACCCGTTGGCTGACTTCAGCTACCACTGCATGGCTTGGCACATTCCACCGGGCACGTTCCGTGGTTTGGGCGGCGTGGATGTGGCGTCATTGGGCATTCCCACAGAGTCCGAATACATCCACCGCTATTGCGACCGCACGGGCTTGGCCACGCCCAGCGATCTCAAAGCGGACTGGAATTTTTACTTGGCCTACAACATGTTCCGCATCGCGGCCATCTTGCAAGGCATTGCCAAGCGCGTGGAGGCCGGAACGGCTTCAAGCGCGCAGGCCAAAGCATCTGGCGCAGGTGCGCGCCCCATGGCCGAATTGGCCTGGAAATTTGCACAACTCGCCTAACTTTCTCTCACAACAACTTCAATAACACCCCAAGGAGCCCTTCATGAATTTCGACTACACCGACAAAGTCAAGGACATGCAAGCACGCTTGCTCGCCTTTATGGACGAGCACATTTACCCGAACGAAAAACGTTTCTTTGCCGAAATCGCAGAGAACCGCGCCAAGGGCAACGCTTGGATTCCGACCAAGATCGTGGAAGAACTCAAGCCCAAAGCCCGTGCCGCTGGTTTGTGGAATTTGTTTTTGCCACACAGCCCACGCGCACCGCAAGGCTTGACCAATTTGGAATACGCACCCTTGTGCGAAATCATGGGTCGCGTGCCTTTTGCCGCAGAAATTTTCAACTGTTCAGCGCCCGACACCGGCAACATGGAAACCTTCGAGCGCTATGCCAGCGAAGCGCTCAAAGACGAATGGTTGGAGCCCTTGTTGCGAGGCGAAATTCGCTCAGCCTTCTTGATGACCGAACCCGCGGTGGCCTCATCTGACGCCACCAACATCCAATGCCGCATTGAACGTGATGGCGACGAGTACGTGATCAACGGCACCAAATGGTGGAGTTCTGGCGCCGGTGATCCCCGTTGCGCGGTCTACATCGTGATGGGCAAAACAGACCCAGAGGCACCTCGCCACTCACAACAAAGCATGATCATCGTGCCCGCTAACTCGCCTGGCGTGAAAGTGGTGCGCCCCTTGACCGTGTTTGGCTACGACGACGCGCCACACGGCCACATGGAAGTGACCTTGACCAACGTGCGTGTGCCCGTGGGCAACCTACTGCTCGGCGAAGGTCGTGGTTTCGAGATTGCACAAGGCCGCTTAGGCCCTGGCCGCATTCACCATTGCATGCGCACCATCGGTGCCGCAGAGCGCGCCCTCGAATTGATGTGCCGTCGCCTCAACAGCCGCGTCGCATTTGGCAAGCCTGTGTCTGCGCAAGGCGTGTGGCACGAGCGTTTGGCCGATGCGCGCATCATGATCGAGCAAGCCCGTTTGCTCACCCTCAAAGCGGCCTACATGATGGACACCGTGGGCAACAAAGTGGCCCGCGCCGAGATCGCCATGATCAAGGTGATTGCCCCCAACATGGCCACCCAAATCATCGACTGGGCGATTCAAGCGCACGGTGCAGGTGGCGTGAGCGACGACTTCCCGCTGGCCTACTCGTATGCGCATCAGCGCACCCTGCGTTTGGCCGATGGTCCTGATGAAGTGCACCGCAATGCCATCGCCAAGCTCGAACTGGCGCGCCACATTGCCACAGCGCCGCAAGACGTTGAAATGCCCATCACACGCGGTTGCTAAGGACACACGATGATCGACGTTTACTCATGGCCCACGCCCAACGGACACAAGGTCCACATCATGCTCGAAGAGTGTGGCTTGCGACTGGGGCGTGATTGGTTGGCACACCCCGTCAACATCGGACAAGGCGACCAATTCAAACCTGAGTTTTTGAAGATCAGTCCGAACAACAAAATCCCCGCCATGGTCGATCCAAACGGGCCCGATGGCAAACCCATCAGCCTGTTTGAATCGGGTGCGATTTTGTTGTACTTGGCAGCGAAGACGGGCAAGCTGTTGCCCAAGAGCGATCGCGCCAAGTTTGAAGTCATGCAATGGCTGATGTTCCAAATGGGCGGCGTCGGGCCCATGCTGGGCCAAGCGCATCACTTTCGCATTTACGCTCCCGAGAAAATTGACTATGCCTACGACCGTTACACCAACGAAGCCAAGCGCTTGTATGGGGTGATGAACAAGCAGCTCGAAAAAACCAAATACATCGCAGGCAACAGTTACAGCATTGCCGATGTCGCTATTTTTCCGTGGCTGCGCAGTTGGCAAAACCAAGGCATCGATTGGGCCGACTACCCCACGCTCAAACAATGGTTCGACACCATCGCCGCTCGCCCTGCCGTGCAACGCGGCGTGCAAGTGCTGGCCGATCTGCGCAAGCCCTTGCAAGATGACAAAGCGCGTGAGGTCTTGTTTGGCAAGGCCCAATACAAGAGTCGCTAAGGCAACACCTCCCTAGGGTTAGCCCCCTCGGGGAACCGTTGGATTGCATTGATAGTTCGAGCACTCAACTCAAGGAGACTTCGCACATGATGACCCCTCAATCCAATATGCCATGGCGCACCGTAGCGGTCGCGGCGGCACTCGCAGTGACCTCGTTCAGCGCCATGGCGCAAGAGACGTTCAAGGTCGGTGTGGTGAGTTTCTTATCCGGCCAAGCGGCAGAGAGCTTTGGCATTCCGGCGGTCAACGGCGCCAAGGTTTTGGTCGACGCGTTCAACAAAGGTCAAGCGCCTGCGCCTTACAACAAAAAGGGCTTTGGCGGCTTGACCATCGAGCCCATCTACGTTGATGAGAACGGTGGCGCGACCAAGCAAGTGCAAGAGCTGCGCAATTTGTACGACCGCGACAAAGTCGATGCCGTGGTGGGCTACGTCGGTTCTGGTGACTGCTTGGCGGTGGCGCCCGTGGCCGAAGAGATGAAGAAGTTTTTGATCTTGTACGACTGCGGCACACCACGCATTTTTGAAGACGCCAAATACAACTACGTGTTCCGCACTGCGGCCCACGCCACGATGGACAACGTGGCCTTGGCGCGCTACTTGAAGTCTCGCAACATTCCTGTGAAGACCTTCAACATGATCAACCAAGACTATGCGTGGGGCCAAGACTCACGCAAAGACTTCATGTTCACGATGGAAAAGTTGTACCCCGATGCCAAGCCCGGTGAAGACTTGTTGCCCAAGTTTGGCGCAGGTCAATACGGCACTGAAATTTCAGCCTTGATGTCCAAGCCTGCCGATTTGGTGCACTCCAGTTTGTGGGGCGGTGATTTGCAAGCGTTCATCATGCAGTCCGCACCGCGTGGCTTGTTCAAGCGCTCACAGGTGGTCTTGTCTGCGGGTGACCATGTGTTGCCCACCTTGGGCGAAAAAGTACCCGATGGCACGATCTTGGGCGCGCGTGGCGCTTATGGTTTGATGGCGCCGAAATCGGCCCTCAACGACTGGTGGTGGGAGTCCTACCAAAAGGCCAACAACGTCTACCCCGTGCAAGCCCCCTATCGCATGGCACAAGCCCTGCTGGGTTTGAAACTGGCCGTTGAAAAAGCCATGGCCGCCAACGGTGGCAAAAAACCAACCGCCGAGCAATTGGCCGCCGCGCTGAAAAACAGCGAGTGGGATTCACCAGCGGGCAAAATTCGCATGACCTTGGGTGGCGGCAACCAAGCCGTTCAAGAAACAGCGATTGGCCGCACACGCTGGGACGCCGCGAAGAAGATGGTGATGATCGACGACATCCAGCGCTTCCCTGCTGACTGCGTGAATCCACCGGCCAACATGAAATCGGATGACTGGCTGAAGGCTGGCTTCCCTGGCGCTAAGTGCAATTGAAGGAGTAGCGCATGGAACTCGCCATCACCATTTTCATTGATGGCTTGACCTATGCGTCGTGGCTGTTCATCGTCGCCTTGGGCTTAACGCTGGTGTTTGGGGTGTTGAAAATTCTCAACATCGCACACGGCAGTTTTTATGCCCTAGGCGCGTATGCAGCCGCCACGTTTGTCGGTTGGGTGGCCACCATGCATTGGGCTCCGGGTTGGACCTTGGTGGCCATGTTCATGGCGGCAATCGCGATTGCAGTTTTGGTCGCGCCTTTGACCGAAAAAGGGCTGCTGCGCTTCTTCTATGGTCACGACGAAGTGCTGTTGGTCTTGGTGACCTACGCGCTGTTCTTGTGCATGGAAGACATCACCAAACTCATTTGGGGCGCTAACCCTTATTACGTGTCTGAGCCCTACAGCATGTTTGGCAACGTCGAGATTGGCAACCAGATTTATGTGGGCTACGACTTCTTGCTGATCGTGATCGCGGTGGTCGTGGGGTCGGTGGTGTGGTTTGGTTTGAACCGCACACGCCAAGGCAAGATCGTGACGGCCGTGATCCACAGCCCTGAGATTGCCAGCAGCATGGGGGTGAAAGTCTCCAAGGTCTACATGATGGCTTTTGGGGTGGGCGTGTTCTTAGCGGCACTGGGTGGCGCGTTCACAGCACCCATGATTTCGGTGCAACCGGGGTTGTCGGTCGGCGTGATCATCGTGTCTTTTGCAGTGGTCATCATTGGCGGCTTGGGCAGCATTGAAGGTGCTGCGATTGGCGCCTTGATCGTGGGCTTGGCCCGTGCCTTCGCCGTCCATGTGGTGCCGGTGGCCGAGTTGTTTTCCATCTATGTTGTGATGGCCTTGGTCTTGATGGTCAAACCTGAAGGCTTATTTCAACGCATCCAAGCACGAAAAATTTGACCATGCACTTATCGATTCGGAATTTAACGCTGTGCATGATGGTCTGCACAGCCGCCCTGCTCGCTGTCGGTTTGATCATTCCCAAATGGCTGCTGTTCATGTGCACCATGGCGTTTGCCAACGGCTTGGTGTCGCTGGGCATTGTGATGTTGATGCGTGGCGGTGTGGTGGCTTTTGGGCAAGGTCTGATGTCCGCCATCGGGGGCTACACAGCTGCCTTGATATTTCAAAAGCTCGGGTTCACGGATGGCATCGCGCTCACGCTGCTGGGCGGGCTCGCCGCCACGTTGCTGACCGCGCCCTTCGCACCGCTGCTGTCGCGCTACCGTGGCATTTTCTTTTCTATGCTGACCTTGGCGTTGTCGATGGTCGGCTACGGTATTTTGGTGAAAACCGAACGCTTGGGTGGCTCTGACGGGTTTAATTTGGGCCGCATCACCCTCGCTGGTCAAGCCCTGTCTGACGATGGCGTGGGCTACGCGCTTTACGCCCTCGCGATGTGCTTTGCCGTGGTGATGTCTTCCCTGTGCCGCATTTACTTTGACTCGACCCGCGGCTTGATCACCCAAGCCATTCGCGACAACGAACTGCGTGTGGAGTATTTGGGCGGCTCCGTGCGTCACACCATGGCCTTGAACTTTGTGCTGGCCGCATTTTTGGGCGGCTGCGGCGGTGCTTTGGCCGTCATGGCCTTGGGACACATTGACCCCACCTTCAGCTACTGGACCACCTCGGGCGAATTTGTGTTTGTCGCCATTTTGGCGGGCTCACAAAGCGTGGTGGCCATCATGCTGGCGTCTGTGATTTTGGAAGCTGTGCGCTCGTTCTCCAGCTCATACTTTCCCAACACATGGCAGCTGGTACTGGGTTTGTTTTTGCTGTTTGTGATTCGGTTTTTACCTTTTGGCATTGGCTCGCTTTGGAGCGGCAAGCAACACAAGGAGCGCGCATGACCGCCCCCATCTTGCTGAGTGCACGGCACTTGCAAAAACAGTTTGGTGCGGTGGTTGCCGCACAAGACTTGTGCATCGACATTCCTGTGGGCCAGCGCGTGAGCTTGATCGGCAGCAACGGTGCCGGCAAAACCACGTTCGTCAACATGATCACGGGCTACCTCAAGCCTGATCAAGGCACCATTCATTTGGGCGAGACCGACATCACGCCCATGTCGCCTCGGCAAATCACACGCTTGGGCGTGGCTCGCTCGTTTCAAATCCCGCAGCTCTACCCCACCTTGAGTGTGATGGACAACATGCTGGTCGCCATGGCCTGTCACGGCAATCGACTGTCCGTCTGGCGCCCTGCCGCGCAAGCTGAGGAAATCGAGCGCGGCGCCGCCTTGCTGGAACGGTTTGAATTGATTCAGCACCGAAACCGTCGCGTCAGCGAGTTGCCGGGTGGTGTGCGTAAATTGTTGGACATCGCTTTGGCCATGACCGGTTCGCCCAAGCTGCTGCTGTTGGATGAACCCACGAGCGGGGTCTCAGCAGAAGAGAAATTTCCGATGATGGAAACCGTCATGCGCGGGCTCGGGGACGAACCCTTGACCGCTTTGTTTGTGGAGCACGACATGGACATTGTGCGTCGCCATGCGGACCGCATCATTGCCTTCTACAGCGGTCGCGTGATCGCCGACGACACGCCCGAGAAAGCACTCGCCACCGACGATGTGCGCCGCTACGTCACGGGTGAATTACGCCAGGAGGTGGCTCATGCTTGAAGTTCAAGACCTGCATGTGGCCATCGAATCGGTCCAAGTGCTGCGTGGCATCAGCCTGCAAGTGCCGCTCGGAAAAATGACGGGCTTAGTGGGGCGCAACGGCGCAGGCAAAACCAGTTTGATGCGCAGCGTGATGGGACATTTGCCCGTTCATCAAGGACGCGTCACCTTCAAGGGCCAAGACTTGACCGCCTTGCCCCCCGAAGCGCGTGCGCGTTTAGGCATTGGCTACATGCCCGAAGATCGTGGCTTGGTGCCCGAGTTGACGGTGGAAGAAAACATCTTGATTCCCCTGTGGGTCTCACCACATCTCAACGTCGACCAACGCTTGGCCTTTGTGTACGACGTGCTGCCCGAGCTCAAAGCCATGTCACAGCGCAAGGCGCTGCTGCTGTCGGGCGGTCAACAAAAGTTGGTGGCCTTGGCACGCGCCCTTGGCATTGGCACACACCTGTTGATGCTGGACGAGCCGTTTGAAGGCGTGGCACCTGCCCTGTCCATGCGTTTGAGCGAGGTGATTTCGGGTTTGCGCGGCAACGATTTGTCGGTGCTGATCTCGCAATCAGATTTGAACCATTCCAGCAGTTTGATCGACCACACGGTGGTGATTGAACGCGGTGCCAACTTACTCACAACCACCTGATTGATGCACTGGCCTACGCAAACGCTACCCCCTCAGCGCGTCGAAGCATGGGGAAACGATCGCTTGGTGCGCTGCTTTGTACAACGCCCCACCTCTTTACTCAGCATGTTGGTGCGTGCCAAAGACCTGCATGGCGCACGCGATGCGGTCATCTTTGACGCACAGCGTTGGACTTATGAAGAGACGTGGCACGAGGTACAACGCACCGCACAGGCGCTGCACAGCTTAGGAATTGGAGCGGGCGACCGGGTGGCTCTGTTCGTCAGCAATCGCCCTGAATTCATCTTTGTGCTGTTTGCCGTTCAGTACTTGGGTGCCATTGCCGTGCCTGTGGGCACCCGAGAGCAGCGTCCGGGCCTGGCCTTCATCTTGAACCAATGCGAGGCCAAGGCCGTGGTGTTTGATGGCGTGCTGGCCGATCGCATTCCCACCCAAACCGATGTGCCCAGTCTGCAGGCCCGTTTGAGTTTGGACGATGTGCAGGCAGACGACATCATTTTGTGGTCGTCACTTGAACATGCGGCCATCAATAACAATGACACCGCACTTGCTAGCCACACGGCACACGGGGCTGATGTGGCAGTCATTCTCTACACCTCCGGCACCACAGGCAACCCCAAAGGGGCCATGCTCACGCAGCAAAACATTGCCCATTCGGTGATGCATTTTGAACATGGCATGGGCTTGACCTGTGACGACAAATCGGCCTTGGCCGTGCCCGCCAGCCATGTGACGGGACTGATTGCCATCATCGCCACGATGGTGCATGTGGGCGGCGCGGTGGTAGTGCTGGCTGAATTCAAAGCGGCCTCGTTTTTAGAAACTGTGGCGCTCGAAAAAATCACGCACACCTTGATGGTGCCCGCCATGTACAACCTGTGCCTGATGTCCCCCAACTTTCAAGCCACTGAGCTACAAAGCTGGCGATTGGGCGGCTATGGCGGCGCGCCTATGCCTGTTCATGTGATCGAGCAATTGGCCAAAGAACTGCCCCAGCTTGACCTGCGCAACGCCTATGGCGCCACCGAAACCACCTCCCCCGTGACGCTGATGCCTGCAGGCGCCAATCGCGTGCATGCCGACACGGTGGGCGCGGTGCTGCCCTGCGGCGATGTGCGCGTGATGGACGACGAAGGCTGCGAAGTCGTGCCAGGTGACACCGGTGAGTTGTGGATCAGCGGCCCCATGGTGGTGCCTGGGTATTGGAACAACCCGCAAGCCACTGCGCAATCGTTCACGGCAGGCTATTGGCACTCGGGTGATTTAGGTTCCGTCGATGCGCAAGGTTTTGTGCGCATCTTTGACCGTAAAAAAGACATGCTCAACCGAGGCGGTTTCAAGATTTACTCGGTCGAGGTGGAAAACTGCCTGACTCGCATCGAAGGCGTGTTGGAGGCGGCCATCGTGGGCAAGCCCTGCCCCGTCTTGGGCGAACGCGTGCATGCGTTCGTTTATGCCCCGAACGACGCGCCAGAAGAAGCCAGCGTCATCGCACATTGCCGCGCCGCATTGGCGGATTACAAGGTGCCCGAATCGTTCACCTGGCTGGAGACCCCCTTGCCTCGCAATGCGAACGGCAAGGTGCTCAAGCGCTTGCTCAGGACCGAGATGGCTTAAGGCGCGATGTCAAACGCGCAGCGCTGAGAGCCGATGGCGCATGCACCATCAAAAGCAACCAAGTGCCCTGCCGTGTTGATTTTGAATTGCGACACAAAACCATCGGTGGGCGAATAAGGATTGCTGGGCAGCGGCAACATCCCATTGTTGTTGAGCTGTAAATTAAGCAATGTGTTGCTTGCACCGATCGTGCTGGCACTTTCATATTTCAAAACCACCATTTCCGTGGCCGTTTGGGCCGACTCGACGCCTACGTTCTTGGCCAACACATACAAAAACTGGCTATCGGCCACCACGTCGTAAAACTTCACCGCCACACTGTTGATGAGTTTGTCCTCAAACATAGCTGAAGCACCGGTGGAGGGGCTGACGTAGAAATGCCCCTGAGTGCCGCTGACGCTGTTGTTCTTCAGATAAATGGCGGTCGAATTGGCACCTGCGCCTGTACCGGCGATGACCAAATCTGGATTGGCATTGGCTTGTGGAATCAAGAACACCTTGCGATGCAAGGTTGGAAAGCTGGGCACAACACCACTGATGGGCGGGCCTCCACTTGTGGGGATACGTCCGGTCGTGTCTTTGGTAAAGCTAGATGCCCCATTTTTGAGTCCATCATTGAGCAAAGCCACGCTTAAATTGTTGTCCGTGACCACCAAATCAATGTCGCCATCACCATCAATATCGCCCGCCGCTGCACCCCATGACTGCTGCAAGTTGAAGCTCGTTTCCTGCCGATCGTAGTTAGTCTGTCCCGAGCCCGCGCGGCTCATGAAGAAAACTTGCTGCATCGCCGCAGTACCGCCGCATGCGACGTAAATATCAGGTTTACCGTCGCCATTGAAATCGGCTGAAATGGCTTGAACCACTTGAGTGCAAATGCTGCGGTCGGTCAGCGCATCCGCGGTGGTATCGACCCATGTGCCCGTGTCATTTTTTTTCAAAAAATACGCTTTGGCTGCGCCGTTGGCTTGATTCGCGGCGACGAAGGCGGAATATTTACCCTCTTGGAAAAAATCGCCAAATGCCAAAGACTCAGGAACTTGGGTCCACAGTGCCGCATCCGTGGCCATCACTGGAATTTGCGAGGCATCCAAAGCTGCCGCGCGCAGGTTTTTGTTTTCGTATGACGTTGCTAAAACAGCCAAGGGCGTCGGCGTCACTTTGGCATCGGACCCTGCGCTGCCACCGCCACCGCCACACCCCGTCAGCGCGAGTGCCATCCATACCAACCATCCGGGAAACATGTTTTTCATAAGGTTCTTCATCGGTTTGAATTCACTTTACTTGACATTTGTGGGGCGCCTCACAGTTGCTGATAAAGTTATCCATGTTGCAACCGATGTATTTCAAATCCATGTTTCAGAAGTTTTGCCTCTCTCTTTGCCTGCTGTGTGTGCTCGGCACCAGTGCGTTCGCACAAGGCAAGCCTTCGGAAACATTGGCACCCCGCGCGATTTTGGCCAGACCCCCTCAGTCAGGCAACGAGCCCATGCTGTTGTTGGCGCCTAAAAATCGCCCCATGACCGAGCCCATTGCACACACCACCAAGCTTGAGTATTTCGACTGTGACGGCATCGTGGCACCTTGGTTCCGTGAGTTGGTCGTGGCAGAGATGAACTACTTCGCCGAGCTGTCTGAGCTTCCCTTTGTCAAAGGCGACGCTTGTGTCGTGAGCATTGGCACCACCAAAAGCTTGACGCCTGGGCGCATCAGCATTCATCTCTACACCAATCTGCAACGTTTGTCAGCTTGCATCCGCAGCGAGCAGTGCCCCGTCTTTCGTAGCGTCAGCTTGATTCCCAAGGACTTGGTGCTTTACCGCTCCTACTTTTTGTCAGACATGTCACGTAAGCTGATCGCACAGCACTGTGTAACCGACAAAGGTAAGCTACACAGCGATACCACCTGCTACACGGTACCTTGATTATTTTGACGGGCACGTTAAAGCCCTCGCCAGCGGTGTCGATCTTCTTAAGACTCAAGTTCACGTTTGTCATGAAGCCCACCATCCATTTGTCTTTTCTACACCTGCTCATCCTGTTGCTTGGCGCATCGGGCGCTTGGCTCACGCCCGTTTGGGCCAACGAACCCAAAAAATCTGTTGTGCCTGAGGTTGAGGAAAAAAAATTCAAATACGCCGATGAAGAAGGTGAAACCGGTCGCAGCGGCTATGTCTACAAACGCGCGCTCCGGCCTAACGAAGAGGAGCCCAAACCTAAATCTTGGGAGCCTGCCAAAGAACCCAAAGCTGCGCCCAAAGATGAGCACGGAAAACCCGATGCCCATGGTGAGAAAAAAGTAGAAAAGAAAGATGACGGCCACGACGCGCCTAAAAAAGAAGAAAAGAAAAAAGACGACAAAAAGGACGCTAAAAAAAGTGGCGATGGACACGGTGATGCGCATGGCAAAGCCAAACCACCAAGCCCCATCCTCAGTGCCGTTTATGACCCCGAAGTCATCAAGCTCGATATCACACATCGCCCCTTGACCAAAGCCGTGCAAAGCAACGCCTACGCTGATTACTTTTTGTGCCGCAAAACCATCTCTGACAAATACCGCGACACCGTGTTGGATGAAATCAATACCTTTGCAGACCGCATGGGGCTGCCGCGTGCGCAAGACACACCCTGCATGGTCAAAGTGGCCAAAGCCAATACCAAGTTGCCTGGTGCCATTTACATTGAGTTTTATGTTGACGAATTGGCCGCTAAAGAGTGCATCAAGCAGGGTGAATGCGGATCAACCCGACTCGTGATGCTGTTCCCCAAAGACAAAACCGGTAAAAAAAGCAAAGACGTCTACCGCTCTTACGTGTTAACTGATGAACGAAAGTACCGCAGAGCGTCGTTTTGCGTGTCACCCCAAGGGCAACTTTTGGGTGAAAAAAGCTGTTACGTGGCTGTGAATCCTGATTGGCTGTTCAACTGACATGGACAGCCTTCGCATCGACAAATGGCTTTGGGCGGCTCGGTTTTACAAAACACGCAGCCTCGCCAGCGATGAGGTGAGTAAAAACCGCGTTCAGATCAACGGGCAAGATGCCAAGCCTTCACGCGAAGTGAAGGTGGGTAACACGGTTTGTATTCGCCAAGGTCAGATCGAAAAAACAGTCACGGTCAAAGGTATCAGTGCCGTGCGCGGCCCTGCCCCTGCGGCGCAATTGCTCTACGAAGAAACGCCCGAAAGTCTGGCCAAGCGCACGCGCGAAGCCGAACAAAACCGACTGGCACGTGAGCCCGCACACAGCATTGAACACGGGCGCCCCACCAAACGCGATCGCCGCCAAATTGAGCATGCATGGAATGATCGCTGGAGTGCCAGCGCAGACTGAAACGAAACAAGCCCGCTCAAACGAATCGTGTGAGCGGGCTTGTTCAAGTCAGCGCCGAAACGCTGAATCTCGCGGGTGGATCAGTTCACTTCAGTGATGAACTCAGCGTTGGGACGACGCACTTTTTTCAAGTTCACCAACCAGTCTTTGTCGGCTTCGCGGTAGCCCAACGGCAAAATCACCACGCTGCGCAAACCACGGGCACGCAAGCCCAAAATCTCATCCACAGCGGCAGGCTCAAAGCCTTCCATGGGGGTGCAATCGACGCCCTCAAACGCGGCAGACATCATGGCGGCAGCCAAACCGATGTAGGCTTGGCGGGCCGCATGCTGGAAATTCACCTCGGCATCACGCGCGGGGTAATTGGTCAACAACATGTTGCGGTAGTTTTCCCAGCCTTCGTTGGTGCCGCCGCGCTCTGCGTTGGTCAAATCAAACATGTGGTTGATGCGCTCGGCGGTGTAGTTGTCCCAAGCCGCAAACACCAAGAGGTGCGAACAATCGGTCACCTGTTGTTGGCCAAACGCCTTAGGCTTGATTTGTTCGAGCACCGCTTTGTTCTTCACCACGACGATCTCGAAGGGTTGCAGACCACTGGATGTGGGAGCCAAGCGTGCGGCTTCCAAAATCAGGGCCACTTTGTCTTCGGACACCGGTTTGGCAGCGTCGAGTTTTTTAGCGGCATAACGCCATTGGAGCTTTTGGATCAGTTCAGACATGGGTGCTTTCTAAAATTAGGCCGAATTAGCCCATTGAACCTTGGCCTGCCCGACTGGGATCGAACCAGTGACCCACAACTTAGAAGGTTGTTGCTCTATCCAACTGAGCTACGGGCAGACATGAAAAAAGGCTCCCAAAAGGGAGCCTTTTCATGAAATGGTCGGGGCGATAGGATTCGAACCTACGACCCTCTGGTCCCAAACCAGATGCGCTACCAGACTGCGCTACGCCCCGATGACGACTATTGTAACCTGAAATAAGCGCGGGGAAACCATGATGCAATATATTGCCGAAAGTCTGTAGAGTTGCAATTTAATGCAGGAGACGCAATGCAACCGATCATCAACATTCCACGCCAGTACAACGCCGCCCAAGCTTTGCTAGAACGCAACACGCGGCGTGCAGACAAAGTGGCGTTCATCGACGCCATATCAGGCCGTACGCTGACCTTTGGTCAACTCAACACGCAAGCGTACCGCTTTGCCAATGTGCTGCGCGCACAAGGGTTCGAGCCTGAAAGTCGTTTGATGCTGTGCATGCTCGACACGCCGCAGTGGCCGGTGGTGTTTTTGGGTTGCATGCTGGCAGGCGTCGTGCCGGTCGCCACCAACACACTGCTGACCACCAAAGATTTTGATTACATGCTGCGCGACTCCCGCGCACGCGGCTTGGTGGTCTCCAGCGCCCTGCTGCCAGCCTTTCAAACATTGATCGGCCAATTGCCCGACTTGAAAACCGTGATCGTGGCAGGTGGAACCGATACGCATCCGCATGCGTCGCTCGACACACTGCTGGCCAACGCGTCGCCTGAGATGACATGTGAGGCCACCTGCGCCGACGACATGTGTTTTTGGCTCTATTCCAGCGGCTCCACCGGTTCGCCCAAAGGCACCGTGCATTTGCACAGCCACATGATGCAGACCGCCGAGTTGTATGGCCGCGGCGTGCTGGGGATTCAAGAAAGCGACGTGGTGTATTCCGCCGCCAAGCTGTTCTTTGCTTATGGTTTGGGCAATGCCTTGACTTTTCCGCTCTATGCGGGCGCGACCACGGTGCTGCTGCCAGCACGCCCCACGCCCACGGATGTGTTCGCCATTCTTGAAAAACACCAGCCCACCATTTTTTATGGCGTCCCCACTTTGTATGCCTCGCTGATGGCAGACCCGAAGCGCCCCAAAAAGTCAGACCTCAATCTGCGCGTGTGCACCAGCGCAGGCGAAGCCTTGCCCGCAGAAATCGGAAAGAAGTGGAACGCTGAATACGGCTGCGAAATTTTGGATGGCATCGGCTCCACAGAAATGCTGCACATCTTTTTGAGCAACCGACCTGGTGAAGTGCGCTACGGCACCACAGGCAAAGCTGTGCCGGGTTATGAGCTGCGTATCGTCGGCGACGATGGCCGAATCTGCGGCGATGACGAGTTGGGTGAATTACAAATCAACGGCCCCAGTGCCGCGCTGATGTACTGGAACAACCGCGAGAAAACCAAAGCCACCTTTGCCGGTGAATGGACCCGCAGTGGCGACAAATACATCCGCGATGCCGACGGCTACTACACCTACGGTGGGCGCAGCGACGACATGCTCAAAGTTGGCGGTATTTACGTCTCACCCTTTGAGGTCGAAGCCTCGCTGATGACGCACCCCAGCATCTTGGAAGCTGCGGTGGTGGGCGTGGCCGATGTCGATGAACTCATCAAACCCAAAGCCTATGTGGTGCTCATAGCGGGCGAGAACGTCAGCGCTGAAGATTTGAAGCAACATGTGAAAGCGCAATTGGCGCCCTACAAATATCCGCGCTGGATTGAGTTCGTCACCGAGTTGCCCAAAACCGCGACAGGCAAGATTCAGCGTTTCAAGTTACGCGCTTGAACGGAGGGGCGTCGATACAGTCGATACAAGGACAGGCGTTCATCAACCTGCATTGCCCCTCACGCCTCAAAGCAAGGCCCGCAGCTCTTGTGCGGCGCCTTGCAACAGCGGTAAAAAACGCTGCTGAATTTGTGGCACGGTCATTTCGGCCGCAGACAGCACCACATTCAAAGCCGCCACGGTTTTGCCTTGTGCATTACGCAAAGGCACAGACATGGCGCTCACCCCCAACTCGTGCTCTTCGCAACTGATGACGAAATCATCGGTTTGCGCTTGCGCAATGCGAGCGCGTAAGACCTTGGCGTCCGTCACGGTATGCCCCGTGAAACGCGGTAACTCACGCCCTTTCAACCACGCATTCAACGCCGTCTTGGTTTGAGCCGCCAGCAGCACACGCCCTGTGGATGTGGCGTGCGCAGGCAAACGCGCACCCAAATGCAAACCGTAAGCCATGACACGCGCCACATCGCTGCGCGCCACGATGACCACCTCTTCATCGTCCAACACCACCGCTGAAAAAGAGTGCACCGATTGAACCGCCAATCTGTTCAAGGTGGGCTGCACCACGCGCGGCAAACGCGATGAGGCCAAGTAGCTGCCTGAAAATCGCATCACCTTCGAGGCCAGCCAAAAGTAGCTGCCATCGGTTTCCAAATAACCCAAGTGGCTGAGGGTGAGCAAATGCCGACGCGCCGCAGCGCGGGTGATGCCCGCACGCTGAGCCGCCAAGGTGGCGTTGAGCCGCTGGCGCTCGGTGTCAAAACTTTCAAGGACCGCCATGCCTTTGACCATGCCCTCGATTAAATCTGCTTTTGCAATCGCCATACAGGCCTCCACGCTTTGCGCGATCATCGCACATTCATGCCGATGATCGCACAAGGTTCACACCACACCCTCGCAGTGGATACAGATCAAACCTATGCTTTGGTCATATCAATCAGGAGACACTCATGCGTACACAAGTAGCCATCATTGGCGCGGGCCCCTCAGGACTTTTGCTCGGTGCTTTGCTCCACAAAGCAGGCATCGACAACATCATTGTGGAGCGTCAAAGCGGCGACTATGTGCTGGGCCGCATTCGCGCGGGCGTGCTTGAACAGGTCACGGTTGACTTGCTGAACGAAGTCGGCGTCAACCAACGCTTGCACAAAGAAGGCTTGGTGCACGGTGGCTTTGAGCTGCTGTTTGCGGGCAAACGCCACCGCATAGACATGAACCAACTCACCGGCGGTAAAAACGTGGTGGTCTATGGCCAAACCGAGGTGACACGCGATCTGATGGACGATCGTGCCGCCAAAGGCCTCACCACCATTTACGAAGCCGACAACGTGCAAGTGCACGACTTTGACAGCGCCAACCCTTGGGTCACGTACACCAAGGACGGCCAAAACCACACGCTGCAATGCGACTTCATCGCGGGCTGCGATGGCTTTCACGGTGTGTGCCGTGCCAGCGTGCCGGAAGGCTCGATCCAAGAGTACGAAAAGGTCTACCCCTTCGGTTGGTTGGGTGTGTTGGCCGATGTGCCCCCCGTCTCGCATGAATTGATTTACGCCAACACCGACCGTGGCTTTGCCTTGTGCTCCATGCGCAGCCCCACACGCAGCCGCTACTACGTGCAAGTGCCGCTGACTGACAAAGTGGAAGCTTGGTCTGACGATCGCTTTTGGGCCGACCTCAAAGACCACCTCGATCCTGAAGCCCGCGAGACTTTGATCACAGGCCCCTCCATCGAAAAAAGCATTGCCCCCCTGCGCAGCTTTGTGGCCGAGCCCATGCGTTTTGGTCGCATGTTCTTGGCCGGCGACGCCGCACACATCGTGCCACCCACAGGCGCTAAAGGTCTGAATTTAGCCGCTACGGACGTGAAATATTTGAGCGATGCCATCACCGAGTACTACGCCGAGAAAAGTCCAGCGGGCATCGACCACTACTCACAACGTTGCCTGCGCCGCATTTGGCGTGCGGAGCGTTTTTCATGGTGGTTCACCTCGCTCATGCACCAATTTCCAGAAACGGCAGGGTTTGGTCAAAAAATCCAAGAAGCCGAGTTGGACTACCTGATCCACAGCGAATCCGCCTCACGCGCTTTGGCCGAAAACTATGTGGGTCTGCCTCTGAACTTTGGGGAATGAGCTGCGGCATGTGTCTCAACTTGCGCGTGTAACCTAGGCGAGCATTCACCACAGCCCGTTGATAATGGCGGCATGACTGCTGCCACATCGCTCCTCAAAGCCGCCCCCTTGAAAGGGGTGCGCGTTTTCACTCTCGCCCTGAACCTGCCTGGCCCCGCTGCCGTCATGCGACTGCAAGCCATGGGCGCCAAATGCACCAAACTCGAACCGTTGTCGCCGGCAGGCAAAGGCAGTACCTCCGACCCCATGGGCCTCTACAAACCCGAGGCCTACGCCGTGATGCACCAAGGCGTGAAGGTGGTTCAGGCGGACTTGAAAACTGAGCAAGGCCAAGCGGCCCTGCACAAGCAACTGGCACAAACCGATGTGCTGATCACCTCGTTTCGCCCTTCTGCTCTGAAAAAACTTGGGCTTCATTGGGCAGATTTGCATCGCCTCTACCCCAGCTTGTGCCTGATCAGCGTCGTGGGTTCTCCCGGCGAACGTGCCGAAGAGCCTGGTCATGATTTGACGTATTTGGCCGAGAACGATTTGGTGACGGGCCTAGCTTTACCCGCCACGCTGTACGCCGATATGGGCGGCTCATTGCTCACGACCGAAGCGGTGTTGCAAGCTTTGTTGCTGCGTCAGCGCCCAGGACGCGGCCATGGCAAAGGCGTGTTTCAAGAGATCGCGCTCAGCGATGCGGCGGCCTACTTGGCGCTGCCGCGCACATGGGGCCTGACCACGCCGCAAGGCGATGTGGGCGGGGCACACGCAGGCTACAAGGTCTACCCTTGCAAAAATGGTCGCGTGGCCGTGGCCGCGTTGGAGCCACACTTTGCCGCGCGCTTGTGTGAAGCGGCAGGCCTAGGTGCAGACGCCGCCAAGCAGATGCACAAAAAGGCCACGCACGAGGCCTTGGCTGCTTTCTTCCTCACTCAGACGCGCCAACAACTCGACCGCTTGGCGGCACGTCAAGACATTCCGCTGCATTCGCTGGCGCGTTAAGCACGGCAACGTGGGCCATCTCTTGGCCCACTGTCAGACGATCGCCCTAGCAAGGGCTGAGTTTTGGCCCAGAAGGTTTAGCCCAAATGCCGCAAAGGGTGCGCAGTGCTAGGCCAAGGACTTTCAAAAAATGGCAGCACCATCTCGGGCGTGACATCTTCGATGCGGCTGGGCTGCCACTTCGGTTGACGGTCTTTGTCAACCGCCAAAGCGCGGATGCCTTCCACGGTTTCGCTGCTCACGCCACGACGGGCCAAATGGTCCGTATTGAAACAATGACGCACCAAGTCACGCTCCAAACGCAAGTCTTCAGCCAAGGTCAAGCTTCGACCACGACGCACCAGCTCTAAGGTGACGTGCAGCATCAACGGCGAACGGTGGCGCAACGCCTCCAAAGTCTGGCTGGCCCAAGTGCCACCCTCCTCGTCGCCTTTTGCTTTGGCTTGCGCTTCTTGAATTTGCGCTTGCAAGGCCTGCACCATGTCACGGACGGTGTGCAGCGAAAACACCGCATTGAGTGCGGGCGCTTGCCAAGCAGGTGGCTGGGTTAGTGCGGCTTGTGTGGTGGCCTGCGTTTGCGTGCGCAGCCAAGCCACCATGGCATTGGCGTCAGGCCAGTTTTTTTCAGACAAGGTTTGCCACAAAGCAGGCAACTCAGCGGACGGTGCGCACACGTCAGCCAACCCCACGGCCACGGCTTCGCCGCCGCGCAGCACTTGCCCCGTCAAAGCCAAATACTCGCCCATCGCATCGGCACAGCGGCTTAAAAAGTAACCCCCGCCCACATCGGGAAACAAGCCGATGTGCGTTTCAGGCATGGCCATTTGCGTGCGTTCCGTCACGATGCGTAACGCGCCCCCTTGGCTGATGCCCATACCGCCGCCCATGACGATGCCATCCATGAAGGCGATGTAAGGCTTGGGATAGTTGTGGATCAGGTGATTGAGGTTGTATTCCTCGGTGAAAAAGTCTTCCAAACTCGCGTCGCCGCACAGGGCTGCTTGGTGAAAGTAACGAATGTCACCGCCCGCACAAAAAGCCCCAAAAGGCCCCTCTTTGTTGCTGCCACGAATGGCAACAGCCCAAACATCAGGATCGCTCTGCCACATCTGCAACACATGGGTCAACTCACGCACCATGTCTAGCGACAAGGCGTTCAACGCCTTGGGACGGTTCAAGGTGATCAAGCCTACGTGACCCACACAGCTGTGTTGCACGTCTTCGGTATAGCGGTTCATGTGTTTCTATCTCCTGTTGTTAATCGTTGGGCCCACCAGGCGTTGAACAGCAAAGCCAACAAGACCAAGGTTCCGCCACTGAGCACTTGCGTGCTGGGGACTTCATTCGCACCCAGCCATGCCAAAGCAATACCGAACAGCACTTCCAGCAACGCCAGCAATGAAATTTCGGGGGCAGGTAGGACGCGTGCGCACACCACCACGAGGACACACGGCACGGCCAATTGCACCAAGCCTAACAAGGCCAACCATGCCACATCGGGTGCGCTGGCTTGCAGCGGCCATGCCAAAGGCAAGGTGCACAAAGCAGACAAGACAGCGCCAACCAAGACCGCAGGCACCATGTCCACCGATTCACCCCGTGTTTGTGCATGTTGCACCACGCTCCAATTCACAGCAGCGGCCGTGGGCACCAACAACGCCACCCAAGTTCCCCAAGACGCAGCCGATGCGGTGGCAGCCGTGGATGGCAACGCAAACATCCACGCCATGCCAACACCGGCCAAAGCAATGGACCACCAAGTGTGGGCAGCAATGCGCTGGCCAAAGAAAACACGAGCCACCAAGGCCGACAGCAACGGCCCCACCGCCATGGTGATCAAAACTTCGGCCACCGGAGCCAACGTAAGCGCCACCATGAAGGCCGTGAACATCACCGCCCAGCAGACCCCACTCAGCCACAACACGCGCGGGGCGTAAAAAAGCCGAGAGAAAAACTCTCGGCCTTGATAGAGGGGCAAGATCACCAGCAGAGAAACCACGGTGAACAAGCTCCGCCAGAACGTGACCTCAAAACTTTGGGCACTTTCTAGCTGGCGTGTGACGATGCCCGCAATCGACCACAGGGCGGTGACCCCCACCATGGTCCACACTGCACGGGCATGCGTCCAACGCATCAGTTTCTCGCGCTTGTTGAAGGCGCTTACTTGTTGCGCTTGCGTTCGCTTTCGGTCAAGAAGCGCTTGCGCAGGCGCACGCTCTTAGGCGTGATTTCGACCAACTCGTCGTCCTCAATGAACTCGACGCCGTATTCCAGAGTCAGGTCAATCGGGGGCGTGATCTTGATCGCGTCTTCTTTGCCGGACACGCGGAAGTTGGTGAGCTGCTTGGTACGAGTGGCGTTGACCACCAAGTCGTTGTCACGGCTGTGGATACCCACAATCATGCCTTCGTACACAGGGTCGTTCGCCTTCACGAACATACGGCCGCGGTCGTCCAATTTGCCCAAGGCGTAGGTGAAGATTTCGCCATCGTCCATGGAGATCAAGACACCGTTCTTACGGCCGCCGATGTCACCTTTGTGTGGCTCGTAGCTGTCGAAGATGTTGGAGATCAAACCAGAACCACGGGTCAAGTTCAAGAACTCGTTGGTGAAGCCAATCAAGCCACGGGCTGGGATACGGTATTCCAAACGCACGCGACCACGACCATCGGGTTCCATGTTCACGAGTTCGCCTTTGCGCTCACCCAAGGCTTGCATCACACCGCCCTGATGGGTTTCTTCGATGTCAGCAGTGACCATCTCGATCGGCTCGTGACGCACACCGTCGATGTCGCGGAACACCACGCGTGGCTTAGACACAGCCAGCTCGTAGCCTTCACGGCGCATGTTTTCCAACAAAATGGTCAAGTGCAATTCGCCGCGACCCATGACTTCGAAGATACCTTCTTCGTCGGTCTCTTTGACGCGCAACGCCACGTTGTGTTGCAGTTCTTTTTGCAGGCGGTCCCAGATTTGACGGCTGGTGACGAACTTGCCTTCACGGCCAGCCAAGGGGCTGGTGTTCACGCAGAAGTTCATGGTCAGCGTGGGCTCATCCACCTTCAACATGGCCAAAGGTGCAGGGTTGGCGACGTCTGTCACGGTCACGCCGATGTTCAGGTCAGCAATACCGTTGATCAACACGATGTCGCCAGGACCGGCTTCGGTCACTTGCACGCGGTCCAAACCTTGGAACTTGAGCACTTGGTTGACACGGCCTTTGATGGCTTTGCCGTCTGGGCCTTCCATGACGACCACGTCCATTTGTGGCTTGATCGTGCCTTGGCTGATACGGCCCACGCCGATACGACCGACGAAGGTCGAGAAGTCGAGCGCAGAAATTTGCAATTGCAAAGGTGCAGCAGGGTCACCCTTTTGTGCAGGAACGTGCTTCAACACGGTGTTGAACAGGGCCGACATGTCGGGGCCCCACTGCTCGCCGGGGGTGCCTTCTTCCAAAGACGTCCAGCCGTTGATGCCCGAAGCGTAGACCACGGGGAAGTCGAGTTGTTCGTCGGTGGCACCGAGCTTGTCAAACAAGTCGAAGGCGGCGTTGACCACGAAGTCAGGACGTGCACCGGGCTTGTCCACTTTGTTCACCACCAAAATGGGGCGCAGACCCAAGGCCAAAGCCTTCTTGGTCACGAAACGCGTTTGAGGCATGGGGCCTTCTTGCGCGTCGATCAACAACACCACACCGTCCACCATGGACAAAGCGCGTTCAACTTCGCCGCCGAAGTCCGCGTGACCAGGGGTGTCAACGATGTTGATGTGGGTACCTTCCCAGCTCACGGCGCAGTTCTTGGCAAGAATAGTGATGCCGCGCTCGCGTTCAATGGCGTTGTTGTCCATCACGGTGTCGACCACTTTTTCGTGATCGGCAAAGGTGCCAGATTGACGCAGCAACTGGTCAACCATGGTGGTTTTGCCATGGTCAACGTGGGCGATGATGGCGATGTTACGGATTTGTTTACTCATGCTTGACACTCCAATATTGATTGAATTTCGATCGGGCTCAACAAGCGCCCGGGAATCAGTTCACCAGCCGTGACGTGCGCAGTGCCCAACAGGGCGTGCGGCGTCTGGCCGTACACAGCGATGTGCGCACTGTCGGGCCAAGAGCCACGGCGGCGCACACCGCTTAAAAACCTGCCCGCATCTTCAGGGGCAAGGGTGACAGGGGTATGTCCGTCGAGCAACGCATCGACGGGCAACAGGCGCGTTTCGCGCGCTTGTTCGGTGAGGGCTTCTAATTCAGCCACAGTGATGCATTGACTGGCCACAAAAGGACCGGTCACCGTGCGGCGCAAGGCGCTCAAATGCGCACAGGTGCCCAAGGCGATGGCAATGTCTTCGCCCAAAGTACGGATGTAAGTGCCCTTGCTGCAAGTGACCTCGATCTTCAAACGGCGACGGCCATTCTCAGGTTCGATCTCTTCTATGTGCAAAGCCTGAATCGTGACCTGACGCGCTTCGCGTTCCACCTCAATGCCCGCGCGAGCATAGTCATATAAAGCTTTGCCGTCCTTTTTCAAGGCGCTGTACATGGGCGGTACTTGGCTGATCGGTCCTGTGAATTGGGCTTGCACAGCGCGCAATTGCTCAGGCGTGAAATCCACAGACTTTTCAAGAACGACTTCGCCTTCGAGGTCGCCGGTGCTGGTTTGAATGCCCAACACCGCAATGGCTTCGTAAGACTTGTCTGCATCCAAATGCAACTGACTGAACTTGGTGGCTGCACCAAAGCACAAAGGCAAGACGCCCGTGGCCAAAGGATCTAACGTACCGGTATGGCCCGCTTTTTCGGCGCGCAGCAACCACTTCGCCTTTTGCAAGGCGTCGTTGCTGGAGAGTCCATAGGGTTTGTCAAGCAGCAACACCCCGTGTACAGGGCGACGCTGCACCCTGGTACGGGGCGCGTTCATGCTCAGTCGTCCTTGGCTTTGGAGGCGACTGCCTTGGCAATCAAGGCGTTCATGTCCGAGGCTCGCTCCGGCGTGCGGTCGTACACAAAGTGCAAGGTGGGCACGGTGTGAATGTGCAAGCGCTTGAACAAGCCGTTGCGCAGGAAACCTGCGGCTTGGTTCAAGCCCTCGCCTGTTTTCACAGGATCGCCATTCAGCACGCTGAAATGCACTTTGGCATGGGCGTAATCGGGCGTGACTTCCACGCCTTGCAGCGTGACCATGCCCACGCGTGGGTCTTTCAACTCACGCGCGATCAACTCGGCCAGATCGCGCTGGATCTGGTCGGCCACTTGGTAGCTGCGGTTGGGGGTGCTGCTCGGTTTACGTGCCATGCTTCATGCCGTGACGCTTTACAGCGTACGTGCCACCTCTTTGATTTCGAAGAATTCCAACACGTCGCCTTCGACGATGTCGTTGTAGTTCTTGACGGTCAAACCGCACTCGAAGTTTTCTTTCACTTCTTTGGCATCGTCTTTGAAACGCTTCAAGCTGTCGAGTTCGCCGGTGAAGACGACCACGTTGTTGCGCAACAAACGCAACTTGGCAGAACGACGTACCACGCCCGAAGTGACCATACAGCCCGCGATCGCACCAATCTTGCTGACGCGCAGCACTTGGCGAATCTCGGCGGTACCGATGACTTCTTCTTTCTTGTCGGGCGTGAGCATGCCGGACATGGCCGCTTTGAGTTCGTCCACAGCGTCATAAATGATGTTGTAGTAACGAATGTCCACGCCATTGCTCTCGGCCAACTTGCGCGCACCTGCATCGGCACGGGTGTTGAAACCAATGATCACGGCCTTGGACGCGATCGACAAGTTGACATCGCTCTCGCTGATGCCACCGACGGCTGCATACACGAGTTGAACCTTGACTTCGGCCGTCGACAACTTGAGCAGCGAGGCTGCCAAAGCTTCTTGCGAACCTTGCACGTCGGCTTTGACGATGATGGGCAACAGCTTGACTTCGCCAGACGTCATGTCGGAGAACATGTTCTCCAACTTCGACGCTTGCTGCTTGGCCAACTTGGTGTTGCGCACTTTACCGGCGCGGTAGGTGGCGATTTCACGGGCACGACGCTCGTCGGACATGACCATGAATTCATCGCCAGCTTGTGGCACTTCGGTAAGACCTTGAATCTCAACAGGAATCGAAGGACCCGCCGATTTGATGGACTTGCCGTTCTCATCCAACATGGCACGCACGCGGCCGTAGGTTTGACCACCCAAGACCACATCGCCCACATTGAGCGTACCGGACTGAACCAGCACCGTGGCCACAGGACCGCGACCTTTGTCCAAGCGCGCTTCGATCACCAAGCCTTTGGCCATGGCGTCAACAGGCGCTTTGAGTTCGAGCACTTCGGCTTGCAACAAGACTTGTTCGAGCAAGTCGTCAATGCCAGCGCCAGTTTTGGCCGAGACCAAGACGAATGGAGAATCGCCACCGAACTCTTCGGGCACGACTTCCTCAGACACCAACTCGCCTTTGACGCGTTCTGGGTTGGCACCGGGTTTGTCAATCTTGTTGACCGCCACCACGATGGGCACACCCGCCGCTTTCGCGTGCTTGATGGCTTCTTTGGTTTGCGGCATCACGCCGTCGTCCGCCGCCACCACCAAGATGACGATGTCGGTCGCTTTGGCACCACGGGCACGCATGGCCGTGAAGGCCTCGTGACCTGGGGTGTCCAAGAAGGAGATCATGCCGCGAGGCGTCTCGACGTGGTAAGCACCAATGTGTTGGGTAATGCCGCCGGCTTCGCCCGACGCGACTTTGGCGCGACGGATGTAGTCCAGCAACGAGGTTTTACCGTGGTCAACGTGGCCCATGACCGTCACCACAGGGGCGCGTGTCAAGGATTCAGCTTGGTGTGCGGATGCTTCTTCTTCCGTGAAGGCTTCAGGATCGTCCAAGGCTGCAACAACGGCTTTGTGGCCCAACTCTTCCACCAAAATCATGGCGGTGTCTTGGTCCAAAGGCTGGTTGATGGTGGCCATTTGGCCCAGTTTCATCAACTGCTTGATCACTTCAGAGGCCTTGATGGCCATCTTGTGTGCCAACTCACCCACGGTGATGGTTTCGGGCACGTGAACTTCGAGCACACGCGCTTCGGTTTGCACAGATGCGTTGTGGTCGTCATCGCGGCCACCGCGTTCACGACGGCCACGCGGGCCACCACGCCAGCTGTTACGGCCAACGCCGCCACTGCTGTCGCCACGTGTTTTGATGGCTTTCTTCTTCGCTTGGTCGTCCGCCCAGCTGGACGACAACTTGGCGCTCTTGACTTCTTTGTTACCGGGTGTTGTGGCAGCAGCAGCGGGTGCGGCACCAGGACGCGGTGCAGCACCTGGGGTGCCTGCGGGCTTGTGCAACGTGCCTTTGATGGCCGCTTTGGGGTCCACCACAGGCTCAGGCTTTTTAGCCACCAACACTTTTTGAGGCGTGCTCATCATCAAGCGAATGGCTTCGGCTTCAGCCAAGGCTTTGCGACGACGAGAGTCCAAATCTTTGGCGCGTGCAGCATCTTCATCGGCACGTGCTTGTGACGCGGCAGCCGCTTCTAAGCGTGCTGTTTCTGCAGCCGCAGCTTTGGATTCGACCAAGGCTTGGGCATCGATTTGCGCTTGCGAAGGCGCAGCGGGTGCAACAGGGGCAGCAGGCTTGGTTTCAGCGTAGACACGAGCGCCCACCACAGGTGGATTCTCTTTGGCTGCGGCTTTGGCTGCAGCTGCGGCTTTTTCGGCCTGTGCAGCATCTGCGGCCGCTTTGGCCTCTTCTGCTTTGGCGCGCTCCGCGGCTTCTTGCGCTTCGCGAGCACGGCGTTTTTCAGCCAGCTCTTCTTCTTGACGACGAATCAGCTCAGCTTGACGACGGGCTTCTTCTTCACGACGTGCCAACTCAGCATGGTCGATCGAAGGTGCCGCGGTTTCTTCAAACACGTCAGATGCCGCTGCAGGCGTTTCGCTCACGTCATCATCGCGTTTGACGAATGTGCGTTTCTTGCGCACTTCCACTTGGATCGTGCGGGCTTTGCCTGTGGCGTCAGCTTGCTTGATCTCGCTGGTCGATTTTTTGACCAAGGTGATCTTTTTGCGTTCAGCGGAAACAGTGCCATGGCTGGCTTGCAAATGGCTCAAGAGCATTTGTTTGTCACCCTCGGTCAGCGCATCGCTGGCCGATGATTTCGACACGCCCGCAGCTTTGAGCTGCTCAAGCAAGGTATCGGTCGGTTTTTTAAGTTCGCTGGCAAATTCAGCGACGGTCGTACTTGACATATGTGGTGTTCCTCTCCATGACCGTTACTCTTGACCCGTGAACCAATGTTCACGTGCCTTCAAGATCATGGCTTTGGCCTCTTCTTCGCTCTGGCCAGTGATGGCGGTGAGCTCGTCTACGGCCAAATCGGCCAAATCGTCACGGGTATGGACGCCGCCCTCAGCCAACTTGGCAATGAGCTCAACATTCAGGCCCTCAAGGTCGCGCAAATCTTGCGAAACTTCTTCGACACTCTCTTCGCGTGCAATTTCCAGCGTAAGCAGCGCATCCTTGGCACGTGTGCGCAGCTCGTTGACGGTATCTTCATCGAAGCTCTCGATTTCGAGCATCTCTTGCAATGGCACGTAGGCCACTTCTTCGAGGTTGGTGAAACCTTCTTCGATCAAAATATCGGCGACTTCTTGGTCCACGTCCAACTTGGCCATGAACAGCGCACGAATGGTGTGGGTTTCATCCGCTTGTTTTTGAGCCGATTCCGCCGCATCCATGATGTTGATGCGCCAACCGGTCAATTCAGAAGCCAAGCGCACGTTTTGACCACCACGACCAATGGCGATGGCGAGGTTTTCCTCGTCGACCACCACGTCCATGGCGTGCTTTTCTTCGTCCACCACGATGGAGCTGACGTTGGCAGGCGCCAAAGCACCAATCACAAACTGAGCAGGATCTTCACTCCACAACACGATGTCCACACGCTCGCCAGCGAGTTCGGTGGTCACAGCATTCACACGGGTGCCACGCACGCCAACACAGGTACCGATAGGGTCCACACGTTTGTCATGCGACACCACGGCGATCTTGGCGCGCGAACCCGCGTCACGGGCGCACGATTTGATTTCCAACATGCCTTGCTCGATCTCAGGCACCTCATGGCGGAACAACTCCACCATAAATTCAGGCGCTGAACGCGACAAGATAATGGGCGCACCGCGCAAGGTCAAGTCCACTTCCATGATCATGGCGCGCACACGGTCGCCACTGCGGAGGTTTTCTTTGGGAATCATTTCGCTGCGACGCAGACGGCCTTCGATGCGACCGGATTCGACAATGATGTCGCCCTTGTCCATGCGCTTGACGGTGCCCACGAAAATCTTGTCGCCGCGCGACATGAAGTCGTTGAGCAGCATCTCGCGCTCAGCGTCACGGATTTTTTGCAAAATGACTTGCTTGGCCGCCATCGCACCAATGCGGCCAATAGGCAGCGACTCAATGGCTTCTTCGATGTACTCGCCTTCTTCGGCTTCAGGCACGCGCTCGCGGGCGTCCATCAACATCTCTTCGGCTTCTGGGTTTTGCAAACCCGCCTCATCAGGCACCACCAACCAACGGCGGAAAGTTTCGTAGTCGCCGGTATCGCGATCCATGGCCACGCGAATGTCCACTTCACCTTCGTACAACTTCTTGGTGGCTTGTGCCAAGGCAGACTCAACTGCACCAAACACCACATCGCGCTCGACGTTTTTCTCGCGCGAGATGGCTTCAACCAACATCAACATTTCGCGGTTCATGACGACTACTCCTTCTCAAGACCAAAATTCAACGGGGCTGTCTGCCCTTGAAATCCACAATCGGGGCCAGACGTGCTTCACGCAACTCGTCCAGCGTGAAACCCAGTGCATGCAGCGGGGTTTCGGCTCTTTTTTTACTGATTTTTTGACCTGGCTTGGCATTCACGGCATCACGCCATGTGATTTGCCAACCTTGGCCGTCTTCGGTGCGCTCAAGGACACCTCGGAATTTTTTACGATTGGCAGACACCTGCCCTGCCGCAGCCACACCCATGGGCACTTTGAGCGTGAGATCAATCTCTTCGCCTACAAAACGCTCAAAGTCGGCCACATGGCGCAAGGGACGGTCAATACCGGGCGAAGACACCTCAAGCCGGTTGTAATCGGCACCATCCACCTCAAGCGCAAATTGCAGCTGGCGGGTGACGCGCTCGCAATCTTCCACGTTGATCATCTGCGCGGGGGCATCCGGCAGCCAAGGCCAGTCGATGGTGATGCGCAAAAGCCCACCGGCCGAGCGTTCAATCTCAACCAGGTCGTAACCTAAGCCGGTCACGGTTTGTTCTACTGTTTGCTGCAAGCTCACGTCGACAAAAAGCCTTCAAAAGGTGGGGGTCAAAAAACGATCGACCAAAAAAAACGGGCGGTAATTACCCGCCCGTTTGGTCGTGAAGCTGCGATTGTAGCGTCTAAATGCTTGATTCTCAAGGGTTTAGCTGATTTTCTCTTTCACGCGCTCACCAAAAGTTGGGTATAGGCCTGCTTGGGTGCTTGCAAGATTTGATCCACAGCCCCTACCTCCACCACTTGCCCTGATTGCATGACCATGACCTGGTGCGCCATGGCACGGATCACGGCAACATCATGGGTAATCAAAAAGTAGCTCAACCCCCGTTGCTTTTGAAGTTGTTGCAACAGTTGCAGTACTTGCTTTTGCGTGGTGACATCCAAGGCGCTGGTCGGCTCATCAAGCACCAAAATTTGCGGCTCGACCACCAAAGCCCGAGCAATGGCCAAGCGTTGACGCTGGCCACCTGAAAATTCGTGGGGATAGCGCTGCAGCAAGCCGCTAAATTCAGATTCGGTCAAGCCCACATCCGACAGTGCGAGCAAAACACGGCGCAAACGACCCAAGGCATCGAGCTCAGGAAAGTGCAGCGCCAAGCCTTCAGACACCAACTCCTGCACCGTCATGCGTGGCGACAACGATGAAAACGGATCTTGAAACACCACCTGCACGCGACGCCGCAAAGGCAAATCAGCCGCAGCACGCCCTGACCATGCCTGTCCCGCCATGGTCAATTGCCCTTGACTTGGAATCAGTCCCAAAACCGCCAACGCCAAACTCGATTTGCCAGAGCCCGACTCCCCCATGACGCCCAAGGTTTGTCCAGCAGATAACGCAAAGTCTGCACCCTGCACCGCCACAAACTCACCACGCCCGAACCAACCGCGCCAACCCGCGCGTGGCACGGGGTAGCTCACACGCAAGCCTTGTGCTTGCATGACCACGGGTACATCACTGAGCGGTAAAGGCACATCGCGCATGGGCTGGCTATCCAGCAGTTTTTGTGTGTACGCATGCGCAGGCGTATCGAGAACGGACCGTGTGGCGCCCTCCTCCACGACCAAGCCGCGCTCCATCACCAGCACGCGATCGGCAAAACGACGCACGGCCGTCAAATCATGCGAAATAAGCAGCACGGCCATGCCGTAGCGCTGCTGCAAACTGTCGAGCAAGTCCAAAATTTGTCCGCGCAGGGTGACGTCGAGCGCGGTGGTTGGCTCATCCGCCACCAACAAACGTGGGCGGCATGCCAACGCCATGGCAATCAACACACGCTGGCGCTGGCCACCGGAGAGCTGGTGCGGGTAAGCCAATGCACGTCGCGCAGGCTCAGGAATGCCTGTTTGCTCAAGCAAAACCAAGACCTCTTGCCAAGCCTGAGCGCGGCGCATGCCACGTTTGACTTGTAAGACCTCGGCAATTTGATCCCCCACCGTGAACAAGGGGTTGAGCGCGGTCATCGGCTCTTGAAAGACATAAGCAATGTCTTGCCCCCGGATGGGGACCAGTTCGCGCTCGGAGAGTTTGACCAAGTCGAGAATTTGGGGGGCCAAGCGCTCTGGCACTGGATGGTCTGTGGCATGGACCGAGGCGCTGTCTGAAACGTTTTCTGGGGCAATGGGCCATGCGTCAAGCGCATCTTGCTCGGTCCACAAACAGCGCCCCGAAAGTTGCGCGCCTTCCACGAGTTTGACCAGACTCAAGGCCATGACGCTTTTACCTGAACCCGACTCGCCCACCAGCGCCAATTTTTCGCCTAATTTCAGACTGAAACTGACACCTCGCACCACGTCATGGGCACCGAAACGCACATACAAGTCACGGACTTGAAGCAACGGCAACTTCATGTGTTGGCCTTTCTAGGGTCAAGCGCATCGCGCAAGGCGTCGCCCATGAAGGTCAGCAACATGAGCGTGACCACCAACACCGCAAAGGTGGACAAGGAAATCCACCAAGCGTCGATGTTGTTTTTGCCTTGCGCCAACAACTCACCCAAGCTGGGCGTGCCCGGCGGAACGCCCAAACCCAAAAAGTCGAGCGAGGTCAACGCCAAGATGGCGCCACTCATGCGAAATGGCAAAAAGGTCACCACGGGCGTCAGGCTGTTGGGCAGCACATGACGCCAAATGATTTGCGTGTTCGACAAACCCAAGGCACGCGCGGCACGCACATAGTCGAGTTGGCGATTGCGCAAGAACTCGGCGCGCACGTAATCCGACAAGCCCATCCATCCGAACAATCCCAAGAGCACCAAGAGCAAAGTCACGCTCGGGTCAAACACGGCGCTGAAAATAATCAGCAAATACAGCTCGGGCATGGCGCTCCACACCTCAATGAAACGCTGCATCGCCAAGTCGGTTTTGCCGCCAAAAAAGCCTTGCAACGCGCCAGTCAACACCCCAATCACGGTGCCAAACAAGGTCAGCGCCAAAGCAAACAGCACCGACAAACGAAAGCCATACAACAAGCGCGCGACCACATCGCGCCCTCGGTCGTCCGTGCCTAACCAGTTGTCCGACGACGGGGGCGCAGGATTGGGCTGCTTGGCAAAGTAATTGAGCGTGCTATGGTGATAGGGGTTGGGCGGGTACAGGGCCCAATTGCCCGGCCGCTCAAACTGGGCTTGGATAAAGGGGTCTAAAAAATCAGTGGGGCTGGCGAAGTCGCCACCAAAGGTGGTTTCGGGCAGGTTTTGAACAATGGGCGCATACCAATGACCTTCGTAACGCGCCACCAAAGGCTTGTCGTTGGAGAGCACCTCAGCCAACAGGCTCAGCACAAACAACACCACAAACAGCACCAAGCTGCCAAACCCCAAGCGGTTCGCGCGAAAGCGTTGCCAGGCACGCAGGTTGGGTGACGCAGAACGTTCAGTCGAATTTGACACGCGGGTCCACCCAAACATAACAAATGTCGCTGATGAGCTTGGTGACCAAGCCAATCAGCGTGAACAAATACAAGGTTCCCAGCACCACGGGATAGTCGCGTCGCATCACGCTCTCGAAACTCAAAAGTCCTAGGCCATCCAACGAAAACAAAGTTTCAATCAGCAACGAGCCTGTGAAAAACGCACCAATGAAGGCACTGGGAAACCCAGTCACCAACGGAATCAGCGCATTGCGAAACACATGGCGCCACAACACGCGGCGCTGCGACAAGCCTTTGGCGCGTGCGGTCAATACGTACTGTTTGCGAATCTCTTCCAGCATCGCGTTTTTGGTCAGCATGGTGGTGACTGCAAAGGCACCCATCACGCTGGCTGTGATGGGCAACACGATGTGCCACAAATAATCGACGATGCGCGCGCCCCAACTCAGCTGCGACCAATTGGCCGAGGTCAAACCGCGCAAAGGGAACCACTGCAACTGGCCGCCAAACACCACCAGCAGCGCCACCCCAAGCACAAAACCAGGAATGGCGTAGCCCGTCAGCACCACCAAGCTCGTCAACGTGTCAAACCGCGAACCCGCACGCACGGCCTTGGCCACGCCCAAAGGTACGGAAATGAGGTAACTCAAAAAGAACGTCCACAGCCCCAAGCTGATCGAGACCGGCAACTTTTCTTGCACCAAGGCCCACACGTCTTTGGGGTAATAAAAGCTCTTGCCCAAATCAAAGCGCGCAAATTGTTGAAGCATTTGCCAAAAGCGCTCGGGCGCTGGCTTGTCAAAGCCGTAGAGCTGTTTGATCTCTTCGATGCGCGCGGCATCCACGCCTTGGCGACCTCGGTAACCGGCTCCACCAGCCGCAGCCCCCTCGCCGCCGCTGTCGCGCCCTTGCAACTGCGCCACCATTTGCTCCACAGGCCCACCCGGCACAAACTGAATGACCGCAAAGGTCAGCAACAACACGCCAAACAAGGTCGGCACCATGAGGAGCAAGCGCTTAAAAATGTAGGCCATCATGTCAATGCTCCGCCCGCTGCGCAGCGGCCAGCGCTGAACGGTTTTCCAAGGTGGCCGACCAAGTGGACGTCACCCAACTCTCAGGCTGATAAAAGCGCGGCGTGATGGCCGGTTGCTCAAATTTGCCACTGCGCCACGATACACGGTGCACACCACCGTACCAATGCGGCACGGTGTAATGGCCGTGGCGCAGCACACGATCTAATGCACGCGCCGCCGAGATCAACTGGGGACGCGTTTTTGCAGCTGTGACATGGCTCAGCAAAGCATCCACCGCCGGATCACGCACGCCGATGAAGTTGCCCGAGCCCTCAGTTGTGGCCGCTTGCGAACCAAAACGCTCCAACAATTCAGTGCCTGGCGACTCACTGCCCACGTTGCGGTTGCTGATGATCTCGAAGTCAAACACGTCCAACCGCTTTTGAAGCACCGCAAAGTCGATGACTTTGTAATTCACCACAAACCCAAGTTTTTCAAGGTTCTTCGCAAATGGGGTCACCACGCGGCCCATGGCGCCTGAGTTGTCTAAGAACTCCAAGCTGAAGGCATCGCCTGCCGCATTGCGCAACGCGCCGTCGCGGTAAGTCCACCCAGCGTCAGCCAGCAAAGCCTTGGCTTGGCGCAAGTGGTCACGCAAGGTGTCGCCTGACTTCGGGTCTAACGAGGTGTAGGGCGGCAAAGGCACAGGCTGGTTAAAAACTTGAGGCGGCAGCTTGCTGCGCAGCGGCTCCAGCAAGGCCAACTCCGCCGCGTCTGGCAAGCTCTTGGCTTCAAAGTCGCTGGCGACAAAATAACCGCGCACACGCTGGTAGGCGTTGTAGAACAGCTGACGGTTCATCCATTCAAAGTCCATGGCCAAACCAATCGCTTGACGCACGCGCACGTCTTGAAACTTGGGCAAGCGGGTGTTGAACAAAAAGCCTTGAAAATCGCCAGCGTTGCCATGCTTGAGCTCACGCTTGATCAGCTGGCCATTGTCAAAAGATTTGCCCGCATAGCCGCGCGCCCATTCCCGCGCGATGAACGACTGAATGAAGTCAAACTCGCCCGCCTTGAAGCCTTCGAGTTGCGCCGTGTTGTCTTTGTAGAGCCTGTACGTGATGCGGTCAAAGTTGAACATCCCGAGCCGCACGTTCAAATCTTTGGCCCAGTAATTCGGATCACGCTCGTAACTGATGTCTCGGCCAAAAGCCACTTGGCCAATTTTGTAAGGCCCGCTGCCAATCGGCGCCTCAGTCACGATTTGGTCGAACGGCTTACGCACCCCGCCCTGCACGCCCCAAGCACGGCTGAAGACAGGCATGCCGCCCACGATCAACGGCAGTTCGGGATTGGCACTTTTGAAATCGAAACGCACAGTGCGTGGATTGACCACCACCACCCCCGTCACATCGGCATACAAGGTGCGAAATTGCGGTGCGGCTTGCTTGCTGGTGAGCGTCTCAAAGCTGTGCTTCACATCGTCTGCCATGACGGCATCGCCATTGCTGAAACGGGCTTGGGGGCGCAAGCGAAATTGCACCGAACGCCGATCGGCCGCCACGCTCACGTCTTCAGCCAGCAAGCCATAGGCTGTGGCTGGCTCATCCATGGTGCCGGTCAGCAACGACTCCAACAACAAGCTACCTAAGCCTGGGGCCGCGTTGCCTTTGAGTGTGAAGGGGTTGTATTTGTCAAAACTGGACAAGCGTGACGGCGGCACCAGTACCAACTCACCGCCCTTGGCAGCCAGCGGGTTGACGTAATCAAAGTTTTTAAACTGCGGTGGATATTTGATGTCGCCAAATTGGGCGTAGGCGTGAACGGCCCAAGAGGGAGACACACAAAAGATCGCCAATAAAAACGCCAAGAATCGCATGCGACAATTCTGCAAGATTTTTTTGGAGCGATTCATCCATGGGTACAAAAACAGGTTTTCTTTCTGGCAAAAAATTGTTGATCACTGGCGTGTTGTCTAACCGCTCAATCGCTTATGGCATTGCCAAAGCGTGCCACGATCAAGGTGCCGAATTGGCATTCAGCTACGTGGGTGAGCGTTTCAAAGACCGCATCACCGAGTTTGCTGCGGACTTCGACTCTAAGCTGATTTTTGACTGTGACGTTGGCAGCGACGCACAAATTGAGCAACTCTTCAAAGATTTGTCGACCCATTGGCCCACGTTTGACGGCTTCGTGCACAGCATTGGTTACGCACCACGCGAAGCGATTGCAGGAGATTTCTTGGATGGCTTGTCGCGCGAAGCGTTCCAAATCGCACACGACATCAGCGCCTACAGCTTCCCCGCGATGGCCAAAGCAGCCCTGCCGTACTTGAACGACAAATCGGCCGTGCTGACCTTGTCGTACTTGGGGGCCATCCGCACCGTGCCGAACTACAACACCATGGGCTTGGCCAAAGCATCGCTGGAAGCGTCGGTGCGCTACTTGGCCGAATCGCTGGGTGCACGCGGTCGCAACTTGCGCGCCAACGGCATCAGCGCAGGTCCTATCAAGACCTTGGCCGCCAGCGGCATCAAAGGCTTTGGCAAGATTTTGAGCGTGGTGGCTGAAGCGTCCCCCATTCGACGCAACGTCACCATCGATGACGTGGGCAACGTGGCCGCGTTCTTGATGAGCGACTTGGCTGCCGGCGTGACGGCTGAAATTACCTACGTTGACGGCGGATTTAGCCAAGTTGTAGGTGGCATTGCGGAGCCCGCTGCCGAGTAAGCTGGCGCAAAAGCCACATGGGTGTGGCTTTGTGATCCACGCGCGCACGCTGATGCGCGCCAAGGAGAAGCCCGCATGCAACGCCGCTCTTTGCTTTCCCTCTTCTCCTTGTTTTTTCTCTGGCGGCCTCACGCCCAAGCCGCCACACCGCCAGCCATGTGGCTGGCGAACTCGTACCAAGCCCACACCGACTTGCGTGATTTTTGGGTGAGTGAGAAGTTCGATGGCGTTCGCGGCTACTGGAATGGGCAGCAACTGCTCACCCGAGGCGGCACCGTGTTGCATACGCCCGCATGGTTCACCCAAGGCTGGCCCAACACCCCCTTTGAAGGCGAGCTTTGGGCAGGACGTGGTCAATTCACCACCGCCGTCTCCGTGATTCAACAAACGCAAGCCGTGGATGCCGATTGGCAAAAGCTGCGTTTCATGGTGTTTGATTTGCCAAAACACACAGGCACGTTTACCGAACGCATCAGCGCCTACGAAACCTTGGTGGCAACGCTTGGCTTGATGTGGGTCGAAGCCGTGCCACAAACGCACGTGGCATCCGCAGCAATGCTCAAACAACTGTTGCACGACAAAGTCAGCGCTGGCGCCGAAGGTTTGATGCTGCACCGTGCCAATGCCATCTACAAATCAGGCCGCAGCAACGATCAACTCAAAGTGAAAACCCATGACGACGCAGAAGCCCGCGTGGTGGGACATATGCCGGGGACTGGACAATTTGCAGGACAAACGGGCGCCTTGTTGGTCGAGACACGGCAAGGCCAACGGTTCAAATTGGGCACGGGCTTGCGCAGCGAAGACCGCCAAACGCCACCTGCAATCGGTGAATGGGTCACTTACCGTTATCGCGGCCTCACCGACAAAGGCTTGCCACGCTTTGCCAGCTTTTTACGAATTCAGCCAGACATAGAAAAACGGCCTTGAAGGTTCAAGGCCGTCTAAGTCATACGCGAAACAAGGCACTGGGGAAAACTCAGGCCTTGACGCAATCGGCAAAGTAAGTTTTCTTACCGTCGACGCCAACCACCTCCACCAAACCGTGGATGTCAGTTTCAAACCCTGGGCACTGCAAGTTGAATTCGCGGGCGAACTTGAGGTAGTCCACGATTTTCTTGTTGAACACTTCGCCCGGAATCAGCAACGGAATACCGGGTGGGTAAGGCGTCACCAAGCTGGTGGTGATGCGGCCTTCCAAGTCGTCAATCGCCACGCGCTCTGTGTTGCGGTGTGCGATTTGCGCGTAGGCGTCGCTCGGCTTCATGGAGGGTGTGAGATCGCTCAAGTACATCTCGGTGGTCAAGCGTGCAATGTCGTACTTGGCGTAGAGCGTGTGGACGTGTTGACACAAGTCGCGCAAGCCCATGCGCTCGTAAGCGCGGTGCTTTTGACAGAACTCGGGCAGAACGCGCCACATGGGTTGGTTGCGGTCGTAATCGTCTTTGAATTGCTGCAAAGCCGTCAACAACGAGTTCCAACGGCCCTTGGTAATGCCAATGGTGAACATGATGAAAAAACTGTAAAGACCCGTTTTTTCAACAATCACACCATGCTCAGCCAAGAATTTGGTCACGATGCTGGCAGGAATGCCGGACTTGTCGAACTTGCCGTCCAAGTCCATGCCTGGCGTCACGATGGTCGCCTTGATGGGGTCAAGCATGTTGAAGCCATCGGCCAAATTGCCAAAGCCGTGCCACTTGGACGACTCGCCTTGGCCCTTGATGATCCAGCTTTCTGCGCGGCCAATGCCGTCGTCAACCAACTCATCGGGGCCCCACACTTTGAACCACCAATCTAGACCGTACTCATCGTCCACCTTGCGCATGGCGCGGCGGAAATCGAGCGCTTCGGCAATGCTTTCTTCCACCAAAGCGGTACCGCCTGGAGGCTCCATCATCGCGGCAGCCACGTCACAGCTGGCAATGATGCTGTATTGCGGACTGGTGCTGGTGTGCATCAAATACGCTTCGTTGAACAGATGACGGTCCAACTTGGTTTGTTGCGAGTCTTGCACCAACACATGGCTGGCTTGGCTGATGCCTGCCAACAATTTGTGAATCGATTGCGTGGCGTAAACGACCGAGTGCATGGGGCGTTCACGCTTTTTACCCATGGCGTGGTAAGTACCGTAGAACGGGTTAAAAGCGGCGTGGGGCAACCAAGCTTCGTCAAAATGCAAGTTGGCCACATAGCCATCCAGCATTTTCTTGATGGTTTCGGTGTTGTACAACACACCGTCGTAGGTCGATTGCGTCAATGTCAGAACGCGAGGCTTGACGGTCTTGGCATCCACGCCTTTGAGCAAAGGGTTGGCTGCAATCTTGGCTTGAATCGCCTCAGGCTCAAACTCACTTTGCGGAATGGGGCCGATGATGCCGTAGTGGTTACGCGTGGGCTTCAAAAACACAGGCACAGCGCCCGTCATGATGATGGCGTGCAACACCGACTTGTGACAGTTGCGGTCCACCACCACCACATCATCCGGCGCCACCGTGTGGTGCCAAACGATCTTGTTGGAGGTGCTCGTTCCGTTGGTGACAAAGAAGCAATGGTCCGCATTAAAGATGCGGGCAGCGTTGCGCTCGCTCTCGCCAATCGCGCCGTTGTGGTCAAGCAGCTGCCCCAACTCTTCGACCGCGTTGCACACGTCAGCACGCAGCATGTTCTCGCCGTAAAACTGGTGGTACATCTGACCCACAGGGCTCTTCAAAAACGCCACGCCACCAGAGTGGCCTGGGCAATGCCATGAGTACGAACCGTCTTCGGCGTAATCCAACAAGGCTTTGAAAAACGGGGGCTGCACGCTCTCCAAATAGCTCTTGGCTTCACGGATGATGTGACGCGCCACGAACTCGGGCGTGTCTTCAAACATGTGAATGAAACCATGCAACTCACGCAAGATGTCATTGGGCAAATGACGTGAGGTTTTGGTTTCGCCGTACACATAAATTGGCACGTCTGCGTTTTTGCGGCGCACTTCTTCGATGAAGTTGCGCAGGTTCAACACGGCGGGATCTAGATCAGGGCCAGGGGTGAATTCTTCGTCGTCAATCGACAAGATGAACGCACTGGCGCGTGACTGCTGTTGTGCGAACTGACTCAAGTCGCCATAGCTCGTCGCCCCCATCACCTCATAGCCCTCGCCTTCAATGGCGTCGGCCAACGCACGAATGCCTAAGCCCGAGGTATTTTCAGAACGAAAATCCTCGTCAATGATGACGATGGGGAAACGAAATTTCATGCAGCACTCCGACAGAATTAAGCGTCAACTAAACAATAGCGCGGAAGTGTACTCGCCCGCTGTTACAATGTGAGGCTTAGGAGCGATGGATGAGTGGTTTAAGTCGCACGCCTGGAAAGCGTGTGTGGGTTAATAGCCCACCGCGGGTTCGAATCCCGCTTGCTCCGCCACCACAAAAATAAAAAACGTCCCTTTTGGGGACGTTTTTTTTCGCCTGCGTATCTTTGTCTTTTCTTTGTTTGTCTTTTCTTTGGCTTCGCGGCTTAGCTACTGCTACCTTCTTGAGCTTTGCGAATGACATTTTGGGCATCCGCATTGCTGTTGGCAGTCGCTGCACTGTTTGGGTTTTGAATCACCAAGCCCAACAGACGGGCACCGTGTTCAACCGCAATGGAGCCGTACGAAATGTCGCCTTGCACCACCGAGTCTTTGTGAAACTCGACACGCTCTGCCGCGTAAATATTGCCCTCAACCCTGCCAGCGACCATCACGCGGTGTGCAGTGATGTCACCCGACACCTCACCGGTGTGACCAATCGCAACGGTGACCTTGTTGTCTTTGGCCGTTTCAATGTTGCCCGTGACTTTGCCATCGATGCGAACGCTATCGAGCAAAACGAGTCGACCGTAAATTTGCGTGGTGCGCCCAATGATGGTGTCAAACCGCTCTTGTGACGGGGTGAATGACTTGTCTTTGAGTTTTTCAAACATGACGGTCCTTGTGAAATGACGCCATGCTCACTGAGCACTGACGCTGGTTTGCAACAACACTTGCATGGGATTCAACACCCGATCATGGCGCATCACTTCGTAATGCAAATGCGGCCCCGTGGAACGTCCTGTGCTGCCAAGTTGTGCAATGGCCTCACCGCGTTGGACTTTTTGTCCTTCTTGCACGATGCGTTTACTCAAATGCGCGTAACGGGTCGTGAATCCTTCCAAATGGCTGATTTCAACCACATTGCCATACGACGTATCCCAACCGGAGCGCGTAACCGTACCGGCCGCTGTAGCCACGATGCTAGAACCCAATTCAGCCACAAAATCAAGACCTTCATGCATCGCGAGCTGACCCGTGAACGGATCATTGCGAATGCCAAAACCGCTGGTCACACGGTACTCTTTACCCATGGGCGTGCCGGTAGGCAACGCATTGAGCCAACTGAGCTGCGTTGTCCAACTTTGGGCCAACGACTTGACGGCTGCTTGTGTTTGCGCAAACTCATCCATCGCGATGGACAAGTCTTGATGCAAAGGCTGTGTGCGATTGCTCTGGTAACGCGGCGCGACCCAAGGCCCGCCTTTCGCTTCGTCTTTTTTGGTGTATTTGTCACGCAAATTGGAGGGCGTTGCAATGTCCATGAAGCGATTTTTCAGCGTTTCTAATTGCCGAATCTCTTGCACTGTGGTGTTGAGCGTTTGACGCAATTGATCCAAACGATCACGGTACGTCGCCTCGACCTTTTGCTGCTCAGCCTCCGTGGTCACGCCACCAAGACTTCGCGCTAAGCTAGGGCTGAATTCAATGGCAATGCGAAACCCCACAAAATGTAAAAGCACACCAAAAGCGACCAACACAAACGCACAAGCGCCCGCACTCCATAGGATTTTGCGCGTCGTGATAGAAATGGTCCGCACCGAGGCGGTGGGCCCAGACACCCACATCAATTGCATGGACAGCTCCGAAAATTAATCAAGTTAAATAAGATCTTAAAGGAATCTAGAAGGTGATTGTAGGGAGTTCTTTATCTAATAATTACATGAACTCAACGGAGAAAACCCTAAATGCAATACCAATTAACTAATAAAAATAATAATTATGTATTTTAATAATTAAAAGTTGACATATATCAAGCCAGATAAATGACCAAACCATCAAATCACATTCCTTGGCTAGACAACGACACTCAACTGCCACATCCAACGACGGCACAAGCCAAAAGCACCGAACTCGCTGGCTTGGTCGCGGCAGGCGGAGGCCTGTCCGTGCAACGGCTGCATGAAGCATATGGCCAAGGTATGTTTCCTTGGTTCAGTGACGGGCAACCCGTTTTATGGTGGTCGCCTGATCCACGTATGGTGCTCAGGCCTGAGGCCTTCAAGCTTCACCGCTCGTTGCGTAAAACGATTGCCAAATTCGCCGCCAGCTCGAATTGCGAACTCAAAATAGACAGCGCTTTTTCTCAAGTCATCACACATTGCGCGCAGACCTCACGCGCGGGTCAACCCGGCACATGGATCGTGCGCGACATGATTGACGCCTATGTGGCGCTTCACGAAGCAGGGTTTGCGCACAGCGTCGAAACCTGGGTCAATGGCCAACTTGTGGGTGGGTTATATTGCGTAGCCATCGGTCATGCGGTGTTTGGTGAATCCATGTTTGCGCTGCAAACCGATGCCTCCAAAATTGCCTTATCAGGTTTGGTTGCATTTGCCAAAGCACACCATGTGCCTTGGATTGATTGCCAACAAAACACCCGCCATTTGGCGTCACTCGGCGCCCAAGAAATAGACAGAGCGACATTTCTAACAGGCATTGCAAGCGCCCAACGCGCACCCGAGATGGATTGGCAATTCAAGCCGATACACTGGCAAGAACTCTTACCCCATGCAGTCCACGAGCCATGACCCACCTTCAAGACTTGCCCTCACAAGCCTTGCAGTTTTATGCAACGGCACCCTACCCTTGCAGTTATTTAGCCGAGCGTACTGCGCGATCACAAGTGGCTTCACCCAGCGAACAGGTCGACCATGGCGCGTATTCAGCATTGATACGCCAAGGTTTTCGGCGCAGCGGTTTGTTCACCTACAGACCTTACTGTGACAACTGCAGAGCCTGCATGGCGTTGCGCGTGCAAGCAGCGGACTTTGTTCCGACCCGAAGTCAAAAACGTGCCTGGAAAAAACACGCCCATTTGGTCGCGCGCGTTTTGCCCTTGCATTTTCATGCGGAGCATTACGCGTTTTACAAGCGCTACCAAGCCCAGCGTCACCCAGGTGGAGGCATGGATCAAGACAGCGTTGAACAATATGCCCAGTTTCTCTTGCAAAGTCGCATTCGCTCTAAATTGGTTGAGTTTCGCGAGCCTGCAGCAGAAGACGGTCAACTTGGCAGCTTGAAAATGGTGTCGATCGTTGACGAAATCGAAGATGGGCTCTCTGCGGTCTACACCTTTTACGACCCAGACGACACAGCCAGCAGTTATGGCACCTACAACGTCATGTGGCAAATCGCATACGCACAACAATTAGGTCTGCCTTTTGTTTATCTTGGGTATTGGGTTGAAGACAGTCCCAAGATGCGCTACAAAACCAATTTCCAACCGTTTCAATTGCTCACCGACGGAGAATGGGTGAATTGCGATTTCACGAAGTAAAATATCATCATGCGCAAATCTACCGTTCCAGCGACTCCTAACATTCAAGTGATCGAGCGAATGTTCTCGCTCATTGACGTCTTGGCCTCTCGCGAAGAGGCCATTTCGTTGAAAGAAATCAGCGAACGAACAGGACTGCACCCCTCGACCACCCATCGCATCTTGAATGATCTTGCCGTGGGTCGTTTTGTAGATCGACCAGAAGCGGGAAGCTACCGCCTAGGCATGCGCTTGTTAGAACTGGGTAATTTGGTCAAAGATCGCTTGAATGTGCGCGATGTGGCTTTTCAACCTATGCGTGAATTGCATAAATTGATTCAACAGCCTGTGAATTTGAGCGTGCGCCAAGGCGACGAGATCGTCTATGTGGAACGGGCATTCAGCGAACGCTCAGGCATGCAAGTGGTTCGCGCCATTGGTGGTCGAGCCCCTTTGCATCTGACCTCGGTGGGTAAATTGTTCTTGGCCATGGACGACGCCCAACGTGTTCGTGCCTATGCCACCCGCACGGGGCTCAGTGGACAAACGCGCAACAGCATCACCCAATTACCGGTTTTAGAACGCGAGCTCTCCAAAGCCCGTCAATACGGCGTGGCACGCGACAACGAAGAACTCGAACTCGGCGTGCGTTGCATGGCCTCAGGGATTTACGACGATCAAGGCAAGCTGGTCGCAGGTTTGTCTATTTCAGCACCGGCAGATCGACTGGATGAAGAGTGGCTGCCCAAGCTGCAAGTCACCACCCAAGCTATTTCGCATGCATTGGGTTTCAAAGACAAATTAAACCCAACATGACGCGTAAAAAAAGCCAGCAAATTTGCTGGCTTTTTATAGCTTGGTGCGCTTTCAGGTCTGGGGACGGTAAGCGTGATTCACTTCTACCCAACGGCGCACACGCTCGGCATCACCGATACGGCTGAGTTTGCCTGCGGAATCTAAAAACACCAAAATCAACTTGCGACCCGCAATTTTGGCTTGCATGACCAAGCATTGACCCGCTTCAGAGATGTAACCGGTTTTTTGCAAACCGATATCCCAGTTCGGATTTTTCACCAGTCGATTGGTGGTGTTGTATTGCAAGGTGCGCTTACCCACTTCCACTTGATAGCTGGGTGAGGTTGACAATTCACGCAACATGGCATCGTGGTAAGCCGTCGACACCAACGTGGCCAAATCTTTGGCGCTAGATTGGTTCTGGCTAGACAAACCGGTGGGTTCGCTGTAGCGCGTATCGCGCATACCCAACTGAGCAGCCTTGTTATTCATCAAGCCAACAAAGGCAGACAAACCACCGGGATAGGTACGTCCCAGAGCATGGGCCGCACGGTTTTCACTGGACATCAAAGCCAAGTGCATCAATTCACCACGCGTCAAGGTCGTACCGACGCGCAAGCGCGAACTGCTGCCCTTTTCAGTGTCCACATCGTCTTGGGTGATGGTGATGGACTCATTCATTGGCAATTTCGCTTCGCTCACAATCAAGCCAGTCATGAGCTTGGTGATAGATGCGATTGGCAACACCGCACGGTCGTTTTTGCTGAGCAACACTTCATGCGTGTCTTGGTCAATCACATAAGCCACACTCGATTTCAAATCGAGATCATCGGTCGTTGCATGCAAGCCCGCGATTTGGCCATAAGAAGGTTTAGCCGCAACAACCTTGCTTGCTTGACTGCGAATATGCGCCTTCACCACAGATTTCTTCGTCTTTTGAACCGTAGGCTTGTGTTGCGTTGCAGCTTGTACAGCAACCGAACACAAAGCGGTCAGACAACCTAAAGAAATGGCGAGTAGCAGTCGTTTCAAGGTGAAATCCTTAAGCTTGAAAATAAGAGTTGTGCATAGTCTAACAAAAATCAAAAAATCGCGCAAGATCAAAGACTTGCGCGATTTACATGAGATAACTGATAAGAAGTTAAGTTCCGTACAACTTAGCCTTGCGCTGCAACGCGATCCGACTTACTTTGGAGCTTATTCAGCGCACTTAAGTATGCCTTAGCCGAGGCCACCACGATATCGGGGTCAGAACCCACACCGTTCACCACACGACCACTATTTTGTAAACGAACCGTCACTTCGCCCTGACTTTCGGTGGAGCCGCTGATGGCATTGACCGAATACAAGACCATTTCAGCACCGCTCTTGACATGAGACTCGATCGCCTTGAGCGAGGCATCGACGGGGCCATTGCCATCCGCGTCACCGCGCACCTCTTTGCCTGCAACGGTAAAGACCACGCTGGCATGTGGGCGCTCACCTGTTTCACTGTGCTGCGACAAAGACACGAACGCGAATTGCTCCTTATCGGCAATCACGCTTTCTTCACTGACCAAAGCCAAAATGTCTTCGTCAAAAATCTCGCTCTTACGGTCGGCCAACTCTTTGAATTTGGCAAATGCGGTGTTGGTGTCGCTTTCGCTCTCCATCTGCACACCCAAATCTTCCAAGCGTTGCTTGAAGGCGTTGCGGCCACTGAGTTTGCCCAACACAATTTTGTTGGCACTCCAGCCCACATCTTCTGCTCGCATGATTTCGTAGGTGTCACGCGCCTTGAGCACGCCGTCTTGATGGATGCCAGAGGCATGCGCAAAGGCATTGGCACCGACCACGGCCTTATTGGGTTGGACCACAAAGCCCGTGGTTTGGCTCACCATGCGGCTGGCTGCCACGATTTGCTTGGTATCAATGCCCATGGACAAATCAAAATAGTCTTTGCGCGTTTTAACGGCCATGACAATTTCTTCCAGCGAGCAGTTGCCCGCGCGCTCGCCCAAACCGTTGATCGTGCACTCCACTTGACGCGCTCCACCAATCTTCACACCGGCCAAAGAGTTGGCAACCGCCATGCCCAAGTCGTTGTGGCAATGCACCGACCAAATGGCTTTGTCGCTGTTAGGCACACGCTCACGCAAGGTCTTGATGAAATTGCCATACAGCTCTGGCACGGCGTAACCCACCGTGTCAGGCACGTTGATGGTGGTGGCACCTTCGGCAATCACCGCTTCGATCACGCGGCAGAGAAAGTCCATCTCGCTGCGATAGCCGTCTTCAGGGCTGAACTCAATGTCACCCACCAAATTACGCGCAAAACGCACCGATTGTTTGGCCTGCTCCAACACCTGCTCAGGCGACATGCGCAACTTCTTCTCCATGTGCAATGGCGACGTGGCGATGAAGGTATGAATACGAGCACTATTGGCGCCCTTCAATGCCTCGGCAGCACGGCTGATGTCACGGTCATTGGCACGAGACAATGAACAAATGGTGGAATCTTTGATGACGTTAGCGATCGCTTGCACCGCTTCAAAGTCGCCATTCGAACTGGCGGCAAAACCGGCTTCAATCACATCGACTTTCAGACGTTCCAACTGGCGAGCAATGCGCAATTTTTCGTCGCGCGTCATGGAGGCGCCGGGCGATTGTTCGCCGTCACGCAAGGTGGTGTCAAAAATGATGAGCTTGTCGGTCATGGTCAGAACTCCTAAAAACTTGAGAAAACTTGCAACGTGTTGATCGACCCCAAAGCAAAAGGCCCGCTGCAGGTGCATACGGGCCTTGTTTGGGATTGCGCGTGCGCTACCAACTCCGCCCGTTGGGGGATAGAAGCAGTAGTGTCAGCGAAAAATTTTGCATGACTCGAATTTAGCACAAAGCCAAACCCGTTCCCTGTCTCATTTGTGTAAACCTTGCTCATCAGGCTCATCCGTAGACATGCTGATGACACTGGTTTGCAACCCTTTTGCTCGGCGCCACGCATACAGCGCGTAGCCACTCAAGCCATAAAACATGAACAAAGCAAACAAAACAATGGGGGGATGAATGTTGATGACCGCAATCACCAAAGCCAGCATCACGATGACAGCGAACGGCACACTTTTCTTCATTTGCACGTCTTTGAAACTGTAAAACGGCACGTTGGTGACCATGGTCAAGCCGGAATACAAGCACATGGCGAACATCGGCCACATGACCTCTTCGCCTTTGTAGCCCATGTCATTCATCACCCAGATAAAGCCCATCACCAACGCTGCCGCAGCGGGCGATGGCAAACCTTGAAAAAAGCGACGATCCACCACAGCGGTGTTCACGTTGAAACGGGCCAAACGCAAAGCTGCACAAGAGATGTAGACAAAGGCAGCCATCCAGCCCCAACGCCCGGCCCCTTTCAAGGCCCATTCGTAAGAAATCAAAGCAGGCGCCGCACCAAACGACACCATGTCGGCCAAAGAGTCCATTTGTTCGCCGAAGGCGCTTTGGGTATTGGTCATGCGGGCCACACGGCCATCTAAGCTGTCTAGCACCATGGCGCAAAACACACCAATGGCGGCCATTTCAAAGCGATCATTCATGGCCATCACGATGGCATAAAAGCCACCAAATAAAGCCGCCAAGGTAAATAAATTAGGCAACACATAAATGCCTTTGCGCGGTTTGCGAGGCACGTATTCCTCAGCGCTATCGTGTAAATCTGACATGAGTCTTGCTCCGAAAAGTAGACGTTGAGTGTAAGGGCTAGCACGCTCGAAATGGCGCCGTCCCCATGAATGACAAAGGCCACCGAAGTGGCCTTTGTTCATGCAAACAAGCGAAGCTTAGTTGCGGGTTTGATCAACCAATTTGTTCTTGGCAATCCAAGGCATCATGGCGCGCAATTGGCCACCCACCACTTCGATCTGGTGATCGGCAGTGTTGCGACGGCGTGCGGTCATGCTTGGGTAGTTCAAGCGACCTTCTTGAATGAACATCTTGGCGTATTCGCCGTCTTGAATGCGCTTCAAAGCGTTGCGCATGGCTTCACGGCTTTGTGCGTTGATCACTTCAGGACCGGTCACGTACTCGCCGTATTCGGCGTTGTTCGAGATCGAGTAGTTCATGTTGGCGATGCCGCCTTCATAGATCAAGTCAACGATCAGCTTCAACTCGTGCAAGCACTCGAAGTAAGCCATTTCAGGGGCGTAACCAGCTTCGACCAGAGTCTCAAAGCCCATCTTCACCAATTCAACCGCGCCACCGCACAAAACGGCTTGTTCACCGAACAAGTCGGTTTCTGTTTCTTCTTTGAAGTTGGTTTCGATGATGCCAGCCTTGCCGCCACCGTTAGCCATGGCGTAGCTCAAAGCCAAGTCGCGGGCCTTGCCGCTCTTGTCTTGATGCACGGCCACGAGGTGAGGCACGCCGCCACCTTGGGTGTACGTGTTACGCACGGTGTGACCAGGGGCCTTAGGCGCCACCATCCACACATCCAAGTCAGCGCGTGGCACGACTTGGTTGTAATGCACGTTGAAGCCGTGGGCAAAAGCCAATGAAGCGCCTTGCTTGATGTGAGGGGCCACGTTGTTGGCATAGACCTCAGAAATCATTTCGTCGGGCAACAAGATCATGACGACGTCAGCGGCTTTCACTGCATCGTTGACTTCCATCACGGTCAAGCCGGCTTTGCCGACTTTGTCCCAAGATGCGCCACCTTTGCGCAGACCAACGACGACTTTGACGCCGCTGTCGTTCAAGTTTTGTGCATGGGCGTGGCCTTGTGAGCCGTAGCCGATGATGGCCACGGTTTTGCCTTTGATCAGGCTCAAGTCACAGTCTTTGTCGTAATAAACCTTCATGGTCTCTCCTAAAAAATCTTTTGAAAGGGGTTAAAAATCAAACGCGCAAGATGCGCTCACCGCGGCCAATGCCACAAGCGCCCGTGCGAACAGTTTCAAGAATTGCGCTGCGGTCGATCGCCTCCAAGAACGCGTCGTTCTTGGTCAAATCGCCCGTCAACTCAATGGTGTAGCTCTTCTCTGTCACGTCAATGATGCGGCCACGGAATATATCCGCCATGCGCTTCATCTCTTCACGCTCTTTGCCCACCGCGCGAACTTTGACCATCATCAACTCGCGCTCGGTGTAAGGGCCTTCGGTCAAATCAACCACTTTGACCACTTCAATAAGGCGGTTCAAGTGCTTGGTGATTTGCTCAATGACGTCATCTGAACCGTGGGTTTGGATGGTCATGCGTGACAAACTGGCGTCTTCGGTAGGCGCCACGGTCAACGACTCAATGTTGTAACCACGGGCAGAGAACAAACCCACGACACGCGAGAGTGCGCCGGGTTCGTTTTCGAGCATCAGGGAAATGATATGTTTCATGTCTTGTTCTCCCTGATCACAAATCTTCGCTGTTCAACAGCATTTCGGTGATGCCCTTACCTGCCTTGACCATCGGGAACACGTTCTCGGTGGGGTCGGTTCGGAAGTCCATGAACACCGTGCGATCTTTGAGTTTGCGTGCTTCGCGCAACGCGGGCTCGACATCTTCGGGACGCTCAATCAACATGCCCACATGGCCGTAGGCCTCGGCCAACTTCACGAAGTTAGGCAGCGCGTCCATGTAGCTGTGGCTGTAACGGCCCGAGTATTCGATCTCTTGCCACTGGCGCACCATACCGAGGTAACGGTTGTTCAGCGCCATGATCTTGATTGGCGTGTTGTATTGCAAGCAAGTAGACAGTTCTTGAATGCACATTTGCACCGAGCCTTCGCCCGTCACACAAAACACTTCGCTGTCGGGCTTGGCCAACTTGATGCCCATGGCATAAGGGATACCCACGCCCATGGTGCCCAGACCGCCCGAATTGATCCAGCGACGTGGCTCGTCAAAGCCGTAGTACTGCGCGGCCCACATCTGGTGCTGACCCACGTCAGAGGTGATGTAGGTGTCCGTGCCCTTGGTCATTTTGTGCAAGGTTTCGATGACGTACTGTGGCTTGATCACGGTCGTGTTCTCGCTGTCGTACTTCATGCAATCGCGCTTGCGCCATGCATCAATGGTTTCCCACCAGCCGCCCAAGGCGTGTGAATCTGGCTTGAGGCCCGACTCTTTGATCATCTCGATCATCTCGACCAACACGTCTTTGACATCGCCAACGATGGGGATGTCGACTTTCACGCGCTTGGAAATGCTCGAAGGGTCAATGTCAATGTGAATGATCTTGCGTTCGTTCTGCGCGAAGTGCTTGGGGTTACCAATCACGCGGTCGTCAAAACGCGCGCCCACGGCCAACAAAACATCGCAGTTTTGCATGGCGTTGTTGGCTTCCAACGTGCCGTGCATGCCCAGCATGCCCAAGAACTTGGGATCACTGGATGGGTAAGCGCCCAAGCCCATCAGGGTGTTGGTGCAGGGGTAGCCCAACATGTCAACCAAGGTGCGCAGTTCTTGCGACGCATTGCCCAACAACACACCACCACCGGTGTAGATGTAGGGGCGCTTTGCGGCCATCAACAACTGCAGCGCTTTACGGATTTGACCGCCGTGGCCTTTGCGCACAGGGTTGTAAGAACGCATTTGTACGTCGGCGGTATAGCCTTCGTAAGTCGTCTTGTTGAAAGACACATCCTTTGGAATATCCACCACCACAGGGCCTGGGCGACCGCTGCGGGCAATGTGAAACGCTTTCTTGAGCGTGATTTCCAAATCGCGAACGTCTTTCACCAAAAAGTTGTGCTTGACGATCGGACGTGTGATGCCAATGGTGTCGCACTCTTGGAATGCATCCAAACCAATCGCATGCGTGGGCACTTGACCGGTGATGATCACCATCGGAATGCTGTCCATGTAAGCCGTGGCAATACCCGTCACGGCGTTGGTCGCACCAGGGCCCGACGTGACAAGGGCAACGCCGACATCGCCTGTGGCGCGCGCATAGCCATCAGCCGCATGAACCGCAGCTTGCTCGTGGCGAACCAGCACATGCTGAATGGTGTCTTGCTTGTACAAAGCATCGTAAATGTAGAGAACGGCACCGCCGGGATAGCCCCAGACGTACTTAACGCTCTCAGCTTGAAGCGCTTTCACGAGAATCTCAGAGCCCATCAGCTCCTGCGATTGCCCGTTCAAGGCTGTGGCGGAGTTTTTATCCGCAGTGGAAGTATTCATGATTAACCTTAGTGAATTTCGTCAACGAAAAACCCGGGGTGCTTCTTGGCGAACCCTTGTGGGGCAGCGTCGAAACTTGAGGCCTTCAGCCATGGACGCATGAGTGATTGCGTCGGACCCAGACCCGTTTGCCTATTTTTTGTCGAATTGCAGCCCACGATTATGGCATCAAGCGGCGCCCACATGAAGCAAGTGACATAATCGCGCCCGTCTCATCTTGAACACTGTCCTTCGTGGCCTCAGAAAAAGAACTTTCCGACTTCCTCCGCAGCGTAGAAAAACGAGCCTTCAAGCGCTCGGTTTATCACGTTCGAGACGATGAAGCGGCCCTTGACATCGTTCAAGACAGCATGATGAAACTTGCCGAACATTACGGTGACAAGCCCGCCAACGAGCTGCCCATGTTGTTCCATCGGATTTTGTCCAACACCACCTTGGACTGGTTTCGCCGAAATAAAACCAAACGCGCTTTGTTCAGCAACTTCAGCGACTTCGAATCGGGCAGCGAGGACGGTGACTTTGACCTTTTAGAGTCATTGGCCGCAGACAACGACACACAAACGACACAAAGCGCAGAAGATAATTTCTCCAGCACAGCGCGTGTCGAAGATATTGAAGAAGAGATACAAAATCTGCCAGCGCGTCAACGAGAAGCCTTCCTGCTGCGTTATTGGGAGGACCTCGACGTTGCTGAGACGGCAGCTGCCATGGGATGTTCAGAAGGAAGTGTCAAAACGCACTGTTCGCGTGCAGTTCTAGCACTCAGCAAAGCGCTCAAAGCAAAGGGAATTCAACCATGACGACCACACACACATTCAGCCCTTCGCTTCAAGACAAATTGGGGCAGCGCATCGCTGCGCGCCTCAGTGCCGACACGCTGGACTTGCCCCACGACATCACCGAGCGCCTGCGCGCAGCACGTACGCGCGCTGTTGCAGCCCGCCTCACCCCGCAAACTCGATTGCAAACCAGTCAAGCCGTGGTCAGCCAAAACGCAACGGCCTTGCTTCACTTTGGTGACGAAGGTCTGAATCTGTGGAGCCGTTTGGCCTCATTCTTCCCCCTCATTGCGCTGGTGGCTGGTTTGGCACTTATTTCTACACTTTTAGATGACGATCGTGCCAATGAATTGGCCGAAATCGATTCTGTGTTGTTGACCGATGACCTGCCCCCAGCCGCCTACGCAGATCCAGGCTTCCTTCAATTCCTCAAAAACCCCATCGCTCTTGATAAACAAGAGTAAATCGAGCCCCATGCCTGTGTTGCGCCCGCTTTCGTTGCTTTTCATGCCATCTTTGTTGGCAGGCTTTGCCATGTTCAGTGTTTGCAATTTGAGTGCCGCGCAGACCACGGCAGTCACGGCGCCACAGATGGCAACAGTCACCACGCTCAGCCGCCCAATGTGGCAAGAGCTCTCATCGGTACAACAACAAGCCTTATCGCCCTTGGTCCAGCTGTGGCCATCGATGACCGAGCCGCATAAACGCAAATGGCTTGCCGTCTCGCAAAACTTTGCGCAACTGTCTGCCGACGAGCGCGCCACCATCCAAAGCCGCATGCGCGAATGGGCAGGACTGACCGCACAACAGCGCGCAGCGGCCCGCTTGAACTTCGCCAACGCCCAGCAATTGCTGCAAGAAGACAAGCGCGCAAAGTGGGAAGCCTACTTGGCACTGCCAGACGAAGCGAGACAAAAACTAGCCGCTCAGCACGCCAAACCCGTCATCGGTGCGGCCCCCGCCGTCAAGCCTGTGGCGGCTGGAAAAATCACAACACCCCCCGCTGCCAGCAACACCAAAGCACTGCCGCGTATTGCCTCTGATCAAGTGGCGCCAGCCACTTTGCTGCCCATCACCACCAGTGCAGCACCGGACGTCGCGCCCATTCCCGAAAGCACGGTTTCGCCCGAATGAGCGCGCATCTTGAGGTAACCGGCGCGGCACTCCGCGCGCCTAGCTTGCGTCGACGCATGGCATGTTGGATCTACGAAGGTTTGCTGCTGTTCGCCGTCATGTTCATGGCGGGCTACTTGTTCAGCACACTAAGCCAAACCCGACACGCTCTCGATAACCGACACGGTTTACAAGCTTTTCTCTTTTTAATTTTTGGCATTTACTTCACTTGGTTTGGTCACAAAGGTCAAACTTTAGCCATGAAAACTTGGCGCATCAGAGTGGTCGACACCTCCGGACACGCACTCACACAAGCCCGTGCCTTATGGCGCTATTGCTTGAGCTGGGTTTGGTTTTTACCGCCTTTGATATTGATCTCTGGCTTGTCACTGTCTGGTGCTGAAACGCTCTGGTTGCTTTTGGGCTGGGCGTGTGTGTGGGCCGTGCTGAGTCGTTTTCAACCAGAAGGTCAGTTTTGGCACGACATCTGGGCAGGCACACGGCTCATCCACTCTGAACCGCTGAGCCGTTAAAGTCACCGATATGGACGTCAACCCTCAAAAACAACGCACAGGGCTTAATCGGCTCGTTCATGCCTTTGGCTACTCACTCAGCGGGTTACGCGCAGCTTGGTTTGAAAAAGCATTCCGCCAAGAAGCCATCGCCGCTTTTGTCTTGGTACCTTCTGCATTTTGGTTGGGCAAAACATGGCTTGAAATTGCCATGCTCGTCAGCGTGCTCTTTTTGGTCATGATTGTCGAGTTACTCAACACAGGCATCGAATCGGCCATCGACCGAATTGGCCCTGAGTGGCACGAGCTCGCCAAACGCGCCAAAGACATTGGCAGCGCTGCGGTGCTGATGAGCTTGGTGCTGTGCTTGGGCGTTTGGTTTGGCGCAGTTTGGACCCACGTCATCGCCTCATGACCACTGACAACAACACCCCCGCTTTTTCAGTCTGTGTGTATTGCGGCTCACGCGATGGCGCACTACCCATTTACGCGCACGTCGCTCGCGAAGTCGGCCAATGGATTGGCAGCCACAACGGGCAATTGGTTTACGGCGGCGGCAACAACGGCTTGATGGGCTTGGTGGCGCAAGCAACGGCAGATGCTGGCGGTCGCGTCGTGGGCATCATTCCTAAAGCGCTTCAACCCAAAGAAAACACGCGCACCGCCTGCAACGAACTGCATGTGGTTGACACCATGCACGAACGCAAACGCATGATGGCCGAACGGGCGGATGTGTTTTTAGCGCTGCCAGGCGGCATTGGCACCTTTGAAGAATTCTTTGAGGTTTGGACATGGCGCCAACTCGGCTACCACGACAAACCCATTGGCTTGCTCAACACACAAGGCTATTACGACGGTCTTTTGAGCTTTGCCAAAAGCAGCGTAGACCAAGGCTTTTTGAGCGACTGGCAAATGGACTTAATCCGTACCGGCGACCAAGCACAACCCCTGTTGCGCGACTTGGTGCAAGCCGCGGGCTTCACGCCCCAACCTCAATTGGCCACGATCTGAACGCCAAGCTTCACGCGAGAACCATTAAAAAAGCCGCCGTCTTTGCAGACAGCGGCTTTTAATTTGGGGCGACGCGTTTAAATCGCAGTTTCGTCCAACTCGCCGGTACGGATACGCACCACACGCTCCACCGGCGTGACGAAGATTTTGCCGTCACCGATCTTGCCGGTGCGGGCTGCGCGAACGATGGCGTCGACACAGTTGTCCACATCGCTGGACTTAACCACCACCTCGACCTTCACCTTGGGCAGAAAGTCCACCACATACTCCGCACCGCGGTACAACTCGGTGTGTCCCTTTTGGCGACCAAACCCTTTGACTTCCGTGACGGTCAAGCCTGTCACACCGCACTCCGCCAGCGCTTCACGCACTTCTTCGAGTTTGAACGGTTTAATGACTGCTGTAATTTGCTTCATGGGGAAGGCTCCTTGAACTTTAAAACGAGATGAAGAGAGGTTGCGCACGACGCTCTGAACAGAACATCAAGCGCGAAATTTGTTGGTAATAGGATAACGCCAATCTTTGCCAAAACTGCGATGCGTCACGCGAATGCCCACCGGCGACTGGCGGCGTTTGTACTCGTTGATGCGAATCAAACGCGTCACTTTCTCCACATCTGCGGGCGCAAAACCAGCGGCGATGATGTCGGCCGAACTTTGGTCGTTCTCCATGAAGCGCGACACGATCTCGTCCAGCACCTCGTAAGGCGGCAAACTGTCTTGGTCGGTTTGGTCGGGACGCAACTCCGCACTGGGTGGGCGCGCGATGATGCGCTCTGGAATGGGCTCAGCGCCTGTGCCAAACGGGTCATTCGCGTTGCGCCAATGGGCCAACTTGAACACCAAGGTCTTGGCCACATCTTTGATCACCGCGAAACCACCCGCCATGTCGCCGTAGAGCGTGCAGTAGCCCGTGGCCATCTCACTCTTGTTGCCCGTCGTCAACACGATAGACCCAAACTTGTTGGACAAGGCCATCAACAGCGTGCCGCGAATGCGGGCCTGAATGTTCTCTTCGGTGGTGTCGAGTTGCGTGCCTTCAAAGTCGGCCTTGAGCGAGCCCAAAAACGCCTCGAACTCCGGCACGATGGACACCTCGTCGTAGCGCACACCCAAGCGTTGCGCCATGTCACGGGCATCTACCCAGCTGATCTCGGCCGTGTAAGGCGACGGCATCATCACCGTGCGAACTCGGTTGGCGCCCAAAGCATCCACCGCAATCGCCAACACCAAAGCCGAATCGATGCCACCAGACAAGCCGAGCAAGGCACCAGGAAAGCCGTTTTTACCAATGTAATCTCGCACGCCCAACACCAATGCGTGCCACAAATCAGACTCCAGCGACGCCTCAGGCACCACCTCGCCTTGCAAGGCAGCCCCCGCACCAGCCAGGTACGTGATGTGGAAATGACGCGCTTCAAAACTCGGAGCGCGTGCAGCCAAACCACCGTCTGCGTTCAAAGCGAATGAACGCCCTTCAAACACCACCTCGTCTTGCCCCCCCACCAAATGGGCGTAAATCAACGGCAATTGCGTGGCTTGCACGCGACCACGCATGGCTTGCTCGCGCTCATCCCCCTTGCCCACATGGAACGGCGAGGCGTTGATCACCGCCAACAACTCCGCCCCCGCCGCTTTGGCATCTGCGGCAGGCGCATCAAACCAAGCGTCTTCACAAATGAGCAAACCCACGCGCACGCCCTGCACCTCAAACACACAGGGCGCATTGCCCGGCGTGAAGTAACGGCGCTCGTCAAAGACTTGGTAATTAGGCAATTCGCGCTTGGCGTAAGCGGCCACCACGCGACCTTCGCACACCACACTCGCCATGTTGAAGCGCTGCTGCACCGACACAGACCGTGTGCGGTGGCTCTCGCCCGTGGGGTGCCCGACCACCACATGCAAACCGGCAAGACCTGCCAGCGCATGGGACACTGTTTTCAAGGCATCATCACACGTCGCCATGAACGAGGGGCGCAAGAACAAATCTTCGGCCGCATAGCCGCACAAAGAGAGTTCTGGCGTCAACACCAAACGTACGCCTTGCGCGTAAGCCTCTTGGGCGCAGTGGATGATTTTTTGGGCATTCCCAGCCATGTCACCCACGACAAAATTCAACTGAGCAACGCAAATTTTGAGAGTCATGGCAGAAGCAACACCGTCCGAAAAAAACATGTCTAAAAAGCTGACTGATTATGTCATTCGCGTGCTCGACAACCCCAGCGATCTCCCTGCCGCCGCTTGGGACGCTTTGAACCAAAGCCAAGACGTCCCCTCCCCCTTCATGCGTCACGCCTATTTGGCCGCCCTACACAGCAGCGGCAGCGCCACAACAGACACAGGTTGGACACCGCGCTTTGTCACGCTCTGGCACAACGAGGCGTTGATCGCAGGCTGTGCGCTCTACCTCAAAGACCACTCTTACGGCGAATACGTCTTCGATTGGGCGTGGGCCAATGCCTATGGCGAGCACGGCTTGCATTACTACCCCAAAGCCACCAGCGCCGTGCCCTTCACCCCTGTGCCAGGCTCGCGCTTGCTCGCGGTCGACGCAACAACCCGTCAAGCCCTGCTCGAAGCCGTCGTGGGGGTGTGCCAGCAGCTGGAACTGTCCTCCTTTCACCTGCTGTTCAACAGCCCGAACGACCGTGTGGCCTGCGACGCGCTGGGCTTGATGCAGCGACAAACCGTGCAATTCCATTGGCACAACCACGGCTTTACCGATTTCGAGGCTTTTTTAGCCAGCCTGTCGCAAGAGAAACGTAAAAAAATCCGCCAAGAGCGCCGTCGCGTTGCCGATGCGGGCGTGGTGTTTCGCACCCAAGTCGGCACGGCCATCCCCTCCGCCGACTGGGACTTCTTCTACCGCTGCTACGAACGCACCTACCTCGAACACGGCAACTCCCCCTACCTGAGTCGTGAATTCTTTGAACGCATGCACACCGACATGCCTGAAAACTGGGTGATGTGCATCGCCGAACGTGAAGGCCAGCCCATCGCCAGCAGCCTCATTGCGGTTCAAGGCTTGGGCGGCCCCGAACCCATCGCCTACGGCCGCTATTGGGGCGCCTTAGAACGCGTCGATTGTTTGCACTTTGAAGCCTGCTACTACCAACCCCTGAGTTGGTGCATCGCCAACGGCGTGCAGCGCTTTGAAGGCGGCGCTCAAGGCGAGCACAAAATGGCCCGCGCCCTCATGCCTGTGGCCACCTACAGCGCACACTGGTTGGCGCATCCCGCTTTTGCCGATGCGGTGGAACGATTCTTAGAGCGCGAACGTGCAGGCGTCGACAGCTACCTCGACCACTTGGCCGCACGCAGCCCTTTCAAACACCACGAGCCACAATAAAACACCGCACTCGTGCTTGAACACGGACATGAAAAAGCCCGCCCTCGTTGCCGAGGCGGGCTTTTGCACATCAGCGCCAGGAATTACTTGGCGTTGTTGTAGTTCGTGATGCCGTCCAAGATTTCTTTCTTGGCGGAATCCAAACCTTCCCAACCCTTGACCTTGACCCACTTGCCTTTTTCGAGGTCTTTGTAATGCTCGAAGAAGTGAGAAATTTGCTGCAACTGCAAATCATGGATATCAGCCAACGATTGGATGTTGCTGTAACGGGCCAAAATTTTCTCGGTGGGCACAGCCAACACTTTGCCGTCCAAGCCGCCTTCGTCTTCCATCATCAAGATGCCCAACGCACGGCAAGGCACCACCACGCCGGGTGGCAATGGGAACGGGGTCATGACCAGCACGTCCACGGGATCGCCATCGCCAGCGATGGTTTGAGGCACGTAACCGTAGTTGGTGGGGTAATGCATGGCGGTACCCATGAAGCGGTCGACGAACAACGCGCCGGACTCTTTGTCCACTTCGTACTTCACAGGATCAGCGTTCATCGGAATTTCGATGATCACGTTGAAAGCTTCTGGCACGTTCTTACCGGGGGTGACTTTGTTGAGGGACATGGTGTCTCGTTAGAAAAGTTAAAACAAACAGCGAAGATTAGGTCTGATTTTACTTTCATGGGGCTTGCGCGATCAGTTGCCTATGGATTAAGCAATCCGTCAAGGCTGCTGTCGCCCATTAGGCTGACAAGCTCTACCCCCTGCCATAAGGTATAGCCTTCACTTTTTGGAGCCACCGTGACGCAGCCCAACACAGCACCTCCCGCCGCAGATGACCGCGTGCCTTACGCCAAACCCCAACCGTGGGGCATGGCCCCCGACATGGTCATTCATGACGTGCAAACCACGGACGAGCGTCTGTGGGCGCCTGTCGCGCCCGGCATTTGGTCGCGACCACTGCATTTGAACGTGTCGGGCGGTTTTTACATCCACTTGCTCAAAGTCAAGCGCTCAGGCCTTTTGCAGCGCCACCGCCATTCCGGTCAAGTGCACGCCCATGTGTTGCGTGGCAAATGGCTGTATTTAGAGCACGACTGGGTCGCCGAAGAAGGCAGCTATGTGTTTGAGCCACCGGGTGAAACCCACACCTTGGTGGTGCCCGACGATTGCCAAGACATGGTCACCATGTTCACCGTCCATGGCTCGCTGATGTACGTCGACACCCAAGGCAACGCCACCGGCTATGACGATGTGTTCACCCGCATCGAGAAATACCGTGCCCACTTTGAAGCCGTCGGCTTAGGCGCAGATTACGTCAAACAATTCATCCGCTGAACAGGCTGAAACAAATGAAAAAACCGCCTAGGCGGTTTTTTCATGAGGTCTCACCGCCGGTGAGGGCAGGTGTCAAAGCGGTTTCTTGATCCAGTTGGCAATCTCGCCAATGATGCCGCGTCGAAACGCCATCACGCAAATCACAAAGATCAAGCCTTGGATGATGGTCACCCAAGCGCCCAAATGGGCCAAATAGTTTTGCATCGACACAATCACCGCGGCGCCCAGCACGGGGCCAAACAAAGTGCCCAAGCCACCCACCAGCGTCATCAACACCACCTCGCCTGACATGGACCAATGCACATCGGTCAGCGACGCGAGTTGAAACACCAACGACTTGGTGGCACCTGCCATGCCCGCAATCGCGCCCGACATGATGAACGCGACCCATTTGTAATGGTCGGTGTCGTAACCCAACGAAATCGCGCGGTCTTGGTTCTCGCGAATGGCTTTCAAAATTTGGCCAAACGGTGAATGCACGATGCGCCAAATCATGGCAAAACCGATCAAGAAAATGGCCATCACAAACATGTACATCGCGGTGTTGTTCGACAAATCAAACAGACCAAACAATTGACCGCGCGGCACCGCTTGAATGCCATCTTCTCCGCCCGTGAACGGGGTTTGCAAATACACAAAAAACACCATTTGCGACAACGCCAAGGTGATCATGGCGAAGTAAATGCCTTGGCGACGAATGGCCAACAGCCCCGTCACCACCGCCAGCAACGCCGAACACGCGGTGGCAAACAACACCGCCCACTCAGGGTTCCAGCCCCACACCTTGGCCGCATGGGCGGCGGCATAGCCTGCGGTGCCTAAGAACATGGCGTGACCGAAAGACAGCAAACCACCAAACCCAATCAACAAGTTGAACGCGCAAGCAAACAAGGCGAAGCACATCACCTTCATCAAGAAGACGGGATAAATCCAAATCGGCGCAATGGCAAATGCCAGCACCATGATGGCAAACGCCACCCATTGATGCGTCATCGATTGGACAGGAGCAGCAGAAAGCGAAGGGTTGCGCATGGGAGTCTTACTTTTGGGTACCAAAGAGCCCTGCGGGCTTGATCAACAGCACGATGGCCATGATGACGAAAATCACAGTGTTAGACGCTTCGGGATAGAACACCTTGGTCAACCCCTCCACCAAGCCGAGGCCAAAGCCCGTCAAGATCGCCCCCATGATGGAGCCCATGCCACCAATCACCACCACCGCAAACACCACAATGATGATGTCCACGCCCATCATTGGGTTCACTTGGTAAATAGGCGCAGCCATCACGCCAGCCAAAGCGGCTAAGCCGACGCCAAAACCGTAGGTCAAGGTGATCATGCGCGGCACGTTGATGCCAAAGGCCTGAACCAAACTGGGGTTCTCGGTCGCCGCACGCAAATAAGCGCCCAGCTTGGTGCGCTCAATCACGTACCACGTCGAGAAGCACACCACCACGGACGCCACGATCACCCAAGCGCGGTATTTGGGCAAAAACATGAAGCCCAAATTGAACACGCCTTGAAACACCTCGGGCACCGGATAAGGCATGCCCGAGGAACCAAATTCATTGCGAAACAAACCTTGAATGATCAAGGCCAAACCAAACGTCAGCAGCAAGCCGTACAAGTGGTCGAGTTTGTAGAGCCGCGACAGCATGGTGCGTTCAATCACCACGCCCGTCGCGCCCACCAAAACCGGCGTCACCACCAACGCCACCCAGTAATTGAGCCCCAGTTTGCTCAGGCCCAAATACGCCACAAAAGCGCCCAGCATGTACTGCGCGCCGTGGGTGAAGTTGATGATGTTCAGCAAGCCGAAAATCACAGCCAAACCCAGTGAGAGCAGCGCATAAAACGAACCGTTAATCAGTCCGATCAACAACTGCCCAAACAGGGCTTGGGAGGGAATGCCAAAAATTTCCATGATGTGCGTTCGACTTGCTCAGTTTCGTTTTACTTTTTCACCAAAGGACAGTCGCTTTCAGACAATGGTCGGAAAGCTTCGTCCGCTGGAATGGTCGCCATCAGCTTGTAGTAGTCGTAAGGGCCTTTGGATTCCGAAGGCTTCTTGACTTCAAACAAGTACGCAGGGTGCAGCTTGCGGCCATCTTGGCGAATCGTGCCTTTGCCAAACAGCACGTCGTCGGTGGGCAAGGTCTTCATCTGCGCGGTGACTTTGGTGCCGTCGTCGGTCTTGGCAGCATCGACCGCTTTGAGGTAATGGATCACGCTGGCGTACACGCCGGCATGGTTCATCGAGGGGTACTTGCCACTGTTGGCGGCCGCAAAACGCTTGGACCAAGCACGGGTGTTGTCATTCAAATCCCAATAGAAGGTCTCGGTCAGCAACAAGCCTTGTGCTTTTTCCAGACCCAAGGCGTGCACGTCGGGCAAGAACACCAACAAACCGGCCAAGTTTTGACCACCCTTGGTGATGCCAAACTCGTAAGCCTGCTTGATCGAGTTGGTGGTGTCACCGCCTGCGTTGGCCAAGCCAATGATCTTGGCCTTGGATGCTTGCGCTTGCAGCAAGAAAGACGAGAAGTCTTGGGTCGGGAATGGTGTGCGCACTTTGCCCAACACCTTGCCGCCGTTCTTCACCACCACTGCCTCCGTGTCGCGCTCCAAGGCTTGGCCGAAGGCGTAATCTGCGGTCAAGAAGAACCAGGTGTTGCCACCGTTTTTCACAATCGCTTTGCCCGTGCCGTTGGCCAACATGTAGGTGTCGTACAGCCAATGGATGGTGTTGGCGTTGCAAGACTTGCCCGTCAGGTCTGACGTAGCGCCGCCTGTGTTGACGTGAATCTTGCCTTTTTCTTTGGAAATTTGGCTCACCGCCAAAGCAACTGACGAGGTGGGAACGTCCACCACCATGTCAACCTTGTCGGCGTCATACCACTGGCGTGTGATGTTGGAACCCACGTCAGGTTTGTTTTGGTGATCGGCGCCGACCACTTCCACTTTGAGCGCACTTTTAGACGCTTTCAAATAGTCTTCCACCGCCATCTTGGCGGCGGTCACCGAGCCTTGGCCCGTGATGTCAGAGTACACGCCCGACATGTCGTTGAGCACACCGATTTTGACGATGCCGTCTGAGATTTGCGCTTGCGCTGCGCCCGTGAAAGCACAGGCCAAAGTGGCTGCCATTGCGATAAGTTTGCGATTCATCAAGTTGTCTCCTAGGAAAAAATCAAACACCGAGGTATTCATGCAGCAAGGCCATCTTGTCAGGCAGTTCTGCGGCGGTAAAACCTTGCACCATTTGGCCGTGCTCCATCACGTAAAAGCGATCAGCCAGCGGTGCGGCAAAGCGGAAGTTTTGCTCCACCATGATGATGGTGAAGCCCTTGGCCTTGAGCGCCAAAATCATGCGCGCCAAGGTCTGAACAATGACGGGCGCCAAGCCTTCAGAAATTTCATCGAGCAATAAAAACTTGGCTCCGGTGCGCAAAATTCGCCCCACCGCCAACATCTGTTGTTCGCCGCCAGACAAGCGCGTGCCAGGGCTGTCACGGCGCTCTAACAAGTTGGGAAACATCTCGTAAATTTCGTCCACCGACATGCCATTCGGTGCAATTACCGGGGGCAGCAGCAAGTTTTCTTCACAGGTCAGTGCTGAAAAAATGCCACGCTCTTCTGGGCAATACCCCAGCCCCAAGCGTGCAATTTGGTGCGGTGCCCAAGTGATGGTTTCTTGGCCATTGATCTTCACAGACCCCGTGCGTCGCCCCACCAAACCTAGCAGTGATTTAACAGTGGTGGTGCGCCCTGCACCGTTGCGTCCAAGCAAGGTCACCACCTCGCCCTGGTTCACGGTCATGTCCACGCCATGCAAGATGTGCGACTCGCCGTAAAACGCGTGCAAATTTGAAACGCGCAAAAACTCTTGAGGCTCAGACATGGGCACCCTCTAATTCGTTGTCGGTGGTGCCCATGTAGGCTTCCAGCACTTGGGGGTTCTTCGAGACCACGGCGTAAGGGCCTTCGGCAATGATTTGGCCGCGCTGCAACACGCTGATGGTGTCGGCAATGCTCGACACCACGCTCATGTTGTGCTCCACCATCAAAATGGTGCGGTTTGCGCCCACTTTTTTAATCAATTCTGTGACTCGGCCCACATCTTCATGGCCCATGCCTTGGGTGGGTTCATCCAACAGCATCAGCTCAGGGTTCATCGCCAAGGTGGTGGCAATTTCCAAAGCGCGCTTGCGGCCATAAGGCAACTCAACCGCCGTGATGTCGGCCATGTCATGCAAATCCACTTCGTTCAACAAAGCCATGGCTTGGTCGTTGAGTTGATGCAACACGCGCTCAGAGCGCCAAAAGTGCATCGACAAACCCGTGGCACGTTGCAGCGCCACACGCACGTTTTCAAGCACTGTCAAATTAGGGAATGTTGCCGAAATTTGAAACGACCGAACCAAGCCCATGCGCGCCACTTGCGCGGGTTTGTCGGAGGTGATGTCTTTGCCGTTGAACAAAATCTGACCCCGCGTAGGGATCAAAAACTTGGTCAACAAATTAAAGACCGTGGTTTTACCCGCGCCGTTAGGACCAATCAAGGCATGAATTTGTCCACGCTTGACCGACAGGTTCACACCGTTGACGGCGACGAAGCCCTTGAACTCTTTCACCAATTCACGGGTTTCTAAGATGATGGATTCAGACATGCCGTGATTCTGAGATCTGTACCTGAACCCTTCGGTCATGGTTATCCCGAGTCGCTGTCTCCACCGCGTCTCTCGCGCAAGGGTTATCGCCAATCAGGCAAAATCACGGCCATGTCTGAACGCGTTATTCCCTTAGTCGATCAACGGCTCCAAGCCTTGGTGGCCACTGTGCCTGCACAGCCCATTGCCACCCTCGGCTTGTTGAGCGACAGCTTGGGTCGCCCCTTGCACGATCTGCGCATCAGCGTGACAGACCGTTGCAATTTCCGCTGCAACTACTGCATGCCCAAAGAGGTGTTCGACAAAGACTACGCGTATTTGCCGCACAGCAGCTTGTTGAACTTTGAAGAAATCACACGCCTTGCCCACATTTTTGTAGCCCACGGTGTACGCAAAATTCGTCTCACCGGCGGCGAGCCACTGCTGCGTAAAAACTTAGAAATCTTGGTCGAACAATTGGCCAACATTCGCACCCCTGACGGCACACCTCTCGACCTGACCCTCACCACCAACGGCTCCTTGCTCAAACGCAAAGCCCAGCAACTCAAAGACGCTGGCCTGAACCGCGTGACGGTCAGCTTGGATGGTTTAGACGACGCTGTGTTCCGTCAAATGAACGACGTCGACTTTCCGGTGGCCGATGTGTTGGAAGGCATCGAAGCCGCCAAAGCCGCCGGCCTTGGGCTCGACGCACAGGGCCGCTTGAGTGGCCTCAAAGTCAACATGGTGGTCAAACGCCGCACCAATGTTGACCAAATTTTGCCGATGGCACGCCACTTTCGCGGCAGCGGCATCACGCTGCGCTTCATCGAGTACATGGATGTGGGCGCCACCAACGGTTGGTGCATGGACGATGTGCTGCCCTCTGCAGACATGATTGCCAAGCTGCAACAAGAATTCCCTTTAGTGCCGCTTGAAGCCAGCGCGCTCGGCGAAACCGCGCAACGTTGGGGCTATGCCAACGCAGCCGGTCAGTTCGACCCAAGCTTGGGCGAAGTCGGCGTCATCAGCAGCGTGACCCAAGCGTTTTGCAGCGATTGCAACCGCGCGCGTCTGTCCACCGAAGGCAAGCTCTACCTGTGCTTGTTTGCCACCCAAGGCTATGACTTGCGAACCCTGATGCGCCAAGACAGCGCCACCGACGACCAACTCGCCTCGGCCATCGGCCACATTTGGCACCGCCGCGACGACCGCTATTCCGAACTCCGAGCCAGCTTACCCGCCGACAACGCCCCTGCGGTGCGTCGCGTGGAGATGAGCTACATCGGTGGTTAACCCTTCTTCCCTCACACACCTTGCCATGACCGACGCCATTCATCCACAAGACATCACGGGCCTCATCTTGGCCGGTGGACGCGGCAGCCGCATGGGCGGCGTTGACAAAGGTCTGCAAAACTTCAACGGCATCCCCCTCGCCCTGCACGCCCTGATGCGCTTGGGGCCACAGGTCGAAAGCGTGATGGTCAACGCCAACCGCAACCTGTCTGCCTATGAGTCATTTGGGTCCTCCGTTTGGCCCGATGCCTCGGCCGACTTTGCAGGGCCCTTGTCTGGCTTTTTGGTCGGCCTTGAGCGCTGCGAAACACCTTATTTGCTGACCGTGCCTTGCGACACGCCGCGTTTGCCGCTGGACTTGGCCGAGCGTTTGGCCCAAGCCTTGGTGCGCGAAGATGCCGACATCGCGATGGCCGCTGCGCCCGAAACTGAGAGCGATGGCGAGGGTTCAAACCGCACCCAAATTCGCACCCAACCCGTGTTTTGCTTGATGAAGATTGCGCTGGCTGAAAGCTTGGTGCAATTCACGCACGCAGGCGGCCGCAAGATCGACGCTTGGACCGCCCAACACAAAACCGCCATCGTGCCCTTTGACGCGCCCAACGATGACCCACTGGCCTTTGCCAACGTCAACACACTGAACGAACTGCAAGCCCTCGAAAACGCCCCGCCATGAAAAGCATCGACGACATCGCCGCAGCCCTGCAAGGCTACGACCCACAAGCCCTGAGCGTGCGCCAAGTGGGCGATTTTCTGAACCACTTGACGCAACCCTTGTCCGCCAGCGAAGCGCAAGACGTGTTTTTGTTTGACGCCTTAGGCCGCATATTGGCCCAAGACGTGATTTCGCCCATCAGCGTACCCGCCCACAACAACTCGGCGATGGACGGCTTTGCGTTCGATGCTGCGCAACTGCAACCTGACCAGCCCCTCATCCTGCGCGTGGTGGGCACAGCCTTGGCTGGCAAAGCTTGGCAAGGCAAAGTCAACACTGGCGAATGCTTGAAGATCATGACCGGCGCCATCCTGCCCGATGGACTCGACACCGTGGTGCCGCAAGAGTTGGCCCACATCAAGACCGAACACGATGTGACCACAGTCACCCTCCCTCCCAAGCTCTTGAAAGCCGGCGACAACCGTCGCTTAGCGGGCGAGGACCTAATGCAAGGCCAACCCGCCTTGAAAGCGGGACAACACCTCACACCGGCCGCCCTTGGGTTGATCGCCAGCTTAGGCCTGCCTGATGTGCGGGTACACCGCCGTTTGCGCGTGGCTTATTTCTCCACCGGTGACGAAGTGATGAGCTTGGGCGAGTCGCCCCGTGAAGGCGCGGTGTACGACAGCAACCGCTTCACCATCTTTGGCTTGCTCACACGTCTGGGCTGTGAGGTGATCGACATGGGCGTGGTGCGCGACGATCCGGCGCTTTTAGAAGCAGCGTTTGCCAAAGCTGCGCAAGAAGCCGATGCCATCATCACCAGCGGTGGCGTGAGCGTGGGCGAAGCCGACTTCACCAAAGCCATGATGAAAAAACTCGGCGATGTGGCCTTTTGGAAAATCGCCATGCGCCCGGGTCGCCCCATGGCCGTAGGGCGCATTGGCAAATCGGTGCTGTTTGGCTTGCCCGGCAACCCCGTGGCAGTGATGGTCACCTTCCTCGCCTTTGTGCGCCCTGCACTCTTGCGCATGATGGGCAGCACCGCCCAGCCAGCGCCGCTGCTGCGCGCTAAAAGCTTGGAGCCTCTGCGCAAAAAAGCAGGCCGTACCGAGTACCAACGTGGCTTTGTCAGCAGCGCCGCAGATGGCACGCTGCAAGTGCGTACCACCGGCAACCAAGGCTCAGGCGTGCTGAGCTCCATGGTGCAAGGCAATGGCCTCATCGTGCTGCACCACGACCAAGGCAACGTGGCCGTGGGCGACGAGGTCGATGTGATGATGTTTGACGGGGCGATTTAAATACCGCCCCATAGCCGCGCTGCCAGCAGGCAGCACTGCCTCAGGCTGGCTCAAGCTTGCTGGCAAACCAACAGCTGCTCACCCCAACGTTGCATCAAGATCGCCGCAGGCAAGGCTTGCGCTTTTGGGTAGGCAGTTCCCGCCCACAGGCTTTGATGCTCTCCGTCATTGCGCTGAACGGCGCGCTGGCGAATGGGGCCAGTCAAGGTGTTTTGAATGGGGAAGGGCAAGGTAGGCTGGCCTTGCAGCGCTGCGATGAAATCGTTGGCAATGCCTTGCGCACGTCGCCCCGAAAAACCACGCGTGAAGGCCGTACTTCTGGCATGTTCATGGCGAATGAACGCTTTGTGCGCGGGGCTCGCCCCCGATTCGTCACAGCACAAAAACGCTGTCCCCATTTGCGCGGCCACTGCGCCTAAACGCAACACGCGGTGAATGTCTGCGCCATCCATAACGGCACCCGCAGCCACGATGGGCAAGCGTATGCTTGGCATCAGAGCATGCAGCAAGTCGTCCAACGGCAGCTCTGCGTCAGCGCCATCGGGCTCAAACGTGCCACGGTGCCCGCCTGCCTCTGATCCTTGCGCCACGATGAAGTCAGCGCCCGCGGCTTCAATCTGCTTCGCTTCAGCCAGACTCGTCGCGGTGATGCCCACGGCAATCCCCAACGCTTTGGCCTGTTGCATGACGGCCGCAGACGGAATACCGAAGTGGAAGGTCAGCATGGCGGGCCGATACTGCCACACGGGCAGTAGCAAGGTTTCTAGATCCGGATAAAACGGCGCTTGCGGCATGCGCAACACACAGTCCTCAGACAAGCCAAGTGCGTGCAATGCAGCCAAGGCTGCTGTTTGTTGTGCCACGTCAGGCAATGCCACGGGTTGAAACACAAAGAAGTTGGCATTCAACGGCCCTGCCGTCAAGGCTTGGGTGGCCGCCAAATCGGCACTGATTTTGTCGGGGCTGCTGTAGGCAAACCCAAAACTCCCCACCCCGCCTGCATTGGCCACCGCTGCGGCAAGCTGAGGCGTATTCACACCGCCCGCCATGGGCGCTTGAATGACGGGGCATTGAAGTTGAGAGAAATCAAACGTCATCGCGTGGCCCCACGTTCACCTCAAACAGACATGCGTCACGCACCCACATCGTCATCTTCGTGACGAATCGTGATGGCGCCTGGCACTTTGTGACGTGCCAACAAGGTGTACATGGTAGGCACCACAAAAATCGTGAGCAAGGTACCCAAGCTCATGCCGCCCACAATCACCCAACCGATTTGTTTGCGGCTCTCCGCACCCGCACCCGTTGCCAAGGCCAAGGGAATGGCACCCAGCACCATCGCACCGGTGGTCATCAAAATGGGACGCAAGCGCAAGGTGGCCGATTGCGTGATGGCCGCAAACAACTCCATGCCCTCTTCGCGCAACTGGTTGGCGAACTCCACGATCAAAATGCCGTGCTTGGTGATCAGGCCCACCAAAGTGATCAAACCAATTTGGCTGAACACATTCAAAGTGCCGCCACTGAACTGCAAAGCCAACAAAGCGCCCACCATCGACAAAGGCACAGAAAGCATGATGACCAAAGGATCGATGAAACTCTCAAACTGCGCAGACAACACCAAGAAGATGAACAGCAGTGCCAGCACAAACACAATCACCAACGAGCCGGACGACTTCACAAACTCACGCGACGTGCCATTCAAATCGGTTGAATAACCGGGCTTGAGCAACTTCTTCGAGGTGGCATCCATGAAGGTCAAGGCTTCCCCCAAGGAATAGGTCGGCGCTAAGTTGGCGGTGATCGAGGCACTGCGACGCTGGCCAAAGTGGTTCAACTCACGCGGCACGACCACCTCTTTGATCTTGACCAAGGCGGACAACGGGATCATGGCTTCGTTGCGACCGCGCACAAAAATATGCTCGATGTCATCCGGCGTATCACGTCCCGTGGGCGCAGTTTGCACGATCACATCGTATTGATCGCCCTCGCGTTTGTAGCGGGTCACCTGTCGGCCACCCATCATGGTTTCCACCGCACGGGCAATGGCATCGACAGGAACACCCATGTCGGCGGCACGCTCGCGGTCCACCTCCATGCTGATCTCGGGCTTGTTCAAACGCAAGTCGGTGTCCACGCTGACAATGCCCGGGTTCTTGGCCAACTCCTCTTGAAAACTACGCACCACTTGCGACAAGTTTTGATAGCTGTCTGAGGTCAAAATCACAAAGTTCAAAGGGCGTTCGCGGAACGCTTGCCCCAAGGACGGTGGGGTGATCGGAAACGCCGTCACACCGGGCAACGAAGCCACGGCGGGCGTCATGTCACGGGCGATTTCAAGCGTACTTCTCTTGCGTTCTTCCCAAGGCAATGCGCGATAAAACACGTTACCTTGCGCCACCGTAGGGTTGCCCACCACGGTGAAAATGCGATCGAACTCGGTGTACTTGGACGACATGCCCTCAATGGCTTTGGCATAGCGCGTGGTGTAGTCCATCGTGGCACCATCAGGACCGTTGATGACCGTCAAGATCACGCCACGGTCTTCGAGTGGCGCCAATTCACTTTTGGTCGACTTGAGCAAGGTGAACGTCCCCATACCGGCTGCCACCATGACCGCCACCACCAGCCAGCGGCGAGACATCTCAAACCCAAGCACGCGTCCGCGAGACAAGGTCCACGTCAGCACACGCCCATAAGCGCCGGACAAACGCTGCAACTGCGTCTCCATCGTGCGATCAAACCAACTCGGGTTGTGGTTGTGCTTGAGCATCAACGAACACATCATCGGTGTGAGCGTGAGCGCCACAAAGCCAGACACCACCACAGAACCGGCCAAGACCAACGCAAACTCGGTGAACAATTTGCCCGTGCGCCCCGGCGTGAACGCCAGCGGGGCGTACACCGCGGCCAAGGTCATGGTCATGGCCACCACCGCAAAGCCCACTTCTTTCGCGCCCTTGATGGCGGCATGAAAAGGCGACATGCCCTCTTCGATGTGGCGGTAAATGTTCTCTAAAACCACGATGGCATCATCCACCACCAAACCAATGGCGAGCACCAAGGCCAGCATGGTGAGCGTGTTCACGGTGAAGCCAAACATGGCCATCAACGCAAACGTGCCGATCAAGCAAACAGGAATGGTCACCAGCGGGATGATCGACGCGCGCAAGGTGCGCAAGAACACAAAAATCACCAAGGCCACCAAAATGGCTGCTTCAATGATGGTTTGATACACCGCTTTGATGGAGCGATCAATGAACACCGAGTTGTCGTTGGCTATTTCGATTTCAACGCCAGGCGGCAAGTTCTCTTTGATGCGCGGAATCATGGCGCGCACGGCGGCACTCAAATCCAGCGGGTTGGCCGTGGCATTGCGAATCACGCCCAAGGTGATGGCGTCTTTGCCATTCAAGCGCGTCGAGGTGCGTTCCAATTGCGGGCCCTGCTCCACGCGCGCGACATCGCCAATGCGCACTTGAAAACCGTTGACCGTCTTGATGACGACTTGGCTGAATTCCGCAGGTTTTTGTAAATCTGTGGAGGTGGTGACGTTGAATTCACGCAACTTACTTTCCACACGACCGGCCGGCACGTCGACATTAGAGCGACGCAACGCGTCTTCCACATCTTGTGGCGTGAGCTTGTAGGCGGCCAAACGATCGGCATCGAGCCAAATGCGCATCGCATATTTGCGCTCACCGTACACACGCACATCAGACGCACCGGGTGCGGTCTGCATCATCGGTTTGGCAATGCGGTTGGCGTAATCCGTGAGCTGAAGCACGTTCAAGGTGTCCGCGCTGAAGGACAGCCAAATCACCGGAAATGCGTCAGCCTCCACCTTGGCGATCACCGGTTCGTCAATGCCTTGCGGCAACTTTTGACGCACGCGGCTGACTTTGTCGCGCACATCGGCCGCTGCCGAGTCCGCATCCCGAGAGAGCACAAAGTTGACGGTGATTTGACTTTGTTCTTGGCGACTGATGGAGGTAATCACGTCCACGCCTTCAATGCCCGACAAGGAGTCTTCCAGCACCTTGGTCACCTGCGACTCGACCACCGCACTGGACGCACCGGTGTATTTGGTTTCCACCGTGACCACGGGGTTGTCGATCTTGGGATATTCGCGCACATTCAAGCGTGTGAACGACACAAAACCCACCAACACAATCAGCAACGAAAGTACGGTGGCAAACACCGGACGACGAATGGATATCTCAGGCAACTGCATAAGGTGTTCTTTGCGAAGGGGTTAGCGGTTGGCTGGAGTCGCTGCTGCAGAAGACGCCGATGCGGCGGCTGATGCAGGATTGGCGGGCGACTTACCCATCTCGACCACACGCAAGGGAGAACCGTCTTTTTGCAAGCGCTGCTGCCCCGCGGACACCACCACATCGCCCTCAGCAAGACCGCTGATTACTTCCACTTGGCCCGCACGTCGAACCCCCAACTGCACCTCGGTACGTTGAGACACCCACTTCGTGTCAGCCGGCAAAGTCGGCGCACTGGCTGAGGCTGCGGGTACATCGGCAGGTGCCACCGCTTTGATCACAAACTGTTTGCCCCCCTGCGGCACGATGGCCTCTTCAGGCACCACCAGCGCATTGGGCTTCACCGAAAACACCGCGGTCACACGGGCAAACATGCCCGGACGCAATGGGCCATTGCCACCCGAAGGGGCTGCATTTTTGCGATGCTCAAACATGCCGGGCGGGCAACCCAAGCTTTGCGGTGTGGGCAAAGGCGTGGTGCGCCCGACAGGCACGGAGGTGTAACTGGCTTTGGGCGCGGCAGCGTCCGCCGAAGCTTGGCGACGTTCACCCACCGGCGCCAAGGCTTCGCCTGGGCCATTGACCAGCACGGCACGCACGCCAATTGAGCGACCATTGGCATCAATCAAAGGATCGACGGCTTCGACCGTGGCTTTGAACAAGCGATTGGCAATGGCATCCAGCTTGATGTCCACCACTTGGCCGGGCTTGACTTGCACTTGGTAACGCTCAGGCAATCGGTAATCGACATACAGCATGCCAATGTCTTCCAGATTGATGAGGTCCGCGCCGTCTTTCACATAGTCGCCCACGTTGACGTTGCGCAGTCCCACCACGCCATTGAACGGGGACACGATGCGCATGCGCTCTAAACGGGCACACGACAACCCCAATTGCGCATCGGCCACTTGCATGGCGGCGGCGCTTTCATCCAACACGCGTTGCGCCACAAAGTTTTGCGCGACCAAGTCTTGGTTACGCTTGTAATTGGCACGCGCCACCGACATTTGTGCCAACGACTGCTGCACTTCTGCACGTTGAAAGGTGTCGTCCAACTGCACCAACAGCTGGCCCGCACTCACGCGCGCGCCATCGGAAAAGCCCAGCGACACAATGCGACCCGCCACTTCGGGACGCAGCATCACACTTTGTCGCGAGCGCAAACTGCCAACGGCTTGAGCGTCGTCGCGCAAGGTGGTTTTTTTCACCGGCACAACTTCCACCCCCACCATCTTGGCGCCATTAGGTGCACTGGCACCGGCCACCACAGTGTCCGACTTTGGGCTGTTTTGATACCACCACGCCACACCCGATGCCGCAGCAATACCGATCAGCGCGACAAGGGGATAAATCTTTTTGGATGCCATGAAGTTATTTCTTTTGAGTTTCATTCACACAACCGGTCAATGTACCAGTCGGGATGTACGCCACCGCAGATTTACCAAGGCTTCACACAGCTTGTCACCGAGAGGACAGCACCGATTCCACACCTCGGTTAGCCAAGCCGTCGGCACGTTCGTTGTCGACGTGACCGGCGTGACCTTTGACCCAATGCCAATGGATGTGGTGATCGCCGTCGTGCACCAAGGCATCCAACATTTGCCACAAATCTGCGTTCTTCACAGGCTGCTTGGCGGCCGTGCGCCACCCGCGTGCTTTCCAGCCATGGATCCACTCGGTGATGCCTTTGCGCACGTATTCGCTGTCCAAGTACAAGGAGACGTGGCAAGGTCGCTTCAGCGCACGCAAGGCCTCAATCACGGCCAACAGCTCCATGCGGTTGTTGGTGGTGCCCAACTCGCCACCGAACAGCTCTTTCTCCTCGCCCGAAGGTGAGCGCAACAAAGCGCCCCAGCCGCCTGGGCCGGGATTGCCCTTGCAAGCGCCATCGGTGTAAATCTCAACTGCGTTCATTCCATTCCTTTGGTGGCCGTCGTGACGGCCTTGGCCGCGCGGGCCGGTGATGTCTTCCAAGCCGGTCCCATCAAGCGCATGCCACGCACACGCTTGATCGCCGACACCATATAAACGCCGCCAAAAATGGGCCACGAGCGCGAACCCGCAGGGTCCATCCAAGCCAAGCGCTGCAACCAACGTTCCGAGCGCAAGGCGGGCCGGTAGCAGCCAAAGTGGTTGTCCTGCACCTCAAAGCTCAAGAGCCGCAACCAATCACGCAAACGCCAATGGCCAATGAAGTCCCCCACCTCGGGCGGGCCTTTGCCACAGCTTTTTTGCACACCCCACAAACTGGTGGGATTGAAACCACAAATCACCACCCGCCCTTCGGGTACCAACACACGCTCAACCTCTCGCAGCGTGGCATGGGGGTCAAAGCTCAGCTCAAGCGTGTGGGGCAAGACCAACAAATCAAGGCTGGCATCCGAAAACGGCAACGCTTCATACTGGGTCAACAACAACTCACGCCCCAACGGCCCTTGAACGGGCAAGCGGTCGCACCCTAACCAACGATGTGGCATGCGATTGGCGGCCAGCGCGTCGCACTCGGGCAAGCCTAATTGCAACGCATGGAAACCAAAAACGTCGCTCACCGCACGGTCAAACTGAGCTTGCTCCCAACGCAGCAAATACTGCCCCGCTGGGGTTGCCAGCCAGTCGTGCAAACTATCGGTTTTTATGCGTGGAGATGTCATGAAACTTGTTGAACTGCCCGCCTTCACCGACAACTACCTGTGGTTGTGGCAACAAGACGACCAAGCGGTGGTGGTCGACCCCGGAGACGCCGCCCCTGTGCTGCAAGCACTGGCACGTGAAGGTCTGACACTGACCGCGATTCTAGTCACCCACCACCATGCTGACCATGTGGGTGGTGTTGCCCAATTGCGCGCCGCAACAGGTGCGCAAGTCTTCGGGCCCGCACGCGAAAACATCCCCCAACCCTTCACCCCCGTGATGGCCGGCGAACCCTTGTCTTTATTAGGTCAGCGCGTGGACGTGTTCGATGTCCCTGGCCACACAGCGGGCCATGTGGCGTACTTTTTACCCGACGCGCAGCCCAGTCCTGTGTTGTTTTGCGGCGACACCTTGTTTTCTGGCGGGTGCGGGCGTTTGTTTGAGGGCACAGCCGCGCAAATGCTGACCTCCCTCGACGTTCTGGCCGCCTTACCTGCCAGCACGCGGGTGTGTTGCGCCCACGAGTACACTCTGTCCAACTTGCGATTCGCCCTCGCTGTAGACCCCCGCAATACAGACTTGCAGGCCTACCAGACCCATTGCGAAAGTTTGCGCGCACAAGGAACACCCACCCTGCCCGCACGACTTGGTACCGAATTGCAGATCAACCCGTTCTTACGGGCTCGTCACCCCGATGTGCGACACGCTGTGGCACAACACGCAGGCCTCAATGCCAAGACCCAAGCCGATGATGTGGCTGTCTTTGCGGCTCTGCGCCAATGGAAAAACGACTTTCAATGAGATTTTTAAACACTGCGTTGCTGCTGGCTCTTACCGTTTTAGCGGGTTGCGCCAACTTAGAACAAGCTGAGCCCCTGATAACACCGCGAGCGTCCAATGCGCCGCTGATGCCAACAGCCCCCGGCCTGAGCCCCATCGCCAAAGGTCAAGTTCGCCATGAAACGGTCACGCCCTTGGCCCTGCCCAACGATTTGTGGGAACGCATTCGCAAGGGCTACGCCATGCCCAACTTGGACAACGAGTTGGTCACTGACCGCACGCAGTGGTACAGCAACAAGCCCGACTATTTGCAACGCATGGGCGAGCGCTCCAGCAAATATCTGTATCACATCGTCGAAGAGCTTGAACAGCGCAACATGCCCACCGAGTTGGCGTTGCTGCCCTTCATTGAGAGCGCCTTCAATCCCCAAGCCGTGTCAAGCGCTCGCGCCAGTGGCATGTGGCAGTTCATGCCGGCCACCGGAAAAAGCTTTGACTTGAAGCAAAACGCCTTTCGCGACGACCGCCGCGATGTGCAAGCCTCAACCCGCGCCGCACTCGACTATTTAGAACGCCTCTACAAAATGTTTGGCGACTGGCACCTGGCACTGGCCGCCTACAACTGGGGCGAAGGCAACGTGGGCAAAGCCATTGCACGCAACCAACGCGCGGGCTTGCCCACTACCTACACCGACTTGAACATGCCCATGGAAACGCGCATGTATGTGCCCAAGCTCCAAGCCATGAAAAACATTGTGGGCAACCCGACCACCTACAGTGTGTCGCTGCCCAACATTCCCAACCACCCCTACTTTCAGAGCGTGCCCCTGCCACGCGACATGGATGTGACGGTGGCGGCCAAATTGGCTGAAATTTCGCTGGACGACTTCAAAGCCTTGAACCCCGCGGCCCACCGGCCTGTGTTGTTAGCAGCTGGCATTCCTGCCATCTTGCTGCCTTGGGACAACGCCGAAGTGTTCCAGCGCAACTACGAAGCCTCCGCCACAGGTCGCATGGCCACATGGACTGCTTGGATTGCGCCCAGCACCATGAAGGTGTCCGACGCTGCGCAAAAAGTTGGCATGAGCGAAGCCGACTTCCGCAGCATCAACAACATCCCACCCCACATGATGATCCGCGCAGGCTCTGCGCTGCTGGTGCCTCGCACCTCGCACATGGCCGATGACGTGACAGCCCGCGTGGCCGACAACGGCCGACTCGACTTGTCGCCCGAACAAGTGCTCAAACGCATCACGATCAAAGCCAGCAAGCAAGACACCGTGGCCAGCATCGCCAAACGCAACAACGTCAAACCCGAGCAAGTGGCGGAATGGAACAAGGTGGCGGCCAATGCCAGCTTCAAGTCAGGCCAGCAAGTGGTGCTGTTTGTGTCCGGCAAAGTGCGCAGCAGCAACACGCATGTTGCAGCCAGCAAAGGCAAAAAAGTCACAGTGACGAGCAACAGCAAGGCCAATGCGGGCACCAAGTACGCCAAGCGCTAAATCGACCACGGCGTGGATCGATGTTATTTTGGGTCTATTGCTCGTGGAGTTGACGCACATCAAATCGTCATCGGCGTAGGGTGAAGAAAATCTGTGTTCTAACCAAGACAGATTGAAATGACATCCTTGCGCATCACCCCAACGAACGAAGAAAAAGTCATGCGTGAAGGAGACTTGATCGTCTCCAAGACCGACATCAAGGGTCGCATCACCTATGGCAATCGCACGTTCAATGAATTTTCAGGATTCAAAGAGAACGAGCTCTTAGGCACGCAACACAACATCATTCGCCACCCCGACATGCCAAGGGCTGTGTTCAAGCTTTTGTGGGACCGCATACAAGCGGGTCAAGAGGTGTTTGCCTTTGTGAAGAATATCTGCAAAGACGGCTCGTTCTATTGGGTGCTTGCCAACGTCACGCCATCGTATGACGCACAAGGCACGCTCTTGGGTTACTTCTCCGTGCGCCGCAAACCTAACCCCAAGGCCATTGCACAAATTCAACCGCTGTACCGTCAAATGCTGCAGGCCGAGCGCAGCGCAGGCACGCGCGACGCCATCGCGGCATCCACTCAGTTGTTGACCGACACCTTGGCGGCCAACCAAATCAGCTACGACGACTTCGTACTGGGCCTGCAAGAGGCTTAAAACGCCATGCCCTTTTCAGAGCTTGGGCTGACCCAATCTCTGAGCGGGACACACCTCACTTTTAAGTTTCGAACTTCTCAACTTCGCGGCGTGTTGCATCCGCGATTTTGGAGAGTTCAATCACGGTGGCCGTGATTTCTTCAGAAGCAGCCGCGTTGCTGCGGGCAATGTTGTCCACGTTGCTCAGGTTCGCGTTGATCTCTTCCACCGCGGCGCTTTGCTGCTCAAGGGCGGCGGCAATGCGTTGCAGCATGGTGTCGGTTTCGCGCGCGCCCTGTTCGATGTTGGTCATGTCTTTGTTGACCTCCATCACAGCAGCCACCGCACGGTGCGCCTCCTCCACGGCTTGTTGCACCAAGGCAGCAATCTCTTGCGAGCTTTGGGCGCTGTTCAAAGCCAACTTACCCACTTCATCGGCCACCACGGCAAATCCTTTGCCATGCTCGCCTGCACGCGCAGCTTCAATGGCGGCGTTCAGCGACAACAGGTTGGTTTTGTTGGCGATCTTTTCGATCACTTCCGTGATCTTGTTGATTTTCTCGGAGTTGCTGGCGATGTTGTTGACCACCGTGACCATCTCTTCCATCTTGCGCATGCTGGAGCGCACGGACTCGACCGACTTTTTGGATTGGTGGCTGGCGAACTCGGTGTTCTTGGACACATCCGACACCGAGGTGACGGTTTGACGCACGGCCGTCGCCACTTGGCCAATGGCGTGCGTTTGATTTTGAGCGCCATCCGAAATCTGACCAATCGCGTTACTGGTCTGGTTCGAGGCTGCGGCCACTTGACGGGTGTTGTTGTGGATCAACATCATGGCGTTGCGCAGCGCTTCTAATGAGCTGTTGATGTTGGCTTTGAGCGCTTCCAAATCACCCTTGGCAGCCACGGTCACGCGGCCATTCAAATTGCCTTGAGCCAAGCCCTTCATCACCAAGGTGATGTCTTCAAAGACCGACTGCTGAGCTTCGATGCTTTGGTTCACGTTGTGCTTCAAGGCTTCCAAATCACCTTTGGCCGACACCGTCACACGGTCTGCCAAATTGCCATGCGCCACCGCATTCATCACGGACGTGATGTCGTGGAAAACCGCTTGTTGTGCCTCAATGCTTTGGTTGATGTTTTGCTTCAACGCATTCAAATCGCCTTTGGCTTCGACGGTCACGCGTCCTGCAAAGTTACCTTGTGCCACGCCGTTCATCACCTTGGTGATGTCTTGCAGCGTTGAATCCAAAGACTTTTGCATGTCCGAGACTTGCTTCAACAATGGGAAACCCGCTTGTGTCGTTTGATGCCCCTTCGCGGCAAAATTGCCTTGGCTGATGTCACCCGCTAACTCAGCCACCAAGGCCGCCTCGACGGCTTCGCGACGCAAGATCACGGCCATGAAAATCAACACCGAGGTCTCAAACACCACGAAGGCGGCATGCAAGATGATGATCCAAGGGTTGATCGCACCGTCGATCACAAAGATGCCGCCGAACCCCGTGGCTTGCAAGAAAGCAAAGCCCACGTGGTGCACCGCGATCACGGCTGCCGCGGCCACCAACGGACGCCAATCGCGGTAGTACAACAAGAAGGCCAGCAACGCAAAAATGCCGAAATGCATTTCGGACATGCCGCTGGTTTGCTGAATCATCAACGCCGAATACACCATGAATGCGCTGGCATTGGCCAAGCGCGAACCCAGCGAACCAGGCGCCATCGAATAAATAGCGAATGGCACGGCAACCGCCGGCAAGCCAATTGCCAAGGCCACACCCCACGTTTGTGTGAAGTAAGCAATGCCAGCGCTGATGACAGCCAAAAACACCAAGGTGCCCAACATCACCACATCGGCTTTGGCCCTTTGCGGTTGGAGAATCAACTCAATGTTGTGAGCGTCTCTTTTAGATTGATTCAGATTCATCTCAAGTTGTCCTGCAAAAAGCATTTAAAAAACCAGGGTTCTGGTGGATGTGCCAACCCAAAGCAACAGTGCTGTAAACCAACCACGCCAACAACAAGGGCCAGACCAAACCCTTGCGCATCACTCCGCACCCGCTTGCCAAAGTGCCCAACCACCACCACCGGTGCGTTTGGCTTTGTACATGGCTTGATCGGCATGGTTGATCAATGTATTGGCATCCGATTTGTCTTGTGGATAAATTGTCACGCCAATGCTGAAGCCCAAACGCGCCGAGTGGCCTTCCGCCAAAAATGGGGTGGTCGTTACATGCAACAAACGGCTGAGCACGGGCTCGATTTCCCATGTGTTTTCTAAGCCGTGCACGATCAACACAAATTCGTCGCCGCCAATGCGTGCCAGAAAATCTCCTTGGCGTGCCATGGTACGAATACGGCTGGTAACCGACTGCAGCACCTTGTCGCCAACGCGATGGCCGTGCTCGTCATTGACGGGCTTAAAACGGTCTAAATCGATGAAGCACACCGCCAAGCTGCCTGAGCCCGCTTCGTCCACGCGCGCCATGCTGTCTTGCAACTTTTGCATCAAGGCTGTTCGGTTCGGTAAGCCCGTGAGGGGGTCGTTGTTGGCTTTGTCGGTCAGGTGGGAGTTCTCGGTTTGCAGACGCACTTCGTTGCCATCAATCACCACATAGGCGCGGCGCAAAATCCAACCAAACACCAACAACATGAAGCCCGAAAAAATCACCGCCACAGTCAAGGTCTCACGCGCCAAGCTGCGCAAAGCTTTTTTGGTGTCGTCGACGACTTCCAAACGCAACCACCCCACAGGGTTCGCGCCATTGAGGGCATGCCAGCTCAACAAATTACCATCATCGTCCAACACCGAAGTTGAACCACTGGTAGGCAGCGTCATGCGCTGCGTAGAAAACACCGCCATCGGACGGCCTGTTTTGGGATCACGAGCCACATTGGCAATCACATTACCACGCACATCTGTCACCGCTGCAGATTGCACGTTACCGTTGGACAAGGCTTGTATCAAGCGTGCCTCAATCGCACCGAAGTCGCGCACCAACAAGCTCTCTAACACTGCCAAAGACACGCCTTCCGTGAGCATGACCATGGAGGTTTGGCGACGCTCTTCAAAGAGTTTTTCAGAATGGCTGTACACCAGCCACGAGCCACCCAGCAACAAACATGACACCAACGCCACAAGGAAGATCGCCATACGCGCGAAAGCGCGGGATGAGTTTTTTTTCAAATCGGTCATGTACGTGGTCAACGATCAGCGCTTGGGAACTTCGACAAACGCTTCAATTTTTAAATATTCAAGAGGCAAGTAATCACGGGCGTAGTCCACCAACACGGGTTGCGGCATTTGCGCTTTATTCATGGCAACTTTGCCTACCTCTGTAGCGGCATAGGCGATGAACGCTTTGCGCACGCTCTCTTGCACGGCGGCGGGCACCCGCGGATGCGCAGAAAACGGATGGGCGCGATAACCCGACGACTCAAAGAGCACTTTGAGTTGAGACTGCAAACCCTCTGGCTCTCGCACCAAGGTGTTGTTCACAGCGCCACCCGCGACCACATCGGCTTGCAGCACGCTACGGTACACATTGCTGTGCGTTTTCACGTAGAGGGGCTTGATGTCAATGCCACGTTGACTCAGGGTGGCACGCGTGATCAACGATGCGGCAAACGCGTTGGGTGATGGAAATGCCAATTGCTTGCCATTTAAGTCCTCCAACTTACTGATGCCACTGTCTCGACGTACCACCAAAATGCCCGTCAAGGGGGTGGCATCGGCCACCAAAGGCCGATAAGCCTGACGGCGATAGGCCATCACTTGGTGGTAAGGGTTCATGTACGAAAAATCGGGCGTACCGGCCAACAACTCCAACTCAAAGTCAGGAATCGTTTTGGAAATATTCAGCGTGAAGCACTGTTTGGTGGCAAGGCCAATCGCTTCCAAAACAGGCGCCCAATGGCTGTAGGTCTCAGACGCAGGCAACTGAGGCACCACAGAGACCACATAAGGTTTGCTTGCGCTGACATCGCCCAAGCAATTGGCCGCCTGCGCATGTGACAACGCAGGCAACAGTGCTGCGCACAGACCTAACAAAGTAACCAAGCACACACGAGGCAGCATCGAGGTGCGCCGCTTGACACCACAAAAAATCATCGTCATTTGGAGAGGTTTGCTTTCAACTCAGTTTGTGTCGAGGAGCCGGCAGTCCGAGATTGGGCACGCATCTCACGCGCCCAACGCTCATCCTCCAACACATCGCGGTGTTTGGCATCTGTCAAACGAAGATGCGACAAGGCCACCAAATCTTCGGCCGTCGTCGCATCGTTAGGAAACAACGCCACCCCGAGGCGCACGCCCTTCCAAGGAGCCAGCGGCGAAGGTGGGCTTTCAAGTTTGTTCGTCAAGCGCTGCACCACCGCCGCAATGCCTTCGGGCTGCGTGAGCCGGTCAATGATGATGCCGAACTCGTGGTCGCCCAGACGAATCACGCGATCGTGCTTGCGCAACATGGTCATGATGCGCGTACCCATCTCGTACAACATATTGCGTGCTGTGCTTGCCCCCAGCACATCGTTGAGCGCTTTGAAGGCCTTGATGTCGACATGAATGCATGCCACGCCATAGGCATGACGCTGCGCGGCTTCAAGGCTGTGGGTCAAATGGGCCATCCACGCCAAACGCTCCGCGTCATGGCCTTGTGGCACAGCTTGCGTAGCGACGGACTGCGGTTGATTTTGCGCAGCCAAGGCCGAAACCGCCGTTAACCAACGCTGCGCGAGGATGAGCAAATGCTCGCCCAATTGCCCCACATGCTCGCCCACGACTTGAGGGGCGATCATTTCCAACACACGCACAGAGGTGCCGTCTACCAACAAATAACGGCCCACAAAGGGTTGTGCGCGGTCATCGTCATGCGCGGGGCGGGCGACGCCAATTTCACAACGCTCAGCCTGATGCAGGCGTTGTAAGCTCTGCGCTAAACCACGGACAACTTGCTCAGATTCAAAACATTCCATCCATGCAGCAGCTTCGCTTGCCAGAAACGTGGCAGCGTCAAACGTTGCAAGAACGGGGTCGTTCATCAGCAGTATTCTCAGTAAGGTTTAAAATTGTCACTAGTTTAGCAAAAGTGATGAAATCACAATAAATATCAAGGGTTTATTTCATCGTGGATTCATTCTTTTTCGGGATCAATACCCAAAAATTGTCAAAAATGGGACTGCTTGACAGCCATGGCGTCCCCCTCACTGATGCCGAACAAGACACCAAGCTCAGCAGCGAGGAACATTTGTTTTCGCGCCTGCGTTCTTCGAGCTTTTTGCGCAGTGCCATTTTCAGCAAAGGCCACATCTTGTTCAGCCAAGGCGACATGGTGGAAGAGGCCCACGTCATCTTTCAAGGGCAAGTGCGTGTGATCGCGGGTGACACCTCGTTTTACATGGGGCCCGGTGCCGTGATTGGCTTGGCCGAAGGCATTGCGGGCGTGCCCATGCGTTGGACACTGCAAGCCGAAACCTTGTTAAACACCCGAATCATCCCCATCAAACGTGCGGTGGAAGAAATCCGCACCACTGACGCTGGCTTGCGCAGCATTTGTCGCGTCACGGTCATGCGCACTTTAGGCGTAGACCAAACCCCAGAAAGTTTGCGATGAGCGAAGCCTATTTCCCCATTCAAAGTTACAAAGCGGGCGATGTGCTGTTTTCACGTGGCGATGCAGCGCACACGTTCTACATGATTGAATCTGGCGAAGTCGACTTGTTCGTGCCGCCCGCCAACACATTTTTGGTTCGTTTAGGCGCAGGCGAAGCGTTTGGAGAGCAAGCCATTTTGACGGGCGGTGTGCGCGGTGCCACGGCCATTGCCGTGACCGACATGGTCTGTATCCAAATGACCGCTGAATCGTTGCAAGAAATTGTGCAGAGCCAAACTTCGCTGATTCGTCCGGTCTTAGAAGGTCTGTTCCTTCAGCTGTATTTGCAGAACTCCATCCGTTCTGCCATTCCCGAACTTAACTCGTGATGTCGTCAGGCGTCACGTCGGCCTGAAACAACGCGCGGTCCAAAGGACGGCGCAGGCGATAAACCTGCGCGTCTGAATTGAGGTCCCCAATCAGCGCGTCAAAAAACACCTTGGTGGCATCGGGCAAGCGTGGCATGGGCAGCCACTGTGCGGGGGTGATGTTGCGCAAACCCACCACCTCATCGACCTCAAGCATCAACGGCTCATCGCCCTCGGTCGCGCTGTAGACCACGCCCATCAAGCGCTCACCCTGCGTTTGACCGAAAAACGTGTGCACAGCGACGGCGTTCAGCACTTGCTTGCGCCACTCGACATGACCACCCTGCCCGCCTACCGCCAAGTCGTCCAGACTCAGCACCTCATGCACGCCCAAGGCGTCCACCAAGAGTTGCAAAGGACCCGCGCGAACTTGGAGATAAATGGCCATACAGATCAGGCAGCGACTGGCATTTGAGACATTTGGGGCAACTGAGGCAGTTGCGCATGGTTGCCAATGTTCTCGGCCAAGCGGTAAATCGCTGCGCCATCCAGAATCAACACCACGCGACCGTCGCCCAAGATCGATGCACCGCCCACACCTGGCAAAGCAGCCAAGCGTGGATGGATGTCTTTGGTGAACAGCTCTTGGCGGCCCACAAACTCATCCACCGACACACCCAAGGTGCGTTGACCATCGGAGAGCACCACCACGAAACGGTGTTGACCTTCGCTGGTTTGCTTGAAGCCCAACAACTCTTCAAGTCGCACGATGGGCAAGAAGTTACCGCGCAACATGATGGCCGTGCGGCCTTTGACCGACTGCACATCGGCTTCGCTGATTTCAACCAATTCGGCCACATAGCGCCCTGGCACCGCCAAGGTTTGACCGGCTGTGTTGACCAACAACACCTCTTGCACCGCCGCCGACAAAGGCATTTGCATGGTGAAGATGGTGCCACGGCCCAACTCGGAATCGAGGTGAATGTTGCCGCCCAAACGCATCACGTTGGTACGGACCACGTCCATGCCCACACCACGGCCCGAAGTTTCAGTCACCACATCTGCTGTACTGAAGCCCGCACGGAAGATGAATTTCAAAATCTCGTCGCGGCTCATCAGCAGGCTGTCTTCTTCTTTGACCAAGCCGCGCTCCACCGCTTTGCGGCGCACGCGCTCGGGGTCAATGCCTTTGCCGTCATCGCTGACGCGAATCAAAATGCGACTGCCCTGCTGCTCGGCTTGAATGCGAATGACCGCCTCTTCGGGCTTGCCCGTCAACTTGCGTTCCGCAATCGTTTCAATGCCGTGGTCGGCGCTGTTGCGCACCATGTGCAACAACGGGTCAGCCAGCGACTCGACCATGGCCTTGTCGATCTTGACCTCTTGGCCCGTCAATTCCAAACGGATTTGCTTGCCTTGCGCTTGTGCCAAATCGCGCACCATGCGTGGGAAGCGTTTGAACACCAACTCCACGGGCACCACACGCAAGCCCATCACGCTGTCTTGCAAGCGAGACAAGGCGCCTTGAATCAAGGTGTCTGTTTCTTGCAGACGGCGGTTTTGCTCGTCAATCAAATCAATCAAGCGCTGAAATTGCGCCACGCCTGTGAGGTCGGCCAAACCGGCATCGCTCGAACGGCGCAGTGCCACCGCTTGCTCACGCAAACGCTGGTCGGCAATGACGTGGGCCAACTGGCCACGCACCAACACCATTTCGCCAATTTGGTTCATGAACTGGTCGAGCATTTCGCCCGGCACACGAATCACGTTGGCAGCGGCAGCTGCGGGGGCTGGGGCACGCGCGGGGGCGGCGGGTGCAGCTGCTGGCGCTGGCGCCGGTGACGCGTTGGCGGTCGGGGCTGCGGCCGCAGCGGCAGGTTCGGGTGCAGAGACAGGGGCCGTGGCCACAGGCGCCACGGCGGGCGCTGGCGTGTCCACCATCACAGGCGCATGCACAGGGTCCGGCAATGCCGCAGGTGACGATGTGGGCGCAGGAACGGAGACCGCCGCCACAGGTGTGGATGCAACAGCAGGCGCTGCGTCTGTCGACACGTCAGCAAACTCAATCATGGCGGGGCCGCTGGTCACACCGAACTGGCCCAACAACTTGATGAGGTTTTTGCCGGCATCGAGTTGTTTGATCTCTGCGTCAATTTCTTCGAAGTCGCCTTTGGAGATGAACAACATCTCGTACCAGCTCTCATCGTCCACAAACACCGAACGGTTGGTGATGATGCGGCCACGCTCAGAAACCCACGACAAAAATGAGGTCGCAATTTGCTCTGACGACTCCAAATGCGCCACGATCAAATAGGCCTTGGACCCATCGTCGATCATGTCTTTCAACTCACGCGTGTTTTCTGAGGACAACAACTCAGCCAACTCAGGCGGAATGCGCAAAGAGGTATGGAACGCTTGAATTTCCTGGGCCGACATGTCGCTGGCGTTGTCGTGCGCCCAGACATAGTCTTTCATGCGCTGCGACAAGCTGTCTTGTTGCGCCACGAACGTCGCGTTGAGCAATGGTTTTTTGTCTTTGCTCTGGCACACATCACGAACGAAGGCCACCGCATCGCGGGTCAAGCTGATGACTTCGTTGTTCAACGTCAAATGCGAACGCGCTGCACGGGCATAAGCATCCATCAACAACAACGGCACATCGCAATGGGCGTCTGGGTACAACGAGGTCAGATAAGCGTTCACGCGCGAGAATTCTTGCGACACATTGCCCGCAACGGTCTCATCGGCGTAGGCGACTGCGGCCTCTAAAGTTTCTAAATTTTGAGCAATGTTGTTGAGCAGATGGTCCAAACTCTCACGCAAGGTGCGCGACAGCACTTGGCTCAGCGACTCACCACCGAGATCGCTGCCTGTGGTTTCACCCAAATTACGCAAATCGCTCAAAAACGCCACGATGGTGTCCACCACCAACTCACCGTTTTCACGGCTGATGGTTTCGTCTTTGGGCAAGGCTTCCGAAATGTCTTGAATGCGCTTGGTGATCCCCAAGTAACCCAATTTATTGGACGCACGCACCATCCAAATCAACGGACGGCGGATGTCGTTGGCAACGGACAAAATTTGTTTGGGGTCTTCTTTGGCGGCAATCGACAAAGCCAATTGCTCAAGGATGGGCAAACCGTTCTTGAGCAAACGCAAGAAGATCGACTGATCGTCGGGCGCATCTTCGTCGGTGCCAGACGCAGAGATTTTCACCAACTGTTTGGGCTCAGGGGGTACTGCTTTTTTCGCGGGTGTTTTAGGGGCTGCAGGGGCAGTCGCTTGCTCCGTCGCGGCAGCAGGTGCAGCAGGCACCTCAGGTTCAGCGGCTTCCGCACCACCGCCAGAGGCTTTGCGAAACGCCGCTTCGAGTTCTTTGCACAAGGCTTCAGGCTTTTGACCATCGGAGCGCTCTGCCACCGCAATGTCGCGCAGTCCTTTGATGGCGTCTAAAGCGCGTAGCAACACGTCGACCGTCGGTTTGTCCAAACCGGTCACACCTTCGCGAACCAGTCCAAGCAAATCTTCGGCACGATGCGCAACAGCTTCAAGCGCACCCAACTCCATCACACGGCTCAAACCTTTGAGCGAGTGAAAAGCGCGAAAGAGGCTAGAAATTTCTTCGCCCGACAGCTCGCCGCCGTCGGCACGCACCAACAGTGATTCAATGCCCTCAATATGCTCTTCGGTTTCTACTGCATATTGAGCCCATATGGTCTCGATAAAGTCATCTGACATTGACTTGTGCCCCTTGTGCGCTGATTACCTGAATGACGTGGTGCGTTGATTGTTTCGCGAGCGAAAAATCAGATGCCGAGCACTTTGCGTGACGCGGTCACGATCTCGTGGCCCTTCTTCGCATTCAAGTCCAAGCTCATGGCACCCGATGGTTTGGCGATCACTTCTGCAGCGCCCAGCTTGCGTGTCTCCAACGCTTGTGGTGAACCTGTTTGGGCCACCGAAGACACGATGATGACGGGCACGTTACTGATGAGGCGCAAACGCTTCAGACACTCGATGCCGTCCATGTGCGGCATTTCGATGTCCAGCAACACCAAATCAGGGTTGAGTTCTTTGATGTTTTGCAAGGCTTCAAGGCCGTTGGTCGCTTCGCCCACCACTGCCAAATCAGGGTCGGCACTGATGATGCCTCGCAACAAAGCGCGCATCACGAAAGAGTCATCAACGATCAGGATATTTTTCTTCGACATTTCAATTCACCTCAAAACAAATCAAACAAGGGATGCGCCTAACAGGCCACCCACACCTGCCATGCGTGCCAACCGAGCACCCAGCGCTGCGGGCGCGAGTACGGCGGTGGCTAAGCCGGCATCAATCACAGAAGACGGCATGCCGTCCACGATACAACTGTCAGGCGTTTGCGCCAAAACGGCGCTGCCTTTGCGCGCCACCAACTCTTGCGCGCCCTTCATGCCGTCATTGCCCATGCCGGTCATCACGACCGCCACAACTGGGCACGACACCGTCGCCGCTGAGCGAAACAACACGTCAGCATTGGGGTGAATTGGCGCCTCGGGGCTGGTGCGCTCGTACAACATGATGCGGCCAGGAAACGGCTCACGAATCACCACATCGGTCCCGCCTTTGATGATGATCACCATGCCTGGTTTGGCTTCCATGCCGTCGGTGCTCTCCACCACTTCCAAGCCCGTTTCGGTGCTCAAGTGACGGGCAAAACCGCTGGTAAACATGGGCGGCATGTGCTGGGCCACGACCAAGGGACATTTCAGCTTGCCCATCGCTTTGAGCGTTTGCGGCAAGGTGGCGGGCCCGCCTGTCGAGATGCCCAACACCACCAAACCTGGCACGCCTTGGTTTTCAGTTTTGCGCTGAAACACCGGCTTAGAGGTGTCCACGCTGCTCACCGCAGGACGCAAGCCCCCCGCAGAAAAACGCGACCGCTTCTTGGCCCAATAGCGCAGCTTGTCCACCAACTCATCACCGATTTTCACGATGTCGAGTTGCACAAACGAGGATTTTTTGGCGATGAAATCAACCGCACCCAGCTCCAAAGCTTTGATGGTGGTGACCGAATTGCGCTCGGTCAAACTGCTCAACATGATGATCGGGCAAGCACAACGCGCCATGATTTGGCGGGTGGCCTCTAAACCATCCATGACGGGCATTTCGACGTCCATGGTGATCACATCAGGACGCAGTGTTTCGGCCATTTCCACGCACATTTGGCCCGTGCGAGCTTCACCCACCACCTCAATGTCGGGATGCCCTTCGACCATTTTGCGAATGGCGATACGCATGAACGCGGAGTCGTCGGAGATGAGCAACTTGATCATACGGACACCCCATTTCGCACATACCAAGGGCCACCGTTACCCAAGCGTTGTTCGAAATATTCAGGCACCAGCATTTGCACAGATGCACCCATCACCAACACGCCGCCAGTGGACATGGAACGGGCCAACATGGTTTGCACCGACTTCTTCACCGAGTCTTCAAAGTAGATCAGCACATTGCGGCAAAACACCAAATCCATGCCTTGCACAGGTGGGCGGCTGTTCATCAAATTGAAGCGCTCAAAGCGCACACAGCTCTTCACCCAATCGCGCACCTTGTGGTAGCGCACACCAGGCATGGCGTTAGAAGGCGCCATCGACACATCGTCAAACATGGCGCGCCAATGGTCTGGCAAATTGCGGAACGAGCCCATGCCCAGTTCGCCATACACGCCTTCGCGGGCGGTACGCAAAGCTTGGTTGGACACATCGCTGCCCATCACAAACAAAGACCATCCGCCTTCAGGCACCACGCGGCCATCGGCTTGTTGCCGTGCCTTGCCTGCTTTTTGCAAACCACGCAGGCACATATAGGCCAAGTCGTAGACCTCTTCGCCGGTTGAACTCGCACCAGACCAGACTTGCAATTGGCGGTTTTTTTCACGCGAAGCGATCAAGTTAGGCAAGATGTCTTTGCCCAGCATGTCCATCAAATCAGGGTCGCGGCAGAAGTAGGTTTCATGAACCGTCAAGTTCTCCACCAACGATTGCCATTCGGGGTGCTCCGACGAACAGGTGTTCATCGAATTGACCCAATCGCGCAACACGGAAATAGGCATTTCTTTCAAAATGCGCACCAACTTGCGCTCGACCAAGGTGCCTGGCTTGATGCCAAAACGTGACTCCACACCCAGCATCAATTGGTTCACAATTTCAAGCTGCGTGGCAGTATCGGAACGCGTGTGCGCAGACACCGGCGCAGCAGCAGGTGCAAATGTGTTGTTCAGCGCTGCGGTGCTGCCCTTTGCGTTTTGCACGGCGGCACGCATTTGCGCAATCAGATCATCGACATTGTCTTTAGACAAACATATTCCTTTGAAATTAGGCAGCCCTAGACAAGGGCTCCAAAGACAGCAGAGAAATCAACTCGCCATCTAAACGACCGACTTCGGTCAAATAATCGTTCTGGCTGGTGCGCACAGGCGTGATGTCTTTTTCGGCAATCTCAATCACGCGATCGACCTTGTCCACCACCAACGCCCAAGGCGCACCTTGAATACGCACCACCACATAAGCGGAAGTGTCTTTGCCCTTGATGCCCAACATGTCACGCATGTCCAGCACAGGCGCCACCTCGCCTTTGATTTGCACGACGCCCGCGAGCGAGTCGTCGCCTTGTGGCAAGTTCACGGCAGAGCCATATTCCTCCACGCGATCTACCAACGACAGTGGCAACGCGCAGCGTTCATCGCCCAAACGGAAAGACAGCAAGCGCCGTACAGATTTCATTTCTTGCTCTGAGATGGCAGCCATGTCCACTCCGTGTTGAATCAAATAACGGCGGAAATGCGCCATGCTGTCCAGCGAGACCAAGCCGCCTAAAGCCACCAAACCGGTCATGCGGCCTTCCCAAGCACCGTAACCAGGCAAGTAGCCTTCAAGCTGAGAGTCACCACCGGTGATGGTTTGCAAAATGTCTTTTTCGTAGCGCTCAATGCCCACCATGTCGGCCACCGAAATGCCCAGACGTGAGCCATGAACGGCCACCACCAACACAAATTTAGGAGCAACCGTCTGCTCGCATTTGAGCAGTTTGGAGAGCGACAGCACCAGCAAAGCCGAGCCACGCAACTGCATCAAACCTTCCACCTCAGGGCCAGCACCAGGCAGTGCCGTGAGATCGCGAATTTCGATGATCTCCAACACGTCTTCCATGTGGAAGGCGTAGGTTTCGTCGCCGTCTTGCACGGTGACGGTGGGCATGTCGTTGTTCACCAACTCGGCCGCTTGCGTCACCGTGGTGGCTTCGATTTGCCCCACCAAACCTCCGCCGCCTTCAGGCACGCCCACGGGCTCCATGTTTTGCAGACCCAATGAGGCCTCGTTGAGCAACAACACCATGCCATCGGGCAACATGAACTCGCCGCGCACCAGCGCATCAGAATCGCTTTCGTCATACAGCTTGATCGCGTCTGACTCTAGGCTGATTTTGTTGAACACGCGGTCCACTTGCACCACGACCGTGTCTTTTTGGGCCGTGACCACCAACAAATTACCGTTGGGATCGGCTGAACGCTCACCCATTCCCAAACGCGCGGCCAAGTCCACCTTCAGGTAGACCGCGCCCGCCACGTTGACCAAGCCCTCCACATCGGCGGGCGCATAGGGCAGCGGCGTCACGGGCAGAACGTCCAAGACCTTGCTGACACCAATGGCTGAGAAGGCGAATCGCCCCTTGCCAACTTCAAAGAGAACCAGTTCCATGGCGTGTTCCGTCAGATCTTGAATTTTTCGATTTCGCGACGTGTCGAGTCAGCCACTTTCGACAACTCGATCATGCTGGCAGCCAACTCTTCTGAAGCCGCGGAGTTGGTGTGCGCAATCTTTTCAAGGTTGGAGACGCTGTTGTTGATCTCTTGCATGGTTCGCGTTTGCTCTTCCACGGCGGCAGAGATACGCTGCAACATGCCATCGGTTTGCGACGAGCTGGCCACGATGCGCTCCATGTCACCGCTCACCTCACGCACCGCCAAAACGGCGCGGTTGGCTTCGGACACGGCTTGCTGAATCAGCTGCGTGATCTCTTTGGTGCTGTCTGCGCTGCTGGCAGCGAGCTTGCCCACTTCATCGGCCACCACGGCAAAACCTTTGCCATGTTCGCCGGCGCGGGCCGCTTCAATCGCTGCGTTGAGGGACAACAAGTTGGTCTTGTTGGCAATCTTCTCGATCACGTCCGTGATCTTGTTGATCTTCTCGGAGTTGCGGGCGATGCCGTTGACGACCTCGACCATTTGCTCCATCTTCACGCGACCATCGCGCACGATGGTGGCCGACTCTTGCGCCTGACGGCTGGCCGACTCGGTGCTGTTAGAAATATCGCTGACCGCGCTCGATGTTTGGCGAATCGCGGTGACCACTTCACTGATGTAGTGCGTTTGGCTTTGCGCACCATCGGCCAGTTGACCAATGGCGGTGCTGGTGTCGCTGGCGGCACCCGCCACTTGCTGGGCGTTTTCGCCAATGCTGCGCATGGAAATGGCCAACGCATCCAAAGAACGGTTGATGTCGTCTTTGAGCTTGCCCAAACTGCCTTCGCCTTGGGCGTGCACGCGGCTGGTCAAGTCACCGCGCACCATGGCGTCCATGACATGCACCACTTGGCCCAGCACGACGTCCAAAGAGCTGATCGCCAATTGGGCGTTTTCAAGAATCAACTTGTACTCGCCTTGGTCTTTGCTGGCATCCAAGCGCACCGTGAAGTCGCCCGAAGCCATAGACCCCATGGCTGAACGCAAGGCTTTCACCGTGCGCGAGACGCTGTTTTGCGCTTCGGCCATTTTGTGCAGCACTTGCGGGTAAATGCCCTTCAAGCCTGCGGGTTGAGGCTGGCGTGAGAAGTTACCCGCGCTCATGCGTGACACCACCGTGAGTGACTCGCGGAACACGGCTTCGACTTGGTCGAGCACTTCGTTCAAGCTCCAAGCACATTCAGCCAACGGGCCGGTGCTGGTGATGTTGGTCACGCGTGGCTCAAGCACGCCGCTGGCAGCGCCACTCAACACCGCATTCATGCGCTTGACCAAAGCGGCCTCGTTGTTTTGACCACGGATGGACAACGCCAACACCACCACCATCACCACCGCTAAAACGATGACAACGGGTGACATGCTGGTCAACACCAACAAGAACGCCACGGCGATTGCGCCCAAAAGCGCCTGCAGCCACAAGCCCTTGGCCGGGCTCAACTCAAGCCGACTGAAGAGAGAGGACAAAGTGCTCATAGCTCATACCTTTTTCATTCAAAAACTTTTCCATCAATTGGCTGGATGCCGCAATCGCATCACGCGTGCCTGCACGACGCTCTTCGTCCAACATCTTGCGGTACAACTCCGAAATTACTGGAATCGCGCGTGGGTGAGGTTTGCGACGCACCGAGTAATAGCCCAGCACTTTGCCAGCCTCGTCAATCGAGGGCGTGACGTTGGCAATGACCCAATAGAAGCTGCCATCTCTGCAAATGTTTTTCACATACGCAAAAATTTCTTTGCCGTCTTGAATGCTGCCCCACAACAACTTGAACACCGCGCGTGGCATGTCAGGATGACGGATCAGGTTGTGCTGAATCCCCAAAATGTCTTTTTCATCAAAGCCTGAAAACTCGATGAAGGTTTTGTTGCCGTACGTGATGCGGCCTTTCAAATCGGTCTTCGAGACGATGAAGTCATCTTCACGCATCACAATTTCTTTGTCCGTGGGGACAATGTCACGCAGACTCATGGCTGGTTTCTCCATACAGAATTTTTCAAAGCAACTCCCATGGCATCAAGCCGATGCCTTAATTTGCGGCCCAACAAAAAATGTCTCGACCTGACCCAAACTCTTGACTTCAATCATGCCCCGCGCCTCCAACTCGAACTTGCCCGCTAGCAAATCGGCCGTGGCTGAAGAGACGTGAATTTTTCCGGGCTGACCGGTGGACTCCATGCGGCTCGCCACGTTGACCGTGTCGCCCCAGAGGTCGTAAGTGAACTTGCGAATACCAATCACACCCGCCACCACCGCACCGCTGTGGATGCCAATGCGCATGTTCAAGGCACCGTTGGTGCGCTCGTACAGCTCTTTCAAGGCTTCGCACATGTCCATCGCGGCCATGACGGTGGCTTCGGCATGGTCCGTACGCGCTTCAGGCACACCGCCCGCAAGCATGTAGCAGTCACCAATGGTTTTGATTTTTTCGAGGCCGTGACGCTCGGTGATCAAGTCAAACCGAGAGAACAAATCGCCCAGCATTTCCACCAAGGCGGTCGCCGTGATGGTGCGGGTCATTTTGGTGAAGCCCACCATGTCGGCAAACAACACGCTGACCGATGGACACGCGTCGGCAATGCGCTCTTCGCCCGCCTTCAAGCGCTTGGCAATGGTGCGCGGCAAGATGTTGAGCAACAACTGCTCGGTCTTTTCTTTTTCTTGACTCAGCTGCTCGTGCTGCTTTTTGAGCTGACGCATGCGTAGCGCGTTTTGGTCTTTCAAGTGCTTTTTATCGATGCACGTAGTCACACGGGCACGCAACAACACCGGATTAAACGGCTTGGGCAAGTAATCTTCAGCGCCCAACTCAATGCATCGCACCGCATCGTCAATGCCCGAGCTGCCCGCGCCACCGGAAATCACGATGACGGGTGGCCAAGCTTGGTAAGGTGTTTCGCGGATCACTTCCAACACTTCCATGCCGCTCATCACGGGCATTTCCATGTCGAGCAACATCAAGTCGAAGGGCTCGCGCATCAAAATTTCGATGGCTTCTTTGCCGTTGTTGGCTTCGCGGATGTTTCGAAGCCCCACTTCTTCAAGCGAGCGACGCAAACCCATGCGCAACATGACACTGTCGTCCACCAACAAAACGCGCGCGCTCTCCAAACCCTTACGGCCTGTGGCGACGGCTTCAATGACTAACTCGGGGGTGACCGGTTCAGAAGCAAGGTTCAGATTCAACGAACTCATGGACGGTATATCTTGCGAAGCCTCAAGCGGTCAATAAGGTTTTGACTTTTTCGATCAATTGCTTGGCCGTGAACGGCTTGGTCAAGCTGGCATTGGCACCGGACAACAATGCCGAGTCCAAACCAAAACGTGCACTCACGACACGGCTGCCGCCTGAAATCGTCAAAATTGGCACATCTGGGAACATTTCGCGCAATTTGGTGACGAAATCAACGCCGTCCATATTGGGCATCACGATGTCGGTGATCACCAAATCGACTTTTTCAGCCAGTGCAAATTGACGCAAAGCTTCTTGCCCATCGGAGGCTTCGATCACGGAAAAATCAGACATTTCCAAAATTTCGCGTACACCTTCACGCAACAAGTCTTCGTCATCAACCAACAATATCGTCGCCATTACCAACCTTTTCTTTTTTGTAAATTTAAATAAAATGAACGCTTATTTAGCGATTTTATTGATTAGATCACAAGTCTTTCGCAAATGCGTGAGAAACTTGAAAGCACTTTTTGTATTCGACTCAACACTTTGAAAGTTGAGACTGTTCTCCTTTTCGTATGAATGCCCTGATCAAAAATCTATCTTTCACATTACGCGGCGCTGTGCGCTGGATGGGTGCCCTCTTGATCTTGGTCGTGGCGATGCTGGCTTTGCTCACAGGGTCGCAGATGCAGGCTTTAGAGTCATCGCTCTCGCGCATGTACGAGAACCGTGTCGTATCGATGAAGCGGCTGCTGGAGATGGAGCATGCGCTGATGGATTTTGGCGCGAGTCTGTCGTCCGCCGATGTCACCTCAAACCAAAGCATTGACCGCCTGATGCGCAAAGCCTACGCCATGCAGCAAACCAGCCGAGTGGTGCAAGACGCCTTGGTAGCAGGCGGCATTGAGCCTGAATTGCAACCCGCTCGCGCTGGCTATGAATCTGCGTTTTCACGCTGGCACTATGAAATGACGCGTTTGCTGGATTTGGGGCGCGAAAAAGGACACATCAGCGCAGCTTTGCAAAACGAACTTTTAAATTCGCAAAACCGATACGGCACCTCTCTTTTGGGGGCGCTCGACACATTAACCAACCAACAACTGGTCCAAGCCAAACAAGACTACGACAGGGTGCAGGCGTCTTACAAGCGCATGACTTTTCAGTTCTACGCACTTGTGGCGCTGACTTTGGCTTTGATTTTGGGCTCTTTGGGCTGGTTGGTGAGCATCGTGCGCAGTCTGGTGGGCGGAGAACCCAGACGCTTGGTGAGCGTCACGCATGACATTGTTTTGGGTAATTTAGAGCAAACCATCGATGTGGCGGCTGGCGACAAATCCAGCGCGATGGCCAATATTCGCGTGATGGTCGACAGCCTGCGTGCCAACCAAGCCAAAAACCACCACCGTTTGTGGATCGACAACGGCTTGGCCCTGATCAACGAAACCGTGCGCAACGAGCATTCGCCTTCGCAGTTGGCCATGGAAATCAGCCAAAAAATGACCCACTACTTGGATGTGCAAGCGTGCGCCCTTTACGCCTACGGTTTTGGCGTGGTGGATGATTCCATGATTCAACGCCAAAAGCTGACGCTCTTGGGCAGCGAGTCGCATGACAGCACCACCTTCCCTAACGAATTGCCATTGCCCAGCCACTTGCTCAAGCAAGCCGCCAGCGATGGGCTGCTGCTGCGTAACAAAGACTTACCCGAGACCTGCCTTGAAGCGCTGGATGCCTCGCATGCCGAGCAATCCCGCCACTTCTTGATCATTCCGTTCCATTTTGAAAACCGAGTGCGCGGCATTTTCGTGGTCAAGTCACGTTACCAATTGCCCACCCATGTGTCCGAGTTGATGCTGCCTGGCTCGGTGGCCATCGGCGTGGCGTACGAGTCCGCCCAAAACCGCGAAACCTTGCTGGCCTCGTTGATGGACTCGCACCGGCTGACCAACCAACTGCAAGAAAACCAAGAAAAACTGCAAGACAGCCAAATTTCGATTGAGCAACAGATTCAGTACGTGAACGGCCTGTTCTCGTCGATGCAAAGCGGCCTGATCGTGGTGGACGAACTGGGCGACATTCGAGACTGCAACACCGCGTTGCTGAACCTGTCGGGTCTGAGTCGCAAAGAAGTGATCGGCCAGCGCAGCACCATCTTGTTCGACGACGACGAGGCCACGCTGTCGCTGTTCTTAAACAGCCTGAGCAAGAGCTTGACGCGCTTGGAGTTCATCGAACCCGGCGGTTATATGAATTTGCTCAACCAAACGCCTTTGGGTTGCGTGCAAATTAACGCCGAAGGCTGCATCCAGTTTGCCAACTCGCGCGCCAACCAAATGACGGGATACTTTGGCAAAGAGCTCATCGGCCAACCCTTGACCGTGCTCAGTCCAGAGCCTTTGCGTGACAACTACGCCAAACTCTTAAAGAGCTTCTTAAGCGACAAAAACGACCAAAAAACGGGCTACAGCGGCATGCTGTACTTGCAGACCAAAGAGGGGGAAAAACTCTCCATCGAGTTGGGCTTGGTCAACCACACCGTGAATGGCCAACGCACCGTGCTGGCCTTCATTCGCAACGAACGCGACCTGCCTTGGTCGGTCACGATCACCACCACCCTGAATCGTTTGATCAATGACGACGACGAGTCCGTGGTGACTTTGCTGAAGAACAAAAAAGGCCCCAGCACGCCCGTGCGAATTTCGTCATCCATCATGTTCAGCGTGCGCGGCATTCCCGAGCAAACCGTCATCAACGTGCACGATGTGTCCTCGCTGATTCATAAAAACGAGCAAATCAAACTGCAAAACAGCTTGCTCGAAAAAACCATGGATGCCATGCAAGACGGTGTGCTGCGCGTGGACCGCACCGGTGCGTTGCTCAGCGCCAACCCCAAAGCCTTAGAGATTTTTGGTTATGCCAAAGTGCATGTGCTAGGCCATACCTTGGGCGCCTTACTGCCCTCGGCCGACAACAACCAGTTGATCGAACATTGGGTGCCCGAGTACCACGGCGACGTGATGCAACGTTTGTACGACATGGACCCCGAGCGCTTCTGGCAGCGTCTCGCCGACATGCCCTACCCTGTGCTGGGCTTTGACGCCTCCGAGCGCGTGAAGTTCACCAACTTAGCCAGTCAAACCTTTTTGGGCTACGCCCACCACAGCTTGCACGGCCACCACCTGCTGTCCATCTTGACCAAAGCCTGCTTGGACGAACTGCCACAACCCGTCAGCCTACACAGTCTGACCGCTATCGCCACGCAAGCCAAGGTGCTGAATTGGCTCAAGTCGGACCAGAACGTGGTGTCTGAGAGCACACAGTTTTTCACCGTCAACACCGAAACCGAGCTGTGGGTGATCGCCTGCTTGGGCAACAGCGTGGAAGAAGCCAAAGCCCAAACCATGCATGCCGTCCAAAACGTGGAGTGGGTGGTGAACCAGCACGAAGGCGAGCAAATCCCCGTGGTCCTGACCGCTGCGCCTTTGCGTGACGCCCATGGCCTGATCACCGGCGCCGTGATCACGATGAAGGACATGCGGGAGTTCAAGGAAAAAGAAGCCGAAAACCTGCGCATGGTGCAAAAAATGGAGCAATCGCAGCGCTTAGACGCCTTAGGCCAACTCGCGGCCGGCGTGGCGCATGACTTCAACAACCTCTTAGGCGTGATTCAAAACCACGCCGAATTGGTGGAAATGAAGATCGGCGAAGACTCAAAAGCGGCCAAGAATTTGAGCGCCATCATGCAAGCCACGACCCGCGCACGCGACATCGTGATCAAACTCAACGGCTTGGGCCGCGAACGTCCGCCCGAGGAAGAAGAAGAAAACCTCACGCTGTTTGAGCTCTCGCCGGTGATTGACGAAACCAAATCGCTGCTGCAAGCCAGCTTGAAAGGCATTGAAATTGCCATTGAACCCGTCACCCCCGATGCGGCGAACGTCCAACTCAAAGGCCAAAGCGGCAGCTTGCAACAAGTGTTGGTCAACTTGTGCGTGAACGCCAGCCATGCGATTGGCGAGCGTCGCGACGGTCGCATCGTCATTGCGGCATCCCGCCCCACCGACAACACTGTGTCTGTGGCCGTGATCGACAACGGCAGCGGCATTCCCCCGGAAACCTTGCCGCGTATTTTTGAACCCTTCTTCACGACCAAAGAAGTCGGCAAAGGCACGGGCTTGGGACTGGCGATGGTGCGCAGCATCGTCACGCGTATGGGCGGCAGCATTGACTGCCAATCTGAAATGGGCGTGGGCACCAGCTTCATCGTGACCTTGCCGTTCTCTCGGTGATGCACTGTTTAAGTGCGATTCATTCATAATGTCATTAGCAATTTTTTCGAAATTAACAATTAATCTAGAAAAACCATTTTTAATGAAGAATATGGGTACGGAAAAAACCTGTCATTGATGCACGTGCCAACCGATCAAGAATTACAACTACGCGCCATGCTGGATGCCTCGCAAGAGGCCATCCTGACGTTTGACGCCCAAGGTTGGGTCATCGATGCCAATGCAGCGGCTGAGCGTCTGTTTCGTTTCGGACATTTGGAGCTCAAAGGCGCGCGCGTGGTCAATCTGATCACTGAGTTGCGCGACGACCTGCCCTATTTCATCGATCAAATCCACCAACATGCGGCCAACCACCAAACGCTGAGTTTGGACACGTTCATTCACACCTCCAACGCGCAGGCCGTGCCTGTGCAGCTGACGCTGCGTTTGCTACCGAACAACGTCAGCACATCGAATGAACGCTTTGTGGCGCTTTTTTCTGACCGCAGCAAAGAACTGGCTTTGCAAGAACAGCTGCGCGAAGCCTTGCAGGGCTTAGGCTTAAAGAAGCCCGACACGGCCACGGTGTTTCACACCCGCAATTACCTCAAAGAGCGTTTCAACGAAGTCAAAGCTTTAGCCCTGGCCAGCGCGCCTCAGGCCTGTGTAGCGGTGGCGTGCATCAACATTGACCGCTTCAAGCGGGTCAACGAGTTGCTGGGCTACGATGCCGGCGACCACGCCATCACCGCCATTGGCCAGCGCATCGACGCCTTTTTACGCCGCGAAAGCGATGCCAACGGCTGGGACGTGGGCATGTGTCGTATGTCGGGTGATGAGTTTGCGTTGGTGCTGATTTCAGAACACCCCTTTGTAGGGCTGGCCGATTGGTGCAAACGCTTGCAACGCTGCTTGGGCGAGCCCCTCGAAACACACAACCAGCGTTTTGTGTTTTCGCTCAGTGCCGGGGTGGCCTCGGGTCCTTTGGTGAACTCCGAATTTGAAGCTTTGCTGACCGACTCAGAAATGTCCATGCGCGCCGTCAAAATGCGCGGAGGCAATGACTGCCTGATCTACACCGCCAAAGATGGCCAATCCTCTCGCCCTCGCACCACCGAACACAACGTGATTTTGGGCATGGAGCGCAAACAGTTTCAGCCCTTCTTCCAACCCAAAGTGTGTTCCGACACAGGGCAAATTTTGGGCTTTGAAGCCTTGCTGCGCTGGCAACACCCAGAGCGCGGCTTGATCCCGCTGGGGGAGTTTTTGCCGGTGCTGGAAAGCTCCAGCTTGATGCTCGATGTCGGGCTGCAAATTTTTGAACAAGTGGTCACCACCATGGCGCAATGGCAAGCCAAAGGCGTGCATTTGCCGGTGTCGTTCAACGTGTCCAACGGTGAGTTGCTGTCCGAGCACTTCCGCGCCAGTTTGAGCCGTTTGGTCAAACTTGCGGGCGTATCGCCCGATCAGATTTACCTCGAAATCACAGAAACCGTGCTGGCCAATTTGGGCGGCACAGGCGAAGACATCTTCACCGAATTGCAGCAAGCGGGCTTTCGCCTGAGCGTGGACGACTTTGGCGTGGGCACCTCTTCGTTGTCGCGCTTGAGCAGCATTCCCTTGCGCGAAATCAAGGTGGACCGCTCTTTCATCTCCGACGTGACGAACTCTAGCCGCGACCTCGAACTGCTGCGCGGCATCGTGAATTTAGCCAAGAGCCTCGGCCTTGAAGTTGTGATTGAGGGCGTGGAGTCGCCCCAGCAACTCTTGATCGCCAAGAGTCTCGGCCATTTGTCCATCCAAGGCTTTTGCTATTCGCGAGCCGTCAACCCCTTGCAGGCGTTTGAGTTGATCGAACGCCAACCCTTTGCCATTCACTGAGTCCTTCAGATTCAGCCGTTCGCACCGATAAAACAAAAGACAAAAAGGAAGACCCGTGTTAAAAAATTTAAACGTAGGCACACGATTGATGCTGTTGGTGGCGCTGCTGGGCATGCTGTCAGTCACGATTGGCGTGAACGGGCTGCGCGGCATGGCCATGTGCGTGGCGGGTTTGCAAACGGTGTACGCCGACCGCGTGGTCCCCCTGCGCGATCTCAAGGTCATTGCTGACATGTACGCCGTCAACATCGTGGACACCTCACACAAAGTGCGCAACGGCAACATTTCTTGGGAAGAAGGCCGTAAAAACTTGGCCGATGCCGAGCTGCAAATTGCCGAAAAATGGAAGCACTACAAAAACACCGTGCTGGTCGCCGAAGAAGAACGCTTGGTGGCAGAAATCGAGCCACTGTTTAAAAGTACCCAAATTGAGCTGGACCATCTGCGCGACATCTTGACCCGCGAAGACAAGCAAGCCATTGCCGAATTCACGGCAGGACCGCTCTACCCCGCCGTCGACCCCATCAGCGGCAAGTTCTCGGATCTGATCGAAGTTCAACTCAAAGTTGCCAAACAAGAATACGACGCCTCCAACGACAGCTACGCCTTCAACCGCGTGTTCAACATTGGCCTGATCTTGGTCGGCTTAGCGTTCGGCGCCGTATTTGCACTGTGGATTGTTCGCTCGGTCAGCGGCCCCCTCGAAAAAGTGCGCCAAGTGGTGCGCAACGTGGCCAAAAGCTCAGACTTCTCACAACGCGTGGCCGTCAGCAGCAATGACGAAGTGGGCCAAACTGCCCAAGCCTTCAATGCCTTGCTAGAAGCCCAGCAAACAGCGATTGGTGAAGTCAACCGCACCGTCACTGCCATGGCCGAAGGCGACTTCAGCCAACGCGTGAACGCCAATTTGCATGGCGATCTGAAAACCATGAAAGAGGCTATCAACGCCTCTGTGGACAGCATTCAAACCACCATCCAAGATTTGAGCAAGGTCTTGCACGCGCTCTCACAAGGTAACTTTGCAGCCCGCTCTACCGCGCAAGTGCATGGTGAATTCAAACAAGCCGTGGACCAAGCCACATCGGCCATGGAGGCTCTTGAAGCCATGATTGGCGGCGTCGGCCATGTGATGAGCCGCGTGGCTCAGGGCGACTTGTCGCAACGCGTGACCGCCGAAGGGCGCGGCGACTTGATCACCCTCAAAAACAACATCAACACCTCGCTGGATTCGATGAGCGCTGCCTTGCGTGCCATCCACGGCAACACACGCCAAGTGGCCACCGCGGCCAACGAAACCAGCCATGCGATCGGCCAAATTTCGGACGGCGCACAAAACCAAACCCACGCCATCTCGCAAGTCGCGGCTGCCGTGCGTCAAACCGCCACGTCAGTAGCCGATGTGTCGCGCAACACCAGCGTGGCCAGCCAAAAGTCACAAGAGTCGATTGCCATCATGCGCGACGGCATGAAAAAAATGAGCGATATGGTGGATGTGGTCAACAGCATTGCCGCCAACTCGGACAAGATCAACCAAATCACCGAGGTGATCGAAAAGATTGCCAACAAAACCAACCTGCTCTCTTTGAACGCGGCCATCGAAGCGGCCCGCGCAGGCGAACACGGCAAGGGCTTCTCGGTCGTGGCTGAAGAAGTGGGCAAACTGGCCGCCAACAGCGCGGAAAGCTCACAAGAGATTGCGCAATTGGTGCAACAAGCGGTGTCTGAAACCGCCAAAGCCGTCGCCACAGTGAAAGAAGTCAGCGAAGACATGACGCGCATCGAACTCGCCTCACGCGAGACCGACCAAATGCTGCAACGCATCTCCGCCGCCTTGGAGCAGCAAAGCAGCGCCACCGAAGAAATCAACGCCAACGTGTTCAATTTGGACCGCATTGCCAGCAGCAACGCCTCCGCATCTGAAGAAATCACGGCTAGTGTGGTGGAACTGTCAAAAATTGCCGATGCAACACGCCGTGAAGTTGAGAAATTCTCAATGTAAGATTAAGTTGGTGGAAATCTAATTAATTCTATTTTTACAACAAGGACGACAAAATGATCAAAAAAACAAGCTTATTGGCAACTGCATTACTTTGCGTCTTGGCGCTCACCCAGTCGGTGAGCTTTGCAGCCGGTGAACGCGCCACCAAAGCCGAAGCCGAAGCCATGGTGGCCAAGGGTGTTGCTGCGGTCAAAGCCAAAGGTGACGGCGCGTATGTTGAGCTGACAGCCCCTAGCAAAGCGTTTGCGGATCGCGATTTGTATTTGGTGGTGTACGACATCACCGGCAAATGCTTGGCACACGGTCAAAACCCCAAGCAAGTTGGCAAAGAACTGATCAATCTGAAAGATCCAGACGGCAAAGAGTTCATCAAAGAGCGCGTCGAGTTGGCCAGCTCTAAGGGCAAATTCTGGCAAGACTACAAGTTCACCGATCCATTGACCAAAACCGTGCAAGCCAAACAGGCGTATTGCGAAAAGGTGGGCAATGTGATCGTTTGCGGCGGCGTCTACAAACTCTGATGCCTCTGCCGTCATGGCCTCCTTGGAGGTCATGACGCTCTGAACTCTGCTGAACTGAACCCATGACCGCTGTTTACAAAAAAATGAGCATTGCCAACAAGCTCATGATGGCCCCCCTTTTGGTGGCTGTTTTGTTGTTGGGCTTTGGCATTTTCAGTTACGCCAACATGCATGCGTTTCAAGTCAGCGTGAATGCGCTATTGGCAGATTCGGTGGCCACGGAGCGCATGGCCCAAGAAACCGAAGCCACGGTCAATGCCACCCATGCGGCGGCTTACCGCAGCTTGGCCTTGCTCAACCTCAAGAGCGACAAAGCCGCCCTATCGGCTGAAACCATGATGACGGAGCAGCTCACCGCCTTGGGCGATGTGGGCCGCGACCTCGAAGCCAGCCCGAACGCACGCTTGCGCAGCCTGATCAAACCCATTCAAACCTACGAAAACGCGGTACGCGAGGCGTACGACTCATCGACATCGGACACCAATTTGGGCGCCATGATGATGCAAGACGCCGACAACGCTTACGACCAGCTCATCGAAACCCTGCACATGGTGGGTGCGGCCAGCCGCATTGGCGCTTCCAACGCCCAAAAGAATTTGAACGAACGCATCGATTTGCAGCAAGGCGTGCAAATCGCAGCCTTGCTATTCGCCATCCTCGCGGGCTTGTTGCTGGCTTACGTCGCTGGTAAAAAAATCGCTAGTCCCTTGCGCGCCATGCAAGCGCAGATTTCTGCCATCGAAGACCGCGCTGACTTTTCTCTTCGTGTGAAGGTCGAAAGCGGTGACGAAGTCGGTCAAACCGCCCTGTCGCTGAACGCCTTGTTGCAATCGCTGCAAAACGCGGTGCAAGAGGTCAACTCGGTGGTGGGCGCCGTGTCTGCTGGCGATTTCAGCCGTCGCGTGGAAGCACCTTTGAAGGGCGACATGGCCGTGATGAAGGCTGCCGTGAACGACTCAGCGGAGAGCGTGAAGTCCACCATGAATGGCCTCAACGACATGATGCAAGCCCTGCAAAATGGCGACTTCTCCAAGCATCTGCACATCGAAGTCACTGGCGAATACAAGCGCGCCATGACGCAAGCGGTGGACGCCATGCAATCGCTCAACACCATGCTGGGTGACGTGGGCAGCGTGATGAAAGGCGTCTCGCAAGGCGACTTGAGCTTGCGCGTCAACGCCCAAGGCAGTGGCGATTTGCTGACCTTGAAAAACAACATCAACCTGTCCTTGGATGCCGTGAGTGGCTCCATGCGGGTGATCAACCAAAACGCCCGCCAAGTGGCCTCCGCCTCGGCCCAATCAAGCCAAGCGGTGGGACAAATTTCGGATGGCGCGCTGAACCAAACCCACGCCATTGGCCAAGTGGCCACGGCCGTGCGTCAGACCGTCACCTCGGTGGCCGATGTGTCGCGTAACACTGAAGTGGCCAGCCAAAAATCCAAAGAGTCGGTGCGCATCGTGCGCGACGGCATTCGCAAAATGGCGCACATGGTGGAGGTGGTCAACAGCATTGCGGCCAACTCTGAAAAGATCAATAAGATCACCGTCGTGATCGAAAAGATTGCCAACAAAACCAACCTGCTCTCGCTCAACGCCGCCATTGAAGCTGCCCGCGCAGGCGAGCACGGCAAAGGCTTTGCCGTGGTGGCCGATGAAGTGGGCAAGCTGGCCGTCAACAGCGCCGAGAGTTCACAAGAAATTGCCCAGTTGGTGCAGCACGCCGTGGCAGAAACCCGCCGTGCGGTGCTGGCTGTGCAAGAAGTCAGTGCCGATATGGCACGCATTGAAAGCGGCTCGCAAGAGACCGACGACATGCTGCAACGTATTGCGGGCGCGCTCGAAGAGCAGAGCACCGCTGTGGAGCAGATCAACGCCAACCTCTCCAGTGTTGATAACATTGCGCGCAGCAACTCTGCTGCCTCTGAAGAAATCACGGAAACCGTGATGGAACTGTCCAAGATTGCAGATTCCACACGCCGTGAAGTTGAGAAATTCATCCTATAAGGTGGTCATGAATCTTTTGTATTTAGAAGCCACGTTGGACAATTTACGCACCAAGTGGCCCGATGCTTGGCCTGGTATGGCTGTCGTCGTTCGCAGTGCGCTGGGCCAATTGGGCTTCAGCCAAGGTGCGCGTCTGTCGGCGCGCCATCAAGCCCTGCATGACTGCATCTTCTCGGTCATCCAAGCCATTGAAAAAGACGGCCAGCGCCGCGCTAAAAGTCACCAAGAGCCTCAGTACCACAACCGCTTGCATTTTGCCGATGCGGTGGTGTCCTTGACGGTGCTCTTGGCCAATGAGCGCCAAGTGGCGGGCCGCGCTGCCAGCGAACTGCCCAACCACGCCGAATGGTTGGCCATGCTGACCGTGGTGAGCCACGACTTTTTGCACAACGGCCAGATCAACCAATTCCGCTCTGAAATTGAAGCCTTGTCGGTCAAGGCGCTGACGCCACACATGACCAAGCACAAGGTGCACAAGGCCGACCAAGCCTTGATCGGGTCGCTGATCTTGAAGACCGATCCGGCCTTTGTGCCCGAGTCACACCAAGCCATCGCTGGCGTGCCCTTTGATGTGTCGGACCCACGCTGTTTGTTGGTCTTGATTCAAGAATGTGACATTTTGGCCAGCACCCTGCCCGCCACAGGCCACAGTTTGACCCAACAACTCTCGGACGAATGGGCGCCGGTGTCCCCTGATCGCTCACAATCGCTACTGACTGCCAAAGGTCGTTTGTTTTTTTTAAAGCACATGGCCTTATTTTCTAGCCCGTCGAGCCGATTACTGGGTATCCAAGCCACCATTGACCAGCAAATTGCCGAACTTGAACAGGCGTAAAGCCCAACAACTTGGTTGACGCGCTGAACGCCGCCTCCCCTTTTTAAGCCGCAATGTCCGCACAACCCAATCAAGAAGCCCCAACGGCCTCTCGCACCCCCAAAACCGACGCTGTCGAGCGGTTCATGCACACGCCTGGCCGTCCTCCGGTCGGCTTTGTGTTGTCAGAATTCGCCCGTCGCATGGAGTACGAGCTGCGGGTGGCGATTGAAGTGGCCAATGGCCGCGCCACACTGGCCGATTTGGAACGCGTCCAAAAGCTCAACGTCAAGTCCTTGCCCGCGCGCGGCGCCGCCCCCGTGCGTGCCTCCGCCGTGTCCACACCCTCGGCCCCCGTTCGCAAAGCAGCGGCAGATACGGCACCGCAAGCCGCAGCGGCGCCACGCGTGCCCCGCCGCAAGGTGAGCAGCGAAGGCGCGGGTGAGTCTGTCGTTTACGAAGAAGGCAAAGTGCTGTTCAACCAAGGTGACAAGGCCGACCACCTGGCCATCATCTTGGAAGGCTCGGTCGAGATTTTTGATGCCAAAACAGGCAACAGCATTGCCGTGCTCAACAAAGGCGTGTCCTTTGGCGAGCAAGCCATTTTGGAAGGTGGCGTGCGCGGCGCCTCGGCCCGCGCCCACACGCGTGTGGTGTGTCTGGAGATCAGCACCGAACCGCTGCGCGCCATCCTCAAATCAGACCCTGGCATCTTGACGCCCGTGGTCGAGGCCATGCTGCTGCAACTGAACATGGCCAACAAAATCAGCAAGTCTGTGGACAGCGATGAGTTGGACTACGAGGTGACCAACGACAACAACCTGTCATCCACCCAAGTGCAAAAGATTCTCGACGAGGTCTACGCCACCGGTGACAACAAGGGCATGAGCAGCGACGAGTTGATGTTCTTGAAGTTGCTCGCTTCGAACAAACTGCACACCACGGTGCACGAGGCTGGCACGGTCTTGGGCTCGCCCGACGACACCGAGTTGGGCTTGGGCTACATCATTGTGCAAGGCCACGTTGAAGCGGCCATTGGCAAGAAAAAGTACAAGCTGGGGCCGGGCAGCGTGCTGGGCTTGGCCGAAGCCCTGCTGGACAAGACATTGCCTTGGGAATTGAGCAGCTTAGACACCGTGACCTTGATGAACATCCCCATCGACAAGGCCTTGCGCGGCTTGGAGCATGCCAACCCCGGCATTCGCGGCATCGTGCGCTACACGGCAGACCGCATCATGCATTTGCAAAACACGTTCTAACTCGCCCCTTCGAGCGAGATGAAAGCCCCAATAAAAACGCCGCTTTTCAGCGGCGTTTTTGTTGGGCTCGGGCATCGCCCGAGTTAGCGCACGCTCAGATCTTGAACTGCTCCACTTCGCGGCGTGTGCCGTCGGCGATTTTGGACAACTCGATCACCGTGGCCGTGATCTCTTCGCTGGCCGAGGCGTTGGACTGCGCGATGCGGTCCAAGGTCGAGACGTTGGCGTTGATCTCTTGCACCGCATTGCTTTGCTCCTCCAAAGCGGCAGAAATGCGCTGCATCATGCCGTCGGCTTCGGTGGCACCGGCTTCAATGCGCTCCATGTCGGCGCTCACCTCTTGCACGGTGGCCACAGCGCGACGCGCTTCGGCGACGGCTTGCTGAACCAACACGGTGATCTCTTGTGTGCTCTCAGCGCTGCTGGCCGCGAGCTTACCCACTTCTTCCGCCACCACCGAGAAGCCTTTGCCGTGCTCGCCCGCACGCGCCGCTTCAATGGCCGCGTTCAACGACAACAAATTGGTTTTGTTCGCGATGCTCTCGATCACCTCGGTGATCTTGTTGATCTTCTCGGAGTTGGCGGCAATGCCGTTGACCACCTCCACCATCGTGGCCATCTTGGCCTTGCCACTGCGCACGATGTCCACCGACTCACGCGAGCGGCTGCTGGCGGTTTCGGTGTTGCGCGACACGTCGGTCACGGAAGCGGCGGTTTCTTTCACCGCGTTGGCCAATTGGGCAATGCCGTGCATTTGGTTTTGCGCGCCATCGCTGATCTGGCTGATGGCTTGGCTGGTCTGGTTGGCCGCCGCCGCCACTTGGCGGGTGTTGCTGTTGATGGCACGCATGGCCGCACTCAGCGCGTCCAGCGACTGGTTGATGTTGCCTTTGAGGCTGGCCAAATCACCGCGACCGTCGGCCGTGATGCGGCCGGTCAAGTCACCCGAAGCCACGTCGTTCATCACGTTCGCAACATCGCCCAACAAGGCTTGCATGGCCTGCATGGCTTGGTCCACCAAGTGGCGCAAGTCGCCCTTCACTTGGCTAGACATACGTTGGTTGAAGTCACCGTTGTACAAGGCCGTCATCACTTCGGCCAAAGCGTCCATGGTGGTTTTGACGCTGGCAGCGCTGGCGTTGACCGCATCTTTCATGGTGCGCAAGTCGCCTTTGAGGTTGGCGGTGATCGCTACGTCAAAGTTACCGGCAGCCAAAGCTTCCACCGCGTTGTTCACTTCAGAAATGGCCAACTGCTGTGCCGCCATGAGTTGGTTAAACGCACGCGCCGTTTGCCCCACCTCATCGTCAGAAATATCTTGAATACGACGCGAAAAGTCAGAGGTCGTTTCAACCAAGGTGACCATGTTGCGCAGAGCCTCCAAAGGCTCGGTGATGCTCTTGACTTGCCAGCGAATGACGGCCGCAATGATGAGCATGACCAACAACACCAACATCGAAAACTGCGTGGCGTGTTGCCAGAAGATCACTTCGACGTCGTCGATGTAAATGCCGCTGCCCACCACCCAATTCCAGCCATCAATTTTTTGCACGAAAGACAATTTTTCGTACACCTCGGTGGTCGTGCCGCCACCGGCTTTGGGCTTGGGCCAGTTGTAAGTGACGTAGCCCGAACCTGACTTGGTCGCCACTTCGGTAAACGCCACAAAGATGTTCTTTTTGCCGTCGGTTTTTTGGGGTGCCGTGTCCAAACCAAACTGCTGGCTGGTGGCCGAGTTGAAATTGGGCGCATCCAGCACCTTGCCATCCAGAGCGGGTACGGTGGGGTGCATGAGCATGACCGGCACAGGCTGCGTTTGGTCGTTCAACCAAAAATACTCTTTGGTCTCGTAACGCAAAGCCTTCACGGTTTGCATGGCCGCAGCCTTGGCCTCTTCTTCCGTCAACGTGCCGGCCTTTTGCAAGGCTTGGTAATGCGTGACCACGCCGTGCACCGACTCCACCAAATGACGCGTCTTGATCTTGCGGTCTTCCAACATGGTGGATTTTTCGATGGACAGCGCCACGATGGACACCAAGATCAGCCCCACAAAGGAGACGACCCCACCCAAAATCAACCGAGATTTGACGTTCATTGCATTGTTCCTTGCTGAATTCGGCCGCATAAACGGCTGCCTCATTCTAATTCGATAAAAATAACAGGGAATTACAAGAAATCACAAATATGTCAATAGGGGATGCCCTGAAAAGACCGTCAAGCGTTGCGTCTGTCCACCATCGCGTGCGCAATGGTGCCTAAGTCGACGTATTCCAACTCGCTGCCCACGGGCACGCCGCGTGCCAAGCGCGTCACTTGCACGCCGCGCTTCTTCAAAGCTTCGGTCAACACATGCGCGGTGGCTTCGCCCTCAGCCGTGAAGTTGGTGGCCAAGATGACTTCTTGCACCACGCCATCGCTGGCTCGGTCGATGAGTTTTTCCAAGCCAATGTCTTTGGGGCCAAAGCCGTCGAGCGGGCTGATGCGGCCCATCAAGACGAAGTACAAGCCTTTGAACGCGGCAGTGCGCTCAATGGCCGATTGGTCGGCAGGGGTTTCGACCACACACAGGCGCGCGTTGTCGCGGCTGTCGTCCAAACACGTTTCACAAATGCTTTGGGTGGTGAAGGTGTGGCACAGCTCGCAGTGGCGCACTTGGCCGACGGCCTCGTGCAGGGCTTGCGAGAGCAACTGAGCGCCTTCGCGGTCATGCTGCAGCATGTGATAGGCCATGCGCGACGCGGTTTTGACGCCCACACCGGGCAGCCGGCGCAGGGCGTGAATCAGGCCATCGAGCGCAGAAACAGCGGCCATTAAAAGGGCAACTTCATGCCGGGTGGCAAACCGGCAGTGAGTTTGCTCATCTTGGCTTCACTGGTTTCAGCGGCTTTGCGCACGGCGTCGTTGAAGGCGGCGGCGACCAAGTCTTCGAGCATGTCTTTGTCGTCGGCCAGCAGGCTGGGGTCGATGGTGATGCGTTTGACATCGTGTTTGCACGTCATCAAGACTTTGACCAAGCCAGAGCCCGACTCGCCGGTGACGTCAATGTGAGCCAGCTCGTCTTGCGCCTTTTTGAGGTTGTCTTGCATGGCTTGGGCTTGTTTCATCAAGCCAGAGAGTTGTCCTTTGTTGAACATGGGTCGTCCTTTTATAAATAGAGATTGAAAACTTAAACAGGCTTGATGCTGCCGGGCACGATGCGTGCGCCAAAGTCGCGCATCAAGGTCTGCACATAGGGGTCGTTGAGGATGATGGCTTCGGCGCCCGCTTGACGCTGGGCGGCAGCTACGGCGTTGCGTTTGGCTGGGCTGTCTTGCACGCGGCCGACTTCAACGGTCAAGCGCACGGGGTAACCGGCCGTGGCCAACGCGGCTTGCAAGCGCTCGCGGCTCATGGTGCTGTTGAGCGATTCGCGCTCGACGCGCAGCATCCACGTGTCGGTGTCGCGTGCCATGAGTTGCGATTGCAGGCCCAACTCGCGCACCAAGGCGTTGATGGTTTCGGCGGCCGACATTTGCATGACCAAACCATGCCAAAACTCGCCTTCGGGCGTGGCTTCGACCTGCGGCACCACGGTGGTGGGCACCAAGGGTTCAAGTTGCGCACTGGGCACAGGCTGGTCGCGCACGGGCATGGCGACGACGGCGGCATCCGAGTCGTGGTCAAAGTCGTCGTAGTCGGGGGTGTAAGGCGCGTCGTCTTCGTCGTCAGAGGGGATGAATTCGGGCGCCTGATGGACGACGGGCGCCGGCATCTCGCGCACAGGCAGGGCTTGGCCTTGAGGCGCAGGAGGCAAGCGCGACGGCTCTGCGGCTTGAACCGGTGGCGCAGAAACAGGTGACACATGTTGGGCCGGTTCTGCGGCCTTGGCCGGTTGAATGGCCACAGGCGCAACGGGCTGGATGGCGGATAAGGGCGTCGTGCTAGGGGCTGCCATAGGCGCCACGGCAGCTGGCGTGGCGATGGGCGGCTTGTTCAGGCTCGGCGAAACTGTTGCAGGCGCAACGGGGTGAGCGGTTGGCGCGGGTGCTGACGGCGCGCGCTGCGCCTCAATCAGAGTTTTTTTTTCAGCCGAGGCCGAAGCGCTAGACGCGGCCGCTTTGGGCTTGAAGGCCAGCAAGCGCAGCAGCACCATCGTGAGCGCGGCGTATTCGTCGGGGGCCAAACCCAGTTCTTGGCGACCGTGCAAACACAGGCTGTACAGCAACTGGGTTTCATCGGCAGGCATCAAGTCAGCCAAGCGCGCCATGTCGACGGCTTCGGGGTCTGCATCCGACTCGACCATGCTCGGCACCGCTTGCAACACGGCCATGCGCTGCAAGACCATGGACATGTCTTCCAGCGTTGCGGCAGCACTGAGGCCGTTCAAACGCAAGGCCTCAGACGTTTCAACGACTGACTTGCCGTCACCATGCGACAAGGCCTCAATCAAACGGAACACATGCGAGCGGTCGGCGCTGCCCAACATTTGGCGCACCGATACCTCTTGCAACTGGCCACCGCCAAAGGCAATGGCTTGATCCGTCAAGCTCAAGGCATCGCGCATGGAGCCGCGTGCGGCGCGGGCCAACAAGCGCAAGGCTTGGGGTTCAGAAGCAATTTGTTCTTGGCCCAACACATGGCCCAAGTGCTCCAGCACGGTTTCAGGGGCCATGGGGCGCAGGTTGAACTGCAGGCAGCGCGACAGCACAGTGACCGGCACTTTTTGCGGGTCGGTGGTGGCGAGCACAAATTTCAAATATTCGGGCGGTTCTTCGAGCGTCTTCAACATCGCGTTGAACGCGGTGTTGGTGAGCATGTGCACCTCGTCAATCATGAAGACTTTGAAGCGGCCTTGCACGGGCTTGTAGACGGCTTGCTCCAGCAAGCTTTGCACTTCGTCTACGCCGCGGTTAGAGGCGGCGTCGAGCTCGGTGTAGTCCACAAAGCGACCGGCATCGATGTCGGTACAGGCTTGACACACACCGCACGGGTTAGCGGTGATGCCCCCCGTGCCGTCCACACCTTGGCAATTGAGCGACTTGGCCAGCACACGCGACACCGTGGTCTTGCCCACGCCGCGTGTGCCAGTGAACAAGTAGGCGTGGTGAAGGCGTTGCGTGGTCAGCGCGTTGGTCAACGCTTGGACAACGTGCTCTTGCCCCACCATCTCCGTGAAGGTTTTGGGGCGGTATTTACGGGCGAGCACAAGGTAGGACATAAGCGCGAGATTCTAAAGCGAGCAGGCCATGCTCTTGAAAAGCCCACTTGTGTCCTACAATTACGCTCGACGGGCCTTCCCACATGGTGAAGCGGCCAACCGGGTCAGGCGGGGAACCGAGCAGCCCTAACTGTGGAGCCAGTGCTGGGGTCAAGGTCCGTCACCTTATATTTTTTCAAAATTCACTGCTTTTAAGAGGATAGGCCTGACCAAGATTTTGTAGCTATCAAGGTCAAAGTCATTTTTATCGAAGGCGGTTAGCGGACTTATGTCCCCTGCTTTTGAGCACTGCGTTCCTATATAGCACCAGTTATTGATCCGATGTTTCTGAACCCATTCACCAGACGTTTCGATCAAATCAATGGGGCCATCGAAGGGCCAAATTTCTACCTGTGAATCTATTAATGCAGATAAAAATCTGTTGTCGTGAACTGTCCGATCTTCCTTGCCAATACAAGCACCAAGACACGTTTTGACCTGTAATCCAAAGCAACCTCGTTTAGAGGTTCTTTCAAGGCCCAAAACAGACAAGCAAAGACGATACTGCTGTGCCAGCTCTTTAAGTTTCGCATTTGCAGCGTGACTTGATGAGAACAAGCCATACATTCCAGTCGCTCCCCCTAAATGGACAGATTGACTGTCTACGATCTCTGGCTCCATGCCCTTGTCTGTTTGATTCAGACGAATAGAGCACAGCGTGCGCAGACGTCGTAGGCGTTGATTAAACAGCGGGCTCTGTGCTTTGATCATGCGTGATTCAAGCAACAGCGCACCAATTTCACCTGCTGTCTCAATGAAATCAATTCGGCGTGTTTGCGCGATCATATTGGCTTCATCCGGCGCCCGAAGATGGCTCATCACCCGATTGCGAATATCAACGCTCTTGCCGATATACAGTGGCAGCGCTCCATCGCCCTTGAAGATATAAACACCAAAACTACGTGGCAAAGCATCCAGAGATGCTGGGTCAATCTTATGGTTTGAAACTCTTGGGTCTGATATTTGCATGGAAAAATTGAAACAGATCGGCGCTCTTTGCTAACCACCTTTTAATCATCTAAAGGCATGAGACTGCGGCTCAAAACAATCTAACAAGGGGGTCGGCGTTTCAGGGCTATGTTTTGACAAATATTCCCGAATGTAGGGTGCGGCTTTCCATGGTTTCGTGTATCCGCTCCATACGGCATTTGGGATGATGACTGAAATGTCATTGATACGCTTTGTTAGCACAACGGCAGGCAGCAGCTCCTTAAATTCCACTTCTGCCAGTGTCCATTCGCCGATTGTCCAAACACTTGCAAGTTGTGCTGAGTCTGAATTAGGTGGGCTGTACGCTTTAATGGTTTTCTCTACCTCTAAATACCGTCGATCGTCATTGGAAAGACGCAAGACATCGTCACAGCGACGCGCCCATCTGATCCACTGATTATTAGCCTCACCCACGATATCAATTTCGCGTTCATCAACCACGAGCAAAGAACCATTTTCTTTTTGTGCCAATGAAACATGGGAAGATATAACTCCTAAAGTAACAAGACACAAAACGATCAATGAAACTCTTTTATTCATTTAATCGACTCTCTTTCCAGCGGGTGAACGCTGAAATCTCCTGAGCTTATTGAAAACATTCATGGTCACCGCTTTGCGTCCTGATGGGTATTTCGCAGCCCATTAGTAGTTGTCTCATCCAGGAATAAACGAACACCTAGTGAGCCGCTGCCACTTCGAACTGGGGCTTTACGAAGGTTAATTTCAATCGTTTTGATCTCAAGATAAGCAGCACAAGCGCTAGCAATCCGTGTCATGAGTCGTTCTTGCGTTTCATAGTGACAAAGTCCAGCAAGACGATCAATTTCTGCAATCAACGGGTCATAGTCAAAGACATGTGCCATCGCATCACTCGAAATTAAAACTAGATTCGTATCGATCTCAAGTGTTAGATCCAGCAGATGAACGTCGGGCCTGGTTTCATCAGGACCATATGTCCCAATTTGGGTTTTCAAGGACAGGTCACGTAACTCGACACGCGCTCGTGTCTTCATGATTGAAGCTGCTCCAAAGTAACGTAATCAAGAGCGTGGGCATGTGTGCTTTCAAGAACAACGGCCGGAGCGACGCCAGCATCATGCGCTTGTTTCCACCTGAGAGCACACAGGCACCAGCAATCACCTGCCTTTAAACCCGCAAACCGATATTCAGGTCGTGGTGTGATCAAGTCGTTTCCTTGTTGGAGGGAGAAATCCAAAAATGCCTGCGTTACTTTTGCACAGATGACATGGCTACCTTGGTCTTGCTCGTCTGTGTTGCAGCAACCGTCTCTAAAGTACCCAGTCAAAGGATCGTATGAACAAGGGACAAGGGGTGTCCCGAGCACGTTTAAGGGTTCTTGATTCATGGCAGGACCTTTTGGATGACTAATTTCATGAGACCTTCTGATGATTCTTCGATCGAGTCTAAAACGTGTTCAAACCCTTGTTCTGCTCGTCTAATTTCTTTTTAAACACCCACTCTGCACTTGGGCTACGACAGATGTTTCCCATACAGACAAAAGGGATTTTTAAGACAGGTCGAGTCATTGTTCTTTTTTGAAAATGACTACTTTTGTATCTTTCAAAGCGATGTGTTTGTCAAAATTTTACAATTGAGTAGATCTTGAATAGATAATATTATGAAATACAGTTTTTTATGAAAAAAAAACCTGTTTTGCGTAGGTAAATATCTGAAAATCCTACTCAATAGGAGTTTGCATCATGATTTCGAAGAACGCCAGAAACGCTATTGGGCTTGACGAGCTGGAACTTGAGCAAGTTGTGATCAAAACATGAGGTTCTCATACATGCTGCACAACAAAAACGGCCGTGGTCGTCGGGTGCCGTGCGGACAGGCTTGGCAATGGATTCATGACTTGGATAGCCTAGAACACTTGGGCCCAATTCTTGAGTGGATAGATCTGCGTGTATCTGTTGATCAACTGTGCCTTTTGAACGTCTACCTAGATCACACAGAAATCACGGCGCCCAAAAACCGTGAAATCTTTTCGAGTTGTAAATCACCAATTGTTTACAGCAGAGTAACTGCTGCTGATCGCGTCATCCATATGAAATTGATGACTTGCAAAAACTCGATGAGTCATTAAAAAATTGCCACGGCATTAATCCAAATAACCAAGGAGATAAATATGACAGAAGACACAAGATGCTGCGGAACGGGAACTTGCATCATCAATGAAGACGGATTTTGTTGGTGTGGTCAAAGATGGGATGGGGAAAAGATGTGTTTTCCAAAGCATGAAGAATCACTCCCCTTCGAGGCTGAAGCAGCAGATAAACCCAAAGACGTTCTTGGTTAAAAAATTGACTTAAATTTTTATGTCTCTAACTGAATCACTCTCCAACTTTGCATTGCAAACAATAGGTGAGCGTGTTCGTGCAATGACCGGTTCCAAATCAAATTTGGATGATTTCATGTCGCCAAAAGGTGACGCAGGTTTCTTTGGGCTTGACTCTGTGACCTGGAAGGTACATGCGAACTTCACGGCCATGATGGTTGGTGGACTATCGTCCTTGATTGTTCAGTCTTTGCACCCGCGAGCGTTATCGGCAGTTTGGGATCATTCAGATTTTCGAAACAAACTCAAGGATCGTCTAGGTCGAACCGCCTATTTTGTCGCGGCCACAACTTATGGCAGCGATGCCATGGCTATGAGTGCAATTCGCCGTATCAACACTATTCATGCACATATTCGCGGCACCGATCTCAAAGGGAACCCATATATTGCAAATGAACCAGCCTTGATACGGTGGGTCCATCTTGCTGAGGTAAGTTCATTCCTAAGCGCATACCAACATCTGGCTAAGTCGCCACTCACTCAGCCTGAATGTGATCAATACATTCGTGAGATGGCTCGCATCGGTCATCTATTAGGTGCTGGTGATTTGCCTTTAACTTGGCAAACAACTCAGAAGGAGCTAGCTGGATATATAGGTGAGTTGCAATTTGATACGCGGGCTCAAGAAATACTCAAGGTCGTTGAAAACTATCCAACTGACTTTTTTGACAAGCCTTTCATGCTTCTAACCCTGAAGGCTGCATTCGATGTCATGCCCTCCTGGGTTCTTGAGGTCATTGAAAAGCAACCTTCCTGCGCATTGCAGGCGCAAGCAACCCAACTAGCGCTCAATTTGATTTCCGAACCAATCCAGTGGATGCTCGATAAGCAAGGTGTCAGTGCGGTGGCTCGCCAGAGAATTCAGGGAGATTCTGCACATGCTTGAGATTGCTCTCGTTAATTGCTCTGATGAATTGGCGCAAAAGATTTCTCATGCTCTGCCTCACGTTAATTTATGCACGGCACGCTACGAATGCTTGTCTCAAATTCCTTCTGCTAATGGGAAAAAGAATTTTGAACTCATCGTTCTTCATTATTCATGTGAATGCGTTGATGAAACGCTGAATCAAATTATTGAGCAGCACCTACCTCACACGACACCTGCCATTGCCGTCATTTCAGAAAATCACCCTGAATTTTCTGTGCCTCTACTGAATTTGGGAATTGATAGATGTTTGCCTGAGTCGTTTGATGTGAGTCATTTCAGTGCAATTGTCAGGGCTCTTGTCAGGCGCAAACACGGATTGATATCGTCAGTGAGTCAATATGGGGCTTTGAGCTTTAGCCATGAAACAAAACGAGTCTGGATTACCGGTAAAGAAGTAGAACTCACGAAAAGAGAGGCGCAGGTCCTAGATATCTTGCTTCGCAGGGTAGGTCAAATAATTTCTAAAACAGACTTCATTGACGAGATGGATCCGAACAAGGTTGAACTAAACGCCAGCGCCGTAGAGGTCTACATCCATCGCTTACGAAAAAAAATCAACAACGAACATCTCCCGATTCGCAACATCAAGCGCTGCGGCTATTTCTTGCGTCGATTCGATCCGCCAACAGAAACCAATAGTTTCACGCCCGCACGATTTGTTTTTAACAGTGGCGCTGGATGACACAACCAGATTCAAATCCCTCAAGCGGTATGGAGGCCTCAGGCGTCTCATGAATCTCGTAGACTTGTGACGAATCATCAAGCCAACCAACCATCCCCCCACCCCACCACCTATGGCCGAACTGTTTGGCTCTGACGCCTACGCTCCTGCAGAAATCGCCGCGAAAATCAAAATCGTGGGCGTGGCCAAAGCGCATATGGCGACGCTGCCCTTGGTCATGCTGGGTCTGCTGGCGGGGGCATTCATTGGCTTAGGTGGTTTATTTTTTGTCATCGTCAAGTCAGATGCCACTCTGAGTTTTGCCGTTAGCCAGGTTTTGGGTGGCCTTGTGTTTTGCCTAGGGCTGATCTTGGTGGTGATCGCAGGGGCCGAGTTGTTCACGGGCAACAACTTATTGATCATGGCGTGGGCCGATGGCCAAGTCACCACGCGCGAAGTGCTGCGCAACTGGGTCTATGTCTGCGTAGCCAACTTTGTGGGCGCCACAGGTTTGGCGCTGCTGGTGTACCTGAGCGGCCATACACATGCGAATGGCGGCGCCATTGGCGTCACGGTGATGAAAATTGCACTGGCCAAACAAAACTTAGTCTGGGTTGAGGCATTTTTCCGTGGCGTGTTGTGCAACGTGCTGGTGTGCATGGCGGTATGGATGGCCATGGCGGGCCGCAGCGTGTTGGACAAAGTGGTGGCGATTGTTTTTCCCATCACCGCCTTTGTTGCCGCAGGGTTTGAGCACAGCATTGCCAACATGTATGTGATGCAACTCGCACTCATCATTCAATACTTTGAACCCGCTACGGCGGGCAACGCACTCAGCGTGAGCGGCATGTTTGGCAACTTGATGCCCGTAATTTTGGGCAATCTCGTGGGTGGCAGCGTGTTTGTGGGCTTGGTCTACCACCTCATTTACCGTGTGGCGGCCGTGACACAGCCTGCGACCACACCACAGGTCAAAAAAGATTAATCGCCAGCAGCAGCGTTCGTTGCCTCCAACATGGCTTGCACCAAGGTCTCGCTTTCATGCGCGCCCGACAAACCCACTTGGCGATTGAAGATGAAAAACGGCACGCCGGTGATGCCCATTTCACGGGCCGCTTGGTCGCTGTCCAAGGTTTGGGTGTGCAACTCAGCGTCTTCGAGCGTTTGCTTGGCCAACTCAGGCGTCATGCCAGCCGTGACCGCGATTTCCATCAACTGAATGGCATCCGTCAGGTCTTTGCCTTCTAAAAAATAGCCTTTGAACAAGGCCTCGACCATGCGGTCTTGCGCCTCACCAGGCTCGGCCATGGCAATCAAACTGTGAGCAACCACGGTGTTGGGTTGACGGGCGATGCGGTCAAACGCGAAGTCAATGCCCAGTTCTTTGCCCACGCCTGCAACGCGCTCGTAAATGCTGTCCGCACGGTCACCAAACTTGGTGCGCACGTATTCGACGCGCTCGATGCCCTCTTGCGGCATGTCGGGGTTGAGTTGAAACGTGTGCCAACGCACGTGTGGCGTGATGTCGGGATGCTCAGCCGCCCAAAGTGCCAAGGCGCCTTCTAGGCGGCGCTTGCCCACATAGCACCATGGACACACAACATCGGAGACAACATCAATAGTGAGAGTTTTCATAGGTGTACTTGGTTTCTGCCACAATGCCCCAACTGTAGCTGTATAGCCAATTCACAGAGGACCCACACCATGGCAAGCGATCTGATCAAACACATTACTGACACTACCTTCGAGGCAGACGTTCTGCAAGCGGATAAGCCCGTACTCGTGGACTACTGGGCCGAATGGTGCGGTCCTTGCAAGATGATTGCCCCCATCTTGGACGAAGTGTCTACCGCCTACGAAGGCAAATTGCAAATCGCCAAGATGAACGTGGACGAAAACCGCGACATCCCTGCCAAATTTGGCATTCGCGGCATTCCAACACTGATGTTGTTCAAAGGCGGCCAATTGGCAGCCACCAAAGTGGGCGCCATGAGCAAGGCGCAATTGACCGCTTTCATTGACCAACAACTGGCTTAATTTCTAGCCACACCACACAAGCCCGCTGATTGCGAAATCAGCGGGCTTTTTTCCTGTCATAATCAAATCTGAATTCGCCAACTGCCCATGAGGCTGTTGGTTCCCACACTGGGCTTGAATTCTGGTCTTAGAGGCACCTTACGCCTCGCACACGACCTCCCCCCAATTTTTTAACGAACTCCCTTACTGGAGTCCCAAGATGCATCTGAACGAACTCAAGGCACTGCATGTGTCTGAAGTGCTGAAACAAGCCGAAGAACTCGAAATCGAAAACACAGGCCGCATGCGCAAGCAAGAGCTGATGTTTGCCATCATCAAAAAACGCGCTCGCGCGGGTGAGCAGGTGTTTGCCGATGGCGTGCTCGAAATCTTGCCCGACGGTTTTGGCTTCTTGCGTAGCCCCGACACCAGCTACACCGCCTCGACAGACGACATCTACATCAGCCCCAGCCAAGTGCGCCGCTTCAACCTGCACACCGGCGACATGATCGAAGGCGAAGTGCGCATCCCCAAAGACGGCGAGCGCTACTTTGCCTTGACCAAGCTCGACAAGGTCAACGACGACCTGCCTGAGAACAACAAGCACAAGGTCATGTTCGAAAACTTGACCCCACTGTTTCCACGCGAACAGATGAAGCTGGAACGCGACATCAAGGGTGAAGAAAACATCACCGGCCGCATCATCGACATCATTGCGCCCATTGGCAAAGGCCAACGCGCCTTGGTCGTCGCTCCACCCAAGAGCGGTAAGACCGTGATGATGCAGCACATTGCCCACGCCATCGCGGCCAACTACCCCGACGCCCACATGATGGTGTTGCTGGTCGATGAGCGCCCAGAAGAAGTGACTGAAATGCAACGCTCGGTCAAAGCCGAAGTGATTGCCTCCACCTTCGACGAACCCGCGGCACGTCACGTGCACGTGGCCGAAATGGTGATTGAACGCGCCAAGCGTTTGGTGGAACTGAAAAAAGATGTGGTCATCTTGCTCGACTCCATCACCCGCCTCGCCCGCGCTTACAACAACGTGGTTCCTTCATCCGGCAAAGTGCTGTCTGGCGGTGTGGACTCCAACGCCTTGCAACGCCCCAAGCGCTTCTTTGGTGCGGCCCGCAAAGTGGAAGAAGGTGGCTCACTCACCATCATCGCCACCGCATTGGTCGACACCGGCAGCCGCATGGACGAAGTGATCTTTGAAGAATTCAAAGGCACCGGTAACTGCGAAATTCACCTCGACCGCCGCTTGTACGAAAAGCGCGTGTTCCCAGCCATTCAACTCAACCGCAGCGGTACACGCCGCGAAGAGCTGCTGTTGCCACCCGAGATCTTGCAAAAGACCCGCATCTTGCGCCAGTTCATGTACAACATGGACGAGATCGAATCGATGGAGTTGATGCTCAAGAACATGAAGGCCACCAAGTCCAATGTGGACTTCTTCGACTTGATGCGTCGCGGCGGCTAAAGCCTCTCAAGCGATGAAGACAAAGGGCGTATGCAGTCACTGCATACGCCCTTTTCTTTGTTGAGCATCTCTGCATCCGCCACGTTCAACCGAATGAACGCCGCGTTTGCTTCATGTCTTGGCTTTAAGCCGCCGTCCACATCTTGCGCAGCGCTTTCTCAAAGTCCCGAGTGTATTGGTCCACATCCCACGCAGGCAAAGCCTGCAAGCGTTCGCGTAAACCTTGTTTGAGCAACAGCAAAGCTTGACGGTCTTTGGCCATCGACGCGGCAATGCGCACATAGTCCGCATCTGATTTGGCCACCCACGCCGGCAAACCGGCGGCACTCATGAAACTCGCGCCCATACGAGACACAAAGTTACCGCCCGCTTTGACCACCACGGGCACGCCCATCCATAACGCTTGCAAGGTGGTGGTGCCGCCGTTGTAGGGCACGGGGTCGAGTGCAATGTCCACATCGGCATACTCGGCCATCATGTCGCTCAGCCCCACGGGTCCACGGAACTCTAGGCGCTCACGCGCAATGCCCTCGGCCTCAAAGCGCTGGGCAAATACGGCCACCGCCCCCTCGTCTTTAAAGCTTGGCGCCTTCAGCAGTAAACGTGAGTCTGGCACTTCGTGCAACACCGCAGCCCACAGCTTGACCGTGTGCGGCGTGAGCTTGGGCACGTTGTTGAACGAACCAAAGGTCAGCGGCCGCGTGGCATGCGCTTGCGTGTAACTGGGGTACGGGTAATCCGCCTCGGGCGCAAAGCAAAACACGCTGTGGGGCAGACGTGCCAGCTTTTCGCTGAACAAGCCTTCGCTGCCTTTGGGCGCCACCACGGCATCGGCCACCAACCAGTCGATGTTGGGCACACCTGTTGAAGCGGGGTAGCCCAAGAACGTGGCCTGCACCGGCGCGGCGCGCTGGCCAAACACCGCCATGCGCTGCATGCTGGTGTGGCCAGACAAGTCCAACAAAATGTCGATGCTGTCTTCTTCGATGCGACGCGCCAATTGCGCATCGCTCCAATTTGTCACCTCCACCCAACGCGCCACGCGGCGCTTGGCCAACTGGGTTTGCTCGTCGTGCGAGACACCCGTGAAATACATCGTCACATCGAACGCTTTGGGGTCCAAGCGCGCCAGCACGGGCTGCATGAAGATGTTGACTGGATGTTGGTGGTGAAAGTCAGCCGACACCAAGCCCAAACGCAGCTTGCGCTTGGGTGATCGGTCGTTCTTAAAGCTGCTGACAGCGCGGGCGTTATGCCCCAAATGCGCGAACATCGTGCGGTGCAAATCGGCCACCTCTTGCGCCGACAACTTATCGCTGTAGAGCGAACTCATGGCCGCACTCGAATGCATTTTGGAGCCCGACCCCTCTTCGTCGGCCAAGGCTTTGTAGAGCTGCAAGGCCGTGTCGGCGTCGCCCGAGCGCCCTGCCACGCTGGCACGCATCGACTTGGCCCCTGACTGCGGCGCAATCGCCTCAGCACGCGCCAGCACCTCTAGGGCTTCTTGCATGTTCCAGCTCTCGGCCAAAGAGTGGGCCAAGTTCCAATGTGCCGTGTCGCTGTCGGGGTGCAACTCCACATTGCGACGCAAGACCGACTGGGCTTCTTGCCACAGGTTGTAACGGAACGACAAATCGGCCAAACGCACCAAGGTGGGCTCAGACGTGGCCACGCTCGCGCGCTCAAACGCACGGTGCCCATCCGCTGTCATGCCCAAGCGCATGCAGATGTCAGCCAAGTCCATTTGCATTTCGGCGCGTTCGTTGTCGTCCAGCGTTTCGTTGCTGATGCGCAAGATCAGCAAGGCTTGGCGCATCGCTTCTAAGGCCCGCGCTGCATCACCGCGCTCAAGCCGGTACTTGGCCATGCGCCAATGCACCGTGCGGTTCTTCTCCGCACCCGCTGCGTTGAGTGCGTGGTGGTAAGCCGCTGCCGCGGCCTCAAACTCACCCAAATCTTCCAACACACGGGCCAGCCCCAAGCGTGCCTCAAAGCGCTCTGGGGCCACCTGTACCGCCTTCTGATAGCTGGCCACCGCTTGCTGCGGCACGCCCTGTTGACGGCACAAATGGCCAGCCTCCAACCAAGCGCTGTAGTTGTTAGGGAACGCTTTGAGCAACTGCGTGAAGGTTTGCCGTGCCGCAACGCCATCGCCCACGTTGACGCAACAACGCGCCAATTGCAAGGCCGCCAACTCCAACTGCGGGTTGTCTATCAACGCATGCTCGTAGCACGCCGCCGCTTGCGCCCAGCGTCCGGCACGAAAGTGCGCATTGCCTTCGTTGTAGGCGCTGGCCGCCACGGGCAAGGCTTGGGCGTTGTCGGTTAACTCGGGGTTGAGCGGTTGCATGAACTTGTCCTCTTCTCATCACGTCAAAACAATGACCTTGATTGTCCGAGAAAAGTTAATGCTTTTAAGCAAGTTAACCAGTTAAAACGCCTCGCGTCACACCTCAAAAAAGCGAGATGGTGTGCGAGGCGTTGCGCGTCAAAGCAAGACGCCGCAGCAAACCGTCAGTTAGGCACCAAAAACTCGCGGCTGATGCTCGCGCCAATCTCGTTCACGCGGTCCAAGAACTGCGTGAGGTAGGCGTGCAAACCATTGGCCAAGATTTCTTCGATGCGGCCAAACTCCATTTCGGCGCGCAGTTTGCCCGCGCGGCGGTAGCTGTCAATGGCACGGTCGTCGGACACCATGGCGATGTTGTTGACCACCTCGTTCAAACAGGCATGCAACGAGCGCGGCATGTCGGCACGCAAGATCAGCAACTCAGCCACGCGCTCGGGGTGAATCACATCGCGGTACACCTTGCGGTAAATCTCAAAGCCCGAGACGCTGCGCAAAATCGCGCTCCAGTGGTAGAAGTCGTGGTCTTGCTCTTTGACTTGTGTCTGAGCTTCGCCTGAAATTTGGCTTTGACTTTGCCCAAAGAAGTCATGCGCCACCGCATGAAACTTCACATCCACCAAACGGGCGGTGTTGTCGGCGCGTTCAAGAAAAGTGCCCAAGCGCATGAAGTGCAAGGCCTCGTCCATCAGCATGGTGCCCACGGTCACGCCGCGTGACAGGTGCGAGCGAAACTTCACCCACTCAAAGAACTGCCCCGGGTCGCGCTCAAACTCGCCGCCTTTGAGCATGCGGTTCAACTCCAGCCACGTTTGGTTTTGCGTTTCCCACACTTCGGTGGTGAGGCTGCCACGCACAGCACGCGCGTTTTCGCGGGCGGCACGCAGGCACGAGATGATGGAAGACGGGTTGTTCTCGTCCTTCACCATGAACTCCATCACACGCTGCGGGGTGATGTCGCCATGGCGGGCTTGGTAAGACGGCAGCAACTCGCTGATCGACAGCAAGCCTTGCCAACCCATTTGGGCCACCTCGGCAGACTGCGGCAGCAGCGAAGTTTGGTAGTTCACGTCCAGCAGGCGTGCGGTGTTTTCGGCCCGCTCGGTGTAGCGGGACATCCAAAATAAGTGGTCAGCGGTACGGCTCAGCATAGTTAAACCTCAAGAATCCATGTGTCTTTGGTGCCACCGCCTTGGCTGCTGTTCACCACGAGTGAGCCTTCTTTCAATGCCACGCGGGTCAAGCCGCCGGGCACCATTTGCACGCTCTTGCCGCTCAGCACGAACGGGCGCAAGTCGATGTGGCGTGGCGCAATGCCGCTCTCCACGTAGGTCGGGCTGCTCGACAAGCTCAGCGTGGGCTGCGAGATGTAGCCATCGGGCTTGGCGATCAGCACTTGGCGGAACTCTTCAATCTCCGCCTTGGTCGCAGCAGGCCCCACCAACATGCCGTAGCCGCCTGCGCCGTGCACTTCTTTGACCACCAGCTTTTCCAAGTTGGCCAAGGTGTAGGCCAAGTCGTCTTTTTTGCGGCACTGGAAGGTGGGCACGTTGTTGAGAATGGGCTTTTCGCCCAAGTAAAACTCAATCATTTGCGGCACGTAGGGGTAGATCGACTTGTCGTCGGCAATGCCCGTTCCCACGGCGTTGCAAATGCTCACATGGCCGGCGCGGTACACATCCATCAAGCCTGCGCAACCGAGCGTGGAGGTAGAACGGAACACCTTGGGGTCCAAAAAGTCATCGTCCACGCGGCGGTAAATCACGTCCACGCGCTTGGGGCCGCGGGTGGTGCGCATGTAGAGAAAGCTGTCTTTCACAAACAGGTCTTGGCCTTCGACCAACTCCACACCCATTTGCTGCGCCAAGAAGGCGTGCTCGAAGTAGGCGCTGTTGTACATGCCGGGCGTCAACACCACCACGGTGGGGTTGTCGGTGGTCGACGGGCCGCTGGCACGCAAGGTTTCCAGCAACAAATCGGGGTAATGCGCGACGGGGGCCACGCGGTGTTGGCTAAACAACTCAGGGAAGAGACGCATCATCATCTTGCGGTCTTCCAGCATGTAACTCACGCCGCTGGGCACGCGCAGGTTGTCTTCGAGCACGTAGTACTCGCCCTCGCCCGCAGCGTTGGGCGCTCGCACAATGTCGACCCCGCTGATGTGCGAGTACACGCCATTGGGCACATCCACCCCCATCATCTCGGGGCGGAACTGGGCGTTGTTCAGCACCTGCTCCGACGGGATGAGGCCTGCCTTCAAAATCTCTTGGTCGTGGTAGACGTCGTGGATGAAGCGGTTCAGCGCAGTGACGCGTTGCACCAAGCCCTTTTGCATGTCTTTCCACTCGTGCGCGGGAATGATGCGGGGAATCAGGTCAAACGGAATCAGGCGTTCGGTGCCCGAGCCGTCTTCGTCTTTGTCGCCATACACCGCAAAGGTGATGCCGACGCGACGAAAAATCATCTCCGCCTCTTCGCGCCTGTCGCGCATGGTCTGTGGATCTTGGCGCTTGAGCCAGTCCAAGTAGTTCCGGTAATGGGGGCGAACCGCGCTGTCGATATACGGCAGCTGGGCATACATTTCATCAAACTTGTGCATGTGGGAACTCCTGCTACTACCTTAGCAAATTAAGTGCCATGCTACGGAACTTGATGAAACCAATAACGATGTTGCTTGTCACGCTCGCAATGCACCAACTTGGGTTGATCGCTGCGCCATCGAGACGCACCACAACGGGGACTCTGCACAACTTGCACCCCCAATGGGGCGTAACGCGCCAGCACATCGGCGCGCGGATGACCAAAACGGTTGCGGTAACCCGCCTGCACCACCGCCACTTGGGGCTGCACCGCCTCTAAAAACGCCGTGGTCGACGACGTGGCGCTGCCGTGGTGCGGCACCAGCAACCAATTGGCTTGCAAGCTTTGACCGCCTTGCACCAAGCCCTGCTCTTGCGGGGCTTCGATGTCGCCCACCAACAAAGCGGATGCCACAGGGCTTGTGGCGCTGACTCGCAATACGCAGCTCAGCGCGTTGGGCTTGAGCTTGCGCTCGTAGTCTTGGGCGCTAGGGTGCAGCACCTCAAACTGCACGCCGTCCCACATCCAAGCTTGCCCGCGTTCGCAACGCTGCATGGGGCGCAATTGCTGCATCGGGTGCGTGGCCGGCATGGAGGTCAACACATCGGCTTGGGGCTGCATGGCCAACACAGCAGGTGCGCCGCCGCTGTGGTCGCTGTCTTGGTGGCTGATCACCACGCGGTCTAGCCGCTCGCCCCAGGCACGTAGCAAGGGCACCAACACGCGCTGGCCTGCATCGGTCTCGGCGGAGTAGCGTGGGCCAGTGTCGTACAACAGCGCGTGCGTGGCGGTGCGCAGCAACACCGCGTGACCCTGCCCCATGTCGGCCGCGACCAACTCAAACCTACCATGCGCGGGGCGCGGGGTTTGCCAACTCAACACAGGCATGACCAACGCCAAACCCAGCAGCCGCATCCAAAACGGCACACGCAGGGCCCACAGACCCATGCCCAGCAACGCTGCAGCCCCCGCCCACATGGGCGCAGCGGGCGCCGACCATTGCGCCCAAGACACGCTCGCCATCTCACCCAACAACCAGCGCAGCACCTGCAAAGCCTCAGCCGCCAAACCCCAAGCCGGTGCAAACACCAAGCCCAGCACACACAGCGGCGTGACCACCAAGGTCACCCAAGGCACGGCCAACAGATTGGCCAACAAACCCACCACCGACACCTGGTGAAACAGCAGCAAACACAACGGTGCCAAACACACGCTCATCAGCCACTGCTCGCGCCCCATGCGCTGCGCGGCATGCCTGGCACGCAGCAAGTGCCCGCGAACGGACGCAGGTAAATCACCCTCCGTAAAACGCGTAGGCACGTCTGAGCTACCTGAGGCAAACAAAATACCCACCGCCACAAAGCTCAGCCAAAACCCCGCCTGCAACAACGCCCACGGGTCCAGCGCCAGCACCACCGCGCACACCAGCAACCACACAGTCGGCCAAGGCCAGCGCAGCCCCTGCCAACGCAACAGCGCCACCGTGAGCAGCATCCACACCGTGCGCTGCGCGGGCACGCCCCAACCGGTAAACACGGCGTACAAGAGCGCAACCACCACGCCACACAACTGGGCCGCGTGGGGCGCTGGCAGCCACAAACTCCAAGGCCTGCGCGGCGACCACGCATCGCTGCGCCGCCACAGCCACCCCATGCCCGCCGCCGCCAACCACGCCATGCCGGTGATGTGCAAGCCCGAAATCGCCATCAAATGCGCCACACCTGTGGCCCTGAACACATCCCAATCAGCGCGCTCAATGGCCGCTTGGTCACCCAGCAGCAAGGCCGACACCACGCCCGCCATGGCTCGGTCTTGCACTTGGGCGTCCACCAAGGCACGCGCCGCCTGACGCAGCCGCGCCACGGGATAGCGCCAACTCGACCCCAACCATTCAGGCGGCTCATCCTTGGCGCCGTGACGCACATACCCCGTGGCCTGCAAACCCTGCTCCCACAGCCACAACTCATGGTCAAACCCATGCGGGTTGATGTGCCCATGCGGCGCTTTGAGGCGCACCGTCAAGCGCCAGCGGTCGCCCGCCTTCACATCGGGCGGCGGCTCGGCCTGAGCGGCAGCGCCCTGCCCCCATGTGCGCCCACCGTACCAGCCCAACCAGAGGAAACGCGGCAACGCTGCTGGCGTAGCTTGCACTTCCAACCGAAACCGCACACTGTCCTCGGTGCGCTGCGGCAAACTGGCCACCACGCCCTCCAGCTGAATCGAGCGACCTTCTAGCTCGGGGTTCAAGCGGCTTTCTAAATAGTGATGGGCGCGCCACCCGGTTTGCGCAAAGGCAAGCGTGAGCGCCAGCAATGCCCAACTGACGGCGTGGCCAACGCCGCGCCAAGCGTGCGACGTTGACGAACCCTCTGTCCATGCGCTTGAAAAAATAGGCTGACGAAGTGCCAGCCCCCACACCAAAACGCACATGGCCACAGCGCCTAAACCGGCATACGCCCAAACCGGCCACAACGTGACTTCTTGCAATTGCAAACCCGTGCCTACCAACCAACCCAAGCACCAAGGCGTGACGCGACTCAAAGAACGGTGCATGCAAGACCCAAAGTTGGTGAGGATCAGGCAATTTAGTGGCGTACCCGCGTACGAAAAAAAGCCGCGCTCACAAAGTGGCACGGCTGCGTGGAAACGCTGAAATGAAAGATGGCGCGATATCCGCTCGTTGAAGGCGCGTCCCTTAAGCTGCGGGCTTGCTGTTGGCCGAACACACTTCTTTCTTCAGCGCGGCCATGTAGGTGTTGGGGCGAATGGGCGCCTCGCGGTTGCGCCACTCTTGAAGGTCATCGGCCGCCACTTCTTTGCCTTTGCCCATGGCTTTGTCGTAGTAGCTCACCGACAGGCGCACCACCATGTCGGTTTTGCAATACATGCGCACGCGCATCATCATTGACTTGTAGCTTTCGCCCGTGGGGGTTTTGTCGTTCTTGGGCAAATCGGTCAGCACCCAAGCGTAGCGCGACACATGAGCGGGCATGACGGCGGCTTTGTCGTAGTAATAAGACACGTCTTCGTCTTTCAACAACTCGCTCCAATCCGCCGAGGCAGGCGCAGCCCAAGCCATGAGGCTGGTCAACACGAAGGCAAGAACAGAGAAACGGTGTGAACGCATGGTGGGCATGAAAGATCAAATGGACTTGCCTAGGGTATCGGCGGCGGCTTCGAAAACTTGAGCGATCAAATCAAAGCGCTGGGCACTTGTGCCGTCACAAGTGTCGGATACGAGCCGCTGGTAAATCATGCGCGGCGTTGCTCCGGTTTAGGCTGACTGCTGCCAGTGGACCACGATTGTCGAATGACGTCTCCCGCCCCAAAGCAGTCATTGATCGTTAAGTAGTGAAAGTGACTCTGGATTCTTAAACCGCGTATGACCAGCAAGCAGACAATCGCCCCCGCGTTAAAGAGGGGGCGATGAGCAAATTAGCTCAATACTCAGAGCCATTTGGGACTTGGCGTTTAATCCGCTCTAAACCCTGATTTCTTCACAACAGGGCCCCAACGCTTCGCATCTTCTTGCATCGTTTTTTGAAGGTCTGCAGGACTGCCGCCGCTGACCTCAAGACCCAGCGAAGCAAAACGCTCTCGAACTTCTGGGTTTGCCAGCGCCTTGTTCAAGGCTTTGTTGATCTCCTCGATGGAGGACTGAGATGTTTTGGCAGGTGCGTACATCGCAAACCACCCTTGCCCCACAGCATCAGGGAAACCTTGCTCTTTGAAGGTGGGTACATCAGGCATGACCTTGCTACGTTGCGCACCAGATGTAGCCAGCACATTGACCTTCCCAGACTTGGCGTTCTGTTGCCATTCCATCACGACATCAATGCCTGCAGGTGCATGGCCACCGAGCACGGCGGATTGCAAGGCGGCGCCACCATTGAATGGGACATGCACCATGTCAACATTCAGGGCAGAGCCGATCATGACACCGAAGAAATGCGGCAAACTGCCAGCGGCAGGCGATCCAAAATTGGCCTGCTGTGGATTAGCTTTAAGCCAAGCAGCATATTCTTTCAAATTTTTGGCAGAAGAATTAGCGGGCACGGCCAATGCAAAAGAAAAATCACAGACCTTGCCTACTGGCGCAAAGTCCGTGTCTGGGTTGTAGCCCAATTTGCTGAAAACCATTGGCGCGAGCACAGGCACGACGATGGGTGTCACCATGACGGTATTGCCATCGGGAGCAGCTGACTTCAGCAGGTCAGCAGCCAGTCGACCACCAGCGCCTGGACGGTTGTCTACGATGACTGGGCGCTTGAGTTCGTCTTTCATCTTCTCGGTGAAAATGCGGGTGACCACATCGATCGATACGCCTGCCTGAAAGCCTACAAGTACACGCAAAGTTTTGTCACTTTGCGCATTGGCAGATGTGCTAACCAGCAGTGTTGTGGCCAAAGCTGCCCAGGTAAAAATGTTTCTGCGTTTCATTGGTTTGTCTCCGTTGTGATGTGTTTTAGGTGCAGTGATGAATGAACTTAGTGTCGAGGAAAGCTTCTATGCCTTCGATACCCGATTCGCTACCGAAGCCGCTGTCCTTGACGCCACCAAATGGCGCTTCGGGCACAGATACGCCCATACCGTTAATGGCCAGACTGCCAACCTCAAGGCGTTCGCTGACGCGATGGACAGCACGGGCGGAATCGGTGAACAGGTAGCCAGCCAGACCGTAAGGGGACTGATTCGCTAGCTGCAGGGCGTGATCGATACCGTCAAAAGGGGTAAGCGTCGCTACGGGTCCAAAGGGTTCTTCGGCCATGACTGGCGAATCAGGCGCCACATGGGTGAGCACCGTGACGGGAACGAAGAAACCCGACTCAGGACTGTTGCCCTGATGAGATTGCGCGCCTGCTTGCACTGAACGACCAATCAGGTCACGTACTGCAGCAACACGGCGCGCGTTCGCCAAGGGCCCCATCTGAGTGGCGCTTGCCATGCCATCGCCCAGTACCAACCGTTGACTCGCGCTGACAAAAGCTTCTCTGAAATGGCCTTCGATAGAGCGGTCTACATAAAACCGTGTGGGAGCCAGACAGGCCTGACCGGCATTGCGGAATTTGTGCGCAACCATCATGGCCACAGTCTTGTCGATGTCAGCATCCGCACAAACAATGACCGGTGCGTGACCGCCAAGCTCCAGCGTGATGCGTTTGAGGTGTTTGGCCGTCAACTGAGCCAGATGTCGACCAATGGGCACCGAACCGGTGAACGTGACCTTGCGCACGATCGGTGAAGCGATCAGTTGTTCGGACACCTCGGCCGGTACACCAAAGAGCAGCTGCAATGCACCTTCTGGCAGTTCTTCGCGAAAGCACTCAACCATGGCAGCCACGCTTGCCGGGGTTTCTTCCGCTGCTTTCAAAATGATTGAGCAACCTGCGGCAAGCGCACCACCGATCTTGCGTGCTGAAAGAACCAACGGAAAATTCCAAGGCGCAAACGCTGCGACCGGTCCCACAGCTTGCTTGTGTACCTGCATGCTGCTGTTGGGCAGTCTTGCGGGAATGATGCGACCGTAGGTGCGGCGCGCTTCTTCGGCATACCACTTGATCAGGTCTGCAGCCATCACACACTCAGCGCGAGCTTCCGACAGTGGCTTGCCCTGCTCCAGAGTCAGTAGTGTTGCGATCTCTTCCGTGTTTTGCCGCATGCGCGCTACGCCCTTCTCAAGGCGAGCGCAACGCTCATGTGCAGCGACCTGACGCCAAGCATCAAAGCCAGCCTGCGCAGCATTCAGTGCTTGGTCAATGTCCTCGCTGCTCGCCAGATGAAGATGGTCCAGCGTCTGTGCCGTTGCGGGGTTAACAATCGGCATGGTCATGGCGTGACGACCAGTACGCCATTGCCCATTGATCAGTAGCCTCGGAGCTCGGTAGTTCGTAACCGGGCTCATATATTGCGGCCCCCGTCTACGTCCAAACACACCCCAGTCAGATAGGACGCTTCGTCGCTGGCCAAAAAGGTGACAGCTGAGGCAACGTCAGCCGGGCGTGTGAAACGCCCCAACGGAATGCGCATCAAGAAACGCTCTCGGTTAGCGGGCGTGTCATCCATACCCATGAAGTCGCCCAGCATGGCGGTTTCACCGATCATGGGGTTGACAGCATTAATACGCACGCCAGACTTAGCGAATTCCAACGCAAGACCTTTGGTGATGTTGATCATGGCGGCCTTGCTACCGCTGTACCAGGATAAGCCTGGACCGGGTCGAACACCTGTGGTGGAAGCCACGTTCACGATACAACCGCTGCCCTGCTTCACAAAGCCAGGCAATACAGCTTGGGCAGCCCAAAAAAGGCTTTTGACATTGACGCGGTAGACGCGATCAAACTCTTCTTCTGTGACCTCTAGCGCGGGTTTGTTGCGATGCGTCGTACCGGCGTTGTTGACCAAGATGTCCAAGCCACCAAAAGCTTGGAAGGTGCTGGTCACCATATTTTCAAAAGAAGCACGATCTGCAACGTCAGCGGCAACACTGGCGGCCTGGCCACCCGAGGCATTGATCTTGTCTGCAATCGCTTGTGCGCCTGCAACATTGAGGTCAGCGACCATCACGCGCGCGCCGGCCTCAGCCATACGCTGCGCTGTGGCTGCGCCAAATCCGGATGCACCACCCGTCACGATGGCAATTTTTTGATTCAGGTTCATGGGGTTCTCACAAGTTGAAGACGAGCCTGCCGCCACCGCAACGCGAGACGCAGGGAATAAATCGCTGACCAGCCGTTCTTTCTTCAGCATCGAGCACGTTGTCGCGATGGTCTGGTTGGCCTTCGACCAATTGGACTTCGCAGGTGCCGCATAGGCCTTCACGACAGGAAAAAGGATGTTCAATACCCATCCGTTCGAGCGCTTCAAGTGGTGTTTCGCTGACCCCCACTTGAATCGATTGACCGCTTTTGAAGAGCACCAACTCGAATGCTGTGTTACCCGAGTCGTCCTGTGCCTGCGCTTTGAAGCGTTCCATACGCACCGAACTGTCAGGCCATTCGGCAGTGGCAGCTTCGATGGCGTCTAGCAGTCCAGCAGGACCACAGGCATAAACCGCATCCCATGGCGCGCCGCTGAGTAGCGCGTTGATGTCAAGTGGACCGCCTTGCTCCTGGTCAAAATGAAAACGCACGCGCTGCGCATTTAGGGTGATCAGCTCTTCCTGAAAAGCCATGCGACTGGCTGAGCGCGCGCAGGCCATCAAAGACCAATCCATCGAGGCTTGATTGGCTGACTTCACCATGGCGTAAATCGGCGTGATACCTATACCCGCGCCAATGAAGAGCACTCTGTGGTGAGCGGTGGTGTTCAGTGCAAAGAGATTGCGAGGTTCGCTGATGTTCAGCGTAGCGCCAGTGCGCAGCTTGTCATGAATCCAGTCAGAGCCACCACGGCTATGGGCATCTCGTGCCACAGCAATTTGGTAACTTGATTGCTTGGGGTGCCCTTCTGCATTGGTCAGGGAATACTGACGGATCTGACCATTTGGCAGATGCAGGTCAATGTGCGCACCTGGGGCAGCGCCTGGTAGAAGCTGAGCATTCGGAGCTTGCAACTCGATCAGCAGCACATCGCGTGCGATGGCTTGGACCTTGGAGACGGTAGTCTGAATCATGCGCCGTCCGATCCAGCTTCAGCCTTGAGCAGGCGGTCAATCAACCAGCGCGCTTGGTTAAGTCCGCTGTCAGCAGCGATTGGAATCATGGTGCGCTCAGGCACCTGGTCAATGATCTTTTGCTGAGCCTCAATCATCGTTCGGTCCTCTTCAAAAGCCTCAATGACCGACAGGTAAATCGACTCGGTCATCTGTGCGTTGTCGAGCTCGAAGTTGCGAGCCTGACAGAACCAATAGTGGCTGGTGCTCTCGGTCTCGGGTGTTTGAATCGAGGTGTGACGGAACTGCAATGCTTCTGGCACGCGCGTCCCCTCAGGAGCGCCCGTACCTGTTGGTGCAGAGCCAGCGTCCATACGAAGCAGTGCTGGCGGTGACCATTGGTAGATTTGCCAGCGATCCACCTTGCCCTGAAATTGAGCGACCTTCTTATGCAGATTGGGCATCTCATCATTCACGTACCAACGCGTGATGGTGAGCGTGCCGTTACCGTCCGTATCGCGCTCGATAACCGGCTTTAGGCCTGCAGCACTGTCTGTCCCTAGAGTCGTGGGATGAACCCACGCCAGGTGGGTAAAATCCAACAGGTTGTCCACAATCAATTTGTAATTGGCCTTGTAGTGGATATAGCCCGGTTTCATGCGCCACTGAGGCGAGTCGTGCCAGTGGTAGTCGACGATTTCAGCCGGATTGGCTTTGTCTGAATCACCCATCCAGATCCAAACCAAACGATGGCGCTCTACGACGGGGTAGCTCTTGATGCAGGTTTTGGGCGGGATCTTGTCCTGCCCGGGGATCTCAACGCAGGCACCGCTGGGATCAAACTTGAGGCCGTGATACATGCAACGCACACAGTCGCCTTCCTTGCGTCCCAAATGAAGAGGGGCTGAGCGATGGCAGCAGCGGTTTTCCAGCGCGACGACCTGGTTTCGTGAATCCCGGTATAGCAACACAGGCTCATTCAGTAGGGTGCGGGCCAGCATGCCATCTTGCGGCACTTCAATGTCCCATGCGGCGACATACCAACAGTTTTTGATGAACACAGCGGTCTCCTTTTTTGAGCTACCCCGATTGGCGGCTTCTTAACTTGAGGCAATCCTAGAATCGCGATCTAATAATGAAAATTCAAAAATTAAACCGATTGATCAAAAAAATTGATATAGCAAGGATCAAATGAGACTACCTACGATGCAAGCCTTGGTGCTGATTGAAGAGTTGGGCAGCATCCGGGCAACAGCCCAGGCAATGAACTTCACTCAGCCGGCGTTAACAGCTGCTATCCAACAGCTTGAAGCTGAGCTCAAAGCTCCTTTGCTGGTGCGCAGCCGCACAGGTGTGACCTTTACCAATTTCGGACAGGCTTTCCTGCGTCACGCCAAGTTAATCGTGGCGCAGAGCCGTCGGGCTCAAGATGAAATCGCACAGTTGCGCGGCCACTGGGAGGGCACTGTCAGGATGGCCGTTTCACCAGCCATTGGGCTGGGGCTTTTACCGCAGGCTTTACGGCAGTTCACACTACAGCACCCGAATGTGAAAGTGCACTGCAGAGATGGCCTTTACCCCAATATCGCCCCAGTGATTCGCGATGGAACGCTGGATTTCGCGCTGACGCCGGTACATCGGGTAGATCTTGAAAGCGATTTGGTAGCCGAGCCCTTGTACTCAAGTCAGGTTGTGATCGTTTCAGGGGTGTCTCATCCGCTTTCTCGCGCGACCCGTCTCAAACAACTACAGGACTGTGATTGGGTGATGTCGAGCCCCTCACGAGGCCCTGGCGCCATCATTGAAGAGGCATTTCAGAAAAGCGGGCTACCCGCACCTAAGGTAAAGATGTTGTGCGAGTCATTTCTTGCCTTACCCGCTGTTGTGGCGGCATCCGATCACTGGATGACGACCATGCCTCGTATTCTTTTTGAAAACAGTCCTTTCAAAGAACAGTTGTGCATAGTTCCTATCCAAGACGAATTGCCTAGCCCTCTGATCTGCACCGTCCGTCGCCATGATCTGCCTCTGACTCCAGCGGCCATGCAGCTAATTGGATGGATACAGCACTACGCTTTAAAGAGGTTGGATAAAAAGGCGAGCAAATAGGCATCAGCCAGGCGTGTGTGACGACTTAGCCATGGGCTTGCATTCATTTGCACCATTTCGATGGCTGCTTCTGTCCGATGGCTTCTGTCCGATGACAAACCCGACGGTTTGCGAAAGTCTGGATTAGGCTGGAAGCAGACCTTCCATGAGTCCAACCGCTGCAAAGCAGACACTGAAATCAAAGCGCCAAAAGTCTGTTTGAATTCAATTTGTACCGGCCAATTCAGTTTTAAAAACTGAACGCCCCCAGATCAGCAAAAGCGCACACAAGCACCACCCCGCCGTGCACCGCTTTGGCGCACACCCCTTGGCGCGTGTCTTGCTAGATCAAACGCATGTCCATACACGCCGCACTCCACCACGTCACCCACTACAGCTACGACCGGCTGGTCGAACTGGGCCCGCAAGTGATTCGCCTGCGCCCCGCGCCGCACTGTCGCAGCCACGTGATTTCTTATTCCCTCAAGGTTGAGCCTGCGCATTTCATCAACTGGCAGCAAGACCCGTTTGCCAACTACCAAGCGCGCTTGGTGTTCCACGAGAAGACCACCGAGTTCAAAGTCACGGTCGATTTGGTGGTCGAAATGGCGGTCTACAACCCGTTCGACTTTTTCTTAGAGCCGCACGCAGAAAAGTTCCCGTTCAGCTACAGCAAAGCCTCTGCCACGGAGCTGGCACCTTACTTGGCCACATCGTCGCTGAAGCACAAGCTCAAGGCCTACGTCGAGTCGCTCGACCTCAAGGCGATGAAGCGCGACCCCATTCGCACCATCGACTTCCTGGTGAAGATCAACCAAAAACTGCACACCGACATTGCGTACACCATCCGCATGGAACCCGGCGTGCAAACGCCCGAGGAAACGCTGACGCTCTTAAGCGGCTCGTGCCGCGACAGTGCTTGGCTGCTGGTGCAAATGCTGCGCCACTGCGGTTTGGCGGCGCGTTTTGTGTCGGGCTATTTGATTCAGCTCGCCCCCGATGTGAAGTCGCTCGACGGCCCCAGCGGCACCGAGGTCGATTTCACCGACTTGCACGCGTGGTGCGAGGTGTATTTGCCCGGCGCAGGCTGGGTGGGCTTAGACCCCACCTCGGGCTTGCTGGCGGGCGAAGGCCACATTCCATTGGCTTGCACGCCCCAGCCATCGAGCGCAGCACCCATCGAAGGCTTGGTGGACGAAGCCGAGGTCGAGTTTGGCCACGAGATGAAAGTCACCCGCGTGCTCGAATCGCCCCGCGTGACCAAGCCCTACACCGAAGAGCAATGGACCGAAGTCCTGGCTTTGGGCGACGAGGTAGACCGCCGCTTGAACGAGGGCGACGTGCGCCTGACCATGGGCGGCGAGCCCACCTTCGTGGCCGTGAACGACCGCGACGCACCAGAATGGAACACCGACGCCCTCGGACCGACCAAACGCGGTTTTGCCACCGAATTGGTGCACAAACTGCGCGCCGAGTACGGCGACGGCGGTTTCTTGCACTTCGGCCAAGGCAAGTGGTACCCCGGCGAGCAACTGCCGCGCTGGGCGCTGGGCATTTACTGGCGCACCGACGGCCACCCGTGCTGGCACAACCCCGACTTGTTTGCCGACGAGCGCGTGCCCAGCCACTACACCACCGAAGACGCGCAGCGCTTCACACAAACCTTGTCGCACAAACTCGGCGTGGGCGATCAGCACATCACACCCGGCTATGAAGACACTTGGTACTTCCTGTGGCGCGAGCGTCGTTTGCCCGTCAACGTCGACCCGTTTGACGCCAAGCTCAGCGACGAGATGGAGCGTGTGCGCCTGCGCCGCGTGTTCAGCCAAGGCCTAGCCAAAACCGTGGGCTACGTGCTGCCCCTCAAACCCAGCGAAGACGGCCAAGGCCCACGCTGGACCAGCGGCCCGTGGTTCTTGCGCGACGAGCGCATGTACCTCGTGCCCGGCGACTCGCCCATGGGCCTGCGCCTGCCGCTAGACTCCCTGCCTTGGGTCAGCGAGGCCGACTACCCCTACGCCATTGAGCAAGACCACTTTGCCGAACGCCAAGCGCTGCCCCATGCGGCAGCGCTGAAAGCGCAGTACTCGCACCACGCCCGCCACACGCATTTCAACGCTCACGTGGCCGGTGGCGGCATGGCGCAAGGCGGCACGGTGGGTCTGCAAACTGGCATGGGCGGCGAGGGCTCAGGCTCCAACAAATTTGCGCCCGGCACCGCCCACGCCGTGCCCGCCAAAGACCAATCGGCGCAATGGATCACCCGCACCGCCATTTGCGTGGAAGTGCGCGACCCTGCACGCTCGAACGGCCCCTCGGTCGAACTCAAAGCGATGGAGAACCCACAAGGCGTGATCTATGTGTTCATGCCCCCGCTCGGCCAACTCGAAGACTATTTGGAGCTGCTCAGCGCCATCGAAGCCACCGCCGAAGCGTTGGGCGTGCGCATCGTCTTGGAAGGCTACCCACCGCCGCGTGACGTGCGCCTCAAAGTGCTGCAAGTCACGCCCGACCCCGGCGTGATTGAGGTCAACATTCACCCCGCACACAACTGGCTGGAGATCGTCGAGCACACCGAGTTCTTGTACCAAACCGCGTTCGAGTCGCGCTTGTCCGCCGAGAAGTTCATGACCGACGGCCGCCACACCGGCACCGGTGGCGGCAACCATGTGGTGATGGGCGGAGCCACGCCGTCAGACAGCCCGTTCTTGCGCAAGCCAGAGTTGCTGGCCTCGCTGATTTTGTATTGGCACAACCACCCGTCATTGAGCTATTTGTTCAGCGGCATGTTCATCGGCCCCACCAGCCAAGCGCCGCGTGTGGACGAAGCGCGCAACGACCAAATTTACGAACTCGAAATTGCGTTGACCGAAATCAACCGCAACCGCGAGAAGTTTGGCGCCGACATGCCCCCGTGGATCGTCGACCGGACCTTGCGCAACTTGTTGATCGATGTGACCGGCAACACCCACCGCAGCGAGTTTTGCATCGACAAGTTGTACTCACCCGACTCGTCCACCGGACGTTTGGGCCTCTTAGAGCTGCGCGCGTTTGAGATGCCACCCCACGCCCGCATGAGCGTGGTGCAGCAACTGCTGCTGCGTGCCTTGGTGGCGCGTTTCTGGGAGAAGCCTTACCAAGCCCCCGCCACGCGCTGGGGCACCGAGCTGCACGACCGCTTCTTGCTGCCGCATTTCGTCAAGGCCGACTTTGACGATGTGCTCACCGAGTTGGGCGACACCGGTTTTCAGTTCGACCCCGCTTGGTTTGCGCCGCACTTTGAGTTCCGCTTTCCGCGCGTGGGCGACTTGCAAACGCTGGGCATCAACCTCACGCTGCGCAACGCGCTGGAGCCATGGCACGTCATGGGCGAAGAAGGCTCCAGCGGCGGCACCGTGCGCTATGTGGACTCGTCGCTGGAGCGCATCGAAGTACATGTGGCGGGACTCAACCCCAGCCGCCACACCATCACCGTCAACGGCCGCCCCTTGCCGCTGCAACCCACGGGCACCGTGGGCGAGTACGTGGCGGGTGTGCGCTACCGCGCTTGGGCACCGTCGTCAGCGCTGCATCCCACCATCGGCGTGCATGTGCCGCTCACGTTTGACGTGGTCGACACGTGGATGAAGCGCTCGGTCGGCGGCTGCCAGTACCACGTCGCCCACCCCGGTGGCCGCAACTACGACAGCTTTCCCGTCAACGCCTACGAAGCCGAAAGCCGCCGCTTGGCCCGCTTCTTCCCGCTGGGCCACACGCCGGGCAAGTTGGATGTGCCGCAAGCCACCGTGGGCGTGCCCGCCAGCAAAGAGTTTCCGTTCACCTTGGACTTGCGACGGTCGTAAGCGCCACATGCTGCGACCACGAGGCGGTGAGACAATGCGGCCACTGTGCCTACGCCTCACCCAACCCCTGCTGCTGCCACCCCTTCACCACGTTTGGTCGACGTGCTGAAGGGTCTGGCGCGCCCAGCCGCAGCTGGGCACTTTGATGAGCTGCAAGGTGCCTGCGCAGCCCCACCCAACGCTCACACCGCGCCCGCCAAAGCGCCACATGACGAGGCCGCCACACAAAGCCTTGCCGCGCCTTGGCAAACCTTCTTCGACCAGTTGGGCACCATGGGCTTGGACGACCTCGACCGTCGCGCCCACACCTTGGCCCGCCAAGTGCGCGACAACGGCATCACCTACAACGTGTACGCCAGCCAAGGCGGCCCACAGCGGCCGTGGGCGCTGGACCTGTTTCCGCTGATCATCACCCCCGAGAGTTGGCAGCAAATTGAAGTGGGCGTGCAACAACGCGCCCGTTTGCTCGAACGCGTGATGGCCGATGTGTATGGCCCACAACAGCTGTTGCGCGAAGCCATGATTCCGCCTGCCTTGGTGCAAGGCCACCCCGGCTACTTGCGTGCCATGCGTGGCGTGGCGCCTGTGGGCGGCACGCACCTGCACATTGCCGCGTTTGACTTGGCGCGTGGCCCCGATGGCCAATGGGCCGTGGTGTCGCAGCGCACGCAAGCGCCGTCAGGCTTGGGCTATTTGCTCGAAAACCGGCTGCTGATTTCGCGCCAATTCCCGCAAGCGTTTGAGGCCATGCACATCCAGCGCTTGGCCGCGACTTACCGCATGTGGGTCGAATCGCTCAAAGCGCACAGCCCCGCAGGTGCCAACGCCCATGTGGCTTTGCTCACGCCCGGCCCCTACAACGAAACCTATTTCGAGCACGCTTACCTCGCCCGCTATTTGGGCTTGAGCTTGGTCGAAGGCAGCGACCTCACGGTACGCGACGAGCGCTTGTACCTGCGCACCCTGCGCGGCTTAGAACCCGTGCATGTGCTGCTCAAGCGTTTGGACGACGAGTTCTTAGACCCGCTGGAGCTGCGCGCCGACTCCACCTTGGGCATTCCCGGTTTGCTGCAAGCCGTGCGTGCTGGCAACGTGGTGGTGGCCAATGCGCCGGGCTCGGCGTTTTTAGAGTCACCCGCCTTGTTGGGCTTTTTGCCTGCATTGAGCGAAAAGCTGCTGGGCGAAACCCTGCAACTGCCCGCGCTCGACACCTGGTGGTGCGGCGAGCGCGCCGCATTGGCCTCGGTCTTGCCCTTGCTCGACAAGATGGCCATCAAGCCCACCTACCCCGGCTCGGCCAGCCACGGCAGTTTTGATGCAGCCTTGGGCCGCACGCTCAGCCAAGCGCAACGCGACGAATGGGTGGGCCGCATCACCCGCCAACCCGACCGTCACACGCTGCAGTCCTACGTGCCGCTGTCGCAAATGCCGACTTGGAAAAACGCGCAAATGGGCGTCGAGCAGCGCTCGGTCATGCTGCGCGTTTTCGCATTGAGAGACAGTGCCAACTCATGGCGTGTGTTGCCCGGCGGCTTGGCACGCATCGCCGTACCCGAGGCGCAAATTGCCTCGATGCAGCGCGGCGGCAGCAGCGCCGATGTGTGGGTGCAAACCGACGCCGATGTGGACCGCACCAGTTTGCTCAACAAGAGCCTCACCGCCTCGACCTTCACCCATCGCCAACGCATGGTCACCAGCCGCGCCGCGGAAAACCTCTATTGGTTAGGCCGCTACACCGAGCGCAGCGAAAACATGGTGCGCTTGGTGCGCCTGTGCCTCGAAGCCCTCAACAGCGAAGACCCCGCCTCGCCCAGCCTCTGGACGTGGTTGCAACAACTCAGCCGCCGCCAAGGCCTCATTCCGGCGGGCGTGCCCTCGGCCCAAGCGTCAGCGGCAGAGGAATCGGCCCACACCTCCACCCCCAGCATGGGTGCACGTCGTCGCGTGTTTGAGCGCACCCTCATCGCTTGCCTCGACGACGACGCTCACGCCACCAGCGTGGGCTACAACCTGCGCGCCTTGCAGCAAGCCGCAGCGTCGCTGCGCGAGCGCTTGTCGCCCGAACACTGGAACGCCATCGTGCATGGCGTGGAGCAGTTCAGCACCGACTGCGCACTGATCGTGAAGCAACCCGAGTTCTCGACCATCCAAGCGCTGCAAGCCCTAGACGCCGCCAGCTCCGCGTTGGCCGCCATCACCGGCGCCCAAACCGACCGCATGACGCGAGACGACGGCTGGCAGTTGCTCAGCATTGGCCGCCATGTGGAACGCTTGGGCTTTTTGTCTGCCGCGCTCGACTTGGCGGTGGAAGTGGGGGCGTTTGAGTCGCACCACGACGACGCCTCACAGCCTTGGGGCACCGAAAACAGCTCGCACTTTGCCGCCTTGTTGAGCTTATTTGACAGCACCATCACCTTCCAAGCCCAGTACCAGCAAAGCCGCGAACTGGCCCCGCTGATTGAGCTGTTGGTGCAAGACAACGACAACCCGCGCTCTCTCGCATGGGTCACGCGCAGCCTGCGCTCGCGTTTGTCCAAACTCGCGGCCACGCCCATGGGCGAGCCCGATGCGCTGGCCCGCTTGGTGCCCAACCTGCAAGCCCACGACGCCCCCGAGCGCAACTTGACCCACACATTGGCGTATTTGTGCGAGGCAGATGCGCACGGTCACCACCCGCACTTACGCGCTGCGCTGACCGAATGCATGCAAGCGGCGTGGCAGGTGTCAGACGCCATCTCGGCCCGCTACTTCAGCCACACGCAAGACGGCGACAGCGTCGGCGCTTGAGCCCCAAGGCTTCTTTCACATGCTGCTGCACATCACCCACACCACCCGCTACCACTACGCGCCGCAGGTTGAAACCGCGCAACACATGGCGCATTTGCTGCCGCGCAGCTTGCCCTCGCAAACGGTGCATGCGGCCGAGTTGGTCATCTCGCCCAGTCCGCACGCACGCAGCGACAGCGTGGACGCCTTTGGCAATGTGCGCACCTTTTTCTCGCTGCCCCTGCCGCATGAGGTGATGCTGATTGAAGCGCGCAGCACGGTGGACACGCACTTCATGGACTACCCGCCTGAAAACGCCCAGCTCACACCCGCGTGGGAAAACGTGCGCCACCATTTTTTGTACCACTCGGGCTCAGCGTGGGACGCCGCTACGGAATATGTGTTCGCCTCCACGTACGTCGAGCCTCACCCCCAATTTGCCGACTACGCCCGCGCCAGCTTTGTGCCCGCCCGCCCCGTGCTGTTGGCCGCGGTGGACCTGATGTCGCGCATTCACCAAGACTTCACCTACGCCAGCGCCAGCACCGACATCAACACACCAGCCCTCGAAGCGTTGGAACGCCGTGAAGGGGTGTGCCAAGACTTCGCCCACATTTTGTTGAGTTGCTTGCGCACCCAAGGTTTGGCGGCGCGCTATGTCAGCGGCTATTTGCTGACCGAAGTGCCTGAGGGCCAAACCCGTTTGATTGGCAGCGATGCCTCGCACGCGTGGGTGTCGGTCTATGTGCCCGACGCGTTGCCCGACGGCCACGAGGGGCACAAGCTGGGCCTGCTCGCCACCCAAGGCCAATGGTTTGACCTCGACCCCACCAACGACCGCTGGGGCTTGAACTCGCCCGGCATCGACTACGTCACCTTGGCCCTAGGCCGCGACTACGCCGACGTGTCGCCCGTGCGCGGCGTGATTCACGGCGGTGCCAGTCACACGCTGGACGTCGGCGTCACGGTGCAGCCAGCGACGGAGTTGGCGGCCTTGGCCACCGCCTCGCAATCGCAATCGCAAAGTCAAAGCCAAAGCCAAAGTCAAGACAACGCGCTCTGAGCGGTTGTTCGCTAGGCTTGAGCACCATCCAGCGCTCTTAAAATTGCGGGATTCAAACCAAGGAATTTCCCATGAGCGTGTACGACAAACTCCAAGCCCTGAACATCACCCTGCCCCCCGTGGCTGTACCTGCCGCCGCCTATGTGCCGTTTGTGCAAACCGGCAACTTGGTATTTTTGAGCGGCCACATTGCCAAGCAAGACGGCAAAGTGTGGACCGGCCAATTGGGCAAAACCATGCAAACCGCGGAAGCTGCACAAGCCGCACGCGCTGTGGCCATCGATTTGCTGGGCACCTTGCACGCGGCCGTGGGTGACTTGAACAAGGTCAAACGCATCGTCAAAGTGATGAGCTTGGTCAACTCCAGCCCCGACTACACCGAACACCACTTGGTGACCAACGGCTGCAGCGAACTCATTGGCCAAGTGTTTGGCGACAAAGGCGCGCATGCACGCAGCGCATTTGGCGTGGCACAGTTGCCGCTCGGCGCTTGCGTGGAAATTGAGCTGATCGCAGAGCTGGCTTGACGCACAAGGCCCAAGCCCATGAACAGGCTTGGGTTCGTCAGCGAAGCACTTAGCTCAAGTTCGCAAGCTCACTCGTCAAAGTCCCACATCTGGTGCAGGTCTAAACGAATCATGGCCTGCAAGGCCACGGCATCTAACTGCATGCGCTCGGCAGCATTGAGGTTGTCGCTGGCCAGACGGTCCATCATCAGCACCTCCGACAAACTGCCCTCGCCCAAGGCGTAGCCTTTGCGTGCTTTGTCTGCGGCTTGGGCTTGACGCGCAGCCGCCGATTTCAACAACTCGGTGGCGTTGCGTTTGTGCATCAGTTGCTGCCACATGCCGTCAAACGTTGCGCCCAGTTGTTGCTCGGTCCAACGCACTTGATCTTCGGCGGCTTGTGCATCGGCAGCAGCGGCCACGGCGTGGTGTGAGCGCGCATCGCCCGACAAGGGCATGGACAGCATGACACCCGTCACTTGCTCTGCCCCCGCCCGCTCGCGTGCTGTGAACAGGCCCACGGTCGGGTCGGGCAAGCGGTCACGCGAGGCACGTTGCGCAGACAAACGCAAACGCTGCGCATCCACGCGCAACATATTGAGCTCATGGTTTTTCTCCAAAAACTCTTGGCGCTTGTCAGCCATCGCGACGTTTGCGCCTTCGGGCCAAGCGGGCAATGCGGGTTTGTTGTCCACCGAGTTGGACGGGTTAGGCGTGGTTACAACGCGTGACTTATCGCCCAACTTATCGCCCGTTTCGACACTCAAACTATTCATGTCCGCACGAGGCAGTTCGACGGTCGGGTAACGCCTAGACAGCGCAGAAGCAGTTGTTGCCAATTGCGCCTGCGCCACGGCGCGCGCGGCGCTGATGCGGTCCAACTCGGCTTGAGCCAACTCGGCATCGAGCTTGGAAATCTCGCCTTGCTTGAGTTGACTTTGCGTGAGGCGCTGCATCTGCGCAGCCAAGACGAAGGTGGTTTGCGCATTTTTAAGATCGGCCTGCGCACGCAGATGTTCAAACCACAGTTTGAGCAACTCGCGGCTGCCTTCGTGCAGCGCATCGGCGTAGGCAATGTCGGCCAAGGCTTGGGTTTGTGCAGCCAAATCGGCGTCCATGCCACGCTTGCCCCACGCGCGCAACGGGCGCTCCAAGCTGAGCATGGACTCTTGCACGCTCACACCCGGCCCCACCTCGCGTCGGCGCTGTGCCGTGGCACGCACGGTGAATTCGGCCGTGCCCGCCGCAATGCCCTGCGCCCGCGCACTCAACGCATCGCGACGCGCACGCGCACCTTCGATCAAAGAGCTGGCCAGCAACGCGTCTTTCACCGCGGCTTCAGCAGGCAAATACGACTGCAACACGGCGTCAGAAGAACCAGCGACCTGTGCCTGTGCCTGTGCCTGTGCCTGTGCCTGTGCCTGTGCCTGTGCCTGTGCCAAGCCCATGCCGAGCATCAGCAACACGCTGCCCCACACATTGCGCTGCGAAGCCCGATGTTTCACCGCATTTTTCATCGCTAGCTTCATGATTTTCTCCAAGGCAACAGGCGCGCCAAGTGTGACCAAGGCACAGACGCCATGCCCCCAAAACGCTCAAACAACTTGGGCAAGAGCAACAAAGTCAGCAAGGTGGAACTGAGCAAGCCGCCCGTCACCACAATCGCCAAGGGCCGTTGAATTTCAGAGCCTGGCCCGGTGGCAAACAGCAGCGGAATCATGCCCAAGGCGGTGATCACCGCGGTCATTAGCACGGGGCGCAAACGACGCTCGGTGCCTAGGCGCACCACCACATCCATGGCTTCGCCATCAAGCAGCCGCTCGTTGAAATGCGTCACCATCACCACACCGTTGAGCACGGCAATGCCCAGCAAGGCGATGAAGCCCACCGAAGCAGGCACCGACAAATACTCGCCCGACACGGCCAGCGCTACCACGCCGCCCACCAAAGCAAACGGAATGTTCAAAAAGATGATGCCCGCCTGAATGGCCGAGCCAAAGGTGAACACCAAGATGGTGAAGATGAGCACCATCGCCGCCGGAATGACCAGCCCCAAACGCGCAGCCGCACGTTGCTGGTTTTCAAACTGGCCGCCCCACACCACGCGCAATTCGGTGGGCAATTTCAAAGCCGCCACGGCTGCTTGTGCGTCTTGCACAAAGCCCGCCAAGTCGCGGCCATCGACCGACACTTGAATGCTGGTGAAGCGCGCGCTTTGCTCGTGGTTGACGCGAATGGGGCCATCGACCATGCGAATGTCGGCCAAGGCACTGGCCGCCCACACGCGCCCATCGGGTGCCGCCAAAGGCAGGTTTTTGAACGCCTCCGCACTTTGACGCGTGGCCTCGTTGCCTTTGAGCATGAGCGGCGTGCGCACCCCGTTTTGCAACACATAGCCCAAGGCTTCGCCTTCGACTTGGTTTTTAAACGCCTGCTGCAAACCTTCCACGCTGAACCCCGCTTGGCCGATGGCCGTGCGGTTCAGCCCCACCGTCAAATACTGCAAACCTTCAGCCTTGGGCGCGATCACTTCGGCCGCGCCGGGCACTTGGCGCACGGCATCGGCAATCTGATGTGCGGCGGTGTTGATGGCGTTGAGGTCGGCCCCAAAAATTTTGATGGCCACATCGCCCCGCGTGCCGGTGAGCATTTCAGACACGCGCATTTCAATCGGTTGGGTGAAGCCGTAGACCAAGCCCGGAAAGCCGTCGAGCACGGTGCGCAGGCTGTTGATGATGTCGTCTTTGCTGCCGCGCCACTCGGCTTTGGGCTTGAGCACCAAGAAGGTGTCGGTCTCGTTCAGCCCCATGGGGTCCAGCCCCAACTCGTCTGAGCCCACACGCGCCACGATGGACTTGACCTCGGGCACGGCTTGCAAAATGGCTTGCTGCACGCGGGTGTCGATCTCCAACGACGCGTCCAGCGAGATGGACGGCGTTTTCTCCAGCTGCACCAAGATGTCGCCCTCGTCCAGCGTGGGCATGAAGGTTTTACCAATCTGCGTGTACAAGCCCACCGCGACCACCAACGACAGCAGCGACACGCCGTACAACCCCTTGGGCGAAGCCCACACGCGCTCACGCAAGCGCAGGTAGCCCGCATGAATTTTTTGCATCAACACGGGTTCGTGCGCGCCCTCTTCTTTGAGCAACAGCGACGCCAAAGCCGGAATGACGGTGAAGGCCAGCAACAAGGAGGCGCCCAGCGCCATGATGATGGTGATCGCCACCGGCGCAAACAACTTGCCCTCCAAACCCTCCAAACTGAGCAAGGGCAAAAACACCACCGCAATGATGAGCACGCCTGCCACCACGGGCTTGACCACTTGGCGCACCGCCGCCAGCAAGATTTCGGTCTTTGACAAACCGTGACCGGGCTGGTGCGCGGCAAATGCGGTTTCGATGTTTTCCACCACCACCACGGAGGCATCGACCAACATGCCCAGCGCAATCGCCAAGCCGCCCAAGCTCATCAAGTTGGCAGTCAACCCAAAGCTGCGCATGAGCATGAAGGTGGCCAACAGCGACAGCGGCAAAGCCACCGCCACCACCAAAGCCGCACGCATGCCGCCCAAAAACACATACAAGGTGATGCACACCAGCACGGCCGCTTCGATCAAGGCGTGGATCACCGTGTCGGCAGCGCGGGTGACCAACTCGCCTCGGTTGTAAAACGTTTTCACCGTCATGCCCTTGGGCAAACGCGGCTGCAGTTCTTGCAACTTGGCGTCGACTTCTTCCACCAACTGGCGGGCGTTGACGCCGCGCATGCCGAGCACCAAGCCCTCTACCGCTTCGCCTTGGCCATCGTGAGTGACCGCGCCGTAGCGCGTGAGCGCGCCCAACTTCACCGTGGCCACATCGTCCAGTTGAACGGTGGTGTTGCGGGCGGTGGTCAGGCGCAGGGTGCGCAAATCGTCCAGCGTTTGAATGGCGCCTTGCACGCGGACCACCAAGGCTTCGTCGCCCGCGGTGAGACGGCCCGCACCGTCGTTGCTGTTGTTGGCGAGCAGCGCTTGGCGCAAGTCGCTCATGCCAATACCCAAAGCAGCCAGCTTGGCGTTGTGGGGCACGACCTCAAAGGTTTGCACTTCGCCACCCAAGGCGTTGAGGTCGGCCACGCCGGGGATGGTGCGCAATTCAGGGCGAATCACCCAATCAAGCACGCGGCGTTTCTCGGCCAAGCTGAAGCCCTCGCCTTCCAAGGTGAACATGAACACCTCACTCAGCGGCGTGGTGATGGGGGCCAAGCCACCGGTGACGCTGGCGGGCAGCTCGCGCAACACGCCATTCAAACGCTCGGAGACTTGTTGACGCGCCCAATACAGATCGACGCCCTCGTCAAAGTCGATGGTGATGTCGGCGATGCCGTATTTCGAGATCGAGCGCACGATGCGTTTGTTGGGAATGCTCAACAGCTCTTGCTCAATCGGCTTGACCACGCGCTGCTCCACCTCTTCGGGGGTCATGCCGGGAATTTTCAAAATCACCTTCGCCTGCGTGGGCGAGATATCGGGAAAGGCGTCGATCGGCAAATTCAGCCACGCATGAATACCGGCCACCAACAGCAAGCCAGCACAAGCCAGCGTGAGACTGCGAAACCGCAGGCTCCAACGGATGAGGTGTTCAAACATCACTCGTCCTTTTGCAGCAAGGCGCGCAAAGAGGCAATGCCCGTGGTGGCCACTTGGGTGCCCGCAGGCCAAGCCGCCTCGACAAGCGACACATCGTCGGTGGCCGAAATTACATGCACGGCTTGTGCGTCAAAGCCTTGGGGCTGCACCACAAACAGCCACGGCTTGCCGCGCCACTGCGTGATGGCCCGCGAGGGCACCAACCATTGCGATTGCCCCGCCGTCAAAGGCTTGGATTTGGCGTGCACCGTGACGGCGACAAACTCGCCCACTTGCAAGTTGCCGCGTTGCGTGACCACCGCGCGCGCACGCGCCGATTGCGACGCATCCACCGCGCGGCTGACCGCCAGCACTTTGGCTTTGGCGTCGCGCGCGGCAATGCTCACCTCGTCGCCCACTTGCAGCTGGGCCGCTTTGTCGTTCGACAGTTGCAGCTCCAATTGAAGCTGGCTGGCATCGGCCAACTTGAACAACACGGCGCCAGCTTCGACGCGCTGCCCGACCGACGCAAACGCCTCCAACACCACACCCGACAAAGGCGCATTCAGCACACCTGTGGCATAACCGGCAGCGGCGCCGTCAAAGCGCATGCCAGACGCGGCCAACTCAGCCTCACGCGATTTCAAGAGCGACAACGCGGCCTCTTGCTTGGCGCGGCTCAGCTGCAAACGCACGGCGGGAATGATGCCTTCGTCCAACATGGCTTGGTCGCGCTGCGCTGCGGCGCTGGCGGTTTTGTAATCGATGGCCGCTTCGTTCAAAAGCCGACGCGCGTCACCCAGCATGGGGCTGGTGAACTGCGCCAAAGGTGCGCCGCTTTTCACAACATCGCCGACACCCACCATCAAGCGCGACAGTTGCCCAGCGTAGGGCGCTGACACCGTGAAGGCTTTGCCAGGCGGTGTGACCACCGTGGCACTGGCCAGCACTTGACCTTTGCCAGAGGCTTGCACCGGTGCCACTTGCACGCCCAATGCGGCTTGCTGTTTGGCGTCCAGCAACAAACGCGTGGGCGGCAAAGACTTCGGGTCGGGGGCTTGCGCATGCGCCAACGCCCCCAAGACACACAGCGCCAACAGACTTAATTTCAAAGGATGCAACATCACGAACTCGCTTCAAGATTTCAAATTGTCAAACCCAAGACGCGCCACGCAGGCGTGCGCTGAGACGATGAATCAAATGAAAGACGAAGGCGGTGCGTGGGCCAGCGGCGGTAGGCCGGGGGCGAAAACGTGGTGTCGCACTTGCATGTCGCGCCAGCCACGGCAAACAGGCAGATGACGCCCCTGTAGAGCGGTAAACACCGCCAAAACAAAAGCCAAACAAACCGATGCAGTGCGGGCATCGTCTTGCGACGCGTCAGCCGCTTCCACCGTTTGGCGCGTGTGCGACGCGGTCACGCCCAAGGCCGCCGACTCTTCCTCGCTGCTGGAGGTGGCGTGGGAGCCCCACGAACTGAAAGGGGTGTCGGTGTGTGAAACGGCATGGCTGATGCCATCCACATGAAAACCCGTCAAACGAGTGTTGCCGTAATGGGCGTGCAAAAACGGCCCCAACGCCAACAAGGCCATGAGGGCCAAGGTCAGGGTTACGCTAACAATTTTTAAAAACCACGTTTGTTTTGACACACCTCAATTCTAAGTCTGCGCATGACAAAACGATGAAGTAGCATGACCCGAAGCTTGGCTGACCTCATGAATTCAATTCCTCTTCCCGCTCTCATCAGTCTGTGCGTGGCCTTTGGCATCGGGTTGTTGATCGGTGCCGAACGCGAGCGTCGCAAAGGCACCGGACCCAACCGCCGCGCAGCAGGCATACGCACCTTCACCATCAGTAGCGTATTGGGCGCTGTGGCCATGCTGCTCGGTGACACCACCTTGCTATGGATGACCACGGCATTCATTGGCAGCTTGATGCTGGTGGCGTACCTCAGAACACACACCGACGACCCCGGCGTGACCACAGAAATCACGCTGGTGATGTGTTGCATCTTGGGCGGCTTGGCTGTGCCCGAACCGGCCATGGCCGCAGGCACTGGAGCCGCCATTGCCTTGCTGCTGGCGAATAAACATCAGTTGCATCGCTGGGTGGACAGTTGGTTGAGCGAGCGCGAACTACACGATGTGTTGGTCTTTTCGGCCGTCGCGTTGATTGCCCTGCCCTTGGCGCCCAACCAATTCATGGGGCCGTTTGACGCCCTCAACCCTCACGCTTTAACCATGTTGGTGGTCTTGATCATGGCCGTGCATGGCTTGGGTTATGTGGCCTTGCGTGCGCTGGGGCCTGCGCGCGGTTTGCCTTTGGCGGGCTTTGTGGGGGGATTCATTTCCAGCACAGCCACGATCCATGCGATGGGCTTGCGTACCCGTGAACACACAGCGTCCATGCACACCGCAGTGACGGGCGCCGCGCTTTCGAATGTGGCAACCGTGATTCAGCTGGCGGTCTGGATTGTGTTGGTCGCACCAGAAGTCATGCATCGCCTAGCTTGGCCGCTGGCACTGAGCGCGGCCAGCACGGTGGCTTATGGCTTGGCGTTTTATGCGCTGTCTCAAGTGAACGAAGGCCATGGGGATGGGCAAATCCAGCAGGGCAACGCTTTTAATTTGAAATCAGCCGTGGGATTCACGTGTTTGCTGACGGGCATTTTGCTGGTGTCCGCCGCTTTGCATGCGTGGTTGGGATCGGATGCGTTGTGGCCCACGGCAGCGGTGACGGGCTTGGCCGATGCACACGCTGGGGCACTCACGGCCTTGTCGCTGGTCGCCAGCCACAAAATCACGGCAGAGCAAGCCGTTTGGCCGGTGCTGATTGGCCTGTCGACCAACGCCGTGTCTAAGGCGTTGGTGGCTTTTCAAAGTGGGGGGTGGCACTACGCGGCACGCGTGGTGCCGAGTTTGCTGTGCTTGGTGGGCGCAGCTTGGTTAGGTGCCTGGCTGACTTAAATCAGGCTTTGGCAGCCCGAAAACCCGAGTAAAGACGCGATGCGGGACGGCTGCGTTGCTCCGCATCTTGCGCCAATTGCGCACGAATACGGTCAAAAGTGGCCTTGATGCCCGACTTTTCGGATGAAATTGACTTGAAACGACGCTCCACCGCAACATCGGGGGGATCAATCCGAAACACTGACTTGTCCATTGTGGCTCCTCAGAACTTAGTCAGCAAACAACGCCCCACCTCGCAATTTGGTGGACAGTTAACTTGAAAAAATTGATGTTTTTTTCAAATGTCCCCTTGATCAGCGCTCAAAAACGACGTAAGTCTTTGATTCATAACGAAAGCTCGACTTGCTGCAAAGCAGGCGGCCAGAGACTTCTATAATTTTTGTACTAACTTTGCGATCGACAGTCTTGTCCAAACTTCTTTATTCCCTTTTCAAACGCACAAAAAGCCCGTCTTTCCCATGGATTTGGCTGCTGCTGGCCGCGCACATCTTGGTCTGGGTGCTGGCCCATGGCATCAGCGACACCAACCTCGACGGCTACGCGGACATGCTGGAAAACTTTGCATGGGGCCAAACCTTTGAATGGGGCAGCGCCAAACCCCCCCCGCTCTTTGCATGGGTGACTGGGGCTTGGTTCACTGTGTTTCCCAATGTGGATGCGGCGTATCACCTGCTGTCTTACGCCAACGCGGCGCTGGGCTTGCTGGGGGTTTACCGCGTGGCCCAGTCGATTGGGCGAGACGATTTGGCGCTGCCTGCCGTGTTGCTGCTGTGCATGGCGTTCCCTTACAGCACCTTGGCCGTCAAGTTCAACGCCAACGCCATCTTGCTGAGCCTGTGGCCTTGGGTGGCGGTTGCCTGGGTCAAAAGTATTCAACTGGAGGAGCGCAACGGCTGGACTTGGTCGATAGGCTTGGGCGTGTTGAGTGCTTTGGCGATGTTGGGCAAGTACTACAGCGGCGTGTTTTTGTTGAGCATCTTTTTGACCGCCTTGGTCAATGCCGACAGCCGACGCTGGTTTTTGACCCCCAAACCTTGGCTGGCTTTGGCCATGTTTACCTTGTGCCTGCTGCCGCACTACCGCTGGCTGGCGGCGCACGACTTTGTCACGCTGCATTACGTCAGTGAGCAAGGCGGCGAAGGCGGCACCAGCTGGGCCATGGTGGCGAAGTTTGCCATTGCCCCTGCCGCTTTTTGGTTGGTGCCTTGGTTGCTTTGCACATGGTTTGTCGCCCCAAGCCAACCCACTTTGGCACAGCGTGCCCTGACATGGCCCACACGCATGTGGCGCAGTTGGTGCGCACAAAGCTGGGATGACAGTTTGTTTTGGTTCGCCATGCTGCCTTGGGCGATCACGCTGGTGTTTGGCATGACGGGCTTTGTGGAGCTGTCTTTGCCTTGGGCCATCCCGATTGGCTATGGCTTTTCTTTGCTATGGCTGCGCAACTTGAGCGTGGATGACACCGACTTGAACGTGGTGGCCTCACGCCTGCGTCTGAGCGTGGCAATTTGGCTGCTGTTGGTTCTGGCCATCAGCCCTTGGTATGCCTGGCACCAAGCACAGCAAGGCACCGAAAACCACTACCTGCCCCGCCGTGAGGCCGCACAGGAAGTGCTCAAAGGCTGGCAAGCGCGTCATCCGGACCAGCCCCTCAAGTGGGTGGGCGGCCAGTGGGCTGAAAACGCCTTGGTGGCGTTTTATGGCGACCACAAATTGCGTGTGATTCCTGGCGTACCCGATCAATTTCCAGCCACCGTCAGTCCTTTGAAGGGTTGGCAACAACAAGCGGGCGTGCTGCTGTGTCCTTTGGGGCCCATCGACCACACCGAAGAAAACAACCTTTGCGCGGAACAAATGGCCTCATGGCTCTTCAAGCAAGGTCAGCCGCAAGACCCCATTGAGTTCAAAGTACGCAGCGAAGGCCTGCGCTTTCCTTTGAACAAGCCCTTCAGCTATTTGGTGTTTGACTACGTGCCCGGCAAGGCCAACAAATAAGACGCGCAACAAAAAGCCACCCGAAGGTGGCTCTTCAAACAAAACGCGGCGAGAAGGGGCTCAATGCACCACAGCGATTTGATCGCGCTTGCCGCCTTTGAAGGTGTAGAGCGTCAAAGCGCCATTTTTGATGTCGCCTTTGGCATCAAATGAGATGGTGCCCGTCACCCCTTTGTAGCCCGTGGTCTTGGCCAACTCAGGCAAATATTGCGTCGGATTGGTGGACTTGGCGCGCTGCATCGCATCCACCATCACGTACACGGCGTCGTACACATAGGGCGCATAGAGTTTCACGTCTTCGTTGAAGCGCTTTTTGAACTTCATGTTGAAGTCATCCATGCCCTTTTTGAGGGCACCATCCACGCCCCCCGCTTCGGCGCACACGACTTGACCGTCGGCCATGGCGTCACCCGCCAACTTGATCATCTCGGTGGTGCAAATGCCATCACCGCCCATGAATTTGGCATTCAAACCCAGTGACTTCATTTGCTTGACCATGGGGCCACCCACAGCGTCCATGCCACCAAAGAAAATAATGTCTGGTTTCTTGCCCTTGAAGGTGGTCAAGATAGACATGAAATCCGTGGCTTTGTCGGTGGTGAACTCGTGGCCCACCAAATTGCCGCCCGCCGCTTTGACCGCTTTTTCAAACTCCTCGGCCACACCTTGGCCGTAGGCTGTGCGGTCATCAATCACGGCGATGGCTTTGCCTTTGAGTTCTTTCACGGCATAGCGGCCCAAAGTGCCGCCCAAATGCACGTCATCAGCCACCACGCGGAACGCTGTTTTGTAGCCTTGGCGTGTGTATTTAGGGTTGGTGGAGGACGGTGAAATTTGGGGAATACCGGCGTCGCTGTAAATGCGCGAAGCTGGAATGGTGGTGCCCGAGTTGAGGTGACCAATCACACCGCTGACCTTGGCGTCTACCAACTTTTGGGCCACGGCCGTGCCTTGCTTGGGATCGGCCGCATCGTCTTCGGCCTGCAGCTCAAACTTGATCTTCTTGCCACCAATGCTCAGGCCCTTGGCGTTGATTTCTTCAAGCGCCAAACGTGCGCCGTTTTCGTTGTCTTTGCCCAAGTGCGCAATGGCACCGCTGATGGGTCCGACATGGCCGATTTTGACAACTTGCTCTTGCGCCGAAGCCACGCTACTCAAAGCGGCCAACGTGGCAATGACGGTCAATTTGAATGAGGCTTTCATAAGAAACTTCCTTGGTTGAGATGGCGTAAAAACAAAAAAGAGAACGCAAAACACAGACGCAAAATTCAGGCCTAAGTTTCTTTCAGCTTTAAATCATGGCGGATGATGGAATACCCCCGATCGGTGTAATGCTTCCAGCGCGAACGGGCCAATTGGCGGTCGTGGTCGTCCAAGCTGACCACCTCAATGGCGCGCTCAAAACGCTCAAAACCAGCCGCCACATCGGCGCCCAAGTTCAACAGCACTTGGTGATGCGGCAAATCAGGGCCGCCGTCAATCTGCGGGGCCAGCACGATGGGCGAGGCCATGCGCTGCTCAATGGGGCTGTCTGCACGGCAATGGGGCAAAAACTCAAGCGCTGAAAATGTCCACAACTGTGTGTCCAGCGCCTGCAAACTGGCCGCACTGCCCGTCACCACCACTTTGGCGCCGCTGCTCACGGCTTTGCGCAACAAGCGACAGGCGTAAGCCAGCTTGTCGGGCGCGTTGAAATGAAAGGCGATTTCAGTCATTGACGCGATCAGGCAGCCAACAAATACTGCAGCAACAAGCCCACGGGCCGGCCGGTCGCACCTTTGGCCGCGCCACTCTTCCAGGCCGAGCCCGCAATGTCCAAATGCGCCCAAGGGTAGTCTTTGGCAAAGCGTTGCAAGAATTTGGCAGCCGTGATGGCCCCACCCTCGCGCCCGCCCACGTTGGCCACATCGGCAAAGTTGGACTTGAGGCCTTCGGCATAGTCGTCGTCCAAGGGCAAGCGCCAGCAGGGGTCGAGCGCGGCTTCGCCAGCCGTCGACAGGGCCTGGGCCAATTCGTCCGAGGGCGAGAACAAACCGCTGCGCACATGGCCCAGCGAAATCACGCAAGCGCCCGTCAACGTGGCGATGTCAATCACGGCACGGGGTTTGAAGCGGGTGGCGTAGGTCAAGGCGTCGCACAAAATCAAGCGACCTTCGGCGTCGGTGTTGAGCACTTCGATGGTCTGACCGCTCATGCTGGTCACCACATCGCCGGGCTTCAAGGCCAAGCCATCGGGCATGTTTTCGCAGGTTGGAATCAGGCCCACCACGTTGATGTTGGGCTGCAACAAGCCCAGCGCCTCAAAAGTGCCCAATACGCTGGCTGCGCCGCACATGTCGAACTTCATCTCGTCCATGCCTGCGCCGGGTTTGAGCGAAATACCGCCCGTGTCAAAGGTGATGCCCTTGCCCACCAACACCGTGGGTGCCACAGCTTTGGCCGCACCGTTGTAATGCAGCACGATGAAGCGCATGGGCTCACGCGAGCCACGCGCCACCGCAGCGAAAGAGCCCATGCCCAACGCTTCGATCTCTTTGGGGCCCAACACCTTGCAGCTCATGCGCTTGTGCTTGGCCAAACCTTGCGCCACCTTACCCAACTGGGTGGGCGTGGCGTGGTTCGCGGGTCGGTTGCCCCACTCTTTGGCCAAGGCCACACCCGCCACTTGGGCGCAGGCTTGCTCAAACGCGGGCTTAGCCGCTTTGGTGAGTGCCGCCGTGGGCAAGGCCAAGACCACACGTTTCAAGACCGCGGCTTTGGCCGAGGGCTTGGTGGCGGTGTAGGTGTAACTGGCGTCGGCCACGGCTTGTGCAGCGGCTTGCAGACATTGGGCGTTGGCATCGGGCAAGCACACGGTGACCTGCTTGGGCGCAGCGGCTTTCAAAGCCCCCATCGCCGCCGTGACGGCTTGGCGCACGCGGGCCGCTTGGCCATCGCCCGTGGACACCAGCACCACACGGGTGGCCTGCATGCCTTGGGGGTGCCACAAAGTGAGCAATTTGGCGGGCGTTGCGTCGATATCGCCGCTTTTGCGCGCATCGGCCACCCATTTCGCCAGTGCCCCTGCGGGCAACTTGGCGTCTGCGGAAAGCAGGACAATCAGTGCATCGGTTTTGTGGCCCGCAGCGGCTGCCGCGTCCAGTGTCTTGAGCTCAAAGTTCATAATTGCGTCTTTCTTCTGCTCTGATGTTATTCCATTCCTCCATTCGCAAAGAGCTGTCTCGCAGCTTCGGCGCCACGCTCGTTGTCTTGGTCACCATCGTGATGACCATGATGCTGATTCGCACCTTGGGCCAAGCCTCACAGGGCAGCGTCAATCCGTCTGAAGTAAGTCTGGTACTGGGCTTCACCATGCTGGGGCATTTGCCCACGGTGCTGACCATGAGCTTGTTCATCGCCTCCGTCGGCACCTTGTCGCGCATGTATTTAGACAGCGAGATGGTGATTTGGCTGGTCAGCGGTCGCGGCCTGCGGTCTTTCCTCAAACCGATGCTGCGCTTTGCGTGGCCTATGTTGTTGGGCGTGGCGGTGTTGGTGTTGCTGGTGTGGCCGTGGTCTAACCAACAAATCAGCGACCTCAAAGAGCGGTTCGAGCGACGCGGCGACCTTGAGCGTGTCTCGCCTGGCCAGTTCCAAGAATCAGCCAATGGCTTGCGGGTGTTTTTCATCGACAAAGACAGCGTCGAAAACAAGCAAGGCAAAAACGTGTTTATTTCGTCCATCGACCACGGCAAGCAAGCCATGACCTCGTCCAAAGGCGGCGAAATCACCTTGCTGGACGAGGAGCGTTTCTTGATCTTGAACCTCGGTCAGCGCGTGGAGCAAACACTGGGCGAGTCGGATCTGAGAATCAGCGAGTTCAGCACCTACGGCGTGCGCATTGGCAAAGACGTGAAAGCCGCGGCTACCACGCCCGCCAAAGCCACCCACACCCTGCAGCTCATACAAAACCCCACCTTGATCAACCAAGGCGAGTTGGCGTGGCGTGTGGGCTTGGCGCTGGCTGCGGTGAACTTCATGGTCATCGCGCTGGCCATCACCAGCGCCAACCCCCGCGTGGGGCGCGGCGGCAACTTGGCGTTGGCGCTGTTCATCTTTGTGGTTTATTACAACTTCATCAACCTCGGCCAAAGCTGGATCTCAGCGGGCAAGATGCCCTTGCTGCCGTTCTTGCTGGTCTTGCACGGTGGCGTGTTCGCAGCAGCCATGTTGTGGCTGACGGTACGCCACAACAACTGGACGTGGCGCCAACTGCTGGGCACACCCAAGCGCCAGGAGGCCACCGCATGAAAACCTTGCGCCGCCTCATTTATGGCGAAGTGCTGATCGCGGTGGGCTTTGTGGCCCTCAGCTTCTTAGCCCTGTTTTTCTTCTTCGACTTTGTGGACGAACTGCAAGCCGTGGGCAAGAACAACGGCCAATACCAGCTCAAACACGCCCTCACCTTCGTGCTGCTGTTGGTGCCCAGTCATTTGTATGAACTGCTGCCCATCTCGGTTTTGATTGGCACCATCTTTGTGATGGCGCGCTTGGCCCAAAGCTCTGAATTCACCATTTTGCGCACCAGCGGCCTTGGCCCCACCATGGCCCTGCGCAACCTGATGTGGCTGGGCTTGGCCTTTGTGGTGCTGACCTTTGCCGTGGGCGACTACCTATCGCCCCTGTGCGACCGCTACGGACAATTGCTCAAATCGCGCTACATGGGGCAAATCACGGTCGGCCAAACCGGCGCTTGGCTGCGCGAACGACAGCCCGACCGAAGCTACGCGGTCAACGTGACCACGCTCACCCCCGAAGGCAACCCCAGCGGCATTCGTATTTTTGAATTCAACGCAGAAGGCCAATGGGTGGCTCTGACCAAAGCGGAGGTGGGTCTGATCGCCAACGACAACGCGTGGGAATTGCGCAAAGTCGAGCGCGATGAGCTGCTGCGCGACAAAGCCAACAGCCCCCTGAACCGCAGCTACCGCGACAGCTGGAACTGGCCCACCGGCATCACCTCCGAAATGGTGTCGGTCGCGCTGCTCAAACCCGATCGCATGGGCACCATTGACCTGTTTCAATACATTCGCCACCTGAGCGCCAACGGCCAAAGCACGCAACGCTTTGAAATTGAATTCTGGAAAAAAGTGTTCTACCCCTTGAGCTGTTTGGTCATGGTGGTGCTCGCCTTGCCCTTTGCTTATTTGCACTTTCGCAGCGGCAACATTGCCAGCCATGTGTTTGGTGGCGTGTTGGCCGGCATCAGTTTTTTCTTGCTCAACAACGTGTTCAGTTACGTGGGCAACATCAACAGTTGGGCGCCGTGGTTTGCTGCTGCAGCGCCTGGCTTGCTTTACTCCATGGCATCGCTGGCGGCCTTTGGCTGGTTGGTGTTGCGTCAATAAGGTTCGTCATGCACGCCATCATTTTGTTTGCCCACGGTTCGCGTGATCCGCTCTGGCACAAACCCATCCAAGCCGTGGCCCAGCGCATTGAACAACGCGTGGCCCAGCAAGGTGCGAGCACCGTGGTGCGCTGCGCCTACTTAGAGTTGACCGTCCCCGATCTGCCCACCGTGGCAGATCAACTCGTGGCCGAAGGCGCCACCAGCTTGGATGTGGTGCCCATGTTTTTAGGCGTGGGCCGACACGCCCGCGAAGACTTGCCCGCACTCATGCAAGCGCTGCGCGTGGCCCACCCCTCGGTTGACATCAGCTGCCAACCCGCCGTTGGCGAACGCGAGGCACTGCTGGACTTGTTGGCCGACATCGCGTTGGGACACGTCGAATGAACCTGCACCAATTCCGTTTCGTCCAAGAAGCCGTCCGACGCAACCTCAATTTGACCGAGGTGGCCAAGGCCCTGCACACCTCGCAGCCCGGCGTGTCCAAAGCCATCATTGAGTTGGAAGAAGAGCTGGGCATTGAGGTGTTTTCGCGCCACGGCAAACGCCTCAAGCGCGTGACCGAACCCGGCCAACATGTGCTGCGCAGCATCGAAGTCATCTTGCGCGAAGTGGGCAACTTGAAGCGCATCGGCGAGCAATTCAGCGCGCAAGACAGCGGCACCTTGTCCATCGCCACCACCCACACGCAAGCGCGTTATGTGCTGCCCGTGCCGGTGTCTCGACTGCGCGAGGCCTACCCCAAAGTCAACATCAGCCTGCACCAAGGCGCCCCCGGCCAAGTGGCCCAAATGGTGATGGACGAAGTGGCTGAAATTGGCATTGCCACCGAATCGCTGGCCGATTACCCCGAGCTCGTCACCCTACCCTGCTACGAGTGGGAGCACATGTTGGTCATCCCCAAGTCGCACCCGCTGGCCGCCAAGGTCCGCATCACGCTGGAAGATTTGGCTGCCGAACCCATCATCACTTACCACCCGTCGTTCACAGGCCGCACCCGCATCGACAAAGCCTTTGCCGCCAAACAACTCACGCCGCGCATCGCGCTCGAAGCCATCGACTCCGACGTGATCAAGACCTACGTGCGACTGGGCTTGGGCGTGGGCATCGTGGCCGAAATGGCCGTCAAAGAAAGCTTGGACGACGACTTGGTGGCCCGCCCCGGCGCGCAGTTGTTTGGTAAAAACGTGGCCCGCGTGGCCTTCAAGCGCAACGCCTACATCCGCAACTTTGTGTACGACTTCGCCGCCCTGCTGAGCGACCGCCTCGACCGCAACCTCATCCTCAAGGCCCTCGAAGGCCATGCCAACGACTACGACATGTAAACCGCCATGACCACACCGCAACTCGACACCAAATTCCCCAAAATCGGCACCACCATCTTCACCGTGATGTCGGCGCTCGCCACCGAAAAAAATGCCGTCAACCTCGGCCAAGGCTTCCCCGACTTTGACTGCGACCCCAAGTTGGTCGCCTGCGTCAACGACGCCATGACCCACGGCTTGAACCAATACCCGCCCATGACCGGCGTGGCCGTGCTGCGCGAAGCCGTGGCCGACAAGATCGAGTCGCTGTACCAACACCGCTACGACCCGACCACCGAAATCACCATCACCGCAGGCGCCACCCAAGCCATCCTCAGCATCATTTTGGCCATCGTGCGCGCGGGCGACGAAGTGATTGTGTTGGAGCCCTGCTACGACAGCTACATCCCCAACATCGACATGGCCGGCGGCGTGGCCGTGCGCGTGCCGCTCACCCCCGGCACCTTCCGCCCCGACTTTGACAAGATCGCGGCGGCCATCACGCCCAAAACCCGCGCCATCATCGTCAACAGCCCCCACAACCCCAGCGCCATGGTGTGGACACGCGAAGAAATGCTGCAGCTGCAAGAGCTGTTGGCCCCCACCAACATCGTGCTCATCAGCGATGAGGTGTACGAGCACATGGTCTACGCCCCCATGCAGCACCTCAGTGCCTCCAGCTTCCCCGGCTTGGCCGACCGCGCTTTCATCGTCTCCAGCTTTGGCAAAACTTTCCACGTGACGGGTTGGAAAATCGGCTACGTGGCCGCGCCTGCGGCCTACAGCGCCGAGTTTCGCAAGGTGCACCAATTCAACGTGTTCACCGTCAACACGCCGGTGCAATACGGCTTGGCCAACTACCTCAAAGACCCACAGCCGTATTTGCAATTGCCCGCGTTTTACAGCGCCAAACGCGACTTGTTCCGCGCCGGTTTGGCCAACACCAAGTTTGAGCTGTTGCCCGGCCAAGGCAGCTACTTTCAATGCGTGCGCATCGACAAACTGGCCGTGCCCGAGAAAGACCTGAGCGAAGCCGATTTCTGCAAATGGCTGACCACCGAAATTGGCGTGGCCGCCATTCCGCTCTCCGCGTTTTATGCCGATGGCTTTGACCAACGCGTGGTGCGTTTTTGCTTTGCCAAAAAAGACGAAACGCTCAAACTGGCCTTGGGCCGCTTGGCGCGTTTGTGACCTTGCTGCCAAGACGCCAACTCCTGAGCCTGCTCTTGGGCTCTGCCGTGCTGCCCATTTCGTGTGCTGCACAGCCTAGCCATCGTGGCCACTTGGTCATCATTGGCGGCGCAGAAGATCGCCAGCAAGACCGCGTCATCTTGAAGCGGTTTCTCAGCCTCAGCGGCGGTGCAAACGCACGGATCAAATTCATCACCGCAGCGAGCGGTTTTCCAGATGCGACATGGGCCAGCTACCAAGCCGTGTTCGCAGACTTGGGGGCCACCGATTGCGAGCGGGTGCCCTTGCTCACCCGTGACGATGCCTCCAAGCCCGACGTGGTGCGACAACTCGCCGAGGCCGATGGCATCTTCATGACGGGGGGCGACCAAAACCGCTTGATGGAATGCCTGTGGGAGTCGCCCGCTGCGCAAGCCATGCACCGCGCATTTCACATCAGCGGCGCTTGCATTGCGGGCACCAGCGCCGGCGCCGCCGTGATGTCGCGCCAAATGCTGGCCCAAGGCACCGCCACGCCCAACCCAGAAAAAGACGTGGTGCAAATGGACATCGGCTTGGGCTTTGTGGCCAATGCCATCATTGACCAGCATTTTTCACAACGCCAACGCTTGAGCCGTTTGCTGTCGGCCTTGGCACAACGACCCGATCTGTTAGGCGTGGGCATTGACGAAGACACCGCGTTGGTGATCGAGCGCGGCTTGTCCATCGAAGTGGTCGGTCGCGGCGCCGTCACCTTGGTCGACCCGCGCAAAATGCGCAGCAACTTCGACCTCGTCGAGCCCGAAGACAAACTCGAAATGCTGGGCTTGCAATTGCACTTGCTGCCTGCCGGTCACCGCTACGTCGTACCAACCAACCTTAAAAATAACAAAAAGCAGCCCCTCGCTTTGTGGGAAGCGCTCTATCTATTGGCCCAAACAGGGCCCATGCGAGATTAAAAAAACACATGCAAGCCTTGCTCAACGCCATCGCCACGATGGCCCTGCCCACCGATGCCCAACGGGTGTTTCACGGTCGAGGCGGCATGTACCCAGGCTGCGAACATTGGGCGCTCGACGCCTTCCCGCCCGCCTTTGTGCTGACCAGCTTTCAACCGACCAGCGAGGCCGAGTTGGCCGCTGTGCATGACGCGTTGACACAACGCTGGCAACAACTCGCCCCCGATCAGCCCCTGAACTGGGTGTTTCAATGCCGGCACGACAGCCAGGCCGAAACGCGCCTGATGGCGGGCAGCGTGCCTGAACCCCATGTGGTGACCGAACTGGGCGCACGTTTTCGGGTGCATGTGCTCAAAGGTCAAAACCACGGCCTGTTTCTCGACATGGCCGAAGGCCGTCGCTGGGTGCGCGAACACGTCAGCACCCACCCCAAGCTCAAAGTGCTCAACCTGTTCGCCTACACCAGCGCCTTCTCGGTGGTGGCCTTGCAAGCCGGTGCCAAAAGCGTGGTGAACTTAGACATGAGTCAAGGCGCTTTGGCCATCGGCCAGCAAAATCACCAGCTCAACGGCATCGCCACAGGCGCCAGCTTCTTGGCGCATGACATCTTCAAAACGTGGGGAAAAATCACGCGTGGCGGCCCTTACGGACTGATCATCGTGGACCCACCCAGCTACCAAAAAGGCAGCTTCGTCGCCACCAAAGACTACGCCCGTCTGATGCGCCGTTTGCCCGAACTGCTGGCCCCCGAGGGCCATGCGCTTTTGTGCCTCAACGCCCCAGAACTGGGCTTGGCATTCTTACAAGACCAAATGCAAGAACTGGCACCGGAGCTCAGCTACGTTCAGCGCGTCGCCAACCCCGCAGTGTTTGCGGATGTGTCGGACGAACGCTCGCTGAAAGTATTGGTTTACAAAGCGCCTCAGTTAACGCGGTTGTAACGCTGTGGGTAGATCTCATTGAGCTTCTTGCCCGTTTCTCCGTCCGCCATGATGTCGCCTGTGCGGATGGCTTCAGCCAGTTCAGCCTTCACTTGGGCGCGGGTATAGCCTTGAACCACGGGTTTGGCAGGGTACAAGCCAGGGTTCACTTCGTTGGCTTTTTGACCGGTTTCGCTGTTCACCACGATGTCGCCCGTGCGGATGGCCTCAGCCAGTTCAGCCTTCACTTGGGCACGGGTGTAGCCTTGAACCACGGGTTTGGCAGGGTACAAGCCAGGGTTCGCTTCATTGGCTTTTTGCCCCGTTTCGCTGTTCACCACGATGTCACCCGTGCGGATGGCTTCGGCCAATTCGGCTTTCACTTGCTCGCGGGTTTTGGGTGTGTAAGCATCAGCGGCGATGGCTTGGCCCGCAGCGAGTGCAGCAACGGCGAGGGTGATGGCGGAGAAGTAAGAGCGGTTCATGATCAGGTTTCCTTGATGTTGAAGAAATGGCCTGCCGGTCGGGATGACTTGGCTTCTTGGCCCAGTCGGTGAGGCTTCTGTTCAAAGCGCTGCATCGATGGGTGAACTTTAAAATTTCTAATTCAATAGAAAAATAGCAAAATAAACACATCTACATTTCTAAATCAGAAACAATCAAGCACTTGAAATTCTGAACTGGAGCTTTTTGATGGACCGTTTGCTCTCCATGCGCGTGTTTGAGCGCGTCGTCAATGAAGGTGGTTTTGCGGCCGCAGCGCGGGCGCTGGACATGTCGCCACCCGTGGTCACACGCTTGGTCGCGGACCTCGAAGAGCACTTGGGCACGCGCTTGCTGCAACGCTCCACCCGCCGCCTGTCGCTCACCGACGCAGGCCAGCAGTACCTCAGCCGCGTGCGCAACATCTTGCAAGACATTGATGAGGCCGATGCCGTTGCCCATTCGCAAACCACCGAACTGGCGGGGCTGTTGCGCCTGCACGCGCCGCCGGTACTGGCCAGCTATGTCATCGCGCCGTTGTTGGCGGAATTTCGCAAACGTCATCCCAAAATTTTGATCGACTTGGAAGTCGCGTCACTGCATGAGCCACCCATCGAAGACTTCGACATCACCCTGCTGGGCACCGACGACAGCTTTGACGGCGACGTGGTGGCCCGCAAAGTGATTGAGTCCGAAGGCATCTTGGTAGCGTCCCCCACTTACCTCCAACGCAGAGGAAGACCGCAGCGCCCCGAAGATCTGGTTCAGCACGATTGCTTGGCCCACAAAATGCCCAACACCAGACCCCGACTGTGGCGAATGTGGTGCCCTGAAAACCCCACCCAGCCCCTAGAAATCGAGATGCAACCTGTGCTGCTAGCCAACCACACCGACAGCCTGCTGCGCGCCACGCTGGATGGCACTGGCATCACCTCGGTGGCCATGGACATCGTGGCGCCCTACCTGAACCGAGGCGAGTTGGTGCGTGTGTTGGCACCTTGGATCACGGGACGATTGGTCATGTACGCGGCACTGCCCAGCCGCAAGTTCATCCCCCAACGCACGCGGGTATTTCTTGATTTTTTGGTGGAAGAAACACAGAAACAAAACGCGAAGGCGATGGCGGCTTGTACGGCTTGCTAAGCGAGCAGAACAAAGCAACCCTCACGCGCAAACGACCCCCTGAAACGCCGTTTTTCATCCTGACCCGCCCAATTGAATTGCATACGCCACCAACGGCCAAGGCATTTACGGCTGGGGCATGCGCAGCTCTTGCGCGAAGAAGCTCACGCGCAGGACTTACGAAGGCAAAACGTCCTGATCTTCCGGTGGCTGCCCGCTCTTGCGGCTCAAAAAAGCCAAGGCGGCAGTCATGTCACCGCGCTGCGCACGTTGAGCAAAGTAGTCAGCTGTTTTCATAGCTGCTAGTTTTTCGGCCACGGCACTGACAATGAACTGGTTCAATGTGGTGCCATCTTCGCGAGCCACCTGCTCTGCCCCCGCTTTGAGCGAAAGAGGTAAACGCAGCGCGTAATTGCTTTGAGTTCCCATATCAAACTCCTTGAAAAAACTGCCTTGGGGTTACGACAGCAACTCCAAATTTATCGGCTTGTGGACAAAAATCTTTTTGATTCGACGTGATGATGGACACCGCATCCCCTAATCCTTGACCATTCACAGCCAACTCCAACACCAAATCATCGTTGGGGTCTCGCAACTGTGGACGCCACAAAAACTGAATCTCCACGCGCGTCAAGACGCCAGCAAGCACATCGAGCAAATTCACCACGTCGCGCGCTTGAGCACCTGCAGCAGCTAAATGCTCAGACCTCAACAACACAGCTTCGTATTCCAAAAACAAAGGCACGCTACAGAGAGCGCAAACTTGTCTCTTTAGAACACGACGCAAAATTTCAGACGACGCACCTGTCGGACTACGCACAGCAGCAACAAGAATATTGGTGTCAAGAACAAAATTCATATTGCTGGCAATATATCATTTCATACTCAATAACTCAACTGCCCCCAAGCCTTATCCAGCCGCTTCACACTCACCGGCTGGGGTGTGCGCAGCTCTTGCGCGAAGAAGCTCACGCGCAGCTCTTCCAGTAGCCACCTGAACTCTTGCATGCGCGCATCGGTCACGCCTTTGCGCTCGGCCACCAAGCGCCAATACTTTTGCTCCAGCGGTTTGAGTTCGGCCAGTTTGGCGGCGTCGCGGGCGGGGTCGGCGCGCAGTTTGTCGAGGCGCAGCACCACGGCTTTGAGGTAGCGGGCGAAGTGCTGCAGTTGGGTGAATGGGGTGTCGGTGATGAAGCGTTTGCCCACCAAGCGTTGCAGTTGCTGGGCAGCGTCGGCCACGCTGTCGGGGCTGGTTTTGGTGTCTTTGACTTTGCGGTTGGCAGCGGCAAACTCGGTCAGCACGGTGGCGGCCAAGCGGGCGACTTCGTTGGCAATGAGGGTGAGTCGGCCACGGCCTTCGTCGAGGCGGCGTTTGAAATCGGCTTCGTTGGCGGGTAAGGGATCGAGCAAGAACGCACGGTCCAAGGCCACGTCCAAGATTTGCTGTTTCAGTTCTTCGGCCGTGCCACCGCCCGAGCCATCAGGCGATTTGCCGACCAACATGTAGGCGACCGACATTTTTTGCAGGTCGGGCAAATTTTTCTCTAAGTACTTGAGCGCGTCTTTGATCTGCATGGCAAACAAGCGGCGCAAACCCGCGCGGTGTTTGGTGGCCGCAACCTCAGGCTCGTCAAACACCTCGATGCACACGGCGTCGCCCACATCCACCAAGGCCGGAAAGCCAATGAGGGTTTGGTTGCCTTTGGTGATTTCCATCAACTCAGGCAGTTCGCCAAAGCTCCAGGTGGTGTAACGCTGCTCGGCAGGCGCACCTTTTTGGCCAGCGCCTGATGCACGGGTACCGCCCGCGCCAACCGCATCACGCGGGGCATTGGCACCGCCCCGCGAGGCGTGAGTCGTTCCACGCACAGACGCAGCAGCGCCCTGCCCCTGCGCGCCCGAAGCCTGCGGCCCACCTTGGCTTGCAGCCGTTGCATCAGCGGTTGGCGACAACGTGCCCACGCCTTTGAGCGCTGCCAGCGCTTGAAACGCGCCACGGGCTTGGCTGCCCAACTCGGCTTTCAACGCGCCCAAGTTGCGGCCGTGGCCCAACTGGCGCCCGTGTTCGTCCACCACCCGAAAGTTCATGAACAGGTGCGGGGCCAGCATGTCGAGTTTGAAGTCGGCGCGCTTGACGTCCACTTGGGTGGCGTCGCGCACCAGCTTGAGCAAGGCGTCCACCAACGGGCCAGCGCCAAACGCCACGTCTGTCGACAAAGCCTCAGTCAAGCGGGCGGCGCTGTCAGGCAAAGGCACCAAACGCGAACGGGGCCGTTGGTGCAAGGTTTTGAGCAAGGCATGAATTTTTTGGTTCAGCATGCCCGGCACCAGCCACTCGGCGCGTTCTTCGCTCACTTGGTTCAGCACAAACAACGGCACGGTCACGGTCAGGCCATCTTTGGCGTCGCCGGGTTCATGCAAATAGTCAGCGGCGCAGTCCACACCGCCTAGGCGCAGCGTCTTCGGGAACGCTTGCGTGGTGATGCCGGCGGCTTGGTGGCGCATCAGCTCTTCGCGGGTGAGGTGCAGCAGTTTGGGCTGGCGTTTCACCTCGTCGCGGTACCAAGTTTCCAGCGTCACCAAGCCGCAGACCTCGGCGGGCAACTGCTGGTCGTAAAAGGCGTAAATCAGCGCGTCATCCACCAACACGTCTTGGCGGCGCGACTTGTGTTCCAGCTCTTCCACTTGCGCAATGAGCTTTTGGTTGGCAGCCAAGAACGGCAGCTTGGTGTCGAGCTCGCCCGCCACCAAGGCTTCGCGAATGAAGATTTCGCGGGCACCCGCCAAGTCCACTTTGCTGTAGCTGACGCGGCGGCCGTTGTAGACCACCAAGCCGTACAAAGTGGCGCGTTCTAAGGCTTTGACTTCGCCCGCTTTCTTTTCCCAATGCGGGTCGAGCAATTGTTTTTTCAGCAAATGGCTGCCCACTTGCTCCAACCACTGCGGCTCAATGGCAGCGAGGCCACGGCCAAACAAGCGCGTGGTCTCGACCAACTCGGCCACCACCACCCAGCGCCCAGGCTTCTTGCGCAAATGCGCGCCGGGGTGCGGGTAAAACTTGATGCTGCGTGCGCCCAGATATTCGTTGCTGCTGGTTTGCCCCGCGGCGGGTTCGAGCTTGCAGCCCACGTTGCCCAGCAGGCCTGCCAGCATGGACAAATGCAATTGCTCGTAGCTGGCGGGCAAGGTGTTCAAGCGCCATTTGTGCTCCGTCACCACGGTCAGCAGCTGGGTGTGGGTGTCGCGCCACTCGCGCACGCGGCGCACGTTGATGAAGTTTTGGCGCAGCAGCGCTTCGTATTGGCGGTTGCTCAGCTTGTGCTCGTTATTTTTGCCACCGCGTGAGTTTTCTAGCCATTTCCACAGGTTGAGGTAGCCGCTGAATTCGCTGCGGTCGTCGTCAAACTTGGCGTGGGCTTGGTCGGCTGCGGCTTGCGCTTCCATCGGGCGGTCGCGCACGTCTTGCACGCTCAAGGCCGAGGCGATGACCAACACTTCGTCTAGGGCGTTGCGATCACGCGCTTCCAAAATCATGCGGCCCACGCGGGGGTCGAGAGGCAGTTTGGACAACTCGCGGCCCATGGGCGTGAGTTCGTTGTCGTCATCGACCGCACCGAGTTCGCTCAAGAGTTGGTAGCCGTCGGCAATGGCTTTGGGGCGTGGGGCCTCCAAGAACGGGAACTGCTCCACGTTGCCCAAGTGCAGCGCCTTCATGCGCAAGATCACGCCGGCCAGCGATGAACGCAAAATTTCGGGGTCGGTGAAGCGCGAGCGGCCGTTGAAATCCACCTCGTCATACAAGCGAATGCAAATGCCGTTGGCCACACGGCCGCAACGGCCTGCGCGTTGGTTGGCTGCGGCTTGACTGATGGGCTCCACCATCAACTGCTCCACCTTGCTGCGCCAGCTGTAGCGCTTGACGCGGGCGTTGCCCGCATCAATCACGTAGCGAATGCCGGGCACCGTCAGCGAGGTTTCGGCCACGTTGGTGGCCAACACAATGCGGCGCCCGCCACGGGTGTCAAACACACGGTCTTGCTCGGCGCTGGACAGTCGGGCGAACAGCGGCAGCACCTCGGCGCTGCGCATCACGGGCGAGTGGCTCAGGTGCGCGCGCAGGTGGTCGGCCGCTTCGCGAATCTCGCGCTCACCGGGTAAGAACACCAAGATGTCGCCTTGCTGCGACGGGTTGCTCCACAGCTCGTCCACGCCGTCGGCGATGGCGTTGTTCAGGTCGTAGTCACGGCTTTCTTCAAACGGGCGGTAACGCATTTCCACGGGGAAGGTGCGGCCCGAGACCATCAACACTGGGGCTGGGCCTTTGGCCGAGGCAAAGTGTTGGGCAAACCGGTCCGCATCAATCGTGGCCGAGGTGACGATGATTTTCAGATCAGGCCTGCGCGGCAAAATTTCGCGCAAATAGCCCAACAGAAAGTCAATGTTCAGGCTGCGCTCGTGGGCCTCGTCGATGATGATGGTGTCGTAGGCCTTGAGCAGCGGGTCGTTTTGCGTCTCGGCCAACAAAATACCGTCGGTCATCAACTTGACCGAGGCGTCTTTGCTCAGCCGGTCTTGAAAGCGCACCTTGAAACCCACCACATCGCCCAAGGGGGTGTTGAGCTCTTCGGCAATGCGCTTGGCCACCGAGCTGGCGGCAATGCGGCGCGGCTGGGTGTGGCCAATGATTTGTTTGCGTTGGCCTGGTTTGGGGTGGGCGCCCAACTCGCGGCCCTGCCCTCTGCCCAGCATCAGCGCCATCTTGGGCAGCTGCGTGGTCTTGCCCGACCCCGTTTCACCACAGACGATGATGACTTGGTGCGCCTGCATGGCGGCCATGATTTCGTCACGCCGCGCCGAGACAGGCAGGCCCTCAGGAAACTCAATCTTCAGCGGCTTGGCCACGCGAGCGGGCTCAGCCGCAGGCGACAAAGACGGGGTGGCGTGAAGCGGCAGCGAATTCGGCGAGGAATTCAAAGGTGAATTCGGCAATGCGTTCGGAGTTAAGGGGTTGGACAAAACAGGCGATAACTTGGGTGACAATCCGCAATTATCCCAGCCCGACTCAGCTGGCACTCTCTTTACCCCCACACGCCATGTCCGCTGTTTTTGATTTCACGTTTGTGCCTTGGTTTCGCTCGGTGGCACCCTACATCCACATGCACCGTGGCAAGACGTTTGTGGTGGGCATTGCCGGCGAAGCGATTGCCGCGGGCAAGCTGCCCAATTTGGCGCAAGATTTGGCGCTCATCCAAAGCATGGGCGTGCGCATTGTGTTGGTACACGGCTTTCGCCCCCAGGTGAACGAACAACTGGCCGCCAAGGGCCATGTGCCGCAGTACTCGCACGGCATGCGCATCACCGACAGCGTGGCCCTCGACTGCGCGCAAGAAGCCGCAGGCCAACTGCGCTACGAAATTGAAGCCGCGTTCAGCCAAGCCCTGCCCAACACGCCCATGGCGGGCGCCACGGTGCGGGTGATTTCGGGCAACTTCATCACCGCCCGCCCCGTGGGCATCTTGGACGGCGTAGATTTTCAGCACTCGGGCTTGGTGCGCAAGGTGGATGTGGGGGGCATTGCCCAAACACTCAGCGCAGGCTCGATGGTGTTGCTCTCGCCGTTTGGTTTCTCACCCACCGGCGAAGCGTTCAACTTGACCATGGAAGAAGTGGCCACCTCGGTCGCCACCGCCTTGCAAGCCGACAAGCTGATTTTTGTGACCGAAACGCCCGGCATTCGCATTCACCCATCGGACCCCGAAGGCGAAGACAACCCCATCGACACCGAGTTGCCTTTGGACGCCGCAAAAAAACTGCTGGCCACCCTGCCCGCCACCTCCAACCCCTCCGACATTGCCTTCTACCTGCAGCATTGCGTGAAAGCCTGCGAAACCGGCGTGGAACGTAGCCACATCTTGCCGTTTGCGGTGGATGGCGCGCTGCTGTTGGAGGTGTACATGCATGACGGCATCGGCACCATGGTGGTGGACGAAAAGCTCGAAGAACTGCGCGAAGCCACGCACGAAGACGTGGGCGGCATCTTGCAATTGATTGAGCCGTTTGAAAAAGACGGCACCTTGGTCAAGCGCGACCGCAACGAGATTGAGCGCGATGTGGGCCAATACACCGTCATCGAGCATGACGGCGTGATCTTCGCCTGCGCGGCGCTCTACCCTTACCCCGAAGCCAAAACGGCCGAGATGGCGGCACTCACCGTGTCACCGCAGTCGCAGGGCCAAGGCGATGGCGAGAAGATCTTGAAGCGCATGGAGCAACGCGCACGCAACAAGGGCCTCAAGAGTTTGTTTGTGCTGACCACGCGCACCAAGCATTGGTTCTTGAAGCGCGGTTTTGTGCAGGTCGATCCCGAGTGGTTGCCCGAAGCGCGCAAGCGCAAGTACAACTGGGACCGCAAGAGCTTGGTGCTGGTCAAGCACCTATAAACGGCACCTCGTCTTTTTGGCTGTCAGCGTCTGTGTCTGCACTGGCGTCTGACAAGCCATCGTCGCCCAAATCTGGCTCAGCACGCAAGGCCCGCCAAGTGGTCAGCAGCGCCAGCAAGGCCATGCCGGTGAACGCCACAAACGACCAGTTGGCAATCGAGCCGCCCAAGAACGTCCAGTCCACCTTGGCGCAGTCGCCGCCACCTTTGAAAATCATCGGAATGGCGCGTTTGAGGGGGAAGGTTTCGATCATGCCGTAGAAGTCGCGGCCACACGACACCACCTCGGGCGGGTACCACTGCAACCAGCTTTGACGTGCGGCCACATAAGCGCCGCCCACCGACAGCAGCACCAGCCAGCTGCCAATGATCAAACTGGTCTTGCGTCCTGACAGACAAGCCCCCACCAGCGCCAGCAAAGCCACCAACACCATGGCGTAGCGCTGCACGATGCACATGGGGCAAGGCTCCAAGCCCACGACGTGTTGCAGGTACAAGCCGAACGACAGCAAGCCCACGCAGCTGGCAAAAATAAACCACCAAACGCGACGCGGTTGATTCAAAAGTTCTAAGGTCATTTGCAACTCCTCAATGACAAGTTGCACATTGTCGCTGTGAAACAATTACCCCATGACGCTCAGCTTGCCCTCTCTCGCACAAATACCCGATTTGCAGTACTTCGTCACGCAGTTGCATGCGCTGCTCGCGATGCACACAGACGAAGCCACGCGCTTGAAGCACGGCCAAGCGCTGCTCGAAGATTTGCTCAAAAAAGACGATTGGCTGCCCGACGCCTACGCCCAGCCCAACCCCGAGCGTTACCAACAGTACTTGCTCTATGCCGATCCAGAAGACCGCTTTTCGGTGGTGAGTTTTGTGTGGGGCCCCGGCCAATCCACCCCCATCCATGACCACACGGTGTGGGGCTTGGTCGGCGTGTTGCGCGGCGCCGAATTGGCACAAGCTTTTGCCAAAAACGAGCAAGGCCAATGGGTGGCCAGCGGCCCGCAAACGCGCATTGAAGCGGGACAGGTTGAAGCCGTGTCGCCGACCATCGGTGACGTGCACCGCGTTTGGAACGCCTTGGCCGATCAGCCCTCCATCAGCATCCATGTGTATGGCGCCAACATCGGCAAAGTCAGCCGCCATGTGTTTTTGGAAGATGGCACTGAAAAGAGCTTCATCTCGGGCTACAGCAACGCCACACTCAGCGAAGTTGCACAAGCACAGACTGTGGCAGCCGAGTTCTCAGAACGCACCTTTGCCGACATTCGCCAAACGCTGCTGAACCGCGAAGAAATTGCCATTCTGGACGTGCGCGAAGAAGACCCTTTCGCGCAAGCCCACCCGCTGTTTGCCGCCAACATGCCCTTGGGTCGCATTGAGCTGGAAGCATGGGCCCGCATTCCAAGGCGCAACACGCCCATCGTGGTGTACGGCATCTCGCCTGCGGGCGACGACTTGGCCTTGCCTGCCGCCCGCATGCTGCGCCGCTTGGGTTACACGCACGTCACGCTGCTGGCCGGTGGCTTGCAAGGTTGGCACAACGCAGGCGGTGAACTGTTCCGCGACGTCAACGTGCCCAGCAAATCATTTGGCGAGTTGGTCGAGTCCAAACGCCACACGCCTTCGCTGTCGGCGCAGCAAGTCAAAGCGCTGATCGAAGCCAACGCCGATTTGGTGGTGATGGATGCGCGTCGTTTTGACGAGTACCAAACCATGAGCATTCCAACGGGCATCAGCGTGCCCGGCGCCGAGTTGGTGTTGCGTGCACGCACACTGGCCCCCAATCCAGCCACGCGCATTGTGGTGAACTGCGCGGGCCGTACCCGCAGCATCATTGGCACGCAGTCGCTCATCAATGCGGGCATTCCCAACCCCGTCACCGCCTTGCGCAACGGCACCATCGGCTGGACGCTGGCAGGCCAAGAACTGGTGCAAGGCGCCAACCAACGCTTTCCCGAAGTGAGTGAAGAAAACCGCCAAAAGGCAGCCGCCATCGCCCAATCGGTCGCCATTCGTGCGGGTGTCAAACGCGTGCGCATGGACAAGCTGCGCACTTGGCTGGCCGACCACACGCGCACCACCTATTTCTTTGACGTGCGCACGCCCGAAGAGTTCTCAGCAGGTCACATCGCCGGTGCCCGCAGCGCCCCGGGCGGCCAATTGGTGCAAGAAACCGACCACCAAGCTGCCGTGCGCGGCGCACGTTTGGTGTTGTGCGACACCGACGGCGTGCGCGCCAACATGTCGGCCTCGTGGTTGGCTCAAATGGGCTGGGAAGTGGCCGTGCTGCAAGGTGCCGCGCCTGAAGACTTCAACCAACGCATGCTCAAAACCACACGACCCGAGCCTTTGGAAACAGCCCCTTACGTTACCCCTGAGCAACTCAAAGAATGGCTGGCCGACCGCAACAGCCACACCGTGGTGCTGGACTTCAGTACCAGCGCGCAGTTTGTCAAAGGTCACATCCACAGTGCCTGGTGGGCCTTGCGCTCGGAACTGGCTGAAAGCTTGAAGCGCGCCTACAAAGGCAACCGCTACGTGTTGACCTGTACCGATGGCAGCTTGTGCCGTTATGCGGTGGCCGAACTCAAGGCTTTGGTCAAACCCAGCGTGGACGTGTTGCTGCTGCAAGGCGGCAACCAAGCGTGGGGCTACGCAGGCAACAAGCTGCAAACCGGCGAACACCAGCTCGGCGCAGAACGCATTGACCGCTACCGCCGCCCGTATGAGGGCACCGACAACCCCTTGGCGGCCATGCAAGGCTATTTGGACTGGGAGTTCGGCTTGGTCGAACAACTGGGCCGTGACGGCACCCACCATTTCAACGTGCTGTGAGCCCCTGCCCGTCTAACGGGCACTGAAAAATTGCTACAGTCCGTCCCCAATCGCAACGTTTATTTCAAAGAAAAATCACCATGGCACGCACTGTTCAATGCATCAAACTCGGCACCGAAGCTGAAGGCCTCGACTTTCCGCCCTATCCCGGCGAGTTGGGCAAACGCCTGTGGCAATCGGTCAGCAAACAAGCGTGGGCTGAATGGATGAAGCAGCAAACCATGTTGGTCAACGAAAACCGCCTCAACTTGGCCGACCAACGCGCCCGCGACTACCTCAAGCGCCAAATGGAAAACCATTTCTTCGGCGACGGCGCTGACGCCGTACAAGGCTACGTTCCCCCCAGCCCCTGATTGGGCGTGACGCCATCGCAGCCACACGCTTGGCAAGGCCACGCCAGCTGGTGCGTGGCGCAAGCTAGCCTCGACCTCCCCGCTTTTTTAGCCATTTGGCACGCTTGGACGCTGGACCCACAGCGGCCCACGCATTTGCACGTCTTGGCGCTCAGCCACAACGCTGAATCTGTACACGCCGCGTGCCGCGACGTTTCTAGCCTCCCCGCTGACTTCGCCCACCAAGTGGCCGAGCAATGCTGGGGCCTGCTGCCCGGCATGCACCGGCTGCGCTTGGCGCAAGGCCACGTCACGCTCACTTTGTGCATTGGCGATTCGCCAGAGTTTGCCGAACTGCTGCGCCAGCACCCCACGGGGCCTTGCGTGCCCCCCAGCCACTTAGGGCCTCACGGCGCACGCACGGTCACCGTCATTGGCTCAGGCATTTCTGGCGCGGGCACGGCACGGGCCTTGGCCGAACGGGGCTGGCAAGTCACCGTTTTAGATGCTGGCAGCGCGCCTGCCGCAGGCGCTTCGGGCTTGCCCGTGGGCGTGATCGCACCGCACACCTCGCACGACGACAGCGCGGTCTCGCGCCTCACCCGTGCAGGCGTGCGCTTGATGCGCCACACCTTGCAAACGTGGCTCACCGAAGGCACCGACTGGGCGCCCACCGGTGTGCTGGAGCGTCGCTTGCCCGGCAAAACACGGCGCGGTGGCGTGCCTTTGAGTTGGCTGAACGAACACGTCGAATGGGCCCAAGACTGGACCCACAAAGCACCACCTCCCGCCCCAGACGACGCCTATTGGCACGCCAAAGGCGCTTGGCTCAAGCCCGCCCCACTGGTGCGCGCCCTGCTCGACCACCCGAACATCCGCTGGCAAGGCCACACCAAACCGGATGCCTTGAAGTACGTCGACCGCCATCCACAAAGCATTGCGACAGGCGACGAAACGCCAAATTCTGCAACGTGGCAAGTGCTGCAAGGCCACACCGTATTGGCTGAATCAAGCCGCGTGGTGATCGCCGCTGGCCCCGGCTCTGCCGCCTTGGTCGCCACAGCCACCACGGATGGCAGCAGCCCGCGCATCAACCCCTTGCGCGGTCAAATCTCGTGGGGCTTGATGGCCGATATTGCCGATGCGCCCATGCCCGCCACGCCCGTGAACGGCAATGGCGCTTTTGTGCACAGCGTGCCCACCGAAGCAGGGCCCGCGTGGTTTGTGGGCTCGACCTTCGACCGACTCAACGACCAGCCCGAGGTGTTAGACGCCGACCACCAAGACAACCACAGCCGCCTCGCCGCCTTGTTGCCCGACACGGCGCAAGTGCTGGCGCCACTTTTTGGCGTGCCCAACACGGCACAAGGCGAGTCTATGCACGCCACGTCTGCGGCGCTCAACACACAGCTGGACACCCGCGCCAGCGTGCGTGGTTGGGCTGGCATTCGCTGTGGCACGCCCGACCGTTTTCCAGTCGTGGGCGCCGTGCCACACGCGCCAGAGGGTTTGTGGATCAACGCGGCCATGGGCTCGCGCGGCCTGACTTTGGCCCTGTTGTGTGGCGAGATCTTGGCCGCCCGCTGGCAGGGAGAGCCGCTGCCGGTGGAAGCCAAATTAGCCAAGGCCCTAGACGCCGCACGTTTCACGAACAAGCCCTAACCCGCTTCACGCACATTCACGCCCTCCCCGCGCGATACTTCTGACATGACCGATTCCGCACACCCCGAGAACTCGCCACACACCGCGCCAGCCCCCGTGAGCTTGGCCCAAGCCTTTTGGTTTTGGCTCAAGCTCGGCTTCATCAGCTTTGGCGGGCCTGCAGGGCAAATTGCTGTTTTGCACCAAGAGTTGGTGGAGGAACGTCGCTGGATTTCTGAGCGCCGCTTTCTGCACGCGCTGAACTACTGCATGGTGTTGCCAGGCCCCGAGGCGCAGCAACTGGTGACCTACATCGGCTGGCTCATGCACAAACGCTGGGGCGGCGTGGTGGCGGGTGCCTTGTTTGTGTTGCCCTCGCTGTTCATCTTGATCGCGCTGTCTTGGGTGTACATCGCATTTGGCGAGGTGAGCGTGGTGGCTGGTTTGTTCTACGGCATCAAGCCTGCGGTGACGGCCATCGTGGTGCAGGCGGCGCATCGCATTGGCTCTAAGGCTTTGAAAAATCAGGTGCTGTGGGCCATCGCAGCCGCATCGTTTGTGGCGATCTTTGCGCTCAACGTGCCGTTCCCGTTGATCGTGGGTGGTGCCGCGTTGGTGGGTTATGTGGGCGGACGGCTGTCACCCCAAACGTTTCAAGTGGGCGGCGGCCACGGGGCGAGCCACGCATCGTACGGCGCCGCGTTGATTGACGACCACACGCCGACGCCCGACCACGCCCATTTCAGCTGGTCAGGCTTGATGCAAGTGCTGGTGGCGGGTGCCGTGTTGTGGAGCGTGCCCATGGGCGTGTTGTGCGCCGTGTTTGGCTGGGACCACACCTTCACCCAAATGGGCTGGTTTTTCACCAAAGCGGCCTTGCTGACCTTTGGTGGCGCCTACGCCGTGTTGCCCTATGTGTACCAAGGCGCGGTAGACCGCTTTGGTTGGGTCACGCCCACGCACATGATGGACGGCTTGGCCTTGGGCGAAACCACGCCCGGCCCGCTGATCATGGTGGTGGCCTTTGTGGCGTTTGTGGGTGCTTACCTGAAAGCGCTGCTGGGGCCGGACCACCTGTTTGCGGCAGGCGCTTTGGCGGCGTGCTTGGTGACGTGGTTCACCTTTTTGCCCTCCTTCATCTTCATCATGGCGGGCGGCCCGCTGGTCGAGAGCACGCACCGCAACCTCAAATTCACCGCGCCCCTCACCGCCATCACGGCTGCCGTGGTGGGCGTGGTGCTGAACTTGGCGCTGTTCTTTGGCTACCACTTGTTGTGGCCCCAAGGCTTTGGCAGCGCACAAGCCCAAGCGCTCAGCAGTTGCAACTGGCAAGACCCGCTGTGCATGGGGTTTGACTGGCGCTCCGCCTTGATCGCCGTGGGCGCAGCCGTGGCTCTTTTCAAATACAAACGCAGCGTGATGCAGGTGATTGGCGTGTGCGCCTTGATCGGCCTCGCCATCAAAACCCTGCCGCTTTGACCGTGCACACCCTCACGCAACTCCGCGCCGGAGAACTTCAAGGCATCACGCGTCTGCAATTGCGCGAGGGTTTGACCACGTTCCCGCGTGAGATTTTTGAGCTGGCCGACACGCTTGAAATTTTGGATTTGTCAGGCAACCAACTCACGGCCCTGCCCGACGACTTGCCACGCTTGCACAAGTTGCAAGTGATCTTCTGTTCAGACAACCCGTTCACCGAATTGCCCGAGGTGCTGGGCCAATGCACGCAGCTCACCATGGTGGGCTTCAAAGCCAACCGCATTCGCCACGTTTCAGCACAAGCGCTGCCGCCACGCCTGCGCTGGCTGATCTTGACGGACAACCAAATTGACACACTCCCCACCGAACTAGGCCACTGCACCGCGCTGCAAAAACTCATGCTGGCCGGTAACCGCTTGCGCACGCTCCCCCAATCCATGACGGGCTTGCACAAGCTGGAATTGCTGCGCATCTCGGCCAACCAATTCACCGCGCTGCCCGAATGGCTGCTGGACCTGCCGCGCCTGAGCTGGCTGGCGTTTGCGGGCAACCCGTTTTGCGCCCCTCTCGAAGCGGCAGCGCTGGCCCATGCAGCCAGCCATGCCATCGACTGGGCCGACTTAGAGGTTCAAGCCTTGCTGGGCGAAGGCGCATCGGGCCTGATTTACCGTGCGAACTGGCGCCTAGCCGTCACACCCATCGCCGTCAAAGTGTTCAAAGGTGACCTCACCAGCGACGGCTTGCCCTTGAGCGAGATGGCGGCCAGCTTGCACGCGGGAGCACACGCCCACCTCGTGGCGGTGCATGCGCCCGTGACAGGCCATCCTGACGGCAAACAAGCCTTGGCCATGCCTTTGGTGGTGCCTCATTTCCAAAACTTGGCAGGCCCGCCCAGCTTGGCCTCGTGCACACGCGACGTGTACGCGCCAGACACGCGCTTCACTTGGGACGCGCTGCTGCGACTGGCACTCAGCATCGCCTCTGCCGCGCAGCATTTGCACGAACGCGCCCTTCACCACGGCGATCTGTACGCCCACAACATCTTGTGCACCCCCGATGGGCACGCGTTGTTGGGCGACTTTGGTGCGGCCGCATTCTTAGACCCGAATCAACACGAGATGGCCCAAGCCCTGCAGCGGCTGGAAGTGCGTGCGTTTGGCTGTTTGCTGGAAGAGTTACTGGCCCGCACCGACTTGGCCCATCCAAACACACACTCGGCACACGCACGGCAACAGCAAAGCTTGCAAGCCCTGCAAACCGCCTGCATGCAGGCTTCGCCCGTGCAACGCCCTTTGTTTGTGCAGATCACGCACACCTTGGCCCAACTTGTGGCCGCCTAAGACACGCCTGCCCAAGCCTGCGCACCAAACTGAGGCAAAAACCCACCACCGTCGCACCCTGTGCATGGCCCAGCCCTTGCTAAATGGTTTGAAACACCGCTAACCACAAGGACGACCCCCATGAACCGCAACGACGTGACCGAAAAAATCATTGGCACCAAAGTGTCCAAAGGCATCAAGTGGGAGGACGTGGCCAACAAAGTGGGCCTCTCCAAAGAATGGACCACCGCCGCCTGCTTGGGCCAAATGACCCTAGACGCCAAACAAGCCAAAGTGATTGGCAAGATCTTTGGCCTCAACGCCGAAGAACAAAAGTGGCTGCAAGTCGTGCCCTACAAAGGCTCGCTGCCCACGCCCGTGCCCACCGACCCCTTGATCTACCGCTGGTACGAAATCGTCAGCGTGTACGGCACCACCATCAAAGAGTTGATCCACGAAGAGTTCGGCGACGGCATCATGAGCGCCATCGACTTCTCGATGGACATTGAGCGTCAACCCGACCCCAAAGGCGACCGCGTGAATGTGGTGTTGTCGGGGAAGTTTTTGCCTTACAAGCAGTATTGAGCACTAGACCCAAAAAAAATCCCTCACTACGTCACGTAGTGAGGGATTTGCTCAACCAGAAACTCGTTGGTGAATTAACGTGGCAATTCACACTTCTGTTGCATCATCATGTTTGTCAGATGAACTTTGCGGTTTTCAGCCGCTGAAATCGCTTCATTTGCGTTCATGTGCGTGCCAACAATGGCTGGCCAAAAAAGCAGACGAGCCACGTTGCCACCTGTCACACCCTTTTCAGCGTCAGCTTCTTTCTTGAAACGCTCTGCATCAGAGTATTCATTTTGCAATTGAGGGCACGTTAATCCCATATCACCGGGTTTGATCGTTTGCACAACGGTAGGTGACGCGCAGCCAGCCAAAACGACAACCAAGCCCAAAGCTAATTTTTTCATATCTTTTATTTCATTTAAAAAATTAATTATAAATAACAAATATGTTGATTAAAAATTAATCATTAAAAATGAAGATAAAAAAGGGGCTGACACCGTTGGGTGTCAGCCCCTTTTGAACATGCGGCAGGCGGTTTACTTGTAAAACGCTTCCACTTTGCCCTTGATCTTGATGACCAGCGGGTTGCCCTTGCGGTCACGGGTTTTGGCCACGGGCACGCGGACCCAGCCTTCGCTGATGCTGTATTCCTCAACGTCAAAGCGCTCTTTGTCATTGAAGCGGATGCCAATGTCGTGCTCAAACACGGCGGCGATGTGGTGGGGGCTGCGCGGGTCAACAGACAGGCGGTCGGGCAATTCTGGGCGGGTGGTAGGTTCAGTCATAGCGGGTGATTTTCCATGATTTACGGGCCTGCCCTGACGCGGTAACCCAACCTGCCGAGTCCCTTATTCTCCAAAAGCATATATGTAGAACGAAAAAATCGTTTGTTTTGGCATAAAGAGCACCTACAGTTCGTGCCATGCAAGATTTTGGATTTGTTTTTGCCGGCTTCTTTGTCGGCCTCATTGTTGGCTTAACAGGCGTGGGCGGTGGCTCGCTGATGACGCCGATTTTGATTTTCTTTTTTGGCATCAAGCCTTACATGGCGGTGGGCACCGATTTGTTGTTCGCCGCTTTCACCAAAGCCGGCGGCACCTTCAGCTTTGCCCGCCAACGCTTGGTGCCTTGGCGTGTGGTGATGTCCTTGTGCGCAGGCAGCCTGCCCGCCTCAGCCGTGACGCTGTGGGTGTTGCACAACGTCGGCCCCTCCGACCCCGCCGTGCAAAAAGTGATGACCTTCACCCTCGGCCTGGCCCTGTTGCTGACCGCCAGCGCCATGCTGTTCAAGGTGATTCGCGGCAAACAAACCCCTGTGGTGCTGGCCGAAGAGAACCTGAGCGCCGCCACCCAACCCCGTCATTGGACCCTGCCCGTGTTGTTTGGCGCCGTGATCGGTACCTTGGTGACCCTGACCTCCGTGGGCGCAGGGGCCATTGGCGTGACGGTGCTTATGATCCTCTACCCGCAATTGCCGTTGTCCCGTATCGTGGCCGCTGACATTGCTTACGCCGTGCCACTGACTTTGGTTGCCGGTTTGGGTCATGCCTCGTTGGGCTCGGTGGATTGGTCGTTGTTGTCGCTCTTGTTGGCGGGCTCTTTGCCCGGCATTTGGGTGGGTTCGCGGCTGATGCACAAAACCCCCGAGCGGGTGATTCGTTCCATCCTTTCTGTGTTGCTGGCTTGGGCTGGTAGCAAACTGGTTTTCGCTTAATTTTTTTGCCTGAGTTTCAGATGTACCAATACACCGACTTTGATCAGCAGTTCATTCAAGCCCGCGCCGCGCAGTACCGCGACCAACTGACCCGCAACCTCGCAGGCAAATTGGCCGACGACGAATTCCGCCCCTTGCGTTTGCAAAACGGCTGGTACGTGCAACGCTACGCGCCGATGTTGCGCGTGGCCGTGCCTTACGGCGAACTCAACAGCGCCCAGTTGCGCGTGTTGTCCCAAATCGCCCGTGACTACGACACGCCTTCGGCTGAGTTGCTGGCCCGCGCACAAAGCACGCAAGACAAGATTGGCGGCATTGACGCCCCCAAACTCACGGTCAACTACGGCCACTTCACCACCCGTCAAAACGTGCAGTTCAACTGGATTCCCTTGGACAAAAGCGCCGACGTGATGGAGCTGCTGGCCAGCGTCAATCTGCACGGCATTCAAACCAGCGGCAACTGCATTCGCAACATCACCAGCGACGAGCGCGCCGGCATTGCGGTGGACGAAGAAGTCGATCCACGCCCCTACGCTGAAGTGCTGCGCCAGTGGAGCACCTTGCACCCCGAGTTCGCTTACCTGCCCCGCAAATTCAAAATCGCCATCACCGGCTCCAACGAAGACCGCGCCGCCATCGCATGGCACGACGTGGGCTTACGCGTCTTGCGCAACGACGACGGCGAAGTGGGCTTCCAAGTGTTGGTCGGTGGCGGCATGGGCCGCACGCCCATCACCGGCACCGTGATTCGCGAGTTCTTGCCTTGGAACCAAATCATCAACTACCTCGAAGCCGTGGTGCGCGTGTACAACGGCTGGGGCCGTCGCGACAACATCTACAAAGCGCGTATCAAGATTTTGGTGAAGGCCGAAGGCCAACGCTACTTTGACGAAGTCGAAGCCGAATACGAGCGCATTTTGGAAAGCGGTGCCCACCACACCATCCCACAAACCGAGCTCGACCGCGTGACCGCCTGCTTCGTCTCGCCCCCTGTCGACGTGGTGTCGGATGAAGCCCAAGAAAAAGCCGAGCAAGCCTTGCTGGCCCAAGCCCGCGCGGACAAAGAGTTCACACGTTGGTTGCAACAAAACGTGACCAGCCACCAAAACCCAGGCCTGCGCGTGGTCACCTTGTCGTTCAAGCGTTTGGGCCAAGCCCCAGGCGACGCGACCGCTGACCAACTGGCCATCGCCGCTGACTTGGCCGACAAGTTCAGCGCCGGCGAAGTGCGTGTGAACCACGACCAAAACTTGGTGCTGCCTTGGGTACGCATCGACCAATTGGCTGAGCTGTACCAAGCGGCACGAGCCGCTGGCTTTGCCCGCGCCAACGTGCATTTGCTGACCGACATGATTGCTTGCCCCGGCGGTGATTACTGCGCCTTGGCCAACGCCCGTTCGCTGCCCATCGCCGCCGCCATCACCGAGCGTTACCAAGACCTCGACGAGTTGTTTGACTTGGGCGAGATTGACTTGCACATCAGCGGTTGCATCAACTCCTGCGGTCACCACCACAGTGGCCACATTGGCATCTTGGGTGTCGATAAAGACGGCCAAGAGTGGTACCAAGTGACGCTCGGCGGCTCGGACGGTTCGTTCTTGAGCGGCCCCTCCAAAGCCGGCAAAGTGGTGGGCCCTTCGTTTGCCGCCGCCGAAGTAGTGGATGTGGTGGAAGCCATTTTGGACGTGTACCGCGACAAACGCGAAAGCGCCGAAACCTTCGCCCGCACCTTGAACCGCGTCGGCATCGACGACTTCAAAGCCGCCGCCAACGCCGCCCGCAACACCACCGCGCGTGCGGCCTAAGCCTGAACCCCATCGAAAAGACATATGACTTTGCAAATCATCACCCAACACACATCTGAAGGTGCCAACGCCCGCGCTTTGGCCAACGACGTAGACGTGCAAACCTTGGACCTCGAAGGCTTGGAGCGCATCGACCTGAACTTCCCGAAGTTCACCGATGGCCGTGCTTTCAGCCAAGCCTTTGTGCTACGCCGCCGTGGCTTCACGGGCGACATTCGCGCCCATGGCGATGTGCTGATTGACCAGCTGCTGCAAATGCAGCGCAGCGGTTTTTCGAGCGCGGTGCTGCGTGACGACCAAGACGCCGCCCACGGTGAAAAGCTGCTCGGCTTGTACACGCGCTTCTACCAAGGCGACGCGGTACACGCCACACCCCTCTTTGCGGACGCGTCGTAAGCACGGTCATTCTTTCAAATTTCACGCACCCAGCGTTGAGGCCCGCAGCGTACGAAGCGCCCTCAACCGCTGAGTCGCCACTTGAAACTTTTATGAGCCAAACCTCTTCTTTCAACCCCAACGGTGCCTCCAAAGCCACCACGCTGAACGCCCGCGCCAGCGACGACTTCGCCGCCAAACTGGCCGAAACACAAGCCTTGCTGCAACGTGCAGCGGCTGAGTTTTCGCCCGTCACGCAAGCTTCTAGCCTCGGCGCGGAAGACGTGGTGATCACACACCTCATCAACAGCTTGAAGCTGGACATTCCTGTGTTCGTGCTCGAAACTGGTGCGCTGCACACCGAGACTTTGGCTTTGCTGGAGCGCACCGAAGCCACCTCACGCACCACGATCAACGTGATTCGCCCTGTGCATGAATCGGTCATCCAATTTGTGCGCCACCAAGGCCAAGACGCGATGTACAAAAGCATTGCGCTGCGCAAAGAATGCTGTGGCATTCGCAAAATGGAACCGCTCGCACGCGCCCTCCAAGGCCAACGCGCTTGGATCACCGGCTTGCGCCAAGAGCAATCCACCGCCCGCGCCGATGTGCCCTTGCAAGACGACAGCGAAGTGGCTACGAAGAATTTGAGCAAGTTCAACCCCTTGGCCAAGTGGACATGGGGCGATGTGTGGCACTACATCGCCACGAACAACGTGGACTACAACCCGCTGCACGACCAGTTTTTCCCCAGTGTGGGCTGCGCACCATGCACCCGTGCGATCAGCCTAGGCGAAGAGTTTCGCGCGGGTCGATGGTGGTGGGAAGACGAAGCCGCCAAAGAGTGCGGCTTGCACGTGAAGAAATAAAAGTTAGATACAGAGAAACGTCATGAACGCTACCACCCAAAACGAGTTGCACCACTTAAGCAACACCCACCTCGATGCGCTGGAAGAAGAAACCATCTTCATCTTGCGCGAAGTCGCCGCTGCTTTTGAGCGCCCCACCCTGTTGTTCTCGGGCGGCAAAGATTCGCTGGTCATGCTCAAGTGCGCGGAAAAAGCCTTTGGCGCTGGCCGCATTCCTTACCCACTGTTGATGATCGACACGGGCCACAACTTCAAAGAAGTGACGGACTTCCGTGACTCACGCGCCAAAGAACTCGGCGCTGAGCTGATCGTGCGCAGCGTGGAAGACTCGATGAAAAAAGGCACCGTGCGTTTGGCGCATCCCGGCGAAAGCCGCAACGTGCACCAATCGGTCACCTTGCTCGAAGCCATCGAAGAATTCCGCTTTGACGCCCTCATCGGCGGCGCCCGCCGTGACGAAGAAAAAGCCCGTGCCAAAGAACGCATCTTTAGCCACCGCGACAGCTTTGGCCAATGGCAACCCAAGGCCCAGCGCCCTGAGTTGTGGACCCTGTTCAACCACAAGTTGCAGCCCGGCGAGCACTTTCGCGTGTTCCCCATCTCCAACTGGACCGAGCTGGACGTGTGGCAATACATCGCCCGCGAAAAAATCGCGCTGCCTTCGATCTACTACACGCACAAGCGCGAAGTGGTAGACCGCCGCGGCCTGTTGGTGCCCGTGACCGAGCTCACCCCCCCCAAAGACGGCGAGACAGTGGAAATTCGTGACGTGCGTTTCCGCACCGTGGGCGACATCACCTGCACATGCCCTGTCGAAAGCGATGCAGCCACGCCTGAACAAATCGTGATCGAAACCTTGGCCGCTGATGTCAGCGAACGCGGCGCCACACGCATGGACGATAAAACCTCCGAGGCTTCGATGGAGAAGCGCAAAAAAGACGGCTATTTCTAAGACGGTGAATTTGATGACAACAACAAATACAACTACCCAAAACGCTCTTAAATTCATCACCTGTGGCTCGGTGGACGACGGCAAAAGCACCTTGATTGGCCGCTTGCTTGTAGACACCAAAGCCGTGCTGCAAGACCACTTGGCCGGCGTGCAACGCTCTGGCGAAACCGACCTTGCGTTGTTGACCGACGGCCTCTCCGCCGAGCGAGAACAAGGCATCACCATCGACGTGGCCTACCGCTACTTCAACACCGAAGCACGCAAGTTCATCATCGGCGACGCCCCCGGCCACGAGCAATACACCCGCAACATGGTGACCGCTGCGTCTAGCGCCGATGCCGCCGTGGTGTTGGTCGATGCCATCAAGCTGGATTGGAAAAACCCAAGCCTAGAGCTGCTGCCTCAAACGCGTCGCCATTCGCTGTTGGTCAACCTGCTGCGCGTGCCCTCCATCGTGTTTGCCATCAACAAACTCGACGCGGTGGACGACCCTGCATTGGCCTACCAAAACATCGAAGCTGCGTTGCGCAAATTTGCCACTGAGGCGGGCATCCGCATCACAGCCATGGTCCCCGTGTCCGCCCTCAAAGGCTGGAACGTGGTGGACACCACCAACGCCGATCAAGCCGCTTGGTGCGGCTACACCGGCCCCAGCCTGTTGAGCATCTTGGAAGAGTTGCCCAACACGCCCGCTGAAACCGAGGTGGCTTTCAGCTTCCCCGTGCAATGGGTCGAAAAATTCCACGACTCTGGCGTGACCACCCAAGGCCGCCGCGTGTTCTGGGGTCGTGTGGCCACAGGCACCATCGAGCCAGGCCAAACCATCAAAGTCTTCCCAAGCGGCCAAACCGCGGTGGTGTCGCAAGTGCTGTCGGCCACACGCGAGCCACAAAACAAAGCCGCAGGCCACAGCGCGGGCATCGTGCTGGACCGTGAAGTCGACGTGTCACGTGGCGACTGGCTGCTGGCCGCTGAGGGAAGCCCCGAAGGCCAGCGCCAGCTCAACACCACCGTCGCGTGGATGGACGATGAGCCCTTGGTCGCGGGCCGTGTGTACTGGGCTTTGCACGGCCACCGCTGGGTGAAAGCCAAAGTGCAACGCGTGGTGCACCGTCTGAACGTCAACACATTGGCCGAGGAAGAGGCCACCGAACTGGCCCCCAACGCCATTGGCCACGTCACTTTGGCGCTGCAAGAGCCGTTGGTGACGCTGCCTTTCACCCAATCGCGCATCTTGGGCGCCTTGGTGTTGGTCGACACAGCCACCCACAAAACCTCAGGCGCCGTGTTGGTGAACTGAGCGCCAGCCCAGTCCCCGAGCAGAGCCGTTTAAAATCAAGGGTTTAGCGGTCAGAGGTTTGCTCTGACGCCCCCTTTTCTTACTGATTGAATTGTCATGACGCACGTTGTCACCGAAGCCTGTATCCAATGTAAGTACACCGACTGTGTGGACGTTTGTCCCGTCGACTGTTTCCGCGAAGGCCCCAACTTCCTCACCATCGACCCCGATGAGTGCATCGACTGCGCCGTGTGCATTCCCGAGTGCCCCGTCAACGCGATCTACGCCGAAGAAGACGTGCCAGACGGTCAACAACACATGACCAAGCTCAACGCCGAGTTGTCCTTGATCGGCTGGCCCAGCATCACCAAGCGCAAAGCCCCCATGGCCGACGCCGAGGTGTGGAAAGACAAGTCCGGCAAACTCGCCGAACTGCAGCGTTAAACCGCGCCCGAGCGCGCACCCGCCCCATGACGGCACAGACGATTCACACCGATGCCGTCATCGTAGGCGCAGGTCCTGTGGGCCTGTTTCAGGCCTTTCAGCTGGGCCTGCAAGACATTCGCTGTCATGTCGTGGATGCACTGCCCCACGTAGGCGGCCAGTGCGTCGAGCTGTACGCCGACAAACCGATTTACGACATTCCCGGCATCCCCGTCTGCACGGGCCGTGAATTGGTGGCGCAGCTGCAAACCCAAATCAAACCCTTCGCGCCCACGTTTCACCTCAACCAAGAGGTGACCGAGGTGACGCGCTTGGAGGATGGCCGCCTCTCGGTACACACCTCTGCGCAGCAGCATTTCATCTGCAAAGTGTTGCTCATCGCAGCCGGTGTGGGCGCCTTCCAAGCCCGCAAACTGGCGGTCGAAGGCGCCCCTGCCTTAGAAGGCACGCATGTGCATTACCGCTTGGGTGATGCGTCGCGTTTTGCAGGTCAAGACGTGTGGGTGCTGGGCGGTGAGGAGTCTGCCGTCGTGGCGGCGTTGCAACTCACGCATGTCAGCCAAGCCAACGCTTCAACCCAGTCACACACCACATCTGAGGCACCACGCAGCGTCACGCTGATGCACCGCCGCGATGTGTTCACCGCTGACCCCGTCTTGCTGCAAGCCATGCGCGAGGCGATAGCCAGCGGCGCCTTGCAATTGCAAATTGGCCAGCCCACGGGCTTGCTCGCCACCGACGAGCACCTTCACACGCTGCACATCGCCACACCCGACGGACACACACTTGACCGACCGGTTCAACACCTGATCGCCTTCTTGGGCCTCTCGCCCAAGCTCGGCCCCATCGCCAACTGGGGCTTGGCCATGGAACGCAAGCAACTGGTGGTCAACACCGAAACCTTTGCCACCGATGTGGCTGGCATCTTTGCGGTGGGCGACATCAACACGTATCCAGGTAAGAAAAAACTCATCTTGTGCGGCTTCCACGAGGCCACGCTGGCCGCCTTTGGCGCAGCAGCCATCGTGCATCCTACCCGCAAGACCTTGCTGCAATACACCACCACCTCCACCGAACTTCACCGGTTATTGGGTATCGCTTAAAATTCACACCGCGTCAGCAATGGCGCATTCGCTAGGGGTGTTGAAGCCGTCACCGACTTCGACTGAGAAAGTCCCTTTGAACCTGATTGAGGTAATCCTCGCGCAGGGAAGCTGGTCAACACAGGGCAACCACTTTGAATGGGTGGCCCCAGGCCTCGCCGAACTGCCATTTACTTGAGACAAGCAATGGCAAACACACACAACACATCACTCTCCCCCGTGGGCGAAGACGCGCGCGTCTTCACTGGGTTTTCTCACGCCTCGCTGTGGTTCAGCCTTGGGGTTGGCCTGCTGGTCATGCAAGTGGGCGCGTATTTGGTGCCCGCCATGGGCACGCGCGATGCGCTCGTGGCCATCGTGATCGGCTCCCTCGTGGGCTCGGCTTTGTTGGCATCGGCCGCCAAACTGGGTTGCGACAGCGGCCTGTCCAGCGCAGGGCTGATGCACCGCGTGTACGGCAGCGCCTTTGCCCGCCTGCCTGTGCTGCTCAACATCGTGCAGTTGATCGGCTGGACCACCTTTGAACTGGTGGTCATGCGCGACGGCACCGCCGCCATTGGCGAGCGCGCTTTGGGCTCTGCAATGAACATCTTTTGGCCAACCTTGTTGTGGGGCGGCGTGCTGACCCTGTTGATGACGGGCTCCATGCTGACGCTGGTGCGCCAGTTTGTCAGCCGCATTGGCTTGCCCTTGGTCATCGGCTCACTGCTGTGGTTGAGTTGGCACTTCATTGGCGTGGCGAGCGCCCAAGGTTTGAGCACCTTCATGGCACACCCCGGCGACGGCAGCATGGGCATGCTCTCGGCCATCGATTTGGTCATGGCCATGCCTGTGTCGTGGTTGCCACTGGTGGCCGACTACGCTCGCCATGGCCGCAGCGGTCGCAGCACCTGGGCGGGCACTTGGGTGGGCTACGCCATCGCCAATGCGTGGTGCTACGCCTTGGGCTTTTTGGTGGCCAGCGTGTCCGAACCCGGCACCGACTTGGTGATGGCTTTGCTGTTGGCCCAGGGCGGCTTGCTGGCGTTGGGCTTGATCTTGCTCGACGAACTCGACAACGCCTATGGCGATGTGTACTCGGGCGCGGTGTCCGCCAACAGCCTCAAGCCCACCTGGTCAATTCGCCGCTGGGGCTTGGCCTTGGCGGTGTTGTGCACGGCCTTGGCCTTGGTGCTGCCCATGCACAGCCTAGAGCCTTTTTTGCTGATGCTCAGCTCGGTGTTTGTGCCGCTGTATGGCGTGATCTTGGGCCGTTGGGCCACGGTCATGCGCACGCCGGACGATGCGCTCACCCCCAAAGTTGACCTGATCGCTGCCGCGCTGTGGCTGCTGGGCGTGGCGGTGTTTCATGCCGCCGCCACTTGGGCACCGCAATACGGCTCGGCCTTGCCCAGCCTCTTGCTGACCTTCAGCCTTGCCCGCCTGACCTGTCTCAACCGCCACGCGACGCACGGCGCCACGACGCGTGGTGCCCGCCAGTGACCACTGACCCACACGCTCCCAAGGTTTCCGCATGAACGCCCTCGTCTCTGAATTGCTGGCCTTCATCGCACGCCCCACGGTGAGCGATGACGACTTCAACGCGCTCGCGCTGAAACTCTTCGCCCACCAGTTTGCACACAACCGCCCGTTTCAAAAATTTTGCCAAGGCCGCGGCAAAACCCCGAGGGTGGTGAAACGCTGGCAAGACATTCCGGCCGTGCCCATCAACGCGTTCAAAGACTTGACGCTCAGCTGCGTGCCGCCCGAAACCTGCGCCCGCACCTTCATGACCAGCGGCACTACACGCGGCGATGTGAAAGGCCGACACTTTCACCCCACCATGTCGGTGTACGACGCCTCCATGCTGAGCAACTTTGCGCAACACGTCATGCCAAGCGACGCCAAGCTGCGCATGGGCATCTTGTTTCCCAACGAAGTGCTGATGCCCAACTCCTCGCTGGCCCATTACCTGGCGCTGGCCATCGAAAATTTTGGCACGCCCGACAGCGCCTACTACATCGACGAAAACGGCCTGCGCACCGACGCCCTGTGCGAAGCCCTGCAACACGCCCAAGACGCGGGCGAACCCTTCGCGCTGCTGGGCGCGAGCTACAGCTTTGTGCACCTGATGGACGCCCTGCAAGCGCGTGGGCAAACGTTTCAACTGCCCGCAGGCAGCCGCTTGCTCGACACCGGCGGCTTCAAAGGCCAATCGCGCGAAGTGCCGATGGATGCGTTTTACGAGCAACTCAGCACCACCTTTGGCGTGAGCCGTGAACAGTGCCTCAACATGTACGGCATGACCGAGCTGAGCACCCAGTTTTACGACGCAGGCAACCGGACCGTGCCATCGGTCAAACGCGGCCCACACTGGATTCGCTCGCGTTTGGTCGACCCGTTGACAGGCCAAGACGTGGCCGTCGGTGAGCGCGGCATCTTGGCGCACACCGATTTGGCCAACTTCAACTCAGTGGTCACCATCTTGACGGAAGACGTGGGCCAAGCCTCGGCCGATGGCTTTGTGTTGCTGGGCCGCGCCCAAGGCGCACAAGCCAAAGGCTGCTCGATGGCAGTGGACAACTTTTTGAAAGCGGCGCAGGCATGAGCGCTTCGGTTTTCAAAGCGGGTTATCTGCCGGGCTTGAACGATGCCGACGTGACGTGGCATCGCTTGAACGTGGGCACGGGCATCCCTGCGCGCACGGGCACAAGCCTAGACATCAACTTGGACGCACAGCAAGCGCCATGGCAAGTCGATGTACCCCAACTCACCACAGCACAAATGACGGCGCTCGCGCAGCGCGTGCAACACGCCAGCCGCACGCATTTGAAAACCATGCACGTCTCTGACATCGTGCGCGTGCTCGACAGGGCCACGGCCCGCTTGCTCGACCCACGTGATGTCTACCGCCAACAACTCGAACGTCTGCTGCCCCAAGCCACAGGCTTTGACGCCGAGATGGTGCGCTTGAATTTGAACGCCTATTTGCAAACCTTCCGCGGCTTGCAGCTGCAACGCTTTGTGGCCGAGGACTTCGCCAACCCCAAAGTGCTGGACGAGTTTCAACCCCGCACCCAAGGCGGCTGGACGCGCGCCTTTGGGCCTGAGCTGTTGGTGCATGTGTGGGCCGGCAATGTGCCTGCCTTGCCGATGTGGAGCTTTGTCTCAGGCCTCTTGGTCAAGGCGGGTTCCATTGGCAAAGTGGCCAGTGCGGAGCCCGTGTTTGCCACGCTGTTTGCCCGTCTGCTGGCCGAGGTCGAGCCTCGTTGGGCCGATTGTTTTGCGGTGGTGTGGTGGCCCAGCAGTGCCGCCGGACACGACCAAAACACCCCCCTCCGTCAAGCCCAAAGCAACGCGGAAAACACAGGCCTCAACGCCGAAGAATTCGCCTCCGATCAAACAACTTTCGCCTTGGCCGATGTGGTGCTGGCCTATGGCGGCAACGAAGCCTTGAGCGCCATGCAAGCCCACGTCCCCGTGACCACCCGCTTTTTGCCACATGGCCACAAGCTGAGTTTTGGCATGGTGTCGGCCGCTGCGCTGTCGGTGCACAAGGCCCCAAGCGTGGCGCGTCAAGCGGCGTTGGATGTGGCGCGCTACGACCAGCAAGGCTGCTATTCACCGCATGTTTTTTACGTGCAACGCGGGGCACCTGTCAGCCCGCAAGACTTTGCACAACACCTGGCCAACGCGCTGACTGGTCTGCAACACAAGCTGCCGCGTCGTGCGCTCTCGCTCGAAGAAGCTGCGCAAGTGGGCGCTTGGCGTGAGGCCCATGAGTTCGCGTCGCTCCATGACGACGTGCAACCCGGCACTGAAAACAGCAGCACCGACTTCAGCAACACACCATTGAACGACAGCGCACAGCACACGCCCCTGCATACCGTGCTGGGTAGCAGCACAGGCCACAGCGCCGTGGTGTTCAGCGACCGCCCTCTGCCGCTCACCGCAGGCCCGCTGAACCGCCATGTGTTGGTGGTCGCCGTGGACACGTTGGATGACGTGCTGCCCTTGATCGCTCCGCAACGCGACTACTTGCAAACCGTGGGCTTGGCCGCTGCCCCCGAAGAGTTGCTGCATCTGGGCAGCATCTTGGGCCAAGCCGGTGTGACACGCATTTGCGCCTTGGGCGCCATGACCTCACCCGAAGCTGGCTGGCACCACGACGGACGCTTCAGCTTGCTCGACCTGGTGCGCATGGTGGACATCGAGGCCTCGACCGAGCGTGAGGCTGAGCGCTTCACGTCCTACGAGGTGTGACGCAGTGAACTTTTTAGCTGTGAACGCTTTTGCTTTAACCCCTTCGCCCATGCCCTTTTTGCAACTCAACGCCCTGCACTTTGCCTACCCCGAACGGGGCGAGGTGGTGCGTGACGTGTGCTTGCAACTCGCGCCTGGCGAGATTCATTGCCTGATTGGCCGCAGCGGCTGCGGCAAAACCACGGTGCTCAAACTCGCGGCGGGTTTGCTCACGCCCCAACAAGGCCAGGTCCAGCTCAAAGGCCAGACCGTGCAGCAGCCCACGTCAGACATGGGCTTTGTGTTTCAGTCCCCCACGCTGCTCCATTGGCTCAGCGTGCTCGACAACGTGTTGCTGCCGATCAGCTTGCACGGCACCGTCACGAACGACCACCGCGTCCACGGCGAACAACTGCTGGCGCAAATGGGCCTGACCGCGCTGCGCGATGACAAACCCCATCAACTCTCGGGCGGTCAACAAAGCCGCGTGGCGATTGCCCGCGCCTTGATCACCCGCCCGTCGGTCTTGTTCATGGACGAGCCATTTGCTGCGCTCGACGCCATCACGCGCGAAGACTTGCAGCGTGACTTTTTGGCGCTGTGCCAAGCGCACGGCACCGCCGTGCTGTTTGTCACGCACGACATCAGCGAGGCGGTGTACTTGGCCGATCGCGTCAGCCTCATGCACCAAGGCCGCATGCAAACGCCCTTGCAGATCGACTTGCCGCGCCCGCGCCAAATTGCCATGCGCTACACCCCCGCCTTCAACACGCTGTGCGAACAGCTGCGACACGCCATGGACGCCACGCTGTGATGAAACGCGACGCCCTCCTCTCCACACTCCTGGGCTTGGCTTGCTTGGCCGCATGGGAAGCAGCTGTGCGCGTGGGCCACACCTCGCCCTTGGTGCTGCCCGCCCCCTCGGTGGTGGCGCAATCGCTGTGGCAAGGACTGAACAGCGGCTACTTGTGGCCGCACATCGCACACACGCTGACCGAGGTGGTGTTGGGCCTGTTGCTGGGTGCCTCCATGGGTTTTGTGGGCGGCGTGGTGTTGGGCGAGTCGGCGCGTTTGCGTGGCGTGCTCATGCCTTACGTGGTGATCAGCCAAGTGGTGCCCAAGCTCGCGCTGGCCCCGCTGTTCATCGTGTGGTTTGGGTTTGGCACCTTGCCCACGGTGGTGATGACCGCTTTGATTTGTTTTTTTCCGCTTTTAGAAAACACCGCCACCTGCATGCAGCAAGTCGATGCGAACAAGCTGGAGCTGTTTCGCATGCTGCGCGCCAGCCCGTGGCAAACCTTGTGGCGCTTGAAGCTGCCCGCCGGTTTGCCCAACATCATGGCGGGCTTGCGCGTGGCCGTGGTGCTGGCTTGGGTCGGTGCGGTGGTGGGCGAATTCATTGGTGCCAGCCGTGGGCTGGGTGCCTTGATCATTGCCGCGCAAGGCTCGATGGACACGCCGCTGATGTTTGCGGTGCTCACCGTCATCACGGTGCTCGGGCTCACGTTTTACAAAATATGTGAATGGCTGGAACGCCGTTTGCTCGGTACCGCTTCAGAACTTTCCACAAGGACCTCGTCATGACTTGTCACACAACCTCGCGCACTTCTAGCCGTTGGCTGCGTCGCCTCACGGCCTGCGTAAGCACCCAACTCAGCGCCCATTTAAGCTCCCAAGCACGCGCCCTGGGCGTCACTTGCGCCTTGGCTTTGTCTGTGGCCACACCCACCGCTGGCTGGGCTCAAGCCGCCCCCAAACTCGACAAAGTGGTGGTGGCCGGCTGGAGCAAACCGATCACCGAAATCACCAACTTGCTGGTGGAAGAAGACAAAGGCTTTTTCAAAGCCCGCGGCATTGAACTGGGCTACGTGCCGGGTGCGGGCGGTGGCGACGCTCTGCGCAACTTGCTCAGCGGTCAGGCCGACGTAGCCTTCACCGACCCCGGCTCCTTTTTCACCGCGCTAGACAAAGGCGAAAAGCTGCGTGCGATTTACGACATCTACCCGCAAAACGTGTTCAACGTGGTGTCGCTCAAATCGCAAAACATCCTCAAACCCGCCGACCTCAAGGGCAAGCGCATTGGCGTGTACAGCTTGGCCAGCGGCACGCGTCAAAACTTGCAAGTGCTGTTGAACCAAGCCGGTTTGACGGAGGCCGACGTGACCGTGGTGGTCACAGGCTTGCTGAACTTTGCGCCGCTGATGCAAGGCCAAGTCGACGCCACAGCCGCCACCGACACCGGATTGCTGGTGGGCCGCCAAAAAGGTTTGGGCGGCGTGAATGTGATGGAAGTCAAAAACCACCTCAACATTTCCAGCGACTTCTTTGTGGTGCGTGAAGACACGTTCCAGCAGAAAAAAGACGTGCTCAAGCGCTTCTTGCACGCCTACCAAGACAGCGCCAAGTGGATGATGCAGTCACCCGAAGAAGCGGCCAAGCTCGCCGTGAAGCACGCCATCGACGGCCAAAACGCCAGCATGAACTTGGACATCATTCGGCTGCGCAACGAGTCCAGCGTGTCGGCCATCACCGACCAACGCGGCTTGGGCGCCTTCGACATGGCCGGTCTGCAAAAAGGTGCCAACGCTTACAAAGCATTTGGCGTGATTCAGCGCGACATCAAAGTCATCGACGTGGTGAGTCAAGACTTGCTGCCAAGCCATACTCAACCTGTGGCGGCCAGCGCGAACAAAGCCGCAAAAACTCAAGTCACGCCACAAAACAGCGCCAAATCGGCCAACCAACAATGAACGCCACACCCCGCAACTTCGCAGGCCAAGTGATCTTGGTCACCGGTGCCAGCCGGGGCATTGGTGCGGCCATTGCCAAAGCGTTTGCACGCGAAGGCGCGATGGTGCTGGTGAATTACCTCAGCAACCACGCCGCCGCCCAAAACGTGGTCGCCCAATGCCAACAGCTCGGGGGCGATGCGTGGGCGCTGTCCACCGACGTGCGTTCATCCGAAGCGGTGAACGACATGGTGGCCCAAGCCTTGCGCGAAACAGGCCGCATCGATGCGGTGGTGAACAACGCCTTCAGCCCCTACACCTTTGACCCCGACCACCGCCAACGCTTTTGGGATGTGCCTTGGCAGGCTTACCAAACGCAGTTTGATGGTGCGGTGCATGCGGCCTACAACGTGTGCCAAGCCGTGCTGCCGCACTTCAAACAACGCGGGCAAGGCAGCATCGTCAACTTGACCAGCGACTTGGTGGACCGACCCAGCATCGCCTACCACGACTACGCCACGGCCAAATCAGCCTTGGTGGGCTTCAGCCGCAACCTAGCCGCCGACTTGGGGCCCTTGGGCATTCGAGTGAATTGCGTGGCACCCGGTTTGGTGAGCCCCACAGACTCAAGCCGCGCCACCAAAGAATCGGTAAAAGACGCGCTGATCGCGCAGACCCCACTGGGCCGCTTGGCCACGCCTGACGACGTGGCGGGGCCGGTGCTGTTTTTGGCTTCTGATTGGAGCCGTTTTGTGACCGGTCAGGTGTTGACGGTCGATGGCGGATTGGTGATGCGATGAAGCGGCACGGGCGCGAAACCATGATTCAACGGACCATGACCATGGCCCGTGGTCACGTCTGCGCCTTGTGCAATGGCGCCCAAGATGAAGGTGCGCGCCAAGCGCACGGCGTCGCTCAAGCCATGCCCCAAAGCCAAGTGCGCCGCGATGGCCGACGACAAGGTGCAGCCGGTGCCGTGTACATTGCGGCTGGCAATGCGCTGAGACGCCAAGCGTTGCGAAGGGCCGTTGGCCTGCACCAACAAATCGACCACCTCATCGCCCGCCAAGTGCCCGCCTTTGAGCAACACGGCATGGGCACCCATGGCCAGCAGGTCTTGCGCGGCGGTGTTCAGCGCATCGGCGTTGGCAATGTCGCGGCCCAAGAGCAAGGCAGCTTCGTCCAAGTTCGGCGTGATCACGCTGACACGCGGGAACAACTCGCGCACCAACACCTGCACGGTTTCGTTGGCAATCAAGCGGTCACCGCTGGTGGCCACCATCACGGGGTCGAGCACGACATTCTTCAACTGGTAGTGGTCGATGGCCCATGCCACCACCTCCACAATACCGGGCGCATGCAGCATGCCGATCTTGATGGCGTCGACACCGATGTCTTCCACCACGGCTTGAATTTGCGCTTTCAAAAACTCGGCGGGCACGGCGTGAATGCCTTGCACGCCCACTGTGTTTTGTGCGGTCAAGGCGGTGATGGCGCTCATGCCGTAGCAGCCCAAGGCCGCAAAAGTTTTCAAGTCGGCTTGAATGCCGGCACCACCGCCACTGTCAGAGCCAGCAATGGTGAGCACGCGTGCGTAGCGGTAAGAATTGTTCATGGGCGGCATTATCCGCAAATCACAAAGGACCTCATTCAATGAGCGCACAACTTTCAAGCGTGGTGCTAGGCGCGGGCCTGATGGGCCGTTTGCTGGCCCACACCTTGGCGCAACTCGGCCACCACGTGACGGTGTACGAAGCCCAAGGCCCTGACGCTCAAGGTGCAGCGGCGCGTGTGGCGGCGGCCATGTTGGCACCGCTGGCCGAATCGGCCATCACCGAACTGCCCGTGGTGCAGATGGGTCAGCACGCGCTCAAGCGTTGGCCCGAGTTGATCGCCCCTTTGTCTGAACCGGTGTTCTTTCAGCAAAACGGCACGCTGGTGCTGTGGCACCGCCAAGATGCGGCCGAGGCCAAACGCTTTGAGCAGCTGATGCACCGCACACAACAACAATTGCCCAGCTTGCCTGCGGCACAAACCCTGAACGCAGAAGGTTTGCTGCAACACGAGCCCGCGCTGGAAAACCGCTTTGCCCAAGCCCTGTACTTGCCCGGTGAAGGCCAGCTCGACAACCGTCAATTGCTGGCTGCGTTGCTCAAAAGCTTGGAGCAGCAAAACGTCGCCCTGCACTGGAACAGCCCGCGCCAACCCGAAGATTTTCAACCCAGCAAAGCCGGTCAACCCGATTGGGTGTTCGACTGCCGCGGCTTAGGCGCACGCACCGAGTGGCCGCAACTGCGCGGTGTGCGCGGCGAGGTGATTCGCCTGCATGCCCCCGAAGTCACGCTGCAGCGGCCCACCCGCTTGATCCACCCGCGCTACCCGATTTACATCGCGCCCAAAGAAGACCATGTGTTTGTGATCGGCGCGACCGAGATTGAAACCGAAGACCTCTCGCCCGCCAGCGTGCGCTCGACGCTGGAGTTGCTCAGCGCCGCTTACACGGTGCACAGCGGCTTTGCCGAAGCGCGCATCTTGGAGGTCACCACCCAAGCCCGCCCGACCTTGACCGACAATTTGCCCGCCATTCGTTGTTTGGGCGATCGCACCTTGCAGATCAACGGCCTGTACCGCCACGGCTTTTTGATCTCGCCCGCCATGCTCGACGTGGTGGTGGAATGGGTGCAACACCACACCACCCACTTGGCCACACAATTCCAACTGAAGTTTGAACATGTCTGACACGACCCTTCAAGTGCTGATCAACCAAGCACCCCACACCCTGCCGCAAGGCGCCACGCTGGCCGATGCCGTAGCAGCCTCGGGCATTCAGCCCCCCTTTGCGGCCGCTGTGAATTTGCAATTTGTGCCACGCGGCCAATACGCAGGGCACGCGCTGGCAGACCACGACAAAATCGAACTGATTTCGCCCATTACCGGCGGCTGATCAGCACATGATCAACCCATGAGCACACCATGACCACACACACACTTCACGCCGATCCCCTCACGCTGTACGGTGAAACATTTCAAAGCCGTTTGATGCTGGGCACCTCGCGTTACCCCTCGCCCAGCGTGCTGTTGCAAGCCATCGAACGCTCGCAACCCGCCATGCTGACCGCCTCGCTGCGCCGTCAAACCGGCAGCGGCGGTGAAGCCTCGCAAAGCTTTTGGAACCTGCTGCGTCAAGCCAAGGTGCCCGTGTTGCCCAACACCGCCGGTTGCCACAGCGTGCAAGAAGCCATCACCACGGCCGAGATGGCGCGTGAGGTGTTTGAAACCGACTGGATCAAGCTCGAACTCATTGGCGACGACTACACGCTGCAACCCGACACACTGAACTTGCCCGACGCGGCCAGCCGCCTGATCAAGGCGGGCTTCAAAGTACTGCCCTACACCACCGACGATTTGGTGCTGTGCCAACGCTTGGTCGATGTGGGCTGCCAAGCCGTGATGCCATGGGCTGCACCCATCGGCACGGGCAAGGGCCCCATCAACCCACACGCCTTGCGCACGTTGCGCGAGCGCTTGGATGTGCCCATGATCGTGGACGCGGGTTTGGGTCTGCCCTCGCACGCTTGCCAAGTGATGGAGTGGGGCTTTGACGCCGTGCTGCTCAACACCGCCGTGGCGTTGGCGCAAGACCCCGTCAGCATGGCCGGTGCTTTTGCCGATGCCGTCAACGCAGGACGCGCCGCCTACCGCTCGGGCGCCATGCAAGCGCAAGACAGCGCCCAGCCCAGCACGCCCGTGCTCGGTACACCTTTTTGGCACCAAGCATGAGCTTGCCGTTCAACACAGCACAAGACGTTGCCCAAACACTGGCCACGCAACACGCGGCCATGCTGGCGGGCGATGCCTTGCCCTACGCGCAATCTGTGCACACCAACGATGACACGCTCAGCAAAGAGGCCGCTGGCGTGTTGCAAGGCTGCCGCATGCTCGGTTTTTTAGAGCATGACGCGCAGTGCGTCGCGCAAGCTTGGGGCCTACAAACGCTGCGCACAGGACAGTTCTCGCTGAATGACTGGCCCTGCACACCGCAAGACTTTGGCATCGCGCCCGTGCCCCGTGCCAACGCGTTCCCCACTTGCCCTCACGCGCTCGGCCTGTACGCGGTTCTGCCCGATGCCCAATGGGTGGGCCGCATGGCACGCGCGGGTGTGCCCACGGTGCAGCTGCGTTTCAAGTCAGACGATGCAACGGCCATTCGCCAAGAAGTGCGCGCAGCGGTGCAAGCCGTGCAAGGCACGGGTGCGCTGCTGTTCATCAACGACCACTGGCAAATCGCCATCGATGAAGGTGCCTACGGCGTGCACCTCGGCCAAGAAGACATGGACGAGGCACCCATCGAGCAGATTCGCGCCGCCGGTTTGCGCTTGGGCCTGAGCACCCACGGCTACGCCGAAATGCTGCGCGCCGATGCAGTCAGCCCCAGCTACATCGCTTTGGGTGCCGTGTTCCCCACCACCCTCAAACGCATGCAAACCGCGCCACAAGGCACGGGCCGCTTGTATGCCTACGCCAAACTCATGCAACACAGCCCCTTGGTGGCCATCGGCGGCATTGATGAAGCGCGCATTCCTGTGGTGATGCAAAGCGGTGTGGGCTCGATTGCGGTGGTGCGTGCCATCACGGGTGCAGACCACCCAGAAGCCGCTGCACAAACTTTGCAAGACTTGATGCGATGACACCACGCGCACGACACCACGCCCTCCACCACGTTCACAGCGCGACAGCCGTGGCGGTGGCCCTGCTTTTGAGCACAGGCTTGGGGTCTGGCTTGGCTCGTGCGCAGACGGCCTTGGACGAAGTCACCGTCACGGCCCAACCGCCTTTGGGAATTTCTGGATTTGACGATGTTCCCATCCATGCACTGCCGCTGAGTGTGAGCACCTTCTCGCAAGCGGACTTGCGCGACGTGGGGGCTCAGCGCATCAGCGATGTATTGCTGTTGGATGCCTCTGTCAGCGAGAGCTACAACTTGCCCGCCTATTGGGATCATTTAAGCGTGCGCGGATTCGCGCTGGACAACCGCTATAACTTCCGCCGTGATGGCCTGCCGATCTCGGCGCAGACCATCATCGGACTGGAAAACAAAGAACGCTTAGAACTCCTCAAGGGCACCAGCGGCATGCAGGCGGGTACCAGCGCGCCGGGTGGCTTGGTAAATTACGTGGTCAAACGTCCGCCTATGCGTGACGACCAAAGCATTCGCAACGTGACGCTGAGTTACGGCCCCAGCGACACCCGTTCAGTCGCGCTCGATTTGGGCAACCGATTCGGCGAACACGCGGCGTGGGGCTACCGCTTGAATGTGGCGCACACGGAACTGAATCCTTACATTCGCGACACCCAAGGTCAGCGCGACTTGGTGGCCTTGGCCATGGACTGGCGCTTGGATGCACGCAACCGTTTGGAATGGGAGTTTGAGCAAACTCACGTCGAACAAATTGGTGTGAACTTTTACAGCCTGATGGGCAGCGGCCCCAACGCCCTGCCCGCCCCCGTGGACGGCACGCGCAACATCACACGCCAGCCCAACTCGCGCCCGGGTGTGTTTGATGGGCTCACAGGCAGTGTGCGCTTCAAGCACCAGCTCGACCAGAACTGGTTATGGACCACGCACTACGGCGTGCAGCGACTGCGTGCGGATGATCGTTTGGTGTACGCCTCGGGTTGTAACGCGACCGTGCAAGACCGTTTTTGTGCCAATGGTGATTTTCAGATTTACGACTACAACACCAACAACGAACGGCGCAACAACGAGGTGGCACAAACCAGCTTGAGCGGTCAAACATACCTAGGTGGCCTGGAACATGGGCTCACCGTCAGCGTGATGCGCCAACGTTTGGTCGACGACATGCCGCGCCTGCAAACCAGTCCACTGCTGGGCACCACCAACAGCATCACGGGTGGACTCACGCCGCCCAACCAAGCGTCAGACCGCAACGGCTTGATGAGCAACACCCGCGATGCCTCCACCGAATGGGCCGTGAAGGACCGCGTCAAACTCAAGGACCGCACCACCGCATGGCTGGGCTTGCGCTACACGCAACTCAACCGCCAAAGCGCGATGACCGACGGCTCTGGCGCCACGCAAGACCAGCGCAACTTCATGACGCCTTGGCTGGCCGTGAGCCATGAACTCGATGCAGGGCCCATGGTGTTTGCAAGCGCGGGGCAAGGCATCGACTCTGAAGTCGCGCCCAACGACACCACGCGTTACAGCAATGCAGGCCAGGCATTGCCCACCCTGCGCAGCCATCAACACGAAATGGGCATCAAGAGCACCTCGTCTTTGACGCGCTGGCAGGCCACTTGGTTTGACATCACCCGCCCCGTGTCTGGTGATGCATGGGGTTGCAGCAACGGCGGAGCATGCACCCGTCAAATGGACGGCCTAGCGCATCACCGCGGGCTTGAACTCAACGCACGGACCACCCAACAAGGATGGACATGGGACGGCTCAGCCACTTGGTTACGGGCTCGCCGAGAAAATGTCACCAGCGACCCCAGCTTGAATGGGCAACGCCCCATCAACGTGCCCAGCTACATCGTGCGCGGCTTGGCCGAATACCGCTTTGCCAGCATCACCGGATTGCGCACCGGCCTTCGCCTATCGCGCGAGGGCAAACGCCATGTGACCGAACACGGCGAAATCGTGCTTCCCGCGTGGACCACCTTAGATTTGACCACCCACTACGACAGCCACATCGCCCAGCACGAGGCCACATGGACATGGGGCATTCAGAACGTTGCCAACAAGCACTACTGGCGTGAATCACCCAAACAATATGGCCAATATTTCCTCAACCCAGGGGCTCCCAGAACATTTCGTGCAAGTGTTCAATGGCGCCTCTGAAAATGGCGCAAAAAATGCGCTATAATTTTTCTATTCCTCGATAGCTCAGTCGGTAGAGCGCCGGACTGTTAATCCGTAGGTCCCTGGTTCGAGCCCAGGTCGAGGAGCCAAAAAAAGTAAAGCCCCTGCACTCACGTGCAGGGGCTTTTTCTTTTACATTTTGAGCAATTTTTAAAAGTATCGCCCATGGAAATCAAAGTCAACTTTCTCGACAAGCTTCGCCTGGAAGCCAAGTTCGATGACTTCGCAGTGGTCGCCGACCAGCCCATCCGCTACAAGGGCGATGGCTCAGCCCCTGGCCCCTTTGATTATTTTTTGGCCTCATCGGCCTTGTGCGCGGCCTACTTCGTGAAGCTGTACTGCAACACGCGCAACATCCCGACCGACAACATCCGCCTCTCACAAAACAACATCGTTGATCCGGAGAACCGTTACCAGCAGATTTTCAAAATCCAGGTGGAGTTGCCACCGGACATCCAAGAGGTCGACCGCCGTGGCATTCTGAACTCGATCGAGCGCTGCACCGTCAAAAAAGTGGTGCAAGCAGGCCCCGAATTTGTCATCGAAGAAGTCGCTAATTTGGATGCCGATGCGCAGTCTTTGCTGACTCTGAAGCCCAGCGCGGACAGCAGCACCACCATCAAGGGCAAAGACCTGCCGCTGGAACAAACCATCGCCAACATGTCGGGCATCCTGGCGGGCTTGGGCATCAAGATTGAAATCGCCTCGTGGCGCAACATCATCCCGAATGTGTGGTCCCTGCACATCCGCGATGCGCATTCACCGATGTGTTTCACCAATGGCAAGGGTTCGACCAAGGAAAGCGCTTTGGCCTCGGCCTTGGGCGAATACATCGAGCGGTTGAACAACAACCATTTTTACGCGGGTGCGTTTTGGGGCGAAGACCTGGCCAACGCGGCGTTTGTGCACTACCCCGACGAGCGCTGGTTCAAGCCCGGCAAAAAAGACGCGCTGCCCAAAGAAATTCTGGACGCGCACTGCCTGAGCATCTACAACCCCGATGGCGAGCTGCGTGGCTCGCACCTGATCGACACCAACTCGGGCCATGCAGAGCGCGGTATCTGCTCGCTGCCGTTTGTGCGGCAATCAGACGGCGAGGTGGTGTACTTCCCGTCCAACCTGGTCGAAAACCTGTTCGTCAGCAATGGCATGAGCGCGGGCAACACACTGGCAGAAGCGCAAGTGCAGTGTCTGTCTGAAATTTTCGAACGCGCCGTCAAGCGCGAAATCCTCGAAGGTGAGATCTGCTTGCCGGATGTGCCGCAAGACGTGTTGGCCCAATACCCCGGCATCCTGGCTGGCATTCAAGGTCTGGAAGAACAGGGCTTTCCGGTCCTGGTGAAAGACGCGTCCCTGGGCGGCACTTACCCCGTGATGTGCGTGACCTTGATGAACCCGCGAACAGGCGGTGTGTTTGCCTCTTTCGGCGCGCACCCCAGTCTGGAAGTGGCACTGGAGCGCAGCCTCACAGAACTGCTGCAAGGCCGCAGTTTTGAAGGCCTGAACGATTTGCCTCAGCCCACATTCGAGAGCAACGCGGTCACCGAGCCGAACAACTTTGTGGAGCACTTCATCGACTCCAGCGGCATCGTGTCATGGCGCTTTTTCAGCGCCAAAGCCGATTTCGACTTTGTGGAATGGGATTTTTCGGGTCAAGGTGACAACGCCAATGCCGAAGAAGCGGCCACCTTATTGGGCATTCTTGAAGGCATGGGCAAGGAGGTCTACACCGCCGTCCATGACCAATTGGGTGCCATCGCCTGCCGGATTCTGGTGCCGGGTTATTCAGAGGTTTACCCTGTCGAGGATTTGATTTGGGACAACACCAACAAGGCGCTGTTGTTCCGCTCCGATATTTTGAACTTGCACCGCCTGGACGATGCCAGCTTGTCGGCACTGCTGGATCGCCTGGACAACAACGAGCTGGACGAATACTTGGACATCGCCACCCTGATCGGCATTGAATTTGACGAGAACACGGTCTGGGGTCAACTGACCGTGCTGGAGTTGAAGCTCCTGATTCACCTGGCTTTGCAGCAACTTGAAGAAGCGCACGAGCTCGTCGGCGCGTTCCTGCAATACAACGACAACACGGTCGAGCGCAGATTGTTTTACCAAGCGCTGAATGTGGTGCTGGAAGTGTTGCTCGATCCTGAGCTGGAACTGCAAGACTACGAAGTCAATTTCCGCCGGATGTTTGGCCAGGCGCGGATGGATGCAGCAATCGGTTCTGTGGATGGCACCGTGCGCTTCTTTGGGCTCACACCCACGAGCCTGAAACTGGAGGGCCTCGACCGGCACCATCGCCTGATCGACAGCTATAAAAAACTGCACCAGGCACGCATGCATGTGGCTTCATAATTTAGCTTCAGAGTTTGGGGCCGCCCTTGCGCCCATTGACTTGGTCTATGGTTTGATCGTCTGTGTCTTGGCGATATCAATAGGCGTTTTACTGGCCAGAAAACAAGCGCGTACATTCAGCGGTCAAGGGTCAGGCGGCGTTGACGTAGACACGCCAAGCATAGGGATCTTGCCCGCAGTGAATTTTTTTGATTACGGCGACATGCGATTTTTACACCTGGGCACGCCGTCGGTACAAGGGTCCATGAAGATCAGCAAGCCGTTTGAGATTCACCTCGACTACGTGCAACGCATGATGGGCTGGTTGCTGTTTACAGATTTAAATCAACTGCCCCATTTGCACGCGATGCAATTGGGATTAGGCGCGGCGTCTCTGACCAAGTTTTGTCACCACCATTTAGGCATGCAAACCACCGCCGTTGAATTGAACCCCCAGGTCATCGCAACCTGCAGACGTTGGTTCAATTTACCAGCGGACAGCACGACGTTACAAGTGCTGTTGGGCGACGCTGCCGAGACTGCACAAGATGAGCGATGGCGGGAAAAAATTGACGCACTGCAGGTGGACTTGTATGACCAAGATGCAGCTTGTCCTGTACTCGACACCGAAGATTTTTACCATGATTGCCGCAACATGCTTACAACCGATGGCTGCATGACCGTGAACGTATTTGGCCATGCGTCGCGATTTGACGATAGCTTGAAGAAGATCACCACTGTTTTTGGAGAAGATGCGGTATGGGCATTCAAACCAACGCAAGCGGGTAATGCCGTGGTGCTTGCCTTTCGTCGTCCTCGCACTTGTGACAGGCACACATTGAAATTACAGGCAAAAACAATTCAAGCACGCTGGCCCTTACCCGCCACCAAATGGCTCAAAGTCTTAGCGCCAATCAAGACACGCCAGCTCATCTAAAGCGCTTGGCCTCTGCATCAAAGCCGTGCTTTGAACCCGTATTTTTACGTTACCCTCGGCAACATGCGACGACCTTTCTTTCGCGGTTTTTTTTTAGCAAGCGTGTTGATCTTGGCTTCAGCCAACGCCCTGTCCTGCCCTTCCGCTTCTGCGCAGGAGATGGCGCTCACCTGTCATGTGACCTATGCAGGAGAAACACACACCCTTTCCATCTGCCCCACACATCAGCCCTACGGGCATGAGAGCGTCAACATCGGGCACCGATTTAGGTTCAAAGCCGTGCATGTCAAAGACGAAAACCTAAGCCCACGCATTGGGATCTACGTCTATTTCGAAGACAAGCAACAGTCCCTCTTGATACAACATGTCCAGATTCGCCCGCCCTTTCCAAGCCCCAAAGAGGGTGAGCTGATTGACTTGATGGGTGAACAGCACTTGTATGCGGGCTCATTAGAAAGGGAACTGATTTACCGCTGCGTCGCAGGAAAGAAAGTGCCATGACGCTCTGGTCAACAGGCTTGATGTTTGCGCTCGCCACAGGTTCAGCTTTTGCACAAACGTCTGAAATTCGGCCACACCAAACGACGCTTATTTTTGCAGGCGATACGACCCTAGACAGCACGCCAGGTACTTTGATCAAACGTGGCATTGACCCGTTTAAGAGCTTCAGCTCACTCTTTGCCGCAGCCGATATTCGGCTTCTCAATTTGGAATGCGTGGTCGCCACGACGGGGCAAGCCGTCCCCAAACACTACACCTTCCGAGCTGCACCAAGGGTTTTGCACACGCTGCGGCGCCACGTTGACGGTGTCACGTTGGCCAACAACCATTCAGGTGATTACGGGCGTCAGGCGTTTGCAGAGATGCTGGCATTGCTCGCTAGAAATAACATCGCTCAAGCAGGTGGCGGCATGAACTTGGGCGAAGCGCATACCCCTTGGATCGTCGAACGCAACGGCATTCGAATCGCAATTTTGAGCTACAACGAATTCATGCCCAGAAGCTATGAAGCGGGCAGTCAAACACCAGGCGTGGCATGGAGTGAAGATGAGCAAGTGGTCGATGACATCCGCCGTGCCCGTCACCTGTACCAAGCAGACATCGTCTTACCGTTCATGCATTGGGGTTGGGAAAACGAGCCCAAGGCCAATCTGAGACAACGACAACTGGCCAAGAAGATGATTGACGCAGGCGCTGACGCCGTCATCGGTGGGCACCCCCACGTCACACAAGACCTTGAGTTTTACAAAAGCAAGCCCATCATCTACAGCGTTGGAAATTTCATCATGAAAGAAACCGACAACGACGCACAACGTGTGGGATGGGTACTGCGTCTGAAGCTTGAAAAAACGGGCGTCCATGGGTTTGACACGCACGTTGCGCGCATCAATCGACAAGGTGTTCCTTCCTACGACAAGAAAACACCAAGTCCATGCTGGACAAGTGCTTGGCATCAAGAACGCATGTGTCTTGCCGGTGACCCTGTATCCCATGAAAGCAAAGGAACATCAGGCGTTTTACGCTAACCTCCAAAAAAAGTAATGTTGTCTCTGTCGAAAGGTAAATCATGACCGTTCACGCGCTGCACACCCCGTCCAACACAGATCTGATCCAACAAACCAAAATACATTTGGCGGCTGCGTTGCGACTTGCCGTGCATGACGGCTTTGATGAAGGCATCGATAACCACTTCACCGTGAGCGTGCCCGGACAAGAAGACCAGTACATGGTGTTGCCATTTGGCTTGCATTGGTCGGAAGCATGCGCCAGTAACCTCCTGGTTTTCAATGAAGCAGGCGAGACCCTCGAAGGCGATGGCGTGGTCGAACTTTCAGCGCGCAGCATTCATGCACCGCTGCACCGAATCACTGGGGCGAAGGTGGTCTTGCACACCCATCAACCCTGGGCTCTCGCCCTCAATATGCTGAAAGACAACCGCTTGCTTGCAGCCACGCAAACAGCAGCTTTTTTTCATGAGCGCATTGCCTACGATGACACCTACACAGGCCTAGCCGCATCGCTCAACGAAGGTGAACGATTGGCGTCACTTCTGCAAAATAAGTCGGTGATGTTTTTGAAAAACCACGGGGTCATCACCGTTGGCGATACGGTGGCTCAAGCTTATCGCCTGCTCTACAAACTTGAAAAGGCCTGTAAAACCCAAGTGCTGGCCATGAGCACTGGGCGCCCCATCAACATCTTGGAAGAGCACGTCATTGACAATGTGCGCACCCCCAGCAAGGACGATCGTCACTCTCGATCAGAACGCGAACGCCTGTACTTCGAGGCCATGATGCGCGTGCTAGACCGCGTCAACCCAGGGTATGCGGACTGACGCAGCCTCGTTGTCTGACACGCTCTCACTTGGCAAATCAGCTCACCACCCCCAAATGCCAAGGTACAAACTCGTGATCACCCAAATCTAAAAGTTCGCTCTTGGTCGGTTCGCCTGATGCGTGTTTGAGCAGGTCTTCAAAAATAAGTTGCCCCATTTCCTGTACCGAGGCTTCGCCATCCAAGATACGACCGCAGTTGATGTCCATGTCTTCTTCAAGACGGGTAAACATCTCCGTGTTGCTGGCGAGTTTGATGGTGGGCGCAGGACGTGAGCCAAACATTGAGCCGCGTCCTGTGGTGAAACAAATCAAATTCGCACCGCTGGCAATTTGACCCGTGACTGCCACAGGGTCGTAGCCCGGAGAGTCCATGAAAACAAAGCCCTTGTGCGTGATGGGCTCGGCGTATTCGTAAAACGCCTGCAACGGCGTTGACCCAGCTTTCATGGCTGAGCCCAAAGATTTTTCAAAAATATTGGCCAAACCGCCCTGCTGGTTTCCATGCCCCACCACACCGTTAAATTGCACATTCGTGCCTCGTGTGTACGCCGTCCACCAAGCCAATTTGTCCAACAGTTTTTGGCCAACCTCGGGCGTCACTGCACGCCGCGTGAGCATGTGTTCGACCCCATGAATTTCAGGCGTCTCCGACAAAATAGCGGTGCCACCGTGGCGCACCAAAATGTCCATCGCCGCGCCCAATGCAGGGTTGCACGTGATGCCCGAGAAACCATCTGAGCCACCGCACTCCAAACCAATGGACAAATGGCTGGCAGAGACAGATTCACGCTTCACATCATTGGCCGACGACAACATGCGTTCAACGGCGGCAATGCCTGCTTCAATGGTGGCGCGTGTGCCCCCAACCTCTTGCATAACCAAGGTTTGCATCAACACACTGGAGCGAAGCGCTTGCGAGGCCACCAAATCAGCGACCTGATTGCGCTCACACCCCAAGCCCACAATCAACGCGCCGGCCAAGTTAGGGTGGCGCACATAGCCCGCAATCGTGCGGCGCAACAAATCAAAGTGCGGGCTCGGCGAGGCCATGCCGCAACCTGTGGTTTGCGCAAACGCGACCACACCATCAATGTTGGGATACGGCTTCAAGCGCTCGGGCGTGAAGTAGGCCGCAATTTTGTGAATCACCGTGGCAGAGCAATTGACGGATGAAAAAATGCCAATGAAATTACGCGTGCCCACACGACCATCTGGGCGCACATACCCCATGAAACGCGCTTGCTCTGACACAGGCAACATCGCCACCGGCTTCACATCCACGCCGAAGGCGGGATCGTGATAGAAATCAGCCAAGGCCAAGTTGTGTCCATGCACATGCTCACCCGCCGCGATGTCGCGGGTAGCCACACCGATTTCGATGTTGTATTTGAGAATGCGCTCGCCCGCAGCAATGGCACGTAAGGCAATCTTGTGGCCCGCTGGCACTTGCGCTTTGACTTTTACGCCCCACGCCTCGACGTGCTCGCCCAAGCTGAGCGGTCGTTTGGCAATCAAGACACTGTCGTTGGCGTGAAGACGGATCAATGGCATAACTTAGTTTTTCACCAGTTCTTTGAGTTTCAATTTATCAATCAACACAGTCTCCTTTTTGTAGACCTGTGCCACATAGCTCTCGTAATCAGGGCCATCTAAATACAGCACGGGTGCATCAATTTTGTCGCACGCTTGTTTAAATTCATCGCTGGCCACGGCAACACGAAACGCTTGTCGCAACCGCATGGCCACAGCGGGATCTAAACCCTTGGGTGCACCAATACCGTTGGGCGCATCGACCACCACATTGAAGCCCGCATCTTTCAAAGTAGGAACTTCTTTGAATCGACCGACGCGCTGCTCACCCCAAGTGGCCAACAAACGCATTTTTCCAGCCTCTACGTGCGGCGCCCAAGATGACGAGTCGACCAACACATCGACATGCCCACCCAATACGGCCTGAAGCGCGTCTGCACCACCTTTGAAGGGAATGTGGTTGAACTTGATGCCTGCGGCCATGGCGAACTCTTCCATGCCCACATGCGTGGCACCGCCCACGCCCGCATGGGCATAAGTGATTTTTCCAGGGTTGGCACGCGCTTCAGCCACCAGCTCTTGCAACGTTTTCCAACGACCGTTCGCCAAAGTGGCCATGCCAAAGGTTTGACCTGACGTGCGCGCGAGGTAAGTCAAATCTTTCAGCGGATCAATCGCTACCGAACCCAACTGAGAGAAGCGTGTGACAGAGATAGGGATTTGCCCAATGGTGTAGCCATCTGGCTTGGCGTTTGCCATCGCCTTCAAACCAATCATGCCCGATGCTCCTACTTTGTTTTCCACCACCACGGCTTGCCCTAAGTCTTTACCAGCAGCGGAACACAGTGCACGCATGGTTTGGTCCGCAGTGCCGCCTGCTGGCCATGGACAAATGAAGGTGATGGGCTTTTCAGGGTATGCCGCGGCTTGGCCGGGCAACGCAAAAACCAAAGGACTGGCGGCTACGCCAAAAATGGTCTTACTGAATTGACGTCGGGTGTGATGCATACAAATGTCTCCTGTAGATATGCCGCCATTTTTACCATTTGATACATTACATTCCAATGAAAAATACGACTTTATTCATAACCTAATTGACATCTAAGAAGATTTCCAATGAACAGCATTGACCGCGTTCTACGCTCTAACCTCAAGCTCAAGCATTTGCAACTCTTGGTCGCCTTGGATCAATTGAGGCACTTAGGTAAAACTGCTGAATTTTTGGCCATCACACAACCCGCCGTGTCTAAAACATTGGCCGAGATAGAGCGCTTGTTTGACCTCACGTTGTTCACACGCTCCACACGCGGTACAGAGCCCACACCGCAGGGCGAAAGCGTGGTGCGTTTTGCGCGCAGCGTGCTCAGCGAGTTTGAACGCACAAAAGAAGACATTGCCTCTGCATCCACTGGCGCCTCCGGTCGAACCAACGTTGGAGCCATGGTGGTGGCTCTACCGACTTTGCTCAGTCCGGCCATTGAACGAGTCAAAAAGAAATCCGCACAAATGCGCGTGATGGTGGAAGAAGGCGACCTCACGCGCTTGCTGCCACGCCTTAGAAGAGGTGAGCTTGATGTGTTGGTGGGTCGCTTAGAGCCCGGTTACGCAGCGCCCGACCTGAGCACAGAACCGCTGTACCAAGACCCCATGTGCTTGGTTGTCAACACAGCCCACCCACTCACACAACAAAAGAAAATCACTTGGGACCAATTGGCACGACAGGCTTGGGTAGTGCCGCCACCATGGGCATCGTCACGCCTCAAACTGGAGCAAATATTCCACAAAAATGGGTTAGGCCTCCCTAGCGATTTGATTGAAAGCGCTTCATTTCTAGCCATTTTGTGCGCAGTAAATGACCACCATGCGGTAGGTTTCGTAGCGCGAGGTGTGGGTCTGCATTTTCAAAAAGAAGGCTTACTCAAAGTTCTACCCGTTGCACTGAAGATGGATTTACCCCCAGTCGGCATGATCACGATGCGTGGTCAAAAAGCATCGCTTACCACGCAAACGTTGATGACATGTTTGCGGGATATTGCCAAGCACAAAAAGGCATCACGCCCGTAAACGCTATATGTACTCGTGATCAGGCAATCAAATAACCACCATCAACAGGCAAGATAATCCCTGTCACGAAGCGGGCTTGTACGCTGGCCAAAAACAACACAGGCCCCGCAATGTCTTCTGGCGTGCCCCAGCGTTTCATGGGGGTGCGTGCCAAGATGGGCGCGGCACGGGCCGGGTCGTCTTGCAGCGCTTGCGTCAATGGTGTGGCAATCCAACCAGGAGCCACAGCGTTGACGCGAATGCCATCGTCGGCATAAGCAATCGCCAGTGATTTGGTGAGCTGTGCCACGCCGCCTTTGCTAGCGCTGTAGCCGGGCACCAAGCCGCCGCCGAAAAAGCTCAGCATAGAAGCGGTGTTCACAATGCAACCGCCTCTTGCCTTCAAACCTTCACGGGCCGCCGCACATACGCGCATGGTGCCGTTGAGGTTGATGTCGATGGTACGGGCAAAGGCTTCGGGCTCCAACTCCACTTGGCGTTGAATAATGCCCGCGCAATTGACCACCACATCCAACGGCCCCATGGCCGCCACCAACTGCTTCACGCCAACATCGTCACGTACATCGAGCAACTGAAAGTCAAGCGTCGCAGCCTTCGACGACTCTCGGGCGCGAGCTACTTCAGCTGCCGTAGCTCCCGTGGCGGTGACAGTGGCGCCGTCTAACGCAAAAGCATGTGCAATGGCGTAGCCAATGCCACTGGTGGCCCCCGTCACCAAGACGCGGCGAGTTTGTTGGGTCATACAAATCTTTCACAGAAAAATTAAAACGCATCGACGGTATCCAACGCTCAATACGTGGCGCGCCCGCCAGACAAATCAAACACGGCGCCAGAGTTAAAGCTGCAGGCATCGCTGCACAACCACATCGTCATTTCGCTCACCTCAGACACCGTGCCCAAACGCTGCTGCGGGCTTTTGTTGACCATGATCTGCACATGCTCGGGTGACATTTGGGCTAGAAGCGGCGTGTCAATCGCGGCAGGTGCGATCGCGTTCACACGCACACCGTGCGTGGCCAGTTCTTTTCCCAAGGACTTCGTCAAGGCCAACACCCCCGCTTTCGCGGCACTGTAGGCCGAGGCATTGGGCGTACCCTCTTTGCCTGCCAACGAAGCGATGTTGACGATGCGGCCAAAGCCTTGGCTGCGCATCACAGGTGTCACCGCACGACAGCTCAAGAACACACCGTTGAGGTTGACGTTCAACACACGGTTCCACACCTCGAGCGCAAACTCATCCAAGGGCATGGTGGGCCCGGCCCAGCCCGCACTGTTGATCAAGAAATCCACCCGGCCAAAGTGCGACACCGTATCGGCCAACGCTTGCGCAACCGAGGCCTCGCTCGTCACATCGACCTTCATCGTGTGTGCGTGGCCAGGGTTGCTGGCAGGCGCATTCAAATCCCACACCACAACCTGTGCACCGCATTGCTGCAACCTGGCAGCGATGACCGCACCAATACCGCTGAGCCCACCTGTAACCAAGGCGACTTTGTGCTGAAAGTCATACACAGGAAGCTGAGATTGAACGTGATTCATGGATGACCTTGTCGAGAAAATAGAGGATGAACTAAGCACTCAAACCGCTTGATAAATCGCTACACCTGCGTCATTGAAAGTGCGCGTCACCGCACCGCGCTGCAACAGGTAGTTGATGCAAGCCAAACTCTCGCCCGTGGCCAAGTTGAGCAAGCCTGCATCGGACTCATCAATGCTGCGGCCAAACAAGGTGGTAAAAACATCGACCACACGTTTGGGCTGTTTCAAACTTTGACGCAAGCGCTCCAGCGTGCGTACTTGGGCCAAGGCCAAGTAATCGAGTCGCGCATGCAAACCGCGAAAGCATTCGTTGTGCGAAGGCAGCACCAACACATCATCGGGCACTTCCCGCTTGAGCTTGGCCAACGATTCGAGCCACTCTTGCATGGGATTGGCATCAGGTTCGGTGGGATGCACCGACACGTTGGACGAAATGCGTGGCAGCACTTGATCGCCAGAAATCAAGAGCTTGAGATCTTCGCAATACAAACACGCGTGCTCGGGCGAATGCCCAGTCCCCACAATCACACGCCAGGTGTGTTGCCCAATTTGAATGTGCTCGCCGTCTTTGATGCGACGGTAACTTTCAGGCAAGGCATGGATGTATTTGCCAAAATTCCCGAAACGCGCTTGGTAGTTTTCAATCGCGCCATCCGACCAACCCGCGCGCCGATAAAACGCCAACGCATCCTCGGGCGCTTGACGTCCAGAATCAGCAGTGAGCACGCGGCAATTCAAATACTCCAAACGCGTCATCCACAAACGGCATTTGAATTTGCGCGTCAACCACCCCGCAATGCCCACATGGTCGGGGTGCATGTGGGTCACAAAAATACGCGTCAACGGACGTTGCTCTGTGGCGTTGGCAAAGATCTCACGCCAAGCGCTCAGGTTTGCCTCGGTCTGCATGCCCGTGTCCACGATGGCCCAGCCGGTGTCGTCTTCAATGCCCCACACGTTGATGTGGTTGAGCATGATGGGCAGAGGCATGCGCATCCACACCACGCCAGGCGCAACCTCGACCACCTGCCCCACTTCCGGAAGTTTTTCAAACGGATAGATGAGCGTGGGCTTTTCGAGCCGGTCTCGCGGCGGTGTGGTGTCGGTCATGGCATCGATTGACGTTGTGAGCTGCCTATTATTCAGGTTTAAAACCAATTTCGGTCAACATGGCCGCTTCGCGGGCGTACTGGGCGCGCGCATAGGCGGCATAAGCCTCGCCACTGGTCCAGTTGGGTTGCATGTCAAAGAGCTGCAGTTGGTTGAGGTAAGCCGGATCGTTGGAGGCCTTTTGAAACGCCGCGCTCAGGCGCGCTGCAATTTTAGGGTCTAAGTTTTTAGGGGTCACCAAACCCATGGGGGGCACGCCAAGATGGCCATGATCAACACGTCCGAGTTACCCGACAGCAAGACCATACGATCGCCTGCGCGCACGCCTCGCGCTTGCAAGGCAGCGGCTTGACGCGCGACCTCGTCCATCAATTGGGCAAAAGTCCAACGACGCTCTCCCTGATCGTCGAGATGAACCAACGCAATCTCTTGCGCTTGGCGCTGTACGGCGCGATGCAATCCTTGAGTCAAGTACACAGCAGTGGCATCCCAATTACATGATGAGCCCTCAGCTTAGAAATAAGACATGCCTTGCTCAATGGCTGAAATCATCAAAAACGTTGGCAATTTCGTTACGCCCTATGGAATTCCCTAATGCGGCACGCCACTTTTTTTGCCAATCAAAATGAAGTTTCTTGCCATTGTGAGCATGTGCCCTTGCCCGCACCATGCGGTGAAGGGTGCATGCAAGACACCGCCCGTGAAAAACAACCGAGTGAGTATGCACAAGGAGACATTCATGCAAGAACCCCAAGCAAGCGTGGGACGCCGCCAAGCCCTGAGCCTGATGGCCATGGCCTTAGCAACACCCAACACCTGGGCGCAAACCGAACACAACTTTCCGAATCGGCCGATCAAAATCATCGTGCCCTTCACGCCCGGTGGCACCACCGATATATTGGCGCGCAGCATCGGACAAAAACTGGCCGAGTACTGGGGACAACCCGTGGTGGTCGACAACCGACCCGGCGCGGCTGGCTGGATTGGCATCACCGGCATGGCCAAGTCGCCCCCCGATGGCTACACGATTGGCTTGACGATCTCGTCCATCATTTACGCCAAGTCGCTCTACAACAAACTGCCGTTTGACATCGCCACAGACTTCGAGCCGGTGTCCATCATTTCGCGCTCGGCCATTGCCCTAACGGTGCCAGCGCAATTTCCGGCTAACAACTTGCAGGAGTTCATTCAGTACGTGCGCAAGAACCCGGGCAAATGCAGCTATGGCTCGTTCGGGCAAGGCACCTCGGCCCACATCTTTGGTGAAACGCTGAACATGACGGCCAAACTCGATGTGGTTCACGTGCCTTTCAAAGGTGCAGCGCCCATCGTCACAGATTTGTTGGGCGGGCAACTCACCGCAGCGTTTTTAGACACCGGCACCGTGCGCCCGCTGGTGCTCGCAGGCAAGATCAAACTCATCGCCATGAGTGGCACACAGCGCGTGGCCGCATTGCCAAGCGTGCCCACCTTTGCCGAGCAAGGCTACAAAGGGTTTGAGCCCGTGGGCTTCTTTCAAGTGCTGGCCCCTGCCAATACACCCAAAGAGATCACACGCAAGCTCTCGGCAGGCATTGCCAGAGCGCTGCAATCGGATGACTTGAAAACACGCATGACCGAGTTTGGCCAAGAACCCGTGGGCAGCACGCCTGAAGAGCTGGCCGCAGGCATCAAGATCGATGGCGATATTTTTGACCGCGCCATCAAAGCCTCCAATATCAAGGTGGATCAAAACTGATGCAAGCCACGCACCGCACTGTTTTGCGTGAAGACCACGAACAATTTCGGATTCAGGTTCGCCGTTTTGTAGAGCGCGAAATCGCGCCCTTTCATCTGCAATGGGAAGAAGAAGGTTTAGTGCCGCGCTCGGTTTGGCTCAAAGCCGGTGAGGCGGGCTTGCTGTGCTGCACCCTGCCCCCGCCCTACGGCGGTGGTGGCGACTTTGGCCACTCGGCAGTGGTGATTGAAGAGCTGGCCCGAGTCAACGCCACAGGCGTAGGCTTTAGCTTGCACTCTGACGTTGTGGCGCCCTACCTCTTGGCCTACGGCAGCGAAGAACAAAAGCAACGCTGGCTGCCACGCATGGCCAGCGGCGAGCTGATTGGCGCCATCGCCATGACCGAGCCCGATGCCGGCAGCGATGTCAAAGCGGTGCGCACCCACGCACGCGTTGAAGGCGATCATTACGTGCTCAACGGCCAAAAAACTTATATCTCCAACGGCATCAATGCGGGCTTGGTGATCGTGGTCGCAAAAACCGATCCAGAGCTGGCAGCCAAAGGCATGTCGCTGCTGTGCGTAGAAGACGGCATGCCCGGCTTCACGCGGGGCAAGCCCATGCGCAAGATTGGCCTCAAGGGCCAAGACACAGCAGAGTTGTTTTTTCAAGACGTTCGGGTGCCCCTCACGAACCGGTTGGGCGAAGAGAACAAAGGCTTTGGCTACTTGATGCATCAACTGGCGCAAGAGCGTTTGATCATTGCCATTCGCGCCGCCGCGTCGATTGAGGCGTTTTTGGAACGCACGCTGGCCTATACCCGCGAGCGCAAAGCCTTTGGTCAAAGCGTATTCGCCTACCAAAACACCCGCTTCCGATTGGCCGAAGCCAAAGCGCAGTCGACCATGCTGCGCGTGTTTGTCGACAACTGTTTGAAATTGCACCTGCAAGGCCAACTCAACGCCGAGCGGGCTGCCATGGCCAAGCTCAATGCTTCGGAAATGCAAAACAAACTGCTGGATGAGTTTTTACAAATGCACGGCGGCCAAGGCTATATGGTCGAGAGCGGCGTGGGCAGCGCGTGGGTCGATGCGCGCATTGCCCGCATCTACGGTGGCAGCAACGAAATCATGAAAGAAATCATCGCGCGCGGCTTGTAACCACGCGATGCACACGGAGACTTCCATGCAAGCACCCCTCAAAGGCATCAAGGTCGTTGACCTGTCGGCGGTCGTATCCGGCCCCATGGCCGCAGGCATCTTGGCCGACCAAGGTGCCGACGTCATCAAAGTTGAAACCCAAGGCGGCGACCTGACCCGCGTGATTGGCCCCACAGTGGGCGACTTAACCGCGCTGTTCATTTCTATCAATCGCGGCAAACGCTGCATCGTGCTGGATTTGAAACAAGCTGAAGGCGCACGCGTGTTGCGGGACTTGATTGCCAGCGCCGATGTGTTGGTCGAGAACTTTCGCCCCGGGGCGTTGGCTCGTTTGGGCTTTTCCTATGAAGCAGTGGCCGCCTACAACCCACGCTTGGTGTACCTCTCAATTTCGGGCTTTGGCCAATCCGGCCCCTTTGCCAATTACCGCGTGTATGACCCGGTGATTCAAGCCGTGTCTGGCTTTGCCGATGCCCATCCCGATGTGGCCACGGGCGAGCCCAAACTGCTGCAAACCTTGCTGTGCGACAAGATCACCGCCCTCACCGCCTCACAGGCCATTTGCGCCGCGCTGCATGCGCGTGCCACCACCGGACAAGGACAAAAGATTGAGCTATCCATGCTCGATGCTGCCGTCTCGTTTCTGTGGCCTGAAGCGCTGTACAACCACAGCTTCTTGGATGCCAAGCCGCCTGTCGTGCCCGAGTTCGGAGCCAGCCAGCGCCTGTGGCAATGCCACGATGGGTGGTTCGCCATGATCACGCCACAAGACGATGAGTTCATGGCCATGTGCCGCGTGTTGGGCAAGCCCGAGCTCAAAGACGATCCGCGCTTTGCAACCATCTTGCTGCGCCGCGATCATCACCACGCGCTGCGCGACATCTTGGACCCCCTAGTGCTCAAAGAATCGGTACACGATGTGGTGGCGCGACTGGGTGCCGCAGGCGTGCCAGTGGGCAAGGTGAATGAGAAAAAAGATCTGGCGATGGACCCGCAAATTCAGCACAACCACACCCTGACCGACACCGTCTACCCCGATGTCGGTAGAGTGCGCTCACCACGCGCAGCCGCCGTTTTTCCTGCGGTTCAAGAAACGCCAGCGCCATTGGCGGGTCATTTGGGCGAACACACGCGCACCATCTTGCAAGAGCTGGGGCGCAGCACCGAACAGGTGGACGCCCTCTATGCCAGCGGTGCTGTGCGTTGATGCACCAGGGATGACAAAGCGATGATGCAACTCTGTGCCGATCTACAAGCCGAATATGCGGCGCTGGCCGTATTGGGCCAATCGCTCACACCCACGGAATGGCGTATGCCCACCGCCTTTCATGGCTGGAGCGCTTGGGACGAAATTGCGCACATCTGTTTGATCGACGAAGTGGGCGCCTTGGCCGTCACCGATGCAGCGGCGTTTGCACAACAAGCCGCCTTGCTGCGCCAACGCCGTGCAGCGGGCGAAGAAATCAGCGCCATTGCACGCGCGACCTACCAACACTTGGACGGTCCTCAACTGATTCAACATTGGACGCCGGTGTACACACGCTTGGTCGATGCACTGGCGCGCTTGGGGCCCAAAGACCGCTTGCCCTGGTTTGGCCCCAGCATGAGCGCACGCTCGTTTGCCACCGCACGTTTGATGGAAACCTGGGCACATGGACAAGATGTGTACGACGCGCTGCGTGTGACGCGGCCTGTGACTCCACGCTTGCAACACATTGCGCATCTAGGCGTCACCACCTTCGGATGGACATTTCAAAACCGCGGCCTGCCAGTGCCCACACCTGCACCGCATGTGGTACTCAGCGGTGCCGAGGGTGCCACATGGACGTGGAACGACCCCTCGTCTACCGACTGCGTACAAGGCACGGCGACAGCCTTGTGTTTGGTGGTCACACAACGCCGACACGTGTCAGACACGCAGCTAACACACAGGGGCACGGCCACCGCGTGGCTCACACGCGCGCAGTGCTTTGCGGGCCCACCGTCTGATGGCCCTGCGCCCGGTGTGCGCAAGTTGTGAGTGAACCAAGCGCCCATGGACAGCTTGCCCTTATCGTTGCACCACGCGCAGACCATTGAAGCGGCGCTGCAAGCCTGGCGCGCGGAATTGGGCAAGGACTGTTTGTCTGATTTCTTTTTCTCCAACCTGTATTTATTTCGCAGCGTCCACGACTACCGTTTTTGGCCGGGTGACAAGCCTCGCATCTCAGGCCTCACTTATGACGGGCAACGTCATGTGTTGCCGTTGTTTGACCTGAACCAGACCAGCCTCGCCGAGCTGCAAGACATGCTCGCTGAACACGGTTTTTTTTATCCGGTCAGCGCCGCGGTGGTGGCGCAGTTGGATGCACGTGCCTTTGACATCACGGCCCACGAGGCCGATGCCGACTACCTTTACCCTGCCGATCACTTTCGCCACTACCGTGGCCAACAGCTGCACAAAAAGAAAAACCAAATGCAGCAACTGCTGGCACGCGGCCCTGTATCGTCTCGACCCTTGAACGGCGAGTGTGTGGACCATGCACACGCCGTGTTGGCGCAATGGTTGTGCGACAAACACAAAACCGAGGACCAAGCCGACGCACAAGCCTGCCGCGAAGCCTTGCACCTCATGCAAGACCTGAAGCTAGAAGGCGCGGTGTACTACCTGGATGAACAGCCGATTGGTTTTTTGTTGGCGCAAGCCATCAACCCCAGCTTGGCTGTGATGCGGTTTGCCAAAGGGGTGGACGCCTTCACAGGGGTGTACCAGTTCATGTTCCATAACTTTTGCGTGAACCGCCCTGCGTTGCAATGGCTGAACTTTGAGCAAGATTTGGGTTTGCCAAATTTTCGGCAAACCAAACGTTCTTACAACCCCAGCCACATGATTCAGAAATACCGCGTGCGTTTGAATCAATTCACCGCGCAAGCGAACTGACGGCGCTCCGCCCCCGCGTTGGCCATGGCTTCGAAGCTGCTGTTCAAGCGGTTTTTGATGAAGTACTCAATCATGGCTTTGGGGAACACGGAATCGGGCTCTGACTCGGCGCGGTATTTGAACACCGTGCCATTGCCTTCTTCCCCCAGACGCCACGAGCCTTTATAGGACTTGGCCTCACCGCTGATTTGCACAAAGTCTGTATCCTTGTTGGGCTGCTCGGTCATTTACTGCACCATGCGCATATTGATGGGGAAAAACAAAATGCGCTCTTGCAGCAAAGGCTGCACACGCGCTTTGCCGCCATCCAAACGTGTGGAGGAGGAAGCCACCACACCCGGAATGCTTTTGGCCGCGTCGTAGTCGGTCAAATACCGATACGACTGACACAAACTCAAGGCAGATGAAAGCTGGCTTGCGTGTAAAACACATTGCCTTGTTGCGTCACATCGACTTTGATTTTGTAGTCCTCCGCATCGGCCCAAGCCAGCGCTGAAACAACACAACTCGTCATTGCAACAGATTGCCACTTATTCAATGCAATGTCCTCTTTGTGAATTGATGCGAGTAGCGTAACCCATCACTCGGGTTTGATGCCAATCGCTTTGACAATGCCCGCCCAACGTGTGCGTTCACTGCGCATGAAGACTTCAAATTCAGCCACGCTCATCTTGGTCTCGGCCAACGAGCCCAGGGTTTGCAAACGCTGCACCACATCGGGCTGCTTGAGCACCACCTCGAGCTCGCGGCTCATGTGGTCCACGATGTCTTTGGGTGTGCCTGCGGGGGCAAACAAACCATTCCAGCCGCTGTATTCAAAACCCGAAAAAGTTTCCGACAAGGTGGGCACCGACGGCAAGTTGGCTGTGCGTTGCGCCGTGCTCACCGCCAAGGCTTTGATTTGTCCCGAGCGGATGTAGCTCAACAAGGCAGCTTCGGGCAAGCAGATGAAGTCCACGCGGCCACCGATCACATCTTGAATCGCATCCGGTGCTTTGTTGTAGGGCACGTGGGTGAACTTGATGCCCGCCATGGCCGCAAATGAATCGGCCAACATGCCCGAGAAAGTTTTGGGGCCCTCTGTGGCGATCGCCAATTTTTCGGGCTGCGACTTGGCTGCGGCAATCGCGTCTGCCAAGCTTGCGCCACCAAAGGACGAACCTGCAGCAATGACAAAGGGGCTGCGGCCAATCAAGCGCACAGGTGTAAAGTCTTTTTCTGGGTCATAGGGCAAGGCTTTGAAGGTGAACACATTGGTCACCATGGCTGCGGTGGTGGCGTAATAAAACGTGTAACCATCTGCAGGTGAACGCATGGCGGCTTGCGCACCGATGACGTTTTGGCCACCGGGGCGGTTGTCTACCACGATGGGTTGGCCGATTCGGCGGCTGACGTTGTCCGCCACAAAACGCGCCAAGATGTCGGGGCCCGATCCTGCGGGCTGCGACAAGATCCATTTGATGGGGCGGCCTGGCCAAGCTTGGGCCAATGCTGCACCGCTCATGCCTGATGCTGCCGAAACAAGGCCTGCTTGTAAAAATTGTCTGCGTTCCATGGTTGTCTCCTAGTGAATGTTGTTTGCTGTCGTTGTTCAGGCCAAGGTCAAGCCATTCAATTGGCTGGCCAAGTCGTATGCGGAGGCGCTCACGCCGTAGATGTAGTGGTCGGGGCGAACGATGGCGGCTTTGACGCCATATTTTTGAAACCAATTCGCCAGCACACCTTCGGCCTCGTTGAAGTCGGGCGTGCCAACTTGGGCGGTGGTCAAGGCGGGCAAATGGTGGTGGTGCGTAGCTTGCACAAAGTCGCCCCCCGCATCGGCCGACAAGATGATGCGCCATCCGACACCCAACACATCGTCCATGCGCGCTTGCTGCCCGTTGGCCATGTTGAGCAAGGGCTGAGGAAAGATGGTGCCTCTCGCTGCGTGTGGCGTGCTGGCCAACAAACCGGTCGACAAAGCAGGCTGCACATCTTGACGCGGCGTGGGTTTGACCACACCACCGCAATCGGTCAACAACTGCGCATCGCGCGCGCGCGCTTTGGCCACGTCACGCTCGGTGATGATTTGCCCGATGTGTTTGATGCGTGTCGTCAAGTCCGTCACATGGGCTTTGCGCTCGGCACCATAAGAGTCGAGCAAGGTATCTGCGCCGCCGTGACGCAACACGGCTTCGAGTTTCCAGCACAGGTTGACCGCATCGCGCACGCCCTGACACATACCCTGCCCCAAGAACGGCGGCTGTTGATGCGCAGAGTCGCCCGCCACAAAGACGCGGCCATTGCGCCAGGTATTGGCCACCAAGGCATGAAAGCGATAGCTCGCTTGACGCCACAAGGTGCCATCGGCAGGCGTTAACCACGGGGCCAGCAAGCGCCAAGCGCCTTCGGGTGTGGCTAAAGCTTTGGGGTCTTCGCCTGCGTTGATCGAGATCTCCCAGCGTCTGTGCATGCCGGGCCCAATGACGTAAGTCGATGGACGCTCGGGGTTGCAGTACTGCACGCTGGTGGTGGGCAGCTTAGCCAAGCCTTGTGCGTTGACCATCACATCGATCACCAACCAAGGTTCATCAAAGCCCAAGTCATCAAGTGTGATGCCGGCTTGCTCACGCACGGTGCTGCTCGCGCCATCACAGCCCATCACATAGCGCGCCTTGACTTGGGACGTGCTGCCATCCTCAGCCTGCAAGCTCAGGGTGGCGTGTGTGCTGTCTTGCGTCAAGGCGGTCAGGGTGAGCCCGAGTTGAATCGTCACGGCGTCGTGCGACGCGGCGTACGCGCGCAGAATGCCTTCCACAGGCGGTTGCGTGAACACCACCGAGGGCGTGTGGCTCAGCGGATAAGGCGCAGCCACGGTGGACATGCGTTTGATGACTTGCCCATCCACACCGTAGTAAACCGAATCGGTGAACGGCTCTAGGTACGGTTTGATTTTTTTGCCAATGCCCATCTGTTGAAACAGTCTGGACATCTCGTGGTCTAAGGCAATGGCGCGTGGCTTGTCATACACATCGTGCGACTTGTCGCACACAAAGGTACGAATGCCCTTCGCGCCCAACAAGCCTGCAGCCACGGCCCCCGTGGGGCCAAAGCCCACGATGGCCACGTCGTACATGTCGGAATCTACCGTCTGGACCATGGTCAAGCCGCCTCATCCTGAATGGTGTTGTGCAAAAGACCGATCTGTTCAATTTCAATCTCGATGGTGTCGCCATGCTTCATCCAGACGGGCGGAGTGCGTGCTTGGCCCACACCTGCGGGGGTGCCCATGATGATCAAGTCACCGGGCTCTAAGGTCAGGCATTCAGTGAGCAAGGTGATGGTTTCTGCCACGCCCCAAATCATGTCGCGGGTGTTGGCGTCTTGCATGATGTGGCCGTTCAAGCGCGATTGAATGCGCAAGTCGGTGGCGCCGGGGGGCAGCTCATCGGCGCTGACCAACACGGGGCCAAAGCCACCGGTTTGGTCGAAGTTTTTGCCAATCGTCCACTGCGGTGTTTTCTTTTGGTAGTCGCGCACCGAGATGTCGTTGAAACAGCTGTAGCCAAACACTGCGTCCAAGGCGCTGTCCATGGTGGCGTGCTTGACGGTTTTGCCAATCACCACAGCCAACTCGGCTTCGTAGTCGAAGCGCTCAGACACTTGGGGACGAATGGCCTGCGCGTTGGGTGCCAACAAAGACGATGCAGAGCGCAAGAAGAACCATGGGTATTCAGGCTTGTCGCGTCCACCTTCTTTGGCGTGGTCAAAGTAGTTCAACCCCAAGCAAATGATCTTGCCTGGCTCGGGCATGATGGGCGCGAGCTGCAAGCTGGCCATGGGCAAACGTACAGCGGTAGAAGCCAACGCAGCTTTGGCGGCAGCCGCCAAATCGACGCCCGACTTCAAGGCCAAGCGCAAATCGGCATTGACCTGCGGTTGCGCTTTGTTCAAGTCAATCACCTGATCGCCATCGATCAAGCCCAAACGATCTTGACCGCCTTGATGGAATGTTGTGAAACGCATGTGGATATCCTGAAAAGTTAGAGAGAAGAAACAAACACAATGGCTTTCTGAGCCTCTTTGAGACGCGCACTCGGGGGCGCAGAAATGCCCCATTGGTCCACGCGTCCGGGGGGCCACGTCCAGTCCGTGGGTTGACCCGCTTGGTAGCTGTCGTCGATTTGCTCCACCTCGGCCGTGTACTCAATCACCACGTCAAAGGGGCCCACGAAATAGTTGAACGCGTTGTCGCCTGGGCCATGACGGCCGGGGCCCCACTCGGTGGCGAAGCCCGCGTCTTTCATGCGCCCTGCACCGCGCATGACTGAATCCAAATCGGACATCAAAAAGGCAATGTGGTTGAGCGCGTCGTTGTCGGTGTCGCCCAGCGCCACGCTGTGGTGGTCGCTGTTGCAACGCATGAACGCCATGATGCGGGTGCGGTCTGACAACGAGAAGTCAAACACCGCTTCCATGAAACCACGCGTGTCCTCAACGTGGTGGCTGTTGAGCACCGCATGCGCCAAACGTATGGGCTTGTCTTTGGCCTCATGTGCATCGGCATGCAAAGCGTCACCATATACCAGCTGAAAAATTCGACCATCCGGATCGGCCACGGTCACGGCCACGCCGCCGCCAGGCTCGGTCACAGGTGCTTTGGCTTGCAACACTTGGCCACCCGCTTGCACGGCGGCTTGTGCAACGGCGTCAAGCGCCGAGGCATCACGGGCACGCAAGGTGACATGCCGAATTTGTGCATCGCCCGCCGCTTGGTGCAAGGCCAGCAAATGGTGATCGGCACCTGTGCCACGCAGGTAAATGGCGTCGGCTGTGCGAGCAACCACATCCAGGTGCCATGTGGTGGTGTAAAAACTTTCTGCAGTCGCTAGGTCTGGCACATTCAACGCCACACTGCGCAGCGCGCTCACACGAGAAGATGCATGGGTCATGGGTTCTCCAAAAATTTAAGCGGCCAAGCCAAAAAAACGACGGGCATTGGCGTGAGTGAGTTGGTCCACCACGGCGGCGTCAAACCCGGCGTCTTGAATACGCGCGACGGGTTGGTGGTCGTGGAAGTTAAAGGGATAGTCGGTGCCCATCATCAGCTGCGAGGCGCCAAAGGTTTGCACCAAGTGGCGAAGCGTCGGGGCGTCAAACACCAAGGTGTCGTAATAGAGTTCACGCGCTTGTTCGGTGGGCGGGCGCAGCACGCTGTCTTTGAGCGCAGGAAACACCGACATGGCTTGTTGCAAACGTGGCAGCAACATGGCCAAGGTGCCGCCTCCGTGGCTGAACGCCAAACGCAGTGTGGGGTAACGCGTCAACAAGTTGCCCGTCAACACCGAGGCTGCGGCCAAGCCCACATCAGTGGGATAGGCCAAGACCTGCTGCAAAGGCGCAGGCCCCAGCAAACGGTCCATACCGGTGGGACGCAAGGCATGCACAAACACCGGCATGTCCAAAGCCACGCAGGCTTCAAAGAAGGGATCGAATTTCGGGTCTCCCATCACCACACCATTGATGTTGCTGCCAATCTCCACACCCTGCAGCCCCAAAGCGCTCTTCATGTAATGCAGCTCGTCAATGGCCAAAGCCACGTCTTGCAAGGGCACCGCCCCCATGCCCACCAACTGACCGCCAGACTCATGCACCATGGTCGCGATTTGTTCGTTCAGAAAACGTACCAGCTGTGCGCCGTCGGCGGGTTGCATCCAATACGAGAGCAACTCGGGCATAGGCGAAATAGCTTGCAAGCTCAAGCCCATGTCCGGGAAATCAGCCAAACGCCGTGAGGTGGTCCAACACTTGTCAGACACGGTGCGGTAGTTCTTGCCGTCGATCATGACGTGACGGTGGCACTCATGCGCTGGGGCCATCGACGGCCAGCCTGAGGGCACCACATGGCCCAAGTATTTCGGGAACTCGCCGGGAATGACATGCGCATGCACATCAATGCCGCAACTGCAGGACTGGGCAGCTTGCATGTGAATGTCTCCCTTTTGTGGTTGCCATGTCTGGGTGCATGGCGATTTGATCTAAGTCAAGGAGTCTAAGGATCACCCACCCCTTCATCTAGTCAATTCCATGGATACATAATATTCACACCATGGATATACGATCAGTCGATTTAAACCTGCTTGTGGTGTTCAACGCCATGCTGGAACACCGCAACGTCACCAAGGCGGGCGAAGCTTTGCGCTTAAGTCAACCGGCGATGAGCGCTGCGGTGTCTCGGCTGCGCAGCTTGTTTGACGACCCGTTGTTTGTGCGATCTGGCGCGGCGATGGTGCCCACACCCAAGGCGCAAATGCTCAGCCCCAGCATTCGGCAAGTGGTGCGCACGATTGAGATCGACATCTTGCGTCCCACCAGCTTTGACCCCGCCAGCAGCAACCGCACGTTCACCCTGGTCACGCCCGACATTGCCGAGGTCAACTTTCTTCCCCGCTTGTTGACAGAGTTGGCACAACAAGCGCCGCACATCAACCTCAAAACCTTGGCCATGCCCAGGCAAGCGGCGGCGCAAGCCTTGGAGTCGGGGGTGGCAGAAATGGCGATTGGCTATTTCCCTGATTTGCACAAGGCGGGCTTCTTTCAGCAAAAGCTGATCTCGAGTGCGCATGTGTGTTTGGTTCGCAAAGACCATCCCGAGATCGGTCACAAACTCTCGCTCGCGCAGTTCAACCAGTCGCTGCACGCGGTGGTCAAACCCGATGGTCGCGAGCATGTGTTTGAGCAGTTTTTACAAAGCAAAGGCATTGAGCGGCGTGTGGTGGTGGAGTTGTCGCACTTCATGAGCTTGCTGCCCATTGTGGAAACATCGAACCTGATCGCCACCGTGCCCAAAGACTTGGCCGACTTCTTTGTCAAACACGGCAAGGTGCGCTATGTAGACACGCCCATGAAGTCACCCGTCATTGATGTGCATTTGTTTTGGCACCAACGTTTTCAAAAAGACCAAGCCCACGTTTGGCTTCGGCAAGTGATCTACAAACTGTTCAGCCCTTCGCACTGAAGCGCACGCCCTACTGAATAAGCAGCTAAGTACGTGGACACGATCACCGCAGGCTCAATGGTCACAGATACGACAGAGATTTGAATGGCATTCCATACCATCGAGACATCTGCTTTGAACTCTTTTTTGAGAAACCCAACGCCATGAAAAATCTACAGCTCAGCCTGATCGTTGGCCTTTGCTCTACCCCACTAGTCTCCCAAGCGCAAGAGTAGCCCATCAAGCTGATCGTGCCGTTTCCAGCAGGCGGCCCGACCGAGCTCGTAGGCCGTGAAGCCGCCAACATCTTGCGCGAAGAACTCAAGCAACCGGTGATCGTCGAAAACTGCCCGGACGGCAACGGTGTGCTGGGCCACAGCGTGTTGGCCAAATCGCCGGCCGATGGCTACACCATTGGCTTGCTGGTGATCACGGTATCGATTGCGCCGCACTTGGGCAATGCACCGTTTGACACCTTCAAAGACTTTGCGCCCATCAGCAACATGGTATCGATGACGCCCATCATCGTGGCCAACAACAACGCCCCGTTCAACAACTTGTCAGAGCTGACCACGTATGCCAAAACCAACCCCGAGAAGCTGGCCTATGGCACACACGGCGTGGCCACGGCCAAAGAGTCGGGCTACCCTGGCTTGGTGGTGTCACCGTGGTTTGGCTTGGGCGCACCGGCTGGCGTGCCTGCAGACATTCTTCAAAAAATGCATGCCGCCATTGCCAAGGGTTTGAACACCAAAGAGGTGCAAGACAAGTTTGCAGCCATTGGTGCTTCGGTGCATTCCAGCAAATCGCCCGCTGAGTTTTCGGACTACATCAAATCGGAATACGAGCGCTGGGGCAAGGTGATCAAAGCGGCCGATGTGAAGGCCGAGTGATCAAGCGCCTTGAAGGCGCAAGCCCAACTTAAAGATCGGCCTGCCGGTACAGATCGCTGGCGCGGGTCAGGTGATCGCTCATCGCTTTGACAGCACCTGGCGCATCATGGGCCGCAATGGCATCGATGATTTTTTGGTGCTCCGCCAAGGTCAACTCTTCCGCGCCGGGCGCACGAACAATCGACTGGTAATACGCACTGGCCCAGCCAAACAAGGCCTCGACGATGGCCGGGTAAATCGGGTTACCGCTGATTCGTGCAATCTCGCGGTGAAAGGCCATGTCTTGTTTCATGAACTGATCCAAGTTGACCATGGAGGCGCGGTGGTCCGCTTGTCGCGCCTGCAACCGCAACACGTCATCGGGTGTGGCTTTTTCTGCCGCAAGCTTGACCATGCCGGTTTCTAAAAACAGCCTCGCTTCTTTGAGGTGATCCAGCGTTTCGGGTTGCATGCGCAGCAAATGGCGGGCACCGCCTGCAATTTGATCGATCAGCAAATGCGCGGTAGGCACCACCACCCTCGCCCGCTCGCCATGAGAGATTTCCACAATGCCCGAACGCGCCAACTCTTGCAGCGCTTCGCGCACAGCCACGCGGCCCACGCCATACACCTCCATCAACTCGCGCTCTGAAGGCAGTTGGTCACCGGGGCCAATCTCGCCCGATTCAATGCGTTGCATGAGTCGATCAAGAACTTCTTGATAGAGCTTTCGTCTTTGGATGGGTTCAACAGTCATGGCATGAATCTACCATCACACGAATTGGCCAGACCTCACTTGTCCGTAAAAATGGGGCAAACCCAATTGCCCACCTTTCAAGGCCACTTCGAGCCCATCGCGTTTGGGGTCATCCGACCAAGCGCGGCACAAAGGTACCCCAGGCGCCATGCCGGCCGCCACGGTCAAGGCTCGAATCCCCAAATGACTGCCCACCGCCCCCGAACTGTCACCGCCCGCCACCACGATGCGGCGAATGGGCGAAGCGTCAAGCACCTGCCGCATGATTTCGGCCAACACCTGCCCCACGCGCGCGGCTGCATCACTTTTACGCATCTGAGCCGCCGCAGCGGTGGCGTCAAAGTTCAGCACAGACGGGTCATCAGGACCTTCGGCAGAAAACACAAGCGAGGAAATGTTTTGCGCAATGGCGGCCAGCGCCCCACTCACCAAGCGTGCAATTTCTGCATCGACTTGCTGCGGGTTCAAACATTTGGCGATGTCCAAGCGTTCGGTGGCAAAACCGTTTGCACGCGCCCATTGAATTTGTAACGCACTCATGGGCGAACAACTGCCGCTCACCACCGCAATGCATGCCACCTCTTGGGCCACAGGCAAGCTTGGTGTCGCAGGAATCAGCCCCTGCTGACGCCAATAGGCCGCTAACGCATATTGCAACCCCGATGACGAAGCGCTGAACACACCTTGGCCGCGGTTCTCCCACACCAAACGCCCCGCTTCAATTTGACTGGCGGTGTCAGCCACGTCAATCATCACCACGGGTTGATCGTTGCCTTGCAAAGCAGCGCAACGTTCTTGACCCACGCCTTCGGCGAGTTCAGCCAAGTCAATCAGTTCAATGCGTCGAGGCGTTTGTTGGGCCAAATGCACGCGCAAATCACTCTCTTGCATGGGCGTGACAGGATGGCGCGACATGGTGGGGTGTCGGTCAATCCGATGCACCGCGCCATTGGCCGCCGCAAACAAATGCCCAAACACTTGGTAGCGCTTGAGCCTTGGTGCGCCGACCACCATGGGCGACCATGTCGAGGCCGAGGTGGTCACCCCCAAATCAATCGCCTGGCCAATCGAGCCCACTCGGGCCGATGAGTCAAAGGTCGAGCACACCTTGTATTGCAAAACAGGTGCGCCCATCGCATGCAAGCGTTCAAACACAGCAGGGAGTTCACGTCGCATCCACTCAGGACTTTGGCCGCGCGACTGCCCAGCCAACCCCACACAACGCATGTGCCCGAAACGCGCCAAGTCTTCAAAACGCGGCAAATCTAAAAACAAAACAGTGGGCACGCCCGCTGCAGTGAAAGCCTCCATCACATCGGTGGAGCCGGTGAAGTCGTCCCCGTAATAGGTGAGCAAAAGCCCGTCGGGCCACACAGATTTTTGGGCAGACATGGCGGTCACCAAAAAGTCAAGGCGCGTTGCAAAGCGGGGCGGTCTTTGGCGTAGCTGGCCAAATCCACACCGGCTTCAGCCGCCTCCCAAGCTTGACGCAACGCCGTCACACCACACGCCACGCCATCGGGATGACCAAAAATACCGCCACCTGCGGTGCAGATCAAATCAGCATTGCCCAACGCAGCATAGGTGTCGTGCGCTTGCAGACCCGTTTGGGCCGAGCTGAACACGGGCACGGCTTGCATGGGCGCGTGCTCAAACAGGGGGGTGATCACCGAACGTGCGGCGGCAATCACCACCTCGTCGGGTTCGCTGAATTTGTTGCGCAAGCCATTCACATGCAAATGGTCCACGCCCGCCAAACGCCAAATTTGTTGCCACGCGGCGAAGTCCCAGCCCACATACGGACTGCGGCTCAAATAACCCCAACCCGCGCGATGCGCATGGATGGGCAAGGTGCTGTGCTGCCTGAAGGCGCTCAGGCCGGTCAGGCCCACAGAGTTCAAACAGACCATCACACACGAGCCTTGGTGCTTCAACACCCAATCGTGGCGACGCTTCATTTGGTCGAGGTCGCCGGTGATGTTGAAGGCCACCATCACTTGGCGCCCCATCTTTTGCGTAGCGTCATTCACCACGCGCATCACGGCTTCTACGCGTTGGTCGAACGGACAGTAGCTGCCATCGGCTTGCAGTTCATCGTCTTTGATGAAGTCAATCCCGCCATCGACCAAGAGCTGCACTTGCTGGGCCGTTTCAGACACGCTCAAGCCCACGCTGGGTTTGATGATGGTGCCAATCAGCGGGCCCTTGGCCACGCCGCTCAAACGTCGTGTGCCCGCCATGCCAAAGGCTGGACCTGGATAGGCTTTGGCAAACGCGGGTGGCAAAGTTAAATCTAACAAGCGCAGGCCAGAGACTTGTGCCAACTCAAACAAATTGCCAGCCACCGTGGCCATCAAGGTGGGCAAACAAGGCCCCATGTTTTCCAAGGGCCACGACAGTTCCAGCAAACAGCGCGTGTAGGTGTTGGACTTCATGCCACCCGGCAAGCTGGGCTCTGCCACCGTTTCTAAGACCTGCAAAGACTCCGCCCGTGCGCCAGAGCGCTCTTTCAAAGCAGGGGTTTCCGTGGCGAGTTTTAAAAACGTGCCGCTGGACTGTTCGCCTGCGATCACCTCGGCGGCACGCAGCGGGTCGTCCCCTGTTTCTAGCCAATATCGGGCATAAATTCGTTCGCTCATCTCCACACTTTCTTGCATAAAAAAAGACGGCCTCAGGGGTGTGAGGGCCGTCTTTCAGAGTTGCATCGTTTTATTTGTATTCTTGAATTTTGCGAATATTCTCAGCACCAAACTCTTTCGAGTAATTGGCGTAGGTTGTGCGCAATGCATCACGGAACGCCACACCGTCCACCTTGCGAATCACGGTCATGCCTTCCTTCTCAAGTTGGGCAATGCCGTTGGCTTCGTCTTCATTCACCTTTTGACGCTGCGCGACGTTGGCTTTTTTGGCGGCTTCAAAAAACACTTTTTTGTCTGCCTCGCTGAGCTTGTTCATCACGCGTGGTGAGGTCAAAAATAAAGCGGGTGAATACACATGGCCCGTCAACGACAAATGCTTTTGGACTTGCGAAAACTTAGAAGCCAAGATCACAGGAATCGGGTTTTCTTGACCATCCACCGTGCCTTGTTGCAAAGCGCCAAACACCTCAGGGAAAGCCATGGGCGTGGGTTGAATGCCAAACGCGCGGTAGCCGTCCATGTGCACTTTGTTTTCCATGGTGCGCATCTTCAAACCAGCGGCATCTTCGGGCTTCACGATGGCGCGTTTGCTGTTGGTCATGTGGCGAAAACCGTTTTCGGTCCACGCCAAAGCGACCAAGCCTTTGGCTGGGAATTTGCTGAGCATCTCTTGGCCTTGAGGACCGTCAAAGTATTTGCGCGCATGGTCGTAGTCGCGGAACAAAAACGGAATGTCCACGATCTTCACTTCAGGCACAAAGTTGCCGACGGGCCCTGTGGAGGTGTTCACAATGTCGAGCGTGCCCAATTGCACCGCTTCGATCATTTCGCGCTCTCCACCCAACGCACCGCTGGGGAATTGCTGACATTTGTAGCGGCCTTGCGTGCCTTTTTCAATTTCGTCACACAACACCGTCGAGCCCACGCCGTAATGCGAGGTGGCCGCGGGCGTGTAGCCAATTTTCAAAATGGTTTGGGCACTGACCGAGCTCAGCGCCAGCAACGAGGCGGCGGCAATCGAAGCGAAACGCACTGTCTTTTGAAATGTCATGAGGTCTCCTTGGGTTCTACGTTGGAAGGGCGAAAGGTGCACAGAAATCAGGTGATGCGCTCGATGCTGTCGGCAATTTCTTGGTGATCAAAAATTTGCTTCCAGTCATCGCGCATCAGGCGTGGCTTGCCAAAGGTGATGGCTTTGTTGCAGGCATCCGAGAACTGTCCTGGGATTTGCTTAAAGATCACGGCCGCCAAAATCGTCATGTGACCCAGCAAGAAATCGCGAGCCGCATCGGCAGGCACGCCGCGCGAGACCACTTCGTCCATGGCTTCACGCATCACATCGAGCAAAGTGGCGCAGACAGTTTCAGACAAACCGGGCTCCAACAACGCCATCTGCTCAACGGTCACGCGGTAAGAGCGCAAGATGGGCTGGTAAATGGTTTTGGCAATGTCCTCGCCCAAGTCAAAAGCGTCTTCTGGCCCTTGCATCAAGGCACTCACGATCGATTGCGCAGCAGTGACACCGCCAAAGTAGTCGGGCGATCCCGGGGTGTGCACTTCTGAACTGAAGATGCTGGGGTGGCAAGGGTGCGCCACGAAATACGTCAAATCAGGGCGCTTAGGCAAATGGCCCGCAAAGGGCGCTGCCGCATCCAAGGTCATCACCATGGTGCCAGCTTTGAGTTGGGGGGCAATCTCGGCAGCGAGCTTGCCAATCAAGGTGTCGGGCACGGCCAAGATGACCACATCCACATCTTTCAAGGCGTCTTCGACCGAGCAACAGGCAATGCCCAACTCGTCTTGCAGGCGCTTGCGCCCCACTTCACCGACTTCCACATGGCGAACTTGGTAAGGCGAGCCCACCAAGTTTTTCGACAAGCGTGCGCCCATCTTTCCGCCAGCCCCAAACAATGCAATTGATTTTGTCATCCACAGCCTCCACTCATATAGTGGCGTGATGGTATGACGAGTTCACCAGTTACAAAACTAGGACATCTACCTAGTCAATGCATGCAGCCATCAACGCAATCGGCGGCAAACGGCCTGAGTCACTTCGGTACAACGTGCGTGGCCACCTTGGTCGTGCGGAATGGCATCGCCATGCGACAACACGTCTTCCACGGCTTTTTCAACCCGATCTGCAGCTTGGTGCAAGTGGGCATCGCCATGTCGATCGGCCAACCAGCGCAACATCAGCGCGCCCGACAAAATGGTGGCGAGCGGGCTTGCCACGTCTTGCCCCGCAATGTCTGGTGCTGAGCCATGGGCGCCTTGAAACAAGCCATGGTGAAGTCCCAACTCGGCGGAAGGGGCCATGCCCAGCCCACCCACCGTGGCAGCACCTAAGTCAGAAATGATGTCGCCAAACATGTTTTCGGCCACGATGACGTCATAAAAATCTGGCTTCTTGAGCATGTGCACGGTGATGGCATCGGCGTAGGCATAGTCAATCGCAACATCGCTGTAAGACTGCGCCACCTCATCACACACCGCTCTGAAGAAGGCATAGCTTTTCAAAATATTGGCCTTGTCACAGACCGTCACGCGGCGCTGCTGATCGCGCGGTGCGCCTTGACGACGGCGTGACAAATCAAACGCAAACTTGGCCACACGCTCGACGCCTAAGCGGGTCATGACCAAGGTGTCGGTCACCACTTCGCCGCGCAGGTTCACACCCGCACCGCGGCTGGCGTACAAGCCTTCGGTGTTTTCACGCACGATGACGTAGTCAATCTGTCCTGCAGACCAATCGGCCAAGGGCGACTTCACACCGGCGTACAAACGAATGGGGCGAACGTTGGCAAACAAATCCAACTTGAAGCGAAGTTGCAAATGCAAGTCGTTGCCCACTTCGGTGCCATCGGCATAGGTCACACCGGGCAAGCCAGCCGCGCCATGAAGGATGGCATGCGCCTTGCGGCAAGCCGCATAGGTGTCGTCGGGCAACACATGCCCTGTGCGCTGGTAATGCCCTGCGCCGCCGTCGAAGGGTAAAAAATTCAAGACCCCAGCACCACACGCCTCGCGCAGCACTTGAATGGCGGACTGGCACACCTCTGGGCCGATGCCGTCACCATCTATCGTCACGATGTCATAGTTCATAGCGCGCACCTCTCAAAAATCAGTGGGATTGACGTTGCGCGATCATCGGAATGATCTCTGGCAGCAAGGCTTGGGGGTTGCCGTCTTGGCACGCGGTTGCCAGCGTACGCTGGATGGCCTCGGCCACCGTGCGATCCGCGTGCGTGTCTTTCGCCATCTCGTTGTAATAGCTCAAATCTTTCAAGGCATTGGCCATGCTGAAGCGCAAGCCCGAAGGGTCGCCATTGGCCAAGAAAGGTTTCAAGCGCTCCAACGCAGCGCCCCAGCCGCCGCCCATCGCCAACACATCCACAAAGGTTTGCGCGTTCACGCCAGACAATTGCGCACAAGCCGCAGCTTCGGCCAGCAAGGTGACGGTGCCAAGCGACACATAGTTATGCAGCAGTTTCATGCGATGCCCCGCGCCCACAGGCCCCGCATGCACGATGTTTTCAGCAAAGCACGACAAGATGGGCTTGCATTCTTCAAACAACTTGGCGTCGCCGCCAACCAGCAAATTCAGTCGCCCTTCAGCGGCTTCTTTGGGGGTGCGGGTCATGGGTGAATCTAAAAAGAACCCACCCTGCGCCATCACCAGTTGCGACACTTTTTCGGTCGACGTGGGCACTGCGGTCGAACAATCGATGACGATGGTGCCTGGGCGCATGCCCTGCAAAACGCCGTCATCGCCCAAAAGCACAGCCTCGACTTGCGGCGTTCCCGTGACGCACAAGATGATCACATCGCAATGACTCGCTAAGGCTTTGGGCGTTTTGAAGGTCCCTGCGCCAGCCGCCACCAAGGCGTCCAGCGGCTGGTTGCCGGCGTGCTCAAGCACCGACAGGTTTTGACCATGTTTGAGTAAGTTGCTGGCAATGCCGTGGCCCATCATGCCAATGCCGATCATTCCGATTTTTTTCATGTTTGCTCCGAATCCTGTGTGTTGTGTGTGAACCGAATGCGCCGCAGTGGCTCAATCGTGTTTGATAGAAATCGTCTTTAAAACGGTGAAGCTGTACAAGGCTTCAAAGCCTTTTTCACGACCATGGCCACTGGCCTTGACGCCACCAAACGGCAACTCAATGCCCCCGCCCGCGCCGTAGTTGTTGATGAACACTTGCCCCGCACGCATCTGCCGCGCCAAACGCATTTGGCGTGCGCCATCACGCGTCCAAACGCTGGCGACCAAACCAAAGTCTGTGCCGTTGGCCAACTTAACGGCATGGGCTTCGTCGTCAAAAGGCATGATGGCAATGACGGGGCCAAACACTTCTTCTTGCGCCAATCGGTGCCTAGGCGGCACATCACGAATCAATGTGGGCACTTGGTAAAAGCCGCCCTCCGGTGCACCGGCCACCACTTGACCAGCGCCCGCAACCGTCAACCCATCGCGCTTGGCTTCGTCCAAAAAGGCGGTCACGCGTTGCAACTGGGTTTGGCGAATCAGCGGGCCGCAATCCAAATCCATCGCAGCAGGCCCCACGCGCAAGGCATTGAAAGCCAATGCCAGTCGCGCAATGACCGCTTCGTACACGCTGCGTTCGACCAGCACGCGGCTGCCCGCCGAACACGTCTGCCCCGCGTTTTGCACGATGGCGTTCACGACCACTGGCACCATCGCATCCAAATCAGCGTCGGCAAACACCACTTGGGGCGATTTGCCGCCCAGCTCCAAGGTCACCGGTGTGTGATGCTCGGCTGCGGTTTGCACCACCAACTTGCCAATGTTGGGCGAGCCCGTGAACGAGATGTGATCGATGCCCGGGTGGCGCACCAAGGCATCACCCGCTTCATGGCCATAACCCGTGACCACGTTGATGGCCCCCGCAGGAAACCCCACCTCGGCCGCCAATTCCGCGACCCGCAAAATCGACAAGCAGGCGTCCTCCGCGGGCTTGACCACACAGGCATTACCTGCCGCCAGTGAACCGCCCACGCTGCGCCCAAAAATTTGCAAGGGGTAATTCCACGGAATGATGTGACCGGTCACACCCTGCGGCTCGCGAATGGTGAGGACGGTGTAGCCGTTCTGATAAGGAATGGTCTCCCCCATCAACTTGTCTGCAGCCCCCGCATAAAACTCAAAGTAACGCGCAATGGCCGTGACGTCAGCGCGTGCTTGCTTGAGCGGCTTGCCGCAGTCTCGCGATTCCAGCTGCGTCAACTCATCGATGTGATCGAGCATTTTTTGAGACAGTTTTTGCAGCAAACGACCACGCTCCGTTGCTGTCAAACGCCCCCACGCTCCGTCAAATGCAGCACGAGCGGCACGCACCGCCACATCCATGTCGTGTGCGTTGCCGCGCGCCAGTTTGTCAAAAACTTGGCCATCTGAAGGGTCGAGCACGTCGATGTACGCACCCGAAGTGGAGGCGACCCAAGCGTTGTTGATAAAGTGTTGTTTCATAAAGGTAAAGATCAGAGCGAAAGTGCGTGAATTTTGAAGAAAACGCACATAAGTTGTAAACAACATTTACTTTAATTCATTTATTTCGCTGAAATTCACCATATGCAGTGAATATTTGTTCACTTAATTTACTTTTATGACCTTTGACCAAAAACAACTCTGCCGATAATCCAGCCATGGAAAAAGACATGCATCCCCTCCCCGACATAGGCGAAGACATGGCGAGTCTCAACTCCCCCCTAGAACTGGGACTGGAGCCCGTGCGCCATGAGCGATTTGCGGAGCGGGTGTATGAAAGTCTGTTTCACGCCATCAAAACCGGCAAGCTGGCCACTGACACACGCATGCCCTCCGAAGTGCAGCTGGCCTCGTTTTTTCAAGTCTCTCGCCCTGTCGTTCGGCAGGCGCTGGATCGGTTGCGCCAAGATCAGCTGATTGAATCGATCCGCGGTTCGGGCACCTACGTACGCGCGTCTGAGCATGCACCCGTGGCCGTGTCGAACACGCGTGTAGGCACAAACATGAGCGACTTGATTCATGGCCTTGAGTTGCGCCTCGTCATCGAGCCTGAGTGCGCCTACCTCGCAGCGCTGCGCCGTACATCGGCCGACCTCGCCCGCATGGAAGAAATGCTGACGGGGTTTGAAAACGCGGCTGCCAACGGCGACGTGGCTCACCACTTTGATTTCGGTTTTCACGAAGCCATTGGCCAAGCCACGGCTAACCCGCGCATGACTCAGATCTTGAAATCGTTTGAGCACGATGTCAGCCACGCCATCAATTTGTGGCGCCACATGGCCCAACTCAAACCTTGGCGAAGAACCCAAGACGCCATTGATGAGCACCGCGCGATTTATGAGTTGATCAAGCAACAAGACGCCGAAGGTGCCCGTCGCGCCATGCGCAGTCACGTTGAAAAAGCCCGCATCCGCATGCTGGATGCCACCCCCGAGATTTGATGCGTCGCGTTCACACACTTGGCCTGAGCACTCAACAGTGGTGCTTGCGGCTTGTCCCCAACACCATCAAGACGAGCCCCAAAGAACAGCTGCGCGCCGTGGTGGGCGCAGCGATTGGGCTGTTCGTGACGGCATTGATTTCTCAACACATGGGGCACAACAGCCCTTGGTTCGTCGCGCCCATAGGCGCCAGCGCGGTACTGGTCTTCACCACCCCGTCCAGCCCATTGGCACAGCCTTGGGCAGTTGTGGGCGGCAACACCTTGTCGGCGCTCGTCGGCATCGCCTGCGCAACGTACGTGACGCCAGTGCCGCTGGCTGGCGCATTGGCAGTCGCCCTCGCGATGGCCACCATGCTCGTTTTTCGGTGCATCCACCCACCCGGTGGTGCCATGGCGCTGCTGCTTGTCCTCACGCATGAAACGACCTTGTCGTTTGTCGCCTTTCCGGTCTTCAACAACTCGGTGTTGCTGGCCATTTTTGGCATGCTCTATAACAGCGCGACAGGGCATCCTTACCCTCACCACGCCCTGAGCGATCAAGGTCGCGATGAATGGGCTGATTCAAGCCGCTTCACAAAAGCTGATCTAGACACCGCACTCGCCCACTACAACGAAGTGCTAGACGTGAACCCTGACGATTTGATTGGGTTATTGCGACACACCGAAGCTGCCGCTTATCAGCGCACGCTTGGCGAACTGCGATGCCAAGACATCATGACCACCGATCCGATTGCCGTTCAATTTGGCACGTCGCTGCAAGAAGCATGGGCGCTGATGCGTCAGTTCCACATCAAAGCGCTCCCGATCGTGGACCAAGCGAAACATGTGGTGGGCATTGTGACGGTGGCAGACTTTTTGAAGCACGCGGGTATTCAGACGCACCATGATTTGACAAAGCGTATGCAAACGCTGCTTCGCCCGTCAGGCCTGAGCCATTCTGAGAGACCCGAAGTCGTTGGCCAAATCATGACGCGCAAAGTCCGCGTCGCCAGCGCCCAAGGACACGCCGTTGATTTGCTGCCACTCTTTTCGGCCGTTGGGCATCATCACCTACCGGTCATCGATACAGAAAAAAGTTGATCGGCATCCTGACACAAACAGACTTGGTCAAAGCACTGAGCCGATCCGTACAAAGATGAACACCGCACCACCGCTTGATCCAACACGTTGCCCCCTTTGCGGCGAACTCAACCAGTGCGCCATGGAAATCGCACGACTCACGGGCCAAGCGCAAGAAACGTGTTGGTGTGTGAGCGCGACATTCACGCCCGAGTTGCTCGCCACCCTGCCCCAAGCTGCCCAAAACCGCGTCTGTATTTGCGAGAAATGCGCCGCCATCAGTGCGAAATCTTTGATTTAAACTTTTCAAAATGACACACAAAAGGACCCATTCATGAGCGCCATCTTTGACCAACATCTGGAAAAGAATCCAGCCAACTTTGTCGCCTTATCACCGACCAGTTTTGTCGAGCGAAGCGCCGAAGTTTTTGGCGATTTGATGGCGGTCGTTCATGGCCAACGGCGCTACAACTGGGCTCAAGTGCGCGACAGATCTGCGCGACTTGCCGCAGCGCTGCAGGCAGCAGGCGTTCAACGCGGCGCCACCGTCAGCGTCATACTGTCCAACACACCCGAGATGGTCGAAGCGCACTATGCCGTGCCCGCATTGAACGCCGTACTCAACACCTTGAACACCCGCCTCGATGCCTCCTTGTTGGCATGGCAAATGAACCACTGCGAAGCCAGCGTGCTCATCACCGATCGCGAGTTTTCAGCGACCACGCGGCAAGCACTTCAAATTTTGAAGGACGAGTTTCAGCGTGAGCTTTTGGTGATCGATGTGTGTGATTCGGAATATGACGGCCCGGGCGAACGCTTAGGCGCACACGAATACGAAGCTTGGATCGGACAACACGCACCACTGGCCCAACTCGAAGGTCCTGCCGACGAATGGGATGCCATTGCCGTCAGCTACACCTCGGGCACCACGGGCGACCCCAAAGGTGTGGTCACCCACCACCGCGGTGCATATTTGAATTCCGTCAGCAACGCCGTCACTTGGAACATGCCCAACTTCCCGCGTTACCTGTGGACCTTGCCCATGTTCCACTGCAATGGCTGGTGCTTCCCTTGGACCGTCGCCATGTTGGGTGGCGTGCACGTCTGCTTACGCCGTGTGGACGCCGTGCACATTTTGCAAGCCATCTCCGAACACAAGGCTGACCACTACTGCGCAGCCCCCATCGTGCACAACTTGTTGATCGCTGCGCCCGAGTCCTTGCGTGAAAAAATCACCCATCCCGTCAAAGGCATGGTGGCCGGTGCAGCACCACCGGCCTCGATGATTGAGGGCATGGCGAAATTGGGGTTTGACATCACCCACGTTTACGGACTGACCGAGGTCTACGGCCCCTCCTCTGTGGCTGTTAAACGCAGTTCGTGGCAACAGGAAAACTTGTCGGAACAAACCCGACTCAATGGCAGACAAGGTGTGCGCTACCCCATGCAAGAAGGCATGACACTGAAAGACGCCAGCACCTTGGCCGACCTCCCCGCCGATGGCGAAACCATGGGTGAAATCATGTTCCGCGGCAACGTGGTCATGAAAGGCTATTTGAAAAACCCAGCGGCAACCGCCGAAGCCTTCAAAGGCGGCTGGTTCCACACTGGCGATTTGGCTGTTTTAGAACCCGACCGCTACGTGAAAATCAAAGACCGCAGCAAAGACATCATCATCTCGGGTGGCGAAAACATCAGCTCCTTAGAAGTGGAAGATGCGCTTTACCGTCACCCTGCGGTCGTTGCATGCGCTGTCGTGGCCAAGCTCGATGAAAAATGGGGCGAAACACCTTGGGCCTACGTTGAGCTCAAACCCGGCAGCACCACCACGGCACAAGAGTTGATCGCACATTGCAAGTCGCTCTTGGCGAGCTACAAAACGCCCAAAGAAATTCGCTTTGAAGAGATTCCTAAAACGTCCACAGGAAAAATTCAAAAATTCCAACTGCGTGAACGTGCCAACACGCCCCATTAAGGAAACCGAATGACCGCCACCACTCCAGATTCCGTGACCTGCCACGCCGATGAACGGGGTGTGGTGAGCTTGGTGCTCAATCGTCCCGATGCGTTCAATGCGCTCTCCAGCCAAGTGATGCAAGCGCTGCAAAACCACTTAGACCAAGTGGCGCAAAACCCACAAGCGCGTGTCGTGGTGCTGAGCGCGCAAGGTAAGGCATTTTGTGCAGGACATGATTTGCGTGAAATGCGTGCCAGCCCCTCGTTGGCGTACTACCAAGCCTTGTTCCATCAGTGCAGCGAAATGATGATGCGCTTGCAGCGCTTGCCCGTTCCCGTCATCGCGGTCGTCAACGGCATTGCCACCGCTGCAGGCTGTCAATTGGTGGCCATGTGCGATTTGGCGGTCAGCTCAACAACCTCAAAATTCGCCGTCAGTGGCATCAACTTGGGTTTGTTTTGCGCCACACCGAGTGTGGCCTTGTCTCGCAACGTGGCACGCAAAGCGGCATTTGAAATGCTGATCACTGGCGACTTCATCACCGCCGAGCAAGCACTGTCCAAAGGCCTGGTCAACGCAGTGGTCAGCCCCGATCAGCTGGACCATGAAACCGAGCGTTACGTCAACAGCATCTTGGCCAAACCTCGCACCGCCGTGGCCATTGGCAAAAAACTGTTTTACGAACAACTCGAACAACCGCTACAAGCCGCGTATGCCAATGCCGAAAATGCCATGGCATGCAACATGATGGATGACGCAGCCTTAGAAGGTGTGCAAGCCTTCATTGACAAACGCACACCGAGTTGGAAAGTAAGCTGAGGTGAACACCGCTTAGCCATGCACCACTGAGGGGCGAGGTGCACTCCAATGACGCATCCACTGTGCATATCCCGTTCCCATGGGCGCGCATGTTTCTTGCGTAAGTCTTGATGCACAACCCATCGGGTTGTCGAAAAAATCAACCTTACCTTTATAAAAACATGAGCTCTCTCAATTTCATCGGCGGCGAAAAAGGCGGCGTAGGCAAATCTGTGGTGTCGCGGGTTTTGGCCCAATACTTCATCGACAAACGATTGCCCTTCACAGGTTTTGACACCGACCGCTCTCACACCTCCTTCACGCGCTTTTATGCCGATTTCGCATCGCCCATCATCGTGGACAACTACGAAGGCCTGGATGCCATTGGTGCCGCCTTTGAAGACACGGTGGACGGCGCACCACCCAGTGTGATCGTCGATCTGGCGGCACAAACTGCCGCGCCGCTGACGCGCTGGATCAAAGATTCCGACTTGTTCAACGTGATGGCGGACCTGGGCGTGACCGTGAATTTTTGGCACATCGCAGATGCGGGCAAAGACTCGGTTGATTTGCTCGACACCTTGATCGACACTTTTGGCCACGACACCAACTACGTGGTGGTCAAAAACCAAGGGCGCGGCACAGATTTCTCGCAACTGGAGGCATCCGACGCCTTAAAGAAAGCCATGCAATATGGTGCTCGCGTGGTCACACTTGGCCAACTGCAAGAAACCAGCATGCGCAAAATTGACCGTCAAAACGCCAGCTTTTGGGCCGCGCTGAACCACCACAGTGGCACAGACGGGTTGGGCCTGCTCGAACGCCAGCGCGTTAAAAACTGGCTCAAAAAGACCTACGAAACCTTTGATACGCTGCCGCTCTGATCGGTCCACTTATCCCACCACACGCCCATCCACCACCTGAATCGTTTTTTCGCAGCGCGCGGCTAACTCTGGGTTATGGGTCACAAACAGCACCGTGGTGCCTTGGTCGCGACTGACACGGTGCAGCAGATCAAACACGGCATCCGCACTTTTGCTGTCCAAATTGCCGGTGGGTTCATCGGCCAATAGCAGCGCAGGACTCATGGCCAAGGCCCGCGCCACGGCCACGCGTTGCTGCTGCCCACCCGACAAACTGCCCGACGCTTGGTGACGAAAAGCACTGAGGCCAACGCTGTCGAGCAACGCCATCGCTTTTGCCGTGATCTCGGCGTTAGAAAAACCAGCCGCCCCCAGCAAGGGCATCATCACGTTTTCCAGTGCCGTGAATGCTCCCAGCAAATGGTGATGCTGAAACACGAAGCCAATGGCATGTCCACGCAAACGTGTGAGTGCTTGGTCATTCAACTGCGTGGTCTCCTCGCCGCGAATGGCCAACTGGCCTTGCGTGGGCCGATCTAACAAACCAATCAAATTCAACAAGGTACTTTTGCCTGAGCCTGAGGGCCCCATGACGGCGCAAAACTCGCCGCGATTCAAGGTCAAGTCAATGCTGTGCAGAATTTCAATCGCATTGGGCTTGCCCACATTGAAAGACTTGCAAACCCCGCGCAGCGCCACCACTTGCGCATCGTTTTTGAGGGCGTTCACTTTATCCACGAATAGCCACCACAGGGTCAAGACGCGCGGCTCGCAGCGCAGGTGCGAACGAGGCCAACAAACCGGTCACGGTGGCCAGCACCAAGGCCATCACAAACAAACTGGGCTCAAAGCGCATGGCGAACATGACGGAGCCATCGGCATTTCTTTCAGCTTGCTGCCAAATGAGCAACCCACCAAAGCCGAGAACCGCACCGGCCAATGCGCCCCCCAAACCCAGCAAACCACCTTGCAATAAAAAGATGCGCAAAATTTGCCCACGCGTGATGCCCATCGCGCGCAAGATGCCAATCTCACGCGATTTTTGAACCACGGAGACCACCAACACACTGGCAATACCAAAGGCCACCGACAAGCCGACAAAGATGCGAATGGCCGTGTTAGCCGTGGTTTGAGCGCTGATGGCCGTGAAGAATTGCTCGTTGGTTTTGATCCAACTGTCCGCCTCAACCCCCGTCAAGGCGGTGATGTGCCGCGCCACAGATTCAGCGCTGTAAACATCGTGCACAGTGACATCCAGCGCAGACACACCGCCCACCAAACCCAGCAAGCTTTGGGCAGACCGCAATGCAACGATGGTGGTGCGTGCGTTCGCGGCCTTGTTGCCTAAATCAAAAATACCGCTGATCACCAGCGTGTTTGAATTGCCATTGGCCGCAGAAATACGCAATTTGTCGCCGACGCCCACGCCCAAATCACTGGCCAACTCGGTGCCAATCAAGATGTCACTCACCGTCACGCGGGCATGTCCGTGCACTATTTTTTCAGGCATGGGAACAATGCGAAAGTACAGATCAGGTTCAACCCCCAACACGGTGATCGCTCGACTCGTCGCCCCTCGCAACACAAATGCAGAACCGCTCACAGCCGGCGACACGACAGCCACATCAGGCAACGCACGGATCTGCCCCATCACACTTTGCCATTGATCAATGCTTTTGAGCCGTTGCAAAGGGGCTTGCACGATGTGTGCGTGCACTTCGTCTTTTTGATTTTGATAAAGCGGACGCACGACCTCTTTAGGCGGCAACAGCTGAATGTGCGCCTGCCCCGTCAAAACACGCTTGACGAAATTGGCTTGCAAGCCACTGAGCAATGCGGACATGAACACGATGACGCCCACACCAATCGCGACGCCACCAATGATGAAACCGGTTTGAACACGGCCCTCTCGCAGAAAACGAAATGCGACCAACCACTCAAAGGGCATCCACCGCGGTATCGCGTGCGCATGTTCAGTGGGGCGTGACGTGGCGCTCATTTCGTCACAGACGGAGGCATCGCACGCACGCGGGCGTTGTCTAACACCAAAGCTGCGGTGATGGGGACCACCCAGTCACCCGCCTTCAAACCACCCAACACCTCACACAGTGTTGGCGTACGCAAACCCAATTGAACAGGTGTGTGCACCGCACGGCCATCCACCACGCGCAGCACCCACGGCGAGGCGCCGTCTAAGTCGTGCACAGCCTCGGTGGGCACCAGCACTGCTTGGCGACGATGCCCCACCTCGATATCGACCGACACCGTCATGTCTTGCGTCAAGTACGCAGGTGGTTGGGGCACCTGCAGCTTGACCAAGACCGATCCGCGCTGCGCATCGACCCCCGGATTGATGAATACCAGCGATGCTGAAAATCGTTGCCCGGCATACGCATCGGCCGAAGCCTGCGCCACTTGCCCCAACTTCAAGAGGTTCAAATGCTTTTCATCCATTTGCACCACCAGCTGTGTTTCACCTGCAGGCGACAACACCATGAGCACTTTGCCGGGTTGCACCACATCGCCAGGCTCGACATTGCGTGCAATCAACGTGCCTGCAACGGGCGCTTGAATTTGGGCATAACGCAAACGTGCGCGCGCCAAATCAGCACCGGCTTGCGCTTGAGACAACGCCGACTCAGCGACAGCCAAATCACTCCCACCTGAACTGGCACTGCGCAATTGTTGTTGTGTACTGCGCAGCTGCGCACGCGCGACAGACTCGGAACGCTTGGACTCATCCAAGGCGGCCTGCCCGATGAAGCCCTGATTGAACAAACTTTGTGCCCGCTGCAGTGCCTGCGTGGCAGCGTCTTGATTCGCTTGCGCTTGACGCTCGGCCTGCTCGGCAACAGGCGCTTGCACTTCATGAACTTGACGCAATTTGGCTTGGGCTTGCGCCACGGCCAATTGCGCTTGATGCAATGCGGCTTGAAGCTCGGTGCTTTCGAGCTCAATCAAGGTTTGCCCCGCCGTGACGGTTTGCCCTTCGGCCACAGGAATACGCAGCACGGTGCCCGTCACTTGAGCACCCAGCTCAACGCGATGCGGACTTTCCACATGCCCACTCGCCACAACGGTTTGCACAAAATCACGCTGCACCACGGCAAGCACAGGCGTTGCGGGCCCTTGCAATCCGTATCGCACGCCTAAAAACACACCAACCAAAACAGCAGCGGTTAACAGCAACCAACCCATATAACGTTGGACAAAGAGGCGCAAAGTGATGAGCATAGGCATGATGAAATCATGATACGCCGCAGCAACGACCCAAGTCTGCGTGGCGGCGCGCTATATTGGCCATGGCCTCGGCTAAAAAGGGATCTCTTGATACAACGCAAATTGCAAGCTTGGTGGCTCAGTGACGACACCACCACATCGGCACAACAAAGCCTCACCGGTTTATCGACCGAAGCGGCGCAAAAGTTGTGGGCAGACAACGGGCCCAACACGCTGCACCCCAAGCGTGCCAACGCGCTCATTTGGCAATTTTTATCGCGTTTCAAAAACCCGCTCGTGGTCGTTCTGCTGATCGCGAGTTCGGTGTCAGCGCTCACCGGTGAGGTGGTCAACTTCGCCATCATCAGCTGCATCGTCTTGCTCAGTGTGACACTCGATTTTGTTCAAGAATATCGCGCCAACGCTGCGGCCGAGAAGTTAAGGCAATCTGTCTCCGTCCGCGCCACCGTTGTGCGCGATGGCAAGCCCCAAGACATCGCGGTCAGCGAGGTCGTCCCAAGCGATGTCTGCCTACTCAGTGCCGGCGATTTGATTCCCGCCGATGCTTTGATTCTCGAAGCCAAAGATTTCTTCGTGAACCAGTCGCTGCTCACGGGCGAAGCGTTTCCTGTCGAGAAGCGTCCAGGCGCCCTTCTGGCTAGCGCTACAGAGATGCAAGAAGCCAACAATGCGGTGTTCATGGGCACCTCGGTCATCAGTGGCAGCGCCCGGATTTGGGTGATGAGAACGGGCATGCAAACCGCGATCGGCGAAATTGCTGACAGCATTGAAAAGCCCACACAAGCCAGCTCGTTCGAGTTGGGCACACGCCGCTTTGGCATGCTCATCATGTGGCTCACCGTGGTGCTCGTTTTGTTTGTCCTACTCGTCAACGCTTGGTTTCATAAACCTTGGTTGGAGTCATTTTTATTTGCAGTGGCCTTGGCCGTTGGGTTGACGCCCGAATTGCTGCCGATGGTGGTGTCGGTCACCTTGTCGCGTGGCGCTATTCGCTTGGCGAAGTTGCAAATGATCGTCAAACGTCAAACGTCCATCCAAGACTTGGGATCGATGGATGTCTTTTGCACCGACAAAACTGGCACGCTGACTGAAGCAAAAATTCGATTAGAGCGCCATGTGAATGTGCAAGGCCAATCCAGCCTGCGCGTTTTAGAGTTGGCTTATCTCAACAGTTTTTTTGAAACAGGTTTAAAAAGTCCGCTCGACGATGCCATCCTCAACCATGACACGGTCGATGTCAGCGCTTGGAAAAAGATCGACGAAATCCCCTTCGACTTTGAACGACGCTGCGTCTCTGTGTTGGTTGACAACGGCACGCAGCGTTGGTTGGTGGTGAAAGGCGCTGCCGAAGACATGCTGCGCTTGTGCACCCACTACGAAGTTGAAGCCGAAGGATCGGTGACACAAGCCGACCTCGACGACACCGCTGACGCCACAATTCATGCGCGCTATCACGCCTTAGAAAACGATGGCCTGCGTGTCTTAGGCATCGCTTGGCGAGAGGTCCCACAAGACCATGCGGTGGCTTTGGTGAACGACGAGTCGGGGTTGGTGCTATCGGGCTTCGCTGCGTTTCTTGATCCACCCAAGGCGAGTGCAGCATCGGCCTTGGCTGAACTTCAAAAAATTGGCGTCGCCATCAAAGTGGTCACAGGGGACAGCGATTTGGTCACCCGCCACGTCTGCCAACAACTCAACATTGAGGTGCAAGGTGTTCTAACAGGCAAAGAAATTGCACTGTTGGACGACCAAAGCTTGCAACGCCGCGTTGAAACGGCGAATTTATTTTGTCGCGTCAATCCAGGCCAAAAGCAACGCGTGATTTTGACGCTCAAAGCCAATCAGCATGTGGTGGGTTATATGGGCGACGGCATCAACGATGCGCCCTCGCTGCACGCCGCTGATGTGGGTTTGTCGGTGGACTCCGCGGTGGACGTGGCCAAAGCCGCGGCAGACATCATCTTGCTGAAACAAGATTTGAACGTGTTGCACGCGGGCGTGCTCGAAGGACGCCGCACCTTTGGCAACATCATGAAATACATCATGATGGGCACCAGCTCGAACTTTGGCAATATGTTCAGCATGGCAGGCGCTGCGCTGTTTTTGCCCTTCTTGCCGATGTTGCCCACGCAAATTTTGCTGAACAACATCTTGTACGACATCTCAGAAATTCCGATTCCACTCGACGAGGTCGATGCCCAAGAAACCGCGCAACCTCGCGTGCTGGACTTGGGTTTTATTCGTAACTTCATGCTGGTGATTGGCCCCATCAGCTCGCTGTTCGACTTCTTGACGTTTTATGTCTTGATCGAAATTTTGAAGGCTGAAGAAAAACTTTTTCAAACGGGCTGGTTTGTCGAATCCCTGTGCACACAAGTGTTGGTGATTTTTGTCATACGAACGCGCGGCAATCCATTCAAAAGCAAACCCCACCCCTTGCTCGCTTTGACTTCCATTGCCATTGTGGTGACCGCCATCGTCTTGCCCTTGACGCCTTTGGGGTTGTATTTCGGTTTTGTCGCGCCACCCGCCAGCTTTTACGGCATTTTGGCCGTCATGGTGGTTGCCTATTTGTGCATTGTTCAAGTGGGCAAACAGCTGTTCTACCGCTACGCCATCACCCGCCCATCGCGGGCATGAACGCGACTCAACCCAGATCGCGAAAAGATTTCAAAGCTTGCAAATCCGGAAAGCTTGCAGCGCGCTTGGTTTGGAATGCCGCGATCGCCTCACCCACATGCGCATTGCTCCAAATGGCGCCTTGTAGCCAGCCCATTTGTTTGAGGGCATCTTCGACGCTGTGATCTCGCGCATAGTTCAGCGCTTGTTTGGTGCCCCAAATCGCCACGGGCGGCTTGGCCGCAATCTCTTTGGCGCATTGCATGGCGGCGGCTAAAGTTGCGGAGGCATCGGCAAACACCTCATTCACCAAACCATGCGCTTTGGCTTGCTCGGCCCCCAAGCGTCGGCCGGTGTAAGCCAACTCTTTCACCAAGGCCATGGGCATCAATTTAGGCAAGCGCTGCAAAGTGCCCACATCGGCTACCAAGCCAATGTTGATTTCTTGAATGCAAAAGAACGTGTCCGCACTCGCATAGCGAATGCATGCAGCGGTCACCAAGTCCACCGCGCCGCCAATGCAGCCGCCATGCAGTGCCACAACCACGGGAATACGCAGCGTTTCTAAGCGCGTGAACGTGGACTGCAAATCCATCAATTGGTCAAACATGGCAGCACGCCCTTCTGGCGTTTGGTCTTGCATGGTCAACTCGCCACCAAAGGCATCCAAGGCCATGCCTGCGCTGAAATGTTTGCCCGTGCTGGAGATCACCAAAACACGCGCTTGTGTGTCGCGATGAAGTTGGTCGAGCACGCCATCCAATTCACGCCAAAACGTGGGGTGCATGGTGTTGAGCGCCTCGGGGCGGTTGAGCACCAAATGCGCCACGTGATCGTGGATGGACAGAGAAAAGCAGGTCAGTGAATTCATCACATGAATATAAATGGCCTGCGCCTCTGCAAGCTATCGGGTAGACCCGAAGCTCGCGTGTATCAAGTTTTCGCAGGCAGCACCGTGCCCCAGCATGCGCCAAAGCCAATGCGTGCCGCCCCCGGTTTCTCGCACCAACCACGGATGACCACCGCATCGCCATCTTCTAAAAAGACGCGACGTTCGCCATTGGGTAAGGTCAAAGGATGCTTACCACCTGTGGTTAACTCAATCAAGGCGCCTGCTTGATCCAGCGTGGGGCCAGAGAGCGTGCCGCTGCCCAACAAATCACCCGGTTGCAGATTGCAACCGTTGACCGTGTGATGGGTCACCATTTGCGCAATCGTCCAATAGGCGTGGCGATAGCTGGTGCGGCAAATGGAGGCATCCGTTTCGCCTTCTTGGCGCATACGCGGCGTTTGCAAACCCACTTGCAGCTGGATGTCCAAAGCGCCCTCTTGACGATTGGCTGTGCTGTCCAAATAAGGCAAAGGTTGCGGATCATCCGTTGGTCTGACAAAGGGCACGCGGTACGGCGCCAGCGCCTCCATCGTGACCACCCAGGGAGAAATAGTGGTGGCAAAATTTTTGGCTAAAAACGGCCCCAAGGGCTGGTATTCCCAAGCTTGGATATCACGCGCAGACCAATCGTTCAACAAGCAAATGCCAAACACATGCTGCTCGGCTTGGGCGATGGCAATCGCATCACCAGAGTCATTGCCAGAGCCAATGAAAATTCCCAGCTCCAGCTCAATGTCCACGCGTTTGCTGGCGGCCAGCACAGGCACCTCTGCATCGGGTGCTTTGATTTGCCCTTTTGGACGTGCAAACGTCTGCCCTGACACACCAATGCTGGATGCGCGACCGTGGTAGCCGATGGGCACCCATTTGTAGTTAGGCAACAACGGGTTGTCTGGGCGAAATTGCTTGCCAATGTTGGTGGCGTGGTGGACCGAGGTGTAGAAATCGGTGTAGTCACCGATGCGTGCGGGCACATCAAACACCACATCCGACACTGGCACCAAACATGCGGCAAGACTGGCTTGCGCCGCAGCGCCTGTGCGTAAAGCGCGAGACAACGCCAAGCGCAATGCGGCCCATGCAGACTCACCCAAGGCCATCAAGGCATTGAGCTTGTCTTGCGCAGCGGCCTGCAAGGCGTCGTGTGCCAAGCCTGTGAACGGCGAGCGTTGTGCCAAGGCAGCAAGGTCTAACACCTGATCACCAATGGCCACACCGCATCGGTACGCCTCATCGGTGCCTTGGCGGCGAAAGACGGCGAAAGGCAAGTTTTGAATCGGAAAATCGCAGCCAGCGACGTTGGCCGTTTCGACCCAACTGCGCAAGTGAGGGTCGTGGGTTTCGTTCAGTGTGGTCATGGCACTACCTCAGTCCAAAGCTTTGAATTCTTGATCGTGCATCCAAGCGGCATGCTTGGGCGCTTGTTTGGTTTGGCTCCACTCTTCGAGCATCGCCCACTTCACGTCGTCAAGTTGTTGGTACATCTCGGGCGTGCCCACATCGCAGGCCAGCTCTAAGCGGTGCCCGTTGGGGTCGAAGAAGTAAATCGATTTGAAGATGGCGTGGTCCGTGATGCCCAACACCTCCACACCGCCCGCCTCCAACTGCGCTTTGGCCGCTTCGAGCTCGGTCATGCTGTTGACCTTGAAGGCAATGTGCTGCACCCAAGCTGGCGTGTTGATGTCGCGCCCCATTGCGGGTGCGGTGGGCAGCTCAAAAAATGCCAGCACGTTGCCATGGCCTGCATCTAAGAACACATGCATGTAGGGGTCTGGCGCTTTGGTGCTGGGCACCAAGTCTTCGGCAATCGCGAGCACGAAGTTCATGTTCAGGTGCTTGACGTACCACTCGACGGTTTCTTTGGCGTCTTTGCAGCGGTAAGCAACGTGGTGAATGCGGTCTATTTTCATGGGGTGTGCTCCTTGGCGTTTCACAAATCTTGCAACGCGATGTGCAGCTGTTGCTGGAACAGTTCAGCGTCGCCCAATGCCTGGGCATTGAGCAGAGCCAACTTGACCAGGAAGAGTTCTTTTTTGTCTGAACCGGCTTGGTCAATTGCCATGGCCAGTGCGTCATAAACGGTTTCTAAACCCGTCAGGCTCAAAGTGGGATGAGGTGTCATGAACGTGCTCTCTTTATTGCGGCAGTGCAGCTGCCAAGGCGTCTTGCAAACGTGTGGCGTCTAACGTGAGCCAGCGTGCGCAAACGTGTTGATCGGGGCGCAACAGATAGCCTGCACCACTGGCTTGCACGCCATAACGGCGGCGGAAATGACCTTGAGCATCAGCCAATGTCTCATCGGCTCCAGCCACGCACGGGCATGAGCCCACAGCAATCACGCGCATCGGTACGCCCTTCGCGCGCGTCTGTGCCACCACCTCAAGCAAGGCCGCAGGAACAGCCTCTGCCTCGGTGAAATATAGCAAGTCAAAGCCACCCCCCAAATGGTCTAACAAAAAGTCATCAGGTGCCAAACGAATGTTTTGTGGCGGTGCGCCGTGCTCAGGGCCAGCGGTGAACAAGGCGTTGTCATCACCACGGCTGTTGAGCATGGAATGCGTGTACGCATGCGGACGCGAGGTGCGCCAGTGGTACAGCGGGCGAACAAACGCCTGCGTCAACGACAGCGACAACACCGCATCACGCAGCAACTGGAAGCCGCCTTTCGGAGGTGCCATGAAACGCGTGCTCTTGCCCGCCTCTTGAATGATTTCTCGGGCAGCCCCCACACGTTCCGCACTGTGGTTGACCAACAGTTTGGGACTGGTCAGGCCTTTGACCACAAACGCCAATTGCCATCCCAAAGACTGCGCATCTTGAAACGCAGTGTTCGCGCCACGCACGCCAAAAATAGGCAGCAAATGCGCGGCATCGCCGGTGAAGATCACGTTGCCGTGCACATAGTCGGGCAAGGTCAAGGTGCGGGCGGAGTAGACCGAGTTCCAGTCCATCTCCCATGTCGCACCGGCATGGCCAATCATGGCCAGTTGTGCATCGATGCGGGCTTTCAACGACTCGGGCTTTAACGCCTCTTCTGGCGTCTCCCCTTCGGGCAACTGGTAGTCCACACGCCAAATGCCATGCGGCTCACGGTGCATGAGGATGGTGTTGCCACGGTTCCAATCGGGGTCGAAATAAGCCAAGCGTTCCGTGGGCAGCGGTAAATCCACTTTGATGTCCGCAATGACGAAGAAGCCTTCGTAAGAAGCCCCTTCCATTTGCAAATTCATGGCGCTGCGAATGCCAGAGCGCCCACCGTCTGCGGCGACCAACCAATCGGTTTCCAAGGTGTAGGGGCCTTCAGGCGTGTCCAAGGTCACTTGGGCAAACCCATCCATTTGCTCAACCTGGGTCACAAGATTGCCCCAGCGAAAGTCAATCAAGTCACTGGCATTGCAAGCGTCCAGCAGGTACTCCTCCATGTATTGCTGCTGAATGTTGAGCATCGGGAAAAATCGGTCGTCTGGATCGTGCGGCGCCTCCAAGCGAAACACACGCTCGCCTCGGTAATACGAGTTGCCAAACCTCCAAGGCAAGCCGTTGTCGGTCATGCGATCGGCCACACCGACTTGCTGCAAAATTTCCATGGAGCGGCGCGTGAACACAATCGCCCGACTGCCTTGAGAGACTTGCAACTCAGACGTCACGATCACACTGGCGACGCCATGGCGTGCCAACTCCAAGGCGACAACCATACCTGCAGGGCCAGATCCTGCGATGACCACTTTTTGGCGCGTCTGCGCACCATGTTGCGAAGGCAACCAAGGCTTGTGCACTTGGTAGTTGTAGTAAATCGAGGGACGCGCCTCTGTGGTCGGGTTATGCATTTTTTATTCTCAAAATATCGACTCAGTTTTTGACGTTGTGCGCCACCAAGCGGTCTAAAAATCCACTCAACTGAGCCAACTCTTCTTTGTTGAGGCAGCCAAATATTTCTTGGTTTCGGGCTTCAATCAGCTTCATGGTTTTCGCCCAAAGTTCTTGCCCCTCGGCTGTCAACGTCAACTCAACACCGCGGCCATCGTTGGGGTTTTCAGCCTTACGAATCAATCCTCGGTCGACCAAGATTTGGGCGGCTCGGCTGGCTTGTCCTTTGTTCACGTTGGCTTTGAACGACAAGTCCATCACCGACATGGGCTCAAAAGAACCCACCGTGGCCAAACACCGTGCCTCGCTCACGGACAAACCCAGTTTGTCCACATAGGACTTATGACTTTCCGAGTCAGACTCTTTGTTCAAGAGGTGCAATCGGTAAGTGAACGAACGGTCAAGTTTGAGAACCACGGTGTGATGCCTTTACGCCTGAAATTAATCTGCTTTGATACCAGTGGCCTTGATGATGGGGCCCCATTTGGCGCGCTCTTTGGCGGCGTAATCCGCCATGGCCTGTGGTGTACTTGGCGTGGCCTCCAACCCCAACACCTGCAACTTCGCCTTGACTTGCGTGTTGTTCATGGCATTCATCAGCGCTTTGTTCAAGGTTTGAATGACTTCTTCAGGCGTGCCTGCAGGTGCCAGCAACCCTTGCCAAGCGTAGGCTTCAAAGTTTTTCAAACCCTGCTCGGCCAAGGTCGGGATATTTTCAAAATTCTTGACACGCTTGGCGCTGGCGATACCAATCGGACGCAGCTTGCCTGACGTGATGAATTGGTAACCACTGGCCGTGTCCACAAACATCATGGGCACTTGTCCGCCGACCACATCTTGCAAAGCGGGTGCCGCGCCTTTGTAGGGAATGTGGGTCAGTTTGGTGCCGCTCACTTCACGGAACAACTCTGAGGCCAAATGATGCGGACTGCCTGCGCCGGGTGTGGCGTAACTCACGGAGCCATCTTGTGCCTTCATCCACTGCAACAACTCTTTGAGGTTGCTGGCGGGAACAGCAGGATTGACCACCAAAATCAGGGGAAATCGAACGGTCAAACCGATCGCAGCAAAGTCTTTCTCGACATGGAAAGGTAACTTGCTGTAGATGAACGGATTGGCTGCGAGCGTGGCCGTGTCGGCCGACATGATGACGTAGCCATCGTTTTTGGCGCGTGCCACATACTCCGCACCAATGTTGGTGGCAGCCCCAGGCTTGTTGTTGATGACCATAGACTGGCCCAGTGACTCCCCCATGACCTGCGCCAACGTACGCGCCACTGTGTCGGTACCGCCGCCAGGTGGGTAAGGCACCACCCACTCAATCACTTTGCTGGGATATTTTTGTGCCCAAGCGCTTGTTGCGCCAAGCGCCACCAAAGCAACGACCAACGAAGCCTTGAGTTTTCCTGTGAACTTATTCATCGTCTTCTCCCTGAACACATCTGTGTTTTTTAGAAGCATGAATTTTGCGCCAATTGGTTGCGAGCGCAACCAAGCAGAAACCCTAATGGTTGCGTATACAACCAAAATTGAGAAAGTTAAGCGATAAAGATAACCACCAAAGTCAAGACAAACGTGGCCAAGCCCCAAGCCCAAATCGGCACGGGCTTAGCGACCCACGTGCTGGATGCAACGCCCTGACCTGTTCCAGGAACTGGAAGGTCTGCGTTTACAACGGCGGGGACATCAAACGTCGCCTCAAAACGTTTGAAAAAGTCTTCGGCCAGCGACTTGGCCGCGCCATCCACCAGACGTTGCCCCAACTGCGCCAATTTGCCACCAATGCGTGACTGAACGGTGTAGCGCAATTCACAGCCTTGGTCGTTCGGCGTCAAACTGACATTCGACTCGCCTTTGCCAAACCCAGCCACACCGCCTTGTGCATCAAACACCAAGGCATAGCCATTGGGCGGATCTATGTCTTGCAAAGTGACCGTGCCCGAAAACTTGGCCGACACAGGCCCGATTTTGATGGCAACGCCCACGGCGTAACGGTGCTCGCCCACCAACTCAAACTTGTCGCAGCCGGGAATGCAGCGCTTCAACACTTCAGGGTTGTTGAGCGCATCCCACGCCTGTTCGCGACTGACCGGCAGTTGCCGTGTACCTTGCATTTCCATATCGATGGATCTCCTTGAATTGACACAGGGTCAAGTTTTTAAAAGCTGTTGAAGCCCTTGGACAAATGATGACAGACGGTCCAAATTATGAATCGCGACTTGTGCATCGCAACATTCGGACAAGACCTTAGGCCCACGCGCCAAAGGTGCATACCCCTCAAAACGCAACAAGGGGTTGAGCCACAGCACACGCCGAGCGTGGCGTTTGAGCCACTGCATCTCAGACCTCAAGACATCGGGCTCACCGGTATCTAACCCGTCCGTGATGAGCAACACCACCGAACGTCGCGCCGTCAATGTACTTGGATAACTCTGACGCAGCGTTGCCAGTGAGACGCCTAAACGTGTGCCACCACCAAAATCAGACACAGTTTGATTGACCGATTGCAGCATGGCATCGGGATCGCGCAACGCAAACGCTGAGCGCAGGTCTGTCAACGCGGTGCCGAACGTGAAGACCGCCCGCGGACCTTGCGATGTGCGTTGGTGCAAAAAGGCCAACAACATGCGTGCATAGGGTGCCATGGAGCCCGAGACATCCAACAACACCAGCAAAGGTAATGGTTGCTCTCGCCTGCGCTGACGCGGCACATGCAGCACCTCGCCACCATGACGCGCGGCACTTCGCATGAGCCTTGACCAATCCACACGCGAACCCCGTTCGCTGCGACACCAACGCCGGCTTTTAACCTGTGGCATCTCTAGGCGCATGGCTTTCACGTGGTGTTGCAATTGTAAAAATTCATCGGCACTCAAGCTCAAAAAATCAGCCTGTCGCAGCCGCTGTAAGTCACTGGCGTTGAGTGCGAGCATTGGCGCGCGCTCATCGTCGTGAGGCTGTAGCGCGGTGTTACTGACCTGTTGGGCTCGTCGGTGCTTGGGCCCTGCGTTGTCCTCTGCGAGACTGGGCAAGCCCTCAGCATGAGGGGTTCGCGTCCATCGCCGCCAATGTGCCTCAAACACCTGAAGAAACACATCGCGGTCCTCCTCGCGGCTCACCCACACCGCCTCTAAGGCATCGCGCACATCATCACAGCGATCCAGCGCCACCAAACCCAAAGCCTGCACCGCTAAGGTTGTGCGTCCCGTGTCAATGGCCAGGCCTGCGTCACGTAAGCTGCGGCCCAACATCACCAGTTGCTTGGTCAGCATGCGGTTGAGGCTCAGGCCAGCAAAGCGTCGAGGCTGTTTTGCAAGTTCAACACATCGTCTTGTTGCTTGAACAAAACACCCGCGGTGTCCATCACACACGATGCGTCCAAGTGTTGCGCTTGCAGCATCACCAAGGCCCGTGCCCACTCCACACTTTCAGCAATGCCGGGCAAACGCTCAAAATTCGAGGCAAACGCTGCACTGCGCACCTTGGCTACAAATGCAGCCACTTGCGCAGCCAAGGCCTCACTGGCCTGCGGCACTTGCGCACGCACAATGGCCAATTCGCGCGCTTGATCTGGGTAATCCATCCAGTGAAACAGGCAACGCCTTTTCACCGCATCGTGCAAATCGCGGGTGCGGTTGCTGGTCAAAATGGTGATGGGCGGCACCGTCGCGTTGACTGTGCCCAACTCTGGAATGCTGATTTGGTACTCGCCCAAGTACTCCAAAAGAAACGCTTCAAAAGGTTCGTCAGCGCGGTCCACCTCATCGATCAGCAGCACCGCGCCTGGGGCTGGCATGTCCAAGGCTTGCAACAAAGGACGGCGAATCAAAAACCGGTCTTGGTACACCGCTTGTTCCAAGTTAGGGGGTGCTGCTGCGGTGCCCGTGGCGTTCTCGGTTGGGCTTGGCGTGGCCCGCAAATGGAGCAACTGCGCCGCATGGTTCCATTCGTACAGCGCTTCGCGTTGCTCTATGCCGTCATAGCACTGCAAGCGCAACATCTGGCGCTGCATCACACGCGCCAAGGCTTTGGCCAACTCGGTCTTGCCCACACCGGGCGCGCCCTCGAGCAGCAACGGCCGCTCCAAGCGAAGCGCCAAAAATACAGCGGTGGCCAATCGCCGCTCGGCCAAATACCCTTCTTGAGCCAGCGCGGCCATCAAGGCATCGATGGATGCCAGCGCCCCCGCTGGACTCATGCCAAGGCCTGCTGAACCGCGCGTTGGGTTTGCACTTTGATCAAATGGGCACGGTAATCGGCAGAGGCATGCAAATCGGCATTGAGCTCGCTGGCGTCGATCACCACATCGGCCACAGCTTCTGGCGTGAAGCTCTGGCTCAAAGCAGCTTCTAAACCTGCATGACGAAACACCCCATTGCCAGCACCCGTCACGGCCACGCGCACGCCGGTCGCGGTTTGCGCCACAAACACCCCCACCAACGCGAAGCGCGAGGCAGGTTGTTTGAACTTGGCATAGGCAGAGCGCGAGACGGCTGGAAACGCAATCGCCGTGATCACCTCACCCGGCTCCAAAGCCGTGGCATACATGCCTTGAAAAAAATCATCCGCTGCGATCTGACGGCGGTCGGTGTGCACCGTCGCGCCCAAGGCGAGCAAGGCACTCGGGTAGCAAGCGGCAGGATCGTTGTTGGCCACAGAACCACCCAAGGTGCCCATGGCACGCACTTGGCGATCGCCAATGCCGCCAGCCAACGCAGCCAAACCCGGCAAGGCAGCGCGCAAACCCGCATGCACGGCCACCTCTTGATGGCGCGTGAACGCGCCCACCACCCAAGCGTCGCCACTTTGGCGAACGCCTTGCAGCTCGCTCAAGGCAGACAAATCGACCAACTGCTCAGGGCTCAACAATCTCTGTTTCATCGAAGCCAACAAGGTTTGTCCGCCCGCAAAAGCTTGACCACCCGCAGCCAACAACGACAAGGCTTGGCCTAAAGACGCTGGACGCTCGTACGTGAATGCATACATAACGCGGACTCCTTAAGCCTTCATGGCCACAGCGCCTTGCTGCACAGCCAACACAATGTTTTGATAACCGGTGCAGCGGCACAGATTGCCTTCCAACGCGTGACGCACATCTTGCGCATCAACAGCTGCATTCTTTGCGCAAAAGCCCACCGCAGCCATCACCATGCCTGGCGTACAAAAACCGCACTGCAAGCCGTGACACGCTTTGAACGCTTCTTGCATCGGGTGCAGCGTGCCATCGGCACTGGCCAAGCCTTCAATGGTGGTAATTTGCGCGCCCTGCGCTTGCGCGAGCAGAACGTTGCATGACTTGATGGCATGGCCGTTCATCAGCACCGTGCAAGCACCACACTGGGCTGTGTCGCAACCCACATGGGTGCCGGTGAGTTTGAGATGTTCGCGCAAGGCCTGCACCAGCAAGGTGTTGGGCGCGGCATGTAAGGTGACGGCTTGGCCGTTCACGGTCAAAGTAACTGGCATCAAAGTATTCATTGTTTAGCCCTGTTGCATCAAGCGCCAAAGGCGATAAGGGGTCAGCGGCATTTGCAGCTGAGGAGATAAGTCAGCGCGGCCGTGGCGTGCCAAGGCATCGGCCACGGCATTGACCACGGCGGGCGTGGCCCCAATGGTGCCAAGTTCGCCCACGCCTTTAACACCCAACACGTTGTTTTTGCACGGAATGCTTTCGTCCGTGTGGGTGTCAAACAAGCTCGGCATGATGTCTGCGTGCGGCACGGCATAGTCCATCAAACTGCCGGTCAAGAGCTGGCCCGTTTCGGGGTCGTACACCACGTCCTCCAACAAGGCTTGGCCAATGCCTTGCACGGCACCACCATCGAGTTGACCTCGCACAATGGTCGGGTTGACCACACGCCCCACGTCGTTCATGGAGGTGTAAGACACCACCTGCACTTCACCGGTTTGCGGATCTAACTCGACTTCGCACACATGGCAACCATTGGGCCAAGTCGGGCCAGTGGCTGCAGTGGTGGAGTTGAGCTCAATGCGTTGCTCAGGCTGACGCGCGGCCAATTCGGCCAAACCAATTTTCAAGTCTGTGCCCACCACATGGAAGGCCCCTTGCTCATAACGCAGGTCTTGCGACGAGGCTTCCAAAGCTTGTGCAGCCAAATCTTGCGCTTTGTCTAAAGTTTGCTTGGCGCCCACGCTCACAGCCGATCCACCGGTGAACAAGGAGCGCGAGCCCGCACTGCCAAAACCATTGCCGCGATCGGTGTCACCCATGACGATGCGCACTTGCGACAGCGGCACACCAAACACATCCACGACCAATTGAGCCAAAGAAGTGGCAATACCCTGCCCCATCGCGTTGACGGCGGTGAACACTTCAATCACACCGTCTGGCAGCACCTGCACATGCACGTTTTCTTCCAAGGCGTTGCCACCCGTCCACTCCAAGAACGTGGCCACGCCCAAGCCGCGCCAGAGTCCGCGTTGGGCCGAGTTTTGGGCGCGTTGCGCAAAACTGTCCCACTGAGCTTGCGCCAAACCTTGGTCCATGATGGACGCAAAGTTACCCGTGTCATAGGTTTGGCCCATGGGGTTTTTGTAAGGCATTTGCGAGGGCGCAATCATGTTGCGGCGGCGCAGTTCAATGCGGTCGATGCCGGACTGGCGCGCAGCCTCGTCCATCAAACGCTCCATGTTGTAAATCGCTTCTGGACGCCCCGCACCGCGATAAGCCCCTGTTGGCGACGTATTGCTCAACACGCCGACAAAGTGGAAATCAATCAGCTGAATGTCATACACGCTGCTTTGCACCCAGGGGCCAATCAGCAGTTGAATGGCCACACCCGTCATCGATGGGTAAGCACCCACGTTGGCAAGGGTGTCAATGCGCAAAGCCAAAATTTTGCCCTGTGCATCCAAAGCCACGCCTGCTTTGACGGACACATCGCGGCCATGGGCGCTGCTCAAAAAGTCTTCACTGCGATCGGCAATCCATTTGACGGGACGCTGCAAGGCATGGGCGGCATAGGCCACCACCAAGTCCTCCGGATAAGCACCGGTTTTCATGCCAAAACCACCGCCCACATCGCCCACCACCACGCGCACTTGCGAGATGGGCAGACCGAGCAAATCGCACACCAGCGTTCGCACGCCCGTCGGCATTTGCGTGCTCATGCGCACCACCAAGCGACCTTGTTCGGGGTACGCCAATACGCTGCGCGGCTCAATGGTCAAGGCCACCAAGCGTTGATTGGTGATGTCGAGTTGCACCACATGCGCGGCTTGCGAAAAGGCTTGGGCTGTCGCAGCAGCATCGCCATAGCGCGTTTCAGCCACGCGGTTATCGGGCGCATCACACAGCAAAGGCGCATCCGGCTTGAGCGCGTCATCGAAGGTCACCGCGCAAGGCAACTCTTCAAACTCCACCATCACGGCCTCGGCAGCATTGCGTGCTTGCTCTTCAGTGTCAGCCACCACCGCAGCCACTGCTTCACCGACATAGCGCACACGGTCAGCCGCCAAAATACGACGGTCGGGCGATGCGGCAGGTGTGCCATCGGCACGGGTGAAGTTCACAGGCCTGGGCATGGGCTTCATGCCTGCTGCTTTGAGCTGTGCGCCCGTGACCACCAAGCGTACGCCAGGCATGGCCTCGGCGGCAGAGGTGTCGATGGACACGATGCGTGCATGCGCGTAAGGCGAGCGCACAAAGCACAAACGGGTTTGACCGTCTGGCGTGATGTCGTTGGCGTAGACGCCAGCGCCCTTGAGCAACTGCGTGTCTTCCAAACGCTGAACAGCTTGTCCGCTGCCGAATTTTGTGGGGTTCACCAAGTTCAATCTCCGTAAAGTTCAAGCCATTGACACACTGTCAATTGGCTTTGATGTTTTTCTCTGTGGCCACTTGACGCCAAGCGTTGATCTCTTGCGTGATCATTTTGTCAAACTGCTCAGGGGTGTTGCTGACCGGCGTGATGGCCAAGCCCGTGATGCGTTTTTTAACATCAGGCAATTCCAACACACGCGCCACTTCCTCTTGAATTCTTTTCACAATCGCAGGCGGTGTACCAGCGGGTGCAAGTAGACCACTCCAAAACGACACATTGATGTCAATGCCCAGTTCCGTCATGGTGGGCACATTGGGCAAGTCTTTCAAACGCTCCCCCGAAGTCACCGCCATCGCCTTGACGCGACCGCCTTGCAAGGCGGTGATGGCCGGACCGGTGTCGATCAAGGTCATCGTCACATCTTGGGTCATGACGGCCGTGATCGCGTCAGCGCTTCCTTTGTACGGAATGTGCTGAAAACGTGTGCCAGTTTTCCCGTTGAACAATTCGGCAATCAACTGAAACGACGCAGAAGGCGCGCTGTAATTCACCCTGTCGGGGTTTTGTTTGGCATAACTCACCATCTCTGCCACCGATTTAGCAGGATTGTTAGCGTTCGTGAGCATCACCAACGGAAAGGTACCGACCAAGGAAATGGGCGCGAAGTCTTGCGGTGTATAGGGTAACTTGGCGTACAGCACATGGTTAAAAACGATAGGGCCACTGGCGCCCATCAACAAGGTGTAACCATCGGGTTTGGCTTTGGCCACATAGCTCGCCCCGACGATGGAGGCGATGCCAGGGCGATTTTCGACAATCACCGGCTGGCCCAAATTGGTGGTTAATTTTTCGGCAACGATGCGCGCCAACACATCGTTGGCACCCCCAGGTGAGTAACCCACCACGATGGTGATTGGACGCGTCGGAAAGTCAGCAGCGCCGCTGAGAATTGGCGTCACCAAAGCGCCCAGACAGGCCAGCGTTGCCAAGAACAAACGCTTACGAGCAAACACAGACATGGTTAAAGGCTCCTTGAAAACTGGCATCACTGAAGGCCGATCTGCACATTCAACACAGCAGCGCGCCCATCATGCAAGGCTTGCAAACAACGGGCGATCGCGTTGGGGACATCTGCGGGGTCACTCACGCATTCGCCATAAGCACCAAAGGCTTGGGCCACCTGCTCGAAATGCCGTTCGGGGCCTTGCAGACGGGCTTGAAATTCATTGGCTTGGGCCGCTTCGCCGTCTGGGTAAACGCGCAACACCGCTTCTTTGACCGCCTGCCAGCCCCCGTTGTCCAACACCACCGTGAAGATAGGCAAGTTGTAACGCTGGGCTGTGGCATACACCGAGGTGGGCGTAGAGAAATGAAAACCACCATCGCCCACAACATGGACGACCCGAACCTTGGGCTGGGCCAGTTTCACCCCCAGCGCCATACCGCCGCTGTAACCCAATCCACCGCCTGCCCCGCCCAACAACGTCAAAGGTTTTGTGCGTGAAATTTGATTCAGTACAGCGGGCGTATTGCGGATGGCCTCGTTGATCACCACATCGTCTGGCGCCAATGCTTGCCCCAGTTGGGCACACAAGTAAGCCGGACTGATGGCGCCTTGTGCGCCAGGCTGGTGGGCTAATTTTTCAATGTTGGCTTGACGCTGTTGGTGCTCAAGCTGCATCAGCGCCATGCGCTGTTCGACACGCGCTTGGAACGCCGCATCCGCCAGCACGCGCACTTCGGCCGTGACTTGTCGCAACACCGTGGCGCAATCGGCCTGCAGGCGCACATCGGTGGCAAAGCCCCACATGGGGAAATCTTTTTTGATGGCATCCACATCCACTTGCGTCCAGTGCGTGTGCGGGTTGTCTTGCAGAAATTTAGGCAACCATGGCACGTCCACATCGAGCAGCCACCCCACGTCAGTGCTAGACATAGACACCCCTGGATCGAACCCCGCAAAGCAAGGCGATGCACGCGAGATACACAAGTAGCTGGGGCTGAACTCAAACACTCGAATGCCACACAAATCGGCCAACTCTTCCAGGGCCTGCACCGCTTCGGCTTTACGCCCCAGATATGACGTGACGACGATGGGCCGATCAGCAGCCATCAGTTGCTCAGCCAAGCGACGCGCACACGAGGGCTCAACACCACCGGCCAACACGGGGCCGTAACGCGCCGCACTGAAAGAGGGGGCTTGGTCTGGTGCCCACGTCTCGGCCAACACCTCGCGAGGCAGCGTGAGATAAACCGGGCCCGGTGGGTCACTTTGCATCACCGAATGACCACGGCGCAACACCTCTTGGGTGATCACGCCGCTGGGTAAGTTGTATTCCCATTTCACATACGGGCGCACCAAGCTGGCGATGTCAAACGGGTCTTGCACAAAATGCACATAGTTGTCACGCGACCCCGGCAATTCGCCGCGCAAGGTGTAAGGGGCCTTACCGGCAATCAGCATCACGGGCAACCGTGCCCTGAACATATTGTGCATGCCCATGGCGGCATTGGCGGTGCCCGCATCCACATGCACCATCACCGCTTGCCCTTTGCCTGTCACGGCGGCATAACCTGCGGCCATGTGCATGGCCACGTTTTCATGCGGACACAGCACCAAATTGGGATGCGCCAAACCCTCACGGTCCCAACGCGCCAGCTCTTCGATCAAAGAAACGTGGTCTGTCCCTAAGTTAGAGAACACATGATCCACCCCCAAATCTGTCAACCCCTTCCAAAAATAATGAGAGGTTGTGGGATGGGTGTGAGGGGGCATAAGAAACAAGCTCGCTGTGTATTCGTTAGCATGCTAGCAATCATTGACACCTCTCGTCAGCTAGGGGATTCCCTAGACGGGCAAGCGCACCCGTCCCACACAATCGTTTCAATATCGCCATCTGATTCAATGAAGGAAAGACGAATGACGCCCCCCCTGAATTGCCCTGTCTTGATCATTGGCGCTGGTCCGGTCGGCCTGACCTTGGCCATGGACTTAGCGCAACGGGGCATTGAGGTCGTGATCGCAGAAACGCGTCATCGCGGCGAACCGCCCAACGTCAAATGCAACCATGTGTCGGCACGCACGATGGAAATTTTTCGACGCTTAGGTGTCGCCCATGCGGTTCGTCAAAGCGGCTTACCCGAGGACTACCCGCATGATGTGGCCTACCGTACAACATTCACCGGTACAGAACTGTCTCGCATTCCGATTCCCTGCCGTCGAGATCGCTGGACCGTCACATCAGGTCCTGACGGCCACTGGCCTACGCCTGAGCCACCCCACCGAATCAATCAAATTTATTTAGAGCCGATCTTGTTTGAACATGTGCTGGCAATGCCCCAAGTGACGCTGCTCAATCGCACATCCATTGACGATTTTTCGCAAGACGAAGACGGCGTGACAGCCCTAGGCCACGATTTAGACAGTGGCCAGCTGCTCCATATCCGTTGTCAATATTTGGTCGGCTGCGACGGTGGCCATTCGAACACGCGAAAGAAAATTGGTGCAAAGCTAGAAGGCACCGATGTCGTGGGCCGCGTGCAATCCACCTACATCCATGCGCCAGACTTGCTAAAACACCTCAAAGTCGCACCGGCTTGGGCCACCTTCTCGCTCAACACTCGACGCTGCGGCAATGTGTATGCCATCGATGGCAAAGAAAAATGGCTGATTCACAACTACCTCAAAGACGACGAACTTGACTTTCACGCCATTGACAGAGACTGGGCCATTCGCCAAATTTTGGGCGTTGGGCAAGATTTTCAATACGACATATTGAGCCACGAAGACTGGGTTGGTCGTCGTTTGGTCGCCGACAAATTTCGCGATCGACGTGTATTTATCTGCGGTGACGCCTCTCACCTCTGGATTCCCATGGCGGGTTACGGCATGAACGCGGGCATTGCAGACGCTATGAACCTATCGTGGCTCTTGGCTGCGCACCTCCAAGGTTGGGGCCACTCGAACATCTTGAATGCCTACGAAGCAGAACGAAAGCCGATCACACAACAAGTCTCACATTTCGCCATGAACCATGCATTGGCGCTGCAAAAAGAACGCAGCGCTATTCCCGAAGGACTTGAAGCCATGGGCCCAGAAGGCGATGCGCTGCGACTAAAAACAGGGCAAAAACTGTACGACTTGAACGTGCAGCAATACTGTTGCGCGGGCTTGAACTTTGGCTATTTTTACGACACCTCGCCCATCATTGCCTACGACGACGAGGCCGCACCAAACTACACCATGCACCAATTCACACCATCCACCGTACCCGGGTGCCGAACACCCCACGTATATCTTTCCGATGGCACGTCGTTGTACGACGCACTCGGCGACGACTACGCACTTTTGCGTACCGACCCAAGCGTTGACGTCCGCCCATTGGTTCACGCCGCCCATCAACGTGGCATGCCGATGCGCGTGATCGACATTGCAGGCAACGAGGCCAAGATGATTTATAAGGAGGCTCTGGTGCTGTCTCGGCCAGACCAACATGTGGCGTGGCGAGGCCGTACATTGCCCGCTGATCCTGTGGCTTGGGTTGATCGCGTGTGTGGCCAACCCGCTTGATTTGAAACACGTCTGCATGACACACCCCAAAATCTTGATCGCAGGCGGCGGCATTGGCGGCTTGGCGACGGCGTTGACCTTGCTGCAAAACAACATCGACGTCGACGTTTACGAACAAGCCAGCGAATTACGTGAAGTGGGTGCTGGCATCCAAATCAGTCCGAACGGCAACCGGGTGCTGGACCACCTGGGCGTGTTCGAGCGTTTGAAGACACTCTCCAGCCCCACCCAAGGCAAAGAAATTCGGCTCTGGAACACCGGTCAAACTTGGCCCCTGTTTGACCTTGGCAAAGCCGCCATCAACAAATACGGCTACCCCTACATGACGGCATTTCGCCCACACCTGCTGCAGGTGCTGGCCGATGCGGTGCAAGCCCTCAAACCCGATGCCATTCATTTGAATGCGCGCTGCAAAGGGTTTACGCAATCTGATGCGGGCGTCAGCCTGCACTTTGAAGACGCCCCCTCGGTCAGCGGCGATGCCTTGATTGGCGCCGATGGCTTGCATTCCAAAATTCGCGCAGCCTTGTTTGGCGCAGCGCCGCCTGACTTCTCGGGCATGGTGTCTTGGCGCGCCTTGATTCCCATGGATGTACTGCCCGAGCACTTGGCGCGCCCCGTCGCCACCAATTGGGTAGGCCCCGGTGGCCATGTGGTGCATTACCCGCTGCATGCAGGCAAGGTCATGAACTTTGTGGGCACGCTCGAAGGCAACACATGGTCCGGCCCACCTTGGAACAGTCCCGACAGCGTGGACGCCGCCTTGGCCGCTTTTGAAGGCTGGCACGAGGACATCCAAACCATGATTCGCCATGCCCCTTCATTTTTGAAATGGGCTTTGTGTGGACGCCCCTTTTTAGAACACTGGTCGCAAGGACGCGTCACCTTGATGGGTGACGCCTGCCATCCCACCCTGCCGTTTTTGGCACAAGGCGCTGTCTTCACCTTGGAAGACGCCGTCGTCTTGCAACGCTGCATCCGCCAAGACGCGCACGACTTGCCGCATGCCTTCCAACGCTTTGAGGCGGCACGCATGGCACGCGCTTACCGCATGGTGCGTGGCGCCAGCGACAACACCCCACGCTTTCACAACCCCGCCCTCGCCGATGCCGTACAAGGCGTGGCCTTCATTGAACGCGAGTGGCAACAAACCGCCATTGGCAACCGCTACGACTGGATCTTCAACTACGACGCCATCAGCGCCGAAATTTAGGAGTTCTCATGCCCACCTCCCCACGCACGATGCGCGCCATCTTGGCACGCACACCGGTGATGCCGATCTTGACCCTCCATGACGCCAGCACGGCGGGAGACTTGGCACAAGCCTTGGTCAAAGGCGGCATCCATGTGTTTGAAGTCGTGATGCGAACACCGCAAGCTGTGGCCGCCGTGCAAGCCATGCGGGAAGCGACGCCGGAAGCAGACATCGGCATGGGCACCTTGATGACACCCGAAGACGTGGTTCGCGCACATCAAGCAGGCGCTCAATTTGGGGTCTCGCCGGGACTCACCCACGAGCTCGCGCAAGCCATCCAAGCGCACCGCATGGCGTTCTTACCGGGTGTGGCGACGGCCAGCGAAGTCATGCAAGCACGCGCATTTGGGTTGAAAGAACTCAAGTACTTCCCAGCACAAGGCCCCGTGGGTGCCGCTTGGTTAAAGGACATGAGTCAAGTGTTTCCGGACGTGCTGTTTTGCCCCACTGGCGGCATACGTCCACCCCACATTCCCGATTATTTGGCCTTACCCAACTGTTGCACAGTCGGTGGCTCTTGGATCGTGCCCAGCGATTTGTTGAATGACCGCGACTGGGCGGGCATCACGGCTTTGGCGCAACTTGCCAGTCGTTTTCAAACACACTGAGGCATACGCAACATGGCGCCCCCCAAACGCATGCTGGCTCTGGGTGCCATCTGCACCACGGCGATTTTTCGGGTACCGGAGATTCCACGCCCGCCTGCCAAAGTTTTGGCCACACAGCGTTGCACCGTGGTCGATGGCATGGCCATCTCTGCCGCCTGTGCCTTTCAAAAACTAGGCGGACAAGCGCAGGTGTGGGCGCGCGTGGGCGATGACCCAGACGCACACGCCATGCGACGCGCCCTCGCCGCCGAAGGCATTGATCCAAGCGGACTGTTCACGGTCAAAGGCACGCAGTCATCGCACGCCAGCGTGATCGTGGACGCACAAGGACAGCGCTTGGTGGTGCCCTTTCATGACCCACAAGTGGACACGTCGCCGGATTGGCTGCCGTTACAAGATTTGTCGAACGTCGACCTTTTGCATTGCGATGTACGCTGGCCCGAAGGTGCCGAAACCGCGCTACGCGCCGCACATGAAAAAGGTGTGCTCACCATGGTGGACGGCGATGTCGCACCGCAAGCTGTGCTGCAACGTTTGATGCCGCTGGCAGATTACGCCGTGTTCTCAGATGCCGGTCTATTGGCTTATACCGGCCTTCACAACGTCCAAGAGGCCTTACTCACCGTGGCACAACAACACAGCCTTCACGTCGGTGCGAGCTGTGGAGAAGACGGGTATTACTGGGTCGAAAACGGTCAAATCGCGCATGTGCCAGCGCCGCGCGTTGACGTGGTGGACACCTTGGCTGCTGGCGATGTGTTTCATGGTGCCTTCGCATTGGCCATGCTGGAAGGGCAAGACACGGCCTCGGCAGCCCGCTTCGCCTGCACCGCTGCATCGTTGAAATGCACACGCTTCGGCGGTCGCTTGGGCTGCCCCAGCCGCGCGGAAGTGCTGCAGGCACTGGAATAAACCTCGTAATTTTTCAGCTGTCAATAGGCGCCACGGGTATTCCCGATTCGCAAATGTCGCACGCATTACCAACGTTTCGGCCACGGCCGAATTTAAATGCCATCAGGTGCTGCTCCCTTTGCAGCAGCCTCTCACCCCTCGAACAATCCAAGGAGACATGCATGATGATTCGCCGAACCCTGATGACGTCATTGGCCTGCGCTGCAGCCGCCCTGTCCTTGTGCGGTACTGCCATCGCACAAAGCTATCCAAGCCGCCCTTTGACCATGATCGTGCCTTGGGGCGCAGGCGGTGGCACCGACGCCACGGCACGCATCGTGGCTGCGCTGCTTGAAAAAGAAATGGGACAACCGGTGAACGTGGTCAACCGCACCGGCGGCAACGGCGTGGTGGGACATTCCGCGATCGCCACAGCGCCCGCCGATGGCTACACCATCGGCATGATCACCGTCGAAATTTCGATGATGCACTGGGCTGGCCTGACGCAGCTCTCACCGGCGGACTACACCCCCCTCGCCTTGATGAACATCGATCCCGCAGGCGTCACGGTGCGCGCTGATGCGCCTTACAAAAATTTGGGCGACTTGGTCACCGCCATCAAGGCCAACCCAGGCAAGTTCAAAGCCTCGGGCACGGGTCAAGGCGGCATTTGGCACTTGGCCTTAGCAGGCATGCTCAACGACATGAAAATCCCCACCACAGCCGTGCCTTGGGTGCCCTCCAACGGAGCAGCACCAGCCATGAACGATTTGGCAGCGGGCGGCATTGAGTTTGTGACCTGCTCACTGCCTGAAGCGCGGGCCCTGATCGATGCAGGCAAAGCACGACCTCTAGCCTTGATGGCCGCGCAACCATCGGCCCTGTATCCCAACGTGCCAATTTTGAAATCTGCCGCTGGCAGCAACTGGGCGATTGGTGCTTGGCGCGGATTGGCGGCACCTAAAGGCATACCCGCAGACATTCAAGCCAAATTGGGCGCGGCCCTCAAGAAAATTTATGACGGCCAAGAGTTTCAAGGCTTCATGCAACAACGCGGCTTCGGAACGATTTATGCCGACAGCAAAGGCTTTGAGCAGTTCATGGCCAAGGGCGATGCCGACATGGGCGTTGTGATGAAGTCTTTGGGCTTGGCGAAGTAAGCCACGTATGAAATTCAACGACACGATCATGGGGGCAGCGCTGTTGGCATTGGCGCTGTCCATCTTGCAAACCGTTCAACACTATCCTGTCATTCCAGGACAAAACATTGGCCCCGGGGCCTTCCCTGGATTGCTGGCCGTGTTGCTCGCTCTGTGTGCGGTGCTCTTGATCATCAAAGGTTTAAAAGCCAAGCAGCACGAGGCGTGGATCGAAGTGGGTGGCTGGGTGAAATCTTGGTTTCATTTGCGAAACTTTTTGATCACACTGTCCTGCCTGCTTTTTTACATCTACTTCTCGGATCGTTTGGGATTTTTGATCTGCGCAACCGCCATCGTGTCGTTGATGTTTTGGGCTTTAGAAGTACGTGCGAAGTTGATATTGCCTATTGCAGCGATGGTCGCGTTGGTGATCCACACCATCTTTTACAAGGGACTTCGCGTTCCTTTGCCGTGGGGCGTGCTAACCCCCTTCCAATGGTAAATAAGGACGCCCCATGACCACTGCTGTGCTACTTCAAGCCTTTTGGCTGGTGTTTGACCCTTACGTTTTGTTGGTGATTTTGTGCTCGGCCATGTTTGGTCTGTTTGTCGGATGCATTCCCGGCTTGAGCGCCACGATGGCCACCGCACTCTTGGTGCCCATCACCTTCTTCATGCCGCCCGTTCCCGCCATTGCAGCCATCGTGACGGCCACCGCCATGGCTATTTTTTCAGGCGATATTCCAGGCGCCTTGTTGCGAATACCCGGCACACCGGCTTCAGCGGCTTACACCGATGAAGCGTATCAAATGACCCTCAAAGGCCAAGCCGAAATCGCTTTGGGCGCGGGCTTGGTGTTCTCTGCCATTGGTGGCTTGTTTGGCACCTTGGTCATGGTGATGTTCTCACCGGGCTTGGCTGAAATTGCGTTGAAGTTCTCTTCCTTTGAGTACTTCTGGCTGGTGGTTTTGGGCCTCGCCGGTGCCGTCTTCATTGGCAACACCAGCGTCTTGAAAGCCTGCATTTCTTTGCTGTTAGGTTTGCTGATTGCGTGCATCGGTTTAGAAAACCCTGCGGCCCTACCGCGCTTCACATTTGGCATGAACGAGCTCATGAGTGGGGTGGAGCTGATTCCCATGATGGTGGGTATGTTCGCCGTGTCGGAGTTGCTGCGCTACATCACCAACACCGATCCAACCCCCATCATCGCAACGGAGAAGATTGGCAACATTTTTTCAGGCATGTGGGGCATGTTAAAAAAATACCGCTGGCCTTTGGTGCGTGGCAGTGCCTTGGGCACCATCATTGGCATTCAACCCGGGTCGGGGGCCGATATGGCTTCTTGGCTCAGTTATGCCATGAGCAAAAAATTCTCCAAAGAGCCTGAGAAGTTTGGCACGGGTCACGTCGAAGGCATTGTGGAATCTGGCGCAGCCAACAACTCGTCTCTTGCAGGGGCTTGGATTCCAGCCATCGTATTTGGCATCCCTGGCGACTCCATCACCGCCATTGCGATTGGGGTTTTGTATTTGAAAAACATGAACCCAGGGCCGATGATTTTCGTGAACAACCCCGAAAACATCTACGCCATTTTCTTGGTCTTCATTTTGGCCAACATCATCATGGTGCCGTTGGGTTGGCTCACGGTTCGCGTGGCCACCAAGATCTTGAAAGTACCGCGCAACATCCTGATGCCCATTATTTTGTTGTTCTGTATCGTGGGCTCGTTCTCCATCAACAACTCCGTCTGGGGCGTCACCTTGATTTTGTTTTTTGGCTTGGTGTCATTCCTGCTGGAGGAAAACGGTTTCCCTGTCGCGCCCGCGATCTTGGGCGTCGTGCTGGGCACCATGATGGAAGAAAATTTTGTCACCTCCATGATCAAGTCCGATGGCGATCCGCTGGTGTTCTTCACCCGCCCTATCGCCATGTGGTTGGCGGCGAGTACCTTCGTGATTTTGCTGTGGCCCGTGTTCACGTGGCTATTTCAAAAAATCCGCACACCAAAGATGGCATGACCTCACTCAACCCGCTTCTCAACGCCCCGATCTTTCCAACCATTTGGAGACTTAGCCTACCCAACATGATCGCCATGGTGGCGACGGCCTTGGTCAGCATTGCTGAAACAGCCTACATCGGGCAATTGGGCACCGTTCAATTGGCAGGCATCGCCTTGGTGTTTCCAATGATCATGCTGCAACAGATGCTCTCGGCGGGTTCGATGGGTGGCGGTATTTCATCGGCCATCAGTCGAGCGATTGGCGCTGGCGATGCACACAAGGCCAACGCCTTGGTGTGGCATGCCACGCTGATCAGCTTGGGGCTAGGCCTGTTGTTCAGCGCCTTGTTTTTGATCTGGGGCCGTGACATCTTTGCGCTGGTGGGTGGCACCGCTGAAGCGCTGGAGCAAGCCGTGATCTATGCAAATGTGGCCTTCACAGGCGCCATCAGCATTTGGCTCACCAATGCTTTTGCCTCTGCCATTCGTGGCTCGGGCAATATGAAAACGCCCTCGGTCACCTTGATGTGGGTGGCTGCAGGGCAAGTCATTTTGGGCGGGGTCTTGGGCTTGGGCTGGGGGCCCATTCCAAGACTGGGCATTGGCGGGGTGGCGGCCGGTCAGGTGATCGCGTTCAGCTTAGGTGCGGTGTCGTTGTACCGCTATCTGCGCTCCGACCAGAGTCGCGTGCGCTTGCAGTTTTCCAGCGCGCTGAACCCTCGCTTTTTCAAAGACATTCTGAAAGTAGGCGCGGTCGCCAGCATCTCCTCGCTGCAAAGCGTGCTGACCATTTTGATTCTCACCAAAATCGTGTCGGGCTTTGGCGCGGAGGCGTTGGCAGGGTACGGCATCGGTACACGTTTGGAGTTCTTGTTGATCCCCATCACCTTTGCCATCGGTGTGGCGTGCGTGCCCATGGTCGGCATGGCTTTAGGTGCTGGGCAGGTCACGCGTGCGCGGCATGTGGCGTGGATGGGCGCAGGGCTTTCGGCCGTGATCGTGGGGGTGATTGGCGCCATAGTGACCGTGTTCCCCAACGCTTGGTCAAGCTTGTTCACCACCAACACGACCGTTTTGGCCAACGCCAACAGCTATTTCGCTTGGGCAGGTCCTTGCTATGGATTTTTTGGTTTTGGCTTGTGCCTGTACTTTGCCTCGCAAGGCGCGGGCAAGCTCATGGGCCCCGTGTTAGCGGGCACGCTGCGTTTGGTGCTGGTCACGGTGGGCGGGTTCATGTTGGTCGCGCAAGGTGCGCCGGTGCAAGACATGTTCGCCCTCATCGGTTTGGCCATGCTGGCGTATGGCGTGGCCACAGGATTGGGCGTCTACCTGGTGTCTTGGAAAGAAGCCTGACATATCTGATTCATCCCCACGCGTCGAACGGGCGACAGCTCTGCCTGCGCGCTCACCCCATACTTCATCACCATGAAACTTTACTTTTCACCCACCTCTCCCTACGTTCGCAAATGCATGGTCACAGCGTTTGAGCTCAACTTGGTCGACCGCATTGAGTTTCTGCCCGCCAGCGCACACCCCGTCAACCGGGATGCCGCCATCGTGGCCAACAACCCGCTGGGCAAAGTACCCACCCTGCTGACCGACGACGGCCACGCGCTTTACGACAGCCGTGTGATTTGCGAATATCTCAACGCCATCGGCCACGGCAGCTTGTTGCCCGCCAACGGCCCCGCACGTTGGGAAGCGCAAACCCTGCAAGCGTTGGGCGATGGCATCTTGGATGCCGCTTTGCTGGCACGCTACGAAACAGCCGTGCGCCCCGAGGCCTTGCGCTGGCCCGAATGGGTCGAGGGCAAGTTGGATGCCATTCGCACCTCGCTGGCTTACTTAGAACACCACCCAGACGTGTTTGAACGCACCTTTCATTTGGGCTTGCTGACCATCGGCTGCGCGCTTTGGTATTTGGATTTGCGTTACCCAGACTTGGCGTGGCGTGAGAACTACCCCACCGTGGCCAAGAGCGCTCAATCGCTGATGACGCGCACCTCCATGACACAGACTTGGGCCATGCCATGAAAGCCGTTTGGTACACCCAAAACGGCGAAGCGCGCGATGTTTTGGTGTTTGGCGAATTGCCAACGCCCGAGCCGAAAGCGGGTGAAGTGCGGGTCAAGCTGCACACCTCGGGCGTCAACCCGTCCGATGTGAAGTCGCGCAAAGCACGGCCTGTCCAAGACCCTGAAATCATTCCGCACAGCGACGGCGCGGGCGTGGTTGATGCCGTGGGCGACGGCGTATCGCCTGAGCGCTTGGGCCAACGCGTTTGGTTGTGGAATGGCCAATGGCAGCGCCCATGGGGCACGGCCTGTGAGTACATCACCGTGCCAGAGGCGCAAGCCGTGCGCCTGCCCGATCACATCGACGACGCAGCAGGTGCCTGCATGGGCATTCCCGGACTGACCGCCATGCAGGCCGTCTTGTTGGCGGGCGATCTGACGGGTGACTTGAAGGGCAAAACCGTGTTAGTCACCGGGGCCTCCTCGGCCGTAGGTCACTACATTGCGCAAATGGCCACACTCGCCGGTGCGCATGTCATCGGCACCGTGGGTTCGGAAGCCAAAGCCATGCACACCAAAGAAGCCGGCGTGCGCGATGTCATTTTTTACAAAACTGAGTCGGTGCCGCAGCGGATTCAAGCCCTCACGCAAGGGCGAGGTGTGGACTGCATCATCGACATGGACTTCTCCACCACCACCGACTACATCGCCCAAGGTGCTTTGAAAGCGCATGGCACGGTGGTGTGCTATGGCTCGAATAACGCGGTCATTCCCGTCACATTCCGGCCTTTGTTGTGGGGCTCGATCAACTTGAAATTCTTCTTGGTCTACGACTTGCTGCCAAACGACCGCGACCGCTGCATTGCGCGTTTGAGCGACATGCTGGAGCGCCAGCAATTGCGCCACACCATCGGCCAGCGCTTCAGCTTGGCGCAAACGGTGCAAGCGCACGAATGCGTGGAAGCGGGTCAAACCATCGGTCAAGTTGTGATCGATATTGCGTGATCAACATTCTTTAAGCGAACCCCCTCATGGACCTGCAACTCGCCCACAAACACATCCTCATCACCGGCGGCAGCAAAGGCATTGGCTTGGCCTGCGCTGACGTTTTTTTGCAAGAGGGCGCGCGCGTTACTTTGGTCTCGCGTGACTTGAGCAATTTGCAAAATGGCAAAGCGTATCTTTTAGCCCGTCATGCGAGCGCGCACGTGCACACCATCGCAGCAGATTTACGCTTGGCTGAATCTGGGACTTGGGTGCTGGATGAAGCCGAAGCCACGCTGGGCCCCGTCGATGTGTTGGTCAATTCAGCCGGCGCGGCCAAACGCACACCGGCTGCCGAACTCACGCCGCAAGATTGGCATGACGCCATGCAGGCCAAGTACTTTTCGTACATCCACATGATCAACCCGACCATCCAACGCATGGGCGAACGTGGCGCGGGCGTGGTGGTCAACGTGATTGGTGCGGGTGGCAAAGTGCCCAGCGCCATTCACATGCCGGGCGGTGCCGCCAATGCCGCCTTGATGCTGGCCACGGCAGGCATGGCCAACGCCTATGCAGGCAAAAACATCCGTGTGAACGCCGTCAACCCGGGTTTGACGGTCACTGACCGGCTCAAAGAGGGCTTTGCCGCAGATGCCCGCGCCAATGGCATCACCGAGCAAGAAGCCATGACGCGCGCGAGTGCACGCATCCCTTTGGGGCGCATGGCCGACCCCATCGAGATCGCCAATGCCGTGGTGTTTTTGGCCTCCGCACGGGCCAGCTACATCACAGGCATCAGCTTGACGATGGATGGCGGCATGAACCCGATGGTGGTTTAAGCGGGATTAAGGCTGTGGGCCCCAAGGCGCATTCAGCATGAGCTTGTTTTCCTGCGACAGCAGCAACGGGCGTGTTTGCTTGGCAAAGGCCATGAACTCGGGGTCGTTGAACACACCCGCCCAGAACGCGCGGCGGTCGGCATCGTCGTCAAACTTCCACACATGGATCAGTTGGTTCACCGCGCCGATGTCGCCGGTGAAGTAGCCCACCAACTTTTGCGGGTGCTTTTGCAGCGCAGGCCAACCTTGTGTTTTGTAAAGCTCCACCACCTCCGCCAGCTTGCCCACGATGGCGGTGTAAGTGCGCAATTCATAAATAGCCATGCCGTAACTCCTTGTGTTGAATAGAAAACTTGTGCAAATGAGGATCGCACGCTGCATGCCATTGCGTTGTCGCAAGTCGGACATCGCTGCTGGCAAAATAGGGGCTAACCCGCCTAGATACAAAACCCCGCCATGAACACCCTCCCCCCCACACACGCCCCCCAAGAACCCCGTCTCACCAGCCTGTCACATGGCGGCGGTTGCGGCTGCAAGATTGCGCCAGGCGTGTTGAGCGAGATCTTGAAGGGCACGAGTGCCATGCCCATCCCCAAAGAACTGCTGGTGGGCATTGAGACGGCCGACGATGCGGCGGTCTACCAACTCAACGACGAGCAGGCGCTGATTGCCACCACCGATTTCTTCATGCCCATCGTCGATGACCCCTTCGACTTTGGCCGCATTGCCGCCACCAACGCCATCAGCGATGTCTATGCCATGGGCGGCACCCCCATCATGGCCTTGGCGCTGGTGGGCATGCCCATCAATGTGTTGTCGTCCGACACGATTGGCAAAATTTTGGATGGCGGACAAAGCATTTGCCGCGAAGCGGGCATTCCCATTGCAGGCGGCCACACCATCGACTCAGTCGAACCCATTTACGGCTTGGTGGTGATGGGCTTGATCCACCCCAAGCGCGTTAAACGCAATGCCGATGCCAGCGTGGGCGACCGCCTGATCTTGGGCAAACCGCTGGGCGTGGGCGTGATGTCTGCCGCTTTGAAGAAAAACGGGCTGGATGCGCAAGGCTACGCACAGATGATTGCCAACACCACCCAACTCAACACCCCCGGCGCCGCCCTCTCGGCCCTGCCCGGCGTACATGCCATGACGGATGTGACCGGCTTTGGTTTGGCCGGTCACGCGTTAGAGATGGCGCGCGGCTCCAAAACCACCATCGAACTCGACATGGCCCGCATTCCCCTGCTCGCCAGCGTGCGTGAACTGGCCCGCGTGGGCATGATCACCGGTGCCTCGGCGCGCAATTGGGCGGCGTATGGCAAAGACATTGAACTCAGCCCAGACTTGCACGCCATCGACCAAGCCTTGCTCACCGACCCCCAAACCAGCGGTGGTTTGTTGGTGGCCTGCGCGCCTGAATCTGTGCATGAAGTGCTCGCCGTGTTCAAACAACACGGCTTTGACGCAGCCACAGACATTGGCGAAATCACAGCCGCTCGCGCAGACGGCATTCAACTCCGCGTGAACTGAACACTCGACTTAAAGGAATACACCCATGGGCGCTCAATGGAAAGCCAAACACAAAGATTTGGCGGCTAACGCCAAAGGCCGTGTCTTCGGCAAATTGTCGAAAGACATCATGATTGCGGCACGCAACGGTGCCGACCCCGCCGCCAACGCGCGGCTGCGCTTGGTGATTGAACAAGCGCGCAAAGTCTCGATGCCCAAAGACACGCTGGACCGTGCGATCAAAAAAGGCGCAGGCCTGACCGGCGAAACCGTGAACTTTGAACACGTCATTTACGAAGGCTTTGCCCCGCATCGCGTGGCCGTGATGGTCGAGTGTTTGACCGACAACGTGAACCGCACCGCACCTGAAATGCGCGTGCTGTTTCGCAAAGGCCAGTTGGGCACATCGGGTTCTGTGTCGTGGGACTTTGAGCATGTCGGCATGGTGGAAGCCGAACCGGCCAACGCAGGTGCTGACCCTGAGTTGGCCGCCATTGAAGCCGGAGCGCAAGATTTTGAAGCGGGCGAAGAAGAAGGCGTGACCTTGTTTTTGACCGACCCCGCCGACCTCGATGTGGTCAGCAAAGCCTTGCCTGAGCATGGCTTCACCGTGCTGTCGGCCAAGCTGGGCTACAAACCTAAAAACCCCATCGACCCTGCCACTTTGAGCGCGGCCGACCTGGAAGAAGTTGAAACCTTTTTAGCCGCCATCGACGCCAACGACGATGTGCAGCATGTTTACGTGGGCTTGGCGGGCTAACCATGCCGTCACGCCTGCTAACGCGCCCTATTTTTTAAATCAACGTATAGCCTATGTCTCAAATTCCAGCTTGCCCTCAATGTGCCCAAGAAAACACCTACGAAGATGGCACCAACTTCGTCTGCGCCGACTGCGGCCACGAATGGCCCCAGGTGGCAACCGCTGCTGAAGAGGACGACGAGGCGGTCGTCAAAGACGCCAACGGCACTGTGTTGCAAACCGGTGATGCCGTGGTGTTGATCAAAGACCTCAAAGTCAAGGGCTCATCCACCACACTCAAAATGGGCACCAAGGTCAAGAGCATCCGCTTGGTGGGCGGCGACCATGAAGTGGACTGCAAGATGGATGCAGGCAACTTCATGCTCAAAGCCTGCTTCTTGCGCAAGGCTTAAAGAATCACCTTAAATCGTCACCCCGCCATCCACCACGATGCTTTGGCCGGTGACGTAAGAGCCCGCTTGCGAGGCCAAAAACACGGCAGTACCCGCAATCTCGTCGGGCTCGCCAATGCGGCGCAGGGGCGTGGTGCGCATGCGCTCGGTCAACATGGCCTCGTCTTCCCACAGCGCGCGGGCAAAGTCGGTTTTGATCAAACCTGGGGCGATGCAATTCACACGCACGTTGTGCGGGCCGTACTCCACCGCCAAGTTGCGCGCCAACTGCATGTCAGCGGCTTTGCTGATGCAATACGCGCCAATCACGGGCGAGCCACGCAAGCCGCCAATCGACGACACGATGATGATGGAGCCCGATTTTTGAGCTGTCATCTGCGGTGCCACCAGCGCGATGAGCCAATGGTTGGCCACGATGTTGTTGTCCAAAATTTTGCGGAACTGTGCATCGGCAATACCGGCTTGAGGCCCGTAATACGGGTTGCTCGCGGCGTTACACACCAGCACGTCAATGCGTCCAAACTGGCGGTTGGTTTCAGCCACCAAATGCTCTAAATCCTCTTTGGACGAAATGTTGGCCGCCACGGCAATGGCGCGCCCAGCGCCATGTTTGGCGTTGATAGCCTCCACGACTTCCGCGCACGCCTCGGCCTTACGTGACGAAATGACCACGCGCGCGCCGTGCTCCGCCATGCGCTCGGCAATGGCGCGGCCAATGCCGCGTGACGAGCCCGTGATGATGGCCACTTGGCCTTCTAAATTAAACAAATTCATCGTGCCATTCCTCAATCGGCTTTCACGCCTGCGGCGTTGATCACCTTGGCCCATTTGACAATTTCTTCTTCCAAGAACTTACCCGCTTGCTCAGGACTACTACCCACTGACTCAATGCCCAAGGCCTCAAATTTGGCACGCAACTCGGGCGAGTTAATGGCCTTGGCGGTTTCGGCAGACATGCGGCTCACAATGTCTTTGGACGTGGCGCTGGGCGCTAAAAACAACACCCACGTCGAGCCTTCGATGGCAGGACCACCGGCTTCAGCAATGGTGGGCACCTCGGTCGCACCCGGCACGCGCTTGTTAGAAAACACCGCCAAAGGTTTGATCTTGCCGCTGCGCACATGGGGCATCATGGCGCTAGCTGTGTCGGTCAAGACTTGCAAATTACCACCCATCAAATCAGCCAATGCGGGTGCTGTGCCTTTGTAGGGCACATGCACCATGTCGGCGCCCGAGACTTGTTTGAACAACTCTTGTGTCAAATGCGCAGCAGCACCCACGCCTGAGGAGCCAAAGGCGACCTTGCCTGGGTTGGCCTTGGAGTAGGCGATGAGTTCTTTCACATCTTTCACGGGCAAGGTGTTGCTCACCGTCATCACCAGCGGGGCAATGCCGACCAACGAGACGGGTGCAAAGCTTTTCACGGGGTCATAGGGCATTCGCCCTGCATACAGGGTGGCGTTGGCGGCATGTGCGCCAATCACCGTCAAGAACGTGTGACCGTCTGGCGCTGAACGTGCGGCAAGGTCAGCCCCCAACATCGAGTTAGCGCCCGGTTTGTTTTCGATCACGATGGTCCAGCCCGTTTGCTCTTGCACCTTTTGCACCACCATGCGCGTGGCGTTGTCGGTGATGCCGCCGGGTGTGTAGGGAACGATCCACTTGATCGGCTTGCTGGGCCACGCGGGGGCTTGCGCTTGGGCCCACGCAGGCAATGTCAACAGCAAGGCCAGTGCGGCGCGTTTGGCGAAATTCACAGTTTGCATGATGTCTCCTTTTTCTGAATGACAGACCCTTTTGGGCCTTAGATTCATTATGGGGAGCCTGCTTTGGCTTCGTGCGTCTGCTAGGCGACAGTCACACACTAGGACAAACCTCAAGGCAGCCGCATGCAGCGCGGGTTTACAGTGAATCGCAACATGAAACCACCGCGCATCGCCCTCATCCACGCCACGGCCTTGGCCATGACGCCCATCACCGAAGCCTTCGCCCGACACTGGCCCAGCGCGTACTGCCAACACCTGCTCGACGACACGCTGTCACGCGACCGCGCCAGCGCAGGCGAACTCACCGAGGCCATGGTGCAACGCTTTGTCGATTTGGCGCTCTACACCCAACGCGCAGGCGCACAAGGTATTTTGTTCACCTGCTCCGCCTTCGGCCCCGCCATTGAACGGGCCGCGCAAGCGACGGGCTTGCCCACCCTCAAACCCAACGAAGCCATGTTTGAAGACGCCCTGGCCATGGCGCAACCAGGCCGCGTGCTGCGCATCGGCTTGCTGGCCACCTTCGCCGCTTCCATCGACGCCATGTCAGAAGAACTGGTTGCGCTGGCTCAATCACGCGGCATCGCCATCGAACTGGCCACAGGCTTTGTTCCCGAAGCCATGCAAGATTTGGCCGAAGGCCGCGCTGAGATGCACCACCAAAAAATTGCAGCGGCTGTGCCCCAGCTGCCGCCCTGCGACGTGGTGATACTCGCTCAGTTCTCGATGGCCGCCGCCCAACCCCTCGCCCAACAGCACAGCACTGCACCTGTGCTGTCCAGCCCCGATTGCGCCGTCTTGGCCCTCATGAAACGCATGCACCATGTCTGACACCCACGTCACCTTTGACCAACTGAACCACTTCATCTGCCAGACCATGCTGGCCTTGGGCCTGCCATCCGAGGACGCCGCCACCGTCGCCCGGCTGATGGCTCAAGCCGACTTGCAAGGCTCGGACGGCCACGGCGTCATTCGCATTCCGCAATACGCGCGCCGCATCTTGGCGGGGGGTGTGAACACCACGCCCACCATCCGCGTCAAAGAAGAACGCCTCGCCACCGCCTTGCTCGACGGCGACAACGGCATGGGCCACTTGGTGATGCAACGCGCGGCCGACATGGCGATTGAGAAAGCCCGTCGCTGTGGCATCGCGTGGGTGGGCAGCCAATTCAGCAACCACGCCGGCCCGGCGTCTTTGTACGCACGCATGCCCTTGGCACACGACATGATTGGCCTGTACTTTGCGGTGGGCAACGCCAACCACTTGCCACCGTGGGGTGGGCTGGACATGCTGCTGTCCACCAACCCGATTGCGGTGGCCATTCCGACCCAAGACGAAACGCCCATCGTGCTCGACATGGCCACCACCGTGGCCGCTTACGGCAAGGTCAAAGCCAAGGCCCAACGCGGCGAAATGATGCCCGAGGGCTGGATGATCGACCGCCAAGGCCAACCCCTGCTCGACCCCAAGCGCAGCGAAGAAGGCTTCTTGATGCCCATCGGCGGCTACAAGGGCTATGGCCTGTCGCTCATCGTGGGCTTGCTGGCCGGCACGCTCAACGGTGCCGCCATGGGCAAAGCCGTGATCGACTTCAACAAAGACGACACCAGCGTGACCAACACCGGCCAAGCCATCGCCGTCATCGACCCCTCAGCGTTTGGCGACATTGGCGAATTCAAAGCGCGTGTGGACACCTTGGTGCGTGAGTTGCGTGCCAGCGAGCGCATGCCCGGTGTGGACCGCATTTGGCTGCCCGGCGAGCAAAGCGAAGCCAAGCGCGTGGCCTACACCACGCAGGGCATTCCCATCGCGCACGCCTTGACCGAGCAACTCAACCAAGTGGCTGACCGCTTGAACGTGCCGCGCTTGAGCGACACGCCCACTTGATTTTTATAACGCGCTCATATCGCGCTGATAACGCAGGAGTTTTAGCCATGCAAAGACGACAAGCCCTACAACACGGCGTGATGGGTTTGGCCACGCTGGCCAGCTTGGGCACTGCCCCTGCTTGGGCGCAGCAGGCTTACCCGAACAAACCCATCAAACTCATCGTGCCCTTGGCCGCAGGCAGCGCCGTCGACAACGCCGCACGCATCGTGATGCAAAAAATGGCCCTCAGCTTGGGCCAAGGCATTGCCATTGACAACCAAGCCGGTGCAGCGGGCTTGATTGGCGCGGATCGCGTGGCCAAATCGCCTGCCGATGGCTACACGCTGGGCGGCTTCAACGACAGCATCATGACCATGCTGCCCAATCTGCAAAGCAAGATGCCTTGGGACATCCTGCGCGACTTCGAGCCCATCTCCTTGGTCGCCACTGTCGAATGGGGCTTGGTCGTGCCCGCTGACTCGCCCCTCAAAACAGCCGCCGACTTGATTGCTGCAGCGCGCCAAGCACCAGGCAAGGTCAACTACGGCTCGGGCGGCAACGGCAGCCCACAGCACATGGCCATGGCTTTGTTTGCCTCGCAAGCGGGCGTGCAACTCACCCATGTGCCCTACAAAGGCGCCACCCAAGCGGCAGTGGGTGTGGCGGGCAAAGAGGTGGATGCGGCCTTTCAGGGCATTGCCACCGTCAGCGCGTTGGTGAAAGCGGGCAAGTTACGCTTGATCGCCGTGACCACGCCCAAGCGCTTGGCGCAGTTCCCTGAGGTGCCCACCGTGGGCGAGTCGGGCCTGAACGGCTTTGAATTCAACTCGTGGTTCGCCTTGATGGCCCCCGCCCACACACCCAAACCCATCGTCAAGCAACTGCACCAAGAGGTGAGCAAAGCACTGGGCGACGCCGCCGTGCGCGAGCAACTCATGGGACTAGGCCTCACCCCACGCGGCACCAGCCCTGAAGACTTAGCAACGGCACTGCGCGCCCAACTGGCACGCTACGAAGCCTTGATCAAGCAGGCCAACATCAGCGCGGACTGACCCTAGAGCACCTTGCTGCGGCTGGACTTGATCTCGGACACCTTCTTCTTACCCTCTAAGCGCCGCTTTTTAGAAGCGTAAGTGGGCTTGGTGGCTCGGCGCGCTTTAGGCGCGTGCGCCACGCTTTGCACCAACTCCAACAAACGCGCAAAAGCCTCGATGCGGTTCATGTCTTGGCTGCGATGCTCTTGCGACTTGATCACCACCACCCCATCGCGGGTGATGCGGTTGTCACGCAAACACAATAAGCGCTCTTTCACGTCGTCAGGCAGTGAAGACGCCCAAATATCGAACCGCAAGTGAATGGCGCTGGACACCTTGTTCACGTTTTGCCCGCCCGCGCCTTGGGCACGGACTGCGGTGACTTCGATTTCGGATTCTTGGATGTCTATCAAAATTTAAATATGCCAACCCGGCACAAAACTCATACCCCACAAAATGAGGCTGATGGTGAAAAACGACGCGACGGTAGTGACCAACAAGGCAGAGGCGCAAAACCCCGCCAGCCCGTGGCGTTGCGCCAGCAACGGGTAAATGCCGAGCATGGGCATCCCGGCCAGCAAAATGGCCGACACCTGGAGCGACGACTCCATGGGCCCCACCACCCACAGCATCAAACCGACCATCAAGGGGTGAAGCACCAGTTTGCCCAAGGCAATCCAACGCACTTGGCGCAACAAGCCTTCCATGCGCATGCCTACCAAAGTGCCGCCATTGACAAACAAGGCCAAAGCCGCGCAAGCGGCTGCAAACATGTTGGTGGTTTTGGCGAAAACAGGGGGCAGCTCTAGGTCAAACATCGAAAAGCAAAAGCCCAGCACGATGCCCCACATCATCGGCAGCTTGCACATGCGCCACAAACTCTCTTTGACGGTGTGCTGCCACGAGGCATGCTCGGACTCACCGCTGTCGGCAATGGCCAACGCCAAGGGAATGACCAGCAAGTTTTCAATCAACACCGTCAAAGCCAAGGCCACACCCGCCGCGGGCCCCAACACTTGCAACAAGATGGGGTAGCCCACGTAGCCGCTGTTGGACGAGCTGAACCCCATCGCCACCAAGCCGCTTTCAGTCAGGCCTTTGTGGCGTAACTTGCGCCACAACACCAAACCAAACGCAAAGGTCAACAACGATCCAACGCCATAGGCCACCAAGTACCGAGGGTGCAAGACGTCTGAAAAATTGCGGTTGGCCAAGGCGTTGAACAGCATGGCGGGCAAGCCAAAGTTCAACACAAAACGCCCCATCACCTGCCCGTCTGCCTTGCTGAACATGCCGCGGTGCGTAGCCGCAAAGCCCATGCCAATCGATAGATAAATGGGGCCGGTGATGGTGAGGATGTTGAGCATGGCGCCTGACTGTAACGGGCTTAAACCGCTGTTTTGTCCAAGCCCAACAAACGCACCGCGTTGTCTTTCAAGATGCCGGGCATGACCTCAGGTCGGAAGCCCGCCACTTCAAAGTCTTTCATCCAACGCTCGGGCGTGATCAGCGGGTAATCGCTGCCGAACAACACGCGGTCTTTGAGCAGCGTGTTGGCGTATTGCACCAGTTGCTTTGGAAAGTACTTGGGGCTCCAGCCCGACAGGTCAATCCACACGTTGGGCTTGTGCGTGGCCACGCTGAGCGCCTCGTCTTGCCAAGGGAAGCTGGGGTGGGCCATGACGATTTGCATGTCGGGCCAGTCAATCGCCACGTCGTCCAAGTGCATGGGGTTGCTGTAGGCCAAACGCAGGCCGCCACCGCAGCGCATGCCGCTGCCAATGCCGCTGTGACCGGTGTGAAAAATGGCGGGCAATTTGTAGTGGTTGATCACCTCGTAGATGGGCCAAGCCATCTTGTCGTAAGGGTGGTAGCCCTGCACGGTGGGGTGAAATTTGAAGCCTTTGATGCCGTCTTCTTTGATCAAACGCTCGGCCTCGCGCGCGCCCATCTTGCCCTTGTGCGGGTCGATGCTGGCGAAGGCAATCATCATGTCGCTGTTCTTTTTGGCGGCGTCGGCGATCTCTTCGTTGGGGATGCGGCGGCGGCCCAATTGCGACTCGCTGTCGACGGTGAACATGACCAAACCGATTTTCTTTTCGCGGTAATACGCCACCGTTTCGTCGATGGTGGGACGCAGGCTGGAGCCGAAGTATTTGTCAGCGGCGCGGTCGTACTCCTCGCCGTAGCTGTCAAACGGGTTGCGGCAACTCACCTCGGCGTGGGTGTGAATGTCGATGGCAATGAGGTTTTTGTAATCCATGGGCTTGTCTCCTTGGGGGTGGGTGCTAAAGGTGGGTTGAGGGGCTGACGTTAAAACATTCTGAACTAGGGTAAGTCCGGATTATTTAGTTATCTTACATAACCATAATTCAACCACAAAACAAAAGCAAGCTGACACAAACCCGAACGCGACACACAGGCCCTCACCATGAACTCCAACCCAGACATCCACTTTGAAATGCAAGACACCGTTGCCGTGGTGCGCTTGACCCGTCCCACCAAGCGCAACGCGTTGAACGACAAGTTGATCGCCTCGCTGCGCCACATCTTCGAGAACCTGCCCGCAACCGCCAAGGCCGCCGTGATCGCCGGTGACGGTGACCACTTCTGCGCGGGCCTCGACCTCAGCGACTTGCAAGAACGCGACGCCGGCCAAGGCATGCACCACTCCCGTTCGTGGCACCACGCCTTAGAGCGTGTGCAATACGGCCCCGTGCCGGTCGTGGCTGCCTTGCACGGCGCTGTGGTGGGTGGCGGTTTGGAGTTGGCCAGCGCCTGCCACATCCGCGTGGCGGACGAGAGCACGTTTTACGCGCTGCCCGAAGGCACACGCGGTATTTTTGTGGGTGGCGGCGGCTCGGTGCGCATCCCCCGCTTGATCGGCGTGGCTCGCATGACCGACATGATGTTGACCGGCCGCGTCTACAACGCTGCCGAAGGCGAGCGCGTGGGTTTGGCCCAGTACTTGGAGCCCAAAGGCACCTCGTTTGCCAAAGCCATGGAACTGGCCAAGCGCATTGGCAACAACGCCCCGCTGACCAATTACGCCCTCATCAACGTGCTGCCCCGCATTGCCGAGCAGCCTGCGGACCAGGGCTTCATCACCGAATCCATGATTTCGGCCATCGCCCAATCGGCGCCCGAAGCCAAACAACGCGTGCGTGACTTCTTGGAGGGTCGTGCAGCCAAGGTGCAGCAAGCATGAGCGCCCCCAAATTCCGCGACATGACCTTTGGGGTCACCCGCGTCACGATGCGCGAGGGCGAGCAAGGCATCCGTTACATGGCGGCTGACCAAGAGATCGCCCCTTATGCGCACCGCTTGACCGACCGCTTGGTGCATTGGAGCCAAGAGGCCCCCACCCGCACCTTGTTTGCACGCCGTCAAAAACAAGCCGATGGCAGCACCGGTGACTGGCGTCACGTCAGCTACGCCGAGGCGCTGCAAACCGCGCGCCGCATTGGCCAAGGCTTGCTCAACCGTGGTTTGAACGCTGAGCGCCCTGTGGTCATCCTGTCTGAAAACAGCTTGGAACACGCGCTATTGGCGCTGGGCTGCATTTACGCGGGCGTGCCTTTCTGCCCCGCATCACCGGCCTATTCCACCATCAGCCAAGACTACGACAAGCTGCGCCACATCTTGACCACGCTCACACCGGGCTTGGTGTTCGCGTCAGACGCGGCGCGTTACGGCAAAGCCATCCAAACCGCCGTGGGTTCTGATGTGGAAGTGGTGTTGCACGAAGGCCACCTCGACGGCCGCGCCGTGACGATGTTTGACGATTTGGCCGCCACCGAAGCCACGCCCGCCGTGGATGCAGCCATGGCCGCCACCGGCCCCGACACCATCGCCAAGTTTTTGTTCACCTCGGGCTCCACCAAAATGCCCAAGGCCGTCATCAACACGCAACGCATGTGGTGCGCCAACCAGCAGCAAATGGCGCAGTCCATGCCCGTGCTGGCCGACGCCCCACCCGTGCTGGTGGACTGGCTGCCATGGAACCACACCTTTGGTGGCAACCACAACTTTGGCTTGACCGTCTACAACGGCGGCACGCTCTACATCGACGACGGCAAACCCACGCCTGCCTTGATGGCCGAGACGCTGCGCAACTTGCGCGAAATCTCGCCCACCGTGTACTTCAACGTGCCCACGGGCTTTGAAGCCATTGCCCACGCCATGAAGACCGACGACGCCTTGCGCGCCAGCTTGCTCAAACGCGTGCGCATGTTCTTCTACGCCGGCGCGGCCTTGGCACAACCCATTTGGGACAGCCTATTTGAGAGCCAAGAACGCGAAGTGGGCGAACGCATCGTGATGAGCACGGGCCTTGGCATGACCGAGTCGGGCCCCTTTGCGATCTTCGTCACCAGCCCCAACGTGAAAGCCGGCGACTTGGGCGTGCCCACCCCTGGCATGGAACTCAAACTTGTGCCCAACAGCGACAAGGTGGAGGTGCGCTACAAAGGCCCCAACATCACCCCCGGCTACTGGCGAGCGCCCGAAGAAACCCAAGAAGCGTTTGACGAAGAAGGCTTCTTCTGCACCGGCGACGCCGTGAAATGGATCGACGAAACCGATGTGCACCAAGGCCTGAAATTCGACGGCCGCATTGCCGAAGACTTCAAACTCGCCACGGGCACCTTTGTCAGCGTGGGCCCCTTGCGCGGCAAGATCATTGCGGCAGGCGCGCCGTACATCCAAGACGTGGTCATCACGGGCTTGAACCGCAAAGAAGTGGGCGCGATGATTTTCCCCACCGCTGCCGTGCGTGGTTTGAGCGGCTTAGGCCCCGAAGCTTCGTTGGCCGAGGTCTTGGCCAGCGCCCCCGTGGTGGCGCATTTCCAAACCGTGCTGAACCACTTAAGCGAAACGGCCACCGGCAGTGCCTCGCGCATTGCACGCGCTGTGTTGCTGAGTGAGCCACCTTCCATCGACAAAGGTGAAGTTACCGACAAAGGCTCCATCAACCAACGCGCCGTGCTCAAGCACCGCGATGCCCTGGTGCAAGCCCTGCACGACGGCCATGCGCCACACACTTTGCTGCCTCATTGAACTCACCACGTTTAGGACACACACATGCAAATTCAAGGACAAACTGCCCTCGTCACCGGTGCTGCCTCTGGCCTCGGTGAAGCCACCGCACGCGAACTCGCACGTCTAGGTGCCAAAGTGGCCGTGCTCGACGTGAACGCGGCCTTGGCCCAAACCGTGGCCGACAGCCTCAACGCACAACACGGTGCAGGCACGGCCTTAGCCTGTGCCTGCGACATCACCAACACCGACAGCGTGCAGGCCGCCTTAGATGCAGCCCAAGCCGCCTTGGGCCCTGCCCGCATTTTGATGAACATTGCCGGCATCGGCACCGCCAAGCGTGTGGTCGGCAAAGACGGCAACGCCGCACCTTTGGAAGACTTCGCCCGCGTGGTCAACGTCAACTTGATTGGGGCCTACAACATCAGCCGCTTGTTTGCCGCCGAATGCGCCAAACTCGCCCCCGGTGAAGACGGCGCGCGCGGCGTGATGATGTTCACCGCCTCGGTCGCCGCCTTTGATGGCCAAGTGGGCCAACAGGCTTACAGCGCCTCCAAAGGCGGTTTGGTCGGCATGACGCTGCCCATGGCCCGCGATTTGGCGCAACATGGCATTCGCGTCTGCACCGTGGCACCTGGCCTGTTTGCCACGCCCCTGATGCGCACCCTACCCGAGCCCGTGCAGCAGTCCTTGGCCGCCTCTATTCCGTTCCCCTCACGTTTGGGCAAGCCAGAAGAATTTGCTGAACTGGCCTGCCACATCGTCACCAACAACCACCTCAACGGCGAAGTCATTCGCTTGGACGGTGCGTTGCGCATGGCCCCCCGTTGAGCCCAATGAGGTCACACCCATGACATCGAACACGCCTCACACCAGCCCCATCGCCACCGCCTTGGCCTGCACCTTGGGTGCCACGCTGATCGCGGGTTGTAGCGGTTTGCCTTGGCAAGCGGCCAGCCCCGTCCAGCAGCTCACGCCAGCCGTCGGTGCCAGCCTGCAAAACTGCGATGCCTTGCCCCAGCAATTCAACTTTGCCCGCACCCACATCGACAGCAGCGCGCGCGTGGCAGCCGGTGCCATGAAGCAAGGCGACCAACCCCTGCCCGAACACTGCCGCGTGACAGGACAGATGAACAAGCGCAAAGGCAGCGATGGCCGCGACTACGCCATTGGCTTTGAAATGCGCTTGCCTCAACAGTGGAACGGCCGCTTCTATTACCAAGGCAACGGTGGCCTCGACGGCTCTGTGCAACCCGCTTTGGGCGCACTCGGTGGCGGCCCCATCACAGGCGCGCTGATGCAAGGTTTTGCCGTCATCAGCTCGGACGCTGGTCACACCGGGCCCCAAACGCCGTTCTTTGGCATGGAGCCTCAAGCACGGCTCGACTACGGCTACCAAGCCGTCGCCAGCCTCACGCCCATGGCCAAAGCGCTGATTCAAACCGCGTATGGCAAAGCCCCCGACCGCTCCTACATCGGCGGCTGCTCCAACGGCGGGCGCCACACCTTGGTGGCGGCCTCTCGTTTGGGTGACCAATACGACGGCTACTTGGCCGGTGCCCCTGGCTACCGCCTGCCCAACGCCGCCTTGGCCCAGCTCTGGGGCGCGCAGCAATGGCAGACGCTGGCCACACCCGGCGCCACCGTCAAACACCCCATGAACCCCAACGCCAGCTTGGTCAACTTGGAAACCGCGTTCACGGTGCCCGAGCGTCAAATGGTGGGCCGCCGCATCTTGGACGTGTGCGATGCGCTCGACGGCGCGCAAGACGGTTTGGTGCAAAACACACAAGCCTGCCAAAGCAGCTTTAACTTGCAGCGCGACGTCAAAACCTGCACCGCCGCACGCGATGGCAGCTGCTTGACCGCCGAACAAAAACAAGTGGTGGCCCGTGTGTTTGCCGGTGGCACCACCGCTGACGGTCAGCCCATTTACGCCAGCTTTCCCTACGACACAGGCGTCGCAGGCGGCAACTGGGCGATGTGGAAATTTGTCAATGCTTTGGCGCTCGACCCGCTGGCCGTGGGTGCCGTTTTCAGCAGCCCACCAGATCGCGTGGACCCGCTGAAGATCGACATCAACGCACGTCCAGCGCTGTTTGCTGCGACCAACGCCACGTACACCGAATCGGGCATGAGCCTGATGACGCCGCCCGGCCACAACAACCCCACCAACCTCACGCCCTTGCGCGAACGCGGTGCGAAGATGATGGTCTACCACGGCGTGAGCGACCCGATTTTCTCGGCCGACGACTCGCGCCAATGGTGGTTGCGCGTCAACCAAGCGCAAGACGGCAAAGCGGCTGACTTTGCGCGCTACTTCCCCGTCCCCGGCATGCTCCATTGCAGCGGCGGCGCGGCCACCGACCAATTTGATCTGCTGACCCCCTTGGTCAAATGGGTGGAACAAGGCATTGCCCCGCAAGCCCCGACGGCCAGCGTTCGCCACGCCGCCGCAGGCAACCCCGAACTGCCCAACACATGGGCTCCCAACCGCTCACGCCCTTTGTGCGCGTACCCCACCACTGCACGCTACAACGGCTCAGGCTCGATCGAAGATGCCTCGAACTTTGCGTGTCGCTGATTTTTTCAACCGTTTCTTTTCACAATTTTTAACAGGAGACAAACCATGAGCAATCGCCGTCAATTTATCCAAACCGCCCTCGCCCCTGTGGCACTGGGTGCCCTCGCCCCCTTGAGCGCCTTCGCGCAAAGCGGTGCCTTGCCGCTTGAGTTGGTCAAAATCGTCAACGGTTTCCCCGCAGGCGGCAGCGCCGACGTGACCAGCCGCCGCATAGGCGACAAACTGGGCAACAGCAGCTACACCAAGAACGGTGCCGTGGTGGAAAACAAAACTGGCGCCGCAGGCCGCATCGCCGTGGAAACGGTAAAAGCCGCGCCCGCTGACGGCTCCGTGCTGTTGTTGACGCCCTACTCGATGACTGCGATTTACCCGCACATTTACAGCAAGCTGAGCTACGACCCGTTCAAAGACATCGTGCCTGTGGCCATGGGCTCCATGTTGTCGCACGGTTTGGCTGTGGGCCCCATGGTGCCCGCCAGCGTGAAAAACGTGAAAGACTTTTTGGCTTGGGCCAAAGCCAACCCCAACGACGCCAGCTACGGCTCACCCGCTGCCGGTTCGACCCCTCACTTCTTGGGCGCCTTGCTCGGCCTGAACAACAACGTAGACCTCAAGCACATCCCTTACCGTGGCTCGGTGCCCGGCATTGCCGACGTGATTGGCGGTCAATTGGCCTCCATGATCACGCCCCACGGCGACTTCATCGCCAACCACAAAGCGGGCAAGCTGCGCATCATCGCCACATCGGGCCGCACCCGTTCACCGTTTGTGCCTGAAGTAGCGACCTTCGCTGAACAAGGCTTCCCAGACTTGATCGTCGAAGAGTGGTTCGGCTTCTACGCCCCCGCCAAGACACCCGCCAACGTGATCGCAGCGGCCAACGCGGCCATCAACGTGGCCATCAAAGACAAAGTCGTGATCGACAGCTTGGCTTTGTCTGGCATGGTGCCCGTGGGCGGCTCACCCGAAGACATGGCGCGCGACATGAAGAAGCAATACGACCATTGGGGCCCCATCGTCAAACGCATCGGCTTCACGGCTGAATCCTGATCGACCTTGCGGAGCCCAGCACATGAATTACCAACCCCGTCTTGAAGATATCCAATTCATCTTGGAGAAGGTGCTTCATGTGCCGCAACGCATCGCCGAAATGCCTGTGTTCGCCGAGGTCGATGCCGACCTCATGAACCAGGTGCTGGAAGAAGCCGGCAAATTTGTGGGCGAGCAAATCGCCCCACTCAACCGCGTCGGCGATGAAGTCGGCGCCCACATCAAAGACGGGGTGGTCACCATGCCACCCGGTTTCAAAGCCGCGTACCAAGCGTTTTGGGAGTCAGGCTGGGCCTCGCTCACCACCGCCACCGACGATGGCGGGCAAGCCTTGCCCGCTGTGCTGGAAAGCGTGTTGTACGAATGGCTGTCCGCCGCCAACCATGGCTGGACCATGGCCCCAGGCTTGCTGCACGGCGCGTACGAGTGCATCAAGCACCACGCCAGCGCTGAGCTCAAAGCCCAGTACCTGACCAAGGTAGGGACTGGCGAGTGGCTGGCCACCATGTGCTTGACCGAACCCCATGCAGGCAGCGATTTGGGCTTGGCCAGCACCCGTGCCACGCCGCAAGCGGATGGCAGCTTTGGCATTCGCGGCACCAAAATTTTCATCTCGGGCGGCGAGCACGACTTGACCGACAACATCGTGCATTTGGTGTTGGCCCGTTTGCCCGATGCGCCCGCTGGCCCCAAAGGCTTGTCGCTGTTTTTGGTGCCCAAGTTTTACGCCGATGGCGCACGCAGCGCCGTGCATTGCGAGCGCATCGAAGAAAAAATGGGCATCCACGGCAGCCCCACCTGCGTGATGCGCTTTGACGAGGCCCAAGGTTGGCTGATCGGCGATGTCGGGCGCGGCCTCAACGCCATGTTCGTGATGATGAACGCGGCCCGCTTGCACGTCGCCCTGCAAGGCGTGGGTTTGCTGGACGCCGCTTGGCAAAAGGCCGACGCCTACGCCCACGAGCGCCGCCAAATGCGTGCGCCCAAACCGGCAGGCGTCAAAGGCACAGCCTCGGCCGACTTGATCATCGAACACCCGGCCATGCGCCGTATCTTGGACACGCAACGCGCTTGGGTCGATGGCTCGCGCGTGCTGGCCTACAAAACCGGCTTGGCGCTGGACCAAGCCAAGCACCACCCGGATGCGACACAACGCGAATCGGCCCAGCGCTGGTGCGCCTTGATCACGCCCATTTTGAAATCGGCCTGCACCGAGCAAGGCTTTCATGGCGCGAGCGACTGTTTGCAAGTGTTTGGCGGCCACGGCTATGTCAGCGAATGGGGCATCGAACAAAATGTGCGCGACGCCCGCATCGCCATGATTTACGAGGGCACCAACGAAATTCAAGCCATCGACTTGCTGATGCGCAAGGTCTTGAGCGACGGCGGCACAGCCCTGAACGCGTTGCTGGACGAACTGGCCCAGCCCCTGTCGACCGCCCGCTCCCATGAAGCCCAAGTGCTCGACCTGTTTGCCCAATTGCGGGCCATCACCGCCGAGGCAGTCGCCGTCAACGGCCAATCCGAAGGTGCCATCGCTTTGAGTTGGATCGCGGGCGACTACCTGCGGTTGGCCGCCTTGGCCTTGCTGGCTTGGAGTTGGACCCAAATTGACCAAGCCACAGCGGCACACGCCACAGACGCGAACCGCTGGCAAGCCCCTGCCGCCGCGTTGCGCGCGTGGGTGTTGCCCGAGTTCGGCATGCGTGCAGCCATGATTCGCGGACAATTCACCGCGACATGAACGACAACATCGACACCCGCTTTCTCGAAACCCTGCTGGGCTACAACACGCGCCGAGCTACGTTGACCATCATCAACCGCTTCATGGAACGCATGGCGGCTTACGAGCTGCGGCCCGTTGATTTTTCGGTTCTGTCGCTGATTGGGCACAACCCTGGCATCACCTCGCGCCAGTTGTGCAACGCACTCAACATCTTGCCGCCCAACTTGGTGGGTTTCCTCAAAGCCTTTGAAAAACGAGACCTGATTGAGCGCAAACCGCACCCCACCGACGGACGCGCCGTGGGTTTGTTTTTGACAGAAGCAGGAAACGCACTGATGCAGGAAGCCGAAGTCACGGCGAACGAGTCAGATCTGAGCACCGCCACGGCACTCACTGCCGCAGAGCGTAAAACCCTGACACGGCTGCTGCAAAAGATTTACCTGCAAGGCTAAGCCAGCAGGGCTCGTTACACTCTACAGCTTCGATTTCTGACCCTCAAGGACTCCCCATGATCACCACCCCTTCCGGCCTGCAATACATCGACACCGTGGAAGGCGACGGCGCCACAGCCGCTGCTGGCCAATACGTCAGCGTGCACTACACCGGCTGGCTGTACAAAGACGGCGAGCAAGGCGCCAAATTTGACTCCAGCCGTGACCGCAACGACCCGTTTGAGTTCGGTTTGGGCGGCGGCATGGTCATCAAAGGCTGGGACGAAGGCGTGCAAGGCATGAAGATCGGTGGCCAACGCACCTTGATCATCCCCCCAGAGCTGGGCTACGGTGCCCGCGGCGCTGGCGGCGTGATCCCAGCCAACGCCACCCTCAAATTTGACGTGGAATTGCTCGCCGTCGAGTAAACCACGCAGGTCGCCAGCCTCTGCGCGCGACCTCACGGGGCCCTTTGGGGCCCCATTGCTTTTTCAAGGGACGTGTTTGGCTGTGGCAAATATTTGCAAAACCACACTTGAAACAAGGTCTGACGGCCCCACTTACCTCCTATATCTTCGAAAACTGAGCTTTTGAATAAGCTTTCTAAGCATGTCTGAACCCACACACACCCTAGACGCCGCGGCACAAGAAGCCGCACTGCAAGCCGCTGCACAAACGCTGGCACAAGCCGCTGAACCAGCAGCCGCCCTCGACCCATTGGCTGCGGCCCAAGCCGAAATCGCAGCGCTGCAAGCCAAAGCCGCTGAATTGCAAGATCAATATGTGCGCGGCCAAGCCGATGTGCAAAACGCCCGCCGCCGTGCAGACGAAGAAGTCTCCAAAGCCCGCAAGTTCGCCTTGGAAAGCTTTGCCGACAGCCTTTTGCCCGTGCTCGACAGCCTCGAAGCTGGGTTGGCCGTGCAAACCGCCACGCCTGAACAAATCCGTGAAGGCGCAGAAGCAACGCTGCGTCAGCTCAAAAGCGCCATGGAACGCAACAAGATTGTGGCCATCGACCCTGCGGCCGGTGCCAAATTTGACCCTGCACAACACCAAGCCATCAGCGTGGTGCCAGCAGAGCAAGAAGCCAACACCGTGGTTACCGTGCTGCAAAAAGGTTACTTGATCGCCGAGCGTGTGTTGCGCCCTGCACTGGTCACTGTGGCCGCACCGAAATAAACACTTGAAATCTGCAGAGTTAGCCATAACTACTGCTTATCTGAATTTTTAAAAGTTACTGGAGTTACAAATGGGAAAAATCATCGGTATTGACTTGGGCACCACCAACTCGTGCGTGGCCATCATGGAAGGCAACACGACCAAAGTGATCGAGAACGCAGAGGGCGCTCGCACCACCCCGTCGATCATTGCGTATCAAGAAGACGGCGAAATCCTGGTCGGCGCATCTGCCAAGCGCCAAGCGGTCACTAACCCACGCAATACTTTGTACGCGGTGAAACGTTTGATCGGTCGCAAATTCAGCGAAAAAGAAGTTCAAAAAGACATCGACTTGATGCCCTACACCATTGCCAAAGCCGATAACGGCGATGCATGGGTGGAAGTGCGCGGTAACAAGTTGGCCCCTCCTCAAATCAGCGCTGAAATTCTGCGCAAGATGAAGAAAACCGCCGAAGACTACCTCGGCGAAGAAGTGACTGAAGCCGTCATCACGGTTCCCGCCTACTTCAACGACGCGCAACGTCAAGCCACCAAAGATGCAGGCCGCATCGCAGGCTTGGACGTCAAGCGCATCATCAACGAACCAACTGCAGCCGCCTTGGCCTTCGGTTTGGACAAAACAGAAAAAGGCGATCGCAAGATTGCGGTGTATGACTTGGGTGGCGGTACGTTTGACGTGTCCATCATCGAAATCGCTGACGTTGATGGCGAAAAACAATTCGAAGTGTTGTCCACCAACGGCGACACATTCTTGGGCGGCGAAGACTTCGACCAACGCATCATCGACTTCATCATCACCGAGTTCAAGAAAGAATCTGGTGTTGACTTGTCCAAAGACGTGTTGGCCTTGCAGCGCCTGAAAGAAGCCGCTGAAAAAGCCAAGATCGAGTTGTCATCGGCCACATCGACCGACATCAACTTGCCTTACATCACTGCTGACGCTTCTGGTCCTAAGCACTTGAACATCAAGCTCAACCGCGCCAAGTTGGAGCAACTGGTGGACGAGTTGGTCGAACGCACTATCGCACCTTGCCGCACCGCCATCAAAGATGCGGGCGTATCCGTGAGCGACATTGACGACGTGATTTTGGTCGGCGGTATGAGCCGTATGCCAAAGGTTCAAGAAAAGGTCAAAGAGTTCTTCGGTCAAGAGCCACGTCGTGACGTGAACCCTGACGAAGCCGTGGCCGTGGGCGCTGCGATTCAAGGTCAAGTGTTGTCTGGCGACCGCACCGACGTTTTGTTGCTCGACGTCACACCACTGTCCTTGGGTATTGAAACCTTGGGCGGCGTGATGACCAAGATGATCGCCAAGAACACGACCATCCCCACGAAGTTTGCACAAACCTTCTCGACCGCGGACGACAACCAACCTGCCGTGACCATCAAGGTCTACCAAGGTGAGCGCGAAATGGCGTCTGGCAACAAGAGCTTGGGCGAGTTCAACCTCGAAGGCATCGCACCTGCTGCACGCGGCACGCCACAAATTGAAGTGTCATTTGACATTGACGCCAACGGCATCTTGCACGTGGGCGCCAAGGACAAAGCCACGGGCAAAGAAAACAAAATCACGATCAAGGCCAACTCTGGCTTGTCAGAAGACGAGATTCAACAAATGGTGAAAGACGCCGAGTTGAACGCCGCCGAAGACAAGAAGAAGCTCGAAATCGTGCAATCGCGCAACCAAGCTGACGCCGCTGTGCACAGCGTGAAGAAGAGCTTGGGCGAGCACGGCGACAAGCTCGACGCTGGCGAAAAAGAAGCCATCGAAGCTGCCATCAAAGCAGTGGAAGAAGCATTGAAAGGCGAAGACAAAGCCGACATCGATGCCAAGACCGAAGCCTTGATGACAGCCGCTCAAAAGCTGGGCGAAAAAGTCTACGCTGAAACACAAGCGCAACAAGCTGCAGCGGCAGGCGCTAGCGCAGGTGGCGCACAAGCGCAACCCGCTGACGACAACGTTGTGGATGCTGAAGTGAAAGAAGTCAAAAAAGGCTAAACCCTTTTCTCCTTCGATTCACTTTTGATGCGACCTCGCCGCGTTTCACCTGAAAAGGTGGACACGCGGCGAAGTTGTTAGACAAGCCCCAAAAATAACGGCCACGCTGCACCATGTCCAAACGCGATTTTTATGAAGTTCTTGGCGTCTCTAAAGGCGCTTCAGATGACGAGATCAAAAAGGCTTATCGCAAACTCGCGATGAAGCACCACCCTGACCGCAACCAAGGCGAAAAAGCCAAGGAGGCGGAGGCGCAATTCAAAGAGGTCAAAGAGGCCTACGAAATGTTGTCTGACGCGCAAAAGCGTGCCGCCTACGACCAGTACGGCCATGCGGGCGTGGACCCCAACATGCGTGGCGGCCCAGGGGGTGGCGATTTTGGCGGTGGTTTTGGTGAAGCGTTTGGCGACATCTTTGGTGACATCTTTGGCCAGCAGCGTCGTGGTGGTGGCGGCGGCCGTCAGGTGTACCGCGGCAACGACCTCAGTTACGCCATGGAAATCACGCTGGAAGAAGCTGCGAACGGCAAAGACGCACAGCTCAAAATCCCAGGCTGGGACGAGTGCGAAACCTGCGACGGCAGCGGCGCCAAACCAGGCACCTCGGCCAAGACTTGCTCCACCTGCCATGGCAGCGGTCAAGTGCAAATGCGTCAAGGCTTTTTCAGTGTGCAGCAAACCTGCCCACATTGCCGAGGTTCGGGCAAGATCATTCCCTCACCCTGCACCATGTGTCACGGCCAAGGCAAGATCAAGAAACAAAAAACGCTGGAAGTCAAAATCCCAGCGGGTATCGATGACGGCATGCGCATTCGCAGCACCGGCAACGGCGAGCCAGGCACCAATGGCGGCCCGCCCGGCGATTTGTTCATCGAAATCCGCATCAAGAAACACGAGATTTTTGAACGCGATGGCGATGACCTGCACTGCTCGGTGCCCATCAGCATCACCACGGCGGCATTGGGCGGCGAAATTCGTGTCCCCACCTTGGCAGGCGAAGCGGCCATTGACATTCCTGAAGGCACACAAAGCGACAAACAATTCCGCTTGCGTGGCAAAGGTTTGAAGGGCATTCGCTCCAGTTTCCCTGGCGATTTGTATTGCCACATTTCGGTGGAAACGCCCGTCAAACTCACCGAGCACCAACGCAAGTTGCTCAAAGAGTTGGACGAGTCGCTGAAAAAAGGCGGCGCCAAACACTCGCCCGCTGAAGGCGGTTGGGCCGACAAACTCAAAAGCTTTTTCAGCTGATCGCCACACGCCTAGAAAAGGCGATACTTGAAGCATGAGCGTCAACATCACCTTTTTGGGCGGAACCGGCACCGTCACCGGTTCCAAATATTTGGTCGAGCATCAGGGTCAGCGTTTGCTGTTGGATTGCGGTTTGTTTCAAGGCTACAAGCAGCTGCGTCTGCGCAACTGGACGCCCCTACCCATACCCGCCGCCGACATTGATGCGGTCTTACTGACGCATGCACATTTGGACCACAGCGGCTACTTGCCGTTGCTGGTGAAGCAAGGCTACAAAGGCCGCGTGTATGCCACGCCGGCCACCTGCGATCTGTGCGGCATTTTGTTGCCCGACAGCGGCCACATTCAAGAAGAAGATGCGGCTTTCGCCAACCGCAAAGGCTATTCCAAACACAGTCCCGCTTTGCCGCTGTACGACAAGCACGACGCCTTGGTGAGCCTGAAGGCTTTGCATGCACAAGCGCTTGGCAAAACCTTCTCGCCGCTTCCCGGCTGGAACGCCACGTTTTCCTCTGCCGGTCACATCTTGGGCGCAGCCAGTCTCTTGCTGGAAGTGGCAGGACGGCGCATTTTGTTCAGTGGCGATTTAGGCCGCCCCGATGACTTGCTGATGAACGCGCCTGACCTGCCACCCGACGCAGACACGGTCTTGATTGAATCGACCTACGGCAACCGCGAACACCCCAAAGAAGATGTCTTGGCCGAATTAGGCCCAGCCCTCAAACGCGTCTCGGCACGCGGTGGTGTGGCGGTGCTGCCCGTGTTTGCGGTGGGTCGTGCGCAAGCCGTTTTGTATGCCATTGCACAGCTCAAAGCCAGTGGCGAAATTCCGCACAGCTTGCCGGTCTTTTTGGACAGCCCCATGGCGGTTCACACCACCGACTTGTACCAAGAACACCCCGACGCCCACAAACTCGACGACGACGGACTGCGCGCCCTCAAGCATGTGGCCACCATGATTGAAACGCCTGAGCAGTCCAAAGCACTGGCCAAACGACATGGCCCCATGGTGATCTTGGCAGCCAGCGGTATGGCCACCGGTGGACGTGTGTTGCACCATTTGGAGCACTACCTACCCGACCACCGCAACATGGTCATCCTCACCGGCTACCAAGCGCCCGGAACGCGAGGTGCCACATTGGCAGATGGCGGCACCTTTGTGCGCATGCACGGACAAGATATTGAAGTGAAGGCAGAAGTGGTGCAGCTGCAATCCTCGTCAGCCCATGCCGATGCCACACAGCTGCTGAAGTGGCTCAAACACATGAAGCACGCACCCGGTCAGGTGTATGTGGTGCACGGCGAATTAGAAGCGGCCGATGTCTTGCGCCAGCGCATTGAACGCGAGTTGAAATGGCGCGCTGTCGTGCCTGAGCACGGCAGTACGTGGCCGACCTGAAGACCCACCTGAAACCGACACAAAGGCGCGAGACAATGCGCATCATGTTTTTAGACACACCGCGTCGCCCTTCCCGTTCAGCGTTTTCCTTGATCTTGCTCGCCAGCGTTTGGTTGGCGGTGTTTGGCAACGTCGCACTGTGGCGCAGCTTGACCCAGTTGCCCGACCTGAAGGGTTGGCATGGCCTGCTGTTTGGTGCGGCCTTTGTCCTCATCATTGCCAGCGCCACCACAGCCTTGCTGTCGCTGCTGGCATGGCGTTGGACCTTGAAGCCCGCCATCAGCCTGCTGCTTTTGTTGGCCGCCTTCGCCACGTATTACATGTTGATGTACGGCATCGTGGTGGACACGCCCATGGTCACCAATGTGTTTCAAACCGACGCCCGTGAAGCACGCGATCAACTGAGTTGGCGCTTAGGTGTGACGGTGCTGTTCTTGGCCGTGTTACCGATGATTTGGCTATGGCGCCAACCCATGACACACGCCTCACTGAGCAAGCAAGTGATGCGCAATGTGCTGTTGTGTGTGGCGGCACTGGCCGTGACCTTGGGCACCACCCAGCTGGTGTTTCAAGACTTTGCCTCTCTCATGCGCAACCACACGCAACTGCGCTACCAAATCAACCCGCTCAACAGCGTGTATGCGCTGCTGGATTTGACAGTCGTTCCTAGCGACCAACCCAGTGGTCCCTTGCAGCCGCTGGGCGTGGATGCCCACATCACACCACGCACAGGAGCGGCGCAACATCCGCCTTTGCTGCTGTTTGTTTTAGGTGAAACCGCACGCAGTGCCAACTTCTCACTCAACGGCTACGCCCGCCTGACCAACCCGCTGTTGGCCAAAGAAAACGTCACCAGCTTCACCCAAGTTGCCTCGTGCGGCACCAGCACTGCAGAGTCGGTGCCTTGCATGTTTTCGCATTTGGGTCGCGAAGGCTACGCCAAGCGCAGCCATGATTTTGAAAACTGGCTGGACGTGCTGCAACGCGCAGGCTACGCCGTGTTGTGGATGGACAACCAGTCGGGCTGCAAAGGCCAATGCGACCGCATTCCCAACCTCAACACCTCCGAGCTCAAACTGCCTGACCAATGCGAAGACGGCGAATGTCGCGACACCGTCATGCTGACGCAACTCGACAAAGAATTGGCCAAACTCCCCAGCGAGCGCCGCGCGCGTGGCACCGTCGTGGTGATGCACCAAATGGGCAGCCACGGGCCCGCGTATTTCAAGCGCACACCCGCTGCCTTCAAGCCCTTCGTGCCCGAGTGCACCGACACCTCGCTGTCGCAATGCAACCAAGCGCAAGTCGTCAACGCCTACGACAACACCTTGGTGTTCACCGACTACTTTTTGTCACGCGCCATTGGCTGGCTGAAAGACAAAGAAAAAACCGCTGCCACCGCCCTGTTTTATGTGGCCGACCACGGCGAGTCGTTGGGTGAGAACAATTTGTACCTGCATGGCTTGCCCTACGCGATGGCTCCCGCCGAACAAAAGCAAGTGCCGCTCATCACCTGGCTGTCACCCACGTTTGAAACGCAAAGCCGCATCAAAACCAGCTGCTTGCAAAAGCAGCGTGACCGCGCCTTGTCGCACGACCATTTGTTTCATTCGGTCTTGGGTTTGATGGCGGTGAAGACCGAGGTCTACCAACCCACGCTGGATTTGTTCGCCGACTGCGCGAACCGCTGAGCTTATAAAAAGCGGTCCAGCAGCTTGCGTGTGTGGCGGTCCAGCGCTGGCAAATCGCGGATCAAGAACTGCACGCCGTGGGCATCGGCCACGATCAAGGTGTTGGTGCTCAAGCGACGGATGTCTTCCTCGCCCTTCAACACAAACTCGGTCGGTCCACGGCTGGTTTGCACGCGCCAGACGCTGGGCGTTGAAAAACTGTTCACCCCATCCAAGCGCAAGATTTCGGGCATGAATTCGCGACCCTGCAGCGCCTGCGACACCACGGCGCGCTGGTCTTCAGGCAAATCGCTCAAACGCTCAATCCAAGCCAACTCTTTGCCCTCGGCACTCAAAATAGAAATGGCTTGATCGGGCGTCGCAATCGGGAAAGCACGCACCACCACCGCGCCGACATGCTGCGAGCCATCGGCCAAGGTAACCACCAATTTGCCAAAGGGGTCAACAGCCAAAGTGAAGGCCAAAATCAACGGGGCACTCATTCGGACTCCTTCGTCGAAGCACGGGCGACCACCGCGTCTTCACCATTTTTAGCTTGGGCTTCATAGAGCCGGTAATAGGCACCTTCACGCGCCATGAGTGTGTCGTGGTCGCCCTCTTCCACCACCACGCCTTGCTCCATCACCACCAAGCGGTCGGCTTTGTTGAGCGTGGACAAACGGTGGGCAATGGCAATCGTGGTGCGGCCTTGCACCAAGTTGTCCAAGGCCTTTTGAATTTCTTGCTCGGTCTCGGTGTCCACCGAGGCGGTCGCTTCGTCCAAAATCAGGATGCGTGGGTTGATCAACAACGCACGCGCAATCGAGATGCGTTGACGCTCGCCACCCGACAAACCTTGGCCGCGCTCGCCAACCAACGAGTCGTAACCCTGGGGCAAGCGCAAGATGAACTCATGGGCGTGGGCCGCACGCGCTGCTGACACGATTTCTTCGCGTGTGGCATCGGGCTTGCCGTAGGCAATGTTGTCGGCAATCGTGCCGAAGAACAAAAACGGCTCTTGCAACACCATGCCAATGTGGCTGCGGAAATCAGACAAAGCGATGTTGCGGATATCAATGCCATCCACCTTGATGGCGCCTTCGCTGACGTCATAAAAGCGGCAAATCAGATTCACCAAAGTACTCTTGCCCGAGCCGCTTTGACCGACCAAACCGATCATCTCGCCAGGACGAATGCTCAGGTTCATGCCGCGAATCACGGCGCGGTTGCCGTAACGGAACCCCACATCTTGAATCTCAATGCTGCCTTGCAAGGGAACAGGCAGTGGCTGCGGGTTCTTGGTTTCAGGCACGCTGGAGACGTGGTCCAAAATTTCAAAAATGCGCTTGGCGCCCGCTGCCGCTTTTTGTGTGTGCGACACGATGCGGCTCATCGAGTCGAGGCGTGTGTAGAAACGGCCGATGTAGGCCAAAAATGCGGTCAACACACCCACGGTAATTTGGTGGTGCGACACCAACCAAATGCCAAAGCCCCACACGACCAACAAACCCACCTCGGTCATCAGCGTGACGGTGGGCGAAAACAGCGACCACACAAAGTTGATGCGGTCGTTCACCGCCAAGTTGTGCTTGTTGGCATCGCGAAAACGGTTGGCTTCGCGGCGCTCTTGGGCAAACGCCTTGACCACGCGAATGCCAGGAATGGTGTCGGCCAACACGTTGGTCAACTCAGACCAAACGCGGTCAATCTTCTCGAAACCCGTACGCAACTTGTCGCGCACGGTGTGGATCAACCAAACGATGAAGGGCAAAGGCAGCAGGGTCGCAGCGGCCAAGCGCGGATCGATGCTGATCAAAATGCCTGCGGTCATCAAGATCATCAGCACGTCGGTGGCGAAATCGAGCAAGTGCAAGGACAAAAAGACACAAATGCGGTCGGTCTCGGCACCAATGCGGTTCATCAAATCGCCGGTGCGGCGTCCGCCGAAGTACTCCAGCGACAAACGCATGAGGTGCTCGTAGGCCGTGGTGCGCAAATCAGCGCCAATGCGCTCGGACACCAAAGCCAAAATGTAAGTTTTGGCCCAGCCCAAGCCCCACGCCAGAGCAGCAGCCCCCAGCAGGCCGCCCAGATACATCATCACCAAGTCTTCGTCGATGTGTTTGCCGTTTTGGAACGGAATCAACACATCGTCCATCAAAGGCATGGTCAGATAAGGCGGCACCAACGTGGCAGCTGTCGACGCTAACGTCAGTAAAAACCCCGTCAACAAACGCCAACGGTAAGGATGGGCAAAACGCCACAAACGAAACAGCCCCCAAGTGGACAAAGGCGCGTGCTTCTCACGACTGCACACGGGGCATGGATCGCCAGCGGCTTCAAGGGGCAGCTTGCACTGCGGGCATCGCGCCTGCGCCGTGGCAGCCAACGATTTACCGTGCGTCAGCACCTCCACACGGTCCGCAAACACCTCTTGCAAGCGCATGGCCTGCACGTTGTGCGTAAGAGTAAAGCGCCAACTGGCCAAACGCTGGCTCGACGTGACCAAGGACAAGGTGCCAACACCTGCGTGATCGGCATGCTGCATGACCGCGTCAGCCGTCATGGGCCAAGACGACCACATGAGTTCGCTGCCTTGACGTTGGGCAGAAAGCACCCGCTGGTCTGTCACAATTAACAGCCCTGGTGCGAACCGCAGTTGGGCATCTAAGTCAACCTCCAAGCAAGCTAGAACGTTTTCTTGTGGAGAGAGTTGAGCCAGTGCTGGCGTCACCCAAACAGGGGGCAACAGAGAGCTGGCAGAAGCCGAAAGAGAAGAATTCATTCTTTTAATAGTTTCCGCACAAAAAAGCAGGAGCCTGGAACTTGTTGCACCCAACATCGAATGCTAAAGATTGTATCGCCCGACCATGGTTGGATCGGCTTTGTAAGCGCCCCTCGGTTTGAGTTCCACCCTAGCCTACCCACATCAAAACATGGCATTCAAAGACATTCAAATTCTGCGCATGAACTACTTGCGCGGACCCAACATCTGGACTTACCGCCCCATCATTGAGGCGCTGATTGATTTGGGCGAAATGGAAGATCACCCTTCCAACAAAATTGACGGGTTCAATGACCGGCTCAATGCTTGGTTGCCCGGTTTGGTCGAACACCACTGCGGCGTTGGCCATCGCGGCGGCTTTCTCACCCGATTGGTGGGTGGCACGTGGATGGGGCACATCATGGAGCACGTCTCCATTGAGCTGCAGTTGCTGGCCGGTGCCCGTGCTGAATTTGGCAAAGCACGCGAAATCAGCAAACGCGGTATTTACAAAGTGGTGTTCCGCACCGAACACGAAGAACTGGGCCGTGAAAGCTTTTTGGCCGCCCGCGAAATCGTGATGTCAGCGGCAAACAACCAGCCTTACGACATCACCGCCACCATTAACCGCTTGAAAGGCATTGCCGACAAGCGTTGTTTGGGCCCCAGCACCGCCTGCATCGTGGATGCCGCGGTGGAACGCAAAACTCCGTTCATTCGCTTGACCGAAGGCAATTTGGTGCAACTCGGCTATGGCTCACGCCAACGCCGCATCTGGACGGCGGAGACCGATCGCACCAGCGCCATCGCCGAAAGCATCTCCAGCGACAAAGACTTGACCAAGCGCTTGCTGACCCAATGCGGCATTCCCGTGCCCGAAGGCCAAGTGGTCAAAACAGCCGATGAAGCCTGGGCTTCCGCGCAAGACATTGGCTTGCCCGTGGTGGTCAAACCGCTGGACGGCAACCGCGGTTGGGGCGTGTCCCTCGACGTGAACACCGAAGAAGGTGTGCGCAACGCGTGGGCCGCCGCCGACAAAGAAGGCAGCGGCGTGTTGATCGAACGCTATGTGCGCGGCGATGAACACCGCGTGCTCGTGGTGGGCGACCGCGTGGTGGCCGCCACCCGTGGCGAAACAGCTTGCGTCACCGGCGACGGCATCTCCACCGTCGAGCAACTGATTGAACTGCAAATCAACACCGACCCGCGCCGCGGCGAAGCCGAAGGTTTCCCGCTCGACCTGATTCGCTTGCACACGGCTCGCGGCGAAATGTCGCTGCTTGAGATCCAACGCCAAGGCTTAGAGCCCACCAGCGTGCCTGAGAAAGACCGCATCGTGGTGGTCCAGCGCAATGGCAACTTGAACAACGACGTGACCGACTTGGTGCACCCCGATGTGGCAGCCGTCGCCACCCTCGCCGCTCGTGTGATTGGCTTGGACATTGCTGGCATCGACATCGTCACCCAAGACATTTCCCGCTCTCTCGACGAAACCCAAGGCGCCATCATCGAAGTCAACGCCGGCCCCGGCTTGTTGATGCACGTCAAACCCGCGGTGGGTCAACCCCGCCCTGTGGGCAAAGCCATCGTCGAACATTTGTTTGGCGTCAACGAGTCTGGCCGCATTCCGGTCGTGGGCGTGGTCGGCACGCACCAAACCACCGAGCTTTCGCAGCTGGTGTCTTGGTTGCTGCATTTGTCGGGTCGTCGCACAGGCTTGGCCTGCCAAGACGGCCTGTACATGGACCAACACCATTTGGGCAAAAAAGATGCGCGCGGCTTTGAGTTTTCAGAGCGCCTGCTGATCAACCGCGCCTTGGATGCCGCCGTGTTCGAAACCTCGCCCTCACACATCCTCAACGAAGGTTTGGCGTACGACCGGTGCTTGATTGGTGTGGTCACCAACATGCCCGACACCGATGACGCGCTGATTCAGCAGCACGACATCCAAACGCCGGAGCAAATGCGCACCGTCATTCGCACCCAAATCGATTTGGTGTTGCCCGAAGGTGCGGCCGTGCTCAATGCCGACGAAGAAGCCGTGGTCGGCTTGGCTGAGTTGAGCGATGGCGAAGTCGTTTACTACGCCAAAGAGCACAGCAACGCCACCGTCACCGCACACCGTCAGCAAGGCGGCCGCGCGGTGTATTGCAAAGACGGCCACGTCACCTTGGCCCGTGGCGATCAAGAAACTCAACTATTCCACCTCGATTTGGAGTTGATCGCACGCTTGCTCAAAGGCGGCTTGCACATCTCCACCTTGCTGGCTGCCGTGGCGACGGCTTGGTCACTCGACATTGCACCGCTGCTGATTCGCGCTGGTTTGAAGAATTTCGGCCAAAACAACCAGAACACGCCCAAACACATCGCTAGAAAGATTGCGTAATGGAAGTCTCTCGTACCCGAGCCCTGCGTGGGCCCAACCTCTGGACCCGTCACACCGCCGTCGAAGCCATGGTGCGTTGCGACGCGGCTGAAATCGATCTGAGTCAACTGCCTGAGTTCGAAGGCCAGTTGCGCAACCTGTTTCCTGGGGTTGGCAGCCTGCGTCCCACGGGCAAAGATGTCAAGCTCAGCATGGCGCACGCCCTCGAAGCCGCGACTTTGCATTTGCAAATTGAGGCGGGTTGCCCCGTCACCTTCAGCCGCACGACCCTGACCACCGACGAAGGCTTGTACCAAGTCGCCGTGGAGTACACCGAAGAAGAGGTGGGCTGTTTGGCGTTGAAACTGGCGTCTGAACTGTGTGCCGCCGCGTTCAACAACACGGCCTTTGATGTGGATGCCGCTGTTGATCAACTGCGTAATTTGGACGAAGACATCCGCTTGGGCCCCTCAACCGGCTCCATCGTCGATGCCGCCGTGGCGCGTGGCATTCCATACCGTCGCCTGACCGAAGGCAGCTTGGTGCAACTGGGCTGGGGCAGCAAACAACGCCGCATCCAAGCCGCGGAGATCGACTCCACCAGCGCCATTGCCGAGTCCATCGCCCAAGACAAAGAACTCACCAAAAAACTGCTGCACGCCGCGGGTGTGCCTGTGCCCTTGGGTCGCCCAGTGCACAGCCCCGAAGACGCTTGGGCTGCGGCGCAAGAAATTGGCTTGCCCGTGGTGGTGAAACCTCGCGATGGCAACCAAGGCAAAGGCATCTCCGTCAACGTCACCACGGAAGAAGGCGTCAAAACGGCGTACACCACCGCGGTGTCCTTCCGTGATGAAGTGCTGGTTGAGCGTTTCCTGCCAGGCAGCGATTACCGCTTGTTGGTGGTGGGCAGCAAGCTCGTTGCCGCCGCACGCCGCGAACCGCCCTTGGTGATTGGCAACGGCAAAAACACCGTGCGCGAGTTGGTCGACATCGTCAACGCAGACCCTCGTCGCGGCGAAGGCCATGCCACGTCCTTGACCAAAATTCGCTTTGACGACATCGCCATTGCACGCCTCAAAGAACAAGGCTTTGACGCCAACTCCGTGCCCGCCAAAGGCGCGCGCGTGATCTTGCGCAACAACGCCAACCTGTCCACTGGCGGCACCGCCACCGACGTGACGGACGATGTGCACCCCGAAGTTGCCTTACGCGCCATCGCGGCCGCCCAAATGGTGGGCCTCGACATTTGTGGTGTTGATGTGGTGTGTGAATCGGTGCTGCGTCCGATGGAAGAGCAAAGCGGTGGCGTGGTGGAAGTCAACGCCGCCCCCGGCCTGCGCATGCACCTGAGCCCCTCGTTTGGCAAAGGCCGCGACGTGGGTGAAGCGGTCATTTCCACCATGTTCCCTGATGGTGACGATGGCCGTATTCCCGTGATTGCCGTGACCGGCACCAACGGCAAAACCACCACCGTGCGCCTCACCTCGCACTTGCTGCGCGCCAACGGCTTGCGCGTGGGCATGACCAACACCGATGGCGTGTATGTCAACGGCCGTCAAACCGACAGCGGCGACTGCAGCGGCCCACGCAGCGCCCGCAATGTGCTGATGCACCCAGACGTCGACGCGGCTGTGCTAGAAACCGCACGCGGCGGCATGCTACGCGAAGGCTTGGCCTTTGACCGCTGCCAAGTGGCGGTGGTGACCAACATCGGCATGGGCGACCATCTCGGCTTGAACTACATCTCCACCGTCGAAGACTTGGCGGTTTTGAAGCGCGTCATCGTGCAAAACGTGGCCCCCACAGGCACGGCCGTGTTGAACGCCACCGACCCCATCGTGGCCGCCATGGCCGGCAACTGCCCAGGCCAAGTGACCTTCTTTGGCTTGGACGCACACCATCCCATCATTGCCACGCACCGCGCACAAGGCAAACGCGTGCTGTTCGTGGAAGACGACCAAATCGTCTGCATGCAAGGCAACCACTCGGTACGCATTCCGTTGTCAGACATTCCCGTCACACGCAGTGGCGCCATTGGCTTTCAAATCGAAAACGCCATGGCCTCCATCGGCGCAGCGTGGGCCGTCGGCGTGCCTTGGAAAACCATCTGCAAAGGCCTCGCCACCTTTGTGAGCGACAGCAACGCCGTGCCCGGACGCTTCAACGTGTTCGACTACAAAGGCGCCACCGTCATTGCCGACTACGGCCACAACCCCGACGCCATCAAAGCCTTGGTCCAAGCCGTCACCAACCTGCCCGCCCAACGACGCAGCGTGGTCATCAGCGGCGCCGGTGATCGACGTGACGAAGACATTCGCGAACAAACCCGCCTGATTGGTGAAGCCTTCGACGACGTGGTGCTTTATCAAGACGCCTGCCAACGCGGTCGTGTCGATGGCGAAGTGCTCAAACTCTTGCGTCAAGGCTTGGACGGCGCCAAGCGCACCACCCACATCGACGAAATCCATGGCGAATTCTTAGCCATCGACCGCGCGATGGAGCGCCTGCAACAAGGCGATTTGTGCTTGATATTGATTGACCAAGTCGAAGAAGCCTTGGCGCACATCACACAACGCGTGAACTCGGCGGCATTAGCGGGCTAAGTTCTCTTGTTCGCACCAGCAAAAAAGCCACTCGTTTGAGTGGCTTTTTTTATCAACCCCGAAGCCAAGGCGATCAGCCAGTGGCGGGGGCGGCGACGTTAAGAGCGAAGCGAAGGAGTCGCCCCGCCACTGGCTGATCGCCTGAGCGGAGCGCAAGAAAAAACAAAACCGCCCAGAAAAGCGACAAGCTTAAAACAACCCTTTGTATTGCTCCCGCAACAAGTTCTTCTGAACCTTGCCCATCGTGTTGCGCGGCAACTCAGCCACCACAAAACACTTCTTAGGAATCTTGAAATTCGCCAACTGCGATTTGAGCGCTGCAATCACCCCATCCGCATCCACCTTGGCACCAGGCTTGGCAATCACCACCGCCACGCCCACCTCACCAAAATCAGGATGCGGCACACCAATCAAAGCACTCTCAGCCACGCCAGCCATGTCATTGATGTAGCCCTCAATCTCTGCGGGATACACGTTGTAGCCACCGCTGATGATCAAGTCTTTGCTGCGCCCCACGATCACCACATAGCCGCGTTCGTCAATCTTGCCGACGTCACCGGTTTTGAAATAGCCATCGGCCGTGAACTCTTCTTTGGTTTTCTCTGGCATGCGCCAGTAACCCGCAAACACGTTCGGGCCTTTGACCTGAATGCCACCAATCTCACCCACGGGCAAAGCCTTGCCATCGTCGTCTTGCACACGCAAAGACACGCCGGGCAACGGGAAGCCCACGGTACCGCCACGGCGCTCAGTTTGACCGGGGTAACGCGCATCAGCCGCATAAGGATTGGAGGTGAGCATGACGGTTTCGCTCATGCCATAACGCTCCAAAATGGCTTGCCCTGTGCGCTCTTGCCATTCGGTGAAGGTTTCCAACAACAACGGCGCTGAACCTGCAATGAACAAGCGCATGTTCGAGGCTTGCGCTTTCGTCAAACTGGGCTCGGCCAGCATGCGCACATACAAAGTCGGCACGCCCATGAAGACGGTCGCTTCGGGCATTTTGGCGATGACCAATTTGGGGTCGAACTTGGACATCCAAATCATCTTGCTGCCGTTGAGCAAGGCCCCGTGAATGGCCACAAACAACCCGTGCACATGGAAGATGGGCAAGGCGTGAATCAGCACATCGCCAGGCTTCCAGCCCCAGTATTTTTTCAAGGTCTGCGCATTGCTGAGCATGTTGCCGTGCGAGAGCATGGCGCCTTTGCTGCGGCCTGTGGTGCCACTGGTGTACAAAATGGCAGCCAAGTCATCGGCTTTGTTTTGCACCACTTGGTGCTGGTCCGAGCAATGCGCGGCGCGCTCCAACAAACTGCCGGTGCGGTTGTCGTCCAAGGTGAACACGTTTTGTGTGCCGGCCTTGAATGCGATCTTGCTGACCCAGCCGAAGTTCTTGCTGCTGCATACCACCACGGCGGGTTCGGCATTGCCAATGAAATACTCAATCTCGGCGCTTTGGTACGCCGTGTTCAAGGGCAAAAACACATAGCCCGCGCGCAAGGTTGCCAAGTACAACATCATGGCTTCGACCGACTTCTCCACCTGCACCGCCACACGCGCGCCTTTGGGGATGTCGAGTGAGTCGAGCAAGTTGGCCATCATGGCGCTGGCGCGCTCTAGATCGGCCCAGCTGTAGAACTGCCCGTCGTCCGTCTCCACGGCGGTGGCACTCAAATCTTTGGGAAATGCCGCGCGCAAGGCGGCATAAAGGTTGTGGTTCATGGTCATTTTCGGAAATGCAGCACGTAGGTTTAAATCAATCTAATTTGGCACCAGAGGCTTTCACCACGGCCGCCCATTTTTTAATGTCAGCGCTGACAAACGCGCCAAATTGAGCGCCCGTGAGATTGGGAAACTCGGCACCATTGTTGGCCCAGCCAGTTTTGATTTCATCAGCTGCTGCGGCTTTACGCACTTCTTCGATGACGCGCACTTGCACATCGGCGGGTGTACCTTTCGGCGCCCACAAGCCGTACCACGTGTTCACGTTGTAATCGGGCATCCCCAGCTCAGCGGCGCAAGGCACATCAGGAAACGCAGGGTTGCGTTTGTTGCCCGACACCATCAAGGCCTTGATACGACCGCCTTTGATGTGTTGCGCCGAAGACCCCAAACCGTCAAACATCATGTCCACGTTGCCTGCGATCAAGTCCTGCAAAGCAGGGCCAGCGCCACGGTAAGGAATGTGTGTGATGAAGGTTTTGCTCTGCAACTTGAACAGCTCACCCGCCAAGTGATGCGAGGTGCCGCCGCCTGCAGAACCGTAGTTAAAGCGACCAGGGTTGCTGCGCACCAAGGCCATGAAGGACTTGAAATCGCTAGGCATGGTTTTCGTGTTCACCACCAACACATGGGGCACGCTGGCTACCATCGCAAGCGGTACAAAATCGCGCTCCAAGTCGTAGTCAAGTTTGGGATACATCGAAGGGGCGATCGAGTGATGCACAGCCCCCATGAACAAGGTGTAACCATCCGGCGCAGCTTTGGCGGCAATGCCTGCACCTAAGTTACCGCCTGCGCCGCCTCGGTTGTCGATGACCAAAGTTTTGCCCGACTGTTTGGAAAACTGTGCAGAGAAAGGGCGTGCAAACGCATCGGTACCGCCGCCGGCTGGGAATGGCACGATCAGGCTGACAGGCTTGCTCGGCCAGCTTGGATCGGCATGCGCGCTCAAGCTCATCGCAGCCAACGCTGCGATGCCCAAAGCCAAGACGCTGCGGCGTGTTGATGTTTTGTTGAATTGATTCATGTTTGTCTCCTTCATGGTTTTTGATAATGCGCACAACTTACTTGAAATACAGGGCTTGCACATCGCTGGATGCTGGTGCTTCGCCGTTGTCGAGCATGTGGCGATGCTTGTCCAAACGCTTCAAGTCGTAAAGGTAATTGACCATCAAGCCGTGCGACTGCTTGACGCCTTTGGTGGACGGATCTGCAAACCAGTTGATGCGCTCAATGCGCGCACCGTTGCCCAAATGGAAGCGGGCCACGGGGTCGAGCACTTGCTCGCCGTGGCGGCTTTGTCCCAAATAGTGCGCGGCGCAACGGGTCAAAAACAAACGCAAAGGTGATTTGGCAGACAAAGCACTCAAGACCAAAGGCTGGTCGATGGCCGCCAGCACATGTGTGGCCGTGGGTGGCTCAAAACTCAACTCACGGCCCAAGGCCGACAACTCTTTGTCGTTCAAGTGCGTCAACAGCTCGGGCACCTGACGCACCAGCCACGGACGCAAACCGGGGATGGGCGACAAGGTGGCAAATGTCTTCAACTTGGGGAACTCGGCGCGCAAGGTTTCGACCACGCGCTTGATCAAGGAGTCGCCAAAGCTCACGCCCTTCAAGCCGCCTTGGGTGTTGCTGATGGAGTAAAAAATGGCCACGCTGGATTTTTGTAAATCTTCAGGGGCCGCGCCCTCGTCCAACAACGGCATGATGTTGTCGGCCATCTCGTTGAGCAAGGCGACTTCCACAAAAATCAGCGGCTCGTTGGGCAAGCTGGGATGAAAGAAACCATAACAACGACGGTCACTGTCGAGGCGGTTTTTCAAATCAGCCCAGCTGCGAATGTCGTGCACCGCTTCGTACTTGATGAGTTTTTCAATCAAGGACGCGGGTGAGTCCCAGCTGATGGTGCGCAGCTCTAAGAAGGCCACATCAAACCAGGTTGAGAACAAGTTTTCCAACTCAGCATCCAGCGCCAGCAAACGCTTGTTGCCTTTGAGCTGGGGCAGCAACTCCGCACGCAAATCCACCAAGAACCGCATGCCACCTGGGTACGCCGCAAAGCGTTGCAGCAAGCGTGTGCGCGGCGACACCAAGGCACGGCGCAAGCGAATCTCAGCCGAACCTTCGTCTGCCGTGCCCAAGGCGGCGTCGTAGTCGTCACGCGCAGCGCGAACTTTGACGGCGTCGGGGCCAAACTGCTCACTGATCAACAACCACAAGTCTTGACGCTCTTCCTGCGTGGCCTTGGCATACCAATCGGCCAAGGCCTTGGCGCGACGCCCGCCTTCGACCTCGCTCACACGCGGATCGACCACCGCTTGTAACTCGGCCAAAGTGCGGCGCAAAGATCGGGGCGACAAGGCCTCTTTCTTCTGGCGCAGCGTCGCGTCTAAGCGCTCGCGTGTGGAGCGGTTCTCTTCTTTGGGCGCTTCGGTGGCGAGCGCAGAGCTGCGCAACACGTTCAGTTTGCTATTGAGCCAAGAGGTCGCGGTCATGGGGTTCTTTCTTCAAATCTCTCAAGCGGTCAAGCCCACCAAGCTTTGGCTACGGGTCAATTCCCGCAAAGCTTCGCGTTGCTGTAACAGGTGGTGTCGCATGGCTTGTTCTGCGGCCTCGGCATTGCGGGCTTTCAAGGCGTCAAACACGGCCATGTGCTCCGTCAAACTTTGCGTCAAACGACCCGGCGCGTGCAGCTGTTGCAACCGGGCAAGTTTCAAAATCTTGCGCAAATCGGCAATGGCTTGTGCCAGCCATTTGTTGTTGGCCAATTGAATGATGGCCTCGTGAATGGCGTAATTGGCCTCGTAGTAATCGTTGATGCGACCTGCCTCTGCGTGGCTTGCCAAGCGCTCGTGCCATTGCGACAACACACGCACATCTGCTTCACTGGCATGGCGCGTGGCTTCAAAGGCGCAACGGCCTTCCAACAAGGCAATGACCGGAAAGATCTCGTCCAAATCTTGCTCGGTGACTTCATTCACAAAGCACCCACGGCGCGGTTCGTGGCGAATCAGGCCTTCGGCTGTCAACACTTTGAGGGCTTCGCGCAAGGGGGTGCGAGAGATCGACCATTGCGTGCACAAAGCTGCTTCGTCGATGAAATTGCCAGGCGCCAATTGCCCATCAAAGATGGCGGCGCGCAGCCGTGAGGCGACGTCATCGTGTAATGAGTTGACAAGGGCGCGCATGGTTTGGGTTGACTCGTAATTTCCTGTAATTACGAGTAATTATGAAAGCCAAACCCATCGCCTTGCGCGGTAAAACGCTAGGACTTTCCCTTAAAGACAATGAAAAATCAGAGACTTGCGCGGTAGCGAACGGCACGCCACCAAATGATCAGGCCCAGCACCACCATGGGCACGCACAGCCATTGCCCCATGCTCAGACCTAAGGCCAACAGGCCCAAATGTGCGTCGGGCTCACGGAAATACTCAGCCAAAAACCGCAAGCTGCCGTAACCAATCAAAAAGATGCCAGACACCGCCCCCACCGCACGAGGTTTGCGGGCGTAGAGCCACATCACCACAAACAGCAGCAAGCCCTCACCCAAGAATTGGTACACCTGCGAGGGATGGCGCGGCACCATGCTGCCGCTTTGTGGAAACACCATGGCCCAAGGCAGCGACGGATCAGCGGCTCGCCCCCACAGCTCCCCATTGATGAAGTTGCCCACACGGCCTGCAGCCAAGCCCGTTGGTACGCAAGGTGCAATGAAATCGGTCACCAAAAACCAAGCCCGTTGGCGCTGCCAAGCGAACAAAGCCATGGCAGAAATCACGCCGAGCATGCCGCCATGAAAACTCATGCCGCCTTGCCAAACCGCGAACACCTCCAGCGGATGCGCTGCGTAGTAGCCCGGCTTGTAAAACAAGCAATACCCCACACGCCCGCCCAAGACCACGCCAACCACGCCATAAAACAGCAAGTCTTCAATGTCTTGTTTGGACCACAAGCCCTGCGCTACCAACTGTGCATAGGGCGCCTGTCGCAGCCGCAGCTGAGCCAAGCCCATGAACAGCGCAAAAGCGGCAAGGTAAGTCAAGCCATACCAATGGATGGCCAAGGGGCCCACTTGAAGGGCGACAGGATCAATCGAGGGGTGCAGCAACATAGTCGGCCATTGTGCCTTGCGCCAAGGCGACGGACCAGCGCCTACAGCCGCAGTTAAACTCAAGGCTTAACCAAATTTCAGAGTCAACATGGACATTAAAACCATCAAGATCAACCGTCGCTCGGCCAACATCACCGAGGGCAAATCCCGCGCACCTAACCGCTCTATGTATTACGGCATGGGCTACGAGGAAAGCGATTTCGCCAAACCCATGATCGGCGTGGCCAACGGCCACAGCACCATCACCCCCTGTAACAGCGGTTTGCAAAAACTGGCTGACGCGGCAGTGGCTGCAATTGAGGCCGCTGGCGGCAATGCGCAAATTTTTGGCACCCCCACGATTTCCGACGGCATGGCCATGGGCACCGAAGGCATGAAATACTCGCTGGTCAGCCGCGAAGTGATTTCGGACTGCATCGAAACCTGCGTGCAAGGCCAATGGATGGACGGCGTGCTGGTGGTCGGCGGCTGCGACAAAAACATGCCCGGCGGCATGATGGGCATGTTGCGCGCCAATGTGCCCGCGATCTATGTGTACGGCGGCACCATCTTGCCAGGCCATTACAAGGGCCAAGACCTGAACATCGTCAGCGTGTTTGAAGCGGTGGGCCAAAACGCCGCCGGCAACATGAGCGACGAAGACCTCAAACAAATCGAGCAACGTGCCATTCCAGGCACGGGCTCATGCGGCGGCATGTACACGGCCAACACCATGTCTTCGGCGTTCGAAGCCTTGGGCCTGTCCTTGCCCTACTCCTCCACCATGGCCAACCCGCACGATGAAAAGCTGAACTCAGCGCAAGAGTCGGCCAAGGTGCTGATCGAAGCGGTCAAAAAAGACTTGAAGCCACGCGATATCGTGACCAAAGCCTCGTTGGAAAACGCAGTGGCCGTCATCATGGCCACAGGCGGATCAACCAACGCTGTGCTGCACTTCTTGGCCATCGCCCACGCCGCGGGTGTGGAATGGTCGATTGACGACTTTGAGCGCGTGCGCCGCAAAGTGCCCGTGATTTGTGACTTGAAGCCCAGCGGCAAGTACTTGGCCGTTGATTTGCACCGCGCAGGCGGCATTCCCCAAGTGATGAAAACCTTGTTGACGGCGGGCTTGCTCGACGGCAGCTGCATGACCATCACCGGCAAGACCGTGGCAGAGAACTTGAAAGACATTCCAGACGCACCGCGTGCCGATCAAGATGTCATCCGCCCCATCAGCAACCCCATGTATGCAGAAGGCCATTTGGCCATTCTCAAAGGTAACTTGTCACCCGAAGGTGCCGTGGCCAAAATCACGGGCTTGAAAAACCCTGTCATCACCGGCCCAGCGCGCGTGTTTGATGACGAGCAATCTGCCCTGCAAGCCATTTTGGATGGCAAGATTGTGGCCGGCGACGTGATGGTTTTGCGCTACCTCGGCCCCAAAGGCGGCCCTGGCATGCCTGAAATGCTGGCACCCACAGGCGCTTTGATTGGTGCGGGTTTGGGCGAGAGCGTGGGCTTGATCACCGATGGCCGCTTCTCGGGCGGCACGTGGGGCATGGTGGTCGGCCACGTCGCCCCAGAAGCCGCAGCGGGCGGCAACATCGCGTTCGTCAATGAAGGTGACTCCATCACCATCGATGCACGTCAATTGCTGCTGCAACTCAACGTGGATGACGCCACACTGGCCAAGCGCAAAGAAGGCTGGACAGCGCCTGCGCCACGTTACGTGCGCGGCGTTCAAGCCAAATTTGCTTTCAACGCTTCAAGTGCCAGCAAGGGCGCCGTGTTGGACGACTACTGAAATTCAAGGAGATCCCCATGAAACGCACTTTGTTGGCTTTGATTTCTGCCACCACCTTGTGGAGCCCCGCCTTTGCAGACCAAGCGCTGGCAACGTCGAAAAACTGCATGGCCTGCCATGCACTCGACAAAAAGCTGGTGGGACCGTCTTACAAGGACGTGGCCGCTAAATACGCTGCAGACAAAACAGCCGTTGACAAACTGGCCACCAAAATTCAAAAAGGTGGTGCTGGTGTGTGGGGCCCTATCCCCATGCCAGCGAATACGCAAGTCAACGATGCAGAAGCTCACAAATTGGCCGCTTGGATCTTGACCATCAAGTGATCTCGTCTCAACGATCGCCACAAACCCGCTGCTAACGCAGCGGGTTTTTTTATGGGTGAGCGATTGAGCCACTGAAAACCTGGCGACAGCTGCAAGCCTTGTGACAGGGGTATTGAGTAAACTCTGAGGCTGTTTTATCTCTGTCACCAAGCCCTTTCCAGGACCCTGAACATGACCACCATCCGCCAAAACGATTTGATTGAATCGGTCGCCGCCGCTCTGCAGTACATCAGCTACTACCATCCTGCCGATTTCATCAGCCACTTGGCCAGCGCATACCAGCGCGAGCAAAGCCCCGCCGCCAAAGATGCGATTGCACAAATCTTGACCAACAGCAAGATGAGCGCCATGGGCCATCGCCCGATTTGCCAAGACACGGGCATCGTGAACGTGTTCTTGAAAATTGGTATGGACGTGCGCTGGGAAGGTTTCACGGGCAGCTTGGACGACGCCATCAACGAAGGCGTGCGCCGTGGCTACAACCACCCCGACAACATGCTGCGCGCCTCGGTCGTCGATGACCCTCAGTTCGCCCGTAAAAACACCAAAGACAACACCCCTGCCGTCATCTTCACGCAAATCGTGCCTGGCGACAAAGTAGACGTGACCGTGACAGCCAAAGGCGGCGGCAGCGAGAACAAGTCCAAGATGTACATGCTCAACCCCAGCGACAACATCGTCGATTGGGTGCTGAAAACTGTGCCGACGATGGGCGCGGGCTGGTGCCCGCCTGGCATGTTGGGCATCGGCATTGGCGGTACGGCTGAAAAAGCAGTCCTCATGGCCAAAGAAAGCTTGATGGACGACCTGGACATGTACCAGTTGCTGGAGAAATCGAGCAAGGGCGAAAAGCTCACGCAAGTTGAAGAACTGCGTCTGGAGCTGTACCACAAGGTCAACGCCCTCGGCATCGGCGCCCAAGGCTTGGGCGGCTTGACCACCGTGCTCGACGTGAAGATCAAGATGTACCCCACGCACGCGGCCAGCAAGCCGATTGCGATGATCCCCAACTGCGCCGCCACACGCCACGCCCACTTTGTGATGGACGGCTCTGGCCCTGTGTATTTGGAAGCGCCCTCGCTGGACTTGTGGCCCGATGTCAACTGGACCCCAGACACGCAAAAGAGCAAGCGCGTGGACCTCAACACCCTGACCAAAGAGGAAGTCGCGAGCTGGAAACCGGGCCAAACCATTTTGCTCAATGGCAAGATGCTCACCGGCCGCGATGCCGCGCACAAACGCATCCAAGACATGTTGGCCAAAGGCGAGAAGTTGCCGGTGGACTTCACCAACCGCGTGATTTACTACGTCGGCCCTGTCGACCCTGTGCGTGACGAAGTGGTTGGCCCCGCAGGCCCCACCACCGCCACCCGCATGGACAAATTCACCGAAATGATGCTGGCAGAAACCGGTTTGATTTCCATGGTCGGCAAAGCCGAACGCGGCCCGGTTGCCATTGAAGCCATCAAAAAGCACAAGTCGGCCTACCTCATGGCGGTCGGCGGCGCGGCTTACCTCGTGTCCAAAGCCATCAAGCACGCCAAAGTGGTGGGTTTTGCCGACCTCGGCATGGAAGCCATTTACGAGTTCGACGTGGTCGACATGCCCGTGACGGTGGCCGTGGACTCAGGCGGCACCAGTGCGCACATCACCGGCCCCGCCGAGTGGGAAAAGCGCATCGCTACGGGTGAGTTCAAAGGCATTGGTGTGACGGCTGGCTAAGCTTTGTCAGCATAGAAAGATGCAACGTGGGCCATTTGGCTGCGTTGCAAACTTTCATACATAGACCTATAAAAAAACCGCTGATGCTTTGAATGGCATCAGCGGTTTTTTTGTTTGAATTGATTTTCGGTGAAGCCGTCGCCTGATTGCGCTCAGTGCAAATGGCGGGGTTTGCGACCACCGTGGCCAGAACCGCCATGACCATTGCCACCCGATCCGCGAGGTGGTCGACCGAGATCCAGTGAGTTCACCAAATTATCAAAGCGCTGTGAAAACAGTTTGTCAATTTCATTGACCACACCACCCAACTCAGCGCCATCGAAATGGCGCTCCATCAGGTGCACTACGTCGTTGATCAACATGTCACGTTGGGCTTGCATGATGTCGGCAGGTGTGGGGCCCACGAAGAGCATCACGAAGTCGTCGCGTGAATCTTGTCCACGGTTTTCGTCTTCTTCGTCAAAATCGTTGTCGTAGAACGTGACTTCAATCGCAGCGCCTGCTGCGGTCAGCTCGTTCAAGCTCATGCACATTTCGTCCAAGCATTGACGGAAATCATCATCGCCGGGGACAGTCCAGCACATTTGCAAAAGATGGGCTTGCGCATCAAAACGAATACCAGGCTCTTCGGGGTAGGCGCTGGCCGAACCGTCTTGCAAAGAAGACGAGCCCGCATATTTCCAGAGAGGACGCAAAGCATCTTGTAGTTGAGCAAGGTCCACATCAGCACGAAGTGAGACCTCCCCGTGAACGTGAATTTCATACGCGGCGTTGTAACGTGCCATGACGAAACTCCTTCTTTGCAGTCTAAATGGATGGTGCCCGAGACCGGAATCGAACCGGTACGCCCCTTGCGGAAAGCGAGAGATTTTAAGTCTCTTGTGTCTACCTATTTCACCACTCGGGCGGTGTCTTTGACGTGGGCTTCATTTTACGTCAAGCCACCGTGACTCTCGGGGATACGCGCATGCGGATCGACATATTGATGCGCTATATTTAGTTACTCACAACGGAGAAGCATCGTGAATTCAAACACTTTAAAAATTTCAATTGGCTTTTTGCTGGGCCTTAGCATCAGCTTAAGTCATGCCGCAGATCAAAAACCTGCACCCTCGGCAGAGCCAGTCGTTAAAAAATCGGACTCTGGTATTTGCCACGACAAAACAAGCGCCTCATTTGCCACCACCAAAAAATTCACAGAGTTCAAAACCATGGACGAGTGTTTGAAAACTGGCGGTCGTGCGCCGAACGGTCAAGCCCCAGCCGCTGAGAGCATGGTTAAAAAATCAGACGCTGGCATTTGTCATGACAAAGCAAGCCCCAGCTACGAACGCACCAAGAAGTTCACTGAATTTAAAACGATGGATGAGTGCGTCAAGAGCGGCGGAACAGCACCGAAAAAATAAACGTTCGCTGTTTAGCACCCAACAAAAAGCCTGCTCGTGATCTGCGACACCTAACAAATCGGTCAATTGCCAACCACCAATAGATATCCCTGATGAGCGCCTTGCAAATGTGCAGAACTGAGGAACTTGATGCTACTTTCATGAATGTGTCGTCAACCAATCAAAATGCGACAACATTGCATCTGTTCGTTTCTGTGCAGTCAGCGAACGCCAAAGCTAAGAGCGCGTTGGCCTCAACATCAACGGCAATTCACTGGTCAGCAAAGCCACCAAAGCACGCACACCAAAATAACGGCGAATCCTTGCTTATTCACAACGACACAACCAGTGCCGAACTCTGAACTCGCGGTGCCGCTTCGCGGTTTGCAATCCCCCCTAGCCGTCATCGAGCAGGCTAAAAAGTGCCGTAGCTTGATGGGGTTACAAAATTACCTTGGGTCGTTTGTATCAATTATTTAAACAGGCATAAAAAAACCTCTGAAACTAAGTTTCAGAGGTTTTGTATTTGGAGCGGGAAACGAGACTCGAACTCGCGACCTCAACCTTGGCAAGGTTGCGCTCTACCAACTGAGCTATTCCCGCATTGCTTCGTATTTAACGAAGGCCAAAGTATAAAGGGTTTTTCTGTATTTTCTAGGCACGTACTTGAAATATTTCACAAATCTCGTCAAGCATCCAAAGCCTTCGCAATTCTGTGACGCCCTACTGTTGATTTTGGACATTGTCCTTTAGGCAATTCAAACCAGCTGCAGACATCCTGCTCCAACCCCACGCCGTGCATGAAGTTGTAGATGGCTTTTTTCAAACCCAGGCCCAAGGTATCGTGATCGGTTCCGGTGGGATCTATAAAACCAATGTCATTTTTTGCAAAACTTACGTCAGGCAAAGGGATCAGTTCAATACCGTACGCAGCGGGGTCTTTGCCAACCGGCGAATGCACCGTGCAGGCAAAGCGGTGAAAAAAGCCACTTTGGATACACCCATTTTCAAAGAGCTGGCGTACGTACTCCAACGCATCCACCGTGTCTTGCAACGTCTGCGTTGGAAAACCGTACATCAGGTAGGCGTGAACCAAGACGCCGGCATCTGAAAAGCTTTTGGTCACGCGCGCCACCTGCTCCACCGAGACGCCTTTTTCCATCAAATTCAACAAGCGATCTGACGCCACCTCCAAACCGCCTGACATGGCGATACAACCACTTTCGGCCAGCAACTCGGCCAACTCTGGCGTGAAGGTTTTTTCAAAACGAATGTTGCCCCACCAAGAGATGTGAACTTGACGGCGCAACAACTCTTGCGCCAGAGCTTTCAAGACCTTGGGTGGCGCGGCTTCATCCACAAAGTGAAACCCTGTTTGCCCCGTTTCAGCCACGATGCGCTCAATACGATCGACCAAGGTACTGGCAGACGCCGTTTCGTAGCGCGAGATGTAGTCCAAGCTCACGTCACAAAAGCTGCATTTTTTCCAATAACAACCGTGTGCCACCGTCAGCTTGTTCCAGCGTCCATCACTCCACAAACGGTGCATCGGGTTGAGCATGTCCAACAAAGACAAATAGCGGTGAATCGGCAATCCATCCCAAGTGGGCGTGCCCACCTCTTCGAAAGCAACATCGGGCTCGGCCCAATTCATCAACCGCACTTGGTTGTCATCGTTGCGAATGAACGTACGCACCAAACGCTGGGCACTGCGCTTGCCGTGCAAGTGCTCTAACAGCGCGAGCAAAGGCCGCTCACCCGCATCGAGCGTGATGAAATCAACAAAATCAAACAGCCGCGGATCGGTCAACTCGCGCAACTCGGTGTTGACAAAGCCTCCGCCCATGGCAATGCGCACTTCAGGGTGGTGACGCTTGATCGTTTGCGCGATGCGCAATGCCGCATACACGGCCCCTGGAAACGGCACCGACAACAGCACCAACTGTGGTTGATGCTTGGCCATGGCAGCCAAAGTCAAACTTTGCAACACCTCATCCACCAAAGTGCACGGTGCGCCAAGCGCTTGCGCCAAAGGTTCAAACGTGGCCTGACTCCCCGCCAAAGACTCGGCGTAGCGCACAAACTCAAAGCGCGAATCAACGGCATCACGGAGTACATCGGCCAAATCATTCAAATACAAGGTGGCCAAATGCCGCGCTCGATCTTGCTGACCCAACGCGCCAAATGCCCAAGCTAAAGAGTCGCCGCTGTCATCGTCCTCATACGCATCCAAGGCGGCGAATCGTGGGCCTTCCGGCAAAAATCCGCGACCTGCAATGCGATGGCTCAGCGTGGAATCGTTGCCTTGCAAAAAGGCAATGGCCGGCGCGATCGTGCCGTGGTAGCGAGAAAAGAAATCCAGAAAATAGTTGACCGAGGCGCTTCGATCGGCTTCTTGCAATGCCAAGGCTCGGTCGCGTACCTGCGCTAAGCCCTCTGGCGTGAACAAGGCCAACACCAACGCCAGCGCCAAATCGTCTTGCACGGCATCGACATGTTGTGAGCGCAAAAAACCCGTGAGATAGGCCGTAGACGGATATGGCGTATTGAGCTGCGTCATCGGCGGGATAAGGCTCAGAACACGGAATGGCTGATCTGAAACGGAATCATCAACGACCTGGATTTGGGACAATTGCACTGTAGACGTCAAAGAAAAATTGAAACGCCTTAATTATCGACGTAAGCCTATGCCACAAATAAAGACAGTCTGAACGATGGCGAAGCCATTCGTGGTTATCTAAATTGCCAATAAAAAAGCCCGGCAAAACCGGGCTTTTTCATAACTTGACTGGGGTGGCTGATGGGGCTCGAACCCACGACAACAGGAATCACAATCCTGGACTCTACCAACTGAGCTACAGCCACCGTAGAGATGTAATTATAACCTAGCTACTTTGATTTCTGCCTTAAATTTTTCTTTTAGTAAGCGGTAATACGCCAAACCTTCAGCCGATGCCCACCATTGGGCGTATTGATCACGCTCTCGAGCTCTATTTTTAGCCATATCACGTGGCACGATCTTCTCAACCTTCACGACGACGTAGCCACTGGTACCCAGATCCACGCCGACCCAAGCAGGTAAGGTTTGGGTGCTAGAACGCAACGCGGCCTCAATCACAGCAGGTGCAAGCTGCTGCTTTTCTTCACGCGAAATCACAATGGGCGCTGAGAGCTTGGCTGCATCTGGTGCAGCTTTCCATTCGGTCAATTTTGCAGCGCCCTCTTGACGCGCACGTTCTGCCGACTGAATGGCTTTGACTTGTTCCAACACACGTGCTTTCACTTCGTCCAGCGGCAACGTACGTGCTGGACTGTGCTGGGTCATGCGCGCTGCAGCCAACACGTTGGCGCCTAATTCCACAGCTTCAGTGTTGCGCTTTTTTTCAATCGAATCAGCCGAAAAAACAGATGCCAAAAACTTTGGATTAGCCAACACGGCATTGCCTGCATTAGGCAATGCCTCGCGCGCCAATCCGCTCGCACGCTGGATGTCGAGCTTCAAACGCTCAGCCACAGGCTTCAGGCTGTCAGACTGTTCGTACACCATGTTGGTGAACTGCTCGGCCGCTTCGGCAAACTTTCGTTGCGCCAATTGACGACGCACATCAACTTCTAAGCTCGCGCGCAGCTCTTCAAAGCTCTTTTGCTTAGGCTGTTTGATGTCCGTCAAACGCATGATGTGAAAACCAAACTCGGTCTCCACAATCCCACTTGTTTCACCTTTTTTCAAGGCAAAAGCAGCATCTTCGAAAGGCTTCACCATGGCACCACGACCAAAGAAATCAAGGTCACCCCCTTTGGCTGCTGAACCTGTATCTTGCGAGTTTTTGCGGGCCAAGTCAGCAAACTTGTCTGGCGACTGTTGAACAGCAAGCAACAACTCTTGCGCTTTGGCTCGCGCTTTATCACGCTCAGCAGCAGGTGCAGTTTTGTCGGCGTTGATCAGAATATGGCTAACACGGCGCTCTTCTAAGCCTGCCAAGCGCGACATGTTTTGTTCGTAGTAGCTTTTGAGTTCAGCTTCAGGCACCACGATGCTTTTCTGAACGGATGCCAAGTCTAAAACCACATACTCAATATCAGCTCGCTCGACAGATTGGAACTGCTCAGCATGGGACTTGTAGTAAGCCTCCAAATCGGCATCGGTCGGTTTGATTTGCGACGCATAGTCAGAAGCCGCAAAGCGTGCCACTTGCACTTGTCGTTGCTCATAGAACGCATTCAAGGTCACGTTGGCCAAAGCGGCAGGCGAAAAGCTCGTCACCCCCACACCTGACATCACTTGACGCGAGGCCAGATCGGCTCGCACTTGCGCTTCAAACATCTCAGGCGTCATGCCTTGACTGCCCAGCAATTGGCGATAGCGCTCAATGTCCAAGGTCCCATCGGCACGGCGCAGTGCCGCGATGTTGGGGTTTTGTTGCAACTCACCAGCCAAGCGTTGGTCGCTCACGCCCAAGCGCAATTGGTCTGCCGCGACTTGCAACAAACGGTCACGCACCATGCGCTCCAAGGTGCTGTATTTGGCTTCGGGTGTATCAAAGAGTTTGATGTCCGCGTTGGGCATTGAACTGCGCATGCGGTCCACTTGCACGCGATGCGCGTTGTCCCAATCGGCTTGCATAATGTCCACACCATCCACGGTAGCAACAGGTGCACCCTTTTCAAGCGAACGGTTGTAGCCTTCCAAGCCAAACAAAACAAAGGAAGGGAAGATCAACAGGAACAGTAAAAACTGCATGATCCTGGTGTGCTGGCGGACAAAATCAAACATGCTATGAACCCGATGTGATTCTTAATATCAATAAAAAAGGCGAACATGCGTTCGCCTTTACTTTTGTGGTGGTGGGCGCTGACGGTCTCGAACCGCCGACCTACTCCGTGTAAAGGAGCCGCTCTACCAACTGAGCTAAGCGCCCCACCTATTCAAAATTAATTCAACGCGTCTTTCAGACCTTTGCCAGGACGGAACTTAGGCACTTTAGCAGCTTTGATTTTGATGGCGTCGCCGGTACGTGGGTTACGACCTGTGCGTGCAGCACGTTTGCCAACAGCAAATGTGCCAAATCCAACCAAAGAAACAGTACCACCCTTTTTCAAGGTTGTTTTCACAGCGCCAATGATCGATTCGAGCGAGCGTGTGGCTGCAGCCTTCGAAATGTCTGCATGCTTAGCGATGTGCTCAATCAGTTCAGTCTTATTCACAAAAATCCCCTCTCATCGAGATGTGATGTTGATCGGTAGTCACAGCAGGTTCATCTGATAAGTCAGATCATCAGATCTTGTCTTTCAACACTGCCGCATTTTCTTTTACGTTACCCAAAGCATTCGAGCTTTTAACTGCAGGCGTGTCAACATGACAAACCCCTGCAGAGCAACTAGGAAGCGGATTCTAGTCGGTTTTCAAAGCGTTTTTGTAGGTATCGCATGACACGTACAACTCACAAAACCTCAGCAATCGCACGACCGACGTCAGAAGTATTACCTTTCCCACCGATATCAGGTGTTTTGGGCGCGCCACTGCCCGGAGCCAACACTTTTTCGATGGCTGCCAACACAGCATCGTGCGCCTCTTTGTGACCCAAAAACTCCAGCATCATGGCGCCACACCAAATTTGACCAATCGGGTTCGCAATACCTTTGCCAGCAATGTCTGGCGCCGAACCGTGCACGGGTTCAAACAACGACGGAAACTTGCGGTCAGGGTTCAAATTCGCACTCGGCGCAATGCCGATCGTGCCGGTACAGGCAGGCCCGAGGTCACTCAAAATGTCACCAAACAAATTGCTGGCCACCACCACGTCAAAGAAGTCGGGGCGCTGCACAAAGTGCGCAGTCAAGATGTCGATGTGGAACTTATCAACGTTGATGTCTGGATAGTTCTTGGCCATCTCCACCACGCGCTCATCCCAATAAGGCATGGTGATGGCGATACCGTTTGACTTGGTCGCGCTGGTCAAATGCTTTTTAGGACGCGTCTGCGCCAACTCAAAGGCAAACTTCAACACGCGGTCCACGCCAATGCGCGACATCACGGTCTCTTGCATCACGATCTCGCGCTCGGTGCCTTGGTACATGCGGCCACCAATGCTGGAGTACTCGCCTTCGGTGTTTTCACGCACGATGTACATGTCGATCTCACCAGGCTGACGTGGCGTGCCATCGCGACGCACCACCGGCGCAATGATGCCGGGCATCAAGCGGGCTGGGCGCAAGTTGATGTACTGGTCAAACTCGCGACGGAACATCAACAACGAGCCCCACAGCGAGACATGGTCTGCAATTTTCTCGGGCCAGCCCACCGCGCCAAAGTAGATGGCATCGTGGCCGCCGATTTGGTCTTTCCAGTCGTCGGGCAACATCTTGCCGTGCTTCTCGTAGTAGTCCCAACTTGAGAAATCAAAGTGGTCAAACTGCAAATCAATACCGAATTTGCGTGCCGCGGCGTCCATCACGCGGATGCCTTCAGGCATCACTTCTTTGCCAATGCCATCTCCGGCGATAACTGCAATACGGTGTTTTTTGCTCATGAAATGCTCCTTTAAATTAAACAGTGAGAAAAGTCTGGGCTTCAGCGATCACCCGATCGGGCGCCTCTTCGGCCAAATAATGTCCGCATGGCAACGCATGCCCAGACACGTCAAGTGCCCGCTCGCGCCACAGTGACAACACATCAAAACAACGCGCCACCGCACCGTGCTCGCCCCACAACACGCGCAACGGTTGGGTCAATTTTCGCCCTGCTGCGACATCGGCACGGTCGTGTTCTAAATCAATCGTGGCACTGGCTCGGTAATCTTCACAAATGGAGACTGACGTTCCAGGCAATGCGGCACAACGCTCATACTCGGCCAAAGCCTCAGGGGCAAAAGCGGCCAAGCCCGCATGACGGCTGCCCATCACACGGCGCACATATTGCGCAGGCCCCGCATCCAGCAACGCTTCAGGCAAGGGCGACGGCTGAATCAAAAAGAACCAATGCCAATACGCACGCGCAAACGCTTCGCTGGTGTGTTCGTACATGGACAACGTCGGGGCAATGTCGAGCAACATCATGCGCTGCACCGCCTGCGGGTGGTCCACCGCCAAACGGTGGGCCACACGCGCACCACGGTCATGGGCCAACACATCGAATCGATCAAAGCCATGCTGTTGCATCACAGCCATCGCATCCAAAGCCATTTCGCGTTTGCTGTGGTTCACATGTTCAGCGTCTGCAGGGGGGCGCGCTGAATCACCGTAGCCCCGCAAATCCATCAGCACCACACGTCGCGTCTTCGCCAGCTCGGGCGCCACGCGATGCCACATCGCCATGCTCTGCGGGTGTCCGTGCAACAACAACAGCGGCGGCCCCTCCCCGCCTACACGGCTGTGCAGTTGCACGCCATCGCGTTCTACGGTGAGGGTTTGGAATGAATTCAACATACCGAAAGCTTACCGCCCAAAAAAGCAATAATCGAGCAATTGATTATTCTCACCAAGGCAACAGTTGGACCGTTCAGATTTGGAGTTGGTACTGGCCGTTAGGCTTCACAGTAGTTTGGTCAAAGCGGCGCGCGCCCTGCAACTGGCACCACCTGTCGTGACCAAGCGACTTTCCGCGCTTGAGAGCCACTTGGGTGTGCGCCTGTTTCAGCGCACCACACGCCGCGTCAGCCCCACCACCGAAGGCCACGCTTTGTGCGACCGCGCTGCTGAGCTGCTAAATGGATTTATCGCCTTAGAAGACGAATTGCGCGAACGCCAAAGCGAACCCTCGGGGCCCATTCGCATCGCCTGCAGTTTTGGCTTTGGTCGACTTTGGCTGGGCCCGCTGTTGGCCGAGTTTCAGGCGCGTTACCCAGCGGTACGCGTGGATTTGCAACTGTCCGAGCAATTGCCCGACTTGGCCAACGAAGGCTTTGACGCTGCCATTTGGCTCTGGCACCCGCCCGCCCACATCGCGGCCGAGTGGATTTCACGCAAGTTCGCCGCCAACCAACGCGTGTTGGTGGCCTCGCCCATGTATCTGGCGGCGCATGGCACGCCTCAAAACCCAGAAGACTTGGCCTCGCACGCCTGCTTGGTGGTGCGCGAAAACGGTGGGGAAACGGGACAAGGTCAACGCTTTGACCACTGGCGACTCAGCCAAGAAGGCCAAGCGCGTGCGCTGCACATCGCCGTGCAAGGTCCGCTGTCCAGCAATTCAGGCGAAATGGTGCGGGACTGGTGCTTGGCAGGCCAAGGCATCATGCTGCGCAGCCTGTGGGACATTGCCCCACAGTTGGCCTCGGGTCAGCTGGTGCGGGTGTTGCCAGATTGCGCCATGCACGACGCCGACATTCACTGGCTCGCCCCCTACCGCGCACAGATGCCGCTGCGCATCCGCTTGTTGCAAGACTTTTTAGCGACGCGTTTTCGTGACGAGCCTTGGAGGGCCACTGGCCCGATGCGCGCAATCAGCTAGCTCGCCACACGAGGCGGCCTGACCACCAAGCTCACGCCAACAGCCGTCACGGCGATGCCTGCCAGCGTCACCACCGTGATGGGTTCGCCAAACAAAAACCAAGCCATCACCGCGGTGGTGGGGGGCACCAAATACATGAGGCTGGTCACGCTGGCGGCCGCTCCGCGCTGAATCAACACATACAACAGCGAACTACCGCCCAAGGTCAATCCGATCACGGACCACGCCAAAGCACCCATCATCTCGTGGGTCCAGCGCACAGGCTCAGCCTCCAAACAGGCGATCGGCAAGGTGACCACAAAAGCCGCCATCAACTGCACGGCGTTGGCACTGCGCACGTCACAAGGCACTACAAAACGCTTTTGATACAGCGTGCCAATGGTGATCGCGCACAAGGCCATGACGGCCATCGTCACACTCCAAGACGTGACCTCGATGCCGCCTTCTAGCTTTCGCGACACCACCATCGCCAAACCGACAAACCCCAAAGCCAAGCCTTGCCATTGGCGACGCGACACATGGCCACCGCTCGACGACAACCAAATTGCCGTCAACACCGGCTGCAAGCCCACGATCAACGCCGACAAACCCGAGCCCATGCCCACTTTGACGGCGGCCCAAACACCGCCTAAATAGCCCGCATGCATCAGCACACCGGTGAGCGCCAAATGCCCCCATTGCGCACGTCCTGCAGGCCAAGGCACACGCGCCCAAATCACCCAAGGTACAAAACACAAAATGGAAAAAGCGTAGCGCCACAGCAAAAACGTGAAGGGCGGCGAGTTGGGCATGCCGTAGCGCGCCACGATAAAGCCTGTGCTCCAAATGCCCACAAACACCACAGGCATGGCGCGCAGCCACGCTTGGTGCGACGTGTTGCCGCTCATTATTTGGCGTGCCGAACGATGTCAGGCCAGGCTTTTTGCAAGTAATACACCATCGACCAAACCGTCAACACACCCGCCAGCCAAATCAGCACCAAGCCCCACAGCGCCGTGTCGATCACGCCAAACAGCATGCCGTCGAATAACAAAAAGGGAATCGCCACCATTTGCACCGTGGTTTTCAGCTTGCCCAGCACATGCACCGCCACGCTGCGCGAAGCGCCGATTTGCGCCATCCATTCGCGCAAGGCAGAAATGGCAATTTCACGGCCAATGATGATCAGCGCCACCAACACATCAGCGCGCCCCAAATGCACCAACACCAGCAAACTGGCGCACACCAAAAACTTGTCGGCCACGGGGTCTAAGAAAGCGCCAAAGGCAGAGGTTTGATTCAGTTTGCGTGCCAAGTAGCCATCCAGCCAATCGGTCAAAGCAAACACCACAAACATCACAGTCGCCCACAGATTGCGCTGCTCGGTTTCGATGGGCAAATAAAACAGCCCCACGATCAACGGAATAGCCACGATGCGGGCCAGGGTCATGAGCGTTGGGATGGTCCACATAAAACGTTACTCGTAAATGATTTGAGACTGGCCCTCATGGGCCTGCGCCATCCAGCTGGCCAAAGCGGCATCGCTGGGGAAAAATTTGGATGATTCACCCAATTGAAGGTCGGCCGTTGCGCCTTCGCGCAGCAGCTTGAAGCGCACGCCAAGGCCGCGCACCAACTCGCCTTGCTCAGAGGTTTCGACCTTGGCCGGATGGTCGCGCAGCAAACGCGCCACATCGGGGGCAGTGCCATTGACGGTCACGCTGAGGTATTTGCCAAAGCGACAGCGGGCCTGGCCCAAGTCCCACGCTTGGTTGATGACCAAACGCAAGCCCCCCGAAAAGCGGTCGGGCTGGGCCTTGCCCATCACGATCACCAACTCATCGTCTTTCAGGCTGTTGCGGTATTCGTTGATGGTTTTTTCGTCCGCCGTGGCTTCGATCACACCCGACTTGTCGTCGAGCTTGAAGATGGCCAACTTGCCGCGTTGACCATTGATCACGCGCATGTCACTGATGATGCCCGACAGCAATTGCGGCTCACGCGAGTCCATCAAGTCTTCAATGCGGGTACGGGCAAAGCGACGCACCTCGCGCTCTACCTCGTCAAACAAATGGCCTGAAATGTAAAAACCCAGCGCCACTTTCTCGTGGGTCAAACGCTCTTTCACGCCCCAAGGCATGACCGACACCAGCTCAGGCTCTTGCGTGCTGGAGCCGTGGGTGTCGTCGCCCATCATGTCGAACAAACCGCCTTGGTTGGCATTGGCCTCACTAGCCGCGGCAAAGTCAAAGGCACGCTCCACGCTGGCCAATAGCTCGGCGCGGTTCAGGTGCAAATTGTCAAACGCACCGGCTTTGATCAGGGCCTCGACCGTGCGCTTGTTCAAGCGGCTGCGGTCCACACGGCGGCAGAAATCAAACAAACTCGTGAATGGGCCGCCCGCTTCGCGTGCGGCCACGATGGCTTCAATCGCCTGTTGGCCAGAGCCTTTGATCGCACCCAAGCCATAGCGAATCACCTTATCGGAGATCGGCTCAAAGCGGTAAAAACCACGGTTCACATCGGGTGACTCAAAGGTCAACCCCATTTTTTGGGCGTCTTCGTACAAGACCTTGAGCTTGTCGGTGTTGTCCATCTCCACCGTCATGTTGGCGCAGAAGAACTCGGCCGTGTAGTGCACCTTCAACCAGCCCGTGTGATAGGCGAGCAGCGAGTAAGCGGCCGCGTGCGACTTGTTAAAGCCGTAGCCCGCGAACTTTTCCATCAAGTCAAAGATCTCGTCGGCTTTGTCTTGCTCGATGTTGTTCTTGGCAGCGCCTTCTCGGAAGATGGCGCGGTGCTCGGCCATCTCTTCGGCCTTCTTTTTACCCATCGCGCGACGCAACATGTCGGCGCCGCCTAGCGAGTAGCCCCCCAAGATCTGCGCAGTCTGCATCACCTGCTCTTGGTACACCATGATGCCGTAGGTCTCGGACAGCATCTCGGCCACCATGGGGTGTGGGTACTCAATGGTTTCACGACCGTGTTTACGCGCCACAAAGCTCGGAATCAGGTCCATCGGGCCGGGGCGGTACAAGGCGTTCAGCGCGATCAAGTCTTCCAAACGCGTGGGCTTGGCATCGCGCAACATGCCTTGCATGCCGCGACTTTCAAACTGGAACACGGCTTCGGTCTTGCCATCTTGGAACAAGCGATAAGTCGGCGTGTCGTCCAGCGGGATATTCTCAAAGGCGAAGTTCTCTTGGCCTTTGTGGCGCGCCATGATGAACTCGCGCGCGATCTCCAAAATCGTCAGCGTGGCCAAGCCCAAAAAGTCGAACTTCACGAGGCCCGCGGCTTCGACGTCGTCTTTGTCAAACTGGCTCACCGCCGACTCACTGCCAGGCTGTTGGTACAACGGGCAAAAGTCGGTCAGCTTGCCTGGGGCAATCAACACACCACCGGCGTGCATGCCCACGTTACGGGTCATGCCTTCGAGCTTTTGCGCCAGCTCCAACAAGGTTTTGACTTCATCTTCTTTGGCCAAACGCTCGGCCAAGATGGGCTCCACCTCAATCGCGCCTGCGATGGTGATGTGCTGGCCGGGCTTGTTGGGAATCAGCCCGCTGATGCCTTTGCAAAACGTGTAGCTCATGTCAAGCACACGCCCCACGTCACCAATCGCAGCACGCGCGGCCATGGTGCCGAAGGTGGCAATTTGCGACACCGCCGCACGGCCGTATTTGTCTTTCACGTAATCAATCACGCGATCGCGGTTGGTTTGGCAAAAGTCAATGTCGAAGTCGGGCATCGAGACCCGCTCTGGGTTCAAGAAACGCTCGAACAGCAAGTTGTATTGCAACGGATCTAGGTCAGTGATCTTCAGCGCATACGCCACCAGCGAGCCCGCACCCGAACCACGGCCAGGGCCTACGGGGCAGCCATTGGCCTTGGCCCACTGAATGAAGTCACCCACGATCAAGAAGTAACCGGGAAAGCCCATCTTCAAAATCGTGTTCAGCTCAAACTCCAAGCGGTCCACATAACGTGGGCGCACTTCGTCGCGCTTGGCCTCGTTGGGATACAAATGCTGCAGACGCGCTTCCAAGCCTTCGTGCGACACATGGCGGAAGTAATCTTCCACCGACATGATCACGCCGTTCACGGGCGGGATGGGGAAGTTGGGCAACTGCGGCTTGCCCAACACCAAAATCAGGTTGCAGCGTTTGGCAATTTCTAAGGTGTTGGCAATGGCGCTGGGCACATCGGCAAACAAGGTCTCCATTTGCGCCGACGATTTGAAATACTGCTCACGGGTGAAACGCCGCACACGGCGCTGGTTGCCCAAAATCTCCCCCTCAGCAATACAAACTCGGGCTTCATGCGCCTCGTAGTCGTCGGGCAAGGTGAACTGAATCGGGTGGGTGGCCACCACGGGCAAATTCAAACGTGCCGCCAATTGCACAGCCGCCGTGACATGCGCCTCATCGTCTGCACGTCCCGCACGCTGCAACTCAATGTAGAAACGATGCGGAAAGATACCGGCCAATTGCAAGGCCACTTCGCTGGCACGCGTCGTGTCACCCTGCACCAAAGCTTGGCCCACAGCGCCAGCTTGAGCGCCAGACAGCGCAATCAAACCTTGCGACAACTCTTGCAGCCACGCCAACTTGATGACGGCGATGGCTCGAATGACGTTTTGCGTCCAGCCTCGGGTGATCAATTCGCACAAGTTCAAATAACCTTGGTGGCTCTGCACCAAAAGAATCATGCGTGAGGTTTGAGCCGCGTCTTGGGTCAGGCTTTCGAGATAAATCTCGGCGCCAATCACCGGCTTGACGCCCTTGCCACGCGTTTCTTTGTAAAACTTGATGGCACCGTACATGTTGTTGATGTCGGTGATCGCCATCGCAGGCTGCTGGTCAGCGGCGGCCGCTTTCACCACCTCGTCGATGCGGTTGGTTCCATCGACGACAGAAAATTCGGTGTGAAGGCGCAGGTGAACAAACATGAGCCAGATTGTAGAGATGACAGGCCAGCACTTGCCGCCTTAAAGCCCCTGAGTCAGGGAATATTTCGGGCTTACTCCTGCAGCAGCATCAACACTTCAGACTTAAATTCACGGGTGTACAAAATACCCGCCACCAACATCGTGGCCAAGACAAACATCATGGGTGAAAAAAACCACCCCAGCGCGGCAAACGAAAAATAGTAGGCGCGCAAGCCACCATTGAACGTCTCGGCAGCCAAGCCCGTCATCGCCGCTGCACGGTCTGCGTAATGCGTGCGATTGGCCACCCCCTCATCTTGAAAACTCGACGGAGGCGGCATCGCACCGATCAACAAGGCCACGAAGGTGTATTGGCGCATCGACCACGAGAAGCGAAAGAACGAATACACAAAGATCACCACCAGCACCAAGATCTTGAACTCAAACACCAGCATGGGCGTTTGCTCGGCAAACGGAATTTCTCGCACCAACTCAGCGGCTTTGTCGGTGGTGCCCAACAGAGCAAACAAGCCGCCCAAAATCAAAATCGTGGTGGAGCAAAAAAACGCAGGCGTGGCCGACAAGGTTTGCGTGATGATGCCGTCCAACATGCGCGGGTCACGCGCCGTGGTTTGCAGCATCCACAAATGGCGATAACGGTTGGTCATCGCCAAAATGGAATGTTGACCATCGCTCCAATGCTTGGCAAACAAGGTGTAAGCCACCCAGACCAAAACAAAAAATCCGAGTGCGAACCAATCGGCCCAAGGCAGCAGTTGAACTATTTTCATAGTCAACATGCTACCCAAAGAAAAGGTCAGCCGCGCAATTTCTCAGCCACGCCAGCCACGCGCTCGCCGTAGGCTTTGGCGGTGTCCAAGTCACCTTGAGGAATGTCAGCGGCTGGACTGGTGGGACCCACTTGGGCCATCACGCCCGAGTTAGAGCCAATGCGGTTGATGGTGCCGTCGTTCATGGCGGGCTGGCCCACCCACACCATGCCTTGCTGCATGGCCAAGGTCATGAAGTACTGGATGGTCGAGAGCTTGTCGCCGCTGGGGCTGGCCGAGATGGTGAAGCCGCCAGCCACTTTGTCTTTCCAAGCGCTGCTGAACCAACGCTTTGATGTGGCGTCGGCGAACTTCTTGAACTGCCAAGAGGCCATGCCCATGTAAGTGGGTGAGCCAAAGATGATGGCGTCAGCCGCATCCAAAGTTTCCCAATCGGCATCGGTGATGTTGCCGTCTGCATCGATGGCGATGACGGTGGCTTTCGCGCCTTCGGCCACAAATTGGGCCACGCGTTGGGTGTGGCCGTAGCCTGAGTGGTAAACAACGACGGTTTTAGTCATGAAGAACTCCTGTGAGAGGGTTAAAAAATCAAACGATGAGAGAAGAAAAGAAAAAGCCTGCGCTTAAGCCGCCAAGTCAAACACCAACACCTCGGCATCGTCGCCGTGGTCGAAGGTCATGCTTGGTTCGTCGTCCAACAAAGCAGCGTCACCCGCAGACAACGCCACGCCGTTCACGTTCAGGCGACCACGAATCAGGTGCACATAGCCCTTGCGTTGCGGCGCAATCTGCAACACCGCAGACTCAGCGCCATCAAACAAACCGGCGTACAGCGACGCATCGGCATGAATGGTCACCACAGCGTCCTCGGGGCCTGCAATGCGGCTCAACGCACCGCGCTTAGAGGCTGGCGGCACCGTTTTTTGCTCGTAGCTGGGGGCAATGCCACGCACGTTGGGCTCGATCCAAATCTGAAAGAAGTGCGTCGTCTCGTCGGGCGCGTGGTTGAACTCGCTGTGCTGCACACCGCGGCCCGCACTCATGCGCTGCACATCGCCGGGCGGAATGCCCTCGATGTTGCCCATGCTGTCTTTGTGGGCCAAGTTGCCACTGAGCACGTAGCTGATGATTTCCATGTCGCGGTGCCCATGCGTGCCAAAACCGCCGCCCGCCGCAATGCGGTCTTCGTTGATGACGCGCAAATTGCCCCAACCCATGAACTGCGGGTCGTAGTAATTGGCGAATGAAAAGCTGTGAAACGACTTGAGCCAACCGTGGTCGGCATAGCCGCGATCTTGAGATTTGCGAATGGTCAACATGAGATGTTCTCCTTGGCCTGAACTTTAGGCCCTTTGTGGTCTTTGGACGTGCATCGCATTTGATGGCATCATTCAAATTATTTGAACGATCAAGCCATTTATCTATGAACTCCGCCCGCGACGTATTGACCCCCGACGCCTTGGCCATGTTGCACGCCATTGAAAAAGCGGGCAGCTTTGCCGCAGCGGCCCGCGTGCTGGGCGTGGTACCCAGCGCCCTCACCTACCGTGTTCGCCAAATCGAAGATGCGCTGGACGTGCTGTTGTTCAACCGCAGCTCACGGCAAGCCAAACTGACGGCGGCGGGCGTGGAGTTGCTGCGCGAAGGCGAGCGTTTGCTGGCCGACATAGACGCCATCGCCAACCGCGTGAAACGTGTGGCCACCGGCTGGGAGAGCCAATTCACCATCGCGGTGGACGGCATCATCGACCGCACCACCGTGATGGAGCTGTGCGAATCGTTCTTGGCCTTGAACGCCCCCACCCGCCTCAAACTGCGCGACGAAACCCTCACCGGCACCTTGGCTGCCCTCACCAGCGGTCAAGCCGATTTGGCGCTGGGCATTCCCGGCATTTTGAGTGAAGGCGGCGCCTCCTTGGGCATCCACAGCCAAAGCTTGGGCACGATGAAATTTGTCTTTGCCATGGCCCCCAACCACCCGCTGGCCAACGCCCCTGAACCCTTGACCGACGCGCTCATCCGGCAACACCGCGCCGTGGCCGTGGCCGACTCGGTGCAAAGTGGCACCGGCATGACCATTGGTTTGCTGCCCGGCCAAGACGTGTTCACCGTCTCCAATATGGACCGAAAAATCGACGCGCAACTGCGCGGCATGGGCGTGGGCTTTGTGCCTGAGTTGATGGCGCAACCGTGGATCACGACGGGACGGTTGTTGACGCGGGAGGTCGAGCGCCCCAGACGCGAGTCCAACGTCAGTTACGCTTGGCGCATCCCGGACGGCAGCGAGGGCGAACGCGGTGGCCGCGCTCTGCAATGGTGGCTCCAACAACTCAAAAGCACCGCCACCCGATCCGCCTTATTGGTGAACCCCCGAACCCTTAACCCCACACACAACGTGTAGAGTGCAACCATGACCTTAAACATCGCCATCATCGGAGCCGGCATTGCTGGCATCACCGCAGCCCGCACTTTGGCCCAAGCTGGCCACCGTGTGCATGTGTTTGAAAAGAGCCGCGGCGCAGGCGGACGCATGTCCACCCGCGAAGGCGCTTTTGGCACCTTCGACCACGGCACCCAGTACTTCACCGTGCGAGATCCGCGTTTTTCGCTGGCCTTGCAAACCGTGCCCGGCACCACCGAAATTTGCCGCCCTTGGAGCGCCAACGCCGTGCGCGTGCTCGACCCACTGGGCCATGTGTTTGAAGCCGCCCGCAACACCAAAGACGCACACTTTGTGGCCAAACCCGGCATGAACGCCCTAGTTCGTCACTGGGCCAAACCTTTGGGTACAGCCGTGGCCTACCAAACCCAAGTCTCGCGCTTGGAACGCTCAGCCAAAGGCTTGTGGACCGTACACGCGGTCAACAGCACCTCGGGCAAAGACGTGACCGAAAAACACGCCGGCTTTGACCGTGTGCTGCTGGCCATGCCCTCGGTACAAGCCGAGCAACTGTTGCGCAACTCCGGCAAAGCCACCGCCAGCGCCGCTTGGCTCAAAGCCATGGCCAAGGTGGAAGTCGCCCCTTGCTGGACCCTGATGCTGGCCTTTCCCAACGCCATCCAACCCGACTTGCACATTGGCCCCCAATGGAACGCTGCCCGCAGCACCCACCACCGTGTGGCGTGGTTGGCGCGTGAATCGTCCAAACCCGGTCGCGGCAAACTGGAACGCTGGACCGTGCAAGCCAGCGCCGCTTGGTCCACCGAGCATTTGGAAGACGCCGCATCCCGCGTGCAAGCCAAATTGCTGCGCGCCTTCTCTGAGTTGACCGGCATTCGCGCCGAGCCCTCACACGCCGAAGTGCACCGCTGGCGCTATGCCAAAACCATCACACCGTTGGGCGTGTCGCACCAGTACAACCCAGCCAATGGCTTGGGTACGTGTGGCGACTGGCACTTGGGTCACCGCGTGGAAGACGCGTTCGTGTCAGGCCTTGAACTCGCTTTGACTGTGTGCCAATCTGCACATCGCCTGTAATTGCCTTACATCGGTCGCTTTGCACCTTCACCCACGGGCCCGCTTCATGTGGGCTCGCTCGTTGCAGCCCTCGCCAGTTGGCTAGATGCCCGTACGCACAACGGCCAATGGCTGGTGCGCATGGAAGACGTGGACACACCACGTTGTGTACCCGGCGCAGACCAACGCATCTTGCAACAGCTCGCCGCCTGTGGTTTGGTGCCTGACGCGCCTGTGCGGTGGCAATCGCAACGCGGCGATGCGTACCAAACCGCGCTAGACAGCTTGATTGCCAAAGGCTGGGCCTATCCCTGCGGCTGCTCGCGCAAAGACATCGAAGAAGCCCAAGCCCTGCTGGGCCACACCCGCGAACGTCACCAAGCGGCGATCTACCCAGGCAGCTGTCGCGACGGACTGAACGGCAAATCTGCCAGAGCTTGGCGCTTGAACGTGCAGCGCGTCATCGACGATTTAAAACTCACCACGCCCTTGATGTGGCAAGACCGTTTACTGGGCCCACAGCAACAAGACGTTGCAAAGGAAGTAGGCGACTTCGTGTTGCGCCGCGCCGACGGCCTTTGGGCCTACCAACTCGCGGTGGTGGTGGACGATGCCGCGCAAAGCATCACCCACATCGTGCGCGGCGCGGACTTGACCGACAACACCGCACGACAAATCGTGTTGCAGCATGCGTTGGGCTTGCCCACGCCCAGCTACATGCACACGCCGCTGGTGCTGGGTGAGAACGGGGAAAAGTTGAGTAAGCAAAATGGCGCCACCGCGTTAGATGTAAGCGGCCCGCTCGCCGCACTGGCGCAAGCCGCCCATGCTTTAGGGCTGCCCCAAATTGGCAGCGCTGCATCCGTCGAGCAAGCCTTGCAAACTTGGATGGCCGCATGGCCGTCGAGGCCACGATAATCACAGGTTATTCAAAGACAAGCCTGTTATGACCACCGCTGATTTGCCAGACACCCCAGACGCCCCCAAAGCCGACGCCCCTTTCATGCGCGTCATCAAAACCTACGTGCTGCGCGCTGGGCGCATGGGCCCCGGTCAGACGCGTGCGTTTGAACAGTTTGGTCCGAAATTTTTGGTGCCTTACACGCCTGAGCGTTTGGATGTGGCTGCTGCTTTTGGCCGCTCTGCGCCACTCATTTTGGAAATCGGATTTGGCATGGGCGACGCCACCGCCAAGATTGCCCAGACACGCCCCGACGACAATTTTTTATGCTGCGAAGTGCATGCCCCCGGCGTGGGCGCGCTGCTCAAGCGCTGCGGCGAAGAGAGCATCGGCAACATCCGCATCGTGCAGCACGACGCGATCGAGGTGATGGACCACATGCTGGGCGAAAACAGCTTGGACGGCGTGCACATTTTCTTCCCCGACCCTTGGCACAAGAGCCGTCACCACAAGCGCCGCTTGATTCAAAGTGCGTTCGTCAACCGCTTGGCCAAACACATCAAGCCTGGCGGCTACCTGCACTTGGCCACCGACTGGCAGCCGTATTCGGAGCAAATGATGCACGTGGTGTCTGCTGAGCCTTTACTCAAGAACACAGCCACCGACCCCAGCGGCTTTGCCGAAAAGCCCGCTTACCGCCCGCTCACCAAGTTTGAAAACCGTGGCTTGAAACTCGGCCATGGCGTGTGGGACTTGGTGTTCACCAAGGTCTAAGGCATCTGAAAGCCACGCCTATGCGAATCCCGACGCGCAACGGCGTAGGCGCCAGCCGCGTGTCGCTGCCGGTTGGGCCTTGGCCCACGGTGCTGGATTTCTTGTTAGAGCGCATGCCCGACATCTCGCGCGAAGAGTGGCTGCAACGCTTCAACGATCAACTGGTACTCGATGAAGCGGCTCAGCCCGTGGCAGCCACGCAAGCCTACGCACCGCACACCAAGCTCTACTACTACCGCCACATCGCCAACGAGCCCGTGCTGCCACAGAAGGCCAGCATCGTGTTTGAAGACGACCACTTGATCGTGGCGGACAAACCGCATTTCATGCCGGTCACACCCGCTGGCCGTTATGTGCAACAAAGCCTGTTGGTGCAACTGAAACACCTCACCGGCCATGACGATCTGGTGCCCCTGCACCGCATCGACCGCGAGACTGCGGGCCTCGTGATGTTTGGCAAGCGTCTGCAAGACCGTGATGCCTACCACGCACTGTTTCGCGACAAAGCCATGCACAAGGTGTACGAAGCGGTGGCGCCCTACAACCCCGCGTTAAAGCTACCGCGCGTACACGTCAGTCGCCTGAAGCCCGACGAACTTTTTTTCAGAACACAAGAAGTAGATGGCGAGCCCAACAGTGAAACACGCATTAGCCTGCTCAAAACCGAAGGCGCGCGCGCGCTGTACCAGCTAGAGCCCGTCAGCGGCAAGCGCCACCAACTGCGCGTACACATGATGTCGCTGGGCCTGCCGCTTGAAGGCGACCAGTTTTACCCCACGGTGTTGCGCGGGCCAGATGCGGAAGAAGACTTCAGCCATCCGTTGCAACTGCTGGCCAAAAGCGTGGCATTCACCGACCCCGTCACGGGTGAGGCCAGAGCGTTTCAGAGCGCTTTGCGTTTGAGCATCGCGCATTAGAGCTTCAAGCCCTAAGACGCCAAGCCCTGAGGCCAAAGGCATTGAAGCGTCAGGCAAGCCCAACGCTTCCAGCACCTTAAGCCTTGATTTCGCGCGCCGTGATTTGGTACTTGAAGGTGTCCGGCGCGTAAGAGTCCAAGCGGCCGTCTGCGGTTTCAGCCACGGGGTACATCAAGAAACCCAAACGGTCTTCTTGGCTGCCGGGCAGCGCCACATCGTGCGCGGTGTTCCAACCCAGCCAGTTGCCTTCCCAGCCGCCGAACAAGCGGCTGTAGACGGGTTGCACGACCGCGTCGTCGGTGCGTTTGATCCAAGTGGGCGTTTCTAAGCGCATCACTTTGGCCACGTCGGCGGGGTCCATCGCCACCCAACCGTGGGCTTGCAAATACACCTCGGCACGGCAGTGCTGCGCGCCTTTCAAGCTGGCGGGGTTGCCCGACAACTCTTTGTAACCAAAGGCCGAAGGTACCAAGCGGATACCGTACACATCGCGCGCAGGCACGCCGACCGAACGACACAGGCCCACAAACAAGGCGTTGATGTCGGCGCACTTGCCGCCCAAGTTGCCCGTCTCCAGCATGGTTTTGATGTCGCCTTCACCGCAGCCGCGCACCTTGGGTTCACGCCAAGCATTGGCCACCACCCAGTCGTAAATGGCGCGGGCTTTTTGAGCGTCGGTCTTCGCGCCTTGCGTGGCTTTGAGCGCCGTGGTGCGCACGATGCCGTCGGTGGGCAACAAATGCGTGGCGCGGGTGTAGTGGCGCAAGGTGCCCACATCTTCGGGTGTGAACGTGTGTGTGCCAGGTTGGTTGATGTCGACGCTGCGGTTTTGGGTCTGCACACGGCTGGTCACTTCGACAAACGGTGTCACGCCAGCAGCGAATTCGGTGTAGAGCATGCGCGCACCTTCGGTGCCGTCGCTGGTCATTCGCGCAGTGCCATTGGATTGGAAACTGCTCTCCAACGATTGCTGCCAATCGGAGTTGATGCTGGGCACGGGCAACCAAACGCGGGTAGCACCTTGAGACGCAGCCAAGTCAACACGGGTGGTGACTTCAAACGTGCGCCATTGGCCCGCTTGCGGGTCGAAGCGGCGAGCGGCTGAAGCAGTTGAGGTTTGGGCCAAAGCAAAGCCAGGCAAACCCGTGAGGGCGCACGCGGCTGCGGCCCCCTTGAGAAGGGAACGACGCACGAGAGTCATGAAAGAGAGCTCCGAATAGAAATGAAGACCTGTCGGCACACAAGAGGCGCGAGACGCCGCTGCAATTTACAACGGTCCGCGCCAATGCCCCGAAGGCAGGTCACCTCGCGCAACCGCGCGAGAGCGGGTGAATTATCGCTTGAGGGGTACAGACTTGAATACCGCGCTGGCCGGACGCGTGTCTTGGCGCACCTCAGTGAGCCAACGGTGGGCCTCGGGGCCGCTCCAATCCACATCACCCATCACCCGCCAGCGGGCTTGGCCATCAGGTGCCAACAGGATCGTGGTGGGGAACACAGTCACCCCCCAACGTTTGGCGACCTCGCCTTTAGGGTCCAACAGCACAGGCAAAGTCACGCCCGTGGCCTGCACGTAACGCGCCACGCGCAAGGAAGGCTCGCGCACGTTGACGGCCAGCACCAAGGTGTTGGCGTCGCGAATGTCGTGCAGGGTTTGCAAAGTGGGCAACTCTTCTTTGCAAGGCGCGCACCAAGTGGCCCAAAAGTTCAACACCACAACATGGCCCGCCAGATCTTGCGCGGACCACACCTTGCCTTGCAAATCCACGACGTCCAATGCGGGTGTGGGCACATGGGCTGGCCAGCGCGATTTGTCAAACTGCGCCCACGCATTGGAGGCGGACAAGCCAAAAACCACACCTCCCAACACAAGCCCAACAAAAAGGCCCAACATCTGTTGGGCCTTGGTTGGCACGACGCCTTGGCTTGCGCTCATGGATGCGTGCAAACGTGCGTTCGTGCGTGTGAACAAGCGCATCAAATGCGCTCGGCCACCCAAGCTTGCACGCTGGCCAAAGCCTTGGGCAACGCAGCGGCATCGGTGCCACCCGCCATCGCCATATCGGGCTTGCCGCCGCCTTTGCCGCCGACCTGCTGGGCCACAAAGTTGGCCATCTCGCCCGCTTTGACTTTGCCTGTGTTGTCAGCGGTCACGCCTGCGGCGATGTTGACCTTCTCGCCGTCCACAGCCGCCAACACGATGACCGCAGACTTCATCTTGTCTTTGAGCTTGTCCATGGTGTCGCGCAAAGTTTTGGCGTCAGCACCGTCGAGCTTGGCCACCAAAAGCTTGGTGCCTTTGATGTCCACCGCTTGGGTGAGCAACTCGTCGCTTTGCGCAGAAGCCACTTTGCCTTTGAGGGCCGAGACTTCTTTTTCCAGCGTTTTGATTTGCTCCAACACTTGGGTCAAACGCGCGTTGAGCTCTGTGGTGGGCGCTTTGAGCGCGCCAGCCGCTTGAGCCACGGCGTCTTCCAGCGATTGCAAATAGGCCAAAGCATTCGCGCCTGTGACCGCCTCAATGCGGCGCACGCCGGCGGCCACGCCGCCTTCGGCCACCACCTTGAACAAGCCAATGTCGCCTGTCGCTTTGACGTGTGTACCACCGCACAACTCACGGCTAGAGCCAATGTCGAGCACGCGCACGGTCTCGCCGTACTTCTCGCCGAACAACATCATGGCGCCGGTTTTTTGCGCGGATTCGATGTCCATCACACGCGCTTGCGCCGCGGCATTGGCCAAAATTTCGGCGTTGACCTTGGCTTCGATCTCGCGAATTTGAGCATCGGTCACGGGTGCGTTGTGCGCAAAGTCAAAACGGGTGCGCTCAGGCGTAACCAAGCTGCCTTTTTGTTGCACATGGTCGCCCAGCACTTCGCGCAAGGCTTTGTGCATCAAATGGGTGGCCGAGTGGTTGCGCACGGTGGCTGCGCGCACTTGCGTGTCGACTTGTGCATCCACGTGGTCGCCCACGGCCAAGGTGCCTTGGGTCAAGGTGCCGTGGTGGCCATACACATCGGCCTTGATCTTGAGGGTGTCTTCTACCGCAAAGCTGGCAGAGCCGCTGACCAATAGGCCAGCGTCACCCACTTGGCCGCCGCTCTCGGCGTAGAACGGTGTGGTGTCTAACACCACCACGCCGGTTTGGCCGTGCTTGAGTTCGGCCACCGAGTTGCCGTCCAAGTACACCGCCACCACTTTGGCTTTTGTCTGGAGGTCGTCGTAGCCCACAAACGCATTGCCTGCGCCGGTGTACTCCAAGGCCTTGTCCATCTTGAACTTGCCTGCGGCACGGGCTTGGGTTTTTTGTTTTTCCATCGCAGCGGCAAAGCCTGCTTCGTCAACGCTCAAGCCACGCTCGCGGCACACGTCGGCCGACAAGTCGAGTGGGAAGCCATAGGTGTCGTGCAGCTTGAACGCCACATCGCCTGGCAACACCTTGACGCCACCTTCCAAAGCGGCATCCAAAATTTGCATGCCCACGGCCAGGGTTTCAAAGAAGCGTTCCTCCTCGGCCTTCAACACCGACGCAATGCGCTCGGCTTGACTCGCCATGTTGGGGTACGCATCGCCCATGAGCTTGACCAAGTCAGGCACGAGTTTGTGGAAGAACGGTTTTTTCTGGCCCAACAAATACCCGTGGCGAATGGCGCGGCGGATGATGCGGCGTTGCACATAGCCACGGCCTTCGTTGCTGGGCACCACGCCGTCGCTCACCAAGAATGAGGTGGCACGGATGTGGTCGGCAATCACGCGCAGGCTCTTGTGGCCCATGTCGGTGCAGCCGGTTTCACGCGACGCCGCTTTGATGAGCGCATCAAAAATGTCGATTTCGTAGTTGCTGTGCACGTGTTGCAAGATGGCCGCCAAGCGCTCCAAGCCCATGCCCGTGTCCACGCAAGGCGCGGGCAAGCGGGTGACGGCACCTGTTTCGTCCATGTTGAACTGCATGAACACGTTGTTCCAAATTTCGATGAAGCGGTCGCCGTCTTCGTCGGGGCTGCCGGGAGGGCCGCCGGGGATGTGGTCGCCGTGGTCATAGAAGATTTCAGAACAAGGGCCGCAAGGGCCAGTGTCGGCCATCATCCAGAAGTTGTCGCTCTTGTAGCGGCCGCCTTTGTTGTCGCCAATGCGAATCACGCGCTCGGGTGGCAGGCCAATCTCTTTGGTCCAAATGTCGTAGGCTTCGTCGTCTTCTTGGTAGACGGTGGCCAGCAAACGGTCGGCGGGCAGCTTGTAAACCTCGGTCAACAACTCCCATGCCCACTTGAGCGATTCGCGTTTGAAGTAGTCACCGAACGACCAGTTGCCCAGCATTTCAAAGAAGGTGTGGTGGCGGGCGGTGTAGCCCACGTTTTCCAAGTCGTTGTGTTTACCGCCAGCGCGCAAGCAGGCCTGTACGGAGGCTGCGCGCACATACGAGCGCTTGTCTTCGCCCAAGAACACGTCTTTGAACTGGACCATGCCCGAGTTGGTGAACATCAAGGTGGGGTCGTTGCCCGGCACCAAGGGGCTAGAGGCCACGACGGTGTGGCCTTTGGACTCAAAGAAGTCCAAGAATGTTTTACGAATGTCGGCGACGGTGAATTGCGGTTTAGTCATCCTCGAATTATAAGTTTCGGTGTCGCCCCAGGGTCATCATGGGAACCGGCCCAGCGGTATGCTCTGCGGATTGAATTTGGAGACCCAGATGGACATGAAGACAGCGCCCCTTTCTTTGCTCAACGACCCCACCTTGCTCAAGACCGATGCTTTGATCAACGGCCAATGGGTACAAGGCGCCAGCCGCTTCGATGTGCACGACCCCGCCACCGGCAAAAAACTGGCCGATGTGGCCAACCTCACGGCCAAAGACGCCGAAGCCGCGATTGACGCAGCCAACGCAGCATGGCCTGCGTGGCGCAACAAAACCGGCAAAGAACGCAGCATCTTGTTGCGCAAGTGGTTTGACCTGTTGATGGCCCACCAAGAAGACCTAGGCCGCATCATGACCGCCGAGCAAGGCAAACCCTTTGCCGAAGCCAAAGGCGAAGTGGCCTACGGCGCCAGCTTTGTGGAGTGGTTTGCCGAAGAAGCCAAGCGCGTCAACGGCGAGACCCTGCCCCAGTTTGACAACAACCGCCGCTTGATGGTGCTCAAGCAGCCCATCGGCGTGTGTGCCGCCATCACGCCATGGAACTTCCCACTGGCCATGATCACCCGCAAAGTCGCACCGGCTTTGGCGGCCGGTTGCCCCGTGATCATCAAACCCGCAGAACTCACCCCCCTCACCGCCTTGGCCGCTGCTGAGCTGGCCATTCGCGCAGGCATTCCTGCTGGCGTGTTGAACATCCTCACCGCCGACAGCGACAACAGCATTGCCGTGGGCAAAGTGTTCTGCTCGCACGACGTGGTGCGCCACATCAGCTTCACAGGTTCCACCGAAGTGGGCCGCATCTTGATGGCGCAGTCGGCACCCAGCATCAAGAAATTGGCCTTGGAACTGGGCGGCAACGCCCCCTTCATCGTGTTTGACGATGCCGACATCGACAGCGCCGTCGAAGGCGCGATGGCCAGTAAATACCGCAACGCGGGCCAAACCTGCGTGTGCGCCAACCGCATCTACGTGCAGGACGCCGTGTACGACGAGTTTGTGCAAAAGTTCGCGGCAAAAGTCAAAGCACTCAAGGTGGGCAATGGTTTTGAAGACGGCGTGCTGCAAGGCCCGCTGATCGAAGATGCCGCCGTCGAAAAAGTTGAGCGCCATGTGGCAGACGCGTTGTCTAAAGGCGGCAAGCTGATCACGGGTGGCCACAAGCTTGACGGCCAATTCTTTGAACCCACGGTGATCGCCGAAGCTCGTGCCGACATGCTGTGCGCTCGCGAAGAAACCTTTGGCCCGTTCGCGCCCGTGTTCCGCTTCCACAAGGATCAAGAAGCCATCGATGCCGCCAACAACACCGAGTTCGGCTTGGCCAGCTACTTTTACAGCCGTGACATCGGGCGCATCTACCGCGTCAGCGAAGCGCTGGAATACGGCATGGTGGGCATCAACGTGGGCATCATCGCCTCCGAACATGTGCCTTTTGGCGGCGTGAAGCAGTCCGGCTTAGGACGCGAAGGTTCCAGCCACGGCATGGATGAGTACTTAGAAATGAAGTACTTGTGTCTCGGTGACATCCAGAAATAACAACAAATTTAACAGTCACCCTTGATTTAAAAGGTTTGACACCAATTTAAGGAAACAATGTATACAATCTATATCGTTGATTTTCCTAGGCAAGCGAGGGCACAAGCATCATGAAAACCAAACAAATTTACCTCCGTTTTCTCAACCTCATCCACGCGTTGGAAGGGGAAGCGCACACGCCTGCTATGGATCTCGATGCCAAGAAATTGCTCGAAGTGATTGCAGTGCGCCATGAGCAAGAGAAGCCACTGACCGTGACAGAAGCCATGGCGCTCAACACCATCGCGTCTCCTGCCACCATCCACCGCAAACTCGATCAACTGCGCGAACTCGGCATGATCGACACCGTGTTTGAAGGCAAAAACCGCCGCACCAAATATTTGGTGCCAACACAAGCGTCACTCGACTACTTTGAAAGCATCGGCAAGGCCATGCAAGCCGCGCTGGCTTGATCTGAACAACACGCTCAAGCGGGTGTCGTTCAATGGTAGGACTTTTGCTTCCCAAGCAAATAACGTGGGTTCGATCCCCATCACCCGCTCCAGATGCTTCAACAAAAAAAGCCACCTTAAGGTGGCTTTTTTCATGGCCTGATGTAGGCCAAAGTACGTCGTTACTTCACCAGCAAGACGGGCTTCTTGCAAGTGGCCAACACGCGTTGTGCGACCGAGCCGACCAATAGGTCAACCACACCTGCGCGACCCTTGGTGCCCATCACCACCATGTCAAACTTTTTGTCCGCCACGTTAGAAATGATTTCGGCGACATGACCCGTTTGGATGATGCTGTCGTGCTTCACGCCAGCCTTGACCAACACCGCCAAGGCAGACTTCAACTCTTTGTCGCTGAGTTCGCGCAAGTAGTCTTGCACTTGGTCTTTGCCCACAAAGTGTTGGGCATGGCGCAAACCTTGGTCATCATGCACATTGATCAAAGTGATGTGGTCGTTGGTACGCAGGCCCGAAGCTAACTTCACGGCGTACTTCACGGCATTCAAAGATGGCTTAGAACCGTCAACGGCAACAAGAATTTTCATCGTTTCACTCCTTAATATGAATGAGGCTAGTCTACCGCGCTGATCAAATTAAATTGACGCCTGTCTTGCTCTGCAAGAACTCACGCGTCACGCCCGGTGCCAGCTCAATCACCTTCAAGCCCTCGGGCACCACGTCCATTACCGCGAGGTCGGTGATGATGCGATCCACCACACCCACGCCGGTCAAAGGCAAGGTGCAGTCTTTCAAGATTTTCAAATCTTCGGTGCCGTCTTTTTTCTTGGCGACGTGCTCCATCAAGATGATGACGCGCTTGACGCCCGCGACCAAGTCCATCGCGCCGCCCATGCCTTTGATCATCTTGCCGGGGATCATCCAGTTGGCCAGATCGCCCTTCTCGCTCACCTGCATGGCGCCCAAGATCGACAGGTTGATCTTGCCGCCACGGATCATGGCGAACGACTGATCGCTGCCAAAAATCGCCGAGCCTTTGATGGTGGTCACCGTTTGCTTGCCTGCGTTGATGAGGTCGGCGTCGACTTCGTCTTCGTAGGGAAACGGACCAATGCCCAACATGCCGTTCTCGCTTTGCAGCCAAACCTCCACATGGTCAGGCACATGGTTGGCCACCAAGGTGGGGATGCCGATGCCAAGGTTCACATAAAAACCGTCTTGCAGTTCGCTTGCCGCGCGTGCGGCCATTTCGTCTTGAGTCCAAGCCATGATGATTTCCTTATTTGCGGTCGCGGGTGGTGCGTTTTTCAATGCGTTTTTCAGGCGTGGGGTTGTGCACGATGCGGTGCACATAAATGCCTGGCAAGTGGATGTCATCGGGGGCCAATTCGCCCGTTGCCACGATGCGCTCGACTTCCACCACGCAAATCTTGCCTGCGGTCGCGGCAGCGGGGTTGAAGTTGCGCGCCGTCATGTTGAAGCGCAAGTTGCCCGACATATCGGCCACTTCGGCTTTGACCAAGGCCACATCGGGCACCAACGAGCGCTCCATGACGTAGGTTTCGCCATCGAACTCACGCAGCTCTTTGCCTTCGGCCACCAAAGTGCCCACACCGGTTTTGGTGAAGAAAGCGGGAATGCCCGCACCACCGGCACGCAGCTTTTCAGCCAAGGTGCCTTGGGGGGTAAATTCAAGCGCCAACTCGCCAGCCAAGTATTGGCGTTCGAACTCTTTGTTCTCGCCCACGTAGCTAGAAATCATCTTTTTGATTTGACGGGTCTCCAGCAATTTGCCCAAGCCAAAACCGTCCACACCCGCGTTGTTAGAAATGACCGTCAAGTCCTTCACGCCGCTGTCGCGCAGCGCGTCGATCAGCGCCTCGGGAATGCCGCACAAGCCAAATCCGCCCACCGCCATCAGCTGGCCATCGGCCACGATGTCTTTCAGCGCTGCGTCAGCGCTAGGAAAAATCTTATTCAAAGGAGTGCTCCAAAAAGTGCCACAAAGTGCTACTACGATACTACGTAATCACATACGTAGTTTTTCGTAAGCACAGACCCCCAAACATTGCCATGGACATCGATTACCGCCTCGCCTTTGACCTCGCCCCCATCGGCTTGGTGCTGTCCAGAAACCGCAGCATCGTGGACTGCAACCAACGCTTGTGCGACATGTTTGGCGCCACACGCGAGCAACTGATTGGCCAATCGTTTCAGCTGCTGTACCCCAGCGCCGACGAGTACGAGCGCACCGGCGCCCGCATTGCCCCCATCTTGAACACCAAGGGCTTGTACGCCGACGACCGCGTGATGAAACGCATCGACGGCCAATTCAAAGGCGAACCCTTTTGGTGCCACGTCACCGGCCGCGCGCTGAACCGTGAAGCGCCACACGAAGCGGGTATTTGGAGTTTTGAAGATTTGAGCGCGCACCGCCCCGTCAAAGCAGAGTTGACCGCCCGTGAGCGCGAAGTGGCCGCCTTTTTGATGGACGGCATGACCTCCAAAGAAATCGGCAAAGCCTTGGCCATCAGCCACCGCACCGTGGAGATTTACCGCGCTCGGCTGATGCGCAAATACAAGTCATCCACCACGGGCGACTTGGTGCACAAGCTGCTAGTGGGCTAGGCCCCAAACTCAGGGCTTGGCCAACGACTCCACCACCTCAGTCACTGACCTAAACGCATCAATGGCGGTGGGAAAACCACAGTACACCGTGGCGTGCAGCATGACTTCGCGCAGCTCTTCAGGCGTCGCGCCGTTGTTGAGTGCCCCACGCGCATGGGCTTTGAGCTCATGCTGCTTGCCCAAGGCGGTGAGCATGGCGACCGTGACCAAGCTGCGGGTTTTCAAGTCCAGGCCCGGGCGTTGCCACACATTGCCCCAAGCATTGCGGGTGATGAACTCCTGCATAGGCAAGGTGTAGTCGGTGGCGTTGCCAAAAGCACGGTCCACAAACTCTGGCCCCATGACTTGGGTGCGGGTCGTCAATCCGGCCTGAAAGGCCGCATCATCGGGGCGCTCAGCGCGGGCTTGCTGGGATGGTGACGTGGGGGTGTTTGACATGACAGCTTTCTGAAAAATGTCTGAGCATAATCAAAAGCTACAACTTCAGCTTGGAGACCCCATGAGCAACCGCTACCCTCACCCCGAACTCAAAGACTTGCCCGAAGACATCCGCGCCAAAGTGCTGGAAGTGCAAGACAAAGCGGGCTTTGTCCCCAACGTCTTTTTGGCTTTCGCACGACGCCCCGCCGAATGGCGCGCCTTCTTTGCGTACCACGATGCCTTGATGGTGCACGAGTCTGTCGGACGCGCGAGTGGCCTCAGTAAAGGTGACCGCGAAATGATCGTCACCACCACCAGCGCGGCGAACAACTGCCTGTACTGCGTGGTGGCCCACGGTGCCATTTTGCGCATCTACGAGAAAAAACCTTTGGTGGCCGACCAAGTGGCCATCAACTACCGCAAGGCCGACATCAGCCCGCGCCAGCGCGCCATGCTCGACTTCGCGATGAAGGTTTGCCAACACTCGGACCAAATTGAAGAGGCCGACTTTGCCGCCCTGCACGCCCACGGCTTCAACGACGAAGACGCGTGGGACATTGCGGCCATCACCGCCTTCTTTGGCCTGAGCAACCGCATGGCCAGCTTCAGCGGCATGATGCCCAACCCAGAGTTTTACACCATGGGTCGTGTGCCCAAGCAAAAGTAAATGCAGTGCCGCAGCGCTTGCGGGGCGTGCTGCATTGCGCCGTCCATCACCAGCCCTTTACCTGGCATGCCCAACGGCAAACCAGCGGGTGTGCCCTGCGCGCAGCTGATGGCAGACATGCGCTGCGCCGTGTTTGGCAAGCCTGAACGGCCCGCATTTTGTGGTGGGCTGCAGCCGCAACTTGACATGTGCGGGTCAGACCGGCAAGCCGCCTTGCTTTGGCTGACCCAATTGGACCGAGCCACGACGCCCGAAGCAATCTGAGCGTGTCTCTCAACGGCCGTCAAGTCCATTTAGTCCGTTAGGGTGTCACGATCGCCCGCACCCAATCGGGCAATTCAATCGCTTTTTGATTCGGAAAATCCACCCAAATGGTGGTGGCACCGCCTGCGGCGTGAATGATGCCGGGTTGGCCCACCAGCTCCATCGTCCCCCAAGTCTCAAAGGTGGTGCGTCCGGGGTCGCTGGTGTACATCTTCATCAGCACATCCCCGGGGTATTCCAGCTGCTTGTAGAAATTGCAAAACGCATTCACGATCACCGGGCCATGGCCATCGGGTTGCGGTGTAGCGCCGATCGAGCGCATCCAGTCGATACGGATGGTTTCGAGGTAACGAAAGTAGGTGGTGTTATTGACGTGGCCCATCGCGTCCATGTCGCCCCAACGGATGGGTACAACCAGCTCAAACACCAGCTTTTTGTGCTCGGGGATGTCGAACTTCATAAGGCAAAGCCATCGTCCGCCGCGATGATGGCGCCGTTCACAAAGCCGCTCTCACCGCTGGCCAGCATGACCAGCAGCGCATCCAAATCTTTGGGCTCACCCACGCGTTTGCGCGGCAGCATGTTGACCAGCTTTTGGCCCTGCTCGGTGCCCCAGTGGTGGTGGTTGATTTCGGTGTCGATGTAGCCTGGGCAAATGGCATTCACGTTGATGCCAAAACGGCCCCACTCCATCGCCAACACCTTGGTCATTTGCACCACCGCGGCTTTGCTCATGCAATACACGCCGATTTGCGGCAGCACTTTCAAGCCCGCCACCGATGCGATGTTGATGATGCGGCCACTGAACGTGCCAGGCGCTGCGCTCTTGGCACGCGCCAGCATGCGTTTGCCCACCTCTTGCGCGACAAAAAACGAGCCTTTCACATTGGTGTCAAACGTGAAGTCAAAGTCTGCCTCGGTCACGTCTTGCACACGCTGCGTGGTGCTGACGCCGGAGTTGTTCACCAAAATATCGATGGGGCCCGCTTGCTGCTCGGCCTGCGCCACCGCCGCTTGAACGCTGCTGTGCACCGTGACATCCATCGCCACCACATGCGCGGTGCCGCCTTGGGCTTGCAGCTCAGCCCGCAAGGCTTCTAATTTTTCTACGCGACGACTGGCCAGCACCACCGTGGCGCCCGCACGAGACAACGTGCGCGCAAATTGCGCCCCCAAGCCACTGGATGCGCCGGTGACCAATGCCACGCGACCTGATAAATCGATGCTGTAAGCCAAGTCTGTCTCCTCTTTGTCTAGGTGATTTTCATTATGACAAGGGCATCTAAGGCAGGCCCTAAAATCTGTCTCACCTCTGACAACAGACTGAGACAACGCAAATGACACAAAAAGACATCCTCGCCCAGTTCGGCCCCCGTGAAGCCATGGAATACGACGTGGTCGTGATTGGTGGCGGCCCCGGTGGTTTGGCCACGGCCATTCGCATCAAACAACTCGCTGCTGAAAAAGGCAACGACGTTTCAGTGGTGGTGCTAGAAAAAGGCTCGGAGCCTGGCGCACACATTTTGTCGGGCGCGGTGATGGACCCCAAGGCCATGACCGAGCTCATCCCCAATTGGAAAGAACTTGGCTGCCCCCTGAACCAAGAAGTCACGGGCGACGATGTGCTATTCCTCAGCGAGACAGGCACCAAACGCACACCCGATTGGCTGCTGCCACGCAACTTCCACAACGACGGCTGCTACGTGGTGTCGCTCAGCAACGTGGTCAAGTGGATGGCGGCGCACGCTGAGTCCATTGGCGTGGAAATCTTCCCGGGCTTCACGGCGGCTGAAGTTTTGTATGACGAGCAAGGTGCTGTCAAAGGCGTCGCCACCGGCAACCTCGGCATCAGCAAAGAGGGCGAGCCCACCGACAACTTCCAGCTCGGCATGGAGTTGCACGCCAAGTACACCATCTTCGCCGAAGGCGCACGTGGCCACTTGGGCAAACAAGTCATCGCCAAATACAACTTGACCGAAGGTCGCGACCCACAAAGCTATGCCATCGGCATCAAAGAACTGTGGGAAGTTGACCCGTCCAAAGCCAAGCCCGGTTTGGTGGTGCACACCTCTGGCTGGCCCATGCAAGACGACGCCTTTGGCGGCGGCTTTTTGTATCACCTCGAAGACAACAAAGTCACCCTCGGTTTTGTGCTCGGCCTTGACTACAAAAACCCTTGGCTCAGCCCCTTTGAAGAAATGCAACGCTGGAAAACACACCCAGCCATTGCAGCCCACCTCGAAGGCGCCAAGCGCATTGGCTACGGCGCACGCGCCATCAACAACGGCACGCCACAAGCCTTGCCCAAGACGGTGTTCCCAGGCGGCGCACTGATTGGTTGCGATGCGGGCTACTTGAATGCCGCCCGTATCAAAGGCAGCCACGCCGCCATCAAAAGCGGCATGTTGGCCGCTGACGCTGCCTACGAGGCCGTGTCTGCAGGACGCGCCAACGACGAGCTGAGCGCCTACCCTGCTGCGTTCGAAAAGAGCTGGCTGAGCAAAGAACTCAACCAATACCGCAACTTCAAACTGTGGTTCAAAAAAGGCATGTTGGTCGGCACGTTGATGACCGGCATCGAGCAATGGCTGTTGCCCAAGCTTGGCATCGACACACCACCTTGGACACTGCACGGCAGCAAGCCCGACCATGTGAGCTTGGAACCCGCCGCGCAGCACGCTCAAATCAACTACCCCAAGCCCGACGGCAAGCTCACCTTTGACCGCTTGAGCAGCGTGTTCATCAGCAACACCAACCACGAAGAAAACCAACCCGCGCACTTGACGCTCAAAGACGCGTCTGTGCCGGTAAACATCAACCTCGCCAAATTTGCAGGCCCCGAAAGCCGCTATTGCCCTGCTGGTGTGTACGAGTTTGTCAAGAACGACGACAACACCGACCGCTTGCAAATCAACGCGCAAAACTGCGTGCACTGCAAGACCTGCGACATCAAAGACCCCACACAAAACATCGTGTGGGTCACGCCTGAAGGCGGTGGCGGCCCCAACTACAGCGGCATGTAAAGACTATGAACAAATATCACGCAGAACACACTTGGGTGCGCCTCGAAGGCGACACCGCTTTGGTGGGCATCACCCAACACGCACAAGACACGCTGGGCGACATCGTGTTTGTGGACTTCGCAGAAGTCGGCAAAACCTTCGCACAAGGCACCGTGGCTGGTGTGGTCGAGTCGGTCAAAGCCGCTGCCGATGTGCACATGCCCGCGAGTGTGGAAATTTTGGAAACCAACGAAGCCCTGCGCGCAGACCCCTCGTTGGCCAACAGCGACCCTGAAGGTGCGGGGTGGTTTTACAAGGTGAAGCTCAGCAACGCGGCTGAGTTAGACAGTTTGATGGACGCTTCGGCTTATCAAGCGGTAACGGGCTGAGTGAGGCATAGGCCCTATGGGCCATTCCTCAAATCAACGCTCTCAGCACTTGTGACGTTTCGATGATCAGGGGGAGTAACTTCTCCACAATCAGTGCCTCATTCCAGATCGACGATTGAAGGGTCATGCTCAAAGCGGCTTTGCATTCTCCGTGTCGGTCTCTCAACGGCACGGCAACGCCCATGAGTCCTTGGTCCAAATTGCCCACGGAAATGCAATAGTTGTTCTTGCGCGCAATCAACACCATTTTTTCAAACGTCTTGGGCGTCAAAACCGCGTTGCTGTTGAACGTTGCGAACTCGTGCGCCGCAATCCAAGCTTTCACATCGGCATCACTCAGCGTCGACAAAATCGTGGGCCCCGGCCCCACCACATGCGCGGGCACACGCGCCCCCGCATAAAAACCGATCGACACCACGCGAGGGCTGTTGCTTCGGGCCACGTACACGATGTCATGGCCATCCAACACAGACACGTTGACCGTCTCACCCGAGGACATGGCCAACCGTTGAATGAAGGGTTGCACCAACCGCGGCAAGCGTGCGCCATCCAAATAGCCCTGCCCCAGCCTTAAAACGCGGGGTGTGAGCCAGTAGAACTTGCCGTCTGTATCGCCATAGCCAAAGTGACAAAGATTGAGCAAATAACGCCTCGCCGCCGTGCGCGGAATGCCCGTTCTTTCGGCCACCTGCGTGACCGTCATGCGACCGTATTCGTCGTTGAACGCCTCCACAACGGCCAAAACTCGCCCGACGCCCGCAATCAAATCACCGGGGTCGATGGGGAACTCTTTGCTGCTGGTTTTAGAGACGAGCGCAGATGCATTAGGGAAATCCATAGTTTTCACCGCCTTTCGGACAAGATTGTCCGATATTCGGTCAATAGACATTGGACAGGCCTCCCAAACAGCACGGCAGACAAATACAGTCCGTACCCATGACGAACCGATGCGCAAGCGGGCGTTCGATCCAAGTCAGGCACCTTTCTTTTAACCTCCACGGAGACACTCCATGAACCCATTACGTCGCGTCCTCTCGTTGTCGCTCTTGACTGCAGCACTCGCATCCACAGGCTTGGCGCAAGCAGCTGACTTTGAAGCGCGTACCGTCAAGTTTCCCTCGGCCAGCAACAAGGGCCACCCCCAAGTGCAAGGCGTGGAGAAGTTCGCTGAGTTGATGGCTAAGAAAACCAACGGCAAGTTCAAAGTGCAAGCTTTCCCAGGCGGCGCTTTGGGCCCAGACCTGCAAACCGTCTCTGCTATGCAAGGCGGCACCGTTGAGATGACTGTGATGAATGCCAGCTTGTTGGCGGGCGTGGCCAAAGAAATGGCCATCTTCGACTTCCCATTTCTGTTCAACAACACCAAAGAAGCTGACGCTGTGTCTGACGGTCCTGTCGGTCAAAAGCTGTTGGACAAGCTGCAAGACAAAGGCTTGGTCGGTTTGGCCTATTGGGACTTGGGCTTTCGCCAAGTGCACACCGGCAAAAAGCCCATCGCCAAAGCCGATGACTTCAAAGGCATGAAGATGCGCGTCATTCCTACGCCTATCTATGTGGAGTTCATGAAGTCTTTGGGTGCATCACCTGTGCCTATGGCCTTCACCGAAACCTACACCGCGTTGGAGCAAGGTGCGATTGACGGCATGACCAACCCCTTGTTGAACATCTTGGACAGCAAGTTCGATGAAGTGTCCAAGTACCTCACCATCACCAACCACATGTACACCCCACAAGCTGTGGTGGTGAGCAAGAAGTTCTGGGACAAGCTGACACCGGCCGAGCAAAAACTGATGCGTGAAAGCGCACAAGAAACAGCCGTGTACCAACGCAAGATTGCACGCGAAGAAGCCGCCAAGGTGCTGGTTGAAATCAAACGCAAAGGCATGACCGTGTTTGAACTGCCACCCGAAGAAATCGCCAAATTGCGCGAGCGCTCGAAGCCTGTGGTTGACAAATACACCACCGAACTTGGCCCCATCGTCGGCGAGATGTTCGCAGCCGTGGACAAGGCACGTAAAGCCAAATAAGACGAGAACGTCAGTTTAATTTGGGGCACCTACAGGGTGCCCCTTTTTGCGTTTCAACGCCTCACGCACGCGTCAGTCGGTCCAAGTTCTGCTCATTCTTTGATGTGTTGAGCCGCCTTATAACGCCTGCCCCAAGCGGGCAATGCCTTCTTTGATCTTCTCCACATCCGCCGTGGCAAAGCTCAAACGAATCGCTGTCGTGTCTGGGTTGTTGGCAAAGAACGGTGCGCCCGGCACAAAGGCCACGCCTTTTTCAATCGCACGTTTGGCCAGTTCAGCACCGTCTTTCACTTTGCCGCCTGCGCCGGTGAGGTTGGCCCAGAAGAACAAGCCGCCTTGTGGTTGAGTGAAGGTCAAGGCATCGCCCAGTTCACGCTTCAAGGCGTCACCCATGGCTTGGGCGCGCTCGGCATAGACGCTGCGCACATGCGCCAAGGTGGCGGGCATGCGGCCTGCTTTGAGGTAGTGGGCAGCCGTGGCTTGCGCAAAGGTGGAAGTGTGGGCATCGCTGAATTGTTTGCACATGGTGGCGCGAGCCAAGAGTTCTGGCGGGGCAATCATCCAGCCCACGCGCAGGCCAGGCGACAACACTTTGCTGAGCGAGCCGCAATGAATTAGCCACTCGCGGCTGCCCGGTACTTGGTCGCTCAACGCGAGCAACGACGGTGGCGGCGCTTCGCCAAAGTACAGGTCGCCATAGGGGTCGTCTTCCACCACCACGGTTTTGTATTTCACGGCGAGTTCGAGCACACGCAAGCGGCGCTCAAGGCTCAGCGTGGCACCACTCGGGTTGCCAAACGTAGGAATGAGGTACACCAGCTTGGGCTTGTGTTGCACCATCATTTCTTCGAGCTTGTCGACTTGCACACCGTGCGCGTCGATGGGCACGCCCACCACTTGCGGGCCGTACAAACGGAAGCACTGGATGGTGGCCAAAAACGTGGGGCCTTCAACCAAGGCCACGTCATTGGGGTTGAGCAAGGTTTTGGCAATCAGGTCCAGCGCTTGCTGGCTACCGGTGGTGACGATCAATCCATCGGCAGACAAACCCTTCACGCCCTTGCTGGCCATGAAGGCCGCGAGTTGTTCACGCAGCGGGTTGTAGCCCTCGGTTGCACCGTATTGCAAAGCAGCACCCGGCTCTTCGGTCAAGGCGCGGCTGCTGGCTTCGCGAATGCCTTCCACATCAAACATGGCGCTGTCGGGAAAGCCGCCCGCAAAGCTGATGATGCCGGGCTTGCCCAGCAGTTTGAACAATTCACGAATGGCGGAGGTTTCAACGTTGTTGAGGCGGTCGGCGTATTGCATGGTGGGGAATAATGGTCGTATGAAAACACAGCACATTGAGCCTTTTTTTGCGACGCTGAAAGCAGCCAATCCGCAGCCCAATACCGAGTTGGAATATACCAGCGTGTTCGAGTTACTCAGCGCTGTGTTGCTCAGCGCACAAGCCACCGACGTGGGGGTGAACAAGGCCACGCGCAAGCTGTTTGCGGTGGCCAACACGCCGCAGCAAATTTTGGATTTGGGCCTCGATGGTTTAGAAAATTACATCAAAACAATCGGCCTGTACCACAGCAAAGCCAAACACCTGATGCAGACCTGCCGCATCTTGGTGGAACAACACCAAGGCATCGTTCCGCGCACACGCGACGCGCTCGAAGCCCTGCCTGGCGTGGGTCGAAAAACGGCCAACGTGGTGCTGAACGTGGCCTTTGGCGAACCCACCATGGCGGTGGACACGCACATTTTTCGCGTGGGCAACCGCACAGGCTTGGCGCCTGGCAAAACGCCGCTGGCGGTGGAAATGCAACTGATGAAGCGCATCCCGCCACAGTACTTGGTCGATGCACACCACTGGCTCATCTTGCATGGGCGCTATGTGTGCCAAGCGCGCAAGCCGCTGTGTTGGCAATGTGGTGTGTCTGAGTTTTGCAGCTTCAAACCCAAAACACCCAAGCCCTGATCAGTGAAATTCTTTCTCGTGCATCCACGCTGCATGCTTGGGTGCTTGTTTGGTTTGGCTCCATTCTTCGAGCATCTCCCATTTCACGGCGTCGAGCTTTTCGTACATCTCGGGCGTGCCCACATCGCAGGCCAACTCTAAGCGGTGGCCGTTGGGGTCAAAGAAGTAAATCGATTTGAAGATGGCGTGGTCCGTGATGCCCAACACCTCCACACCACCCGCTTGCAAGCGGGCCTTGGCCGCCTCCAAAGCCGCCATGCTATCCACCTTAAAGGCGATGTGCTGCACCCACTCCGGCGTGTTGGTGTCGCGCCCCATCGCCGGTGCGGTGGGCAATTCAAAAAACGCCAACACGTTGCCCTGCCCCGCGTCTAAAAACACATGCATGTACGGGTCTGGCGCTTTGGTGCTGGGCACCAAGTCTTCGGCAATGGCGAGCACGAAGTTCATGTTCAGGTGCTTGACGTACCACTCGACGGTTTCTTTGGCGTCTTTGCAGCGGTAAGCGACGTGGTGAATGCGATCGATTTTCATGGCGAATCTCCAGTTACAACTTGGGTTCTTGGGTGACGTCAGTGCGTGCCAAAGCCAAAGCTTCTCGCAGCACCTGCATGTCGCCCACATGGTTAGCCAGCAGCAAGATGAGTTTGGCGTTCACCAAGGCGCTTTGGGCATCGCTGAGCTCGCGGTGGGTGTCAATCAAGGCTTGGTAAAAGTCGTCACCCGGTGTGAAGTCACGAAAGTAGCGTTTGCCTGACTCGTTGAAATTCGGGGCTAAATTGAGATGATTCATGGGGTGTGCCTTGTGCTCAAACATTGCAAGTGGCCAATGCCAACGCGGCCTGCAGCTGCGCTGGGTTGAAGTGGCGCCAGCGTGCGCACACATGTTGATCGGGGCGTAACAACCACACGCTGCCCACTTGCGCGTCGTAGCGCTTGGCAAACAAGCCTTGCGTGTCCACATAAACAGGCAACCCATCGATCGCGCCAGCGTGGCGGCTGACCACCGCGGCATGGACAGGCACAGGCCCATCTGCCAAGGCGATCAAGGCTTGACGTGTCGCCGCGACGAGCTGGCTCACCTCATCGACAAACACCAAACATTGAAATCGGTGGCCCATTTGGTCGAGCAACCAAGCGTCTTGGCCATGGATGTGAATGGGCGCATCGTCCATCGGCGCGCCAGGCAACATGGTGCCCTCAAACGCATCCGTATCGGGCGTGTTGAGCACCGACTCGGTGATAAAACTCGGCACGGACAAGCGACCCGAGTTGACCAACTTGCGCGCAAACGGATGATGCCGCGCCAACGACAAGGCCGCATCACGAAACACGCGACTAGTGGCCGTTTTAGGCGTCAAGAAATCGGTCGAACGGGTGGAGTTCAAGATGTTTTCATCGGCCGCAAAACCACGCTCGGTGTTGTACGTGTCGAGCAACGCTTGCGGCGCCTGTCCACGCAACACCAAGGCCAGCTTCCACATCAAACCATCGGCATCTTGAATACCAGAGTTCGCGCCGCGTGCACCGAACGGCGACACCTGATGCGCCGAATCACCCACAAACAGCAAGCGCTTGTGGCGAAAGTCTTTCATGCGCCGGCACTGAAAGGTGTAGATGCTGACCCACTCCAACTCAAACGGACGCTCGTCGCCCAACATGGCTTGCAAACGGGGCAGCACACGCTCGGGCTTTTTCTCTTCTTCGGGGTCAGCGTCCCAGCCGAGTTGAAAGTCAATGCGCCACACGTTGTCAGCCTGCTTGTGCAAGAGCACGCTCTGGCCGGGGTGAAACGGCGGGTCAAACCAAAACCAACGCTCTGCAGGAAACTCCGCTTTCATCACCACGTCGGCGATCAAGAAGCGGTCTTTGAACACATGGCCTTCGATGTCCAAGCCCAGCATGCGGCGCACGGGGCTGCGTGCCCCATCGCCCACAACCAGCCAATCGGCTTCCACATCGAAATCGCCATCGGGGGAAGACACGCGCACAGACGCGTTATCGTCATGCGAGGTGACGCCCGCCACTTGGCATTTCCAACGAATGTCCACGCCCAGCTCAAGGGCACGGTTGACCAAGGCTTCTTCCAAGTAGTACTGCTGCAGGTTGATCATGCCTGGGCGCTTGTGACCGGGGTCGGGCACCAAGTTGAATTGGTAGACCTCTTCTTGCTGCCTGAAGGTGCGACCGATGTTCCAGCTCACACCTTTTTCGCACAAGGGCTGGCCCACCCCCAAACGATCCAAAATTTCTAAGGTGCGCTTGGCATAACACACGGCACGCGAGCCCACGGAAACGGAATCGTCTTCATCGAACAGCAAGACCTCTAAACCTTGCAAGCGCGCATCAATGGCCGCAGACAAACCCACAGGCCCTGCGCCAATGACGATGAGGGGCCTGCGCTGCGGCGGTTGCGTCATCAAGTCGGTGGGGGCGACGTATTTAAATTTTGGATAGGTGTAGGAACCCATGGCGCTTGTCTCCTGGTTGGGCGGCGCATTTTTGATGTTCAAAAGTTTAACATTGGTAAATCAGTTTCTCTAAACGAAACTTACTTGCCCGTTTTAAAAACCACACATCCATGAAAAAAGGCCACGCAAGGTGACCTTTCTTCTGGGGGAGTGATGAATGATCAGTCCGCGTAAATACCGGCCTTGCGAATCACGGGGCCCCACTTCTTGATTTCCGCCTCCAAGTGCGTCTTCAAACCAGCAGGCGTGATTTTGTCCATGGGCGGCACGTCAGAGCTCAAATCTGCCAAACGTTGCTTGACCATCGGGTCTTGCAAAGCCGCACGCAGCGCCACGTTGATCTTGTCGATCACCGCAGCAGGTGTGTCTTTGGGCGCGTACATGCCGTGCCAGACCTTGACTTCAAAGCCCTTCAAGCCTTGTTCATCCAGCGTCGGCACGTTAGGCAAGGCACTCAAACGCTTGAGCGTGGTGACACCGTAGACCTTGACGCGTGCCTCTTTGATCAACGGCACGGTTTGCGTGGTTTGGTCGCACAACAAATCCACCTGACCGCCCAGCAAGTCGTTCATCGCGGGGCCGGTGCCTTTGTAGGGAATGGTGTTGAGGTCGGTCTCCATGGCGGTCATGAACAACAAACCACACAAATGAGACACAGCGCCTAAACCCGCGTTGGCCAAGGATACCTTCTCTTTGTTGGCCTTGATGTAGGTTTGCAGCTCTGCAAAGTTGTTGGCCGGAAAGTCTTTGCGCGCCAACATGGTCATGGGCACATCCACCACCTGACCGATGTATTCAAAGTCTTTCAGCGGATCGAACGACAATTTTTTGTACAAAGCAGGCGCTGTGGCCATACCCATGTGGTGAATGAAGATCGTGTGGCCATTGGGTGCAGCACGCGCCACACGCGTGGCAGCAATGGTGCCACCTGCGCCCACTGTGTTTTCGACCAACACGGTTTGTCCCAAAGACTTGCCCATGGGAATGGCGATCATGCGCGCCACCACGTCGGTAGGGCCGCCGGCTGCAAAAGGCACCACCAAAACAATGGGCTTGTCGGGGAATGCAGGGGCTTGGGCATTCGCTGCACCATTCACCACGCCACACGCCACAGCGCAGGCCAGCAGCAAAGTTTTCAGTTGTCGTTTCATCGTTATCTCCGTTTTAAAAATAGCAGCGCACATCATCGCTGACGACACTTATCACTGTGAATCCTTGATAACCCGTGCTGTCATGCCTGCGACAAAATTTGCCGAGCCAGCCGCAACACAGGCGGATCGACCATCTTGCCGTCCACACTGAACGCCCCTCCTCCTGCGGCCACTTCTGCAGCCAACACGCGATGGGCCCAATCTTGCTGAGCGGCCGTGGGGGTGAACGCTTGGCGCACCGGAGGCAGTTGCGCGGGATGAATGCACAACTTTGCAAAAAAACCAAACCGACGGCTGCGCGCAGCATCGGCTTGCACCAGGGTCATGTCTTGTGTACTCGTGCTCACCCCATCAATGGGCGGCGGCAAACCGGCACAGCGCGAGGCCAAGACCAACTGAAAGCGCACAGGGCCCAACTCTGCCTCATCGGCCTCACAGGCCATGCCGAGGTCGGCTTGCAAATCCAAATGACCCAAAGCCAAGCGCAAGACCTGTGGCGCACGCGCCAGCACGTCAAGGGTCTGCACCCCTTGCGCTGTTTCAATCAAAGGAATGAGCTGCATCTGGGCCGAGCCAACTTGCGCCACGCGCTGGAGCTCTGCCAGCGATTCAGCTTTGGGCACCATCACGGCACTCAAACCGTCGAGCGTGCCCAACCAAGCCAAATCAGCGGTTGCCTCCGTGCCACTGAGGGCATTGATGCGAATCAGCACGCGCGCCCGTTGCGCGGCAGACCATGCGTGCCAAGCCAGACCAATGGCCTCACGCGCCTTGGCTTTGTCAGGCAAAGGCACGGCATCTTCCAGATCCAGAATCACGGCATCGGCGCCGCTCGTCAAGGCCTTGTCAAAACGGTCGGGGCGGTGGCCTGGCACAAATAGAAATGTGCAGGCGCGGGCTAAGGGGTGAAGGTTAGACATAAGGTGGGCGACCAAACTTAGACACGCTCAAGCGTGCAAGGGCAGCACACGCTGAACGCTCGGCCACTGCATGACTTGCCAAAGCTGGGCCACAGCGGCAGCCATTTCATCGGGCGTTGCACCGCCGCTGTGGGCGGCGAGGCGTAGCGCTTTGGCCGTGATTTCGTCACGACTCAAGGTGTTGCCAGGGTCACCCTTGGGCTCATCCACACGACCATTCAGCACACGACCATCCACCGTGTAAACCGTGACCTTGCCAATCCAACGCTGCGGGTATGCGGTGTCCACCTCGTCGTCCAACACCATCTCCACTTTGTCGCGCAAGGCTTGGGTGATGTCGTCTTTGAAATACTGGTCGAACTCGCTCAAGCCCGCATGCTCAAACCGTGCGACCAAGGCCAACACGGTGCCCATGCTGAACTTGCTTTGGTGCACGGTGCTGGGGTGGGTGACGGGGCCCAACACATCGATCGCCCCTTGGTGCACATGGGTCACCACGCGGGCCAAGTCGGCAATTTGGAGTTGGTGGTCTTGCATGACCTTGAGCAAGGCGTCGGCCGCAGGGTGCGTGTGGCGGCACGAGGCGTGGTACTTGAACGACGTTTCCGCCGTGGCCCAACGGGTGCCCAAACCATCGGTGAGTTTGCGCACATCGGCATCGCTGGACATGCCTGCGGCCATGCCTTGTGGGCCTTCCAAAATTTGTGCGGCACCGGTGAAGTTGTCTTTGGCCAAATAAGCCGCCATCAAACCCGCGCCCGCCGCGTGGGCCGTGTGCAATTGCTTGGAATCGGCCGCGGTGCGCAAGAACTCCCACAAGCCTGCGGACTGCGTACCTGCGGAGCCAAACGCGTGCTGCATCTGTGTGGCATTCAAGCCCAGCAAATGCCCGACAGCAGCTGCTGCGGCCAAGGTGCCCGCCGTGCCTGTGGTGTGAAACACGCGGTAATGCGAGCGCCCCAAAAACTCGCCCACACGAATGCCCACCTCGTAACCCGCCACGGCCGCGGTGATGAGTTGTGCGCCGGTAGCCCCTAAGGCTTGCGCGACAGCCAACACGGGCGAGAACACCACCGTGGCTGGGTGAAACACAGAGCCGTTGTGCACATCATCTTGCTCGGCCACATGCGATGCGGCAGCGTTGGCCATCGCGGCCCAATAGGGGCTGGTGGTGCTGCGGTTGGTGAACACCTCGCTGGGGCCGGATGCGGGGCCCATGCTCAAGGCGAACTTGGTCAAGGTTTCGACGGGGCGCGAGCCGTGGCCTGCAATGGCTGAGCCGAACCAATCGACCCACAGGTCTTCGGTTTTGCGCAGCACATGCTCAGGAATGTCGGCGGTCTTGAGGTTCGCAGCAAAGGCAGCGAGCGTGGCGGTGGCGCTGGAGGGCACGGTTGTGGAAATGGCATTCATCGTTGAACTCCCAGTTCTTTCAAAATAGCGTCGGTGTGCTCACCCACTTTGGGAATGGCACCCATGCGGTAATCAAACGCGCTTTGTTTGCCCGGTGGCAGCAAAGCAGGTAAGTCGCCCGCAGGCGAGTCGACCGAGGTCCAGCGATCACGTGCTTGGAGTTGCGGGTGGGCCCACAGCTCAGCCATGGTGTTCATTCGGGCATTGGCGATTTGCGCCACATCCAAACGCGCAATCACTTGCTCAGCCGTCAACGCGGCAAAGGTGTCGAGGATGATTTTTTCCAACGCGTTGCGGTTGGCGTTGCGACGGGCATTGCTGTCAAAACGTGCGTCGGTGGCCAGCGCGGGTTGCTGCAACACATGTTGGCAAAACTGCACCCACTCGCGCTCGTTTTGCAGCCCCAACATCACCGTGCCGCCATCGCCCGCAGCGAAGGGGCCATACGGGTAAATGGTGGCGTGCGCAGCGGCACTGCGTGGCGGGGGCGAAGCGTTGTCCATCGCGTAGTACATGGGGTAACCCATCCACTCGCCCAAGGCTTCGAGCATGGACACATCGATGTGCGAGCCCTCGCCTGTTTTGTCGCGCTGAATCAACGCCGACAAGATGTTGGTGTAGGCGTACATGCCCGCAGCGATGTCGGCAATCGAGTTGCCGCTTTTGCTCGGTTGATCGGGCGTGCCGGTGATGCTCAAAAACCCAGCTTCGCTTTGGATGAGCAAGTCGTAGGCTTTTTTGTCGCGGTACGGACCGTCGTTGCCGTAGCCCGAAATGTCACACACGATGAGGAGTGGGTTCTCGGCGCGCAAGGTGGCGGCATCCAAGCCCATGCGGCCCGTGGCACCGGGTGCGAGGTTTTGCACCAACACATCGGCCTTGGCGATGAGCTGTTTGAGCACGGCCAGATCTTGCGGGTCTTTCAGGTCCAGCGCCAAGCTTTCTTTGGAGCGGTTGACCCACACAAAGTGTGAAGACTGGCCCTTGGCGCGCTGGTCATAAGCACGCGCAAAATCGCCCGCACCGGGGCGTTCCACCTTGATGACGCGGGCGCCCAAGTCGGCCAATTGACGCGTACAAAACGGCGCGGCAATGGCGTGCTCTAAAGACACGACGGTGATGTGATCGAGCGGACGCACGTTTGGATTTGCAGCAGACGGTGATGCGGAAGTTGAAGCAGCGTGTGTCATCAGAACGACCTTGGCAGGCCCAGCAAATGCTCGGCGACATAAGAAAAGATCATGTTGGTCGAGATCGGGGCCACTTGGTACAAACGCGTCTCGCGGAACTTGCGCTCGATGTCGTACTCGCAGGCAAAGCCGAAGCCACCGTGCGTTTGCAAACAAACGTTGGCCGCTTCCCAGCTGGCCTTGGCCGCCAAGTACTTGGCCATGTTGGCTTCGGCACCGGCGTTTTGTAAGGCATCGATTTTTTCGCAGGCCTTCCAGCGCATGAGGTTGGCGGCTTCGAGTTCGATGAAGGCGTCGGCAATCGGGAACTGCACGCCCTGGTTCTGGCCGATGGGGCGACCAAACACCACGCGCTCGCTGGCGTATTTGCTGGCACGGTCGATGAACCAGTAGCCGTCGCCAATGCACTCGGCCGCGATCAAGGTGCGCTCGGCGTTCAGGCCATCGAGCAAGGTCTTGAAGCCCTTGCCCTCTTCGCCCAGCAGCGCGTCTTCGGGGATTTCGAGGTTGTCAAAAAACAGCTCGTTGGTTTCGTGGTTGACCATGTTCAAGATCGGGCGCACGGTCAGGCCGTTGCCAATCGCTGTTTTCAAATCAATCAAGAAACAAGACAGTCCTTCGGAACGTTTTTTCACCTGATCGGCGGGCGTGGTGCGCGCCAGCAAAATCATCAGGTCGCTGTGCTGAATGCGTGAGATCCAGACCTTCTGGCCGTTGATGACCCAGCAGCCATCTTTTTTGACGGCGGTGGTTTTGAGTTGGGTGGTGTCGCTGCCGGTGGTCGGCTCGGTCACGCCCATAGACTGAATGCGCAACTCGCCCGTGGCGATCTTGGGCAGGAACTTGTCTTTTTGCGCTTGCGAGCCGCTGCGCACGATGGCGTTCATCACGTACATCTGGCCGTGGCAGGCGCCGGAGTTGCCGCCCGAGCGGTTGATCTCTTCCATGATGACCGAGGCTTCGGCCATGGACAGGCCCGAGCCGCCGTATTCTTGCGGAATGAGTGCGGCCATCCAGCCGGCCTTGGTGAGCGCATCGACAAACGCTTCGGGGTAGCCTCGTGCTTCGTCGATCTTGCGGTGGTACTCGTCAGGAAACTGGGCGCAGAGGTCGCGCACGGCGTCGCGAATGTCTTGGTATTGGTCGGGGGTGTGCAACATAAAAACTTCTTTTGAAAAAAGGAATCAGCCGAGCTCGGCCGTGGCTTGCATGGTGAGCCAGCCTTCGTGGTCTTGCGCCCAAAGGCGCACATGGTTGCCGTCGGCTTGCGGTTGACCGTTGACACGCAAGATGCGTTGGTCACCGCACTCAAACGTGGGACGCAAGGCTTTGAATTCAAAGCGCTTGATCGGACGATCGGTGTGGCGGCGCACGAGGTCTACCAACAAAGTGGCGATCAACGGGCCATGCACGATGAGGCCGGGATAGCCCTCAATGTCGGTGACGTATTTGCGGTCGTAGTGAATGCGGTGGCCATTGAAGGTGAGCGCGGAATAGCGAAACAACAGCACGTCATCGGGGGCGATGTCGCGTTGCCACAACGCAGCCGTGGCCTGGCCTTCATCAGCCGCATCCCCCTGTTCGACCAGGCTGGCTGCCGCCGTGGGTGCTGGCACGGGGTCGCCCGGCTGGGCTGCGGGGCGATACACGATGTCGTGCTCTTCCGTGAGGCACAGGCCTTGCGCGTTGTGCACCTCGTGCTTGACGAGCACAAACAACAAATCGCCCGTGCGGCCCGATTTGTGGGTGACCGATTGGATGGTGGAGACGCGCTTGACCACATCGCCCACGTTCAAAGGCGCATGCCATTGCAAACGCCCACCCGCCCACATGCGACGCGGCAGCGGTACGGGTGGCAAAAAGCCGCCACGCTTGGCATGGCCATCGGGGCCGATTTCGCTTTGGCGGTGATGCGGCAAGAAGAACAACCAATGCCACAGCGCAGGCAAGGCGGTGCCTGCAACCGGCAGCGGGTCATCGCGGTCGAGCGTGGCGCTCAAGGCGCGCAAAGGTGCAGGCGTGATGAGGTCTTCAAGGGTTTCGCTGCGACCTTGCCAGGTTTGCAAGTGCGCGAGGGTTTGGGGGTCGAGGTGGGTGGTCATGGCTCAGTCAATCGAGGCGCCAGAGGTTTTGACAATCTGCGCCCAGCGCGCGATGTCTTCATTCAACAAGGTGGCGAATTGTTCAGGCGTGGTGGGTGCCGCCATTTCAACGCCTTGCAACTCCAACTTGTCGCGCAGGTCTTTGGCCGACAAAGTTTTGCCCATGGCGTCTTGCAGCTTGGCCTGCACATCAGCGGGTACGCCTGCGGGCGCAAAGAGGCCAATCCACAAAGTGCCCGTATAGCCCGGTACCACTTCAGACAAAGCGGGCACATCGGGCAAAGCGGGCGAACGCTTGGGGCTGCTAACGGCCAGAGGCTTGAGCTTGCCCGATTTGATGTGCGCCAGCGAAGACGGCAAGCTGGCAAACACCAGCGGCAACTGACCGCCCAGCACATCGTTGAGCGCCGGTGCCACGCCTTTGTAGGGCACATGCTGCAAGTCGATGCCCGCCATGCTGTTGAGCATTTCGCCCAACAAATGGTTCAAAGTGCCGTTGCCCGCCGAGGCGTATTGGTACTGACCAGGTTTGGCTTTGGCCATGGCGATGAGCTCTTTCATCGACTTGGCGGGAAAGTCGGCGTTGGCCAACAACACATTGGGCACCGCGCCAATCAAAGCGATGGGTTTGAAATCTTTGACAGGATCGAAGCCCGGGTTTTTGTACAACGCAGGGTTGATGGCTTGGCTGCTGCTGATGGTCATCAGCAAGGTGTAACCATCTTTGGCCGACTTAGCCGCAAACTGCGTGCCGATGTTGCCGCCTGCGCCGGGACGGTTTTCCACCGCCACAGGCGAGCCCAGCACCTCGGAGAGTTTTTGACTCACCACGCGGCCCACGATGTCGTTGGTACCACCCGCCGTTTGAGGAACGATCATCAAAATCGGGCGACTGGGGTAAGCCGACTGCGCCACGGCAGCGCCAGCCGCCACACACAAGCTGGCAGCACAAAGCGCACGCAAAGCCATGCGACGTGACCTAGATAAAGGGTTGATCATCTGCATCTCCAAAATAAGTTGGCGCATGATCGGCGGTTTGCCAAGTGAACACAATCGGTCATTTCCTGACCCAGCCTTTTGTTTTACCGAAGGCTCGCGTTCAAGCGCATTAACATCAGACCATGCATTTCGACCTCAACGACCTGCGGCTTTTTGTATGGGCCGCCGACGAAGGCAGCCTGACCAAGGCGGCCGCCAAACAGCACCTGTCTCTGGCCGCAGCCAGTGCGCGTATCAAAGCACTCGAAGCCCAAACCGACTTGCCGCTTTTGTACCGAGAAGCACGCGGCGTACGCCTGTCGCCACCGGGACAAGCGTTTTTGCACCACGCCCGTTTGATGCTGCGCCAAGTCGACCAAATGCGCGGCGATTTACAAGAATACGGTGGGGGTTTGCGCGGTCATTTGCGGGTGTTTGCCAACACCACCGCAGTGACCGATTTCTTGCCTGAAATCTTGCCAGAGTTTTTGGCCGATAACCCCAAGGTCAACATCGACCTTCAAGAAAAACCGAACGCTGACATTGCGCGCGGCGTGCAAGATGGGCGGGCAGACATTGGCATCGTGGCGGGCCAAGTGGACACGCTGGGCTTGCAAAGCCTGCACTTCAGCACCGACCGCTTGGTACTGGCCACCGCCAAAAATCACCCACTGGCGCAGCGCCAAAAAGTGGCGTTTGTAGACACCCTCGACGAAGACGCAGTGGGCATGCACCACGGCAGCACCTTGCAAACCTTCTTGAGCCAAGTGACCGAGCGTTTGGGCAAGCCCCTGAAGCTGCGCATTCAGCTCTCCAGTTTTGATGCCATGTGCCGCATGATTGGGGCGGGTGTAGGAGTCGGCATCGTGCCCGAATCAGCCGCTAGGCGTAACCAAGATGCCATGAACTTGGCCTTGGTGGAACTCAGTGACCCATGGAGCGTGCGTGAGCGCTACATCCTCACACGCGACCAAGCGGCCCTGCCCGGCTACGCGCAATCGTTGATCGCGTTGTTGTGTGCGCACTATGCGCAGGCGAACAAAGGCCTAGCCACGGACGCATCGCCCCTCATTTAAGAAGCTCAAGCGATCAAGCCCTGCAACACCTCGGGGGCCACATGCTGGTCGAGGTAATCGGCCAAGCCCTCAAACACGGTTTCTAGGGTCGGTGTTTGTGCGCCAAACAAGGCGTGCAACACGGCGGGCTCTTCAAACAAACCATGCAGGTACGAGCCCATGACGTTGCCAGCTTCGTTTTGCCACGACAAACCGGGCATCACCTCATGCGCCACCTGCCCTGCTGCAGCCATGGCTGCATGCTGTTGGGTTTGGCCATGGTGGATTTCGTAACCACGCACGGACACGCCCGACAACGCGGCCCAAGCACCCCGAACTTGCGTAAATAGCGCATCGGTACGCAACACGGTTTTGTCTTCGGCAAACACCGTCACCAGCGGCAACAGCCCCAATCCGGGGGCATTGCCGTCAATACCGTGCGTGTCAATCAAGGCTTCGCCCAACATTTGCAATCCGCCACAAATGCCCAACACCGCGCCACCGCGCTGCGCGTGCTCAGCCACCGCAGCGTCTAAACCTTGGGCGCGCAACCACGCCAAATCGCCACTGGTATTTTTAGAGCCAGGCAAGATGACCCAGTCTGTGCCAGCCTGCAAGCCTGCCAGATCAGCAGGGCTACGCGCCCACAGCAAGCGCAGGCCAGGCACGTTTTTGAGCGGCTGAAACTCATCCAAGTTGCTGATGCGTGGGTAGGCGATGACGGCCACTGTGCGGGTGACGGTCCCCGTGGCACGACTGCGATCATCAAACACGCCATCTTCTTCGGGCAAACCGTGCTGCCACCACATGGGCAGCACCGCGACCGTGGGCACACCGGTGAGGTCTTGCAGCATCTCGGGCGCAGGCGCGAGCAACGACGCATCACCGCGAAACTTGTTGAGCACAAAGCCGCTGATGCGCGCTTGGTCTTCGGGTGGCAACAAGGCCCATGTGCCGTAGAGGTGGGCAAACGCACCGCCCTTGTCGATGTCGGTCACCAACAAGCAGCGGGCATCGGCATGACGCGCCACGCGCAGGTTGACGATGTCGTTGGCCATGAGGTTGATCTCGGCGGGAGAGCCTGCACCTTCGATCACCACCACGTCATTCTCAGCACGCAAAGCGTCAAGCGATGCAGCGATTTGTGGCCACACTTTTTCGCTACGGCCACGCCAGGGAGTGTTCGTTAGCGCGTTGTCCACCTCGCCCAGCAAGACCACTTGGCTGTGCGTGTCGGCCTCGGGTTTGAGCAGCAAAGGGTTCATGCGCACATCGGGTTCGGCCTTGGCCGCTAGCGCTTGGAAGTATTGGGCAGCCCCTACTTCACCCAGCCCGTTGTGCGAGGCCACCACGCGCGCGTTGTTGCTCATGTTCTGTGCTTTGAACGGCGCCACTTTCAAACCTTGGCGCGCATACCAGCGGCACAAGGCCGTGGCCAACCAGCTTTTGCCAGCACCACTGGAAGTGCCTAGCACCATCACACACTTGGCAGTCATGGCAAATCCTTTTTGTCTTCCATTTAGTCTTCGATGCCGCGTTGCGCGGGAATGCCTGCATTGAAGGCGTGTTTGACTTTGGTCATCTCAGTCACGGTCTCGGCCAGCTCAATCAGCTCTGGCGGGCAACGTCTGCCGGTCATGCACACATGCACGTCTATCGGTCTTGCACGCAGCGTTGCCAGCACCTCGTCCAAAGGCAACCAACCGTAAATGAGTGGGTAGGTGATTTCATCCAACACCACCAGAAAAAAATCACCACTCAAAATGGCAGCTTTGGCTTTTTGCCAGCCATCACGCGCGAGCTGTGCGGAGTGTTCGAGGTCTTTGCTTTTCCAGCTAAAGCCGTCGCCCAAGCCTTCGACGGGAATACCGAGTTGTTCAAACATGCGGTGCTCGCCAAAGCGTGCCGTGGGCACTTTCATGAACTGATAAATCTTGACAGCTTTGCCACGCCCATGCGCACGCAAGGCCAAGCCGAACGCTGCGGTACTTTTGCCTTTGCCGTCGCCCGTGTTGACGATGAGCAAGCCGCGTCGATCGGCTTGCGGCGTGACACGCGCGTAGTTCACTGGGGGTTGCTCAATGTCCATGTCGTTGCGCTTTAATTACAGCTTGGGCAGGGCCACCCACTGGCCATCCAGCGAATGAATGGCAATGCGTTTGTCAAACACGGCCTCGACGGCGCGGTGTGTGGCAGCATCTGTACACGCGCCTTGGTGCATCACACGGCCTGCTTGCATGACCACCATGTCGTCCGCATGCAGGGCCATGCCCAACTCGTGCAACACGCTGATGACGGTGGTGTTTTGCGCAGTCAAACAGCGCACTTGCTCTAGCCAATCCACTTGGTGGGGTGGGTCTAAGTTGGCAAGTGGCTCGTCCATCAACATCACTTGCGCTTGCACGGCCATGGCACGGGCCAGCAACACGCGTTGACGTTCACCGCCTGAGAGCTGGCCAATCGAACGCTCGCGCCAATCCCACGCTTGTGTCGCTTTCAACGCGGTTTCTACCACGGCATGGTCATGGGCATTGGGTGCTGCCAACCAGTCTTGGTGCGGCATGCGGCCCAGCATGACCACATCCCACACACGCAAGTCGTCAGAGGTTGATTCGTTTTGACCTAACCATGACAGTTGCTGCGCCCGCTGCTTGCGGTCCATGGCCATCAACTCTTGGTCAAACAAAAAGATGCGGCCACGGACGGGAAGCAAGCCCGCCATGACCTTGAGCAAAGTGGATTTGCCAGCACCATTGGGGCCAACGATGCTGGTCCAACGGCCTGCTGTAAACGAGAGGTCCACGCCATGCAACACCTCTTGCCTCGCCAGAGAGACATACACATTCTGCAGGCGCATGGCTATTCTTTGAACGGCCATGCTTTGACGGTTATTACATTGCATCGTCATTGCCCCGTCCTTGCGCTTGCGCCATGGGGCGCACTTTGACTGCGGTACATCAGCCAGAGCAAATAACCACCGCCCAACACCGCAGTGAGCACGCCCACGGGCATCTCTTGGGGCGACAACAGCATGCGGGCGAGCAGGTCAGCTGCCAGCAACAACGCGCAGCCCATCAAGGCGGACAACAACACGACCCAGTTGTGTTTTGTCTTCACCAGAGAGCGCACCAAGTGCGGCGCAGCCAAACCCACAAAAGCCACCAAACCCGTTTGTGCCACGGCTGTACCTGTGGCCAACGCCAACACACACACCAGCGCCACACGCACAGGGGCAAGCGGTAAACCCAAACTCAACGCGGTGGACTCACCCAAGCTCAAAGCATCCAGCACGCGACTCAGCGCAAAGGCCAACACCACGCACACCAGCAACACGCCCAGCATCAACACGCATGCATTCCAACCGATGAAGCTGGTCGAGCCCAACAAAAACCCTTGCATGCCTTGCAACACATCGGGACGCATGAGGGTGATGAGCGACGCCAACGCGCCCAACACCACGCCCACAATCACGCCGGCCAACAACAAACGCAGCGTGTGTTGCACACCACGCGCCAGCACTAGGGTGAGCATCACGGCCAACACGGCGCCCACAAACGCGGCGCCTGTTAACCCTAGGCGGACCAAAAACTCGGTGGCAAATGGGTTGCCACCAAATAGCGCCAAGGCCACGGCCACGCCCAGCGAGGCCCCCGATGCACTGCCTAACAAATAGGGGTCAGCCAAAGGGTTGCGAAACAAGCCTTGCGCCAATGCGCCCGCAAGCCCCAGCAATGCACCTGCGGCGCAAGCGCCTACGCTGCGTGGCAAACGGATGTCCCACACAATTTGCCAAGCGATGTCGTCGTGCATGGCTGCGAACCAGCTTTAAAACCCTGTACTGCCCACAGCGCTGCCCAGAGCAATGCCAAGCACGCACAACACCAACAAGCCCAACGCCACCAACACAGGCGACCAACGTGTGCCGTGCGTTGTCATGGTTGGCCTTTCGGCTTGTCATTGGTTTTGTCCGTCAAACACTTGGCCATCAGGCGTGCGGCCTCGGCCATACGCGGGCCTGCGCGCACCAACACATCGGATTCTTCCGACTTGAAATGACACACACGCTGTGTGCGCATAGCCCGCATGTTCTGCCAGCCAGGGCGCGTGGCCATGTCGGCAAAGTTGCTGTCGCCCACCATGATGATGTCAGGCTGCGCACGCACCACAAACTCAGGATTGATTTTGGGAAAGGGGCCGAGCGATGCAGGCAAGATGTTGCGCGCACCCAAACGCTGTAACGTCTCACCGATGAACGACGACTCACTGGCGCCATACGGCGCACGACTGACTTCAAAGTACACGCGTTGGCCTTGGGCTTGCGCAGGGATGGACTGTGCTGCTGCATTCACCGCTGCATCGATGTGGCGCCACACGCGATCACTCTCAGCCACTGGCACATCCAAAGCCTGCGCCACGATGCGCATCACGCGCTGCACATCGGCATGCGAACGAGGCTCTAAAGCGAGCACCGTCAAACCCAACGCGGCAAACCGCTCAGCGCCACGGGCCGAGGTCGCCATCAACACCAAGTCGGGCTTGAGGGCCACCACGCTTTCAATATTGGGGTCGATCCCGCCGCCCATACGCGGCACCTTGGCAATGATCTCGGGCCAATTGGAATAACGGTCCACACCCACCAGCTTTTGACATTGGCCCAATGCACACACGGTCTCAGTCAATGAAGGTAACAAGCTGACGATGCGTTGCGGTGGTTTCGCGATGGTCACCTCTATCTGGCGGTCATCGCGGAGCACCACGGCTTGCGCGAGACAGGTGAAACTGGTGATGACGGCCAGGAGCCACCGCACGCACCACACGGCCATGCGCCCGTTGGGCGAGCGCTTACGCATAAGTGGCCTCCCACTGCTGGAAGATGCGATGCAACTGCGTCACGCCATCGGTCAGTGCCGCAGGGCCTGGCTGCAAAATATCAGCCGATTTGATTTCAAAAATTTGGTTATTTAGAACGGCTGGCACGCCTTGCCAGCCTTCGCGTGCCGCTGCTTTTTCGGGGCGAAACTTCTTGCCACACAGCGAACCAATGATGATGTCGGGCGCACGGTCCACGATGGTTTGGCCACTCGCAATGATGCGGTCTTTGCCCATAGACATTTGTGCCAACTCAGGAAAACAATCGTCGCCACCGGCAATGCCAATCAGCTCAGACACCCAACGAATCGCGCTGATGTGCGGCTCGTCCCACTCTTCAAAATACACCTTGGGTCGGCGCTTGAATGTGGCCGCCGTCTTTTGAATACCGTCCAACTGCGCACGCATTTGCTGCAAACGCTGCAGGCCTTGTTCGGCTTGGCCGACCATCGCAGCCACTTGGTACAGCACAGAAAAAATCTCATCCACGCTGCGTTGGTTGAACACCGTGACCTGCACACCCGCACGGATGAGCAAGGCCGCGATGTCAGCCTGTAAGTCAGAAAAACCAAATACGCAATCGGGCTTGAGCGCCAAGATCTTGTCAATCTTGGCGCTCAAAAACGCGCTCACTTTAGGCTTCTTATCACGCGCACGACGTGGGCGCACGGTGTAACCCGAGATACCCACAATGCGCGCCTCTTCCCCCAGCATGTACAGCCACTCTGTCGTTTCCTCGGTGAGGCAGACGATGCGTTGGGGAAGAAGATCAAGCATGCAAGTTACTTGGGTTGGTATTGCAAGGTGGCGTAGATGCCGCGACCTGGGGTGTTGTACCCCCCCGCGATCACGTAATGACGATCAAACGCATTTTCCAAGCGAACGCGGGCTGTCCAATCGGTATCAATTTTCCGACTGGCATAAAACGACCAAATGGAATAACCCGCAAGCATGTCAGAGTTCACTTCGTTAAAGTTTGGTCTTGCACCAGTTGCAAACAACTTGACGCCCAGCTCATAGTCAAGAAAGACTTTGGAAATGTCTATCGACCCATAATTTTTTGCACGACGTCCTGGCGCATATCCACCCGTGATGTTTTTTGGATCTTGCGTTACCGCTGAAAGCTTGACACTATGTCCCATCCAACGGGTCCTCAATGATGCATCAACCCCTTTGTTTTCAACTTCACCAGCATTCCTAACTGCCCATTGCCCTTGCGCATCTTCAAACCAGTCAATGGAATTGTGGGTCATCGTGTGGAAATAGGCGATGCGACCCAAGGTCTGTTGATCAGCATAAACAAGTCCCGTTTCTTTCGACTTGAACTCTTCTTGCTTCAAGCTTGGACTATTTGAAATTTCAGTCGCAGAGGGTGCTCGAAAACCCGTTGATACAGTTCCTGTAACTTTCCACGTAGAGGTCAGTTGGTAACCCGCCCCAAGAAGTGTTGATGTGGCATTGGGCTGCAATGAACTGACGCTCAACGCATCTCGGTAATCAGAGCTAATCAAATCGGGCGTGTCCTAGATTTTGTGTAAACGGTCTAATGGCAGGAAACTGCCTTCATCTTCAAAGGAAGAGAAATGACCGTAAGCAACGAACTCATAGACCGCCTTCTGGCGGATTACAAAAAACCTGAAGACCTCATCGGAG